>NZ_JBIAKJ010000008.1:0-319957 GCF_042872365.1 Streptomyces sp. NPDC005263 | reverse complement strand
GCGGCGGCCGGCCCCGCGCGGGCCCCCCCCCCCCGCCCCCGGGGGGCCCCCGCCCCCCCCCCCCCCCCCCCCCCCCCCCCCCCCCCCAACCAATCTCAACTCGACCTAGATGTACGGTATTTCGAACGCGGTTCGTAGTCTCGGCGGCACCGTAGGGGCAGGCCGGCGTGGCGGTCAAGACCCCGCGTCAGTCCTTTGCGAGGCCGGTCGCGTGATGCGTCGCTGCGGCAGCTTGGCGGGAGGCTGGTCACCGGGCCTCTCAGCCCGATCCGCCCATCCCGCGGGATCCCCCGCATCCCTCGCCCTCGTGTCCGCCCCGCGCCCATCGGTCCTCCGGATGAGGCTGAGCCGACCCCGCAGCGCGGACGGCCATGACGTGCGGTGTCGTGCGGGCAGAGGTATGACGGACAGGGAGCCCGGCGGAATGAGCCCGGCGCGCCTCCCGCGCTGCCGCCGGAAGGAGCGTCCGGTATGCCCGAGCGAGAGACCCGGACCGGGAACGGCTGGCAGAACGGCATCGCTGCGCCTGGTGGGCTGCTGGATCTGCTGCGTGTGGCGGCCCTCGTCCTGGACAGCGACGGCCGGATCGCCCTGTGGAGCCCCGAGGCCGAGTCGCTGCTCGGCTTCTCCGCCGCAGAGGCACTGGGCCGCGACGCGGGCGCGCTGCTGGTGGCCCCGGAGAACCAGCCACGGGCCCGCGAGCTGTTCGAGCGCGTGCGCACGGGAGCGCGCTGGGCGGGAGTCTTTCCGGTGCGGCACAAGGACGGCTCGACGCGCCGAGTGGAGTTCCGCACGATGCAGCTGCGCGATGCACGTGGCGCTGACCATGCCCTGGGCCTGGGCACCGACGCCGAGACCGTACGCAACGTGGAGCGGGACCTGGCCCTGTCCCACATCCTGGTCCGCCAGTCGCCGGTGGGCATCGCGGTGTTCGACACCGACCTGCGGTGGGTGCGTGTCAATCCGTCACTGGAGCGGATGAACGGCGTGCCCGAGGAGGCCGTGCTGGGTCGCCGCGTCGGCGAGGTGCTGCCGGCGCTCGACGTGCAGGCCATCGAGTCACGCATGCGGCAGGTCCTTCAGACGGGTGAGCCACTGCTGGATCAGCAGACGATCGGCCGGACGGCCGCGGACAGCGAAGATCACGCCTACTCGGAGTCGTATCAGCGCATCGAGGACCAGAACGGGCGTGTTCTCGGCCTGGCCATGGCGGTGCTCGATGTCTCCGAGCGTCAGCGGGCGGCGGCGGAGGTCGCAGAAGCGCGGGAGCGCCTGGCGGTGATCGCCGAAGCCGGTGTCCGTATCGGCACCACGCTGGACCTGCGCCAGACGGCACGGGAACTCGCGGATGTCGCCGTTCCGGAACTTGCCGACCTCGCGGCCGTCTACGTACTCGAGTCGGTGGTCCATCCGGGCGGCACGGCCGCAGGGCGGGCGGACGACTCCCTCGACTTCCGGGTCCTCGCCCTCACGGCGGGCCGTCCCACCGACGCGATCATGGCCGCGGATGAGGTCGGCGAGCAGGCGTCGTACAGCTCGTCACGGGTGATCACCCAATGCGTACGAGAGGCGCGGCCGATCCTGCTGCGACACGTGAGCGACACGGCGCTACGGCGTATCGCCAGGGACGACTCGGCAGCCGAGACCCTGCGGCGAGCCGGAGTCCACTCCTACCTGGCCGCTCCCCTGATGGCCCGCGGCGAGGTACTCGGCACGCTCAGCCTGTGCCGCACGGTCAACCCGCGGCCGTTCGACGACCAGGACCTCACCCTCGCCACCGAGCTGGCCGCACGCGCCGCCATCTGTATCGACAACGCCCGGTTGTACGGGCGCGAACGTGCCACCGCGCTGACGCTCCAGCGCAGCCTGCTTCCCCAGGAGCCACCGCACCTCGGCGGCATCGAGGTCGCCTTCCGCTATCAGCCCGCGGTCAGCGAGGTGGGCGGGGACTGGTTCGACGTGCTGCCCCTCAATGACGGCAAGGTCGGTCTGGTCGTCGGCGACGTGATGGGCAAAGGCGTGCACGCGGCGGCGATCATGGGCCAGCTCCGCACGGCCACCCGCGCCCTCGCCCGACTCGACCTGACTCCCGCCGAGCTGCTGCACCACCTCGACGGCATCGCCGCCTCGCTCGGCGACTCCGACACGCTGGCCACCTGCCTCTACGTCGTCTGCGACCCGCGGCACGGCCGGTGCGAAGTCTCCCGCGCGGGCCACCTGCCACCCATCATGGTGAATCCGGCCGGGAATGCCGCACTCCTCGACATCGCCGGCGGAGTGCCGCTCGGGGTGGGAGGCGTGCCGTTCACCGTCGAAGGACGGGAACTACCCGAAGGGGCACTGCTCGCGCTGTTCACGGACGGCCTGGTGGAGAGCCACGCAACGCCCATCGACGCCGGTCTGCAAGCCCTGCTACGCCTGCTGGACGGCAACCACCTCCCCCTGGAAGAGACCTGCGACATTCTGCTCGGTGCGCTGAACCGGGAGCCGGATGACGATGTGGCGCTGCTCGTCGCCCGGCGCGGGACCTGATGGAGGCGCGTAGCCGGGTATCTGACCGGCGACGGCGGCAGCGCGAGCGCCATCGCCGCCGTCGCCGACAGCCCCGCGCTGCTCACACGGGCTCGGTCGAGGCGCACCGCGATCCCGGGCCTCCGGAGCGGAGCCCTCATCGGCTGACGAACCGCGGACTACAGTGTCGGATGTAACGGCTGCTACATTCGATTGCGTGTCGAACATGGAGCCGGGGAGCCGTTGGCTCGTCCTCGTGATCAAACTGCCCGCCGAGCCGTCCAGGCACCGGGTCGCGGTGTGGCGGGAGTTGCGCAAGGCGGGCGCGCTCTCCCTCGGGCAGGGGGTCTGGGCCGTGCCGGATGTGCCGGTCTTCGCCGCCGGCGTCGACCGGGCGGTGGCGCTCACGGAGCAGGCCGGCGGGCAGGCCGTCTCCCTGAACGCCGCCGGGCGCAGCACCGAGGACGCGGCCCGCTTCCAGGCGATGTTCACCGCCGCCCGGTCCGCGGACTGGGCGGAGTTCCTGGCCGACTGCGGCAAGTTCGAGCAGGAGCTGGCCAAGGAGATCCGGATCGCCAAGTTCACCCTGGCCGAGCTGGAGGAAGAGGAGCAGTCGCTGGAACGGCTGCGGCGCTGGCATCGTGACCTGACCGCCCGGGACGTCTTCGGCGCTCCGGAGGCGGCCGAGGCCGGCCGGCGGCTCAAGCAGTGCGCCGCGGCCTGCGAGGACTACGCCGAGCGGGTCTTCGCCGCCCTCCATCAGACACCGGAGTCGGACCGATGACCGCGCCGCCGTCCGCCCCGGCCCGGCAGATGTGGCCGCTGTACGCGGCGGGGTTCACCACCGCCTTCGGCGCGCACGGAATCGCCGCGAGCCTCGGCGGCGACACCGACGACGCGGTCACCTCCCTCCTGGTGCTCGGCGGTCTCCTCGCCCTCTACGACGGCGCCGAGGTGCTCCTCAAGCCGCTCTTCGGCACCCTCGCCGACCGCGTCGGCGCCCGCCCCGTGCTGCTCGGCGGCTTGGTCGCCTTCGCCGCGGCATCCGCTCTGTACGTCGTCGCCGACAGCCCCGGCTGGCTGTGGGCCGCACGCCTCGGGCAGGGAGCCGCGGCCTCCGCCTTCTCACCGTCCGCCTCCGCACTGGTCGCCCGCCTGAACCCGGCGGCGAAACACGGCCGTGCCTTCGGCAGCTACGGCTTCTACAAGTCGATCGGCTACACCCTCGGTCCGTTGCTCGGCGGCGTCCTGGTGTGGGCCGGCGGTCTGCGCCTGTTGTTCACCGTGCTCGCGGTGCTAGGCGCGGCGGTCGCCGTCTGGGCCGCGCTCGCCGTTCCTGTCGTGCCGCCGCTGCCCAAGGTCCGCCAGACGGTTGTGGACCTGGCCCGAAGGCTGGCCGACCCGGTCTTCCTCACCCCGACGGCAGCGCTCGCGGCGGCGACCGCGGCACTCTCCGTCGGGGTCGGCTTCCTTCCGGTCTCGGGCCGCGCCGCCGGACTGGGCGCCGTGGCGACCGGGGCGGCGGTGTCGGTGCTGGCCGGCTGCGCGGCCCTCGTCCAGCCACGGGCCGGGCGCGCTCGGGACGACGGACGTCTCACCACCCGGACCGGCCTCGTCGCGGGGCTGTCGGTCACCGCCGCGGGTCTGGCCTGCGCGATGCTGCCGGGGCTGACCGGCATCCTGCTGGGGGCGGCCCTGATCGGCGTCGGCACCGGCCTGATCACCCCGCTCGGCTTCGCCGCGCTGGCCGCCAGTACCCCGTCGGAGCGTCTCGGGCAGACCATGGGTGCCGCCGAACTGGGCCGCGAACTGGGCGACGCGGGCGGCCCGCTGCTGGTCGCCGCCGTCGCCTCGTTCGCCACGCTCACCTACGGCTTCGGGGCGCTCTGCGCGCTGACCGGGGCGCTCGCGGTGGCCGTGTCCCTGCACCGTCGTTCACTGTCGTCTATACCTCAGCCGCAGACGGAGGGGTGAACGGCCGCGCGTGCCGCGCCAGTTCAGGTGTCCGCGGCACAGCGGTCACCGTCACCCACCAGGGGACGGCACAACTCGTTCACCGTGTGGCGGTGAGGCCGCTGGTTGGGGAGATCCCGGAAGGCTTTCAGGTGAGTCATGCCGAGCCACGCGATCCTGACCACAGTCGATGCTGAGACCCGCATCACCTGGAAGCCGTGAAAGCCGTGACGAGAAAGGAACCTTCTTCGACGCGCCGGGACCGGGAAAAGGGCCCGTACCCGCAGGACCACCTGTTGACACTGCCAGGCGTACCCGCGGCAGAACCCGTACCTGGACCCCGAAGGATTTCGGAGGTCCCGGGCCCGTCGTGGAGACAGCGGCAGGAGCCGTTAGGTTGGGACCGGCCATGTGAGATCCCGTGAGAGATGAGAGGGTCTGACGGGTGAGCGAGACACCACCGAACACCCTGCAATACCGCTTCGACGGACCAGAAGACGCCCCTGTCCTGATCTTGGGGCCCTCCCTGGGTACCACCTGGCACATGTGGGACCGCCAGGTCCCCGAGCTGACGAAGCAGTGGCGGGTCTTCCGGTTCGACCTGCCCGGGCACGGCGGCGCTCCCGCGTACCCGGCGGGCGCGGTGGGCGACCTCACCGCGCGGCTGCTCGCCACCCTCGACGGTCTCGGCGTGCACCGCTTCGGCTACGCGGGCTGCGCGCTCGGCGGCGCCGTCGGTATGGAGCTGGCCCTGCGCCATCCCGAGCGTCTCGCCTCGCTCGCGCTGATCGCGGCCTCGCCCCGTTTCGGCACGGCCGACGAGTTCCGCCAGCGCGGTGTGGTCGTACGGACGAACGGGCTCGACCCGATCGCCCGGATGTCCCCCGATCGCTGGTTCACCGGCGGGTTCGCCGCGGCGCAGCCCGCGATCACCGAGTGGGCCGTGCAGATGGTGCGTACCACCGACCCCGGCTGTTACATCGCCGCCTGCGAGGCGCTCGCCTCGTTCGACGTGCGGGGCGAGCTCGCCCGGGTGGGCGTGCCCACCCTGGTCCTCGTCGGTTCGGACGACCAGGTCACCGGCCCCGCCGAGGCCCGCACCCTGGTCGCGGGCATCCCGGACGCCCGGCTGGCCGTCGTCCCCGGCGCCTCCCATCTGGTGCCGGTCGAGCAGCCGGCCGCCGTCACCGACCTCCTGGTCAGACACTTCTCCACCGCCTGGCAGCCCGTCTTCGACTCCACCACCGGTATGACGGCGATCCAGGCGTCCCCGGTCAAGCCGGTCCTGGCCGCCGCGCCGCCGCAGCCCGCACCGGTCGCCGAGATCGCCGCGGCCGTCGTGAGCCCCCCGGGCGTGGGCCGTCCCGACCCGTACGACTCCGGTCTGAAGGTGCGCCGCGAGGTGCTCGGCGACGCGCACGTGGACCGGGCCCTGGCACAGGCCGACGAGTTCTCCGGCGACTTCCAGGAGTTCATCACCCGCTACGCCTGGGGCGAGATCTGGGACCGGCCCGGTCTGGACCGGCGCTCCCGCAGCTGTGTCACCCTCACCGCCCTGGTCGCGGGCGGCCACCTCGACGAACTCGCCTTCCACACCCGCGCCGCCCTGCGCAACGGTCTCACTCCGGTCGAGATCAAGGAGGTGCTGATGCACGCGGCCGTCTACTGCGGCGTCCCGGCGGCGAACAGCGCCTTCAAGGTGGCCCAGCAGGTCATCCGCGAGGAGACGACACTCAGCGAGTGAGCCCTGCCCCAGTGTCCGGGACGGATGGGGGCAGGATGGAATGCATGAGGTTCACGAAGAAGTCGCACTCCTGTGTCCGCCTGGAGAAGGACGGCCGGACACTCGTTCTCGACCCCGGCGGATTCAGCGAGCAGGACGCCGCGGTCGGCGCCGACGCCATCCTGGTCACCCACGAGCACCCCGACCACTTCGACGAGGCACGGCTGCGGGCCGCCATGGAGGCCGACCCGGCCGCCGAGATCTGGACCCTCCGGTCGGTCGCGGAGAAGATCTCCGCCGCTTTCCCCGGCCGGGTGCACACCGTCGGTCACGGTGACACCTTCACCGCGGCCGGCTTCGACGTCCAGGTCCACGGCGAGCTGCACGCGGTCATCCACCCGGACATCCCCCGCGTCACCAACGTCGGCTACCTCGTCGACGGCGGCAAGGTCTTCCACCCCGGCGACGCGCTCACCGTCCCCGACCACGCCGTCGAGACGCTGATGCTCCCGGTCATGGCCCCCTGGAGCAAGATCTCCGAGGTCATCGACTACGTCCGCGAGGTCAAGCCGCAGCGCGCCTACGACATCCACGACGCCCTGCTCACCGACCTCGCCCGCCCGATCTACGACAACCAGATCGGGGCCCTCGGCGGCGCCGAGCACCTGCGGCTGACGCCGGGCGCCTCGACGGACGTGTGACGGGCGGCCCCGCCGGCCAGGTCGGCCGGCGCGGGCCGCGTTGTCAGACCCGCCCGGTAGGTTGTGAGACATGCGCATCGCGACCTGGAACGTGAACTCGATCACCGCCCGCCTGCCGAGGCTGCTGGCCTGGCTGGAGAGCAGCGGCACCGACGTGCTGTGCCTCCAGGAGGCCAAGGTCGCCGAGGCGCAGTTCCCGCTCGACCAGCTGCGCGAGCTGGGCTACGAGGCGGCGGTACACGCCACCGGCCGGTGGAACGGCGTGGCGGTGATCTCCCGCGTCGGCATCGAGGACGTGGTCAAGGGCCTGCCCGGCGACCCCGGCTACGACGGGGCGACGGAGGCCCGGGCCATCTCCGCGACCTGCGGCCCGGTCCGGGTCTGGTCGGTGTACGTGCCGAACGGCCGCGAGGTGGACCACCCGCACTACGCATACAAGCTCCAGTGGTTCGAGGCCCTGAGGGCGGCCGTCGCGGGCGACGCGACGGGCAGCCGCCCCTTCGCCGTCCTCGGCGACTACAACGTGGCCCCGACCGACGACGACGTCCATGACGTCGCCGCCTTCGAGGGCCTCACCCACGTCACCCCGGCCGAGCGCGCCGCCCTGGCCGCCCTGCGCGAGGCGGGCCTGTCCGACGTGGTTCCGCGCCCCCTGAAGTACGAGCACCCCTTCACGTACTGGGACTACCGCCAGCTGTGCTTCCCCAAGAACCGGGGGATGCGCATCGACCTGGTGTACGGCAACGAGCCGTTCGCCAAGTCGGTGAAGGACGCCTACGTCGACCGCGAGGAGCGCAAGGGCAAGGGAGCCTCCGACCACGCGCCGGTCGTGGTCGACCTCGACGTGTAGTCCGACAGCAGCCGCAGGTCCACCGACTCCGCGAGCGCGGCCAACCCCGCATCGGACGGGTGCAGATGGTCGCCGCTGTCGTACGCGGGCAGTATGCGGGTGGGGGAGGCCGGGTCGCGGACCACACCGTCGAAGTCCAGCACGCCGTCGAACACCCCGGCGTCCCGGATCCAGGCGTTGACCGCGACCCGCTCGGCGTCCACCGCCGCCGTGCACCGCGGGCGGCCCCCGCACGGCAGGAGCGTGGCTGCCAGCGTCCGCAGACCACGGGCGCGGCCCCGGTCCGCGAACTCCCGCAGCCCCGCGATCACCTGCTGGGCCGAGGCACCGCCCAGCACGTCGTTCACACCCTCGAACAGCACCGCCGTACGCGCCGACGTCTGGGCGAGGACATCGCGGTCGAACCGGTTCAGGGCGCTCACCCCGGCCGAGTCCGTGGCGACCCGGTCCCCGGGATAGCGGTCGGTCACCACACGGTTTCCTGAGATCCCCAGGTTCAGCACCCCGTAGCGGGGGACCACGCTCTGCCCCAGCAGCCGGGTGGCCAGCACATTCGGCCAGCGCCGGTTCGCGTCCACGGTGGACCGGTCCCCATCGGTGATCGAGTCCCCGACCAGCACCACCGACCCCGGCCCGCAGCCCACGTCCACCCCGGTCAGCAGGGGCCAGTCGGTCAGCGTCGAGGTGTACGCGGTGGCCGAACCGTCCGCCGTATGGTCGCCCGCGTCGCTCAGGTACGACCGCTGCCGCGCGAGCCGGTGCACGGGCGCCGCAGACACCGTCCCAGGCAGATGGAAGCTCACCAGCAGGTTGGTGTCCGCCGGTACCGCGAAGACCAGCGGATCACTGAACGACTGCGCCCCGGCCGGGATCTCGACCCCCGCCGCACCTTCGAAGGTCAGCCGCTCCGGCACACCCCGCGCCGTCGCACCCGAGGCCTGCACCGCCACCGTGGCACCGCCGACCCGCACCGGAGCCGCCGCGAAGGTGTTGTCGAACCGCAGCCGCAGCCGTGGCCCGCCCACAGAGGTGTGCACGACCAGCCGCAGCGTCCGGTCCGTCCACGGGCCGAGGGCCTGGTAGCCGGTGGTCGCGGTCGCCCAACTCCCGGTCCACTCCGGTGTGGTGGCCCGTACCGACATCGCGAACACATGCAGGTCGGTCGCGTACGGCAGCCGCACCGAGATCACTTCGCGCCCCGCGCTCAACGGCACCGTCACGACGTACAGCCGTGCCTTCTCGACGAGTTGGCCACCGGGTGTGTTGACGTGCGGCAGTGCCACCGCCTTGGTGCCGAGCGGTCCCCGGCGCCAGTCGGAGGCGGTCAGCCGGTACGGGGAGACGGTGCCGTCCGCGTACTCGACCGTGCCCGTGCCGCCTGTCTCGGCACCGCCGGTGCCGGCCACCAGGAAGGCGAGCGCGTCGCCGTGCCCGCGCAGGCGGACGTCCTGCCCGGCGGCCCGCACGTTGTCCGGTGCGCCCGGCCGCCACCGCGGCCAGGTCAGCCGCGCGCCCAGCACGGTGAGGGGGCGCCCCGGCGTCCAGCCGGCGGCCGTGAGGTCCTGGGCAGACAGGGAGGCGCCGAGGCCGTCGAAGTCCGCCTCGCAGGGCCGGGCGTCGTCACTGACCGCCGTCGTGTCGAACAGTTCCTCCAGCGGGGGAGGCCCCAACGCGCCCGCCGGGGCGGCCGGCATCGAGCTCGTGGGCACGAGGGCCGCGCACAGGGCGAGAACGGCCACCCACCAAAGGATGCTTCGGCGCACGGCCGCCTCCTTGGCAGAGAAGAGCAGAAGATCAGGGGGCCAGAGGTACGAGAGGTGCAAGAGGTACGAGAGGTGCAAGAGGTACGAGAGGTTCGAGAGGTAACAGAGAGCCCTGGTAGAACAAAAGTCGCATAGCGAAACTAAAGAGACACCGGGTACATGTCAACGAGCCATGCGCTGAGTCGCGGCGAAGTCGACCGGAATCGAGGGTCCGCGCGCCTGTGGTGTGTACGGCAGGGTGAATGACACGCTGGGCATATGAAGATCCCTTTTCTGGGCAACAGGCACGTGAAACCCGGCGCCCGCGACCCCGAGGGCATCGCCGAACTCCTCGCCGAGTGTGAGCTGCTGCGCTCCCAGGCGTCCCGGGAGGGTGTCCAACTCGACGACACCGCGGCCTCGTTGGAGGCGCTGGATCAGCTGGTGCCGCGCTGGCGGGACGACGCGGAGGTCCTGCCCTGGCTCGGTAACGACGCCGGGCTCTATCTCGGGACGGTCATCGTGCGGACCGTCCCGGGGGCCTCCTGGGACCTGCGGCCGGACGGTCAGCCCGTGATCCGGCTCGCCTCGGGGCGCGAGTTCGACGTCGTCGGCTCCGGTCACGAGTGGGCGTCCAGCGGGGCGCCCGAGCTCTCCCAGCTGTACGCCGAAGTCGCGGAAGCGTGAATCTCTGGCCCACAGCTCGACGTAAATACGGCTAATGCCCGAAAAGTGCGTGTCGTGCATTTACGTCGATCTTGCCCCGATAAGTTGCGGGACCTACGACACAGCTGAGAGTGGGTAGGGCTGGGCATGGCCGTCGATCCGTTGATCGAACTGTGTGACGTCTACAAGTACTACGGGGAGCCGCGTGTCCGGCAGGGCATCGACCTCACCGTCGGCAAGGGGGAGGTGGTCGTTGTCGGCGGCCGTTCGGGTTGGGGGAAGTCGACGCCTGTCGTCCTGCACCGACCCGCGCGGTGAGCGTGCCAGGGACGTCCTCTCCAAGATCCTCAAGCAGTGAGCGGGGGAGCGCGAACCGCACCACCGGACCGACCGCCCACGCCTCGCCGTCGGCGCCCCCGCCGGGCTTCCGGACGGCGTCCTTCCCCCCGGCGCCCCGCCGCACCCTCCCCAGCGGAGAGTCCCCCGACGCGGTTCGGCCCGGCGCGCGGAACCTGGACTACGATGTGCCGTTCATCCCCGCGGTGTCGGTCTCGCCGATCCGCGTCGGGATGTGTGCGTTGCTCTCCCGGTCCGCCGCCCGGCTGTCCCGGCGGGAGCGGCGCGGTCCGACGACCGAGGCCGCGGTGGTCACCGCGGCCGGACCGGGGACGCTGCTGCCGGGTGGGGGTCCCCCCACGGCCCCGAAACCGTAGGGGGGTGGCAGCTCACAGAGCCCATACCCGGCCGGCGGCAGCCGGAGATCACTGCTCGCGCAGCGGGATCGACACGTACGACGGGTCGTTCACCGGCGAGGAGAAGGTCAGCTGTGCGCCGGACGGGTTGTGCTCGATGTAGAGCGGGTCGACCGTGTCGACCACCAGGGCCAGCCGGTGCCCTGCCGGGACGTCGTAGGCCGTGGAGAACAGCTCCAGGTCGACGTCGAACGGCTTCCCGGGCGTTCGCCCGTGGAAGGTGTACGGCGCGTTGCTGACCAGCTTGCCGAGGCCGAGCGGCCCCACGTCGTAGAGGTACGCGACGAGGGTGCCGCTCTCCTTGGTCGGGGTGAGGGTGGTGTGCAACTCGGCCGTTCCGCGCACCTGTTGCGTGCTCGCGTACTTCTCCGACTGCCATACGGCCGCCCAGCGGCGGGGGAGCAGGGGGATCGAGGCGACGGGGGGCAGTCGGGCCACCTGGTCGAGAATGCTGGACAGGAAGACGACACCGCCGTCCGCGCCCGAGTCGACGTTCGTGTGCAGGGTGGTCGTGCCCGCCAGGGCGATCTTCTTCCGGGTCGCACCGACCGACTTCCAGTCCGGGTAGCCCTCGTAGCCGCCCGTGGAACGGGACTTGAGCCGCACGGGCTGCTCGCGGTCGACGCCGTTGTCCGCGCCCTTGAGGTAGTGGTCGAACCAGCGCTCGGTGTCGGTCCAGACGTCGTTGGGCAGCCCGAACAGGCCGGTGATCTCGGCGGTGGCGTGGTCGCCGGGGCGCAGCTCCAGTCGCTTCGGGCCGGTCAGCTTCTGGTAGAAGTCCGCGTACTGGTTGGGCGGGAAAACGGTGTCGCCCCAGGCGTTGGCCATCATGACCGCGGTGTCGTTCTCGTTCAGCTGATCCACGTAGGTCATTGCTGAACGTTTCTTCCCCCAGGCGACGAGTTCGGGTTCCTTGTCCAGGTTCGAGGCGTAGAAGTCGTCGAAGATCTGCCGCAGTTCGGGGCTCTGGCGGCCGGTGACCAGGCTCGCGCCGTCCAGCAGGGCGGACGCCTGGACGTGCTGGGTGCGACCGGAGTAGATGGAGCCGACCAGGTCGGCCCAGCCGCTGAGGGCGGCCACCGCCTTGACGCGCTTGTCGTGCGCGGCGGCCAGCAGGCTGATGCCGGCGCCGTACGAGACGCCCGCCATGCCGACCTTTCGCGGGTCTGCCGGAGTGTGGGCGAGGGCCCAGTCGATGACCTCGGACGCGTCCGCCACGTCGGGCGGGCCCGCCACCTCTATCTCGCCGCCCGACTGCCAGAAGCCGCGGACGTTGTAACTGACCACGATGTAACCGGAGTTCGCGAGCTTCTGGGCCTGGGCGAGATATTCGGCCTGGGGCAGGCCCCAGCTCGTGGGCAGCACGAGCAGCGGGTAGCGGCGGGTGCCGTCGGCGTCGGCGGGTGTGATGACGTTCGCCTTGAGGACCGTGCCGCCGTCCCCGGCGATGTCGACGAATCGGATACCGGTCGCCGCCTGGGCGCCGGGGGCGAGCCCCAGGGAGCTGCCGGCGATCAGCGTCGCCGAGACGGCGCCCGCGGCGGTTGTGCGCAGGGCCTGGCGGTGGCGATGTCCCACGGGTCACTCCCTCGTACGGTCACTCGTGTCAGTCGAAAGTGACCCGACAGTAACCTCGGTGCCTTACCGCAAGTAACCCGTCGGTAAGTTACGTGGGAGTAACGATTGTTGGAATGTGCACGACCCTGGGGCGCCCGCGCTAGTACTCCAGCTGTAAATCGTGATCTTCATGCTCGTTGGGCTGCTTGGCGCCGGTAGTGGCTCGTGTGTGCGCGGGCTTGGTGACGGCGCCGCCAAAGTGTCCAGCGGAGGCGTTTGCCGAGATCACGGGCTGCCTGATGGCCCGAGATCGCCCATGCCGTCGCGGGCGTCGGCTCCTTCTCCGGCTACCCGAGTTCACCGCGACGGAGGGCGTCCCTCATCTCGCTGAGCTTCGCGGTCGTTGCCGGGGTCGGCTCCTGTGCTTGTTCAGCAAGTCGGAGGGCATCGTCGATCTCGCTGAGCTTCCTGGAGGACAGGACGGCCGCCCGCTCTATCAGGTCGTCCCGGGACACGGTGGTCAGCCACGTGCACGGGGTGAAGCCTGGACGCGGGAACGCGAGCCGCAGCACGCCTTCGAGCGGCAGCCCTTCACCGGCGCCGACCGTCACTTCGATGCCCAGACCGCTGATGTCGAGGCCCGCCGGAGCGACGACCTGCATCACCCGGAACCCGGACGCGTCGTCCCCTGACAGCAGTACGACCAACCTCCGCTCGTCGAACTGGACCCACCAGACTTCGCCACGTTGCACAAGCTCTCCCATACACAGGACGGCAAGCAGACGCTGCGCGACCTGACGCGGTGTGGAGACGGGTGCGGCCACCTGTCCACCGACTTCGCTGGTCCGTCCGGCGACGCCGCCACCAGCCCGATCCCAGACCAGCCACTACCGGCGTCAAGCCGCTCAAGCATGAAGATCACGATCTACGGCTGTAGTACTAGGAGGCCCGGTGGGAGTTGCGCGGAATCGCCGGGGTCGGCAGCGGCGCCTGTGCCGCCCGTGTCACGTCCGCGACCAGTTCGACCACATCGGGGCCGTACGCCTGCGAGTTGACCACCTTCAGCAGCATCACGAAGGAGTTGTGGCCGTGCTTGCGGGCCAGCCGCTCGTGGTTGCGGGCGAGGTATCGGGTCGCGGCCTGGTTGGTGATCGCGCGCTGGCCGCAGAACAGGAACACGGGCCGGGCCCGGCCCGGTTCTCCCGCCGTGAGCCGGGCCAGCAGCACGTACTCGGTCAGGCCACTCTCCATGCGGTAGCGCTCGCTGCCGATCTGGAACGCCAGTCGGTCCGGGCCCGGATCCGGGTCGGTGTTCACGCGCACCCCGGGCAGCATGGCGTGCATATGGGCCGCCATGCGTCGATTCGAACCCGGGCCGCCCACGCAGAACTCCGTCCGCTCGCCGAAGCCCTGCCGGGCCGCGTCCTGGGTTATCACCTCGGCGTGCGCGCCGCAGTCCTTGATGAGCGCGGAGAGTTCCAGGAGGGCGAACACGTCGTAGCGGTGCACCGCGAGGTCGGGGCTGCCCGCGTCGCGGTTGACGACCAGCAGGGACTCCGAGTTGTCGGGCAGCCCGAAGAAGGCCTGCTTGCGGCGGAGCTTGCGCTTCCACAGGTAGGTCCGGGCCAGCCAGCCGAGCGTGGCACTGATACCGGCGGCCACCACGCCCAGGACGATGTTGCGCACGTCGTCATTCATGGGCGGGCATGCTATCCGGCGAACGCCGACCCGTGTTTCCGGACCGGTCGACGTGCCTTCCTGACGGGGGCATGGCGATCGCATAGGCTGCGCGAACGGTCTCTTGCTGGAGGTTCGGATGCGTCGCCCTGTCGCACGGAAACTGTCGGTGCTGGCGGTCTCGGCCGCCGTGGTGTCGGTGGGAGCGGCGGCTCCGCCCGCCGCTTCCGGCGCCCCCGCCAAGAAAGTCCCCGTGGCCGTCGGCTACGGCGGTGCCGTCTCGAGCGTCGACGCGGACGCCTCCGCCGCCGGCATCGAGGTCCTGAAGAAAGGTGGCAACGCCGTCGACGCGGCCGTCGCCACGGCCGCCGCGCTCGGCGTCACCGAGCCCTACTCCTCCGGTGTGGGCGGAGGCGGCTACTTCGTCTACTACGACGCCAAGTCCCGTACGGTGCGCACGATCGACGGACGTGAGACGGCACCGCTCACCGCCGGCTCCGACCTCTTCCTGGAGAACGGCAAGCCGCTCGCCTTCGCGGACGCCGTCAGCAGCGGCCTGAGCGTCGGCACGCCGGGCACGCCCGCCACCTGGCAGACGGCGCTCGACAAGTGGGGCAGCAGAAAGCTCGGGACGGTGCTCAAGCCCGCCGAGCGCATCGCCCGGAACGGATTCGTCGTCGACGACACCTTCCGCTCGCAGACCGCGTCCAACGAGACCCGGTTCCGCTACTTCCCGGACACCGCCAAGCTGTTCCTGCCCGGCGGGCGGTTGCCGGTCGTCGGCTCGACCTTCAAGAACCCCGATCTCGCCCGCACCTACGCCGAGTTGGGCAAGAAGGGCGTCCGCGCGATCTACCACGGCGACCTCGGCGACGACATCGTCGACACCGTGAACCACCCTCCGGTGGACCCGGCTTCGGGCTGGAACGCCCGCCCCGGCGACCTCTCCGAGAAGGACCTCGCCGCCTACCGCGCCAAGCTCCAGGCGCCCACGAAGACCTCGTACCGCGGCCTCGGCGTCTACTCGATCGCGCCCTCCTCCTCGGGCGGCACCACCGTCGGTGAGGCCCTCAACATCCTGGAGAACACGGACCTTTCCAAGGCGAGCGAGGTCCAGTACCTGCACCACTTCATCGAGGCGAGCCGGATCGCGTTCGCGGACCGGGGGCGCTGGGTCGGCGACCCCGCCTTCGAGGACGTACCGACGAAGGAGCTGCTGTCGCAGCGGTACGCCGACTCACGGGCGTGCCTCATCAAGGACCACGCCGTGCTCACCAGCCCGGTCGCACCCGGCGACCCGCGCCACCCGGCGGCCTGCGGGGCCGGGGGTACCGCGGCGCCGACGACGTACGAGGGCGAGAACACCACCCATCTGACGGTGGCCGACAAGTGGGGGAACGTCGTCTCCTACACCCTCACCATCGAGCAGACCGGCGGCAGCGCGATCACCGTCCCGGGACGCGGGTTCATCCTGAACAACGAGCTGACGGACTTCTCCTTCGCCCCGGCCAACCCGGCCGTCCACGACCCGAACCTGCCGGGCCCCGGCAAGCGGCCACGCTCGTCGATCTCCCCGACCATCGTGCTGGACCGGCACAACAAGCCGGTGGTGGCGCTGGGTTCGCCCGGCGGCGCGACCATCATCACCACCGTCCTGCAGACGCTGACCGAGTTCCTCGACCGGGGCCTTCCGCTCGTGGACGCTATCGCCGCGCCGCGCGCCAGCCAGCGCAACGCGGCCCAGACCGAGCTCGAACCCGGCCTCTACGACAGCCAGCTCCGCAAGCAGCTCGAAGCCATCGGGCACTCCTTCAAACTGAACCCCGAGATCGGCGCCGCCACCGGCGTGCAGCGGCTGCCGAACGGGAAGTGGCTGGCCGCCGCCGAGACGGTACGGCGGGGCGGCGGCTCGGCGATGGTGGTGCGCCCCACCAAGCGGTAAGGGCGGTCACAACTCGGGGGCGGGCGGCAAATCCTCGGTACGGAACGCGAGCCGCCCGTCCGCCACATCCACCCTCACCGTGCCGCCCTCGGCGACCCGGCCGTCGATCAGCAACCGGGAGAGCTGGTTGTCCACCTCCCGCTGGATGGTGCGGCGCAACGGACGGGCGCCGTACTCCGGCTGGTAGCCACGTTCGGCGAGCCAGTCGACGGCCGGATCGGTGAACTCGACCGCGACGCCCTGCGCGTGCAGCAGCCGACGCGTCTTCTCCAGCAACAGGTTGGTGATCTCCCGCAGTTGGTCGCCGGTGAGCTGACGGAAGACGACGATCTCGTCGATCCGGTTGAGGAACTCGGGCCGGAAGTGCTCCCGCAACGGCCGCAGGATCTGCTCGCGCCGCGCCTCCTCGTCCGCCTCCGCGCCACCCGCGCCGAAGCCGATGCCGGCGCCGCGCCGGGTGATCGCCTCGGAACCGAGGTTGCTGGTCATCACGATGACCGTGTTGGTGAAGTCGACCGTGCGGCCCTGGGAGTCGGTCAGTCGTCCGTCGTCGAGGACCTGCAACAGGATGTTGAAGACGTCCGGGTGCGCCTTCTCCACCTCGTCGAGGAGGAGCAGCGAGTACGGGTGCCTGCGGACGACCTCGGTGAGCTGGCCGGCTTCCTCGTGGCCGACGTACCCGGGCGGGGCGCCGACCAGGCGGCTGACGGTGTGCCGCTCCTGGTACTCGCTCATGTCCAGGCGGACCATGCGTTCCTCGCTGCCGAACAGGGCCTCGGCGAGGGTCCGCGCCAGCTCCGTCTTGCCCACGCCGGTCGGGCCGAGGAAGAGGAAGCTGCCGATCGGGCGGTCGGGGCTGGCGAGCCCGGCGCGGGAGCGCAGGACGGCGTCGGCGACCACGCGGACCGCCTCGTCCTGACCGACGACCCGCTCGTGCAGGTGCTGCTCCAGGCCGAGCAGGCGGTGCTTCTCCTCCTCGGTGAGGCTGCTGACCGGGATGCCGGTCAGCCGCGACACGACTTCGGCGATGGCCTCGGCGGTGACCTTCAGGTCCATCCCCTCGTCGACCTCGGTGTCGCCGGTTGCCTCGCCGATCCGCTGCTTCAACTCGCCGATCCGGTCCCGCAGTTGGGTGGCCTGCTCGTACTGCTCGTCGGCCACTGCCTGGTCCTTGTCCCGGGTGAGCTGTTCGACCTCGCGCTCCATGGCCCGGACGTCCGTGCCCTTGGTCCGTGCCCGCAGCCGCACCCGGGCACCGGCCTGGTCGATGAGGTCGATCGCCTTGTCCGGCAGGCGGCGGTCGGTGAGATACCGGTCGGACAGCTCGACCGCGGCCACCAGGGCCTCGTCGGTGTAGCGGACCTGGTGGTGGGCCTCGTAGCGGTCGTGCAGACCGCGCAGGATCTCGATGGCGTCCGCGGTGCTGGGCTCGGGTACCAGGATCGGCTGGAAGCGGCGGGCCAGCGCCGCGTCCTTCTCGATCCGGCGGAACTCCTCCAGGGTGGTCGCGCCCACGACGTGCAGCTCACCGCGGGCCAGGGCGGGCTTGAGGATGTTTCCGGCGTCCATGGAGCCGCCCTCGCCGCCGCCTCCGGCGCCGACGACGGTGTGCAGTTCGTCGATGAAGACGATCAACTCCTCGGAGTGGGCGCGGATCTCGCTCACGATGGCGTTCAGCCGCTCCTCGAAGTCCCCGCGATAGCGGGTGCCCGCGACCACACCCGTCAGGTCCAGGGCGAACACCCGCCGTCCGACGAGCACATCGGGCACGTCACCGTCGACGATCCGCTGGGCGAGCCCCTCCACGATCGCGGTCTTGCCGACACCGGCGTCACCGATGAGCACCGGGTTGTTCTTGCCGCGCCGGGACAGCACCTCGATGGTCTGCTCGATCTCCTCCTCCCGGCCGATCACCGGGTCGATGCCGCCCTGCCGGGCCAGGTCGGTGAGGTCGCGGCCGTACTTGTCCAGCGTGGGCGTACCGGTGGAGCGCGGCCGTTCGAGGCGGGCCTGACCGCCGTCCGGGGCCGGCTCGGGCGGCAGCCCGGAGGTCGCGAAGTGGGCCGAGTTGAGGATGTGCCCGGCGGCCGAGTCCGGGTTCGAGGCGAGGGCGGTCAGCACATGCTCGGGGCCGATGTAACCGGCGCCGCGCGTCCGCGCCAGGTCGTGCGCGTCCAGCAGGGCGCGCTTGGCGGCCGGGGTCAGGGACAGCGAGGTCGGCGGCGGGACCTCGCCGGGCGGGTGCTGGGCCGGGCCGGAGCGCTGGTCGATCTCCGTGGCGAGCGAGTCGGGATCCGCGCCGGCCCGGCTCAGCAGCGTCCGGGTGGGCTCCGAGGCCAGTGCGGCCCGCAGCAGGTGCTGGGTGTCCAGGTCCCTGCTGCCGTGCTCGGCGGCGTACTGGGCGGCGCCCCGCACCAGCTCCCGGGCGGGCTGACTGAGCAGCCGCCCGATGTCGATCTGGCGTGGACCTTGGCGCGGCCCGCCGAAGAAGCGGGCGAGGAATTCTCCGAAGGGGTCATAGCCTTCCGAGCCGGTGAAGCCGCTGGTCATTGGCCTTCCCATCCGGCGTCCCGACGGGGGTGCCTCCCGTGTTCGGGGCAAGCACTGGAACGGGGGCAGGGCCCGGGACGCCCTCGCTGATCGACGTGCCGGACTCGGGTAACCCGAGCGGCAGCCGGTTACACCCCCTGGGCGCGCCTTCGTAGCCCACCTTCGCACGAACGAGGGGAGCGGGCACCTCCGCGGGCCCCCGGTGGACGGCCGTCCCGGCGTTCCCCGCCGATACGGTGCCGAATGGGTGCCGAAGCGGGTGCCGCACACGGGCCGAGCGGCGCGCCGAACACGGCCGAGCGGCGCCGAACAGCGCGAACAGCGCCGAGCGGCGTCGAACGGCACCGGGCGCGGAGTGGCAGGGGGCGGCGGGGGAGGCGCCCCCGCTCCGTGACGCAGGGTGACCAGCCCGGCGGAGAGGGTCGAGCTCAGCGAGCCGTCAGGATCCGAGGCCCGGCGTCCGTGATGGCCACGGTGTGCTCCACGTGCGCCGCGCGCGAACCGTCGTTCGTCCGCAGGGTCCACCCGTCCGGCGCCTCGTGGCAGCCGTCCGTGTCGCCGCCGATGAGCATCGGCTCGATGGCGAGGGCCATGCCGTGCCGCAGTCGCGAGCCCCGCCCCGGACGCCCCTCGTTCGGGACCGGCGGGTCCTCGTGCACACGGCGGCCGATGCCGTGGCCGCCGAAGCCGTCCGGGACGCCGTATCCGCCGCCGCGGCACACGGTGCCGATCGCGTGCGCGATGTCGCCGACACGGTTGCCGACGACCGCCGCCTCGATGCCGGCCGCGAGGGCCCGCTCGGCGGTCGGGATGCCGTGCACGATCGCGTCGTTCACCGAGGCCGTCTTCAGTTCCACCACGCCAATTACTATACCGGTATTAGAATGACGGCATGGTGCGCACCCCTCTCACTCCCGAAGAGCACGAACGCGGCGAACGGTTCGGCAGGTTGCTGCGCGAGGCGCGCGGTGGCCGCAGCATGACCGAGGTCGCGGCGAGCGCGGGCATCTCCGCCGAGACGCTCCGCAAGATCGAGACCGGACGGGCCCCGACGCCGGCCTTCTTCACGGTGGCCGCGCTGGCCCAGGCGCTCGGTCTGTCCATGGACGACCTGGCGGCGCGGTGCGTGCCGGTGGAGGTGTGACAGGGGTCGGTCGGCAGTTCGCGGGGCGGCGTCAGGGCCGCCGCCCGTCGGCCCGGACCTCGCGATGGGGCTCCTGCACGGCCCCGGAAAACTTCCCGTAGCGCGCCCGTAACACGGCTGGTGTTGCCTACGAACCGGAGTGCTCCGGTCGGGCGGGAGTTGGGCGATGACTGTGGATCAACTCCCCGGGCAAGTGCGGGAGTTCGCGAACCATCTGGACGGTCTGCTGGCGCGCCTCGACCAGGGCGGCGGCTGGTGCGGGGTGTTCTGGCAGCGCGACCCCGACGGTATGCGGGCCTGCCTCGACGGACGCGAGATGCCCCCGTGGGACGTCGTGGAGGCACTGCTCCAGGACCTCGCGGGAGCGTACGGCCCCCAGGTCGCCGCGGCGGAGACGGAACGGGCCCGTGTCCTGCACGCCGCCGCGCTCGTCGCGCACGACGCCCGCCCCGGGGCCCGTGACGCCCTCGGTGACCGCTTCGACGTCATGCTCCGTGAGCAGCGGTACGCCGCCGACCGACAGACGGAGCTGCGCCGGGCACTGGCCTCCGCCGCCACCCGGGAAGAGGCCGACGCCCTCCGCGTCGACCTCGCCTGGGCCCACGACGACCACGAACGCGCCACCCGCCGCTGCGCCGAACTCCAGTCCCGGATGGCGCGACTGGACAGACGCGCGACCGACCTGAGCATGCCGCGGCAGCGCGATCGCGACGTCGGGGGCGGGGTCCGCGCGGGCGGCGGGTCCCGGTCGGAGACCGGCGGTTCCTTCCGCCCGGCGGCCCGCACATACGATGCCGAGCGGGACGTGGGGCCCGCGTACGACCCCCACATCCACGCCCCGCGACAGTCGGCCCCTGTCGACCCCTCCGCCGCCCCGGGGGACCAGGCCGAAGGGCAGCAGCGTCCGACGCTCACCGAGACCTCCGCCTTCCGGCAGCCGACGCCCGCCGAGACCTCCGCCCTCACAAACCCCCCTGCCGAACAACCCCCCGCCCCCAAGCAGCGCAAGCGACGCCGGGGTGGTGCCCGGTTCGCCGGGATGGTCGAGGAGGAGGCCGCCCCCGTCGTCGTACCGCCGACCGCCGTACCGGACCTCCCCGCCGCGCCCGTCACGAGTGGCCGTACCCCACGCGGGGCCCGGTTCGCCGGGGCCGCGCGGGCCGAGACCCGGCCGAAGCCGCGGGTCGAGCCGCTGGACGCGGCGGGCGGGCGGGAGACGGCACAGGTCGTGGAGCGGCTGGTGCGGCTGCGTGGTGAGGGCCGCAGCGGCGAGGCGCACGCGCTGCTCGCCGAGATCGCCCGCTGGCCGGCCGCCCGTTATCCGCTGCTCGCCGTCCAGATGGAGCGGGCCGGCCTGGGTGCCGACTGGGCGAGCCTGCTGTGGGAGGCCGCCTCGCTGCCCGCCGAGCGGCTGGTCGCCGCCGCTGACGCGCTCGTCGCGGCCGGTCGCGGCACCGACGGGCAGCAGATCCTGCGCCAGGGCGTGGCCCGGCCCGCCGACGAGATCGGTCAGGCGGTACTCGCGCTGGCCGCCGAGGGCCGTCACCGGGAGGTGGGCGCACTGCTCGACGCCTACGTCCGCGTCCGCACCCCGGAAGAGGCCGCCCGCAGCGCCGAGCCCGACCCGCGCACCCTCGTCCCGCTCCTGGTGGAGGCCGCCCGGGGTGTCTCGGAGGAGCGCCACTGGGACCTGGTGCACGCCCTGCGCGTCGCCGGATTCACCGCCTGACCCTGCTCTGACGCGCACCTGGCACCCAGGCCTGGACTCCGCCCACCGGCCGAGCCGCTCACCCACAGGAGTGCGAAACGAGATCGACTCCGCGGGTTGACGACGATGGTCTTGGCAAGGCCCGTCAGGAGGCTTACGTTCGTCCCTCTATGGCCTGCGTCTACGGGCGTAGACGCTCTGACGTCCCGTCGAAGGAGCAGCTCATGGCCAACGTCGTACGTGCCGCCCTGGTCCAGGCCACCTGGACCGGCGACACCGAGTCCATGGTGGCGAAACACGAGGAGCACGCCCGCGAGGCCGCCCGCCGGGGTGCCAAGGTCATCGGCTTCCAGGAGGTCTTCAACGCCCCCTACTTCTGTCAGGTCCAGGAACCGGAGCACTACCGCTGGGCCGAGGCGGTGCCCGACGGGCCGACCACCCGTCGTATGCGGGAACTCGCCCGCGAGACCGGCATGGTGATCGTCGTCCCGGTCTTCGAGGTCGAGCAGTCGGGCTTCTACTACAACACCGCGGCCGTGATCGACGCCGACGGCACCTTCCTCGGCAAGTACCGCAAGCACCACATCCCGCAGGTCAAGGGCTTCTGGGAGAAGTACTACTTCAAACCGGGCAACCTCGGCTGGCCGGTCTTCGACACCGCCGTCGGCAAGGTCGGCGTCTACATCTGCTACGACCGGCACTTCCCGGAGGGCTGGCGGCAACTCGGCCTGAACGGCGCTCAGTTGGTCTACAATCCGTCGGCCACCCACCGCGGGCTCTCCTCCCACCTGTGGCGACTGGAGCAGCCCGCCGCCGCGGTCGCCAACGAGTACTTCGTCGCCGCGATCAACCGGGTGGGCGTCGAGGAGTACGGGGACAACGACTTCTACGGGACGTCGTACTTCGTCGACCCGCGCGGACAGTTCGTGGGCGAGACCGCCAGCGACAAGGACGAGGAACTCGTCGTCCGCGACCTCGACTTCGACCTCATCGAAGAGGTCCGGCGGCAGTGGGCGTTCTACCGTGACCGCCGGCCCGACGCGTACGACGGGCTGGTGCGGCCGTGACCAGGGACCTGCTCGGCCGTCATCGGAGCGTGCTGCCCGACTGGCTCGCCCTGTACTACGAGGACCCGCTGGAGATCACCCACGGCGAGGGCCGCCACGTCTGGGACGCCGAGGGCAACAGGTACCTCGACTTCTTCGGCGGCATCCTGACGACGATGACCGCGCACGCCCTGCCCGAGGTCACCAAGGCGGTGGCCGAGCAGGCCGGGCGGATCATCCACTCCTCCACGCTCTACCTCAACCGGCCGATGGTCGAACTCGCGGAGCGCGTCGCCAAGTTGAGCGGCATCCCGGACGCGCGCGTCTTCTTCACCACCTCCGGCACCGAGGCCAATGACACGGCCCTGATGCTGGCGACGACGTACCGCCGCAGCAACACGGTCCTGGCGATGCGCAACAGCTACCACGGCCGCTCCTTCAGCGCCGTCGGCATCACCGGCAACCGCGGCTGGTCCCCGACCTCGCTCTCCCCCCTCCAGACGCTGTACGTCCACGGCGGCGTCCGCACCCGCGGCCCGTACGCGGACCTCGGTGACGACGACTTCATCGCGGCCTGCGTGGACGACCTCAAGGACCTGCTCGGCCACACCCGCCCGCCCGCAGCGCTGATCGCCGAACCCGTGCAGGGCGTCGGCGGCTTCACCTCGCCCCCGGACGGCCTGTTCGCGGCCTTCCGTGACGTGCTGCACGAGCGCGGCATCCTGTGGATCGCCGACGAGGTGCAGACCGGCTGGGGCCGCACCGGTGACCACTTCTGGGGCTGGCAGGCGCACGCCGAGAACGGCCCGCCGGACATCCTCACCTTCGCCAAGGGCATCGGCAACGGCATGTCCATCGGCGGGGTGGTGGCCCGCGCCGAGATCATGAACTGCCTGGACGCCAACAGCATCTCCACGTTCGGCGGCACCCAGATCACCATGGCGGCCGGTCTCGCCAACCTCACGTACCTGCTGGAACACGACCTCCAAGGCAACGCCCGGAGGGTCGGCGGACTGCTCATCGAGCGGTTGCGGGCGGCCGGGGCGCAGACTCCGGGCGTCCGGGAGGTGCGGGGCCGCGGACTGATGCTCGGCATCGAACTGGTGAGACCGGGCACCGACGAGGCCGACCCCGACGCGGCGGCCGCCGTGCTCGAAGCCGCCCGCGCGGGCGGGCTGCTCCTCGGCAAGGGCGGCGGGCACAACACCAGCGCGCTGCGCATCGCCCCACCGCTGTCCCTGACCGTCGCGGAGGCCGAGGAAGGCGCCGAGATCCTCGAAGACGCTCTGCGGAGCATCCACCAGCAGCACCCGGGCAAGGCCTGAACAAGGGAAACACCGTCATGACCACCACCTGGGAGTCGTCCACGTCCCTGGAGCCGACCCTGTCGGTCCGGCAGGTCCTCACCCTGGAGCGGGTCCTCGCCGGGGAGCCCGAGGTGGTGGCCGGAGCGAGCCAGCTCGACCGGGCCGTGCGCTGGGTGCACGTCGCCGAGGCCGCCGACGTCGGGGTGATGCTCAGCGGCGGCGAGATGGTCCTCACGACCGGGGTGCTGCTCGCCGGTGACGAGGGCGCGCAGGCCGAGTACGTACAGTCCCTGTACCGCGCGGAGGCCGCCGCCGTGGTGCTGGGTCTGGGACGGGCGTTCCCGGCCACGCCGGACGTGATGCGCCGGGCGGCCGAGCGGTGCGGACTGCCGATGGTGGTCCTGCACCGGCCCTTCCCCTTCGCCGAGTTGACCGAGGAGGTGCAGGCGCGCCTGATCCGGCGGAAGTTCGCGGCGGTCAGCATGTCGGAGGCCGTACGGACCGCGCTCACCGGACTCATCACCGCGGGCGCGCCCCTGCAACGCCTGCTGGACGAGGTCGCCCAGCACAGCGGCTGCCCCCTCGTCGTCACCAACCTCGCCCACCGTGTCCTCGCCACCGCGGGGGAGCGGCCGGCGGTGGCCGACGTGCTGCGCGACTGGGAGCGCATCGCGCGGCAGGCCGGCGGCACCGAGGGCGACGGCTGGATCCGCGCCGAACTCGGCGGGCGCGGGGAGCGCTGGGGCCGGATCGTGCTGTGCGGCTACCGAGGCGACCACGGCACCGGTCGGCTGCTCGCCGACCGCGCCGCCGAAGCCCTCGTGCTGCACCGCATGCTCGGCGGCACCTCCGCGCACACCTGGGAGGAGCAGTCCGCGCAGAGCCTGCTGACCGACCTGGTCAGCGGGGTCGTCCCGGCACGGCAGCTGCTGCCCCGGGCCCGCGCCGCCGGACTGCCGGTCAACCGGCGCGCCTTCGTCCCGCTGGTCGTCCGGCACGGTGATCCGGCGCGCCTGGACCGGGTGCTGCGGCTGCTCGGGCTGTCCGGGATCGTCGCCGAGATCGCCGACGGTGCCACCGCGGTGCTGCTGAGCCTGGCCCCCGACCAGGACGCCACCGTACTGACGGCGAACCTCGCGGCCCGGGTGCGTGCGGAGGCGGGCGGGACGGTGATCGCCGCCGCCGACACGCGTGCCGCCTGGGACGACGTCCCCGCCGGCCTGCGCGAGGCCCAGCATGTCGCCGACGCCGTGGCGGACTCGTCGGCGGCCCTGAACCTACCCCCGGTGGTACGCCTCAAGGACGTCCATCTGCGGGGCCTGATCCGGCTGCTGCGCGACGACCCGGATGTGCAGTCCTTCGCGGAGCGGGAGCTGGACGGGCTGCTGTGCGCGGCGGGGGAGGACCTGCTCGCCGTGCTGCGCACCTACCTCGCCACCGGACGCAACAAGTCCCGCACCGCCCAGCTCCACCACGTCTCCCGCCCGGCCCTGTACCGCCGACTGGAGGCGATACAGACCCGGCTGGGCGTGGACCTCGACGACTTCGAACAGGCCGCCTCGGTGCACATAGCCCTCCTCGCGCACGACGCGCAACAGGGCTGACAACAGCATCGGCAGGCCACTTGGAAACAGCGGAGAAACACCGGACCACCTGGGAGAACGGCGGTGAAACATGCGCTCGCGACAGGGTGACACGGTGGCACGCCGCACGCCCTCAGACGTGACACCGTGCACCTCAATCCGCCCCACCGGACTTCCTAAGCTCACCGCACACCGAGCGACCGGAGGTCCCGATGAGCACAGTGATCCGTGCCGCCCTCTTCCAGACCGCCTGGACCGGCGACAAGGAATCGATGATCCAGGTGCACGAGCAGGCGGCCCGCGACGCCGCCGCACAGGGTGCCCAAGTCCTGTGCTTCCAGGAGCTGTTCTACGGTCCGTACTTCTGCCAGGTCCAGGACAAGGCGTTCTACGAGTACGCCGAACAGATCCCGGGCGGCCCGATCGTCAGGCGGTTCCAGGCGCTGGCCGAGGAGTTGAATCTCGTCCTGATCCTGCCCATGTACGAGGAGGAGCAGCCCGGCGTCCTCTACAACACGGCCGCCGTGATCGACGCCGACGGCTCGTACCTCGGCAAGTACCGCAAGCACCACATCCCGCAGGTGCCGGGCTTCTGGGAGAAGTTCTACTTCCGTCCGGGCAACGCCGGCTGGCCGGTCTTCGACACCAAGGCCGGCAGGATCGGCGTGTACATCTGCTACGACCGTCACTTTCCCGAGGGCTGGCGGGCGCTGGGCCTGGCGGGCGCCGAGATCGTCTTCAACCCGTCGGCCACCTCGCGCGGCCTGTCCGCCTACCTGTGGCAGCTGGAGCAGCCTGCCGCGGCCGTCGCCAACGAGTACTTCGTCGGCGCGATCAACCGGGTGGGTGTCGAGGAACTGGGCGACAACGACTTCTACGGCACGACGTACTTCGTCGACCCCGAGGCCCAGTTCGTCGGCGAGGTGGCGAGCGACAAGGAGACCGAACTCGTCGTCCGCGACCTGGATCTGGCCAAGCTGCGCGAGGTGCGCGACCGCTGGCAGTTCTACCGCGACCGCCGCCCGGACGCGTACGAGCCGCTGACCGCACCGTAACCACACAGCCCCGCGCCGCTGACGCGCCCCGTGAGGGGCGCGGGGCTCTGCCCGATATGCGGCTTCCGCCGCGTGGGCGCGACCAGCCCCCACGCACCTGCACACTTCCGACCGCTCTCAGCGGAGCGCCAACGACAGGAGAGGGAGCATGAGCAGCAGCCGTACCATCATCCGGGGCGGCCTCGTCATCACCGCATCCGACGAACTCCACGCGGACATCCTGATCGAGGACGGCCGTGTCGCCGCCCTCGCCGCCGCGGGCACGTCCGCCGCCGAGGCATGGACGGCCGAGCGCACCATCGACGCCACCGGGAAGTACGTCATCCCGGGCGGCGTCGACGCCCACACCCACATGGAGCTGCCGTTCGGCGGCACCTTCGCCTCGGACACCTTCGAGACCGGCACCCGGGCCGCTGCCTGGGGCGGCACCACGACGATCGTCGACTTCGCCGTGCAGAGCGTCGGCCACACCCTGCGCGAGGGCCTGGACGCCTGGCACGCCAAGGCCGAGGGCAACTGCGCGATCGACTACGGCTTCCACATGATCGTCTCCGATGTGCACCAGGAGACGCTCAAGGAGATGGATCTGCTGGTCCAGGAGGGCGTCACCTCCTTCAAGCAGTTCATGGCCTACCCCGGCGTCTTCTACAGCGACGACGGCCAGATCCTGCGCGCCATGCAGCGCTCCGCCGACAACGGCGGCCTGATCATGATGCACGCGGAGAACGGCATCGCGATCGACGTGCTGGTGGAGCAGGCGCTGGCCCGCGGCGAGACCGACCCCCGCTACCACGGCGAGGTCCGCAAGGCGCTGCTGGAGGCGGAGGCCACCCACCGCGCCATCAAGCTCGCCCAGGTCGCCGGCGCGCCCCTGTACGTGGTGCACGTCTCGGCGATGGAAGCGGTCGCCGAGCTGGCCAGGGCGCGCGACGAGGGGCTCCCTGTCTTCGGCGAGACCTGCCCGCAGTACCTGTTCCTGTCCACGGACAACCTCGCCGAACCGGACTTCGAGGGCTCGAAGTACGTGTGCAGTACCCCGCTCAGGCCCCGGGAGCACCAGGCCAAGCTGTGGCAGGGCCTGCGCACCGACGACCTCCAGGTGGTCTCCACCGACCACTGCCCCTTCTGCTTCGTGGGCCAGAAGGAGCTCGGCCGGGGTGACTTCTCCAAGATCCCCAACGGTCTGCCGGGCGTGGAGAACCGTATGGACCTGCTCCATCAGGCCGTCGTCGACGGGCACATCTCGCGCCGCCGCTGGATCGAGATCGCCTGCGCGAATCCGGCCCGGATGTTCGGGATGTACCCGAAGAAGGGCACCATCGCGCCGGGCGCCGACGCCGACATCGTCATCTACGACCCGAACGCCGTGCAGGTCGTGTCCGCCGACACGCACCACATGAACGTCGACTACTCGGCGTACGAGGGCAAACACGTCACCGGCCGCGTCGAGACGGTCCTCTCGCGCGGCGAACTCGTCATCACCGAGCGGGAGTACACCGGGCACGCCGGGCACGGCACGTACACCCCCCGCTCCACCTGTCAGTACCTCAACTAGGAGTGGAGCACATGGACTTCGGACTCGTCCTGCAGACCGACCCGCCGGCCTCGAAGGTCGTCAGCCTGATGAAGCGCGCGGAGGACAACGGCTTCACGTACGGCTGGACCTTCGACTCCGCCGTGCTCTGGCAGGAGCCGTTCGTGATCTACAGCCAGATCCTGGCGAACACGACCAGGTTGCGGGTCGGTCCCATGGTCACCAACCCGGGCACCCGCACCTGGGAGGTCACCGCCTCCACCTTCGCCACCCTCAACGACATGTTCGGCAACCGCACGGTCTGCGGCATCGGCCGCGGCGACTCCGCGATGCGGGTCGCGGGCCGCGCCCCGAACACCCTCGCCCGGATCAGCGAGGCCATGAAGGTCATCAGGGCTCTCGGCTCCGGGCAGGAGGCGGACCTCGGCGGCGGCACGGTCATCAGGTTCCCGTGGATCGGGGAAGGCGCCGAACTCCCCGTCTGGATGGCCGCGTACGGGCCCAAGGCGCTGAAGATGACCGGCGAGGAGGCCGACGGTTTCATCCTCCAGCTCTCCGACCTCTACCTGACCCAGTACATGGTGAAGGCCGTCAAGGACGCGGCCCGTGCCGCCGGACGTGACCCGTCCGAGGTGAAGATCTGCGTCGCCGCCCCGGCGTACGTCACCGAGGACGACTCGCCCGAGGCGCTCGCCCACGCCCGCGAGCAGTGCCGCTGGTTCGGCGGGATGGTCGGCAACCATGTCGCCGACCTGGTGTCCAAGTACGGCGAACACTCCGCCGCCGTACCGGACGAACTCACCGAGTACATCAAGGCCCGGGAAGGGTACGACTACTCCCACCATGGGCGCGCCGACAACCCCGACACCGCGTTCGTACCGGACGAGATCGTCGACCGGTTCTGCGTCATCGGCCCGGTCGAGCGCCACATCGAGAAGCTGAACGCCCTGCGTGAGCTGGGCGTCGACCAGTTCGCCCTCTACGACATGCACGACGCGCAGGAGAAGGTCATCGACGCGTACGGCACCACGGTCATCCCCGCCGTCAACGCCTGACCCCGCCTTCAGGATCAACTCCCCGACCCCCCACTCCAGTTCTCCCCTCCTCGCCTTCGGGGAGGGGGCCGGAGCCCCCGCACGGCCTTTCCGGATCCGCCCCTCGTTTGATTGGCCTGCCCATGACCGACACCGCTCCCACGGCCATACCGCCGTCCGCCCAAGTCACCCTCGCCGACGGCCGGGTGGAGATCGCCCCGGGCGCCCCCGCCCCGAGCGGTCGCTACGCCAATGAGGACCTGCTGCCGGTTCCGGTGGAGAAGCGCACCTGGACCACGTACAACTTCTCCGCGCTGTGGGTCGGCATGGCCCACAACACGGCCTCCTGGACCCTGGCCTCCGGTCTGATCGCCGTCGGCATGGACTGGAAGCAGGCGGTGTTCACCATCGCCCTGGCCAATGTGATCGTGCTGGTCCCGATGCTGCTCACCGGGCACGCGGGACCGAAGTACGGCATTCCCTTCCCGGTCTTCGCGCGCGCCTCCTTCGGAGTGCGGGGCGCCAACCTGCCCGCCGTCGTACGGGCGTTGGTGGCGTGCGGCTGGTTCGGCATCCAGACCTGGATCGGCGGTGAGGCGATCTACTTCCTCGCCGGGAAGCTGATCGGGAACGGCTGGACCGACGCCGGGAAGGTGGGCGGTTACGCCTGGACGATGTGGCTGTCGTTCGCCGTCTTCTGGGCGATCCAGGTCGCGATCATCTACCGGGGCATGGAGACGATCCGGCGTTTCGAGAACTGGGCGGCGCCGTTCGTGCTGGTCGGCGCGGTGGTCATGCTGATCTGGATGAGCGACAAGGCCGGCGGCTTTGGTCCGCTGCTCGACCAGCCGTCCAAGCTCGGCTGGGGCGGCGACTTCTGGAAGCTGTTCTGGCCGTCCCTCATGGGCATGATCGGTTTCTGGTCGACGCTGTCGCTGAACATCCCGGACTTCACGCGGTACGGGAAGTCGCAGAAGGCGCAGACCTGGGGACAGGCCCTCGGCCTCCCCACGACCATGACGTTGTTCGCGCTGCTGTCGGTGATGGTCACCTCCGGTTCGCAGGCGGTGTACGGCGAGACGATCTGGGACCCGGTACAGCTCGCCGCCAAGACCGACAGCGTGGTGGGCCTGCTGTTCGCCCTGGTCACCGTGCTGGTGGCGACCCTGTCGGTGAACATCGCGGCCAACCTGGTCTCGCCGGCCTTCGACTTCTCCAACATCGCGCCCCGGAAGATCAGTTTCCGGGCGGGGGCGCTCGTCACCTGTGTCCTCGGCGTGCTGATCTTCCCCTGGAAGCTCTACTCCGACCCGCAGGGCTACATCTTCACCTGGCTGGGCCTGGTCGGCGGTCTGCTCGGCACCGTCGCCGGCATCCTCATCGCCGACTACTGGATCCTGCGCCGCGGCAGGCTCGACCTGGCCGACCTGTACCGCGGCGGCGGCCGTTACTGGTACGAGGGCGGCTGGAACTGGCGGGCCGTCGTCGCGTTCGTGGTCGGCGGTGTCCTCGCCGTCGGTGGCGCCAGCTTCAAGCCGCTGATCGACGGCCGTCCCGTTCCCGCGCTGGAGCCGCTCGCCGACTACGGCTGGGCGGTGGGCCTGGGCACCTCGATGGTGCTGTACGTGGTGCTGATGCTGGTGCGCGGCCGGGATCGTCTGGAGGCCTGAGTCATCCCCGTCGTCACCCGCGGTCGGAGGGCGGTCAGTTCTTCTGGCCGCCCTCCAGCGTGGCGACCGCCTCCTTGGCGGCCTTGATCGCGCCCCTGTTGATCTCGTTCGTACTGGGCGCCTTCTTGGTCTCGAAGTCGCTGCCGTTGTACGTGATGGTCACCAGCGCGTTGGACACGCGGATCACCACCATGCCCTCGCGGGTCTGCTGCTTGTCCTCGGTGGTGAGGTTCACCACCGAGTAGCCGGAGTCGCCGACCCCGGGCACATCCCCGCCGCCGCTCTTGTCGGTCACCGTCTCCTGGTAGGACTTCCGGGCCGCCTCGTCCGACTCCATGAGCTCGTAGGAGACGTCCAGCCAGCGGTAGTCGTAGCCCTTGAGCGCGTTCCAGGAGCAGGTGCGGCGCACCTTGGTGTCCGTCGACGGGATCTCCCGGCCGGCCGTCTTCGCGCCCGGCACCAGCGACGTGATCGTCTTCTTGGCCACGCTGGTGCACGGCGCGGGCGCGGCCGTGTACGCCTTGGAGGCCGCCGATGTCGACGGCGCGGTGGCGGACTGGGTCCCGGTCTTCGGGCTGTCCTTGTGCTCCGTGGCCGGTGTGGCGGCGAGCGGGCCGGACGACAGGGCCCAGCCCGCGGCGGCGAGCACGACGACGGGGGACAGGCGTGCGGTCAGGGCGACCGGCAAAGGAAGAGAGGAACGCACAGCGCACTTTTCGTGGGGGACGGTGCGGAGCGGGTCCGCACAGCGGACGGGACGACAGTCTCACACGACTCCCCGTGTGACGGAAGTACCGTCTCGGTCCGTGCCCGCACGGTCACCGCACCCCGCTGATGATGCGCCATGTGTCCCTTTATGTCCGGGTGGTGGGGTGGTAGAGCGCCGACTCGAGGCGGTCCACGGCCACGAACGCCCCGTACGCCACGAGGCGCACCAGAGCGTCGTCGGTGTGCTCCGGCCGCCGCCAGGCCGCCACGTCCTCGTCCGTGATCCGGTACGGCGCCAGGGCGGCCAGCAGCGCGAGGCGCGCGCCGGGCCGCTCCCGCCGGTCCGGGAACCCCGTCAGGGCGAGCGACGGATGAGCCCCGTCCCAGTCCCCCAGCACCTCTTCCACGAGGTCGTGGTCATCTGCGTCGAGCAGACCGGCGCCCGCCATGGACGCCCTGAGCAGCGCCGCGTACGCGAGCCCGACGGCCGTGTCGCCCGCCCACGCGGGGGCTTCGCCCGGGTCGACGCCGTCGAGCAGCGCGAGCGCCTCGCCGGGCCGGGCGGGGCGGCGTACCGTCCGGGCGAGCGTGCGGCCCGCGAGGCTGCGCACGGCCCGGAACCGCTGGGCGTTGCCCGGCAGCAGGTTCTCGGTCAGAAGAGCGGACACGATCCGGTTGATGAAGTGGAAGGCGAGAGCGGTGCCGACATAACCGGGGGCGTGCTCGTGCGGGAAGGGGTACGGATGTGGCCCGAGACCGCCCGGGACGCGGGTCCGCTCGCCCCACTCCAGCAGCCGCGCGTGCTCCTCGTTCTCCGGTCGCTCCCCGCGGGCGAGGCGTTCGGCGAGCGCGTGGTCGCCGGTGGCGTGCAACAGCATGGTGTGCGCGTCCACGCAGAACGGGCACCTGTTGGCGAGTGACACCCCTAACGCCGCCAACTCCTTTCCGGTGCGGCTGCCCGGGCCCGCGATCAGTGACTCGCGCATCAACGCCCAGGCGGACGCGAGGATCTCGGGGACGGGCGACAGGACCACGAAGGTGACGGGCCTGTCGATGCCGAAGTCGCGGGCGAGCTGCTCGTAGACCTCGGCGACGCGGCCGGTGGCCGACCGGGGCGGCAGGGGCTCGGTGTAGCGGAAGGGTGTGGGCATGGGCAGCAGCGTGCGCCACGGGGGAGGGCGCGGTCGTCGTACCGCCGAAGACAGCCGGCACTGCGCCGACGGGGCGGCCCGAGGGCCTGGACTACTCCCCCGGGAGTAGTGGGGGAGTTGTCCACAGGGCTGATTCCGGCGTCCTTTCCCGGCGCTACTGTGCGTGCATGAGTGGGCACTTGGTCACACGCAGGGATCTCGCCGACGCCGCTTTGGCGGTCGTGGTCGGCGTGCTGGTCCTGACCACGGCCGTGTCCGACGCGGACACGACCGCCGTCGACTACGCCCTGATCGCGCTGGGTTCGGCGGCGCTGGCGTTCTACCGCCCGGCCCCCCTGGTCGTACTCGCCGCCGCCACCGCGACCGGTGTGGCCTACGTCCTGCACGCCCACCCCGGGCTGCTCGCCGCCCTGCCCGTCCTCGCCGCCGTGCACACGGCCTCCCGTGCGGGTCACCGGGGCTGGGCCGCCGCCGCGAGCGGGGTGTATCTGGCGGCCTACGTGGCGACCGGGCCCACGACCGGGGAGATCGTGGAGAAGGCCGCGCTGTTCGCGGGCTGGTTCCTGTGCGCGGTGGTGACGGGCCTGGCCGACCGTAACTGGCAGGCCTACCTGCGCCAGACGGAGCAACGCGCCCTGGAGGCCGAACGCACCAGGGAGGAGGCGGCCCTGCGCCGGGCCGGAGAGGAACGCCTGCGGATAGCCCGGGAGTTGCACGACTCCCTCACCCACAGCATCTCGATCGTCAAGCTCCAGGCCGGTGTCGCCGTGCACCTGGCCCGCAAGCGGGGCGAGGAGGTGCCGCCCGCGCTGCTCGCCATCCAGGAGGCCGGCGGTGAGGCCATGCGTGAGCTGCGGGCCACCCTGGGGGTGCTGCGCACCGACGAACCGGCCGGCACACCGGCCCTTCTCGTGGATCGCGCCCGGGCGGCGGGCCTCGCGGTCGAGCTGACGGTGAACGGGGACGAACGCGCCCTGCCGGCCAGCCTCGACCAGGCGGCGTACCGCATCGTCCAGGAGGCCCTCACCAACGCCGCCCGGCACGCGGGACCGGCCAAGGTGCGGGTACAACTGGATTACGGGGAGGACGAGTTGACGATTCGGGTGGACGACGAGGGAACAGCCGACCCGGCCCGCCCGCCGCGACCGGGCATCGGCCTCACCGGCATGCGAGAACGCGTCACGGCCCTGGGCGGCACGTTGCACACCGGCCCGCGCACCGAGGGCGGCTTCTCGGTGCGGGCCGAACTGCCCCTTCAGGCGGCCGGATGATCCGGGTGGCACTCGTCGACGACCAGGCGCTGATGCGCGCCGGGTTCCGTGCCCTGCTGGACGCCGAGGACGGCATCGAGGTGGTCGGCGAGGCGGCGGACGGCGAACAGGGGGTGGCCCTGGTGCGTGCCCACACACCCGACATCGCGCTGATCGACGTCCAGATGCCGGTCATGACGGGCATCGAGGCGACCCGCCGTATCGCCACCGACCCCGCCCTCTGCGCCGTCCGCGTCGTGATCCTCACCAACTACGGCCTCGACGAGTACGTCTTCGAGGCCCTGCGGGCGGGCGCGAGTGGCTTCCTGCTGAAGGACACCGAACCCGCCGACCTGCTCCAGGCCATCGAGGTGGTGGCCCGGGGCGAGGCCCTGCTCTCCCCTTCGGTCACCCGGGCCCTGATCGGCGAGTTCGTCTCCCGGCCCCCGGACCGGACCACCGCCCCCGGCCTGGAACACCTCACCCGCCGCGAACGCGAGGTCACCGCCCTGGCCGCCCGTGGCCTCAGCAACGAGGAGATCGCCGCGCACATGGTCATCAGCCCGTTCACGGCCAAGACCCACGTCAGCCGGGCGATGACCAAGCTGGGAGCCCGCGACCGGGCCCAACTGGTCGTGTTCGCCTACGAGTCGGGTCTGGTGACGGCGCGCGGCACCTGACCGCGGGGGCTCGGCCGGGGCGGGCAGCGCGGTGCCGCGCAACCGTCAGCGCGGCGGCGGGCAGGACGAGGCCACATGTCCCCCGGCGACATCCTGCGCCGGGACGACGCCATGCACGCACACTCGCCCGAAGCCCCCGCAGCACACCGGGCGCCGGAGTGCCGGCTCCCTGCGGGCGGTGCGGACGCATCAGGTGGCGGGCCATCGAAAGGCCGTCCGTGAGGGGACGGGAGAGCGGTCTGGGGCCTGGCGGGTTGCATGGCCCGCGCGCTCAGGCAGCGTACCGACCACCGTTCCCGCCGGTTCGACAGGGTGATAAGCGTGACGGTCGAGGTCGTCATCGGCACCCCCTGGGTCGCTCGGAGAGCCCCGGCGTAAACTCCCAAGATCCTCCCCAGAACCGATCCTGAGCACCCGTCATCCCGGCCAACGCCCGTAAACAGCGAGGTGAGAGACCCTGTGTTCACGACCCGCCCCACCCTCCAGGGCACCTTCGGCATGGTGTCCTCCACCCACTGGCTCGCCTCGCAGTCGGCGATGGCCGTCCTGGAGGACGGCGGCAACGCCTACGACGCCGCCGTGGCGGGAGCGTTCGTGCTGCACGTCGTCGAGCCGCATCTGAACGGGCCCGCCGGTGAGGTACCGATCCTGCTGGCGCCGGCCGGAGGCGAGGTGCGGGTGCTGTGCGGACAGGGCGTCGCACCGGCCGGGGCGGATGTCGCCCACTACCGGGGCCTCGGCCTGGATCTCGTCCCCGGGACCGGACCGCTCGCCGCCGCCGTCCCCGGTGCCTTCGACGCCTGGATGCTGCTCCTGAGGGACCACGGCACGAAACCGCTCGCGGACATCCTGAAGTACGCCATCGGTTACGCCGAACACGGCCACGCGCCCGTGGAGAACGTCGGCGCGACCGTCGAGACGGTACGGGAGCTGTTCGAGACGGAGTGGACCACCTCGGCGGACGTGTACCTGCCGGACGGCAAGGCACCCCGGCCGGGCGAGCTGTTCCGCAACCCCGCCCTCGCCGCCACCTGGAAACGGCTGCTCGCCGAGGTCGCCGGGGCGGGGGACCGCACGGCGCAGATCGAGGCCGCGCGGGAGGTGTGGCGCACCGGCTTCATCGCTCAGGCGCTGGTACGGCAGGCCCGGCGGCCCACCATGGACACCAGCGGCGTTCGGCACACCGGCACTCTCACGGCCGCCGACCTCGCCGGCTGGTCCGCGACCTACGAGGCGCCGGCCACGTACGACTGGAACGGCTGGACCGTCTGCAAGGCGGGCCCCTGGAGCCAGGGGCCGGTCCTCCTCCAGCAGCTCGCGCTGCTGCCGCCCGAACTGCCCCGGTACGGCTCCGCGGACTACGTCCACCTGCTGATCGAGGGCTGCAAGCTCGCCATGGCGGACCGGGAGGCCTGGTACGGGGACGCGGCCGAGGTGCCGCTCGACGCACTGCTGTCGGACACGTACAACGCGCGTCGGCGGCAGCTCGTCGGGAAGAAGGCGTCGTACGAGTCGCGGCCCGGCAGCCCCGACGGCCGTATCCCGCGCACGAGTGCCCACGCGCGTGCGGGCATCGGCGACGGGGCCGGGTTCGACCGGCTGGGCGCCGGGGAGCCGACGGTCGCCGTCCATGACGGGCCCGGGGTCGGCGAGCCCACCGTCGCCAAACCTCGCATCTCCCCGGTGCCGGGCGAGCCCGAGTTCGAGGTCACCGCCGACGGGCACACCCGCGGCGACACCTGCCACCTCGATGTCGTCGACCGCTGGGGCAACATGGTCGCCGCCACCCCGAGCGGGGGCTGGCTCCAGTCCAACCCCGTCGTGCCCGAGCTGGGCTTTCCGCTGGGCACCCGGTTGCAGATGACCTGGCTGGAGGAGGGCCTGCCGAACTCGCTCACCCCGGGCCGCCGCCCCCGCACCACCCTCACCCCCTCGATCGCGCTGCGTGACGGCATACCGGTGATGGCGTTCGGGACGCCCGGCGGGGACCAGCAGGACCAGTGGCAGCTGCACTTCTTCCTCGCGGTCGCGCTGCGCGCCACCGTCCGCGGCGGACTCGATCTCCAGGGCGCGATCGACGCCCCGAACTGGCACAACGACAGTTTCCCCGGCTCCTTCTACCCGCGCGGCACGCGGCCGGGCAGCGTCACGGTGGAGGCCCGCATGGATCCTGACGTCGTGGCGGAACTCCGCGGGCGCGGGCACGACGTGACGGTGGGTGCCCCGTGGTCGGAGGGACGTCTGTGCGCGGTCGCCCGGGACCCCAGGACCGGCGTGCTGTCGGCGGCCGCGAACCCGCGCGGCATGCAGGGATACGCCGTCGGCCGCTGAACCGGCCGCCGCTCTCGCCGGGAACGCCACACCCCGGTATTCATGGTGATTCCACCCGTTGTGCACCGCGCCGGAGGGGATTGTCAGTGGCGCGTGCTCTCATGGAGCCATGATCGAAGACACGGAAACCATCGACGAGTTTCTCGTTCGGCACTCGACCGACGTGGAGGAGGCCCTCCGCAAGGCGGCCGCGGCAGAGATCATGCCGCGCTTCTGCCGGCTCGCCGCGCACGAGGTCGACCAGAAGAGCGGCCCGCACGACCTGGTGACGGACGCCGACCGCAATGCCGAGCTCTATCTCACCGAGGCGCTGGGCGCGCTGCTGCCCGGCTCGGTCGTGGTCGGCGAGGAGGCGGTGGACGCCGACCCCGCGTCCTACCAGGCGATACAGGGCGACACGCCGGTCTGGATCGTCGATCCCGTCGACGGCACCCGACAGTTCGTGCGCGGCGACCCCGGATTCTGCACCCTGATCGCGCTCGCCCGGCGCGGGGTCCTGCTCGCCTCGTGGACGTACGCCCCGGCCCGCGACCAGATGGCCACCGCCGTCCGCGGACAGGGCGCGTTCCTCGACGGCGAGCGCCTGACCTGCGGCGCACCGGAGCCGGACCGCGACCTGCGCGTGGCCACCTCCCACCCGGACTACACCAACGAGGCGGAGAAGCAGGCCCTGCTCGGGCTGCGGACCGCGGGCGTCGCACCGTGCTCCTGCGGCTCGGCGGGCCTGGAGTACCTGGCGGTCGCCCGGGGCGAGTTGGACGCCACGGCGTTCACGTGGGAACTGGCCTGGGACCACGCGGCCGGCCTGCTCCTGGTGGAGGAGGCGGGCGGCACGCACCTGACCCGGGCGGGCGAGCCGTTCCGCATCACCGGCCACAACGCCCTCCCCTTCACCGCGGCCCGCGACGCGGCCACCGCCCGCCGGGTGGTGGAACTGCTGAGGGCCTAGGGAAAGGACCCTCAGCCGTCCGGTCGCCGTCCGGTCGCCGGCGGTCGCCGGCGCGCAGGCAGGGGAGAGGCAGCGGTGGTCGTCGGTCACCGGACGAGCGGCGGGACACGGTGGACGAAGGCTCGGTGGTCCCGGGAGGTGCCCCGCGGCCCGGCGCTGTCGGGCCCGCGTCATATCCTGATCCTCACAGGCCATCGGCTGACGAAGGAGTCCGAAGGTGCCGTCGATGCTCGATGCGGTCGTGGTGGGTGCGGGGCCGAACGGACTGACCGCTGCTGTGGAGCTGGCCCGCCGGGGCTTCTCCGTGGCCGTCTTCGAGGCCCGGGACACCGTCGGCGGGGGAGCCCGCACCGAGGAACTCACGCTTCCCGGCTTCCGGCACGACCCCTGCTCGGCGGCCCACCCGCTCGGCATCAACTCGCCGGCCTTCCGCGCGATGCCCCTCCAGCGGTACGGCCTGGAGTGGCTGCACGCCGACCTGCCCATGGCACACCCCTTCACCGACGGCACCGCCGCCGTCCTGGCGCGGTCGGTCGGCGAGACGGCCGCCTCGTTCGGCCCGCGTGACGCCGGCACCTACCGCCGACTGGTCGAGCCCTTCCTGCCCAAGTGGGACACCCTGGCCAGGGACTTCATGTCGCTGCCGCTCACCGCGCTGCCCCGGGACCCGGTCACCCTCGCCCGCTTCGGTCTGGTCGGCCTGCCCCCGTCCACCTGGCTGACCCGCCGCTTCCGCGACGAGCGGGCCCGGACCTTGTTCGCCGGTCTCGTGGCCCATGTCATGGCCCCGCTGGGCGGCTTCGCCACCGGCGCGATCGGCCTGGTCTTCGCCCTCGCCGCGCACGCCCGCGGCTGGCCCGTGGCCCGTGGCGGCTCCCAGTCCATCTCGGACGCGCTCGCCGCCTACCTCAAGGACTTGGGCGGCGCGATCCACACCGATTACGAGGTCAAGCGGCTCGACGACCTGCCGCCCGCGCGCGCGTACGTCTTCGACACCTCACCCACCGCCCTGGCCCGCATCGCCGGCTTTGGCACCTACTACGAGGGCTATCGGTACGGCCCCGGCGTCTTCAAGATCGACTACGCGCTGGACGGCCCCGTGCCCTGGACCGCGCCGGAGCCGCACAGGGCCACCACCGTGCAGATCGGCGCGGACAGCGCCGAGATCGGCAGCGCCCTGCGCGCGGCGTCCCGGGAGGGCCGCGCACCCGACAAACCGTTCATGATCACCGTGCAGCCCAGTGTCGTCGACCCGGGCCGGGCACCGGCCGGCAAGCACGTGTTCTGGGCGTACGGCCATGTCCCCAGCGGCTGGACCGGAGACCTCACCGAGGCCATCGAACGCCAGCTGGAGCGGTTCGCCCCGGGCTTCCGCGACCGGGTCCTCGCCCGCGCGACCGCCGGACCACCCGAACTCGCCGCCCGCAACCCGAACTACGTCGGCGGCGACATCTCCTCCGGAGCGGTCTGCGGACTCCAGACCCTGCTGCGCCCCAAGCTCTCCCTGTTCCCGTACGGCACCCCGCACCCCGCCGTCTTCATCTGCTCCTCGGCCACCCCGCCCGGGCCCGGCGTGCACGGCATGTCGGGCCACAACGCGGCGAAGGCCGTCTGGAGGAGGCTGCGCCAGACATGACCGCCATCACCCTGGTGCAGGGCGACATCACCCGGCAGCGCGCCGACGCCATCGTCAACGCGGCCAACTCCTCGCTGCTCGGCGGAGGCGGCGTCGACGGCGCCATCCACCGCCGCGGCGGCCCCGCGATCCTCGCGGAATGCCGCGCACTACGCGCCTCGCAGTACGGCAAGGGCCTCGCCACCGGTCGCGCGGTCGCGACGACCGCGGGTGAGCTGGACGCCCGCTGGGTGATCCACACTGTCGGCCCGCGCTTCACCCACGACGAGGACCGGTCGGAGTTGCTGGCCTCCTGTTATCGGGAGTCGCTGCGGGTCGCGGACGAGCTGGGTGCTCGTACGGTCGCGTTTCCCGCCGTCTCCGCCGGCATCTACGGGTGGCCGATGGAGGATGCCGCCCGCATCGCGGTGGAGACCGTGCGGGCCACGGCCACGGCGGTCGAGGAGGTCAGGTTCGTCCTCTTCGACGACCGGGCGTACGACGCGTTCGCCGCGCGACTCCCCTGACGAAGTCGCGGTTCGGGCTTCCCGTTCTTCCTGGGCCCACCTGGGGATTGAGGGCCTGGGCACCGGCAGGGGCGTTCGCCTCCAGTCGCCGGACGCTCCTCATCCACGACGACCGGACACCACCGGCATGCGGTGTTCAGGATCCGCATGCGGTGTTCAGGCGGCGACGGGGACGGGCGCCGCCGCGGTCCGCAGGGGCGTCACGGTGGGCCGGATCAGACCGTTCTCGTAGGCGAAGGGGACCAGTTGCACGCGCGCGCGGGCACCGGTCTTGGTGAGGATGTTGCTGACGTGGGACTTCACGGTCGTGGGAGCGATGTGCAGCCGCTCCGCGATCTCGGCGTTCGACCAGCCGGAGGCGACCCCGGTGAGCACGTCCCGCTCCCGCTCGGTGAGCGAGCCGATCCCGTGCGCCCGCTCGGAGGTCCCGGCGGGTCGGAGGCTGCGGACGGCGTCGATGAGTTCGCGGGTCAGGCCGGGGGAGATGACCACGTCACCGACGGCCACGGCGTGCACGGCCGAGGTCAGTTCGTCGGGCGTGACGTCCGGGAGGACGAATCCGCCTGCCCCGGCGCGCAGGGCGGCGTACGCGTCCGTGTCGTGGCCGGAGGGGCTCAGGAGGAGCACGCGGGACGAACGAGCGAGACGGCGAACGGTCTCGATCCCGCCGGTGCCGAGGCCGGAGCCGTCCATGAGGACGACGTCCGGGCGGAGCCGGTCGCTCGTCCGGATCGCCTCGGCCTCGTCGGCTGTTTCGCCGACGACGGTCAGACCGGGCCGGGACGACAGGAGCATGCGCAGACCGAGTCGTTGCAGGGACTGCTGATGCAAGACGAAGACGGTGACCATGCTCACCCCTTCTAAACGAAACGGTTTCGTTTACCTGAGGAAAGAATAGCTCTCGCAATTATCGAAACGGCGTCGTTTCTTGCGTGGCCTGCGTCACACGTGGTGGGGTCCGGTTCGCGCCAGGCAAACAGGACCGCACAAAGTCCGACAGGATCATTGCTTCGGTTGTGTTCGAGTTCTAGGGTTTCCTGGCTGACGCACCCTCAGTCCGCGCACCCCCACCGTCGCACCGAGGAAGGCCCCGCCATGCCGCACCCGCACGTGCCCCACGCCGACCGACCGCTCGTCAGCCGTCGCCGTCTCCTGGAGGGAGGTGCCGCGGTGTTCGGTGCGCTCGCCCTGACCGCGTCCCCCTCCCTCGCGCACGCGGCCGGCCGGCGCGCGGCGGCGGACGGCACCCCGGAGTGGAACGGCAACATGGCCGTCTTCCGGCTGGGCGCCGAGCCCCCGCACAGCACCCTCATGCCGTACCAGGACGTCAGACAGGCGCTGGCCGCGGACCGCACCCGCTCGCCCTACCGTCTCAGCCTCGACGGCAGGTGGAAGTTCGCCTACGCCGACCGTCCCGACGACCGCGACGTCGACTTCCACCGTACGGACCTCGACGACGGGGACTGGGACACCATCCCGGTCCCCTCCGCCTGGCAGCTGCACGGCTACGACCGCCCGATCTACGTCAACATCACCTACCCGTGGTGGGGCCCCAACGGCCGGGGCGAGGAGGCGCAGCCCCCGGCCGCCCCCACCCGCCACAACCCCGTCGGCCAGTACCGGCGCACCTTCACCGTCCCGCGCGACTGGGCCGGACGGCGGACGTTCCTGCACTTCGAGGGGGTCAAGTCCGCCCACTACGTCTGGATCAACGGGGAGTTGGTCGGCTACCACGAGGACTCCTACGACCCCGCCGAGTACGACATCACCGAGCACCTCAAGCCGGGCACCAACCAGATCGCTGTCGAGGTCTACCGCTACTCCGACGGCGACTGGCTGGAGGACCAGGACATGATCCGGCTGAGCGGCATCTTCCGCTCGGTCCACCTGTACTCCACGCCCGCCGTGCACCTGCGCGACTTCAAGCTGGACACCCCGCTCGGCGACGACTACACGTCCGCCGAACTGTCGGTCACCGCGAGCGTGCGCGACTACGGCGGCAAGGGCGCCGGCCGGTACTCCGTCGAGACGCAGCTGTACGACGCGGGCGGGCACCCGGTCTGGTCCCGCCCGCTCCAGCAGACCGTCGCTCTGGAATCCGGCGACGAGAGGACCGTACAGGCCGCGAAGGCCGTGCCCGCGCCGCGCCTGTGGTCGGCCGAGCACCCGAACCTCTACACCGCGGTGCTGCGCCTGCGCGACCCGTCCGGCAAGGTGATCGAGACCCTCTCCCACCGGGTCGGTCTGCGTGAGTTCGCCCTCAAGGACGGGCTGATGCGCATCAACGGCAAGCCGATCTCCTTCCGCGGCACCAACCGGCACGAGATGCATCCGGTGCACGGCTCGGCGCTCACCCGCGCGGACCTCGTCGAGGACATCGGCATCATCAAACGGCTGAACATCAACAGCGTTCGCACCTCGCACTACCCCAACAACCCGCTCTGGCTGGAACTCGCCGACGAGTACGGCCTGTACCTCGTGGACGAGACCAACCTGGAGACCCACGGCATCCGGGACGAGTACCCCGGCGACCACGCGGAGTGGACCAAGGCGTGCGTGGCCCGCGCCCAGAGCATGGTCCACCGCGACAAGAACCACGCCTCGGTGGTCATCTGGTCGCTCGGCAACGAGGCGGGCGGCGGCAGCACCTTCAACGCCATGCACGACTGGATACGCTCCTACGACCCCACCCGCGTCATCCAGTACGAGGGCGACGACCGGCCGGGCATCAGCGACATCCGCTCCGAGATGTACGACAGCCCCTCCCGCGTCGAGGCACGGGCCAAGGACGCCGGCGACACCCGGCCGTACGTGATGATCGAGTACTCCCACGCGATGGGGAACTCCAACGGCAACTTCAAGAAGTACTGGGACGTCGTCCGCCGCTACGACGTCCTCCAGGGCGGCTGGATCTGGGACTTCGTCGACCAGGCCCTGAGCTGGCCCACCCCGACCCGCAAGCTGCTCACCGAGTCCGGACCCCGCGCGCTTCGCGGTGAGGTCATTGCCCCCAGCGGCGGCTTCGGCCGCGACACGGGCGTCTTCGGCGGTACCGTCTTCGCCCGCGACGCGAGCCTCGACCTCACCGGCTCGCTGACCCTGGAGGCCTGGGTCACCCCGCACTTCACCGGCGGTCACCAGCCGATCCTCGCCAAGGGCGACACCCAGTACGCCCTCAAGCAGTCGGACGACACCCTGGAGTTCTTCATCCACGGCGGCGGCCAGTGGGTCACCGCCGGCTGGGCACTGCCGGACAACTGGACCGGCAGAGAACACCACGTCGCGGGAGTCTTCGACGCGGCGGCGGGCACCCTGACCCTGCACGTCGACGGCGCGGTCCGCGCCACCCTCACGACCACCCGGCGCCCCGCCGTCAACACGGCCCCGCTGTCCCTGGCCACCGACGTCGACAACCCGACGCGGGAGCTCAGCGGCACCGTCCGGCGGGCCCGCGTGTACGCCCGGGCGCTGAGCGCCGACGAACTGGCCTCCGACAGCCGTGGCCCCGGCGACGACGGCGTGCGGTTCTGGTTCGACGCCGCCACCGTGGGCCTCACCGAGAAGCGGCCACACGACAAGACCTTCCTCGCCTACGGCGGCGACTGGGGCGACAACCCCAACGACGGGGCGTTCTCCGGAGACGGCATCGTCACCGCCGACCGAGGCCACACCGGCAAGGCCGCCGAGGTCAAGCAGATCTACCAGGCGATCAACGCAGCTCCCACCTCCGGCGACGCGGTCACCTCGGGGCGGGTCACCCTCACCAACGAGTACCTGTTCACCAACCTCCGTGAGTTCGACGGCCGTTGGTCGCTGCTGGCCGACGGCAAGGTCGTCCAGCGCGGCAGGCTGACCCGCGATCAGCTGGACGTCCCGGCGCTGACCAGCAAGGACATCACTGTCCCGGTGCGGGTGCCGGCGCGTGGGGCGCCCGGCACGGAGTACTTCCTGCACCTCTCCTTCACCACGAAGGAGCCCACGAAGTGGGCGACGGCCGGCTTCGAGATCGCCAAGCAGCAACTCCCCGTCACCGCGAGCGGCCCCGCCGTGACGCCCGTACCGCTGGACCGCGTACCGACGCTGCGCCACGAGGACGGCGCGAAGACCGTCACCGTCCGGGGCGAGGGATTCTCGGTCACCGTCGACAAGAGCAGCGGGACCATCACGTCGTACGAGGCCCACGGCGCCCGCCTGATCACCTCGGGGCCGGTGCCGAACTTCTGGCGGGCACCCACCGACAACGACCGGGGCAACGGGCAGCACACCCGCAACCAGACCTGGCGCGACGCGGGCGCCCGGCGCGAGGTCACGGACGTCGGCGTGCGCGCCCTGCGCGACAGGGCCGTCGAGATCAAGGTCAGCGGCACTCTGCCGACGACCGTCGAGTCGACGTACACCACCACCTACACCGTCTTCGGCAACGGCGAGATCAAGGTCGACAACACCCTGCACCCGGGGGCGGCCTCACTCCCGTACATCCCCGAGGTCGGCACCCTGCTGTTCCTGCCGGGACGCCTGGACCGCCTGCACTACTACGGCCGCGGTCCCGAGGAGAACATGTGGGACCGCAACAACGGCACCGACGTCGGCCTGTACTCCGGCACCGTCGCCGAACAGCGGACCTCCTACCTGCGCCCGCAGGAGAACGGCAACAAGACCGACGTCCGCTGGGCCGCGCTGACCGGTCCGGGCGGCGTCGGACTGCTGGTCAGCGGGGAGCCGCTGATCGAGGTCAACGCCTCGCACCTGACCCCCGAGGACCTGTCGGTGGGCGCCCGCCACGACTACCAGCTCACGCCTCGCGACGAGGTCGTCCTGCGGGTGAACCACCGTCAGATGGGCGTCGGCGGCGACAACAGCTGGGGGGCGCACACCCACGACGAGTACAAGCTCCTCGCCAACCGTGACTACGCCTACACCTACCGGCTGCGCCCGCTGCGGGACGTCGAGAAGGCGACGGCGGCCTCGCGGCGGCCGACGGCGACCGAGTGACCGCGCGGCGGCCCGGGACGCCGACGAGGCGGTGTCCCGGGCCGCCGCCGTGCTCCGCCCGGGGCCTGGGATCCGGGCGGGCCCTGGACAGCCGAGGTTGATGTCGGATTCTCGCCAGCCCGAACGCCCCGCGTGTCCGATGCTGGAGACATGCAGAGGGGAATGCACACCGACACCGAGCGCTGCGTGCGCGCCGTGCAGTCGAAGGACGCACGGTTCGACGGCTGGTTCTTCACCGCCGTCCTGACCACCCGCATCTACTGCCGACCCAGCTGCCCGGTCGTGCCGCCCAAGCCCGAGAACATGACCTTCCACCCGAGTGCGGCGGCCTGCCAGCAGGCCGGCTTCCGGGCCTGCAAGCGCTGCCGCCCCGACACCAGCCCGGGCTCACCCGAGTGGAACCAGCGCGCCGACCTGGTGGCCCGGGCGATGCGGCTCGTCGCCGACGGCGTCGTGGACCGCGAGGGCGTGCCCGGACTCGCCGCCCGGCTCGGCTACAGCAGCCGGCAGATCGAACGTCAGCTGCTCGCCGAACTGGGCGCGGGCCCGCTCGCCCTCGCCCGCGCGCAGCGCGCCCAGACCGCGCGTCTGCTCATCGAGACGACCCCGCTGCCGATGGCGGAGATCGCCTTCGCCGCCGGGTTCTCCTCCATCCGCACCTTCAACGACACCGTGCGCGAGGTCTTCGCCCTCTCCCCGAGCGAACTGCGCGCCCGGCTACCGAGGAAGAACACCCCGCCCGCTTCCGGGGCGGGGGCCCCGGCCACTCCAGGGGCGCTCGCCCTCCGGCTCCCCTTCCGCGCGCCCCTCAACCCCGACAACCTCTTCGGTCACCTCGCGGCGACCGCCGTCCCGGGCGTGGAGGAGTGGCGGGACGGCGCCTACCGGCGCACCCTGCGACTGCCGTACGGCCACGGCATCGTGGCCCTCACACCCAGGCCGGACCACATCGCCTGCCGACTCACCCTCAGTGACCTGCGGGACCTGACCGTCGCCATCAGCCGCTGCCGCCGACTGCTCGACCTGGACGCCGACCCGGTCGCGGTCGACGACCAGCTGCGCACCGACCCGGTCCTCGCGCCACTCGTCGACAAGGCACCCGGCCGACGGGTCCAACGCACCGTCGACGAGGCGGAGTTCGCGGTGCGCGCGGTGCTCGGCCAGCAGGTCTCGACGGCGGCGGCCCGCACCCACGCCGCCCGCCTGGTCACCGCGTACGGCGACCCGGTGGACGATCCCGAGGGGGGCCTCACCCACCTCTTCCCGTCCCCCGAGGCGCTCGCCGCCCTCGACCCCGAGTCACTCGCGATGCCACGCACCCGCCGCACCACCTTCACCACCCTGGTGACCCACCTCTCCGACGGCACCCTCAACCTGGGGGTGGGGAGCGACTGGACCCGGACCCGCGCCCAACTCCTCGCGCTCCCGGGCTTCGGCCCCTGGACGGCCGACGTCATCGCGATGCGCGCCCTCGGCGACCCGGACGCCTTCCTCGCGACCGACCTCGGGATCCGCCGCGCCGCACAGGAGCTGGACCTGCCCTCGACCCCGGCGGCGCTCACGGCCCGCGCGGCGGCCTGGCGGCCCTGGCGGGCGTACGCGGTCCAGTACCTGTGGGCGACCGACAGCCACCCCATCAACTACCTTCCCGGCCAAGGACGTTCGTGATGAGTTCGCCGAAGCAGCACACCGTGATCGACAGCCCCTACGGCCCCTTGACCCTCGTCGCCGACGACGGTGTCCTGTGCGGCCTCTACATGACCGACCAGCGCCACCGCCCCGCGGAGGAGACCTTCGGCACCCGCGCCGAGGCCCCCTTCGCCAAGGCCCCCTTCGCGGCGGCCGAGGAAGAACTCGAGGCCTATTTCGCGGGCGAGTTGAAGGAGTTCACCATCGAACTCGGCCTGCGTGGAACCCCGTTCCAGCGCAGCGTCTGGGACCAGCTGCGGAAGATCCCGTACGGCGAGACCCGCACGTACGGCGAACTGGCCGACGCGCTCGGCAGCCCCACCGCCTCTCGCGCGGTGGGGCTCGCCAACGGCAGGAACCCGGTCGGCATCATCGTGCCCTGCCACCGTGTGGTCGGCGCGAACGGCGGCCTCACCGGATACGGCGGCGGTCTGGACCGCAAGCAGCGCCTGCTGGACTTCGAGAGCGGAGCGGCGCTGTTCTAGAGCCAGGCAGGCTCGGTCAGCTCACCCGGTTCCCGTTCTCCAGCTCCGCCGTCCCCGAGCCCTCCGTCAGAACGTCGAGCGCGGTCACGACGCGGCGGCCCAGGGAGCCCGGCAGGTACTCGGTGAGTTCCTCGCGCGGTACGAGCCGCCAGGACAGCAGTTCCTCCTCCTGGAGCCGGATCGCCTTGAAATCGTCCTCGGTGAGCACTCCGCCGTCGTACAGGTACGCCACCAGCGGCGGCCGGCCCGTCCCGTGCACCCAGTCCACCGCGAGCAGCCGCCCGAGTTCCCGGTCCAGGCCGATCTCCTCCGCGGTCTCCCGGCGCGCGCCCTGGCGCGGGGTCTCACCGTCGTCGGACTCGATCGTGCCGCCCGGCAGCGCCCAGCCCTCACGGTAGTTGGGCTCGACGAGCAGCACCCGCCCCCGAGCGTCACGGAAGAGGGCGGCGGCCCCGGCGAGCACCCGGGGGAGCCCCGCGATGTAGGCGGCGAAGTCTTGAGAGGTGGTCATTCGGAAAGGGTATCCAGCTTCCCCGGCCGCTCCGGTCAGCCGTGTCCCCGGCCCCGTCGCCGGTCACGGCTCCGCCTGCGCCAACCGCAGCGTCCGCCGCGCCAGTTCACTGATCCGTGCCCCGTCGAAGCCGAACACCGCGCTGCGCACCGTGTCCTCCAGCGGATCCTTCCACTGCTCCGGGATGGCCTCGGCCCCGGTCAGCACCCCGGCCACCGAACCCGCGGTCGCGCCGTTGGAGTCGGTGTCCAGGCCACCGCGCACGGTGAGCGTGATGGTGCGGGTGAAGTCGCCGTCGCCGTACAGGAGCCCGGCGGTCAGGACGGCCGCGTTCGGCACGGTGTGGATCCAGCCGAGCCCCGCGGTCTCCTCGGCGACCGTGCTGAGCGTGTCCTCCCAGGGCATCCGGGTGGCGTGCAGCGACACGACACGGCGCACGGTCCGGGCCAGGCGGCTGTTCGCCGGGACCACCGTGAGTGCCTGGTCGACGGCCTGGCGCACCGTACCTGCCGTGAACGCCGCCGCGATCAGCGCCGCCGCCCACATCGCGCCGTACACGCCGTTGCCGGTGTGGGACAGCACCGCGTCCCGGCGGGCGAGCGACGCCGCGCGACGCGGCACCCCCGGACAGGTCCAGCCGTAGATGTCCGCCCGGATGAGGGCCCCGATCCACTCCTGGTACGGATTGTCGTACGTCGCCGTGAGCGGCGGTTTCAGCCCGTTGGCGAGGTTGCGGTACGCGGCCCTCTCGGCGGTGAAGGTCTGCCGGTACGGCAGCCGGAGCAGCCACAGCTCGCCGACCTGTTCCGTGCTGAACCCGAAGCCGTGGGTCTCCAGCAGGTCCAGGCCGAGGATGGCGTAGTCGACGTCGTCGTCCCGGCAGCTGCCGTGAATGCGGCCGCGGACGCACTGGCGCCACTCGGGGCGCAGCTCGATACCCTCGCTCGCGCCGACGGGCTCGGGCAGGTAGTCGGTGAGCGGCAGGGCCGCGGCCTGTCGCAGATAGCGGTCGATCCGGTCCCGCGTCCACAGGTCGCCCTGCTCGACCGGCTTGCCGAGCATGTTGCCCGCGATCCGGCCGAGCCAGCCCCCGAGGACGCGGTCGGCGAGTTCTGGCTCGATGCCCACTGGGGTCATACCTACCGTCTACCCGGTTGTGGGGGCGTCCGCGCGCGGTTCGGGCGCCGCGTCCCCGGCGTGTTCCGGGGACCGGTCGGTGCATGACGGCGGGGTCGTCCTGCGGTTAAGGTCACAGCGGCGCGACTGGCCTTGACGTGCGTGGGGCCTGAGGAGCAAGGGGAAGACAAGGTGGCGGACGCTGCAGGGAACGACGCCCGGGCGACAGCGCGGGTGCTCATCGCCGCGGACAAGTTCAAGGGCTCACTGACGGCCGTACAGGTCGCCGAGCGGATCACGGCCGGGCTGCGCGAGGTCCGGCCGGACCTCGCGGTGGAGGCGCTGCCGGTGGCCGACGGCGGCGACGGAACGGTGGACGCGGCGGTCGCCGCCGGGTTCGAACGACGCGAGGTCCCGGTCGCGGGGCCGCTCGGCCAGGAGGTGACGGCCGCGTTCGCGCTGCGCGGGGACACGGCCGTCGTGGAGATGGCGGAGGCGAGCGGGCTGCAGCGGCTGCCCGCGGGTGTCTTCGCACCGCTGACGGCTTCCACGTACGGCTCCGGCGAGCTGCTGCGGGCCGCGCTGGACGCGGGCGCGCGGACGATCGTGTTCGGGGTGGGCGGCAGTGCCACCACGGACGGCGGCGCCGGCATGCTGTCCGCGCTCGGCGCGCGGTTGCTGGACGCGGACGGGGAGCCGGTGCCACCGGGCGGCGGCGGCCTCGCCGACCTGGCCTCGGCCGACCTGTCCGGACTCGACCCGCGGCTCGCGTCCGTGGAGTTCGTGCTCGCGAGCGACGTGGACAACCCGCTGACCGGCCCCAAGGGCGCACCGGCCGTCTACGGCCCGCAGAAGGGCGCCTCGCCGGACGACGTGGCGGCGCTGGACGAGGCACTCGCGCACTACGTGACGGTGCTGGAGCGGGCGGTCGGCGCGAAGGCCGCCGCGTACGCGGGCTCGCCGGGCGCCGGCGCGGCGGGGGGCATCGGCTACGGCGCGCTGCTCCTCGGCGCCCGCTTCCGGCCCGGTATAGAGATCATGCTCGACGTCCTGGGCTTCGCGCCCGCGCTGGAGTACGCGACGCTGGTCATCACCGGCGAGGGATCCCTGGACCAGCAGACGCTGCACGGCAAGGCTCCCGCGGGCGTCGCGGCGGCGGCACGCGCCAAGGGCAAGGAGGTCGTCGCGGTGTGCGGTCGGCTCGCCCTGCAGCCGGAGGCGCTCGGCCGGGCCGGTTTCCGGCGGGTGTATCCGTTGACGGACGTCGAGCCGGACGTGGCGACCTGCATCGCGGACGCGGGGCCGATCCTGCAACGGGTCGCGCGGCAGATCGCCCGTGACTTCCTGACCTGACCCCGGACAGGCGAAGGGCCCCGGACCGTCTGGTCCGGGGCCCTTGCGTGAGCGGATGCGTTTACGGCTGTGCCGCCCGCGCCTCACGTCGGTTGCCACGGAAGTTGTTCACCCGGCGAGCCGTGGCGAACAGCGGGATGACCGCCCCCATGACCAGCTGCAGCGCACAGCCGGTCTGCAGCAGCAGCTGTCCGCCCGGCGCGTCGAACGCCCAGGCCGTCAGCAGCCCCATGGACAGCACGATCCAGGAGAGCATCGCCACCGCGAGGCGACCCCGCGGCTTCGGGTACTCCACCCGGCTCACCATCAGCCAGGCGGTACCCAGGATCGCGAGGAGCGTCGCCACGAAGGGCAGCTCCAGCAGCACGATCGAGACCACCGTCAGCGCCCCGAACGGAGACGGCATGCCCTGGAAGGTGCCGTCCTTCACCGTCACGCACGAGAATCTGGCCAGCCGCAGCACGACGGCCAGGAGCACAACGATCGCCCCCACCGCCGCCACCCGCTGGTACGCGCCGTCCGCCACCATGCCGTAGACCAGGACGAAGTACGCCGGCGCCAGGCCGAAGCTGATCAGGTCGGAGAGGTTGTCCAGCTCCGCGCCCATGGGGGAGGAGCGCAGCTTGCGCGCCACCAGGCCGTCGAACAGGTCGAAGACCGCCGCGCACAGCATCAGGATGACCGCCGTGGCCGCGCTGTTGCGCGCCATGCCGGACTCCTGGCTGCCGGTGAGGTCCGGGATCAGGATGCCGGTGGTGGTGAAGTACACGGCCATGAAGCCGCACGTGGCGTTGCCGAGGGTGAGGGTGTCCGCTATTGAGAGGCGGAGAGAGAGGGGCATCTCCTCCTCGTCGTCCACCTCGTCGGCCCCGGGCATCCAGCCCGCCTGGGTCTCGGGATCAACCACGGTCAATGCGAGTCACCCCAGCCACCGTCTTCTGGCCCACCTCTACCGCGACCTCCACGCCCTCGGGCAGGTAGATGTCGACACGCGAACCGAAGCGGATCAGCCCGATCCGGTCGCCCTGCTCGACCTTGGTGCCCTGGGGCACGTACGGGACGATGCGACGGGCCACCGCGCCGGCGATCTGGATCATCTCGATGTCACCGAGTTCGGTGTCGAAGTGCCAGACGACGCGCTCGTTGTTCTCGCTCTCCTTGTTGAACGCCGGAACGAACCCACCCGGGATGTGCTCGACCGACGTCACCGTGCCGGAGAGCGGCGCCCGGTTGACATGGACGTTGAGCGGGCTCATGAAGATGGCGACGCGGGTGCGGCCGTCCTTCCACGGCATGATGCTCTGCACCACACCGTCGGCGGGCGAGATGACCCGGCCCTGGGTGATCTCGCGCTCGGGGTCGCGGAAGAACCACAGCATGCCCGCCGCGAGCGCGGTGGCGGGTACGGCGACGGCCTTGGCGGCGCCGGAACGGCGCGCCCGGACCAGGCTGAGGGCTGCGGTGGCGACGGTCGGAAGAAGCCACGGCGATGCTCCGCGCGCCAGGCGTACGCCTGCCAGGCTGTCGCGAGGTGCAGAGGTTTGGCTGTGGGGCATGGATGACCTTCGTAGCGGATGATGCCGCACTGCAACGGGGGACGGCGGCTTTCCCGGGAGGATACCGGTCGCGGGCCACAACTGGGCAAGCCAGGAAGCCGAGTCGGCGGCTGAGGACCGTTGACGGGGTGTGATCTTCTTCTCGAAGAAAACACCCCCAACCGGGACATCTAGCTCTGGAGTCGATACTCTTCGAGCAGCCTGCGACCGATGATCATTTTTTGGATCTCGGCGGTACCTTCGCCGATCAGCAGCATCGGAGCCTCACGGTAGAGGCGCTCGATCTCGTACTCCTTGGAGAAGCCGTAGCCGCCGTGGATCCGGAATGCGTCCTCCACGACCTCCTTGCAGTATTCGGAGGCGAGGTACTTCGCCATCCCTGCTTCAAGGTCGTTACGTTCGCCGGAGTCCTTTTTGCGAGCCGCGTTCACCATCATCGCATGGGCCGCCTCGACCTTGGTAGCCATCTCGGCCAGTTTGAACTGGATGGCCTGGTGCTGGGCGATCGCCTTGCCGAAGGTGTGCCGCTGCTGGGCGTACGAGACGCCCAGTTCGAAGGCACGCTGAGCGACGCCACAGCCACGTGCCGCCACGTTGACGCGGCCGACCTCCACGCCGTCCATCATTTGGTAAAAACCTCGGCCGGTGGTCCCGCCGAGCACCCGATCGGCCGAAACGCGCAGGCCATCCATGATCAGTTCGGTGGTGTCGACCCCCTTGTAGCCCATCTTGTCGATCTTCCCGGGGATGGTGAGGCCGGGGCGGACCTCCCCGAAGCCGGGCTCCTTCTCGACCAGGAAGGTCGTCATCGACTTGTGGGGCGCGGTCCCCTCCGGGTGTCCTTCGTCACTCCGGACGAGAACGGCGACCAGCGACGACGTGCCACCGTTCGTCAGCCACATCTTCTGACCGTTGAGGACGTACTCGTCGCCGTCCTTCACCGCCTTCGACGTGATCGCGGACACGTCCGATCCGAGGGCCGGCTCCGACATGGAGAAGGCGCCGCGGATGTCGCCGGCCGCCATCCTCGGCAGGAAGTGGTCCTTCTGCTCCTGCGTGCCGTGCTGCTTGAGCATGTACGCCACGATGAAGTGCGTGTTGATGATGCCGGACACCGACATCCAGCCCCGGGCGATCTCCTCCACGCACAGCGCGTACGTCAGGAGCGACTCGCCGAGACCGCCGTACTCCTCGGGGATCATCAGCCCGAACAGGCCCAGTTCCTTGAGCCCGTCCACGATCTGCTGCGGGTACTCGTCGCGGTGCTCCAGCTCGGTCGCGACCGGGATGATCTCCTTGTCCACGAAGTCGCGGACGGTGGACAGGATCTCCTGCTGGATGTCGGTCAGACCGGCGGTCTGGGCGAGTCGCGCCATGGCTACTTCTCCTGCTCCGTGAGCTGGGGCCGGCCGGGCTGCTCGCCGCCGCGCTCCTTGATGTACGTCTCGGTGGGCACCATCACCTTGCGGCGGAACACGCAGACCAGCGTGCCGTCCTGCTTGTAGCCCTTGGTCTCGACATGGACGATGCCGCGGTCGTTCTTCGACTTGGAGGGCCACTTGTCGAGCACGGTGGTCTGCCCGTAGATCGTGTCGCCGTGGAAGGTGGGCGCCACGTGCTTGAGCGACTCGATCTCCAGGTTGGCGATCGCCTTGCCGGAGACGTCCGGTACGGACATGCCGAGCAGCAGGGAGTAGATGTAGTTCCCGACGACGACGTTCTTGCCGAAGTCTGTCGTCTGCTCCGCGTAGTTGCTGTCCATGTGGAGCGGGTGGTGGTTCATGGTGAGGAGACAGAAGAGGTGGTCGTCGTACTCCGTGACCGTCTTCCCGGGCCAGTGCTTGTAGACCGCCCCGACCTCGAACTCCTCGTAGGTGCGTCCGAACTGCATCGCGCTCAGGCCTCCGGGATCTCGAACGTGGACGTGCGCTTCATGCCGGCCGCACGCCCCTTGCCGGAGATGACCAGCGCCATCTTGCGGCTGGCCTCGTCGATCATCTCGTCGCCGAGCATCGCCGAGCCCTTCTTGCCGCCCGCCTCGGAGGTGTAGTACTCGTACGCGTCCAGGATCAGCTCGGCGTGGTCGTAGTCCTCCTGCGAGGGCGAGAAGATCTCGTTGGACGCCTCGACCTGGCCCGGGTGCAGCACCCACTTGCCGTCGAAGCCGAGCGCGGCGGCGCGTCCCGCGACCTCGCGGTAGCCGTCGATGTTGCGGATCTGCAGGTAGGGGCCGTCGATCGCCTGGAGGTCGTTGGCGCGGGCGGCCATCAGGATCTTCATCAGGATGTAGTGGTAGGCGTCCGCCGGGTAGCCGGGCGGCTGCTCGCCCACGACCAGCGACTTCATGTTGATCGACGCCATGAAGTCGGCCGGGCCGAAGATGATGGTCTCGACCCGCGGGGAGGCCTGCGCGATCTCGTTGACGTTGTTCAGGCCCTGCGCGTTCTCGATCTGCGCCTCGATGCCGATGCGGCCGACCTCGAAGCCCATGGTCTTCTCGATCTGGGTCAGCAGCAGGTCGAGCGCCACGACCTGCTGGGCGTCCTGCACCTTCGGCAGCATGATGCAGTCGAGGTTGGGGCCGGCGCCCTCGACGACCGTGACGACATCCCGGTACGTCCACTCGGTCGTCCAGTCGTTGACGCGCACGACCCGCGTCTTGCCCGTCCAGTCGCCCTCGTTGAGGAACTTGACGATGGTGTGCCGCGCGTCGGGCTTGGCGAGCGGCGCGCACGCGTCCTCCAGGTCCAGGAAGACCTGGTCGGCGGGGAGGCCCTGTGCCTTCTCCAGGAAGCGGGGGTTGCTCCCGGGGACCGCGAGGCAGGAGCGTCGCGGACGCAGACGGTTGACGGGCGTTGTCATGCGGGGACCTCCAGGGGGTCGAGCTTGTTCGCTGTCCGGATCTCGTCGACGACACGGCCGATGATTCCGGTGATGTCGAAGTCCTTCGGGGTGAACACCGCGGCCACTCCGGCTGCCCGCAGCTGTTCGGCGTCACCATTCGGGATGATGCCACCGGCGATCAACGGAATGTCTGTGGCACCGGCCACACGCAGCCGTTCGAGCACATCCGGGACCAGCTGGGCGTGCGAGCCGGAGAGGATCGACAGGCCCACCGCGTGCACGTCCTCGGCCAGGGCCGCGTCCACGATCTGCTCGGGCGTGAGACGTATGCCCTGGTAGATCACCTCGAAGCCGGCGTCACGGGCCCGCACGGCGATCTGCTCGGCACCGTTGGAGTGCCCGTCCAGGCCGGGTTTGCCGACCAGGAAGCGCAGCTTGCCGACGCCGAGGTCCTTGGCCGTGAGGTCCACCTTTCGGCGCACCTCGGACAGGGCCGAGCCCTCCTCGGCGGGGATCGCCACCGGCGCCGACGAGACACCGGTCGGGGCCCGGAACTCACCGAACACCTCCCGCAGCGCCCCCGCCCACTCACCGGTGGTGACGCCCGCGCGGGCGCACTCCAGGGTGGCCTCCATCAGGTTGTCGGTGCCCTTGGCGGCCTCCTTCAGCTTCTCCAGCGCCTTGCAGGGGCGCGGGTGGTTGAAGGGCGGCTGGTAGCGGGTGTCGCGCCAGTGCTGGAGCGAGGCGATGACCCGGGCCTCGACGGCCGGGTCGACCGTGTGGATGGCCGTGTCGAGGTCGGCCGTCAGCGGGTTCGGTTCGGTCGTCTCGAAGATGTTGACGCCGATGATCTTCTCCTGGCCGGACTCGATACGGCCCCGGCGCTCCGCGTGCGAGGAGACCAGCTGCGACTTGAGGTAGCCGGACTCCACGGCGGCCATCGCGCCGCCCATCTCCTGGATCCGCTCGATCTCCGCGAGCGACTCCTCGACCAGCTCGCCCACCTTCGCCTCGATGACCTTCGAGCCCTCGAAGATGTCGTCGTACTCCAGCAGATCGCTCTCGTGGGCCAGCACCTGCTGGATGCGCAGCGACCACTGCTGGTCCCAGGGCCGGGGCAGCCCCAGCGCCTCGTTCCAGGCGGGGAGCTGCACGGCACGTGCGCGGGCGTCCTTGGAGAGGGTCACCGCGAGCATCTCCAGCACGATCCGCTGGACGTTGTTCTCCGGCTGCGCCTCGGTCAGGCCGAGCGAGTTGACCTGGACGCCGTAGCGGAAGCGCCGGTGCTTGGGGTCCTCGATGCCGTACCGCTCACGGGTGATCCGGTCCCAGATGCGGCCGAAGGCGCGCATCTTGCACATCTCCTCGATGAAGCGGACCCCCGCGTTCACGAAGAAGGAGATGCGGCCGACCACGTCGCCCATGCGTTCCTGCGGCACCTGGCCGCTGTCCCGGACGGCGTCCAGCACCGCGATCGCCGTCGACATCGCGTACGCGATCTCCTGGACCGGTGTGGCGCCCGCCTCCTGCAGGTGGTAGCTGCAGATGTTGATCGGGTTCCACTTCGGGAGGTGGGAGACCGTGTACGCGATCATGTCCGTGGTCAGCCGGAGCGAGGGTCCCGGCGGGAACACGTGGGTGCCCCGGGACAGGTACTCCTTGACGATGTCGTTCTGGGTCGTGCCCTGGAGCTTGGTGATGTCCGCACCGTGTTCCTCCGCGACGACCTGGTAGAGCGCCAGCAGCCACATGGCGGTGGCGTTGATCGTCATCGAGGTGTTCATCTGCTCCAGGGGGATGTCCTGGAACAGCCGGCGCATGTCACCGACGTGCGCGATCGGCACGCCGACCCGGCCGACCTCGCCGCGGGCGAGGATGTGGTCGGAGTCGTAGCCGGTCTGCGTCGGCAGGTCGAACGCGACCGACAGGCCGGTCTGGCCCTTGGCGAGGTTGCGCCGGTACAGCTCGTTGGACGCCTCGGCCGTGGAGTGGCCGGCGTACGTGCGCATGAGCCACGGCCGGTCCTTCTCCCGCCGCCCGTCAGCGGTCTGACGCTCAGTCATCTGTGCCTCCGCTGTTCTCAGATGTTCCGGAAGCGGTTGATGGCGTCGACGTGCTGGGCGCGCTTGTCCGCGTCGCGCACGCCGAGGCCTTCCTCGGGCGCCATGCACAGGACGCCGACCTTGCCCTGGTGGAGGTTGCGGTGCACGTCGTAGGCGGCCTGTCCGGTCTCGTCGAGCGAGTACACCTTCGACAGGGTCGGGTGGATCTTGCCCTTGGCGATGAGGCGGTTGGCTTCCCAGGCCTCGCGGTAGTTGGCGAAGTGCGAGCCGATGATCCGCTTCAGCGACATCCACAGGTAGCGGTTGTCGTACTCGTGCATGTAGCCCGAGGTCGAGGCGCAGGTGGTGATGGTGCCGCCCTTGCGGGTGACGTAGACGGAGGCGCCGAAGGTCTCGCGGCCGGGGTGCTCGAAGACGATGTCGATGTCCTCGCCGCCGGTGAACTCGCGGATGCGCTTCCCGAAGCGCTTCCACTCCTTCGGGTCCTGGGTGTGCTCGTCCTTCCAGAACTTGTAGTCCTCGGCGGTGCGGTCGATGATCGCCTCGGCGCCCATCGACCGGCAGATGTCCGCCTTCTGCTCGCTGGAGACGACACAGATCGGGTTGGCGCCGCCGGCCAGCGCGAACTGGGTGGCGTAGGAGCCGAGTCCGCCGCTGGCGCCCCAGATGAGCACGTTGTCGCCCTGCTTCATGTCGGCGCCGTTGCGGGACACCAGCTGACGGTAGGCGGTGGAGTTGACCAGGCCCGGGGCGGCGGCCTCCTCCCACGACAGGTGGTCGGGCTTGGGCATCAGCTGGTTGGACTTGACGAGCGCGATCTCCGCGAGGCCGCCGAAGTTGGTCTCGAAGCCCCAGATGCGCTGCTCGGGGTCGAGCATGGTGTCGTTGTGGCCGTCGCTGGATTCCAGCTCGACGGAGAGGCAGTGCGCGACGACCTCGTCACCGGGGCGCCAGGCGTTGACGCCGGGGCCGGTGCGCAGGACGACGCCCGCGAGGTCGGAGCCGATGATGTGGTACGGCAGGTCGTGCCGCCTGGTGAGCTCGGAGACCTTGCCGTAGCGCTCCAGGAACCCGAAGGTCGACAGCGGCTCGAAGATCGAGGTCCACACGGAGTTGTAGTTGACCGAGGAGGCCATCACGGCCACCAGGGCCTCGCCCGGGCCCAGCTCGGGCAGCGGCACCTCGTCCAGGTGCAGCGACTTGCGTGGGTCCTTCTCGCGGGTCTGCATGCCCGCGAACATCTCGGTCTCGTCCTTGTGCACGGTGATCGCACGGTACGACTCGGGCAGCGGCAGAGCGGCGAAGTCGTCCGGCGTCGAGTCCGGTGACTGGATCGCGTCCAGGATGTCCTTAACGGTCACGGTGTTGCCTCCGGCCTATGGCGTCTTGAGGGGAGACGCTGAGGGTTACGTCGGTGCTGCTGAGGGTGGGTGGAGAAGTGCCGTCGGTTCGGCGGTGGTGCTGTTCGGCAGCGCTTTGTGGCGCGGGAGGTTGCCTGTGACGCAGGCGTCCGGGCGGGCAGACCGTTGGTTTGCTGGGACAGCCGGCGTACGCATGGTCTCTGCACGCCGGCCGCCCGGACACCTTCAACGTATGACACCGCGTGTCACCTCGCAAGGCACTGAGTGCCAGAACCTGCTCTCAGGTGAAATCTTTACGTAACAAATGAGCGATGATCGATCGAATGGCTCGTGAAAGGTGCCTGAAAAGCGCCCCTGACATGGCAAAACGGCCACCCCGGAGGGTGGCCGTGATCACAGCGGGACCAGGCGGTGCGGGCGGGACTCAGCGGTCCCTGAGGGCCTCCTCGATGGTCCGCATGACCTGGTCGAGCGGGGCGTCGGTGCGGGCGACCGTCACCAGCACCTCGCCGTGCGTGGAGACCGTCGCGGCGGGGGGCTTGGCGGGGGTGCTGCGTCCGGCCCCGATGCCGGACCCGAACGTCTTCCGCACGATCGCGAAGGCGTGGTCCAGCTGTGCCTCGACGTCGCCCTGTCCGCCGGCCCGCAGCCAGCGGCGCAGCACGTGGTTGTGGGCGGTGACCACGGCGGACGCGGCGACCTCCGCCAGCAGCGGGTCGTCGTTGGCGTCGTCGTCGTGCGCGTGCTCGTCGAAGTGGCCGAGGAGGTAGCGGGTGAAGAGCCGCTCGTAGCGGGCGACGGACGCGATCTCCGCCTCCCGCAGGGTGGGTACCTCGCGCGTGAGGGTGTAGCGGGCGACCGAGATCTCCGGCCGGGCCGCATACATCCGCATGACCTCCTTGATGCCGCGGCACACCGTGTCGAGCGGGTGCTCGTGCGCGGGGGCGGCGTTGAGGACGGCCTCGGCCCGGATCAGCGTGTCGTCGTGGTCCGGGAAGATCGCCTCTTCCTTGGAGCGGAAGTGACGGAAGAAGGTGCGGCGGGCCACCCCGGCTGCGGCCGCGATCTCGTCGACGGTGGTCGCCTCGTACCCCTTGGTCGCGAACAACTCCATCGCTGCGGCCGCCAGCTCTCGGCGCATCTTGAGCCGCTGGGCGGCGGCGCGGTTGCCTGCGGCACTCTCCGGCGCGTCGGGCGTGGCTGGGGTACGTGCGGACTTGGCGGGCTGGGACATGACCTGAACGTACTGCATGTGCGCAGCTCGCCGCGCCCGTCCGGGGGTCCCCCCGCCCCGGACGGGCGGGGGAGTGCCGGGCCAGGCGGACGGGGGAGCGCTGCCCGGGTCGAGCAGCCCGCCCCAGTCCGTACCCGTGTCCGTACCCGTGTCCGTGTCGAACCGGTCGCCCGGCCGGTCAGCGGCGGGCATACTCGCGGAAGCCCCGGCCCGTCTTGCGGCCGAGGCAGCCCGCGGCCACCAGGTGCTCCAGGAGCGGCGCCGGGGCCAGCCCCGGGTCGCGGAACTCGCGGTGCAGGACCTTCTCGATGGCCAGCGAGACGTCGAGCCCGACGACGTCCAGGAGCTCGAAGGGGCCCATCGGGTAGCCGCCGCCCAGCTTCATCGCGGCGTCGATGTCGTCCAGGGACGCGTAGTGCTCCTGCACCATCTTGATCGCGTTGTTGAGGTACGGGAAGAGCAGGGCGTTCACGATGAAGCCCGCCCGGTCCCCGCAGTCGACCGCGTGCTTCTTGATCCGGGCGCAGACCTCGCGCACCGTCGAGTGGACGTCGTCGGCCGTCAGCACCGTACGGACCACCTCGACCAGCTTCATCGCCGGTGCCGGGTTGAAGAAGTGCATGCCGATCACGTCCTGCGGACGCGAGGTCGCGCGGGCGCAGGCGACGACCGGCAGCGAGGACGTCGTCGTGGCCAGCACCGCGCCCGGCTTGCAGACCTTGTCCAGCGTCGCGAACAGCTGCCGCTTGACCTCCAGGTCCTCGGCGACGGCCTCCACGGCCAGATCGACGTCGGCGAACGCGTCGTAGGAGCCGGCCGCGGTGATCCGGTCCAGGGTCTGCGCGGCGGCCTCCGCGGTCAGCCGGCCCTTGTCGACGGAGCGAGCGAGCGACTTGCCGATGCGGGCCTTGGCAGTCTGCGCCTTCTGCTCGCTGCGGGCCGCGAGCACGACCTGGTAACCGGCCTTGGCGAACACCTCGGCGATACCGGACGCCATCGTGCCGGAGCCCGCGACGCCGACGGAGCGGACCGTACGGGCGGGAGCGTCGAGGCTGCCGGACAGCGGTGTCAGGGCGTCCGGCACGACCGTGGCGCTGCCGGGAGCCTCGTACGAGTAGAAACCGCGGCCCGACTTGCGGCCGGTCAGACCCGCCTCGCTGAGCTGCTTGAGGATCGGGGCGGGGGCGTGCAGACGGTCGTGGGACTCGGCGTACATGGCCTCCAGGACGGTGCGCGCGGTGTCGACGCCGATCAGGTCGAGCAGCGCGAGCGGGCCCATGGGCAGTCCGCAGCCCAGCCGCATCGCGGCGTCGATGTCCTCGCGGGAGGCGTACTTCGCCTCGTACATCGCGGCGGCCTGGTTGAGGTAGCCGAACAGCAGCCCGTCGGCGACGAACCCGGGCCGGTCGCCGACCGCGACGGGTTCCTTGCCGAGCTCCAGCGCGAGGTCGGTGACCGCGGCGACGGCGGGCGGCGCGGTCAGCACCGACGAGACGACCTCGACCAGCTTCATCGCCGGCGCCGGGTTGAAGAAGTGCAGACCCAGCACGCGCTCGGGGCGGGCCGAGTCGGCGGCGAGCCGGGTGACGGACAGGGCGTTGGTGCCGGTCGCGAGAATCGTCTCGGGCCGCACGATCTGGTCGAGCTCACGGAAGATCTGGTGCTTGATCTCGTACGACTCCGGGACCACCTCGATGACCAGGTCGGCGTCGGCCGCCGCACCGAGATCGGTGGACGTGCGGACCCGGCCGAGCGCGTCGGCGCGCTCCTGCTCGGTCAGCCGGCCGCGCTCCACGGCGCGGGCGGTGGCGGTCTCCAGGGCGGCGACGGCCTTGGCGGTCGCCGCCTCGCTGACGTCGATGCCGACGACGTCGCGGCCGGCCTTGGCCAGGACCTCGGCGATGCCGGTGCCCATGGTGCCGAGGCCGACCACGGCGACGGTCTGCAACGGGGACAGAGGGGTGTCGGACAGGGGAGTGGCCATCGCGGACTCCAGGAAAGAGGTGACGACTGGGAACGCGCCCGGTGCGCGGGGGGAACGCGGCCGAAGCCGGGAACCACGTGCACCGGGTGCGGAAGAAGGAGTGCGGGTGTTGCCGGGCTGCGAGCGCACACGCCCGGTGCCGTGCTGACGGGCGTGCACACGCCCCACAACGGCGGAACCGACCGGCCCTGTCCCGGGGCCGGGTCGAACTCAGGTACGCGATGTACCGAACCGACTGCTTCCGCGGTGGCTGCGTCACCAGGCCACCGCGAACCGATCTACGAGTGGGTAACTCGCTCGTATGAGCTTAACCGGTGGGTAACGAGCGCGCCAGCCCCCGAGTTTGTGATGTAGGTCCCGGTCGCCCGGCGGCGCCCCTAATCTCAGGTTCCATGGACGAAGAGTTGCGATCACTCACGGAACGCTTACGGCAGGAGGCAGGGGCGACGGCCGGTTACGACCGGCTGGTGGCGACCGAGGACCTCGACGACCTGGCGGATGTGCTCACCGCTCCCGGACAGCCGCTGTGGGCCAGGGAACTGGCCGCGTTCCGGCTCGGGACGGCGGGCGACCGGCGGGCCTTCGAATCCCTCGTCCTGTTCCTCAACCACCGCGACCCGCCGCGCTGTGCCTCCGCCGCCCACGCCCTGGCCCGCCTCCGCGATCCGCGCACGGCCCGCGCGGCCGCCGCCCTGGCCACCAACGAACTGCGGGTCGCCTACGCCCTGCACCCGGTGCGCCTCCTGGTGCAACTGCGCGCCCCCGAGGCCGTGCCCGCGCTGATCACCACCCTGCAGCGGCGGCTGCGCCCGCACGACCCGTACCGCAGGGTGGCGCTCGCCTGCGTGGAGGGGCTCGGCACGCTCGGCGACTTACGGGCCCGGCCGGTCCTCAACGAGGCCCTGGCCCACCCGGCGCTCGCCGAGGCGGCCGTGCACGCGCTGGCCCGGATCCCCCGGCAGCGCCAATGAGGCGTCAGCGGGCCGGAGGTGAGGGGACGGCACTCGGGCCCGAGTGGCTCCCCGTACCACCCCGACGAGCTAGCCGACCGGGGCGCCCGGGGCCGGCCGTCACGTCGAGGCGCGGACCACGAGTTCCGGGACCATCCACGCGCCTTCCCCCACGGCGGGTTCCTTGCCCTCCAGCATCTGCGTCACCTGCTCGACCGCCAGACGGCCCACCTGCCGCTTGTCGATGCGCAGGGTGGTCAGCGCGGGCTCGACCAGTTCGCCCAGGGACAGACCGTCGAAGCCGAGGACGGCGAGGTCCTGCGGCACCCGCCGGCCTTGGCGGCGGGCGGCCCGCATGCCGCCGATGGCGACGAGGTCGTTGAAGCCGACGACGGCGGTGACGTCCGGATGCCGCTCCAGGAGCCGCTCGACGGCCTGCTCGCCCGCCGCCACATTGTGGTCGTCGCAGCGCGACAGCCAGTCCGGGCCCACCGCCAGCCCGTGCTCACGCGCCTCGGCCAGGAAGTACTCGCCGCGGGGGCTGCGCGTTCCGGGCAGCGCGCAGTCCAGCATGCCGATCCGGTGGTGCCCCCGCTCCACCAGGTGCGCCATGGCGACCCGCATGCCGGTCGCGAAGTCGATGCCCACCGATCCGAAGCGGGTCTGGTCCGGGGCGCGTTCCAGGAGCACGATCGGCAGCCCGGCGGCGTACCGGGCGAGCACCTCGTCGGTGCTGTCGAAGTAGCCGACGATGGCGTCGGCCTGGCCGGACAGCAGGTCGAGCGCCTCCTCTTCCTCCTCGGCGTCGTGCCGGGACTCGCACACGGTCACGTTCCAGCCCTGCGGCTTGGCGACCTCCAGCACACCGGCGGCGACCTCGGGGAAGTACGGGTTGGCGAGGTCGGAGACGACCAGCCCGAGGGTCACCGAGCCCGCCCGGCGCAGGCCCCGGGCGTGCCGGCTGGGCCGGTATCCGAGGCTGCGGACAGCGGCCAGCACGCGCTCCTTGGTCGCGGGACCGATCTCGCCCTTGTCGTTGATGGCACGCGAGACGGTCTGCCGGGACACCCCGGCCAGCCTGGCGACGTCCACGATCGTGGCCCGGCCGGGCCGGACGCGTGTGTGATCAGCGGATCGCTGCTGTTTGCCCGGCACCATGTCAACCGTCCTTAAAAAGGTGTGCTCATGCCTGGTCTGAGAGCTCCCACATTGTCAGCCAAGGGTGACGGCGAAGATGTGCACCCCGGGTTCCTCGGGACTCCTCCCCTCTCCGTAACGCGGCAGAGTGATCGACTCCAGGATCCTCGCGGGGTCGAGCGGCGCCGCGCACCAGCCGACGCGGGCGGGCCTGTCGACGCGGCCGTCAGGGCGGTTGTGGTACGGCATGGAGACGACGGTGTGCGCGCCTGCCGGGTAGTCCCCCTCGCCGAGGGTGTCGAGGGCCAGCAGCGGGATCTCCTGCCGGCTGCCGTCGGTGTAGGTCGCCAGGCCCGGCCCGAAGCTGCGGTCGGCGGTGCCCAGGAGCAGGAAACCGATTCGGGACCCCGAGCCGCTCAACGTGATGGTCTGCCCGTCGGCCCGTACGTTGTCGGGCTCGCCGGGGGCGGTGTCGGGCCACCGGAACGCGAGGCCCCCGTGCGCGACCGTGGCGCCGGGGACGATGCCGGCCGCGGCCAGGGCCTGCGCGGACAGGCTGATGCCGGTGCCGCCCAGGTCGGCGAGGCCGGGGGCGTCGTCGCCGCTGATCCCTCTGCTGTCGCGGGCCGCGGCGAAGGACTCGTGGACGACGGGCGCGGGCACCGTCGGATCGAACATGAGGGAGACGTCAGGCCGCACGGCTCCACGCGAGGCGAGGACACGGACCCGCAGGCGGTGGGACGTCAGGGGGCGGGGCAGTGACACCAGGCGCTTGTGGCCCGCGGTCGTGCCCGTCGCCACCCGCTGCCACGCGCCCGACAGCCACACGTCGACGGCGAAGGACTCGACGAGCTGCCCGTGCCGGATGTCCTCGCTCAGCCCCACCACGTTGAAGGTGCGCGGCTGCGGCAGCTCGACCAGGACGCTGCCGGGACCGTCCTCGCCGGTGTGCGCGTCGGCGGCGAGATCGACGCCGTACACCTGGCGCAGGACGCGGCCGAACTCGGTGAGCCGTGCCACGTCCGGGTCGGCGAGCAGGCCCCGCCGGTCGGGCGGCACGTTGAGCAGCAGGACGGCGTTGCGGCCCACCGAGTGCCGGTACAGGTCCATCAGCCGGGGCAGCGACTTGACGGCGGTGTCCTGGGAGGCGTGGTGGAACCAGCCCGGCCGGATGGAGACGTCGACCTCGGCGGGATACCAGGCGAAATGGCCCGCCCGGCGCATGGCCTCGGGCCCCGCGAGGTCGTGTTCCTCCTCCGCCACGGCGGTGGTGTGCCCGAACTCGGACGGCTCGTCGCGCATCGGGACGACGCTCCACTCGCTGTAACGGGCGTAGCCGCTCTCGTTGCCCACCCAGCGGACGTCGGGACCGCCGACCGCGCACGTGGCGTCGGGCGCCAGCGCGCGCACCATGGAGAACCACGCGTCGTGGTCGTAGTGCTGTTTGGTGGCGGTCGGATCGGCGCCGTCCAGCCACACCTCGCCCACCGGCCCGTGCTCCGTGAGCAGTTCGTACAGCTGGTTCAGGTAGTAGCGGTTGTAGTCGTCCACCACGTAGGTGAAGGAAGGCAGTTCCCCCGACTCGACGCGGGCCGTCCGGTCGTCGCCCGGCACCAGGGTCGGGATGACCGTCTCGACGGCGGGGCTGCCGTTGCCGTAGCAGCCGTCGGCGGCGTGCGTCTGGTGCAGGTCGGCGGGGGAGAGGTAGACCCCGAGGCCCAGTCCCACCGTGCGGGCGGCCTCGGCGAGTTCGCGGACGACGTCGCCCCGCCCCGCTCGCCAGGGCGTCGCGGCCACCGAGTGCGGGGTGTAGCGGCTGGGCCACAGGCAGAACCCGTCGTGATGCTTGGCGGTGAGGATCACCGACCGGAAACCGGCGTCCGCGAGGCTGCGCGCCCACTGTCCGCAGTCCAGCTCCCTGGGGTCGAACAGGGACAGGTCGTCGGTGCCGGTGCCGCACTCCAGGCCGGTGAACGTGTTGATGCCGAAGTGCACGAAGGCGACGAGTTCCTGTCGCTGCCAGGCGACCTGCCGGGGCGCCGGGCGGACCGTGGACGCCTTGCGGCGCAGCTCGTCGTCGCTGTCGCCGGGGTCGACCGCGACCCGGAGAAAGGGTTCGGAGGTCATGTGCTTACCAGATTCCCTCGGGTGCGCTCAGTGGACGTGGTTGTCGTTGATCAGACGGACGAAGGTGCGCGGTGTGACCACCTCGGCCTGCGGTCCCAGTCCGTTCACCACGGTCTGCACATCGGTCAGGCTCTTGGTCCAGCAGTGCACCAGGATGAGCGTGTAACCGTCGGCGGAGCCCGGGGCGGCGGGGCGCTTGTTGATGGCGTCGATGAGGTCGGGCTCCTCGGTCTGCCCTGCCCACAGGACGTTCCGCTGCGCGATCACCGGCTTGCCGTTGACCCATCTGACCCCGCCCTTCACGCCGGGGCCGAAGTAGAACAGGGCGTCGATGTTCGGCTGCCGCAGGTACGGCGCCCACAGGTCGGAGCGCTTGAACACCGGCTGGTCGTCGAGGATTTCGCAGATCCGCAGGTCCGCCTTGCCCATGTACGCGTTCAGGGTGACGGTGTGGGCGTCGAGCGCGTCGGCGGACATGTGGCTCGGATAGGTGTACCCGCGGCCGCTGGGACCGGCGACGAAGTTGTCCCAGGCCGGGCCGGCCGAGGCGTTCTCGTAGTACCAGCGCAGGGGGCCGGGTGCGAGGTCGACCAGGGAGGGGCTGATGCCGTAGCCCACGTCGAAGCTGCCGCGCACCGGGTTGGCGAAGTACTCGTGCAGCCCCCACAGGTTGAAGGCCACGTTGTCGCCGTCGCTGATGACGAAGGTGACGTAGTGCTTGTTCGCGGTCGCCGGTGCGGGTTCCGGCTTCTGGGACAGGCCGTCGGTGCTGTGGATGCCGCTCAGCACCGAGAGGTTGGGCGCCAGGTCGGACGGGATGGACACGACGCCTTCCTCGGACGCCTGCTGGATCATCGCGGTCTCGTCGTTGCCGTATCCCATGAGGGTGGCGGGCGCCTGGAGATCGCCCAGCACGCCGGCCCGCCATTTGGTCACCCCGTCGTAGAAGGTGAACGAGTCGGTGAGGGCGATGTAGTCGCGCAGGTGGTAGTAGACGGTGGGGTTGAGTTCCGCCGCGATGTGGTCGGCGAAGAGGGACCGGTAGGTGCTGTACGCCCAGTGCTCGTCCTTGTCCGAGACGTCGAGCAGCATCCGCGTGACGCCGAGGGCCTGCACGGCGCTCTCCTGTGTCACGTCGACGGTCAGGGCGTTCATCGGTCCGCCCAGCGAGGACGCCACGTTGAGCGACGCCGGGTTGGCCGTCAGGTCGTACCGGATGTAGCCGCGTACGGTGCGCCGGAAGCGGGTCAGCAGCTGCTGCCAGGTGGGGTAGGCGTCATTGAGGGCGATGCCGTAGGTGGTGTGCAGGAAGTTCTTCCAGATCGCGCCCGGCCCGCCCTCGTCGATGAAGATGCCTTCGGAGGAGGTCTTGGCGACCAGGCCCTGGAGCGAGGCCACCAGCACCCGGTCCGGGTTGGAGGTGAGGTTGGCCGACGGGATCACGTCGAGCGACCGCAGGGCGGTGCCCTTGGGCAGGGCGACCCCGGTCGGGACCGTGGAGGTGGTGGAGGCGCCCGCCGCCGTGGCGCCGGCGAGGGTGGGCACGGCGGCCAGGGCGGACGCCGCGAGCGCCGACTTGCCGAGGGCTCTGCGGCTGATGTTCATGGTCATGCGGAAGCTCCGGAAGGGTAGAGCCAGCAGTGCACCCACTGGCCGGTGGGGTGTTCGGTCCGGGCGGGGAAGGCCTGGCGGCAGCTGTCGGTGGCCAAGGGGCAGCGGGGATGGAAGCGGCAGCCCGTCGGCGGGGCCGCGAGGTTCGGGGGTTCGCCGCTGTCCTCCACGTCGGTGAAGACGGAGCTCCCGCCGGGCGCGAGGGTCCGCGCCGGGTCGGGCGAGGAGCTCAGGAGCAGCCGCGTGTACGGGTGCTGGGGATTCTGGATGACCTCTTCCGTCGGTCCGCCCTCGACCATCTGGCCCGCGTACATGACGTGGATCTCCTCCGCGAGGTACCGGGCGCCGGCGATGTCGTGGGTGATGTAGAGCAGGGCCAGGTCCTCCTCGTCGCGCAGCCTGGCGAGCAGGTTGAGGATGTCCAACCGCATCGACACGTCGAGCATCGAGATGGGTTCGTCGCCGAGGAGCACCCGGGGGCCGACCGCGAGGGCCCGGGCGATGGCCACCCGCTGGCGCTGGCCGCCGGACAGCTCGTGCGGCAGTTTGCCGATGAAGTCCCGGGTGGGTGTGAGGCTGACCCGCTCCAGCAGGTCGAGCACCCGTTCCTCGATGTCGCCGCGGCCCGCCCGGTGGTGGATGCGCAGGGCGCGCGCGAGGTTGTGGCGGACGGTGTGCATGGAGTTGAGGGAGGCGAACGGGTCCTGGAACACCATCTGGACCTCGGAGTAGTACTCCCGGGCCGCCCGGCCGCGACGTGGCCCGACCGGCTCACCGCGCAGCCGGATCTCACCGGAGGTCGGGGTGTACATCAGGGCGAACAACCGCGCCAGGGTCGTCTTGCCACTGCCGCTCTCACCGACGAGGGCGACGATGCGTCCGCGTCGCAATTGCAGCGACGCGTGTTCCAGCGCCTTGACGGTGGAGGTACGGCCGAGCCCGCCGCGCACCGTGAAGTGCATGGTCACGTCGTCCGCCTCGAGGACGGGCGGTTCCGGGACGACGTCGGACTCCTCGGGGTGCCGCCACGCGTCCACGCCGCCGTCAGTGTCCGAGAGCATCGTCGGTCCTCTCCTTTCGCGCGTGCCCCACGGTGGGACCCCCGGAGTGCAGCAGGCAGGCGACCTGCTGGTCGCCGACCGGGCCCAGCACCGGCAGGACGCTGTCGCACAGCGCGAACCGCTCGGGACACCGCGGGTGGAAGGCACACCCCGGCGGCGGGTGGCGCAGGTCCGGTGGCGAGCCCGGGATGCCGCTCAGCCGCCGGACCGGTTCCCGCAGCGGCGGGAAGGAGGCGCGCAGGCCCTCGGTGTAGGGGTGCCTGGGGTGGTGGTAGATGTCGGCGGCGGTGCCGATCTCGATGATGCGGCCCGCGTACATGATGGCGATCCGGTCGGCGAGTTCGACCAGCAGCGACAGGTCGTGGGTCACGAACACCACGGCGAAACCGAGCCGTGCGCGCAGCCGCAGGATGTTCGCCAGTATCTGACGCTGCATCACCACGTCGACGGCGGTGGTGGGTTCGTCCATGACGACGAGGTCGGCGCCGCAGGCGAGAGCGAGCGCGATGGTGGCGCGTTGCCGGGTGCCGCCGGACAGTTCGTGCGGGTAGCGGTTCGCCTGGCCGGCGGTGAGGCCGACGAGGGTGAGGAGTTCCTCGGTGCGTTGGCGCGCCGCCTGACGGCTGAGCGTCCGGTCGTGTTCGCGCAGGACGTCGGTGAACTGGGCGCCGAGCCGGGCGACCGGGTTGAGGGCGTTCATGGCGCTCTGCAGGACGATGGCCATGTCCCGCCAGCGCAGCTTCCTGAGGTCGCGCTCACTCAGGCCGACCAGGTCGACGGGGTCCGCCGCGCCCCGGGGACGGAACAGGATCTCGCCCGCCGTGGTCACCGCGGGGGGCCGTTCCAGCCGGGTGAGCGCGGTGATCAGGGTGGACTTGCCCGAGCCGGACTCACCGGCGACGCCGAGGATCTCGCCGCGCCGGACGGAGAAGGACACGTCGTCGCAGGCACGTACGGAGCCGTGCTCGGAGACGTACTCGACGGTGAGTGCCCGGACGTCCAGGAGTGTTTCGCGGTCGTCTTCGGGCATGCGGGACTCCTCAGGCATGCGAGGCCTCCTTCGTCCGTGCGCGCTGGGCGTTCCGTGCGCGCTTGACCAGGACGCGATTGGCGTTGCGCAGCCGCGGGTTGGAGACCTCGTCGACCGCGAAGTTGATCAGGGCGACGGAGGCGCCGAGCAGGGCTATGCACAGGCCCGGTGGGGCGAACCACCACCACATGCCGCTGATCAGGGCGTTGCCCTGCTGCGCCTCGCTGATCATCACGCCCCAGCTGACGGTGGAGGAGCTCGACACCCCGAGGAAGGCGAGGCCCGACTCGGCCAGTACGCCGCCGACGAAGCCGGTGAGGAACATCGCGGAGATCCAGCCGATCAGGTGCGGGAGCACCTCGACCATGGCCAGCCGCCAGCGGCTCTCGCCGAGCATGCGCATCGCGTGCACGAAGTCCCGGCCGCGCAGGCTCATGGTCTGCGACCGCAGCGCCCGGGTGCCGCCCGCCCAGCCGAAGACTCCGATGATGACGCCGATGGTGAGCGGGCCGGCGCCCTGGGTGTAGCCGCTGATCACGAAGATCAGCGCGAAGGAGGGCATGGTGAGGAACACGTTGGTCAGCCCGGTGAGGGCGGAGTCCACGATCCCGCCGGCCAGACCGGCGGTCACCCCCACGACGACGGCGATGAAGGTGCCGAGCACGGAGGCCACCAGCCCCGCGAGCATCGACTCCCGTGCCCCGGTGACCACTTGGGCGAGCACGTCCTGTCCGCTCGCGGTGGTGCCGAGGAGGTGCTTGGCACCGGGCGGCGAACTCACGGCGTTGAGGTCGAGCGTGGTGGGGCTCTGGTGGAGCAACGCACTCGTCATCCACGGCCCGGCGAGGGCGAGCACGCAGAAGAAGGCGAACACGGCGAGGCCCAGGCGAACCTTCCAGCCGGCCAGCAGTCGCTCGGTCATCCTGGTGTCACCTGACTTCCCTGGTCCGGGGGTCGAGCAGTGCGTAGAGGGAGTCCGCCAGGAAGTTGGCGAGCAGGACGGTGAGGGTGATCAGCAGGAACACCGCCTGCATGGTCGGGTAGTCACGTTTGGAGACCGCGTCGAACAGCAGGAACCCCATGCCCGGGTACGAGAAGACGATCTCGGTGAGCAGGGAGCCGCCGACCAGTCCCCCGATGGCGAGGGCGAACTGGGTGACGCTCGGCAGCATGGCGTTGCGTGCCGCGTACCTCAGCATGACCTTCCAGCCGGGCAGTCCCTTGGCCCGGGCGAGCAGGACGTAGTCCTCGCTGAGCGTGGTGACCATCATGTTGCGCTGTCCGAACACCCAGCCGCCGAACCAGGAGAAGACGATGGTGGCGACGGGCAGCAGTCCGTAGTGCAGGGCGCCGAGCAGGAAGGGCAGATTGAATCCGGGTACGGCGTCGGGCGGGTAGCCGCCGGAGACGGGCGCCCAGCCGAGCTTGACGGCGAAGACCCATACGGCCAGCAGTGCGACCCAGAAGTACGGGACGACACTGAGGACGGTCGACAGCGGGGTCACCACCGTGTCCAGCCGGCGACCGGGCCGCCACCCCACGACGATGCCCAGCCCCACTCCGATGACGAACGCGATGACGGTGGTGCTGCCCACCAGCACCAGCGTCCACGGCAGGGCGGCCTTGACCAGGTCCGCGACCGGGACCGGGTACTGGCTGATCGACAGACCCAGGTCACCGTGGGCGAGTTCGCCGAGGTAGCCCAGGTACTGGGAGATGAGGGGCTTGTCGGGATTGCCGAAGAGCAACTCGATGGATCGTACGGTGGCGGGGGAGGGCGCGGCACCGTTGCGCTGGGTCATCGCCTGGATGATCGCCTGCGCCGGGTCCCCGGGCATCAGCCGGGGGATGAAGAAGTTCAGGGTGATGGCGACCAGGGTGACGAAGAGGTAGAAACCGAGCCGGCTGCCGAGCCAGGTCAGGCTGGAGCGGCGGCGGGCCGGAAGCTGGGTGGCCTCCCCGGCCCCGCCCTGGTGGGCGAGGCCGGTCTCGGCGGCGGTCAGGGGGGCGGTCATGGGGTCTCTCCCCTCAGCCCTTCGCGGCCTTGAGGTGCAGGAGCGTGGTGATGAACTCCGAGCCCGAGCCGGTGTTGGCCAGGTAGGCCGGGTTCTCCGGGTCGGGCCAGCCCGTCCAGCGCAGGGTGTTGGCCACGCCCGCCGCGCCCGAGGAGAAGAGCGGGATGGTGGGCACCTGGTCCACGAAGATCGTCTGGGCCTGCTTGGACAGGGCTTTGAGGCGGGACTGGTCGTCCGTCGCGGCCATCTGAGCGAGGATCTTGTCGAACGCGTCGTTCTTCCACCGGACGGTGTTGTTGCCGCCGACGGACTCGGTGCCGAGCGGCTGGATCAGACGTCCGTCGAACTGCTGGAGGGCGTAGTACATGCTGTCGCCCCGGGACAGCCAGGTGGCGGCCATGTCGAACTTGCCCTTGTTGATGTCGGAGCCCGTGTTGGCCCCGGACCCGCCGCTGAGGGTGACCTGGATGCCGAGGGACTGCTTGATCTGCTGCACGACCAGCTGGCCGATGGTCTTCAGGAACGGCGTGTCGCTGGGCGCCACATAGGTGATCGGGTACTTCTTGCCGCCCTTGACGAGTGAGCCGCCCTGCACGCTCCAGCCGCCGGCCCGCAGGTCGGCCTTGGCGGCCGCGACGTCCTGCGCCCGCGGCGCCAGGTACTTGGGATCGATCCAGTCCTTGTACGTCTTGGTCGACAGGCCGGTGGGGCTGGCGGGTGCCTGCGTGAGGGGGAGTTTGCTGGAGGACAGCTTGGCGATCGCGGTGATGTCCACCGCGTTCGCGAAGGCGCGGCGCACGTTCACGTCGTCGAAGGGTGCCTTCGCGTTGTTGAGCATGACGGAGACGACCGAGCCGTCCCAGGCCATGATGAAGTGGTGGTTCTTCGGGTCGGAGCTGACGTAGCTCTTCGCGTCGATGTCGCAGGTGCAGAAGTCGATGCTGTTGTTCTGCAGCTGGGTCTGGATGTTGGCGCTGGTCGCCGCGACGAACCGCAGTCTGTTCACGGCGAGCTTGCCGCCCCAGTAGTCACCACGTGCGGCCATGGTGACCGCCTGGGGCGAGAAGGTCTTGATGCTGAACGGGCCGGTGCCGACCGGCTTCTTGTCCAGATAGGTCAGGGGGTTGCGGCCGGTCCAGAGCGTCTTCTCGAGGATGTTGATGTTCTTGATGTTCACCAGTGCCTGGTAGGCCGGGTCCTTCCAGGTGACGGCCACCTTGTCGGAGCCCACCGCGGTGACGGACGTGTAGTCCGCGCCGGCCACCTTCGGGTTCTTCAGCGGCAGTTGGAGGCTGAACAGCACGTCCTGCACCGTCATCGGATGGCCGTCGGAGAACGTGACGCCGGGCCGCAGCGTGAAGGTCGCGGTGCGGCCGCCGTCGGACCACGCCCATGACGTGGCCAGCCAGGGGATGAGCGTGCCGCCCTTCGCGCGGTTGGTGGCGACCAGCGGCTCGTAGATGATGTTCAGCCCCGGCCCCGTCTCCGAGGCGCTGAACGGGTTGAAGTTGTCGGTGAACGTGGGGGCGCTGTTGGGTGCCTCGACGGTGATCGTGCCCGCGTTGGCCGAGGACTGCTTCGCGGCGCCTCCTGAACAGGCGCCGAGCGACAGGGTCAGTCCGAGCACGACGGCACAAGACGCACCCGGCCGCAGCCGCTTTCTCATGTGTGGGTTCCTTCCCGAGTTGCTTGGTTCTCGGCGCGCTCGTCGCGTCGCAGATGGGGCCTCTGGGGGATGGGCCGACCGAAGCAGATACATCGGAGCTCTAGAGGCGCAGCACACGGTGGGGAAGTTGCGCCGATAACGATACCGGGATCGTTCACGGGCTCTGTTGCGAACCGACTATGGAGGCGCACCGCCGGTATGTCAACATCCCTGTCAAGTTGTTTATGAGCTGCTGAGAGAAGGCGATGGAAAGCGTCCTGCCGGTCACCTCGGCGCGCCGTCGAGGGCTGAGTCACCGAAGGGCATTGACACCCGGCAACACGTACTGCAAGCCTCAAAAGATCCGATGAGTTGGCGCTGCCGACGCGGTGTACAAGGAGCATCAGTCATGCACGACGACAGAACCTTGATCGAGACGAGGCTCGCGAAAGCACTCGCGGAACGGATCAGCCCGGCAGTCCATCCACAGTCGGTGCCCCTGGAGGTCGAGGCCTGGAGCGCACCCGGCGAACCGGTCCCGGTGGCCGAGGGGCTGGCGGCGCCGTACCAGCCGGTCGAGGCAGGCCAGGCGTGGGGCCGTCCATGGGGGACCGTCTGGTTCCGGGTCCGGGGCACCGTGCCCGACCAGTGGGCCGGGCGGGCGGTCGAGGCCGTCATGGACCTCGGCTTCACCGGCGCCGTCGCCGGCTTCCAGGCGGAGGCGCTGGTCTACCGCCCGGACGCCACGGCCATCAAGTCCCTCAACCCCCGCACCACCTGGGTACGCGTCGTCGACAAGGCCGAGGGCGGCGAAGCGGTGCTGATGCACCTGGAGGCCTCCTCCAACCCGGAGATCGACGGCCCGGTCAGCCGGATGGGCGACTGGGACACCTCAGGTGACGACCCGATCTACCGGCTGCGCCGCATGGACCTGACGGTGTTCGACACCGAGGTGTGGGAGCTCACCCAGGACTTCGAGGTGCTGCAGCAGCTGATGCTGCAACTGTCCACCGACGACCCGCGCCGCTGGGAGATCCTGCGCACTCTCGAACGCGCCGTCGACCTGCTCGACCTCGACGGCGACGTGAACCGGGCCGCGCCCCGAGCGCGTGCCGTGCTCGCCGACGCGCTCACCAGACCAGCGCACGCCTCGGCGCACCGGATCAGCGCGATCGGACACGCCCACATCGACTCGGCGTGGCTGTGGCCGTTGCGTGAGACGGTCCGCAAGGTCGCCCGGACCACCTCCAACGTCACCGACCTCATGGACCGCGACCCCGGGTTCGTCTTCGCGATGTCCCAGGCCCAGCAGCTGGCATGGATCAAGGAGCGACGGCCCGAGGTGTACGCGCGGGTCCGGGAGAAGGTGGCGAGCGGGCAGTTCCTGCCGGTCGGAGGCATGTGGGTGGAGGCCGACACCAACATGCCGGGCTCGGAGGCGATGGCCCGCCAGTTCACCCACGGCAAGCGGTTCTTCCTGGAGGAGTTCGGGATCGAGACCGACGAGGTCTGGCTGCCCGACTCCTTCGGCTACTCGGCCGCGATGCCGCAGCTGGTGCGCCTGTCGCGCTCCACGTACTTCCTGACGCAGAAGATCTCCTGGAGCCAGTTCAACAAGTTCCCGCACCACACCTTCTGGTGGGAGGGCATCGACGGCACCCGGGTCTTCACCCACTTCCCGCCCGTCGACACCTACAATGCCTCGTTCACCGGCGAGGAGATGGCGCACACGGTCCGCAACTTCCAGGACAAGGGCTCCGCCACCCGCTCCCTGGTGCCCTTCGGCTGGGGCGACGGCGGCGGAGGACCCACCCGCGAGATGCTCGCCCGCGCCCGCCGCCTCGCCGACCTGGAAGGCGCGCCCCGCGTCGAGATCGAGAAACCGTCGGCGTTCTTCGCCAAGGCCCGGGCCGACTACCCGAACGCCCCTGTTTGGCTGGGGGAGTTGTACCTGGAGCTGCACCGGGGCACCTACACGTCCGTCGCGACCACCAAGCGGGGCAACCGGCGCAGCGAGCACCTGCTGCGCGAGGCCGAGCTGTGGTCGGCCACGGCCACGCTCCGGACCGGGCTCGCCTACCCGTACGAGCGGCTGGACCGGCTGTGGAAGACGGTGCTGCTGCACCAGTTCCACGACATCCTGCCCGGATCGTCGATCGCCTGGGTCAACCGCGAGGCGCGCACCACTTACCAGGACGTCATGTCCGAGCTGGAGACCGTCATCGGTGAGGCGCTGCGGGCGCTGGCCGGCGACACCTCGGCGGGCGGCACCGTCGTCTTCAACGCGGCGCCCCACGGACGTGACGGGGTGCCCGCGCTCGGCGGCACACCCACCACCGCCCGCTCGGCAGAGGGGTCGCCCGCCACCCTCACGCCCAGCGACGGCGGTCATGTGCTGGACAACGGACGGGTGCGCGTCGTCATCGACGCCCGGGGGCTCGTCGTGTCCGCGCGGGACAGCACCACCGGCCGGGAGGCGATCGCCCCCGGTGGCTACGGCAACCTGCTGCAACTCCACCCCGACCTGCCGAACAACGGGGATGCCTGGGACGTCGACCACTACTACCGGCACACCGTCACCGACCTGACGGACGCGGACGAGGTGACACCCCTCGAGAACGGACCGGCTGCCGTGAGCGTCAAGGTCGTCCGCCGCTTCCGTGACTCGCGCGTCGAGCAGACGCTGCGGCTCGCCGCCGGCGCCGCGCGCCTCGACATCGACACCACCGTCGACTGGCGTGAGACGCGGACCATCCTCAAGGCCGCCTTCGCGCTCGACGTGCACACCGACCGGTCGTCCTCCGAGACGCAGTTCGGGCACGTCCACCGCCCCGCGCACACCAACACCTCATGGGAAGCGGCCAAGTTCGAGATCTGCGCCCACCGATGGATCCACGTCGGCGAACCCGGCTACGGGGTCGCCGTCGTCAACGACTCGACCTACGGGCACGACGTCACCCGCTCCCGCCGCGACGAGGCCGATGGCGGGGACGGCGGCATCACCACGACCGTCCGGCTGTCGCTGCTGCGCGCGCCCACCTTCCCCGACCCCGACCCCGACCGCGGCGTCCACCGGTTCGGCTACGCGCTCGTGCCGGGCGCGGGCATCGCCGACGCCGTCCGCGAGGGATACCGCGTCAACCTTCCGGAGCGCGAGATGCCCGGCGACGCGCGGGTCGCTCCGCTGGTGGCCGTCGTCGGCGACGACGCCGAGGCCGTCGTCGTGGAGGCGGTCAAGCTGGCCGACGACGGCTCCGGTGACGTCGTCGTCCGGCTGTACGAGGCGCACGGCGCCCGGGCGCGGGCCGCCCTCACACCGGGATTCACCGCCGACCGGGTGGTGGAGACGGACCTGCTGGAGCGGCCGTGGGACGACGACTGGCCGCACCGGGCGGCCGTCACCTCCGTACGGGACGACGCGACGGTGGAGCTGTCGCTGCGACCGTTCCAGATCGTCACCCTGCGGTTCGTGCGCGCACCCCACCCCCTGGAGGGATCAGCATGACCCGCTCCCACGCCCTCGCCCTCCCGTTGCGCCTGTGGGAGAGCCCCGACGTCAGCGGCTGGCGGCGACTGCCCCTGCACGCCGTACCCCGCGCCGGCCAGAGCGACCGCCTCGACCTCGACGGCCGCTGGCGCTTCCAGTTGCTGCCGGGCCCCGACGCCGAGCCGGACACCCACTGGTCGCACCTGGAGGTGCCGGGATGCTGGACCATGCAGGACTTCGACGACCTCCACGGCGTCGGCGACCTGCCGCAGTACACCAACTACCGCATGCCCTGGCCCGAGCCGCCGCCCCACCTGCCGCCCGTCAATCCCACCGGAGTGCACGAGCGCGAGATCCACGTCCCGGCGCACTGGGCGGGACGGCGGATCGTCCTGTACGTGGGTGCCGCCGAGAGCGCGCTGATCGCCCACGTCAACGGGGAGCCCGTCGGGGCGGGCAAGGACGCACATCTGGCGAGCGAGTTCGACGTCACCGGGGCCGTGCGCACCGGGCAGTCCAACACCGTGCGGCTCACGGTCGTCAAATGGTCGGACGCGACCTATGTCGAGGACCAGGACCACTGGTGGCACGGCGGCATCACCCGCTCGGTGTTCCTGTACGCCACCGACCCGCTGTACCTCGCCGACCTCCGCGTGACGGCGGACCTGGCCGAGGGCGGCACCGGGCGGCTGCGGGTCGAGGCCGACCCACGGCACACCGGCGGTCTCCTCCCCGCGGGCTGGTACGTCTCCGGACAGCTGGAGGGCCTGGACGAGCCGCTCACCCGGGAGGCCGTCCCGCCCCACGAGAGCTCCCCCTGGCAGGGCCGGGCCACCCTGACCGCGACGGTCCCCGAGGTCCGCCCCTGGTCGGCCGAGACACCCGAGCTGTACGAGCTGACGGTACGGCTCCACCACCCCGACGGTACGGTCGCCGACCAGGCAGGCTGCCGTGTCGGTTTCCGCACCGTCGAGATCCGCGGCCGCGACCTGCTGGTCAACGGCGAGCGGGTGTTCATCAGGGGAGTCAACCGGCACGACTTCCACCCGCTCACCGGCCGGGTCCTCGACGAGGCCGACCTGCGCGCGGACCTGACCGTCATCAAGCGCTTCGGCTTCAACGCCGTCCGCACCTCCCACTACCCCAACGATCCCGCGCTGCTCGACCTCGCCGACGAACTCGGCCTGTACGTGGTGGACGAGGCCGACATCGAGAGCCACGGCCACTACGACGAGATCGCCCACGAACCCGGCTACCGCGCCGCCTTCCTGGAACGGGTGGCGCGGATGGCGAGCCGCGACAAGAACCATCCGAGCGTCGTCATCTGGTCGCTGGGCAACGAGAGCGGCTACGGCCCGAACCACGACGCCGCCGCCGGCTGGCTGCGCCGCTACGATCCGACGCGTCCCCTGCAGTACGAGGGCGCGCTCGGCGCCGACTGGTCGCGGCCGGGAACCGCCACCGACGTCATCTGCCCGATGTACACGCCGATCGACACGATCGTCGCGCACGCCACCTCCGGCGAGCAGACCAAGCCGCTGATCCTGTGCGAGTACTCGCACGCCATGGGCAACAGCAACGGCTCACTCGCCGACTACTGGACGGCCATCGAGTCGACCCCCGGTCTGCAGGGCGGCTTCGTCTGGGAGTTCTGGGACCACGGCATCCTGCAACGCGTCGCCGACGGGCCGGGCTCCGGCCGCCCGGCGGGCCCCGGCACCACCGGCGGATACGCGGCCGGGGTCACCGCACCCGGCTATCGCTGGGCGTACGGCGGCGACTTCGGCGACGACCCCCACGACGGCACCTTCTGCGCGGACGGGCTGGTCCTGCCCGACCGCACACCCAAACCCGCGATGTACGAGCACCGGGAGATCGCCGCACCCGTCCGGCTGCGACGGCTCGACTCCGGCGACGTCCTGATCACCAACCACCAGCACTTCCGCGACCTGACGTGGCTGACCGGCGAGTGGCGGCTGGAGACCCCCGACGCGGCCGCCGGCCTGGCCCCGGCGCAGCTGCCGCACCTCGGGCCGGGCGAGAGCGCGACGCTCCCCGTCCCGGCGGAGTTGCTCGCCCGGCTGCCCGAGGCGGCCGACGGCGAGGCATGGCTGACGCTCCGCGTCCGCACCGCCGCCGACCAGGTGTGGGCGCCGCGCGGCACCGAGGTGTGCGTCCCGCAGGTGCGGCTGCGCCGCGAGGCACGCGGACTTCTCGCCCGCGCCACGGCGCGGGAGGAACGATCGGCCGCCCCGGTGTGCGTGGACGACCAGGGCTTCCTCGTCCACCCCCGGCTGGCCGCCCCGCCCGTGCTCAGCCTGTGGCGCGCTCCCACCGACAACGACCGGCTCGGCCGGGCCGCCGACCGCTGGGCGGAGCAGGGCCTGCCGTCCGCGGCGCGTTCCCTCACCGACATCAAGCGGGACGGCGAACGCGTCGTCGTCCGCGCGGAGTACCTCACGGCGGTCGGCCCGGTCCTCCACGAGCAGGTACTCACCGCGCTCGCCGCCGGGGTGCTCCTGGTCGAGGAGACCGCGGTGATTCCTGAGGGGCTCGACGACCTGCCCCGGGTCGGGACGGTCTTCACCGCCGCCGCGGGACTCGACCGGGCCGAATGGTTCGGCCACGGCCCGGGAGAGACGTACCCCGACCGGTACGCGGGCGGTGCCGTCGGCCACTACGGCGCACCGGTGCGGGAGTTGTTCACCCCCTACGTCCGGCCCCAGGAGAGCGGCGGCAGACACGGGGTGCGCTGGTTCTCCCTCACGGCGGACGACGACGACGGCCTCACCGTGCACCTGGACACACCCCGTCAGGTCCAACTCACCCACTTCACCGCCGCCGACCTGGCCGCCGCGCGCCACCACGACGAACTCACCCCCCGGCCGTGCGTCACCGTCCACCTCGACGCCGCCCACCGGGGACTGGGCACCGCCTCCTGCGGCCCGGACACCCTGCCCGCCTACCTGGCAGGTCCGGGGACCTACCGATGGGCGTGGACTCTGCGCGGTGGGGAGGTACACGCCTGAGCTTCCGACGCGGACGGCACGCCCGGCCGACGGTCACGAAAGCCGCTGTGCGGCCATGACTGTGGCGGGGGCGACCGTGCCCAGGGCGGACATCCTCGTCAGCCCGCTCACGCGTCCATGGTGGACCGCGGGTCTGACAACGCCCCGGCACAACGCCCCCGCCGGACCTTCACGGGGTTGCTCAGCCGCGGAAGCCGAGCAGGCCGTGCAGGGTCGAGCCGTGTGCCGACGCCGACGGCGCCACCGACGTGGCCGCGGCCGCGGTCAGCGGCTTGGGGTCGGGCAGCGCCCGGCAGACCGCGTCGGCCTCACCGTGACCGCGCGGCACGGTGCCGTCGGTCAGGTACGCGGACAGGTGCTTGTCCAGGCAGGTGTTGCCACTGAGCGTGATGCCGTGGTTCCCGCCGCCTTCCTCGACCACCAGGCTGGAGTGGGCCAGCTTCCGGTGGACCGTGACGCCGCCCTCGTAGGGAGTGGCCGCGTCGTTCGTCGCCTGGAAGAGCAGCACCGGCGGCAGCTTGCTGTTGGCGATGTTCACCGGCTTCAGCGACTTGGTGGGCCAGAACGCGCACGGTGCGTTGTACCAGGCGTTGTTCCAGGTCATGAACGGTGCCTTCTCGTACACCGCCCAGTTGTCCTTGCGCCACTGGTTCCAGTCGCGCGGCCAGGAGGCGTCACGGCACTGCACCGCGGTGTAGACGCTGTAGCCGTTGTCCCCGGACGCGTCGATGGCGGCGAAGTTCTCGTACGCCTCCACCAGCGGGCCGGTGTCCTTGTCGTTCACGTACGCCGCGAACGCGTCGGCCAGATAGGGCCAGTAGCCGTTGTAGTAGCCGCCCGGGATGAAGGTGTCCTCCAGCTCGGAGGCACCCACCTTCCCGTCGGCCGGCTTCTTGGCCAGGGCCGCGCGCATCGCGTACCACTTGGCCTCGATCTTCTCCGGGTCGGTGCCGAGCCGGTATGCGGTGTCGTTCCGGGCGATCCACGCCATGAGGGCCCGGTGACGGTCGTTGAAGGCGTAATCCTGGGTGAGGTTGTCGTCGTACCAGACGCCGGTGGGGTCGACGATCGAGTCCAGGACCAGGCGCCGCACCCGGTCCGGATAGAGCTTGGCGTAGACCGCGCCGAGGTAGGTCCCGTAGGAGTAACCGAAGTAGTTGATCTTCTTCGCGCCGAGCGCCGCGCGGATCGAGTCCATGTCCCGTACGGCGCTGATCGTGTCGATGTACGGCAGCACGCTCGCGTACTTCTTGCCGCAGGCGGCGGCGAAGGACTTGGCGCGGGACAGGTTGGCCTTCTCGAGCGCGGGCGTGCTCGGCACCGAGTCCGGCCGCACCGGGTCGAAGTAGCCGGGCTTGCAGTCCAGCGCGGGCTTGCTCGCGCCCACTCCGCGCGGGTCGAAGCCGATGACGTCGTACTGTGCCGCGACGGCCTTGGGCAGCGAGGACGCGACGAAGCCGGCCAGCGTCAGACCGCTGCCGCCGGGACCGCCGGGGTTGACCAGCAGCGGGCCCTGGTACTTCTTCGCGGTGTGCCGCACTCGCGACAGCGCGAGGGTGATCTGCTTCCCGTGCGGCTTCGCGTGGTCGAGCGGCACCTTGAGGGACGCGCACTGCAGCGTCGGGTAGTCGGTGGTGCCGCACTTCTTCCAGGTGGGTTTCGCGGCTTGAGCGGCTTGGGCGGCTCGAGCGGTTTCCGCGGAGCGCGGGGCGCTCGCGTCGGCCGGGACGGCCGTGAAGGCCCCGGCCACGACGACGGCGACACCGCACAGCACGGCTGCGCGTTTTCTCATGGAGTCCTCCCAGGACGGAGGGTCTTCGGGCCGCGAGGGTCGCGGTCCCGCCGCATCGTCCCGGAAAGACGACCTGGAAGAACGCGTTCTGGCAATAGTTTGACCCGATCGGGTCGCGCTATGCGCTCGGATGCTCTCAGATCAACGAAAGTTGGGTCGGTTCGGACAGGTCGGGCTGTTCCGGCTCGGGCTGCCGGATCCGGCGCGGCATCCCCGCGCGCGTCGGACCGATGCCGTACTCCTCGGCCAGCTCGTGGACCTGACGGGTGATCCGGCGCTGGTACCACTTCGGTGCGTAGGAGCCGTCCGCGTACAGCCGCTCGTAGCGCCGCACCAGATACGGGTGCTCCCGGGCCAGCCAGGCCATGAACCACTCGCGGGCACCGGGACGCAGATGCAGCATCAGGGGGGTGACCGAGGTCGCCCCGGCCGCCGCGATCGCGCGCACCGTCTCCCGCAGTCGGGCCGCTTGGTCGCTCAGGAACGGGATCACCGGCGCCATCAGGACCCCGCACGGGATGCCGTGTTCGCCCAGCGTCCGTACGACCTCCAGGCGCCGCTCCGGCGCCGGAGTACCCGGCTCGACGGTGCGCCAGAGCGCGGGGTCGGTGAAGCCGACCGAGACCGAGATGCCGACGTCGGTCACCTCGGACGCCCGAATCAGCAGGTCCAGGTCGCGCAGGATCAGCGTGCCCTTCGTCAGGATGGAGAAGGGGTTGGCGTGGTCGCTCAGGGCGCCGATGATGCCCGGCATCAGGCGGTAGCGGCCCTCGGCGCGCTGCGACGGCAACCAGCCCCTCGCCTACATGGGACTGCACGGCCTCAGGGACAACGTGCTGCCCATCCAGTCGGGACGCGACCTGCGCGACACCTTCGTCCGGACGAACGGCTGCACCCCGCGGAACCCGCCCGAGCCGGCCCACGGAAGCCTGACGCACATCATCACCACCTACTCCGGATGCAGGTCCGGATACCCCGTCGTCTGGGCCGCGTTCGACGGAGCGGGCCACGATCCCGGTCCCATCGACGGCACCACCGGCGACGGCTGGCGCACCTGGACCTCGGCGGCGGTGTGGCAGTTCTTCACCCAGTTCGGCTCGAACCAGCCGCCGCCCCCGCAGTCCGGCAACCAGGAGATCGTCGGCCAGCAGTCGGGGCGCTGCCTCGACATCAACAACTCCACCACGGCGAACGGCACGCAGGCACAGCTGTGGGACTGCAACGGCGCCTCGAACCAGCGGTGGACCTACTCCGCCGGAAAGCAGCTGGTTGTCTACGGAAACAAGTGCCTGGGCGTCGGCCAGGGCGCGGCCAACGGCACCCCGGCGGCGATCTGGGACTGCAGCGGACAGCCAGACCAGCAATGGAACGTCAACCCCGACGGCACGATCACAGCAGCCCAGTCGGGGCTCTGCCTGGACGCCGTAGGCCAGGGGACCGGCAACGGGACGAAAGTCCAGCTGTGGAGCTGCTCGGGCGGCGCCAACCAGCACTGGCGCCTGCAGAACTGACAGGTAACGCCCATCAGGCAGTTCATGACGACGGTCCGTCAGGCCGCCCATGGGCAGCCGGCCGTAGCTGGACCACACGCGCCGACGGGTCTGGGTGAACTCACCCTTGCCGTTGTCGAAGACGACACGATCGGTGCGGTCTTGCTCATGACCCCGGGGTTCCCCGTGCAAGGGGCGTCAGCAGGGACTGTGGCACTGTCTTGACCGGGCCGGGGGAGTGCGCCACGCAGCGGATGTACACAGGCGCCCTACGTGCGTGCAGGGCCGGTGGCGTCGAGGACGGCGTCGCCGGCGCCCGAACTGATCGACCCCTCGATTCCCGGCTCGGCGACGAGATCGACGCGGGGTGACTGGTGCTCGTTCGACGGCCGAAAACCGGCGCCCCATGTGCCGATTTGCCAGGTGGGCATGGTCAATTCAAGCCGTTGTCTTGATGCTTCCATGACAACGTTGGGCACGCAGTGCCACTCTTCTCCGAGAAATTACAGTTCCCTCACAGGTTCCACGCGTGAGACCAGTCGCGCTTCCGTCACCCCCCACCTCCTTCCACCCGCATGCCGTGCAGCGCTCCGGACCGGCGTACCCCGCCGATCCGCCTCGTCCACGGCCCCCACCACGGGCCGGCTTTCGTACCGAAGGAGAACCCGTTGTCCCTGACCCACCGCGCGCTCGTGCGACGCAGACGCGCAAGTGCCCTTGCCCTCACCGCCGTTGGCTCCCTGCTCGTGGTGGCCGCCCCCGGCCTGGCCGGTGCGGCCCCGGCGGACCTGGGGCGTGCGAAGATCGCTGCCACCCCCCGGGCCGGCGCGGCCCAGACCTCCCTGACCCCCGCCCGCCGCACTGCCCTGGTCAAGCGTGCCCAGTCCGCGGCGGCCGACACGGCGCGGCGCATCGGTCTCGGCGCCAAGGAGAAGCTCGTCGTCAAGGACGTCGTCGCCGATGCCGACGGCACCACGCACACCCGCTACGAGCGCACCTTCGCCGGTCTGCCCGTCCTGGGCGGCGACCTCGTCGTCCACGACAGCAGCGGCCGTACGACCGTCACCAAGGCGAACGCGGCACGCCTCTCGGTGTCCGCTCTGAGCCCGAAGGTCACGGCTGCCGGGGCCACCGACAAGGCTCTTGCGGCCTCGAAGAAGGATCACGTCAAGCGCGCTGAGGTGGAGAACTCCTCCCGGCGGGTGATCTGGGCCGGCTCCGGCAAGCCCGTCCTGGCATGGGAGACCCTGGTGAAGGGTGTCCAGAGGGATGGCACGCCCAGTGAGCTCCAGGTCGTCACCGATGCCACCACCGGCAAGGAACTCCTGGCCGCCGAGAAGGTGCACACCGGCGAGGGCACCGGCCAGTACGTCGGCACGGTCCCGCTCGGCACCACCCCCTCCGGATCGGCGTACCAGCTCGTCGACCCCGACCGCGCCGGACACAAGACGTACGACCTGAACCAGGGCACCTCGGGCACCGGCACCCTGTTCACGGACGACAACGATGTCTGGGGCACCGGCCTGCCCTCCAACCGCCAGACCGCGGGCGTCGACGTGGCCTTCGGAGCAGCGGCCACCTGGGACTTCTACAAGGAGGCATACGGCCGCAACGGCATCCGCAACGACGGTGTCGCCGCCTACAGCCGCGCCCACTACGGCAACAACTACGTCAACGCCTTCTGGCAGGACTCCTGCTTCTGCATGACCTACGGCGACGGCTCGGGCAACACCCACCCGCTCACCGCGCTCGACGTGGCCGCCCACGAGATGAGCCACGGCGTCACCGCCGCCACCGCGGGCCTGGTCTACTCGGGCGAGTCCGGCGGTCTGAACGAGGCAACCTCCGACATCTTCGCCGCCGCCGTCGAGTTCCACGAGGACCTCGCGGCCGATCCCGGCGACTATCTCGTCGGCGAGAAGATCGACATCAACGGCGACGGCACGCCCCTGCGTTACATGGACAAGCCCTCCAAGGACGGCTCCTCGTACGACAGTTGGAGCTCCACGCTGGGCGGAGTCGACGTCCACTACTCCTCCGGTCCCGCGAACCACTTCTTCTACCTGCTCTCCGAGGGCAGCGGCGCCAAGACGGTCAACGGCGTTTCCTACGACAGCCCGACCTACGACGGCCGTCCCGTCACCGGCGTGGGCATCGAGAACGCCGCCGCGATCTGGTACCGCGCGCTGACCACGTACATGACTTCGACGACCAACTACGCCGGCGCCCGCACCGCCACCCTGTCCGCCGCCGCCGACCTGTTCGGCGCCTACAGCCCGACCTACCTCGCCGTGGCCGACGCCTGGGCGGCGATCAACGTCGGCAACCGCATCGCCCTCGGCGTCAACCTCGCCCCGGTCGCCGACCAGACCAGCGGCCTGAACCAGGCGGTCAGCCTCCAACTGGACGCGTACACCACCAACACCGACGCCACACTGACCTACGAGGCCACCGGCCTGCCCGACGGACTGACCATCAGCCCGACCGGTCTGATCAGCGGCACCCCGACCACCCTCGGCACCGGCGACGTCACCGTCAAGGTGACCGACAGCACCGGGGCCAGCGCCTCGGACACCTTCAGCTGGCACATCGCCTACGTCTACGCCAACGCCACCCGGGTGGACATCCCCGACAACGGGGCAGCCGTGGAGTCCCCGGTGACCATCACCGGCCGCGACGGCAACGCCTCCGCGACGACCACGGTCTACGTCAACATCGTCCACACCTACCGCGGTGACCTGACCGTCGACCTCGTCGGCCCCAACGGCACCGTCTACTCCCTGCTCAACCGCAGCGGCGGCTCCGCCGACGACGTCGACCAGACCTTCACGGTCGACGCCTCCGCACAACCGCTCAACGGCACCTGGAAGCTGCGCGTGCAGGACCGGGCGTCCGTCGACGTCGGGTACATCGCGCGCTGGCAGCTGGCCCCCTGACCTGACAGCACCGCCCGCCGCCCGGATCCCTCAGGGATCCGGGCGGTTCTGTTTCGAGGCCCGTGGAAGACCGTTGACCGAGAGGGCGGCTGAAAGTCGGCGACGTCGGCGGCCAGTTTCGGCCACCGGGCGAACTCGTCTCGTCCGTCGGCAAGTTCTGGTGGCTCCTCGTCGCGTCGAATGTTTCGGGATTCATGGCGAATCATGCGAGAAGTATTGACGCCGTTCTGCGGTTCCCTATCATCCAGATTGCTCGACAGTTCGACTGTTGTTCGGCATTGCGAACAAGAGGGCCGCTCCACTCGCACCGCCGGACGTCACCGCACTCGTCTGCCGCAACGCCTGAGCCGCAAAGGGTATGCCGCGCGATACATATGTCATGGTCCTGCCAAGCCCGCTTTCACTGTCGTGCGTCGACGGCAGCCACCGGCCCTGCGCCGCCGCGGACATCTACGCACCGCACCACCTCGACAGTCCGGCCGGCCTTCAGATGGGGCAGCCGGAGCCGCTCACTCAAGGACAACGAGGTCCCCATGCGCAGACGTAGTTTCGACCGCGGACGTGTGTCCGTGGTGCTCGCCGCCGCGATCGCGGCCCTGGTCGCGTTGGCGGCGATGCTCGTCGCCAACCCGGCTCAGGCGGCCAGCAGCGGCGCCTTGCGCGGTGTCGCCGCCGGCCGATGTCTCGATGTGCCGAACTCCAGCCAGACCGACGGTACGTTGCTGCAGATCTGGGACTGCTCGGGCGGGACCAACCAGCAGTGGACGGCGACGGACAGCAATCAGTTGACCGTGTTCGGCAACAAATGCCTCGATGTTCCGGGCCACGCCACCACGGCCGGTACGCGCGTGCAGATCTGGACCTGCAGCGGGGGTGCGAACCAGCAGTGGCGAGTGAACTCCGACGGCACGATCGTCGGCGTGGAGTCCGGACTGTGCCTGGACGTCACGGGCTCCGGTACGGCCAACGGCACGGCGGTGGAGATCTGGACGTGCAACGGCGGCAGCAACCAGAAGTGGACGGGCCTGTCCGGGACGACCCCGCCGGGCGGTGGCAACTGCACTCTGCCGTCGTCGTACCGGTGGACGTCGACGGGAGCGTTGGCGCAGCCGGCGAACGGGTGGGTCTCGCTGAAGGACTTCACCAACGTGGTCTACAACGGCAAGCACCTGGTCTACGCGTCAAACGTGTCGGGATCGTCGTACGGCTCGATGCGGTTCGCGCCCTTCACGAACTGGTCCGACATGGCGTCGGCCGGCCAGACCGGCATGAGCCAGGCCGCGGTGGCGCCCACGCTGTTCTACTTCGCGCCCAAGAACATCTGGGTGCTGGCGTACCAGTGGGGTCAGTGGCCCTTCATCTACCGCACGTCGAGCGACCCCACCAACCCCAACGGCTGGTCCGCACCCCAGCCGCTGTTCACCGGCAGCATCTCCGGGGCCGCCCCGATCGACCAGACCCTGATCGCCGACGACCAGAACATGTACCTGTTCTTCGCCGGTGACAACGGCAAGATCTACCGGGCGAGCATGCCGATCGGGAACTTCCCGGGCACCTTCGGTTCGTCGTACACGACGGTCATGAGCGACACGGTGAAGAACCTGTTCGAAGCACCGGAGGTCTACAAGGTCCAGGGCCAGAACCAGTACCTGATGATCGTCGAGGCTCGGGGTGCGAACGAGCAGCGCTTCTTCCGCTCGTTCACGGCCTCCAGCCTGAACGGTTCGTGGACGCCGCAGGCCGCCACCGAATCCAACCCCTTCGCGGGCAAGGCCAACAGCGGTGCCACCTGGACCAACGACATCAGCCACGGTGACCTGGTCCGCAACAACCCCGACCAGACCAAGACCATCGACCCCTGCAACCTGCAGTTCCTCTACCAGGGCAAGTCCCCCAGCGCGAGCGGCCCCTACGACCAACTGCCGTGGCGGCCGGGCGTCCTCACCCTGCAACGCTGACCGTTGACGGATGCTCATCGCGTCGAGGAACCCCAGCCGCGCGTCGGCTGGGGTCTCCCGTCACCTCGGGGGCGTTACCGACCCTCTCCCCATGCAGCGGTGAGTTCGGACCGCGAGCTCGCCGGGCTGGGTCAGGTCGACCAGATGACTCCGCCGTTGTGGAGGATGACCACCTTGGCGTCGGCTCGGAGGACCAGTTGGGCGTTCGCGTGGTCGTGGCTCTGGGAGGCCCAGATCGGGCGGTCGTCGCCGTTGTGGATGACGAGGTTGCCGTCCTCCTGGAAGATCGCCCGGTGGTTGGCGCCGAAGGTCATGGACGCCCAGATGGGCTTGTTCTTCTCGTTGTATACGACGAGGTTGCCGTCGGACTGCATGACCATGCGGATGCGGTTGGTGCTCCAGGACTGGTTGACCTGGAGGACGCTGGTCGCGTAGACGGTCTTGGTGCCCCAGTTCGGCTTCGGGTCCGCCTTGGGCTTCGGGTCCGCCTTGGGCTTGGGTGTGGACTTCGCCTTCTTCGTGGGCGGGCTGCTCGTCTTGGTCTCCGGTACGGGCGCGACGGCCTCGGGGACGACCTTCGCGGCCTCGCTCTTTTTCGGCTTCTCCTTGCGCGGGGACGAACTCGGCTTCTCGGTCACGTAGTCGTCGAGGACGGCAGGGGCGGAGCTCGCGTTCAGGACGGTGTCGGACCCCTCTGCGGCCAGTCCCTTCTTGTCGGGGCGCCCGTCGTCCTGAGCGCTGCCGGCCAGCATCAGCGGTATGGCGATCAGGACGGCGCCGGCGATCGCGGCCCCCGCCAGTACCGGCTTGCGGGGGCGTGTGCTGTGGACGACGGTGTCGGTTTTGGTGCCCGGCGGCGTCGTCCCGATGGCCGCCGCCACGGCGACGCCCTCCTCGGGCGTCTCAAGCGCTTCGGCGGCCGGGGTTGCCGCCGAAGCGGTGGTCTCTCCGGCCGGTGCGGTGCCCTTCTTCTCAGCCGGGGTGGTTCCTGTTTCCCCGGCCGGTGCGGTGCTCGACTCCGCCTCGGGGCTCGCGGCAGGGGCCGTCGCCTGCTTGTCCGGTGCCGAGGTCGCGGGTGGGGACTCGGCCTCTTCCGGGCGGGTGGCGGCCGCCTCCGCATTCGCGCCGGGGGTCTGTTGCTGGGGGGACATGTGCGGTACTCCTCCTCGGTGGCGGAGCTGTCGGTGGTGGGCACGGGAACAGCGGCCGGGTCGGAACAACGCCAGCCGGCTCGGCGGGCTTGGGCAGGTGCCGCGCCGAGGTGAGCCCGTCCGGCTCGATCCTGGTCGTCGAGATCCGTGTGACCCGCCGCAGTGGCGGCATCAGACCGATTCGGTACCTTCCCGAGCTGCCAAGTCCTCCCGTACGGCCCTGGCTTGGACGTCCCGGCAGAAGGCCCTTGTGCATGGACGGGTCCGATGGCGCACCCAACTTAGCCCGTCGCGGGGGTGACAGCAGCACCCTCGGCCCCAAGCGCCCATCGCTTTGTCCACCCACGCCTCACTGCTCCCGGAAAGTTCTCCACCCGGGCAGCAAACGGGCACGCGGGCGGAGGAAACGGATCTGCCCGGAGGCGCCTCGCGCGGGGCTCGTGTGGCATTCTGTTGCCTTCCCGATCTGATCAATTTCGGCGTGCGCACATGCTGTGCCGCACCCAAGAATTCGTACGAACCGAAGAGTTCAGGTGAAGATGCGGCCCGGAGAACGGCAAGAGGGCAGGCTTGACGCCCTGCCCGTGGTGCCCGGTGGCTCCGGCCCGACCGCCACCCCCGAGTCACCTGCTGCCGACACCGCGGGAACCACTGAGAGCGTCGACACCCCCGAGATACCCCAAGCCGTACGGGAGGCTGCCCGCCGGGCCCCAGAGCACTGGATCGGGGTGGTCGACCCGGCGTGGACCGATGAGCGGACCCCGCCGGAGTGGGCGGTCCTGGGAGAGTGGCAGTCGGACGAGAGCGGGGGCGTGGGGGACTACCGCGCCAACCCGGAGTACCGGCCCTCGGCCCGGGTGCTCGGCTGGCCAGAGCCCACCGACCCGGTGGACGCGGCGGCGCAGCGGGCCGCCACCGGCTATGGCTCGGTGGACGACGCGCTCGCTGCGCTCGCCGAGGCGGAGGTCACCGTGGTGCGCGCGCCGGACGGTGGGCCGCTCACGGCCACCGAACAGGACGGGGCACCCGTGGTGCTGTTGTTCACCTCACAGGCACACGAGTTCATGTCCCCGGTACTTCGCCATGGCACGCTTCCGGCGCGGGAGTTGGCCCGTTCGTTGAGCGGCTCGGGCACCCTGCTGATGGTCAACGCCGGGGCCGTGGCCCCTTTGCTCGTCCCGGCGGACAGTCTTCTCGGTCCCGTACGTGGACGGGGTGTCGAGGGGGTACCTGCGGCGGAGGACCTCGGTGCTTCCTCCGGCGCGGCGGACCCTACCGGCTCTGAGGCCGTGCCCCGGACGGACAACTCTCCCGAACCCGCCCCCACATCGCAGGGATGACCCCGTGACACGTTCGACCCAGCAGAACCCCGCCTCCCCGAGTACCGAGCCCGGTCCTGGTTCCGGTTCCGGCGGCGAGGAGACGGCGGAGAGCGCCGCCGCCGTCGCGGAACCCAAGCCCGAGTCCGCGCCCACGTCCGAGCCCGCAGCGGCGAAGACTGGGGCCGAGGCCAACGCGGAGCCCGCCCGGGCCGAGGCCGAGGCGGCGGCCACAGCCGCGGCTGCGCGAGCGGGCGGCGCCACCGAGCCCCAAGCCGGGACCACGTCCGAGAGCGGGGAAGCTTCCGGCAGTCGGTCCGAGGCCGAGGCCGACCCCGGTGCCGCCGCGGAGGCCAAGAGCCGGCTGCCCGCGCTCGTGCGGACGATGACGGCGACCGCGATCGACCGGCCGCAGCAGCAGACCGGGCCGGTGGGCCGGCCGGGCAAGGCCGTGCTGGCCGGGGCCGCCGTCGCGGGGGCGCTGCTCGTCTGCGTGCCGTTGCTGATGCTCGGAGGGAACGACGACGAGGACCGTAAGGGACCAGCGTCGGCGGGAACGGTGCTCGGCGGGAACGCGCAGGACGTACCGGGCGAGTTCGCGGAGGCCTCGCCCGACGCCGGTTCCTCGGGCGACGGCGAGAAGGACCCCTTCAGGCAGGGCAGGTCGGCGCAGAACGCCTCCACGTCCGCGCCGACGACGAGCGAGGGCAAGGACAAGAGCGAGGGCAAGGACAAGAGCGGGGGCGAGGACAAGAGCGGGGGCGAGGACGAGCCGAAGAAGGGCGCTGCTCCGAAGGACGAGCCGAAGGAGGAGAGCGGCGGGAACAAGTCCGATGGCGACAAGAGCAATCCCGGGACGGCCGGTTCGGGGGTGACTCTCGGTGCGCCCGTCTCTCTGCGCAGTCACCTCTCGGGCCGGTGTATCGACGTACCGGGCAGTGATTTCGGCGACGGCAAGAAGCTGTTCGTGTGGGACTGCAACAACGGCGCCGCGCAGAAGTGGCAGTTCGCCTCCGACGGCACCGTCCGTATCAAGGGCTTCTGTCTGGATGTGGCCAACGCGAACTACAACGACGGCACCCCCATTCAGATCGCCTGGTGCAGCGGCAACGACGCCCAGAAGTTCGTACTGAACGCCAGCCACGACCTGGTGAACACCGTCGTCGGCAAGTGCGTCGACATCAAGGACAACAACCGGGACAGTGGTGCCTGGCTGCAGCTGTGGAGTTGCGCGGGGACCGACAACCAGAAGTGGAGCGTCTGAACAGGACGCCGACAGCCCGTAAGCAGGCTCTCGGCACCCGCCCGCCCCTCAGGGCGAGGCATGATGGCACCGTCGGTTTCACCGACACGCGCCCCCGGTGAGGGGGCGCCCGCTGATGAAGCCCCCGTGGCAAGGAGGTTGGTGCGTGTCGCGCCAGGTACTGACGGTCGGTCCGGGGGATCGGGATCGCTACCGGACGATCGGTGAGGCGCTCTCGGCTGCCCGTACCGGCGCGCTCATCAGCGTCCGTCCCGGGACGTACGCGGAGAATCTGGTGATCAACACCAGGGTCACCCTCGCCGCCGCCGAAGGGCGGGGCACGGTCGAGATCAGGCCGCGCACGGGCAGCGTGCTCGCGCTGCGCGCCGACGCCGTGATGATCTCCGAACTGACCCTGCGCGGCGGCGACGCCGAGCAGCCGGCCGTGGACGTACGGCGCGGCCAGGCCGCGCTCGACGGCTGCGAGATCGTCGGCTCCGCCTGGACCGCGCTGCTGGCCGGCGGCACCGGCTCACTCGCGCTGCGCGACTGCCGGGTGAGCAACTCGCAGGGCGCCGGCATCGTGGTCACCTCGACCACGCCCACCACCGTGGAGACCTGCACCTTCGAGCACCTGGGCACCAGCGGCCTGGTCCTCGCAGAACAGGGCGAGGCACGGGTGCGCGGCTGCACGGTGCGCGACGCTCGAGGCAACGGCCTGCTCGCCAACGGCGAGTCCCGCGGCACCGTCGAGGACTGCGACATCTCCTCCACCGACAAGCCCTCCATCGCCCTGGAGGAGAACAGCAGCCTCTCGGTGATCCGCACCGTCGTGCACGACACCAGCACCGGTGTGCACCTGAGCAGCGGGGGCCGTACGACGCTGGAGGACGTCCGCGTCACCGGCTCGTCGGGCAACGGGATCGTCCTGGCCAAGGGCACCGACCCGGTACTGCGCCGTTGCCGCGTCTCGCGGACCCGCGGGCACGGCGTGCTGGTCACCGACCGGGCGCGCGGCACCTTCGAGGACTGCTGGATCGACGGCGCGCAGGGCGCCGCGCTGCGCGTCGCCGGGGCGGCCTCCCCGGCCCTGACCGGTCTGACCGTGCGCGACTGCGACCAGACCGGGCTGCTCCTCGAGGAGGACTCGGCGCCGGAGCTCGACCGCCTCGAGGTGATCGGCGGCTCGCCCGCGATCGCGGTGCGCGGCGGCGCCAACCCGCTGCTGCGCCGGGCCCGGCTGGTGGAGCCCGCCGGCGACGGCATCGTGGCGAGCAAGGACGCCCGTGGCCGCGCCGAGGACTGCGAGATCGTCCGGCCCAAGGGCTCGGGCGTGCGGGTGTCCTCCGGCAGCACCCTCTACCTGGCCGGCGGCGGGGTCTCCGACACGGCCACCCACGGCCTGGTCGTGGAGGACGGCGGCAACGTCACCGTCCGCGACTTCCGCGTCGAGATATCCGGCGAGGAGGGCGTGGTCGTCGCCGCGGGCGGCGAACTGACCGCCAACCGCACCTCGGTGCACGCCCCCAAGGGCCACGGTTTCCTGCTCCGCGAGGGCGCGATCGCCTCCCTCAGCGGCTGCGAGGTCTCCGGCGGTGCCCAGGACGGCTTCCGGGTGGAATCCACCGCGCCGGTCTCCCTGGTGAACTGCCTCGCCCGGGAGAACGAGGGCGGCGGCCTGGTGCAGACCGCGCCCGGCGAGCGGCTGGCCGTGGAAGGCCTCAACAGCACCGGCAACGGCAAGCGGGACGCCTGGGGCTCCGGCAGCGCCGAGAACACCGACCCGGCCGGCTCAGGCGCCGCGGACGCGCCCCCGGCGGACCGTCCGGAGGGCCCGCTCGGCGCCCTGAACGCGCTGATCGGTCTGGAGAACGTCAAGCAGCAGGTGCGTACGCTGGTCAACCTGACCCAGCTCGCCCAGCGCCGCGAACAACTCGGCATGTCGGCCCCGCCGATGAGCCGGCACCTGATCTTCGCCGGCCCGCCCGGCACCGGTAAGACCACCGTCGCCCGTCTGTACGGGTCGATCCTGGCCGAGCTGGGTTCGCTGCGCAGCGGACACCTGGTGGAGGTCTCCCGTGCGGACCTGGTCGCCCAGGTCGTCGGCGGCACCGCCATCAAGACCACCGAGACCTTCCAACGGGCGCTCGGCGGCGTGCTGTTCATCGACGAGGCGTACACCCTCACCTCGGACAGCAACAACGGCGGCGCGGACTTCGGCCGCGAGGCGGTGGACACCCTGCTGAAGCTGATGGAGGACCACCGCGACGACGTGGTGGTGGTCGCGGCCGGCTACTCCCGCGAGATGGACTCCTTCCTCAGCTCCAACCCGGGCCTGGCCTCCCGCTTCTCGCGGACCGTCGAGTTCGAGAACTACTCGGTGCCCGAACTGGTCGCGATCATGGAGAACATGTGCGCTCAGCACCAGTACGAGCTGGGTGAGGGCACCGAGGCGGCGCTGGCCGCGCACTTCGAGGCGATGCCGCGGGACGCCGGATTCGGCAACGGCCGTGCCGCGCGCGGGGTGTTCGAGGAGATGGTGGACAGACAGGCGGTCCGGCTCGCCTCCCAGCAGCAGGTCAGCGAGCACGACCTGCGGTTGCTGCTGCCGGAGGACGTCTCCGCCACGGCCGCCGCGAAGGCCGGCGACACCACCGCACCGGCCGACGACCCGCTGACCCGCCTCGGCGACATGATCGGCCTGGCCGAGGTGAAGCGCCAGGTCGCCGACATGGTCAACCTCATCACCACGGCCCGCCACCGGGCCGCCGCCGGACTGCCGGTGCCCTCACTCAGCAACCACCTGGTCTTCACCGGCCCACCCGGTACCGGCAAGACCACCGTCGCGCGCCTGTACGGGGAGATCCTGACGCAGCTCGGAGTCCTCGGCCGGGGGCAGCTCATCGAGGCCGCCCGTGCCGACCTGGTGGGCCGCTACATCGGCCACACCGCCCAGCTGACCCGCGAGGTCTTCGAGAAGGCCCGCGGCGGTGTGCTGTTCATCGACGAGGCCTACACCCTCACCCCGAAGGGCGGCGGCGCCGACTTCGGCCAGGAGGCCGTGGACACCCTGCTGAAGCTGATGGAGGACCACCGCGACGAGGTCGTCGTCATCGTCGCCGGCTACACCGACGAGATGGAGCGCTTCCTCGCCTCCAACCCCGGTCTGTCCTCGCGCTTCCCGCGCCGGATCGGCTTCGCCGACTACTCCTCCGAGGAACTGGTCACCATCGTGCGCGCACAGGCCGCGAACATGGGGTACGAATGCGGCCCCGGCACCGGCCCGCTGCTCAAGGAGTACTTCGACTCGCTGCCCAGGGACCGCTCGTTCGGCAACGCCCGCCTGGCCCGCCAGGTCGTCGAGTCGATGGTCACCCGCCAGGCGGGACGGCTCAGTTCGCTGGTCGCGCCCACCCTGGACGACCTGCGCATCCTCCTCCCCGCGGACGTGGCCGCGGCGACGCCGAAGGCGGCTCCCCGATGAAGGCGTCAGCCCGCGGGACCGCCCGCCTGCTGTCCGGCGTCGGCTGCGTCGCCGCCCTGCTGCTGCCCGCCGCCGTTCCGGCCCAGGCCGTACCGCTGTCGCAGGTGCCGACGGCCGACGGCAAGAAGGGCCAGAAACTGCCCGGCATGCCCTCCGCGCTCGACGCGGACGCCGCCTGCACCCCGGCCTCCCGTGAGAAGGCCAAGAAGCAGGACTGGTCGCGCCAGCGCCTCGACCTGGACCGGCTGCACGGGTACAGCGTCGGCGCGGGAGTGACCGTCGCCCTGATCGACACCGGTGTGGAGACCGGCGCCGCAGGACTCGACGGCCGGGTCACCGCCCAGGGCGCGGCCGGTGACGACTGCGTCGGGCACGGCACTTTCCTCGCCGGACTCATCGCCGGGACCGGCGGAAACGGCGCACGCCTGACCGGCGCCGCCCCCGGTGCGAAGATCCTGGCCCTACGCGGCACCGACCAGCGCGGACAGGCGAACGCCGACCTGGTCGTCGCGGCACTGCGCGATGCGACCGAGGCCGGGGCCGAAGTGATCGCGGTCGCGGTCGCCCTGCCGCGCCGCGACGCGGAGCTGACCCGTGCGGTCGCCGAAGCCCGCCGGAAGGGGGCCGTGGTGGTCGCCGCGGCCACCCCTGACCCGCCCCGGACCGGCACCGACGAGATTCCGGCGCAGCTCTACTGGCCGGCCGGTGAACCCGGCGTGCTGTCGGTCGCCGACATGCTTCCCGGCGGGGTCCGCCCGGACGACGCGCTGCGGACCGCCGGCGTCGACCTGGTGGCACCCGGCGCCGGGGTGGTCTCCGGCGGGCCGCGCGGCGACGGCCACTACCTCGGGGCCGGTGCCTCGGTGGCCACCGCCTATGTCGCTGGGGCGGCCGCCGCGGTGCGTGCCGCCCGGCCCGACGACTCGGGCGACGAGATCGCCCGCCGGCTGACCGCCACGGCCTATCCCGCCGACATTCCTCAGCTCGATCCCTATGCCGCCGTCACCACGGTTCTCGGTGGCTCGGGGGGATCGGCGGGCGCCGAGCGTGCGGCCGATCCCGTGGCCGTCCGGGACACGTCCGCGGCGGATCGGGCAACCGATCGGGCCACCCTGTTCGTGCTTCTCGGCACGGGGGGTGTGCTTGCCGTGCTGTGGGGGGCCTTCGCACTTCCGAAGGCGCGGGCGCGGGGGTGGAAGCCGGCGGGGGCGGGTGCCCCAGCCACGGCTGTGGCTGAAGAGGACTGAACTGAGCGGGGCCGCCTGAACAGGCGGCCCCGCTTCACGTGTGTGGCGTTCGGTCTCAGTCCGGCTGGGGCGGGAGTTCGTCCACCAGCGCCGTCTGCATCAGCCTCTCGCGGCGGCGGGCGATGTGCAGGGCCCGGCCGGGCGGCAGGTTGCGCGGCTTCGCGTTGCCGAAGAGGCGGCCCTCCGTGGGCGGGCAGGACAGCAGGACGGCCGGGTTGTTGGCCTCGTCGAGACGCCGGATGAGGGCGTCGCTGAGACCGCGGCCGGCGCCCATCGCGCTGCGGGCGACGACCAGGTGCAGGCCCATCTCGAAGCCGAGAGTCAGGTACTCGAAGAGCGGCTCCATCGGGCTCTGGAAGGAGTTGCCGGAGACCATGTCGTAGTCGTCGATCAGGATGAACAGACGCGGGCCGGTCCACCAGTCGCACTTGCGCATCCGGCCGGGGGCGATGTCGGCGCCCGGGACCCGGGTCTTCATCGCCCGGGCCGCGCCCTCGATGGTCTCCTTGAGGTTGTCCAGCGAGATCACATGCCCGATGCGGTACTCCTCCGGGATGGTGTCCACCAGGGTGCGCCGGTAGTCGACGACGATGATCTTCGCCTCGGTGGGGGAGTACCGGGTGGTGATGCCCTCCGTGATGCGGCGCAGCAGGTTGGTCTTGCCGCTCTCGGTGTCGCCGACCACGACCAGGTGCGGGGTGCGGCTGAAGTCGTGCCAGACCGGCTCCAGAGCGTCCTGGTCGATACCGAGCGGCAGGCGCATACCGTCGCCCTCGGTGGACTCGGGCGCGGGGAGTTCGGACAACGGGAGCCGGTGCGGCAGCATCCGGACCTGCGGGGCGGGCGCGCCGGGCCAGTGCCGGGCGACCTCCGTGACCAGGTGGCCGACGCCGTCGCCGAGGTCTTCCAGGGAGCCGCTGCCGTCGAGGCGGGGCAGACCGGCGAGGAAGTGCATCTTGCTGTCGGAGGTGATGCCCCGGCCACCGCTGCGCGGCACCGAGCGGGCCTTGCGGGTGTCGATCTCGGAGTCCATCGGGTCACCCATGCGCAGTTCGAGGCGGGTGGCCGCCTGGTCGCGGACCTGCGCGGACAACTCCACCCAGCGGGTGGTGGTGATGAGCAGGTGGATGCCGTAGTTGAGGCCCCGGGCGGCCAGTTCGTTGAACTTCGCGATCAGGTCGTCGTAGTCCTGGCGGACCGTCGACCAGCCGTCGACCACCATGAACACGTCGCCGAACGGCTCGTCGGGGAACTCCCCGGCGGCCCGGCGGCGGCGGTAGGACTGCATCGAGTCGATGGTGTGGTCCACGAAGAACTGCTCGCGCCGGGCGAGCAGCGTCATCACCTCGGCGACGGCCCGGTGCACCCGTTCCGGGTTCAACCGCGCCGCGACACCGCCCACATGCGGCAGGCCGGCGAGCTGCGAGAGACCACCGCCACCGAAGTCGAGGCAGTAGAACTGGATCTCGGCGGGCGTGTGGGTGAGGGCGAGGGCACCGATCAGGGTGCGCATCAGGGTGGACTTGCCGCTCTGTGAACCACCCGCGATGGCGACATGGCCGCCGGCGCCGGAGAGGTCCACGATCAGCGGGTCGCGCCGCTGCTCGAAGGGCTTGTCGACCAGGCCGACCGGCACCCGGAGCTTGCCGGTGCCCAGCCAGCCCTTGGCGGTGAGTCCGCGCTCGAGGTCGGGCGCGATACCGGGCAGCAGGGCGTCCAGCGGGGAGGGCTCGTCCAGCGGCGGCAGCCACACCTGGTGGGCGGCGGGGCCCGAGTCGCGCAGCCGGTCGAGGGCCACGGCGAGCAGGGTCTCCTCGTCCTCTTCGCTCTCCTCCTTCTCCGGTTCCGGTTCGGGCGCGGCCTCCAGGGTGCGGGGCACCACCCAGCCGCTGGTCCACGGCACCACCTGGCTGGCCACCCGGGCCTGGACCACCGCGCCGGTACGACGCCGGTAGGTGCCGGACGAGTAGGCGGCACGGAACCGGGTCAGGGCCTCCACACCGGACTTCAGGTAGCCGTTGCCGGGTTGGGCCGGAAGCTGGTAGGCGTCCGGCACACCGAGCACACCGCGGCTCTCCATGGCGGAGAAGGTGCGCAGACCGATGCGGTACGAGAGATGGCTCTCCAGCTGGTGCATACGGCCCTCGTCCAACCGCTGCGAGGCGAGCAGCAGATGAACTCCGAGGGAACGTCCGAGGCGGCCGATCATTACGAACAGGTCCATGAACTCCCGGTGCGTGGACAGTAGTTCACTGAACTCGTCGACCACCACGAACAGGCTGGGCAGCGGCGCGAGGTTCGTCCCGGCGGCGCGGGCCCGCTCGTACTCCAGGGCGGAGGTGTAGTTGCCCGCGGAGCGCAACAGCTCCTGGCGGCGCATGAGTTCGCCGTGCAGGGCGTCCTGCATGCGCTCCACCAGGGCGACCTCGTCGGCGAGGTTGGTGATGACCGCGGAGGTGTGCGGGAGTTCCTCAAGACCGAGGAAGGTGGCGCCGCCCTTGAAGTCGACGAGGACGAAGTTCAGGGTCTCGGAGGAGTTGGTCAGGGCGAGGCCGAGGACCAGGGTGCGCAGCAGTTCGCTCTTGCCGGAGCCGGTGGCGCCGATGAGCATGCCGTGCGGGCCCATGCCGCCTTGCGCGGACTCCTTGATGTCGAGCTCCACCGGGCGCCCGTCCACGCCGACCGCGACCGGCACCCGCAGGCGGGCGGCGCCCATGTGCTTGTCGAACAGGGTCTGCGGGTCGTGCCGGTGCAGGTCGGGGATACCGAGCAGCGTGGTCAGCTCGACGTCGGTCTCCAGCGGCTGCGAGACGTCGGTGCCGAGGCTGATCCGGCGGGCGGTCAGCAGTCGGGCCAGCGACTCCGCTCCGAGCGGGCCCAGTCTGTCCGGGCGGCCGAGCGCGACGGAGCGCTCCTTGCGGCTGCGGTCGGTACGCACCAGGCTCACCCGGTCGGGGCCGACGGTCAGCCGCAGGGTGTTGCGGCCGGGCCGCCAACGCAGCGCCCCGGAGACGTCGAGGACCACGGCGTTGCGGTAGCCGTGTCCCTCCCAGCGGTGCCCCTCGGGGACGTTGACGCCGTCCAGTACGACGACTGTGTACGGCTCGTCACGGCCGGGACGGGCGTCGGGGTCGAAGCCGGGCCGCTCGGCGAACTCGGCGCCGAGCAGGTCGTCCAGCTCGGTGAGTTCCGCGGTGATCCGGCGGACCTGGCCGGCGCCGTCCTCCTCGTGCGGGTGCAGGGCGTGCGGCAGCCACTTGACCCACTCCCAGTCGGGTCGCCGGTCGTCGCTGACACACACCGCGAGCCACAGCTCTTCGGGCGCGTGGAACACCGCGAGCTGGGCGAGCGCGGCACGCACGAGGGCGCGTACGGCTTCGGGACCGGGGCCCTCGGCCGCGACGCGGCCCTCGCCCGGCTCGCCGTTCGGCGGGACGCCCGGCTCGGCGGACGCCTGGCCGGCGCTCTCCTCCGGGCGCAGCAGCACCCGGGCCGACGAGCGCAGGTAGAGGCCGAGCGGCTGCTCCGGAATGGTGGAGTAGGCGCGGATGAAGCGGCGCAGGGCGTGCGCGCAGAGGGGTTCGAGGTCCTCCACCGGCCGGGTGGAGACCGGTTCCAGGGTGAGCGCGAGCTGCTGTTCACCGACCGCGAGCCGGACCTCGCCGAAGTCCTCGTCGGTCGGGCGCCGTTCCCACAGCCGCGAGGTTCGGGCCAGCGAGCGCAGGGCGGCGGGATCGGGGTGACGCCAGGCGAGCGCCCGCTGCTGCTCCGTGATGGTGGACCGGACCCGCTTGCGGATCTGGGCCAGGTAGCGGAGGTAGTCGCGGCGTTCGCCCTTCAGGCGCTGCTTGCGCTCGCTGGAGCGGCGCATCAGCTGGCCCAGCAGCATGGCGCCGGCGGAGAGCGCCATGACGCCCATCGCCAGGTACATGAAGACGCCGTTCCCGCCGCCGGGGCGCAGGAACATCAGCATCATCGACACCGACATCAGGGCCATCGGCAAATAAGTCCATATCGCCGACGTGTCGGGCACGGTCTCGGCGAGGACCGGTGGCTCCTGAAGGGTCAATTGGCCTTCGGGCATCTCCGGTCCGCGTCTGCGGGCCGGCCGGCGAAACAGCACCACACTCAAGGAACAGAACCTCCGGTTTTACTGGCTTTCCGGCCCGCGCCGAATACGGGCGCACCCGGCAGCGGGGAAAGACCGCACCGAGCCGATTCTCCGGGCCCGCACGAGGCGGCGAACGCCGGGTGAATGTTTCGAGCGGATATCGGGTGACGGTCAACTCCCGTGATGGACAACTCCATTCCGGACAATGAGTCCGGTCCGCAGCACGATCCGGCGGGCGTAGGCAGTAGTCTGCATTCACGGAACGCGACCTGTCCACGCGGGAGAGGCGGTCGCCGGTCGCGCGGACACAATTCCCCGGTCGGGCAACCCCGGTTCCCGACCGCGCGCGAGCCGTCCGTACTCTTCGCACATCCCCGCTCCCGGGGAAGAAGTGCTCCTGTCAAAGCCCCCACGGAAGACGAGAGTTCAGCTGATGACCGACAGCGCGGTGGCCCAACTGTGCCGCCTGACCGTACGTGCGCCAAGCGTCTCCGTCGATCTGGCCGTGCCGGCCGATGTGCCGGTCGCCGATCTCCTGCCCACGCTGCTGCGTTATGTCGGCGAGGAGGCCGAGGAGGCCGGGCTCGACCACGCGGGCTGGGTGCTCCAGCTGCTGGGCGACGCGCCCCTCGACGAGGAGACCACCCTCGCCCGCGCCGGGCTCGTCGACGGCGCCGTGCTCCACCTGCGCCCGCACACCGAGGCACTGCCCGAGGCCCGGCTCGACGACCTGGTGGACGGCATAGCCGACACCGCGGGCCGGCGGCTGAAGACCTGGCGCCCGGAGGCGGCCCGCGGACTCCTGGTGGGCACCGCGGTGGTGACCGTGATGGCCGCCCTCGCCCTGGTGCTCTGGCCCGGGGCCGACGGCACCGGCTTCTCCCCGGTCGTCTTCGCGGCCGTGACCGGGCTGCTGCTGCTCGCGGGCGCGGGCTCGGCCAGCCGCGCGGTCGGCGACCGCGTCTCCGCGACAGCGCTCGGCCTGCTGGTCGCACCCTGCCTGGCCCTGGCCGGCTGGCTGCTGCCCGGCGGTGACCTGACCGGCCCGGACGCGGCCCAGGTCGTGGGCGCGCGGCTGCTCGCAGGGGGCGCGGCAGGCGCGGGCGGCGCGGTCCTCGCGCTCGCCGCCACCGCGGTCGGCGCCCCGGCCCTGTTCGCCACCGCGCTGGTCTCGGTGGCGACCGCGGTGGCCGGAGGCCTCATGGGGTACTCCGGCCTGTCCGTGCCCGCCTCCGTGGCGCTGGTGGCGACCGTGGTCGCGCTCGCCGCCGGAGCGGTTGCGCCGTTCGCCTTCAAACTGGCCGGAATGCGGCTGCCCTCGCTGCCGTCCTCCGCAGCCCAGCTGCAGGAGGGCATCGAGCCCTACGCGGGCGACGAGGTCGCCGAGCGCACCCTGCTGGCCGGACGCTGGGTCACCGCGCTCTTCGCCGCCACCGGCATCATCGCCACGGCAGCCCTGGTCGTCCTCACCGAGGGCCCCAACCTGCCCGAGGTGCTGACCTCCGTCGCCCTGACCCTGCTGCTGCTCCTGCACTGCCGGGGGCTGGTGCACATCTCGCAGCGGCTGACCCTGGCCGTGCCCGGCGTCCTGGGACTGCTCCTGCTGGCCCGCGCCTGGGCGGTGGCTGACGACAGCGAGGCGCGCGTCATCGTCTTCGCGGTGCTGCTGGCCGCCGCGGCCGCACTCGTGATCGCCGCCTGGACGGTCCCCGGCCGCCGGGTGCTGCCGTACTGGGGCCGCGCGGCGGAACTGGCACACACCGGCTTCGCGGTGGCACTGCTGCCGTTCGCCCTCTGGGCGGCGGGGCTCTTCGGCTGGCTGCGTGGCCTGTTCGGCTGAGCACACCCCGTACGCCCAGGCATGGAGAAGGAGTTGAGGAGAGGCCGTGCAGTCCAAACGAGACCAGGTACACGCCCACAGTTTCATGATGGGCAGACTCAGTTCGGGCCTGCTGACGGCCGACCCGGACGCCCCGGAGAGCCCGCTCGGGCGCACCACCCGCGGTGTGGTCTTCGGCGTCCTGGTGACCGTCCTGATCGGCGCGGGCGCCACCGTGTACGGTCTGCTGCGTCCTGGCGGGAACGACGGCTGGCGCGACGGTGAGCACCTGGTGGTCAACCGGGACACCGGCGCCCGCTATCTGTGGACCGGCACCGACGGCGTACTGCACCCGGTGCTCAACTACGCCTCGGCGCGGCTGATCGGCGGCTCCGACCTGGCGACCGCGGACGTCCGAACCCCCTCTCTGCAGGGCGTCCCGGTGGGCGCCGCGGTAGGCATACCCGGGGCCCCGGACGTCGTACCGGCGTCCGACCGGCTCGACGACGGCGCCTGGCACATGTGCGTCACCGGACCGGACGGTGCACTGGCCAACACCTCCGGTGTCGTGGCCACCACCGGGGTCGACAAGCCCGGCGCCACCACCGTCGTGGCCGGGATGCCCGTGGACTCCCGAGGCATCGGCCGCGACCGGGGCGTGCTGGTACGGGGCCCGGACCGCACCGAGTACCTGGTGTGGCGGGGCAGCAGGCTGCCACTGGACCGCGAGTCCGACGCCCGCAACGCCCTCGGCTACGGCTCCCAGACGGCCATGCCGGTCTCGGCGGCCTTCCTCGATGCGCTGGCTCCCGGCCTCACCCTCAAGCCGCCCGCGGTGCCGGGGCGGGGCGAGGAGGGCCCTGTACTCGGCGGTGAGGCGAGTCGTGTCGGCCAACTGTTCAAGGTCAGCGTCCCCGGCGGCGGCAGCACCTACCACCTGCTTCGCAAGGACGGCCTGGTGCCGCTGACCCGGCTCGGCGCCGCCCTGGTGCTGGGCGACCCGGCCACCCAGAAGGACGCCTACAAGGGGCAGTCGCCCGAGGTGCGCACGGTCGGCGCGGACGCGCTGCGCGAGCACCGGGCGAAGGACTCGGGCGCCGCGGAATCCGCGGAACTGCCCGACGCCCCGCCGCTCCCGCAGTCCGTGTCGCGCGGCACCGCGCTCTGCGCGCAGGTGGACGGCGACGACGGCGGCGTACGGATCAGGTCCGTGCTGGTCCCGCTGACCCAGCTCGCCCCGGTCGCGGTGTCCGCGGGCACCGCCGAGCCGCTGGAGCCGGCCTGCGTCCCGACCGAGGCCGCGGTGGTACGGCCGGGGCACGGCGCCCTGGTCCGGGCCCTGCACGCCAGCGGCGCCGCGCACGCCGGAACCACCTATCTGGTGGCGGAGAACGGCGTGAAGTACCGCGTCTCCGCCAAGGACTCGCTGTCGGCGCTCGGTTACCAGGCCTCGGACATCGGCTCGGTCCCGGCACCGATGCTCGCTGCCTTCCCGACCGGCGTCGACCTCGACCCGGCCGCCGCAGCGGGCGTCACGGACCCCAAGGCCACCGCTCCCGAGTGCGGCGACGCCGGCCGGACGGAGAAGCCCGGGAGGAGCGAAGAGGGGGACAGGACGGACCAGGCCGACGCGGCGGACAAGGCGGGCAAGCCGGTCTCGGCGGGCACCGTCTCGCAGAGCTGACACCACCTGCCGATCCCGGCAAGCGGCCCATACCACGGCGGGGGCAATGGAAAGGGAAAGGAGCAGCCGCGGGAATGCGCTGAGCCGAACTCGGCGCCTGTGACGTCAAGTCGACAATTCGAAGTCGACCGATGGCCTGGCATCTGATATGCGGATCGGATTCGAAGACCTGATACGAAGGCTTCTCGCGAGGTCGACAAGAAGGCGAAACCTCAGAAGAAGCTCAAATATCGCGGCCGCTCGCACCGATGCAATCCCGTGGGCGTACGTGCATTGGCGGGACGGGTCTTCCGGTGACCGTTCGGTCTCTGTGCGCGCCCGCTTTCCGCCCGCTTCGCGTGTGAGGCGGGCGGTTCCCGTCCTGCTTCCCCGGCGCCGGGGTGCGAGCGTTCATGCAGCTGCAACGTTCGCACAACTCCGGTGCCATACAGGCGAATTCTGCCGAACTGACTGTTGCTCACCTGTTGCCTACACGCATTGCGCGGAACCCTATTTTCTCTTTAGCCTCAGCGGGCAACGGTGCGTGAGACGCGCCTGAACGAAGGGAGCGTGACATGGCGGACAGTGCCGCAAGGAAAGCGGACTATGCCAAGGGCTTGGGGGGCGTCTCCTCTCTGGAGTCGGCCCGGGACCAGGTCGAGAAGACCCAGAACAACGTCGCCGAGATCGCAGCGCGTTCGGGTGTCGGCGGTGACGAGGGCGAGGCCCTCCTGAAGCTCTTCCGCAGCTGGAACACCGAGGCCCAGAAGGTCGTCGTCCAGATCAGCACGATGATCGACGCGCTCCAGGAGAACGTGACCTCCGCCAACCGCCTGGCGAAGGAGAACCAGGACCTGACCGAGGTTCTCAACAGCAAGACCAGCCAGGGCGTCTTCGAAGCACTGAGCTGAACCACCCGCGGTACCGGCCCCCTGCGGTGGAGCCGGACTTCGTGAGCTTCCCGGGCCCGGCGCCCGGCCTTCGAGAGGAGACGTCATGGCCGACGGCATCATTGACGTGCAATACCCCAAGGTCCAGCAGGCCATCGAGGAATTGATGGAGCAGACCCAGGTGATCATCACGACCCTCAACAACCTGGAGGACGAGCTCAAGCCGCTCGTCAGTACCTGGGAAGGTGCGGACCAGGAGCAGTACCGGGTGGTCCAGGCTGAGTGGGACAACGCCACCAAGAACATGGCCAAGCTCCTCGGTGACAACGGTGAGCTGATCCGCACCATCCACGACAACCACTCCCGTGACGAGCGCAGGAGCGCCGACAACTGGGGCAACGTGCGGGCCCGTTAGGGTCTGGCCGGGGTTCTCCGTCCGTCCCCAGGACGGGGGCCCGGCGTCGTGCACGTGCGATCGAAGTCGCCCGGCCGCCCGCATGGCGGTGTCATGCGGGCGGCCGGGCGACGGGGCCGGGCCTCCGTCGCCCGCAGGCGGAACCCCCCACCGGGTCACCCCGCATCCCCGTCCGGCACCAAGCAGCAGGAGAACGTCTCATGGCCGGTGAGAAGGCAGACGTCAAGCATTTCGACCTCAAGCAGATGGAGAACTTCCGGGACAACGAGGTACAGCCGGTCTACACCGCTGCGAAGAAGCACCGTGAAGAGGGCGACGGAAGCACGATCCGCCCGCTGGGCCAGCTCGTCGACGGACACACCACCCCGGACAACCTCGACCAGGACAAGCAGCTTCTGCGCATCGGCAAGATGGTCACCGAACCCCTGGTCTCGGGACCGAAGCTGATCGAGGGCGTCCGCACCGCGGCCGAGGCCATCGACAAGCTGCTGGGCGACCAGATGGACCTCTTCAAGGAACTCAAGGAGGCTCTCTCGGACACCATCGAGGAGGCCAACAAGACCAAGAACAAGAACATCGACGCGATCGACGCGCAGACCCTGCTGCAGACCTTCGAAGAGGTCGACACGCTCACCGCCGGCAGTACGGAAGAAGAGGACTGACCATCCTCGCGCCGGCGGTGGCCACGGCCGACCGGCGCGCCCCCGTAAGAGACACACGCCTGCGCATCCGTACGAAGACACGATGGGCCGGCGCGGACCACAATCGACCAGAAAGGGCGCCCGGTGGCCGATCGCTACGACCCCAACTCCGGCACCAACCTCGAGAAGTTCGACAACGCCGGCGACCCGTCGAGTGACACCTGGGCCACCCTGGTCACCCACATCACCGGCTATCCCGTACCGGACCGCAACACCATCTTCGACACGCTCCGCTCCGACCACGGCGGCAAGCTCTTCCGGATGGACATCAAGGAGCGCAGCCTCAGCCTGATGGTCAAGGACTCCGGGTTCCTGACCAACACCGGCGAGGACTACGACATCTTCTTCTTCGACGGCGGCAAGAAGACGAAGATCATGCAGGCCCGCATCGTGTTCGAGGGCCGTGTGAAGGCCGGCGAGGAGATCATCTTCGCCGACCCGGGCTCCGACAACGTCAACGACGCCCAGGTCCGTGAAGGCAACGAGTTCACGGACTACAACAAGGACAAAATGTCCACCATCCCGCTCGCCCGGTACATGAACGGGCCGCGGACGGCGCTCCGCGAACTGCTGAGGGGCGGCACCCAGAACGCCCGGTTCAGCAACCTGGGCGTGGGCGGCAGCGACGCGGTCGACCTGAACTCCTTCAACACGACGGGCGACTCCTTCGACTACGCCGCCAAGTTCTTCCGGGACCACGCGGTCGTCCTCAAGGACTGGGAGGACCGTTTCGGCAGGGACGACGCGAGCTGGAAGGGTGAGGCTGCGGAGGTCTTCCGCAGCCTGCTGACGAAGATCCGCGAGAACTACGACAACTACATCGAGACCTTCGACTCCTCGGCCGGCACCGGCGACGAGACCGGCACCGGCAACACGGTGTACTCGCGCGCCCTGTCGCTGGGCCGCACGTACTTGGAGGACGCCGCCAGCAAGCTGCTGGAAGCCTGGCTGGCGTGGGCCAAGTCTCCGTACTACGACCCGCACCAGGTGCTGCGCTACGTCCTGGACGAACTCGCCCAGTGGGTGGACAGCGACAACGTCGCCAAGACGAAGATCACGTCGACCACCACCCGCTACACCACGACCGTCCGGCACACCCCGCAGGAAGGCTTCACCCAGGTGCACCCCGAGTACGGCGACCTGACCGACATCGCCAACTGGGCCAAGGTCGGCGACAAGGCGGTCAAGGTCTGGAGCCAGGGCGTCGCCGAGTACCTGGGCAAGCCCGCCGCCACGGTGCAGTCCAACCTGAACAACCACTTCCTCGACCTCGGCGAGGACTTCGCGGACAACGTGCCCAAGCCGAAGTCGACCAGCACGGCCTCGGAGGAGTACGAGGAGAAGAAGGCCAAGGAGGCCGAGGAGGAGCTCAAGAAGCAGAACGAGGAGAACAAGAAGTACCAGGACGAGCTGCGGGAGGAGCAGAACCGGCAGCGTGAGGAGGACAAGAAGTACCAGGACGAGCTGCGGGAGGAGCAGAACCGGCAGCGTGAGGAGGACAAGAAGTACCAGGACGAGCTGCGGGAAGAGCAGAACCGGCAGCGTGAGGAGGACAAGAAGTACCAGGAGGAACTCCGCAACGAGCAGAAGGCGGAGCAGGACGAGGCCAAGCGGGAAGCCGAAGAGCTCCGCAACGAGCAGAACCAGCAGCGTGACGAGGACAAGAAGTACGCCAACGAACTGCGCGAGGAGCAGCGGCGCGAGCAGGAAGAGGCCAAGCGCGAGGCCGAGGAACAGGCCAAGACCGTGCAGGAGAGCCTCGGCGGGCTCAACGACCCCAACGCGGTCAACGAGCAGAACCTCGACATCCCCGACGACCTGCTGAACCAGAACAACCCGGTCACCACCGAGAGTCTCGGCGACATGGGAGACCTCAACGGTGACGGCACCGGCCCGGGCCAGACCGACCTCGGCCCGGTCACCCAGAACCTCGGCAACCTCGGCGGCCTGAACGGCGGGGGCGGCGCACTCAACACGCCGACCGGCGGGAAGACCCGGGCCGACGGAGGCAAGCTGACCACCGACTTCCCGGACGGCAGCAGTACCTCCTTCGACCCGGACAGCGGGCTGCTCACCAGCACCTCGCCGGACGGCACGGTCACCACGCAGGACCTGGGCGACGGCCTGAAGGTGACGAACCCCGACGGTTCGGTGACGTCGCTCGGCGACGACGGGAAGCTGACGACGACGTTCCCGGACGGCACCACCCAGACCGTCGACCCGTCGACCGGCCAGGCGGTCACCACCAACCCGGACGGCAGCACCACCACGACCGACCTGGGCAGCCTCACCGACCTCAACGGCAACCTCAACGGCGACGGCGTGCTCGAAGGCCCGACCGGCACCAACAGCCAGCTGAACAACGCCGGTGAGGTGACCACCGACTTCCCGGACGGCAGCAGTACCTCCTTCGACCCGGACAGCGGGCTGCTCACCAGTACCTCGCCGGACGGCACGGTCACCACGCAGGACCTGGGCGACGGCTTGAAGGTGACTAACCCCGACGGTTCGGTGACGTCGCTCGGCGACGACGGGAAGCTGACGACGACGTTCCCGGACGGCACCACCCAGACCGTCGACCCGTCGACCGGCCAGGCGGTCACCACCGACCCGGACGGCAAGACGATCACCGAGAACCTGGGCAGCCTCAACGGTCACAACAACATCAACGACCTCGGCGACTTGGGAGATCTCGGGGATCTGGGCGACATCGACAACGACGTGACCACCGAGTCGCTCGGCAATCTCGGGGACCTCAACAGCGACGGGTCCGCCCTGGAGACCCCCACCGGCGGCGAACTCACGCTCGACGACGCCGGCGACTTCACCACCACCTTGGCGGACGGCAGCAGCACCTCCTTCGACCCGGACAACGGGCTGCTCACCTCCACCGACGCGAACGGCGACACCACTACCACGGACCTCACCCACGGGGCCACGGTGACCAACCCGGACGGCTCCGTCACCTCCCTCGACAACGGCCAGCTGACCACCACCTTCCCCGACGGCAGCACCCAGGTCATCGACCCGGACACCGGCATCGCCACCCTCACCGACCCGCAGGGCAACACCGAGAGGGTGGACCTGCACGATCTCAACTCCAACGCAGGTAACGACCGTTCGGACATCCTCGACGGCCTCGGCGACCTCAACGGGGTCGGTGGCGGCGACGGCACCGTCTCCCGGGACGTGCCGCTCTCCGAACTGGGTCTCGGCGGCGGCCTGGGCGGTGGCCTCTCCGGGTCGGACTCCCTGTCCTCGAACGAGTTCAGCGGCGCCGGCGTCGCCCCCCTGTCAGACAGCACGGCCTCCGCGCTCGGCCCCGCCGCCGCGACGGCCGGCACCCCCGGCGCGCCTGGCGCACCCGGCACCCCTGGCACGCCGATGGGCGGCGGCATGGGCGGCATGGGCGCGGGCGGCGAGAAGGGCAACGGCGAGCGGGTACGCGCCGTCCTGGTCGACGCGGCCGAGGAGAGCGAGCGCCGCAACCGCCGGCGCCGCAGCCCCTGGAACCGCCAGGAGGACAACGACACCTTCCTGGCCCCGGCCTCCAGGGTGTCGACCACCGGCGGCGGCGCGGGCGCCGACTCCACCGAGGAGGAGGCCGAACCGGGCCGCAGGGTCACCAGCTCCAACGACTACCTGGAGGAGGGCGCCGACGTGTGGGGCACCGAGGAGGGCGGCACCCCGGCCGTCATCGGGCGGTAGCGCCGGGCTCCGGCGAGGGAGCGGAACCGAGCGGATTCCGGAACGGAGAGACGAACACCACCCCGTTCCGGATTCCGCAGCAGAGTCCTCACCAGGCAAGATCAGCAGGGTAGTTGCCGGCCCCCGGGCCGGGGCCGTGCACACGGCCCGACGACCGGGCGTACGGAGAGACCGACGGAGAAGGGCGGAGCGGACGTGACGGAACCGCTGGAGAAGCGGCTGGAGAAGGCGATGGCCGAACTCCAGGCTGCCCAGGAGGCGGTCGCGCGCACCGAGCGCGAGCTGCGCCAGGCGTCGTTCTCGGTGCTCTCCTCCGACCGCGCGGTCCGTGCCGTGGTGGGCCCGCAGGGCGAACTGACCGGGATCGAGTTCCTGGAGAACAAGTACCGCGACATGTCGCCCTCGGAGCTGGCGGCCAGCGTCCTGGAGGCGGCGAGCGCGGCACGTACGAAGATGAACCGGCACGTGATGAAGGCGATGGCGCCCTTCACGGAGCCCAGCAGCAACGTGCCGGAGCTGAAGGGCTTCGAGCTGGACTGGGAGCGGATCTTCGGCCCAGAGGTACTGCGCGAGGATGACGAGGACACGGAACGCGACGGCCAGGCCACCCCGGCCTGGCGGGACGCGCTGGGCGAGGATGGAGAGGACTGACCCATGGGACAGCGGTACTACGTCGATCCGCAGCGCATCGAGGCACTGGCGGGGCAGCTGGAGGAGATCGGCACCCTCACCAGGAGCATGACGGAGGAGTTCTTCGACGAACTGGCTCCGACGGTCCGGTGGCCCGGCACGGAGGGCGAGTTCGCCGAGAAGGCCAAGCCGCAGGAGCAGAAGGAGCGGCAGACCACCAAAGAGACCATGATGTCGATCCGCGACGCCCTGGTGGGCATCACCGACGCCACGGTCAGTCAGGTCCGGCTGATGAAGAGCACCCGTGACGCCAACATCGAGGACATCGAGCAGAACAACAGGGAAATCGACACCCATGGGCTGGACGGCACAGGCGGCCCGGGCGGGCATGGCCGTCGCTGACCTCCGCACCGCAGGCCGCTTCCGCATGCCGGAAGCGGCCGCTCCGTGCTGCCCGGACCGGTACGGCGCGTCCACGTGCCGCCCGCCCCGGTACTGCTCGGATCCATGCCGCCCCGCCCTGTTCCACTCGGATGAGTTCTGCTCCAACGGCCCCTCGGGCGGCCCCCGATGAGCATGATGGCGTCGCCCGAGGTCAACGCGATGATCTTCATCCTCACCGGTGAGAAGCTCATCGACGCCGACGAGGACCTGGCCTACGAGAGCAGGCGGCCCTACTCCGGCCTCGGCCGCAAACTCGACCGGGTGTCGTCGCTGATCGAGAAGTCGATCCACGACATCGCCGAGGTCATGCCCGACGACCTCTCCAAGTCGTACGCCAAGGCGATGGGCATGCTCATCGACGACGGCGGCAAGAACTACCTGCGCGAGTTCTCCGAGCAGCTCGACAAGATCGCCGAGGGCCGGCGCAAGACCTCCATGGACATCATGGAGTCCAAGTGGCAGGTCATCGCCGAGGTCATCCGGCTGCTCATCGAGATCGCCATCTACCTCGCGATGTCCTTCTTCACCGGTGGCGCCTCGGCCAGCCAGATCATGATGGCCAAGCTCCGCAGCCGGTTCATGATCCTCACCACGCTCAGCCACCTGCTCCAGCGGCTGCACCTGGCGCCCTCGCTGACCGAGGCGTTCGCCGAGGCGTTCACCACCTTCGCGGTGCGGCTCGCGATGATGAACTTCGCCCCCAACGGCCGCCGCCCCGACGGCTTCGACTGGAACGACATCCTCAAGTCGGCCGCGTTCGGTGCTGCTGCGGGCTTCCTGACCAGTATCTTCGACAACTTCGCGAAGAACATCGTCAAGAGCTACGACAACAACTTCCTGAAGAACGGGCCCGACCTCAACTTCAAGAACAACCCCAGCCTCAAGAACCCCCCGGACATCAACCTCAAGAACAACGGCCCGAACCCGAAGCCGGATCCCGGTCCGGGCCCAGGCCCGGGCCCCGGTTCCAACCGGGACAACACCCCGAGCAACAGTCCGGGCCCCAACCCGAACCTGAACAGCCCCAACCTCAAGAACAACAACCCGTTCACGTTCCGGTTCAACCCCACCTCTTTCAAGAACAACACCAACCTGTGGCGGAACAACCAGATCCTGCGCAACAACGCCGATCGGCCGGGCGCGCTGGCCGGGCACTACGGCCTCAAGGGGACCGCCGACTTCCTCGCCGCCGGCGCGGGTGAGGCGCTCGCCGAGATCCTGATCAAGGGCGCTTTCGACGGCGACTGGTCCACCAACTGGTCGACCTTCGTCGGTGCGGGCCTCAGCAGCCAGGTCGAGGCCACCCTCTCGGACACCGCAATCAACAGCGGCGCCGAACTGCGCAACGCCATCGAGAAGTTGCGCAACCAGCCGCCCACCGTCTCCGGCGGCAACACCGACACCGACACACGGGACGCCGACAACTCCACGCGCTCCGGCAACGGCTCCGGCCACGCCGAAGGCTCCGGAGGCACGGACACGTCGGGGTCTTCCGGCTCGACGGGCGGCAGCGGTTCCACGCGTACGCCGCCCCCGCCCGTGTCCCGGCAGACCACAGGCACGGGGGACTCCACCGGTACGGGCGACTTCGCCGGCGTCGACCTGCCGCCGCCCTACTCCGGCGTGGACCCGCCGCCGTACAGCACCGTGGACCCGCCGGCGTACTCGCCGGGCCCGCTGCCCGTGACCGCCGCCGAGAACGAGCTGTGGCAGCAGATCTACAACGGCACACCCGAGATCCGCGAGCAGGCACTGCAGGACCTCGCAGCCCTGCGCGGCTCCCAGCCGCCCGGCAGCACCGAGATCAGTGTCCGCGACAGCCTGCACGACAACTTGTCGCAGCTGCCCGAGGTCCGGGTGGTCCCCGCCGGGAACAGCTCCGCCGCCCAGATCGACACGGACGAGATCCGCCGCGTCCTCGACAGCTTCGGCACGCCGGTCACGGTGGACTCCCCGATCTCCTCGAACGGGTTCGGGGGCGGCTCCACGGGCAACTCCGTGCCCGGTCCCACCGGAAACGCCAACGACAACATGAACGTCGATGGCGACGGCAACTCGACCGTGGACCTCGACACGGACCTCCAGCTCGACGACCCTGCCGACCTGAACGGCGCCGCGCACGAGGTATCACCGGAGAACTCGACCGAGGTCTCCCCGGACAACTCCGCCCAGAATTCGCCGGACAGCGAGGTCGCAGGTCCCGCCCCCGCCCCTGGCAACTCCGCCACGCAGGGTACGGGTACGGGCACGGGATCGGGTTCGAACACCGGGACCGGCCGGCCGAGCGGCGTACCCGCCGGTGAAAGCAACCAGACCCCCTCGGCTCCGCAGCCCCAGGGGTCCCGCAACCCGGACGCCACAGGCCGGCCGGACGGCTCGCAGACCACCACCACCGACCACACCGCGTCGAACACGACCGACGACGACCGGCAGATCACGACCGCCAACGATCCGCAGATCACGACGGACACCGACTCGCAGGTCACCACCGACGACGGACCGCGGGTCCCGCAGTCGCCGGAGACCGTCAACTCGCTCGACAGCGACGCCACTTCGGACCTCACCGAACGTGGCGCCGCCCCGGTGTCCGACATCACCGCCGCTCCGCCGAAGGTGAACACCACCAGCTCGTACGCCGACACGAGCGATGCGACCGAAATCGGCGGCCAGACCGACGTGAAGGCCGGTCCGTCCCCGACGGTCACTGACAACTCGTCCACGCAGGCGCAGCCGTTGACGATCGTGGTCTCTCAGGCGCCGCCGCCGGTGGAGTCGTCGCCGGAGGCGGCCGCACTGCTGGACGGCGCCGGAGTCGACCGGGCCGTGGTGCTCGGTCCGGCGGTCGCGCCGGACGGGACGGGGCGTCCGGTACGCGCCGCCGCGGAGCTGACCCGCGAGGGGCCGGACGCTCCGGTCCAGGTCCGCCGGCTCACCGGTCCGCCGTCCGCCGCGACGCCGGACGGCGACGCCGACACCGCCTTCCCCGGTGCGAACGTGCTGCTGCCGCTCGCCGACGCCCTCGGCCCGGCTCCCGCCGTGGGCTCCGGACCCGATACGCGGACCACTCCGAAGACCACCGTCAAGACCGACAGCGGCCCGGTCGACACCCCGGCCGCGCGCCCGAAGCTGGTCTCGGACGTGACGTCCCTCCTGGACGCCACAAACGTCAGCAACGGCGTCGGCCCGGACTCCACGCTCACCACCGGGCCCGCCGCGGCCAAGCTCGCCACGCTGTCACGCCCCTGGACCGACACGGCCACCGACCTGTACCTGGAGTCGGGCAACGACGAAGGCACGGGCACCGGCGGCCATGCCCCCGGCCTCGGCGGCGGACACAAGCCGGGGAACGGCGGCACCCCGCCTCCGCCACCCACCACGACGGACGACACCACGTCGGTCGACCTCGCACCGGACGACCTCACGCGGGACGACTCCGCGTCGGACAACCCCACGGCGGCGCCCCCCGTGGTGCTTCCGCCCGCCGGGCGGATCGTCGTGCGGCCCGCGGACAGCGGCGGCACCACCGACGGCGTGAACGGTCCCGCGCGCCCCGCGGGCGGCCCGGTCGTCACCACCCTGGACGGCCACAAGGTGCCCATCGCGCAGCTGCGGCGCCTGGTGCCGAGCGCGACCGCCAAGCCCCGGCCCGGGCGTGCCGTACAGACCCTGACCATCTCGCAGAGCCCGGGCGACGACGGTACGGCGCACAGTGCGGGGCGTCGCGCCCTGCTCGACCAGGACACCTTCCGCGGCGTACGCACCACGTCGGTCTCCCCGTCCCCGGCCCCGGCGGCAGTGACCACCTCGACCGCCTCGACGACGCCGCCCACCTCGAACCCGCAGACCGTGGCGGACCCGCCCGTCCGCCGTACCGTGTTCACCGGCCCGCCGACCGCGCTGCCCGGCTCGGACACCGAGAGCGGCGCCGATTACTTCACGAGCCACGGCACCTCCCGTACCGTCACCCTCGGTACCGAGGACGCGACGCGCCCCACCGTCAAGGTCAGCGGTGTGCAGCTCGGAGAGGTCCTCAAGTCCTGGGCGCAGGACGGCGACCGGGAGCGGCCACTGGTGCTGTTCTCCTGCGAGACCGGACAGCAGCCCAAGGTGGCGGGTCTGCCGGTGGCTCAGCACGTGGCGAACCGGACCGGCCGCCCTGTGTACGCGCCGACCACCGAGGTGGGCACGGCCAGGGACCGGGACGGCAACGTCCGTGCGGTACTCACCGAGGGCCCGTACGGGCCGGGATCATGGCGCCTCTTCACCCCGGAGCCCAGCGGCGCCGACCTGGACGCGTTGGCGCGCGACGCCGGTCTGCACGCGGGTCCGGAACCGGCCGACGCCTTCGCTCAGGCCCGTACCCTCCAGCAGGTCCGCACACTGCGCGACACCCTCGGCACGGACGCCGAACAGCAGCCGGGGAACCGGGAGTTGCTCGCCGGACTCGCCTACGTGGACGGCCTGCGCTGGCTCAGCCCGGACACCGCCGCCCGCTACGGCGACGGCCGGATGACCCAGGATCTGCTGCGCCGGATGGTCGTCGACCGGGCCGGTGCGACGGGCACCGGCATCGATCCGTCCGCCGAACCGACGGTCGCGCAGTACACCGAATTCCTGCGTGCCGCGGCCGAGTTGCGGAACAGCGCCGGGCCCGACACCACACTCGACGCCCTGCTGCCCCCGCCGCCGCCCGCGCTCCCGCCGACCACGATGGTCTCGCCACAGGACGTACGCGGTCTGTCCTACGCGCCCTCCGCGCAGGTCACCTGGTCGCTGTCCGACACCCCGCTGCCGCTGTCCGAGCTGGGCCTCAGTTCCGAGGACACCGCCGAACTGGCCCGCCGCAGGCCCGATCTGGCGCCCGCGCCGAGCCGCCCGGAGAGCATCGCCGAGGACCTGACCCTCCTCAGCAAGACCACGCCGGCCGGCGCGGACACTGTGCTGCACGCGGACGGCCTGGCCTTCCGGCGCCTGGAGACCCCGAGCGGCGGGAACTGCCTCTTCCGCGGCGCTCTGGACAGCGCGCGCAGCCACGACATACCGCCCGCCTGGGCCGCGCTGAACGTCGCCGGCCTGCGCCGCCTGCTCAGCGACCGGATCAGGGGGTCCGAGCTGGCCGCCGCCGCGGCCGAGGCGACCCCGGATCCGGTCCTCGCCGTCGTCGACGACCTGCGGATGACCGCCATCGCCGGGGTGGAGGACGCGGACGAGCAGAGCCAGATCAATCAGGACTGGGACCGGATCGCGCAGGCGGTCGTCAACGACAGCGACGCGGTCCGGTGGCAGCAGATCCTCCGGGACGGCGGCTACCCTCACCTCGCCGACGTCGCGCCCACCCCGGCCGACGCCCGCGAGCTCGGCACCGAGGAACTGATCGCCGTGGCGGCGGAGCTTCCGGGACTGTGGGCGTCCCCCTTCGCCGACCTGCTCCCGCAAGCCCTGGCCCACACCCTCGACCTCGACCTGCGGCTCGTCCAGCCCGACCGGCAGTCGCCGGGAACCACCTTCGTCACCAACCTCCACCCGGGCGGCCAGGGCGGCACCCTGCACCTGGCCTACAACGGCACCGACCACTACGACGCGCTGGTGCCTGCGTCGGCCCCGCTCACCCCCGTACCGGACCCGTCCCTCACCCCGCCTCCGGTCACTCAGGACCCGGCGCTCCAGAATCCGGCCACCCAGGACCTGGACGACTCCGGTCCGTTCGGGGAGTGGCTGCGAAGCATGGGCGGGGTCACCGATCTGGACAGCTCCGACACAGAGACCCCCGACCGGGGCGATCCGGTGCCGCTGGAGACGCAGCTCGACCGGCACCGCCCGGCCCGACTGCTCACCGGGCCGGACGCCCGGCCGCCCGGCCCGCCGCCGCGTACCGTCACCTTCGAGGACGGCAGTCGGCTGCCCACGGTCCTGATCAGCCCGGATGCCGACCCCGACGACGGCACCACGCCCCCGGCCGCCCGGCCGTCCGGGCCCGGGCGAAGCCGCCCTACCGGGCTCTTCACCGGCCTCGGCAAGACGACCCTGCGCTCGCCCGAGCAGGTCGCCGAGGAGATCCTCGGCAAGCTGCCGAAGAAGCTGCGCGACCAGTTCGACGAGGCGGAGTTGCTGCGTCTGCTGATCGAGCAGCCCGCCGCCTTCACCGCCCCGCGCGGCGCGCGCTTCGTGGGCCGCGAGAAGTCCGGGGTCGGCCATGAGATGACCGTCGAGGCCATCCCGTACCACCGCTGGGAACGCTTCTCCAACGTGGGGGACGCCACCGTCCGGGTGGACACCATGCGGCGCGGCCAGGCCGGTACGGGCGGCGGGCGCAGTGTCGGCTTCGGGCGCCGGATCGCCGGCGGCCTGAGCATGGGCCCACCCCTCAACTGGCTGCTGAAGATCGGCTTCTCGCTGGGCTGGACCCGGAAGACCGACTACGCCCAGGGCACCCAGGCCTACAACCAGTCGGAGTGGCGCAACTGGGAGGGCTCGCACCTGCATCTGGACGACGTCCACTACCGGGTGCGGGTGGACCGCGTCACCGAGGCACCGAAGACCACCGGTCCGGACAGTGGGCCGAGCGGCAGCACCACCATGAGCACGGCCACCAGCACGACCTCGGCCACGCCCACGACCCCGGTCACTCCGGCTCTGCCGAAGCCCGACTGGCAGCGGACCCAGGTGCACACCGCGGAGTTCGCGATGCGCGACGGGCTGAGCTGGCGGCTGCCGGACGATCTCACCGTGCCCTACAAGGGACCTGAGCGGGCGCCGAAGACGCTCACCTTCCCGGACGGCGGCGAGCCGCGTATGACCGACACCACCGGACTGCACCTGGTGGACCCGCCGGAGGACATGGCACTCGCCATCTCCGGTGCGCGGCCCGGGAGTTCGGCGCATCGCACGCTGGTCTCGTACGTCCGGCCGGGTCGGCTGCTCGGGCTGTTCGGCCGGTTCTCCGGGCCGGTCACCGGGCCCGAGCTGACCAAGGGCAGCGGACAGCACCCGCTGGGGCACCTCATCGTGGAGCGGTCGGTGCCGCAGCGGGCCACCCTCGTCACCGAGTCGGTCAAGGCGGAGCTGCGCGAGCTCACGCAGACCACGTACCAGAACGAGCGCGGTCATGTTCGTGACACCCGGCTGGGCTTCCAGGTGACCGCCGGGCCCAACTACACCATCGCGGGCCCGGAGACCGACGTACGCCTCCAGGGCGGGCCCCTGGTCCGCGCGGACATCTCCACCGGGCGCGGGCACTACCTCGGTGTCGACGCGGCCCGCAAGACCACCGGGCGCGTCCGCAACCACCCGGTCGCGCTCTACCGGGTGGAGCGCACCCTGATGGTGCGCAAGCCCGGCGAACCGTCCTCCGCGGCCCGGCCGGTCCGGGTGGTCAGTCTGGACTGGATCTCCACGCAGGACGCACGCCGCCTCGCGGGCTGGGACAGCCGTACGCCGGGCCAGGCGGGCCCCAACCCGGACGCCGAGCCGCCGGTGCCGTGGTACCTGACCCGGGAGGACCCGGTCCACCTGAGCGGCCAGGTCCGCGCTGAGGGCTTCCGCCCCAGCCACCCGCAGGGGCAGCTGCAGCCCCTCACCCAGCCGCAACCTCTCACGCAGCCGCAGCCGCAGCCGCAGACTCAGGTCCAGCCGCAGCCCCTGGGACAGCCGCAGACACAGAGCCAGACGCAGCCGCAGACCCAGCCCACGACCCACGGGCAGCCGCAGACCCAGCAGGGGCCCACCCAGGCTCCGCCGCCTCCGTCCCAGGACCCCATGAAGGCCTTCGCGGACACTGTCCTGGACACGCTGCACCGCTCGTACCCGTCGCTGTTCGTCCCGCCGTTCATGCTGCGGCATCCGCGCCTCGCCAAGTTCTGGTACGGCGACGGGCGCATGCGTACCGCGCTCCACAACGACCGGCAGGTGCGCGAGGCGCTCAACCGGCCCAGCCTCGCGCAGAGCCTGGACGACCTCACCACCACCGGGGTGCCGGTCACCCTCACCGAGGACGGCAAGGTGCGCCGCGGCCACCACACCCTCATCCTCAAGGCGCGCCTCACCGACCGACGCTTCGAGACCACCATGAGCGAGCGCTCGCTGCGCAACGCCGTGATCGGCACCGAGGTCTCCGGCCAGGGGCAGCAGGCGGCCGTCACCCTCTCCGGCGGTGTCGAGATGGGCGTCGGGCCGCGCGACCACGACAAGGTGGACGGGGTCGGGCTGCCGCGTCAGGCCGGCAGCGTGGCCGTCGGGCTCCGGCACGCCAGGACCGACCAAAAGGCCACCAGGAACACCGTTGCGGTCGCCCACGACCACCTGATGTTCCAGACCGGCGCCGACCTCTACAGCTACCAGGTGGAACTGGGCGCGACCTTCGAGGGCCACCGCCGCCCGCGCGGCTGGGCCAGGCTCGCCTCGATCGGCCTGCTCGGCGCGGGCGTCTTCGTCAGCAAAGTCGAGGAACGCCCGCTGTTCAGCCGCGGCAGCGAGACCGTGGGCCGGGTGGAACTGGCCGTCCCGTCCGCACACGGCTCCGACCGTTACGCGCCCGCCGACCCGCCGCCCACCGGGCCGGCCCCGGCCACGACGACCACCCCCGCGCCGCAGCAGCTCTCCTCCGCCGAGGCGGACCAGCTCCTCGACGGCACCCGCCCCATGCCGGCGACGGAATCCCCCGACCACCAGCTCACCAAGAAGCTGCTGAGCGCACCGCACGTGGTGCTCAGCGCCGAGGGAGGTCCGCAGCGCCAGCAGCTCATGCAGGACACCGCCGACCGCGCCTCGGGCACCTCCTGGCACGTCAGCGCACCCGGCGCCCCGGTACGCACCGCGCTGCGCCGCGCGATGGCGAACCTCAGCGTGGCCGGCCAACTCGGCCAGTACCTGGGCCCGTTCGGCTCCCGCATCCCCGCACTCAACGGCGCCGGCCCGTTCCGGACCCACTACCTCAAGGGAGCGATCCGTGGCGAGCTGAGCAACTTCCGGGTCAGGAGCGACCCGAAGCCGGCCAGTTCCGAGACCACCGTGGGCAACGAACACCGCATCAACGGCACCGCGAGCACCGTCACCCGCACCACCCTCGGCCTTCAGGGCGCCGCCTCACCCCTGCAGCAGGCACCCGGCCAGCCCGCGGTGGTCGGCTCCTACTCGGCGGCCCTGCAGTACGCCTGGGGCAAGGGCCGCAGCGTCTCGCAGACCGTCACCCGGGGCCGTAACACCACCCTCTCCTACGCCGGGCGGATGTACCTGGTGGTCGCCGACGCCGCCGAGACCGTCGCCGTACGGGACCGGTGGACGGCCGCGATGGGCGCGATCGGCACCCGTGCCGGGGCCGGGATCAGCTCCGCGGCCGGGCGTATCTCCCAGCGGCTCGGCAACAGTCTCTCCCCGCGCCGGGCCGCCGCCGCGCTGCAGCGCATCCGCGACGCGGTGATGTTCCACCTGCCGATGCAGGACGTCATCGAGGCCGGGCTCGCCCCGGACGGCCTGGGCACCGACACCCCGCACAACCTCGGCGGCGGCTACCGGCTGCCCCCCTACCTGCGGTTCCGCCGCTTCCCCACCCACCCCAGCGGTCAGCTCGACGCGAGCGCCGCGGCGCAGCAACTGCTGACGCAGCTGGAGCGGATCGGGGTGCCCGCGCACGACCGGGAACAGGTCATCCAGCGGCTCTCCCCGGACTTCCTCGCCGCGCACCTGCACGAGCTGACGACGGACGGGATGACCCTCCCGGTCCGCTACCGCACCTGGTCCGACCCCTTCCACCTGCCCGTCGGCGGCAGCCCGGGACAGCTCAAGTTCACCCTGACCCCGGTCACCACCACCGTGGACAAGCTGCGCACCGGCTACGAACTGGAGGACTACCGCACCACCGCCCGCGACGACGCCGCCGGCACCTCCCAGGACCGCGGCGCCGACGTGACGCTCAGCGGCGGCCAGCGCGCGGCGGAGGACGGCATCCTCATCGCCAACCCCTCGCTCCAGGGCACCGCGGCCAAGGCGCGGTCGAGCGTACGGACCCAGACCGCCGGCACCACCTCGATGCCGAACATCGCCACCACCCAGGCCCACGCCGAGGTCGTCACCGGCTACACCCTCACCGTCGTCATGACGGACTCGACCGGCGACGCGCTCGCCCCCGGCGTCTCCTCCGTCCCCGTCGGCAGTCTCAACGAGGTCCTCCCGGCCAGCCTGCTCACCCCGGTCGGCGAAGGTGACGACGGAGCACTCACCGAGCAGGACATACCGGAACCCGAGCGCTCGGTACGGGTACTGACCGCCGCCCAGGCCCGCCCGGAGGGCATCGCCACCTGGCGAACCTCCTCCGCCGGGGACCCCGGCGGCAGCGCCGACCCGGACGTCCTGTCCTTCGATGACACGATCGGTTCCGGCATCCTCGCCGTGGACATCCGCGGCGCGGGCAACGTACACGACGCCCTCACCATCGCGACCGCACGCGCCGACGGCCTCGGTGACACCGACCTCGGCAAGCGGCACATCGGCAAGGACGTCGCCGGCCGGGTGCGCACGGCCCGGCTCACCACGCTCACCGGCCTCGGCACCGCACCCGCCCAGGCCCAGCAGGAGGCCACCTCGCAGGTCGGTCTCACCTCCGGCTTCCGCGAGGCGCTCGGCGCGAACGGCACGGCGCTGCCCACCCAGGCGTCCGCCCACCTCTTCGGCCAGTCCCACACCGCCGACTCCCGCCTCTACGCGAAGATGCACCGCCGCGGCGCCCGGCTGCTCGCGGTCGAGAACAAGCCCCGCATGGAGGCCATGCAGCGGGCGAAGACCTCCGACGCGCTCGAAGCCGGCATCACCGACAACGTCGAGGGCGCGGTGGGCACCGCGCCGCTGGCAGGAAACAGCAACGCCGGTGTCACCAACCCCGGCGCCACGGTCCCGATCGCCGGGACGAACGACGGCACCACACTCAAGGGCGCCACGGACACCACCCTCGGCACCCACATCAAGGTCGTCACCGACCGGAGCATGCTCTTCGCCGTGCCGGTGACCTGGCTGTCGGTGGCCGAGGTGGACCACCGGTACACCGACAGCCGCGCGCTGCACGCGCTCGGCAAGGCCAAGCGCGGGCCGCGCGCCGCCGAGACCGAGACCACCGCCCTGGTCTGGCTGCGCGAGGACATCGCCCGCGACTACGGGCTCCTGGACGACTCCACGTTCCCCGACGAGGTCCTCGCGGCCTGGGACGGCCAGGCCAAGGCGGCCGCAGACCTCGCCACCGCCGAGAAGAACTACTACGACGCCCGGGCACGGGCCCGGGAGACGTGGCTCGACCTGAGCGCGGAGGAACAGACCGCGCTCGGCGACGACAACTCCGGCCCGCCGACCGACCTGCCGCCGGACCTGCCCTGGTCGCCCGCCGTCGTCGCCTGGCAGGCCGCCCGCGAGGAGGTCCACCGCTGGGAGCAGCGCACCGACGCGGCCGCCGCCGACCACCACCGGCTGCAGCTCGCGGCATCCCGGCTCACCGCCCACCATCAGGGTTCGGCCTCGGTCACGGTGCCGGACCGGCCGCAGGAGTACACCGCCCCTGACTGGCGCTCCGAGGCCCCCGAGCCGTACACGATCACCGACGCCACCGACACGGCCCCGCGCACCCTCACCTCGCCGGACGGCACCACCGTGCGCGAGGTGCACGACATGCCGCACGACGGCGCCTCGTTCTTCCACGCACTGCTCGCCGCCGCCGACACCCGCGGCCGTCTGCCGTACCTCCTCGGCGACGACCTCGCCGACCGGTTCAGCCGCGACCCCGGCGACCCGGTGGTCACCGCGGAGGCCATCGGCGCCGCCCGCGACCGCCTTGCCTGGGAACTGGGCGCCGACGGCAACGAGGACCTGCTCGACGCCCTCGCCCTGGACGCCGCGGACACCTTCACCCAGGCCGAACTCGACGCGGCGGGCGTGGTGTTCACCCCCGCGCAGCAGGCCGAGTTCGACGCCTTCGGGCGCCTCCCGCAGACCTACTGGCCGGCCCCCGCGCAGCGGGTGGCGCTGGCCACCGCGGCCCTGTCCCGCCCGTTCGCGAGCGAGCCGCGACAGGACGACACCTCGTCGACGGCCGACCGGCCGGCTCCGCCCGAGCGCCGGGCGGGCGACCACGGCGGCGCCGACCTGCTGCCCGCCCTCGCGGCCAGGGTCCTGGGCACGCCGATCACCGTGGTGACGGGGGAGGGCCGCGACCAGGTCCACCTCCCGCACGGCGTCGACCCGGCCGCTGTCGACCCGGCCGCCGACCCGGTCCTCTTCGCCACCGACGGGTTCTTCCACGCGGCGCTGCCGACCGGCACCCCGGCGCCGGTCGCGACGGCGTTGCCGGCGCCGCCGCCGGCGACTGCGGTCGATCCAGGTACGACAACCGGGACCACCGGGACGAAGACCGGGACGACGGGTACGACCGGTACGACGACCGAGACGTCCAGGGAGATCACGCGCCCGGCGTCGGAGCAGCCGCCCGCCCACCGCAGCCACACCATCGCGCCCTGGCTGCCGCCCGCCGACAGCAGCGGTCCGCGCTACCGCCTCGACCGCGACGGCGTCCTCACCGCACCCGACGGCGCCACCTACACCCAGGGCACGCCCGCCGGCCGCGGCAACGGCTTCTTCGACGCGCTCTCCACGACGTTGAGGCAGGCTGCGACAGAGCCGGGCCTCGACCGCCGGGAGGCGGCACGCCTGCGCTCGCGTGCCGGGGCGACGCCCGCCCAGCTGATGCGCCTGAACGGCCTGCCCGGCGACCGGGCGGAGCGCGACACGCTCTTTACGCCCCCGCCGTTCCGGGCCCGCCCCGGCGCGCCCGCGCCGAGCCAGGACGCCCTCGACGGCCACCTGCGCCGGCACCTCGCCGAGGCCCCGTGGGGTCCCGGGGCGGACCGCGCGATGGCCGAGTGGGCCGCCGCCGCGACCGGCGCGACGGTCACGCTGATCGAGGAGAACGGGACTTTCCACACGTACGCGGGTCCGGGCGGCGACAGCGGCCCGCACATCCGGCTCCGGCGCCGCGGTGGCGACTTCGTGCCGGTGAGCCTTCACACCCCGGCCCCTGCGCCGAAGGCTCCCGATCCCAAGGCTCCCGATCCCAAGGACGCGAAGGCCCCTGAGTCGAAGGACTCGAAGGCGCCGAAACCGAAGGACACCGGGAAGAAGGGTTCCGAGCAGAAGGCCGCTCCGGAACCGAAGGCTCCCGGAACGGATACCGATGGGCAGGTCACGACGCCCGTCGACAGCAACCTCCCGGGACTCCAGGAGGAGGAGGCGTACGAGCTGAGCACGCTGTCCGGCAGGGACACGGACACGAACGTGCCCACGGACTCGAACGCGCCGATGAGTTCGGAGACGGCACCCGCCACCACGCCCGCCGCTCCGGAGCCGGTCCTGCGTCCCTTCAAGCTGGGGAACTTCGAGTTCACGAACCTGAACCAGACGGACCGATACGTCGACAAGGCGGTCCGGATCATCGAGCTGCTCGACGAGCACAGCACGATCAAGAACTACGTCGACGGTCGCCCTGTACGGATCACTCTGCACGTGCGCACGACGGAAACCCCGGCCGATGTGATCGACCTGGGCGACGAGGGCGTTCAGATCAACCTGGCGAGCTACTACTTCGAGAAGTACGACACGGGGTACGTCATGGGGATGCTGGCCCATGAGATCGGGCTGCACCCCCTCGCGTCCCGCAACACGAGGATCCCGGAGGAGGAGGACCTGTACCGGGAGATGCCCCTCCTGGTGCCGGGGCTGGAGAACCTGAACCCGCCGCGCTTCATGAACACCATCGGCGCCGGCCAGGAAGACCACATCATGGCGGCCTTCCCCCACAGCATCCGGCACGGCATCTACCGCGACATCGTCCTGGAGATGGCAGGGGTGCTCGCGCAGCACGCGCGGGTCGGGGTGGCGGGCGCCAAGCCCAAGGACGTCACCGACCTGATCGACACGTACCTGATGGACCTCGCCTCCATCGCGGTCACCAACGACCACCGGGCCCGTGCGATCAGGGACCCCAACTACACGGCGAAGGTCTACAACGCCTACAAGGCTCAACTGGCCGCACACCTCGCCCAGGACAGCCCGGTCCGGGCCCTGCTGCCCGCGGACAAGGGCAGGTTCGGCGTACTGGGAGACTTCGCGACGCTGGCCGCCAACGTCGGGACCAACAACCGCGGCGACAGCATCCAACGGCCAACTCCGGCGCAGCCCGCCGCCGACACCGCTGGTCGGCCCGGCGAGGTGCGCCCCAGGCTGCCCCAGAGCAACACCGACGGGACGACGACCACCGGCGTCCCGGCCCGCATGCCGCAGAACCCGAACATCGCGCCCGCGCCCACGGCGGTGGATCCTGCGCTCATCCCCTTCAAGTCGGGGAACCACGAGTTCACCAACCTGAAGCACACGGACGAGAAGTACCGCGACAAGGCGGTCCGGATCATCGAGCTGCTGCGCAAGCACGACACGATCCGCGACTACGTCAACGGCCGTCCGGTCCGTATCACGCTGCACGTGCGGACGACCGAGACGCCGGCGGACGTGATCGACCTCGGTGACGAGGGCGTCCAGATCAACCTGGCGAGTTACTACTTCGAGAAGTACGACATCGGTTACGTCATGGGCATGTTGGCCCATGAGATCGGTCTGCACCCGCTGGCCTCCCAGAACACGGGTATCCGTGACGAGGAGGGGATGTTCGCCGGAGTCGATCTGCCCGTTCCGGGCCTGACGCACCTGACTCCGCTGCGCACGATGAACACCGAGGGCGCCGGTCAGGCGGACCACATCATGGCGGCCTTCCCGAGCAGTACGCGGCATCGGACCTACCGGGACATCGTGCTCAAGATGGCCGAGGTGCTGGCGGAGGACGCACGCGTAGGTGAGGAAGGTGCGAAGGCCAAGGACGTTACGGATCTGATCGACACCTACTTGATGGACCTGGCGACGATCGCGCTGACCAACGACAAACGCAAGGACGCCGCTTGGGAGCCGCGGTACACGGCGAAGGTCTACAACGCCTACAAGGAGCAGTTCGCGGCGCGGTTGGCGGACGACAGCCCCGTCAACAGGCTGCTGCCGGCTGACAAGAGCTGGTACAACGTCACGGGCAACTTCCTGGGGCTGGGCAGCAGCGTCGCGTTCAACAACCAGGGAGACAGCATCCAGACCGCCGCGCCGGCGCAGAGCAGCACCGAGACCGGCGAAGCACGTCCGCACCTGCCCGGGAGCAGCACCGGCGCAGCCCCGCGGACGCCACCGGTCGGCTCGCAACGGCCCGGGGGATCGCGGGACAGCCGGCCTCGTCTCGTGGTGCGGTCGGGCTTCGACGCGCGGCGGTTCACGTACGACGGCGACCCGGTCACCGACCTCACCGTCCGCGTCGCGATGCGCGGCACGGACGGCCTGCCCGCGCACGCCTTCGCCCAACTCGACGCGGGTGTGGCGGAGTTCCTGAACAGTCCCGGTTACCGCCTGCCCAACGGCGACCTGCTGCACGTAACCGTCGAGTACGTCGATCTGGACCAGCTCGGTCCGGACCCGGCTCCGGACAAGGCTCCCCACCTGACCGTGAATCTGACCGGCCGGGATCAGGCCATGGATCAGGTCACCTGGTGGGCGGACGCGGACCCGGTCCAGATGGTGCATGAGCTCACCCACCAGCTCGGCCTCCGGGACGAATACAGGGATGCCGATTCGCCGCACCGCCCGCACATTCCGGGGAGCATGCTCGGCGACCTGAACGCGGAGCCCGAGGACCTTTCCCTGACCGCCGCGGGCCTACGCGGCCGGCACCTGGCCCTGCTGGGCGCGCTGATCGGGGACGTGACCCCGCGTCCCGAGGCCAACGCGCAGGCGGACAGCGAGCAGACCTGGAACGCTGTGCGTACCGGTACCGACCCGGTCCTGCGGAAGTCGGTGTGGGTCGACCCGGTCTCCCTGCCGCGACTGACCGACGACACCACGGCCACCGACGGCGTCCCGGCGCACATGCCGCAGGGCCCGAACACGGCACCTGCCGACACGGCCGCGACCGACTCCGGTCCGTTCGTGATCGACAACTTCGAGTTCACCAACCTGAAGCAGTCGAACGAGCGGTATCGCGCGAAGGCGGTCCGGATCGTCGATGTGCTCAGGGACCATCCGACGATCAAGGCGTACGTCGGAGACCGTCCCGTACGGATCACTCTGCACGTGCGGACGACGGAGACTCCGGCGGACGTACGCGACCTGGGTGACCAGGGTGTGCAGATCAATCTGGCGAGCTACTACTTCGAGAAGTACGACATCGGCTACATCATGGGCATGCTGGCCCATGAGATCGGCCTGCACCCGCTGGCTTCCCGGAACGGCGACATCCCCGACGAAGAGGAGATGTTCAAGGGGATTCCGCTGCCGGTGCCGGGACTGGGCGATCTCAGGACACCGCGGACTATGAACACCGAGGGCGCGGGTCAGGCGGACCACATCATGGCGGCCTTCCCCAGCAGTACGCGGCACAAGATCTACCGCGACATCGTGCTGAAGATGGCGGAGATGCTGGCGGAGTTCGCACAGGCGCAGGTGCCGGGGGCCAAGAACCAGGACGTCACGGACCTGATCGACACCTACCTGATGGACCTGGCCTCCATCGCGATCACCAGCGACTACCGGATGAACGCGGCCAAGGAACCCGGGAACACGGCGAAGGTCTACAACGCCTACAAGGCACAGTTCGCGGCGCGGATGGCCGAGGACAGTCCTGCCCGTGGTCTGCTGCCTCCCGACAAGGGCATGTTCGGCGTCGTACGGGACTTCGCCACGCTGGCCGCAAGCCTCGCCACGAACAACCGCGGCGACAGCATCCAGCGGCCTGCGCCTACTGGTGAGGCCAACCCCCGGCTCCCGCAAGGCACCGACGGCACCCCGTCGACCGAGGGCGCAATCGAGCAAGCTCCGGTCGTCACAAGACCGTTGCGGGGTTCGAGGGACAGTCGGCCGCGGTTCGTGGTGCGGTCGGGCTTCGACGCGCGGCGGTTCACCCACGAGGGTGAGTCGTTCACCGACCTGACGGTCCGGGTCGCGATGCGCGGGGATGCGGAGCGGGTCCCGGACGTGTTCGGTCAACTCAGTGCGGGTGTTGCCGAGTTCCTGAACGCCCCGGGTTACCGGCTGCCCAACGGTGACCTGCTGAACGTGACGGTCGAGTATGTCGATCTGGACCAGCTGGGCCCGGACCCGGCTCCGGACAAGGTCCCCCACCTGACCGTCGACCTGGTGGGTCGGGACCGGGCCATGGATCAGGTCACCTGGTGGGCGGACGCCGACCCGGTGCAGATGGTGCATGAGCTGACGCATCAGCTCGGTCTCCGGGACGAATACAGGGATGCCGATTCGCCGCACCGCCCGCACATTCCGGGGAGCATGCTCGGCGACCTGAACGCCGACCCCGAGGATCTTTCATTGGCGGGCGCGGGCCTACGCGGCCGGCACCTGGCCCTGCTGGGTGCGCTGATCGGGGACGTGACTCCGCGAGCCCAGGTCCAGGAGGGCGGTCAGGACAGCGCGCAGAGTTGGGACGCGACTCGCCAGGCGACCGACCCGGTTCTGCGGAAGTCGGTGTGGGTGGACCCGGTCTCCCTGCCACGACCGGCCGAGGACACCACGGCCACGGACGGCGTTCCGGCGCACATGCAGCAGGAGTCGGGTGACTCGGCGCCTGCGGCGCCGGTGCCGACTCTGCGCGTGTTCAAGGTGGGGAACTATGAGTTCACGAACCTGAACCAGACGGACCGGTACGTCGACAAGGCGGTCCGGATCATCGAGTTGCTCGATGAGCACAAGACGATCAAGGACTATGTCGGCGGGCGCCCAGTGCGGATCACCTTGCACGTGCGGACGACCGAGGCCCCAGCGGACGTGATCGACCTCGACGATGAGGGCGTCCAGATCAACCTGGCGAGTTACTACTTCGAGAAGTACGACATCGGTTACGTCATGGGCATGTTGGCCCATGAGATCGGGCTGCACCCGCTTGCCACGCGCAACACGAGGATCCGGGAAGAGGAGGACCTGTATCAGGGCATGCCGTTGATGGTGCCGGGCCTGGAATCCCTGTCGACGCCGCGCTTCATGAACACCGTGGGTGCCGGTCAGGCGGACCATGTGATGGCGGCGTTCCCGCACACGATCCGGCATGGCATCTATCGGGACATCGTGGTGGAGATGGCCGAGGTGCTGGCCCACCACGCGCGGGTCGGGGTGGCAGGGGCGAAGGCCAAGGACGTCACTGACCTGATCGACACGTATCTGATGGACCTGGCCTCCATCGCGGTCACCAACGATCACCGGGGGAGGGCGGTCACCGACCCGGCGTACACGGCGAGGGCTTACAACGCCTACAAGGCCCAGCTGGCGGCACACCTTGCCCAGAACAGCCCCGTCCGGCCGTTGCTCCCCGCCGACAAGGGCAGGTTCGGTGTCCTTGGTGACTTCGCGGCGCTCGCCACGAGTGTCGGTACCAACAACCGTGGTGACAGCATTCAGCGGCCCGTCGCTCCGGACCCGACCAGCAGCACCGAGGACAGCAACACCGGTAGTAACACCGGCGAGGCGCGACCCAGGCTGCCCCAGACCAACACCGAGTCGACGCCGGCGCCGACGTCCAACCCGGCACCAGCACTGGCACCCCAGCCGGTTCTCACCCCCTTCAGGTCGGGGCGTTTCGAGTTCACCAACTTGAAGCACACGGATGAGAAGTACCGCGACAAGGCCGTCCGCGTCATCGAGCTGTTGCGGGACCACCCGACGATCAAGGCGTACGTCGGAGACCGTCCCGTACGGATCACTCTGCATGTGCGGACGACGGAGACTCCGGCGGACGTACGCGACCTGGGTGACGAGGGCGTGCAGATCAACCTCGCCAGTTACTACTTCGAGAAGTACGACATCGGTTACATCATGGGCATGCTGGCCCATGAGATCGGCCTGCACCCGCTGGCTTCCCGGAACGGCGACATCCCCGACGAAGAGGAGATGTTCAAGGGGATTCCGCTGCCGGTGCCGGGACTGGGCGATCTCAGGACACCGCGGACTATGAACACCGAGGGCGCGGGTCAGGCGGACCACATCATGGCCGCGTTCCCGAGCAGTACGCGGCACAAGATCTACCGCGACATCGTGCTGAAGATGGCCGACATGTTGGCCGAGGCCGCGCAGGCCGGTGTGGAAGGTGCCAAGGCCAAGGACGTCACCGATCTGATCGACACCTACCTGATGGACCTGGCCTCCATCGCGATCACCAGCGACTACCGGATGAACGCGGCCAAGGAACCGGGGAACACGGCGAAGGTCTACAACGCCTACAAGGCACAGTTCGCCGCCCGTATGGCCGAGGACAGCCCAGCCCGAGGTCTGCTGCCCGCCGACAAGGGCATGTTCGGTGTCGTACGGGACTTCGCGACACTGGCCGCGAGTCTCGCCACCAACAACCGCGGCGACAGCATCCAGCAGCCCATCCCTGCGGACGACGCCCACCCCAGGCTTCCGCGGACCAGCGAAGGTGACGCGCGGGCAGCGGGGAGCATCGAGCAAACCCCGGCCGTCACACAGCAGTTGGTGGGGCCGCGCGACAGCCGGTCTCGCTTCGTGGTGCGGTCCGGCTTCGACGCCCGGCGGCTCTCATACCAGGGGGAGCAGATCACGGACCTCACCGTCCGCATCACGATGCATGGCACGGACGTGCAGGCGGCACACGCGTTCGAGCAACTCTCCGCAGGTGTACACGAGTTCCTCAACGCCCCCGGTCACCGGCTGCCGAACGGCGACCTGCTGCACGTGACCGTCGAACTGGTTGCCCCCTCGGAGTCCCCGCACCTGACGGTGGACCTCGTGGGCCGGGACCGCGTGATGGACCAGATCACGTGGTGGGTGGACGCCGACCCGGTCCAGTTCGTGCACGAACTGACCCATCAGCTCGGCCTCCGGGACGAGTACCGGGACGCCGACTCTCCGCACCGCCCCCACATCGCCGGCAGCCTGCTCGGCGTCCTGACCGCGGCCCCGGAGGACTCCTCATTGGCCGCCGCCGGGCTCCGGGGCCGACACCTGGCCCTGCTGGGTGCGCTGATCGGTGACGTGACCCCCCGTCCTCGGCAGCCTGAGCATCCTGAGCCGAGCGAACAAGGCACTGGGCAGAACATCGCGCAGGACGTCGAGCAGAACGTTGGGCAGCACGTCGAGCGAAGCATCGCGCAGCTCATCGAGCAGAGCCTCACACCGGCCAGTGAGCCGGACCGAGCACAGGAGCCTGCACAGGACGCAGCACAAGACCTGGCACAGGACGCAGCACAGCACATCGGACAGACCTGGGAAGAGGCACGCAAGGGGACCGACGGGGTCCTCCGTCAGGCGGTATGGGTGGACCCTGTCTCCTTGCCCCGGCCGGCCGAGGGCGCCGACGACACGGCGTCCACAGGGGTCCCGGCGCACATGCCGCACAACCCGAGCGCCGCGACCGACCAGTCATCAGGTCAGCCGGCAGACCAAGCAGCACCCACCTACGCGCCGTTCTCCTCGGGGAACTTCGAGTTCACCAACCTCAAGCACACGAACGAGGCGTACCGCGACAAGGCGGTCCGCATCATCGATCTGCTCCGGAAGCACGACACCATCAAGGAGTACGTCGGTGACCGTCGCGTCCGGATCACCCTGCACGTGCGGACGACGGAGACGCCGGCCGATGTGACGGACCGTGGTGACGCCGGAGTCGACATCAACCTGGCCAGCTACTACTTCGAGAAGTACGACATCGGCCACATCATGGGCATGCTCGCCCACGAGATCGGCCTGCATCCGCTCGCCTCGCGGAACGGGGACATCCCCGACGAGGAGGCGATGTTCCGGGGCATCCCGCTGGCGGTACCGGGGCTGGGCGATCTGAACACACCGCGGATGATGAACACCGACGGTGCGGGCCAGGCGGACCACATCATGGCCGCCTATCCCAGCAGCACAAGGCACAAGATCTACCGCGACATCGTGCTGAAGATGGCCGGTGTCCTGGCGGAGGACGCACGCGTAGGGGAGGACGGCGCCAGGACCCAGGACGTAACGGACCTGATCGACTGCTATCTGATGGACCTGGCTTCCATCGCACTCACCAACGACTACCGGATGAACGCGGCGAAGGAGCCCAACTACACGGCGAGGGTGTTCAACGCCTACAAGGAGATGCTGGCGGCCCAGTTGGCCGAACAACCCTCCATCCGGGCCCTCCTGCCGTCGAACAAGACGATGTTCGGTGTGATGAACGACTTCCGTCGCATCGGCACCTACATCGCGATCGGCAACAGCGGAGACAGCATTCAGCAGGCCGACACGACCTGACTCGGGCCACCGTGACGGCGGAAGCCAGGCATGTTGACGGCCTGGTTGCGCGGTCGGCACCCGCACCGTGCACCTCCTCGGCATCACCGCCCACCCGACCGCCGCCTGGGCCACCCAGCTCGCCCGCAACCTCCTCGGCGAACGGGCGTCCGGTTTCCGCTACCTGCTGCGCGACCGCGACAGCCGCTACCCAGGCGTGTGAGCAGCCCCGGTACGGGTTGACCGCGGCGTCGAACAGCGTGGCGTCCGCCCGGCTGTGTTCGCCGGAGTCGGTGAGGTTCTCCCAGCGCATGAGGCCTCCTCGGTAGCACTGTTCCCCAGAATAGAACACCTGTTCGCGTGATCGTGCAAGGGCCGTTTCCGATCGCTTCGGGGACCCCGATTTGGGAGCCCGAGGGCCGGGGTGGTTGGCTTGCCCCAACCCCGAGCACTCAGGTCCTGGAGGAAGTCAATGGCGCAGGTCGAGGCCACTACGGAGCGGGTCGTCGCGGCGGACGCGGAGGACGTGTTCGACGCCCTTGCCGACTACACCGGCACCCGCGGGAAGCTGCTGCCCGAGCAGTTCAGCGAGTACGAGGTACGCGAGGGCGGCGACGGTGAGGGCACCCTCGTGCACTGGCGGCTCCAGGCCACCAGCAAGCGCGTGCGCGACTGCCTCCTGGAGGTCAGCGAGCCCACCGACGGCGAGCTGGTCGAGAAGGACCGCAACTCCTCCATGGTCACCACCTGGCGGGTCACTCCGGCCGGCGAGGGCAAGGCGCGGGTCGTCGTCACCACCACCTGGCAGGGCGCCGGCGGGATCGGCGGCTTCTTCGAGAAGACCTTCGCGCCCAAGGGACTCGGCCGCATCTACGACGCCCTGCTCGCCAAGCTGGCCACCGAGGTCGAGAAGTAGGTCCAACCGACCACTCATGACGGGCGATTGGCTCCTCACCGGTTCGAGTGGAACTCCGATCGGACCGCCATGACGCCGTAACTCGTCGCACTTGTTCGTAGTTGTCGCTCACTGCGGGAATTGCGTGACAGGTGCGACGAGGGGAACGGTTCGTGGGCGGAACGACTCTGGTGCAGGACCAACCGGTCACGACACCCCTCGGTGACGACCCGCCCCCGACATCCGCCACCGCCACGCAACTCGGCCCACGACGCGTGCGGTTGGTGTTCTGCGCACTGATGCTCGCGCTGCTGCTCGCCGCGCTGGAGCAGATGATCGTCGCCACCGCGCTGCCGAAGATCGTCGGCGAACTGCACGGCCTCGACCGGATGTCCTGGGCGATCACCGCGTACCTGCTCACCGCCACCGTCGGACTGCCGGTCTACGGCAAGCTCGGCGACCTGTACGGCCGCAAGGGCGTCTTCCAGTTCGCGATCGTCGTCTTCGTCGTCGGTTCCGCGCTCGCGGGCCAGGCGCACACCATGGACCAGTTCATCGCGTTCCGCGCGGTCCAGGGCGCGGGCGCCGGCGGCCTCATGATCGGCGTGCAGGCGATCATCGCGGACATCGTTCCGGCCCGGCGACGCGGGCGCTACCTGGGCGCGGTCGGCGCCGCCTTCGGACTCGCCTCCGTCGCGGGCCCGCTCCTGGGCGGCTACTTCACCGACCAGCACGACTGGCGGTGGTGCCTCTACCTCAACGTGCCCTTCGGTCTCGTCACCCTGGCCGTCGTCACGGTCGTACTGAAGCTCCCGAAGCCCGAGAGGACGGCACGCTTCGACGTCCTCGGCGCGCTGTTGCTCGCCGCGGCCTCCACCTGCCTGGTGCTGCTGACCAGTTGGGGCGGCACCGAGTACGCCTGGGACTCGCGTGTCATCCTGGGCCTCGGCGCGGGCGTGGTGGTGGCCACCCTGCTGTTCCTCGTCGTCGAGCACGTCGCGACCGAACCCCTCATCCCCCTCCGGCTGTTCCGGGACTCCGTGTTCGTCGTCACGAGCCTGATGGGCCTCGTCATCGGGATCGCCCTGTTCGGCGCCGCCAGCTATCTGCCGACCTTCCTGCAGATGGTCGACGGGGCCTCCGCCACCGAGTCCGGTCTGCTGATGCTCCCGCTGACGGGCGGCATCGTCGGCGCCTCCGTCATCTCCGGACAGCTCATCAGCCACACCGGGCGCTACAAGATCCACCCGGTCATCGGTGCCGCGCTCACCGCGACCGGCATGTGGCTGCTGTCCCGCCTGGAGGCCGACACACCCCGGCTGCACTACAGCGTCTGGATGGCCGTCCTCGGCGCCGGTCTCGGCATGGTGATGCCGGTCCTCGTCCTCGCCGTGCAGAACTCCGTACGCCCCGCCGACCTCGGCACCGCCACCAGCGCCACCACCTACTTCCGGCAGATCGGCGGCAGCATCGGCGCCGCGGTGTTCGGCACCCTCTTCGCCGGCCGGCTCGCCGACGCCCTGCGCGAACGCCTCCCCACGCGGGCGGGTGCCGGGCTGCCCGACCCGGAATCCATCACCCCGCAGCTCGTGCACGCGCTGCCCCCGGCGCTGCGCGACGGTTACATCCGGGCCTACGCCGACGCCATGCCGAGGATCTTCCTCTACCTGGTACCGGTGCTCGTCCTCGGTCTGCTCCTCGCCTTCTTCCTCAAGGAGAAGCCGCTGGTGCCGCTCGACGCCCCCGCCGCCGAGCCAGAGGCCGCGCAGCCGAACGCCACCGTCCCGCGGGCCCGCACCCGCCCACCGGGCGGAGGGGCCGGCGCCGCGCGTCGTTCGCCGTACGGTGCCTGCGCCCCCGTACGCGGCACCGTGCGGCGCCCTGACGGCACCCTGGTGCCGCACGCGGCGCTCACTCTGATCGACACCGACGGACAGCAGATGGGGAGGGGCGCGAGCGACGAGGACGGCCGGTACGCGGTGTCCACGGCGCGCTCCGGCCCGTACGTCCTGATCGCCGCCGCCGGCGGACACCAGCCGCAGGCGGTCTCGGTGACCCTCGGCGAGCGCCCCGTCGAACTGGACGTCGTCCTCGGCGGCGCCGGACGCCTCGCCGGGTATGTGCTGACCGCGAAGGGCACGCCCGTGCCCGGCGCCGCGGTCACCCTCACCGACGTGCGCGGCGAGGTCGTCGCCACCACCCGCAGCGGCGGCGAGGGCGGCTATGTCGTCACCGACCTGGTGGCCGGCGAGTACACCCTCGCCGTCGGAGCTCCCGCCTTCCGCCCGGCCGCGCTGCCCGTCACCGTCCAGGCCGCCAGGGAGACCCGCCAGGACGTCGAACTCGTCGGCGGCGCCGTGCTGCACGGCACCGTGCGGGCGGCCGACGGGCGCCCGGTCGAAGACGCGCGGGTGACCCTGCTGGAGGTGGGAGGCCACGTCGTGGACACCCTCCACACCGGCCCGGACGGAACATTCCGGTTCGTCGACCTGTCGTCCGGCGAGTACACCGTCATCGCCGCGGGTTACCCGCCGGTCGCCACCGTGCTCCAGGTCGCGGGCGCGGGACCCGCCCAGCGCGATCTCAGGCTGGGGCACGAGGAATGACGGCCCCTGGTGACTCCACGGTCCGCGAGCAGTCGTCCCAGCTCAGCGCGGGGCCGTGGGGGGCGCACGCCGGTGTGTTCCGGTGCCACCGATTCCCGTGTTGCCGCACCTGGTGACCGGCCGAGGCCGTACGGTGGTGACGGCAGTACAGATCTTGCTCGAGCCGTGGGAGAGAGGGCCTGGGCCGTGGACCGTGGCACCCACAGCGACACTCCTCCCAGCATCTCGGCCGGGACCGGCACGGCGAGGACCACCGAGGCCGGACGGATCCCGCTGGCCGTGGTGGTGGCGGACCGTCGCGGCCGGGTGTCCCACTGGAGCACCGGCGCCCGACGCCTGTTCGCCGTGGCCGCACGGGAGGCGATCGGGCGACCGGTCGTCGATCTGCTGCCCGTCTTCGGAGCACTGCCCGAGGAGGACGAGGCCGCGCCCCATGGGCCCTACGCGGCCGATGACAGCCTCGGCCCCGGCCTCGAACCGCCCCTGGACGGAGCGCCGACCTCTCCGGCCGCGGGACGCGCCCGGCTCACCGTGCCCGGGAACGAGCACCAGCAGACGGGCGACTCCCCGCCCGAAGGGCGGCGGAGGGTCGATGTGCTGTGGTGGGCCTACCCCTTGGCCGGCCCCGGGCCGGAGCGGTTGCTCGTCCTCGCCGCGGACGCCGGCGGACTCCATCACGGCGACGCCGACCAGGGCAGGGCCGTCGAGCGGATCGCGCCCGCCTTCGCCCCGCGCACCGACTTCCCCGGCGCCGACGAACTCGCCCGTCGGCTCCGCGAGATCCTGCCCGGTATGAGTGCCGCGGACAGTGCCCGCGTCGTCGCCCAGGTCCTCGAACTGGGTTACCCGTTCCTGGAGTTCAGCCGGCCCGACCGGGTGCCCGTGACCCCGGCTTGAGCACTTGAGCAGGGGACCGGCGCCACAGGCCGATCACACGGTGTCGGCCTCGCGTCCCGGGCGACCAGTCTTCGCGGCCTCGCGGCCTCGCGGACGGCGATCAGGCGTGGATGGGCACAGCGTGCACGGGCCCAGCGCGGACACCCGCGCTTCCTGGCCGGTTCCCCCTCCGGCGCGTAACGTGACCGAGCATGAAGATCCTGATCAGCGCCGACATGGAGGGTGCCACCGGCGTGACCTGGCCGGCCGACGTGCTGCCCGGGACCCCGCAGTGGGAGCGGTGCCGCTCGATGTTCACCTCCGACGTCGACGCCGCCGTCCGTGGCTTCTTCGACGGCGGCGCCGACGAGGTCGTCGTCAACGAGGCCCACTGGACCATGCGCAACCTGCTCCTCGAACAGCTCGACGAGCGTGCCGAGATGCTCACCGGGCGCCACAAGTCGCTGTCCATGGTGGAAGGCGTGCAGCACGGCGACGTGGACGGCGTCGCCTTCGTCGGCTACCACGCGGGCGCCGGCATGGAGGGCGTCCTGGCGCACACCTACCTCGCCAACTCCGTCACCGGTGTCTGGCTGAACGGCGTACGGGCGAGCGAGGGACTGCTGAACGCCCATGTCGTCGCCGAGTACGGAGTGCCCGTCGTCCTGGTCACCGGCGACGACGTGGCCTGCGAGGACGCGCTCGGTTACGCCCCTGAGGCGTTGAAGGTCGCCGTCAAGGACCATGTGTCGCGGTACGCGGCCGTGTGTCGTACACCCGCCAGGACCGCCGCCGACATCCGGGCGGCGGCCAAGGCGGCCGCGTCCCTGGCGGTCCGTCAGAAACCGCTGGACGGAGGGCCGTTCACCGTGGTGCTGGAGTTCGACGCCGCGCACCTGGCGATGGCCGCCACCGTCGTGCCGGGGGTGGAGGGCGTCGGCGAGCGGAAGGTGTCGTACACCAGTGACACCATGTACGAGGGGATCCGCACCTTCAAGGCGGTGACCACGATCGTCTCGGCCGCCGTGGAGGAGCAGTATGGCTGACCAGCAGGCCCTGGACGAGGTCGTCGGATTCACCTCGGACCTCATCCGCCTCGACACCAGCAACCGGGGCGGCGGCGACTGCCGGGAGCGGGCCGCCGCCGAGTACGCCGCCGCGCGGCTCGCCGAGGCGGGCCTGGAGCCCACCCTGCTGGAGCGCACCGAGGGACGTACGAACGTGGTGGCGCGGATCGAGGGCACCGACCCGTCGGCCGACGCGCTGCTCCTGCACGGTCATCTGGACGTGGTGCCCGCCGAGGCCCGGGACTGGAGCGTGCACCCCTTCTCCGGGGAGATCCGCGACGGGGTCGTCTGGGGGCGGGGCGCCGTCGACATGAAGAACATGGACGCGATGATCCTCGCGGTCGTGCGGGACTGGGCGCGGCACGGCGTGCGGCCCCGGCGGGACATCGTGGTCGCGTTCACCGCCGACGAGGAGGACAGCGCCGTCGACGGTTCCGGATTCCTCGCCGACGAGCATCCCGGGCTGTTCGAGGGCTGCACGGAGGGCGTCAGCGAGTCGGGTGCGTTCACCTTCCACGACGGCAGCGGGCGGGAGCTGTACCCGATCGCGGCCGGTGAGCGCGGCACCGGCTGGCTGAAGCTGACCGCCCGCGGCCGCGCCGGACACGGCTCCAAGGTGAACCGGGAGAACGCCGTCACCCGGCTCGCCGCCGCCGTCACCCGGATCGGCGAGCACGAGTGGCCGCTGCGGCTCACCCCGACCGTGCGCGCCGCGCTCACCGAACTCGCCGCGCTGTACGGCCTCGAGACGGACCTGAGTGACGTGGACGGGCTGCTGGAGAAGCTCGGCCCGGCGGCGAAACTCGTCGAGTCCACGGTGCGCAACAGCGCCAACCCGACCATGCTGGACGCCGGTTACAAGCTCAACGTGATCCCGGGGCAGGCCCTGGCGTACGTGGACGGGCGCTTCCTGTTCGGCGCCGAGGACGAGTTCCGCGCCACCCTCGACCTGCTCACCGGGCCCGACGTCCAGTGGGAGTTCCAGCATCGCTCCGTCGCCCTCCAGGCGCCGGTGGACTCGGTGACGTACGCGAGAATGCGGGCCGCCGTGCAGGAGTTCGCGCCGGAGGGGCACGTGGTGCCGTACTGCATGTCCGGCGGGACCGACGGCAAGCAGTTCTCGCGACTCGGGATCACCGGCTACGGTTTCACCCCGCTCAAACTTCCCGAGGGCTACGACTACCAGGCCCTCTTCCACGGGGTCGACGAGCGCGTGCCCATCGAGGCGCTCCACTTCGGCGTCCGTGTCCTCGACCGCTTCCTGCGCACCGCCTAGACACCCGGGGGACGACGTGCGGACGTTGGCTTACGGTTCCTGGCCCTCACCCATCGACGCCGAGCTCGCCGCCGCGCACGACGGGCGACCCGAGTACGTGGGGTTCGTCGGCGACGAAGCCTGGTGGACCGAACCCCGGCCCACCGAGGGCGGGCGGCGCACCCTGGTCAGGCGGCGCGCCGACGGCACCCAGGAGTCCGTACTGCCCGCTCCGTGGAACGTGCGCAGCAGGGTCATCGAGTACGGCGGACAGCCCTGGGCCGGTGCGGTGGTCGACGGCGAACCGCTCGTCGTCTTCGTGAACTTCGCCGACCAGCGCCTGTACCGGTTGCGGTCGGACGGCGAACCGCTCCCGCTCACCCCGCTCTCCCCGGTCGGCGACGGACTGCGCTGGGCGCAGCCGCGGTTGCGTCCGGACCACGGTGAAGTGTGGTGCGTGCTGGAGGAGTTCACCGGCGAGGGCCCCGACGACATTCGGCGGGTCCTGGCCGCCGTACCGCTGGACGGCTCGGCCGCCCAGGACCGGACCCGGGTACGCGAACTCACCGACGACCGGCACCGCTTCGTCGCCGGGCCCGACCTGTCGCCCGACGGGCGGCGGGCGGCCTGGCTGGCCTGGGACCACCCGCGGATGCCGTGGGACGGCACCGAACTCGTCATCGCCGAGGTCGGCACGGACGGCACCTTCGGACAGCCGCGGACCGTGGCGGGCGGACCGGCGGAGGCCATCGCCCAGGTGGAGTGGTCGGCGGACGGCGGTCTGCTGTACGCGAGCGACCGTACCGGCTGGTGGAACCTGTACCGGGAGGGCGAGCCCTTCGGGCGGGGGGACCCCACTCCCGCTTCGCTCGCCCCGCGCGAGGAGGAGTTCGGCGGGCCGCTGTGGAAGCTCGGATCCCGCTGGTTCGCCCCGCTGGAGGGCGGTCACATCGCCGTGGTGCACGGCTGCGGTGCCACCACCCTCGGCATCCTCGACCCGGAGACCGGCGAACTCGTCGACGCGGCCGGGCCCTGGACCGAGTTCGCGCCCGACCTCGCCGTGCGTGGACACAAGGTCGTCGCCGTCGGGGCCAGCCCCCGCAGCGCGTACGAGGTGGTGGAGCTGGACGCCCGGACCGGCCGGGCCCGGGTGATCGGCGCCCCGCACGACGACGCCGTGGACCCCGCGTACTACCCCGAGCCGCAGATCCGCACCTTCACCGGCCCCGCCGGACGCGAGATCCACGCCCACATCTACCCGCCGCACCACCCCGGCTGCACCGCGCCCGACGAGGAACTACCGCCGTACGTGGTGTGGGCGCACGGCGGCCCCACCGGACGCGCGCCGCTCGTCCTCGACCTGGAGATCGCCTACTTCACCTCACGGGGCATCGGGGTCGCCGAGGTCAACTACGGCGGCTCCGCCGGATACGGCCGGGAGTACCGCGACCTGCTGCGGGAGCAGTGGGGTGTGGTGGACGTCGAGGACTGCGCGGCCGTCGCGCTGGCCCTGGCCGACGAGGGCACCGCGGACCGTGACCGGCTGGCGATCCGGGGCGGCAGCGCGGGCGGCTGGACCGCGGCCGCCTCGCTCGCCATGACCGACGTGTACGCCTGCGGCACGATCCTGTACCCGATCCTCGACCTGGTCGGCTGGGGCACGGGCGAGACCCACGACTTCGAGTCCCGGTACCTGGAGACCCTCATCGGGCCCTACGCCGAGGTCCCCGGCCGGTACACGGAACGCTCGCCCGCCGAGCACGCCGACCGGATCACCGCCCCGTTCCTGCTGCTGCAGGGCCTGGACGACGTGATCTGCCCGCCCGTCCAGTGCGAGCGGTTCCTCGCCCGGATGGCGGGCCGGGGGGTGCCGCACGCGTACCTCGCCTTCGAGGGTGAGGGGCACGGCTTCCGCCGGGCCGAGACCACGATCCGGGTCCTGGAATCCGAACTCTCCCTGTACGCCCAGGTCTTCGGGCTGAACCCGCCCGGCGTCCCCGCATTGGAGCTCACCCTGTGAAGGAACTCAGCCGGCCGTCACGGCTCGCCCCCGGCGCCCGCGTGGCCGTCGTCGCGCCCAGCGGACCGGTGCCCGAGGAGCGGCTGCAGTCCGGCCTCGACGTGCTGCGCGGCTGGGACCTCGACCCGGTGGTGGCACCGCATGTACTGGACCGGCACCGGGAGTTCGGCTACCTCGCGGGCACGGACGCCGACCGGGCCGCCGATCTGCAGCGCGCCTGGTGCGACCCCGCCGTGGACGCCGTGCTGTGCGCGCGGGGCGGGTACGGGGTGCAGCGGATGGTCGATCTGCTCGACTGGGAGGCGATGCGGGCGGCCGGACCGAAGGTGTTCGTCGGGTTCAGCGACATCACCGCCCTGCACGAGGCCTTCGCCCGCCGCCTGGGCCTGGTCACGCTGCACGGACCGATGGCGGCCGGCATCGACTTCATCAAGAGCGCCCGCGCCCAGGAACACCTCAGAGCGACCCTGTTCGCCCCGGAGACGGTCCGCACGATCACCTCCGGCGGCACGGCGCTGGTGCCCGGCCGGGCGCGGGGCGTCACCCTCGGCGGTTGCCTGAGTCTGCTCGCCGCGGAACTCGGCACCCCGTACGCCAGGGCCGGCGCGCACGGCGGACTGCTGTGCCTGGAGGACGTGGGCGAGGAGACGTACCGCCTGGACCGCTACCTCACCCAGCTCCTGCGCGCGGGCTGGCTCGACGGGGTGCGCGGGGTGCTGCTCGGATCCTGGGAGCGGTGCGAGGCGTACGACGACGTACGTGTGCTGCTCACCGACCGGCTGGGGAGCCTGGGGGTGCCCGTCGTGGAGGAGTTCGGGTTCGGGCACTGCGACGGGGCGTCGACGATCCCGTTCGGTGTCGCGGCCGAACTCGACGCCGACGCGGGCACGCTGACCTTGCGGGAGCCGGCGCTGCGGTGATGCCGCCGCACCGGGGTGGGCGCGGCCGGGGGACACCGGGGCGCCGGATCCGCCGTGGGCGGGTGAGCGGGCCGTAGGGTGGCGGGGTGCCTCATCGTGCTTCCCGCTATCTCGCCGAGGGCCCCCGGGTGGGCGTACGGCACTTCACCCAGGAGGACCGTGCCGAGTTCACCGCCCGGGTGCGGGAGAGCAAGGAGCTGCATCATCCGTGGCTCTTCCCGCCGGACAGCGCACGTGCGTACACCGCGTACGCGGGGCGGCTGATCGAGGATCCGACCAAGGCCGGGTTCCTGGTGTGCGAGAAGGACCCCGAGTCGGGCGACGCCGGTGCCATCGCTGGGTTCGTCAACATCAACAACATCGTCCAGGGCGGTTTCCAGTGCGGGGCGCTGGGCTACGGGGCCTTCGCGCACGCCGCCGGGCGCGGGCTGATGCGGGAGGGGCTCGACCTGGTGGTCGGGTACGCGTTCGGACGGATGCGGCTGCACCGGCTGGAGATCAACGTGCAGCCCGGGAACGCCGCCTCCATAGCGCTCGCCCGGGCCTGCGGGTTCCGGCTGGAGGGCTTCTCCCCGGACATGATCTTCATCGACGGGGCCTGGCGGGACCACGAGCGGTGGGCGCTCACGGTGGAGATGCGGGATTCCGCGCGACCCCGGAGGGGAGGGCCCCGCCGGAACCGGTGACGAGGCCCCGGCGTCCGGAGGGGCCCGCGAGGCCCGAGACGCTACGAGCCGCCGCGGTCCGCGTACTCGTACACCACCCCGTCCGGATGCATCGCGATCAGGTTGCGGCCTCCCGGTGTCGCGAGCGGGCCCGCGACGATGCGGGCGCCCAGTTCCGTCAGCACCCGGTGGGTTTCGTCGACGTCCTTGACGGCGATCGTCGCGGCGACCTTGCGCAGCACCTCCAGCTGATCCTCGGGCCCGCTCATCAGCAGGAAGCAGCCGACCGCGGCGACCTGGACGCCGCCGCGTTCGAAGCGGAGGGCCGTGCCGCCCGCGAGGCGCTCGTAGAAGGGGACCGCGGTCTCCAGGTCGTCGACGCAGATGCGCAGCGTGGCTCCCAGAATCTCCATGCGACGAGCCTAGTTGGCCTGGCCGGGGGAGTGAGATTGCTTCACGTGATCTTTTCGCCCCGGCCGCCCCGGCGGCACTCCGACGCGGCGTTACGCGCCGGTGGCCCGGGGTACCCGGCGGCAATGGACCGCTTGGATCATCTGGAGCATCTGGACAAGCATCTGGTCGACGAGCTGGCGCAGGTCGCGCGCGAGACGGTGCGGGACGAACTGCGCGAGCAGACCCGCAAGCAACGCCGGAAGGCCGTGCTGTACGCCGCGTCCGGCACCGTGGCCCTGTACGCGGGCGCGGCCTTCGCGCTCGCCGTGGGGCTGGCGCTCGCCGTCGTGCTGCCGGACTGGGCCGCCGCTCTGATCACCGCGGCGATCCTCAGTGCCGTGGCCTACGCGTTGCGCGCGGCCGCCCGGCCGACGGCGTCCATGACCAGGCCGGCGCCCGCGCACGCCGCCGGATCCGCCGCGAGCGGCCGGCAGCCCACCGGCGGGATGCCGGCCACGCCGCCGAGTGCCGCGGACATGCCGGAGTACCCGCCGATGCCGCCGGTGGCGCCCCGGGTGGGCGCACCGGCCCCCGGCCCGGCCGAGTCGTGGTCCGCGCCGTCGCGCCCCGATGACAACGGCCCCGAGCAGCCGCAGCACCGGGCGTGATGGTCGGTGCGCGACATCCGCAAGGGCCCGCTGTCGAGGGGCGCGTCGTCGAAGCGCCGCAGGACCGTCGTGGTGACCGGTGCCAGCGGTGGGGTCGGCCGGGCCACGGCCGTCGCCTTCGCCGCCCGGGGTGCCAGGGTCGCCCTGCTGGCCCGGGGGCGTGAGGGCCTCACCGCCGCGGCGGACGACGTCCGGCGGGCCGGCGGTGAGGCGCTCGTCGTCTCGGTGGACATGGCCGACGCCAAGGCCGTGGAGGACGCCGCCCAGCAGGTCGTCGACACGTTCGGACACATCGACGTCTGGGTCAACAACGCCTTCAGCGGGGTCTTCGCCCCGTTTCCGGAGATCACCCCGGACGAGTTCCGGCGGGTGACCGAAGTGACCTACCTGGGCTGTGTGTTCGGCACCCGGGCCGCGCTGCGCCACATGCTGCCGCGCGACCGGGGCACGATCGTGCAGGTCGGCTCCGCGCTCGCGTACCGCGGGATTCCGCTGCAGTCCGCGTACTGCGGGGCCAAACACGCCATCCAGGGCTTCAACGAGTCGCTGCGCTGCGAGCTGTTGCACGAGGGCAGCGGCGTGCGCACCACGATGGTGCAGCTGCCGGGCCTCAACACCCCCCAGTTCGACTGGGTGCTGAACCGGATGCCCGGGCGGCCCAGGCCGGTCCCGCCCGTGTACCAGCCCGAGGTGGCGGCGCGGGCGATCGTGCACGCCGCGTCCCACGCGCGGCGGCGCGAGTACTGGGTCGGCGGATCGACCGCGGCCACCCTGCTCGCCAACGCGGTCGCCCCCGGCGTACTGGATCGGTACCTGGCCCGGACCGGGTTCGCCGCCCAGCAGGACGACCGTCGAGGCGGGCGCGACGACCCCGAGGGCGGGCAGCACGGCGGCCCCGCCAACCTGTGGGCACCGGCCGACGGACCGCACGGACGGGACTTCGGGGCGCACGGCCGTTTCGACGACGAGGCCGTGTCCCACAGCCCCCAGGGCTGGGTGTCACGCAACCGGACACGCGTGGGAGCGGGGGCGCTGGCCGCGGCGGGCCTGGGCGCCCTGGTGACCGCCGGACTGCGCCGTGGCCGCAACCGTCCGACGGCCCCGTGAGCCACCCCCTCGCGTTCGCCGGACCCTCGGGGGTTCAGGAGCCCTGCTGGAGCTGAGGCAGCACCTTCGTGCGGTAGAAGTCGAAGAAGCCGCGCAGGTCGGGGCCGATCTGGTTGACGTAGACCGCGTCGAAGCCCGCGTCGGCGAACTGTTTCAGCTCCGCGACGTGCTCCTCCACGTCGTCGCCGCACACCCGGTTCTCACGGACCATGTCCTCGGTGACCAGCGTCTGCGCCTGCTCGAAGTGTTTGGGGGAGGGCAGCACCTGGCTCAGCTCCCCGGGCAGCTGCTCGTTGGCCCACAGCCGGTGGACGGTCCGTACCGCCTCGTCCTTGTCGGTGTCGTAGCAGACCTTGGTGCCGCCGCTGACGAGCTTGCCGCCGCCTCCGCCCTTGCGGTACTGCTCCACCATCGACTCCTCCGGCATCATCGTGATGAAGCCGTCGCCGACCCGGGCCGCCAGCTTGGTCGCCGCCGGACCGAAGGCGGAGATGTCGATCGGGACGGGCTCGTCGGGGACGGTGTACAGGCGCGCGTTCTCCACCGTGTAGTGCGGGCCGTGGTGGTTGACCTCCTCGCCGGTGAACAGGTGGCGCATGATCTGGATGGCCTCCTCCAGCATCTCCAGGCGGATGTGGGCGGGCGGCCAGGCGTCGCCGAGGATGTGTTCGTTGAGCGCCTCGCCGGAGCCGACACCGAGCCGGAAGCGGCCGTTGGTCATCACCGCGCTGGTCGCCGCCGCCTGCGCCACCACCGCCGGATGGGTGCGCACCGTCGGACAGGTCACCGCCGTCTCGATCGGCAGCGACACCGCCTCGGACAGGGCACCGATCACCGACCACACGAAGGGGCTCTGACCCTGCGCGTCGTTCCACGGGTGGTAGTGGTCGGAGATCCACAGCGACTGGAACCCGGCCTGCTCGGCCATCCGCGCCTGCTCGATGAGCTCCGCGGGACCGTACTGCTCGCACGAGAGGAAATAGCCGTACTCGGGCATGGGGGATGTGCCTCCACGGGATGAGCGGGTGGTTCGCCGACCCGAGTACCCGGCGGTCAGGGCGGAAACCGGGCCCGGGCGGCGGCGACCGAGGGCCGGGCGGACGTTTGGGTGCCCCGGCCAGGGGGACGCGGAAGTCTCCCGAGGTACGCGACAGCCCCGGAGGCGAACCGTGAGTCGACCCCGCATCGTGATCGTCGGTGCCGGCTTCGCCGGGTACCGGACGGCCCGAGAACTGTCCCGGATGTCCCGCGGCAAGGCCGACATCACCCTGCTGAACCCGACCGACTACTTCCTGTACCTGCCCCTGTTGCCCCAGGTCGCGGCCGGGATCCTGGAACCGCGCCGGGTCACCGTCTCCCTCTCCGGCACCCTGCGGCACGTCCGCCTGGTGCTCGGCGAGGCCGACGGCATCGACCTGGACAACCGGACCGTGCACTACGCCGACCCCGAGGGCAACGAGGGCACGCTGGCCTACGACCGGCTGGTGTTGGCCGTCGGCAGCGTCAACAAGCTGCTCCCGATCCCCGGGGTGGCCGAGCACGCCCACGGCTTCCGCGGGCTGCCCGAGGCGCTGTACCTGCGCGACCACGTGACCCGGCAGGTGGAGCTGGCCGCGGCGGCCGACGACCCGAAGAGCTGTGCCGCGCGCACCACCTTCGTGGTGGTCGGCGCCGGCTACACCGGCACCGAGGTCGCCGCGCACGGGCAGCTGTACACCGACGCGCAGGTGCGCGAGCACCCCCTGCGGGAGGGCGTACGGCCGCGCTGGATCCTCCTCGACGTGGCGCCGCGCGTGCTGCCCGAGCTGGACGAGCACCTGTCCCGCACCGCCGACCGCACGCTGCGGGAACGCGGCGTGGAGGTACGCATGGGGACCTCCGTGAAGGAGGCCACCTCCGACGGAGTCCTGCTCACCGACGGCGAGTTCGTGCCGACCCGGACGCTCGTGTGGTGCGTCGGCGTACGGCCCGATCCGCTCGTCGAGGGCACCGGGCAGCCGACGGAGCGCGGGCGTCTGATCGTCGACCCCTACCTGCGGCTCCCGGGCCGTCCCGAGGTGTTCGCCTGCGGGGACGCGGCCGCCGTACCGGACCTGAACACTCCCGGTGAGTACACCCCGATGACCGCGCAGCACGCCTGGCGGCACGGCAAGGTCGCGGCCCGCAACGTCGCCGCCTCGCTGGGCGTCGGCACACTGCGTCCCTACCAGCACAAGGACCTGGGGTTCGTCGTGGACCTGGGTGGCGCGAAGGCCGCCGCCAACCCGCTCGGCATCCCCCTGTCGGGGCCCGTGGCCGGGGCGGTCACCTGCGGCTACCACCTCGCGGCGATGCCCGGCAACCGCGTCCGGGTCGCCGCGGACTGGCTGCTGGAGTCCGTACTCCCGCGCCAGGCCGTCCAGTTGGGCCTCGTCCGGTCCTGGTCGGTGCCGCTGGACACGGCGTCGCCGGAGCTGGCCCGGGTGCCGGGCGGACCGAGCGAGTCCCGGACAGGGCAGGACGCCAAGGCCCGGTCGGGTCCCGGTGCGGCCGTCCCCGAGGACGTGACCGACGGGCCGGGAGGCGGCGCCGACTACCAGACGATCACCGCGCCGACGCCTGACGAGGCGAAGGAGGGCGCCGACCCCGAGATCGCCGACGCGGCCCCCGGCGCCGGGACCGCCGACGGGCCCGCCACGCCCGACGAGCAGCAGACGATCACCGCTCCGACCCCCGAGGTGGCCAGGGACGAGTCCGGGCCCGAGGAGGCCGGGAGCCGGTCGGGCTCCGAGCCCGCCAGGAACCAGCCGGGCCCGGAGCCGGCCAAGAACCAACCCGGCGGCGAACCCGCCGGTGACCAGCCCGGCGGTGAGCCTCATCCGGCTCCCGGCCCCGTCAAGCGGACCGAAGGCACCCCCGACGGCACTCCCGCGAAAGGAAACTCATGAACACCGGTGAACTCGTCGAACTCGCCCAGCAGTTGCGCGTGGACAGTGTGCGCGCCTCGGCCGCCGCGGGCTCCGGGCACCCCACGTCCTCGATGTCCGCGGCCGACCTGATGGCCGTACTCCTCGCCAACCACTTCCGCTACGACTTCGACCGCCCCACTCACCCGGGCAACGACCGCTTCGTGCTGTCCAAGGGCCACGCCTCGCCCCTGCTCTACTCCGCCTACAAGGCGGCCGGCGCCGTCGACGACGAGGAACTGCTCACCTTCCGCACGTTCGGCAGCCGGCTCGAAGGGCATCCGACGCCCCGGCGGCTGCCGTGGGTGGAGACGGCCACCGGTTCGCTCGGGCAGGGACTGCCCGTCGGCGTCGGCATCGCGCTGTCCGGGAAGCGGCTGGACCGCGTCGGCTACCGCGTGTGGGTGCTGTGCGGCGACAGCGAGATGGCCGAGGGCTCCGTCTGGGAGGCCGCCGAGCACGCGGGGCACGAGCACCTGGACAACCTCACCGTGATCGTCGACGTGAACCGGCTCGGCCAGCGCGGCCCGACCCGGCACGGCCACGACCTCGACGCGTACGCCCGCCGCTTCCAGGCCTTCGGCTGGCACACCGTCGAGGTGGACGGCCACGACGTCGACGCGATCGACCGGGCGTACGGCGAGGCCGAGTCCACCAAGGGCCAGCCGACCGCGATCCTCGCCCGCACCCTCAAGGGCAAGGGCGTCGAGTCCGTCCAGGACCGCGAGGGCCTGCACGGCAAGCCGCTGCCGGAGGCCGACGAGGCGATCGCCGAACTCGGCGGCCGCCGCGACATCCGCGTCGAGGTGCACGAGCCGCAGACGGCCCGCATGCTGCACTCCGTACCGGCCGGACACCTGGAACTGCCCCGCTGGGACAAGGGCGGCGACGACGTGGCCACCCGTAACGCCTTCGGGCAGGCCCTGGCCGCGCTCGGCTCCGCACGCGGTGACGTCGTGGCCCTCGACGGCGAGGTCGGTGACTCGACCCGCGCGGAGTTCTTCGCCAAGGAACACCCCGACCGCTACTTCGAGTGCTACATCGCCGAGCAGCAGATGGTCGCCGCCGCCGTCGGGCTCGCCGCGCGCGGCTGGGTGCCGTACGCCTCCACCTTCGCCGCCTTCCTCACCCGCGCGTACGACTTCATCCGCATGGCGTCGATCAGCGGCTCCGGCATCAACCTGGTCGGCTCGCACGCGGGAGTGGCGATCGGGCAGGACGGGCCCAGTCAGATGGGCCTGGAGGACCTGGCGATGATGCGGGCGGTGCACGACTCGACCGTGCTGTACCCGTGTGACGCCAACCAGACCGCGCGCCTGGTCGTCGAGATGGCCGGGCTGGAGGGCGTCCGGTACCTGCGCACCTCGCGCGGCGAGAGCCCGGTGATCTACGGCCCCGACGAGGAGTTCCCGATCGGCGGCAGCAAGGTGCTGCGCTCCTCCGAGCGGGACCGGATGACGATCGTCGCCGCGGGTGTGACGGTGCCGGAGGCGCTGGCCGCCGCCGAGTCGCTGGACGGCCAGGGCATCCCGGTCCGGGTGATCGACCTGTACTCGGTCAAGCCCGTCGACCAGCTCACCCTGCGCCAGGCCGCCGAGGAGACCGGCTGCCTGCTGACCGTGGAGGACCACCACGAGGAGGGCGGCCTCGGCGACGCCGTCCTCGACGCGTTCACCGACGGCCGGCCAGTGCCGCGCCTGGTGCGGCTCGCCGTCCGTACGATGCCGGGTTCGGGCTCCCCTCAGGAACAGCTGCACGCCGCGGGCATCGACGCCGAGTCGATCGCGGCGGCCGGGAAGCTGCTGGTGGAGGAGGCGGTCGTGCGGTGAGCGGCGACCGTCCGCGCACGGTCCGGGCGGGCCGGCACACCGTCGAGGTGCACCGCCCGGACAAGGTGCTGTTTCCCGGGGGCGGCGCGGCGAAGGAGTACACCAAGGCCGACCTGGTGGACTATTACCGGTCCGTCGCCCCGTTCATGCTGCCGCACCTGCGCGGTCGCCCGCTGATGGTGGAGCGCCACCCGGACGGCATCGACGGGCCGCGTTTCATGCAGAAGAACACCCCGGAGAACTACCCGGAGTGGATCACCCGCGTGGAGGTCGCCAAGGAGGGCGGCACCGTCTGCCACACCGTGTGTGACGACACGGCCACTCTGCTGTACCTCGCCGACCAGGCGGGCATCACCCTGCACCGCTGGCTGTCCCGGGTCGACCGGGTCGAGCGGCCCGACCGGATGGTCTTCGACCTCGACCCCTCCGGGGACGACTTCGAGGCGGTGCGGCAGGCGGCCCGGCTGCTGGGCGCCCTGTTGGACGAGCTGAAGCTGCCCTCCGCGCTGATGACCACGGGCTCGCGGGGCCTGCACGTGGTGGTGCCGGTCGACGGCCGTCACGACGTCGACGAGATCCGCGCGTTCGCCCGGGACATCGCCGACACCCTCGTCGCCGGCCACCCCGACCGGCTCACCACCGCGGCCCGCAAGAAGGACCGCGGCGACCGCCTCTACCTGGACATCCAGCGCAACGCCTACGCCCAGACCGCGGTCGCCCCCTACACGGTCCGCGCCCAGCCGGGCGCCCCCGTCGCCACCCCTGTGACCTGGGAGCAGCTGGACGATCCCGGCCTCGACGCCCGCCGCTGGACCATCGCCGACGCCGTCGAGCAGGCCCGCAGCGACCCGTGGGCCGACATCATGCGCAAAGGCCGCGCTCTGGGACCGGCGCGCCGCCGCCTCGACGCGTTGATGTCCTCCTGAAGGTTTGGCCAAGGAACGAGCGGCCACCCGGAGTGAGAGGTGGCCATGTCGAACACAAAAAACACATCACAATCACAGCGTTCACAGGACGCTCCCGCACGGAAGCCGTCCTCGGAGCACTCGCCCGAGGACACCGAAGGCGACGACATCGAGCAGGAGGACACCGGACGGCGCACCGAGCATCGCCAGGCGCACCGCCGCCGGCCGAGCACCATGGACGTGCTGCGTGGCGCGCGCGCCCAGCTTCAGGAGCTGACCGGCATGTCCGCCGAGAACGTGTCGTCCTTCGAGCAGACCGAGGACGGCTGGGCGCTGGAGGTCGAGGTCCTGGAGCTCTCCCGGGTGCCCGACACGATGAGCCTGATGGCGAGCTACCAGGTGGAGCTCGACCCGGACGGAGAGCTCACCGGCTACCGGCGCGTTCGCCGTTACGAACGCGGGCGGGCCGACGCACATCGGCAGGGCGGTCGCTAGGCCGTCCGCCCGTACATCCCATCGCTCCACATCCACAGACACACACAGACAAGGAGGCTCGGTCGACATGACCGTTGTCCCGGCCCAGCAGAGCGGCGGCGGAGGCGGCAGCAGTGGCCTCTACGACGTCCTGGAACTCGTCCTCGACAGGGGTCTCGTCATTGACGCGTTCATACGGGTCTCCCTGGTCGGCATCGAAATCCTGAAGATCGACATCCGGGTCGTCGTGGCCAGCGTCGACACCTACCTGCGCTTCGCCGAGGCGTGCAACCGGCTCGACCTGGAGGCCGGGCCGCGCAAGGACCCCGGCCTGCCCGACCTGGTCGGCGAGATCACCGAGTCCGGCGCCCGCGGCAAGTCCAAGGGTGCGCTGTCCGGCGCCGCCGAGACCATCTCCGGAGCCTTCAAGGAGGCACGCGAGGAGGGACACGGCGAGTCCCGGCCCCGTGCCCGTAAGTCGACCGCCTCGCGCCGGAAGGAGGAAGGCGAGTGAGCACCTACGTCTACGGCATCACCGCCGCGTCGCATCCCGCGCTGCCGGACGGTCTGGGGGGTGTCGGCGACCCGCCGCTGCCCGTGCGCGTCTTGAAGGAGGGCGAGCTGGCGGCCGTCGTCAGTGACGCGCCGGAGGGGCTGCGCCCCAAGCGCAGGGACCTGCTCGCCCACCAGAACGTCCTCAGTGAGTCGGGCGCGGACGGCTGCATCCTGCCGATGCGGTTCGGCAGTGTCGCCCCCGACGACGGCGCCGTCACCGCGGTCCTCGCCGAGCGCGCCGACCACTACAAGGAGCGGCTGCGGACTCTGGACGGCAAGGTCGAGTACAACGTCAAGGCGACCCATGACGAAGAGGCCGTCCTGCATCTCGTGATGTCCAAGAACCCGGAGATCCGGTCCCTGACCGAGGCCAACCGGCAGGCCGGTGGCGGCAGTTACGAGCAGAAGCTGCATCTCGGCGAGATGGTGGTCGCCGCCGTGAAGGCCCGCGAGGGCGAGGACGCCGTCGCGGTGCAGCAGGCCCTGGAACCGCTCGCGGACGCGACCAGTGTGGGCCCCGAGTCCACCGGCTGGCTCGCCAACGTGTCGTTCCTGGTGGAGCGGGACTCGGCCGCCGGGTTCTTGAACGAGGTGGAGCGGATCCGCAAGGACAACCCGCACCTGGATCTGCGCGTCAACGGCCCGCTGCCGCCGTACAGCTTCGTCGACCCCGGACCCGCGGAGCCCGCGGGCACCAAGGTCGGCCAGGACAGCTCGAGGGAGTGACCGAGCCGTGGGACTGATCGGAGAGGTGCTGCTGCTGCCGTTCGCACCCGTGCGCGGCAGCGGGTGGGTGATCAGACAGGTGCTGGACGAAGCCGAACGCCTGTACTACGACCCGGCCGCGGTCAGGGCCGAACTCGCCCAGCTTGAGGAGCGGTTGGAGGCGGGCGAGATCGACGACGGGGAATTCGACCGACAGGAGGACGAACTTCTCGACCGATTGGAGATCGGCCTGCGCGGAGGCGCGGGGACTGGCGACGGGACGGCACGATGAACCGAACGGCAATGGGCCTCGCGATAGGGGCCGGATACGTCCTCGGACGTACGAAGAAGATGAAGCTGGCGTTCGCCGTCGGCACCCTCGTGGCGGGCAAGCGGATGAACCTGAGTCCGCGTGCGGTCGCGGAGCTGGTTTCCGGTCAGCTGAAGAACAACCCGCAGTTCAAGGAGATCGGGGACCAGCTCCGCGAGGACCTGCGCGGGGTCGGCAAGGCCGCCTCGGGCGCCATGGTCGAGCGGCAGATCGACGCCCTCGCCGACCGTCTGCACGGCCGTACCGCCGAGGTCCGCGACCAGCTCTCGGGCGTGGCGCCGGACGTGCTGCCCGGGGACGAGGACTCCGAGGACGAGGAGCGGGAGGAGTACGAGGAGCCCGAGGCGGAGGAGAACGACGAGGCCGAGGACGAGGCCGACGACGCCACGGACGAGGCCGACGAGGGCGAGGAGCCCGAGGCCGAGGAGGAGCCCCGCAGGAAGCCGGCGGCCAAGAAGGCGCCCGCGAAGAAGGCCCCGGGCAAGAGGGCGCCGGCCAAGAAGGCGGCCGCCAGGAAGGCTCCCGCCAAGAAGACGGCGGCCAAGAAGACCGCCTCGAAGCAGACGGCGGGCAAGAAGACCGCCGCGGCCCGCAGCGCCGGCCGTGGCGCCCGTCGGCTCCCGAAGGGAGGCGGTGAGTGATGTCCGAGACGAACGGCAATCCGCTCACGGACGTGGCCAGGAGCGAGGCGGTCGACCGGCTCAAGGCCGAGGTGCAGGAATACCTGGCCGCCCAGGCCCAGCGCGTGCTGGTCGGCGCCGGCCGCAAGCTCGGTGAGACCACGGGCAAGCTGAACGACATAGCCGACGGCAACAGCCCCGGTTTCGCCAAGCTCGCCCTCGACGGGGGCCGCAAACTCGCCGAGGGCAAGGGGCCTTTGCGCAGTGCGCTGGAGATCGGCGCCTCCCGCGCCAAGGACAGCGTGACCGGCGCGTTCAAGAACCTCGGTGGCGGCGGCGACGGCAAGAGCAAGAAGAAGCGCGGGGCGGGCGGGAAGCCCACCGTCATCATCGAGTACGTCGACGTCGGCGTGCCGCTGCGCACGGCCTACGACCAGTGGACCCAGTACCAGGACTTCAGCACCTTCGCGAAGGGCGTCAAGAGCGCGAGCAAGGCTGACGACGTCATGTCCGACTGGCAGCTGAAGGTCTTCTGGTCCAGCCGCAGCTGGAAGGCCACGACCACCGAACAGGTGCCGGACGACCGGATCTCCTGGACGACCGAGGGCGCCAAGGGCAACACGAAGGGCGTCGTCTCCTTCCACCGGCTCGCCGACAGCCTCACCCGCGTCCTGCTGGTCATCGAGTACTACCCCTCGGGTTTCTTCGAGAAGACCGGCAACATCTGGCGTGCCCAGGGCCGCCGGGCCCGGCTCGACCTGAAGAACTTCGTCCGCTTCATCACGCTCAAGGGTGAGGCGGAGGACGGCTGGCGCGGTGAGATCCGTGACGGCGAGGTCGTCCGCGAGCACGACGACGCGGTGGCCGAGGAAGAGGAGGCCGCGCGGGCGGAGGAGGCGGAAGGGGCGGACGAAGAAGAGCCCGCCGAGGACTCCGCCGAAGAGGGCGACGAGGAGTACGAGACCGACGCCGAGGACGCCGAGGCCGAGTACGACGAGGACGAGCCCGCCGAAGCGGACGAGGACGCCGAGGACGAGTACGACGAGGAAGCCGAGGACTCGGAGGAGCCGGAGGCCGAGGCCGCTGAGGACGAGGAAGAGTACGAGTACGCCGACTCCGATGGAGGGAGCCGACGATGAGCACGCCCAGCCGCCTGCCCGAGCCCTATGGGCAGGGCGGCGGCTCCAACCTTGCCGACATCCTGGAGAGGGTGCTCGACAAGGGGATCGTGATCGCCGGTGACATCCGGATCAACCTGCTCGACATCGAGCTGCTCACGATCAAGCTGCGGCTGATCGTCGCCTCGGTGGACAAGGCGAAGGAGATGGGCATCGACTGGTGGGAGGACGACCCGGCGTTGTCCACTCGGGCCAGGCGTGACGAACTCGCCCGGGAGAACGCGGAGTTGCGGGAACGACTGGAGCGCTTGGAGCAACTCGAGCCGACCCGGACCGAGAAGGAGTCCTCATGACCGGACTGCGGTATGTGTACGCCGTCTGCCACCCCTTCGACACCCCTCTGCAGGCCCAGTTGACGGGGGTGGCAGGCGATCCGCCCAGACTGCTGCGGCATCACGGTCTGATCGCCGTGCTCAGCCGGGTACCGGAGCGGGACTTCGCCGAAGAACCGCTCCACAGGCATTTGGAGGACCTGGACTGGCTGACCGCGACCGCCCGCGCCCACCAGGGCGTGATCGACGCTCTCACCGTCGTCACCACCCCGCTGCCGTTGCGGCTCGGCACCGTCTTCCGTGACGACAGCGGGGTCCGCGTGATGATCGAGGAGCGCGAGGAGGCCTTCAAGCGCACGCTCGACCGACTGCACGGCCGGGTCGAATGGGGCGTCAAGGTGTACGCCGAGACGGACGCCGCGGGCGGCGCGGAGAACGCCGGCGACGCGGACGGCGAGGCACCGGCGGAAAAGGCCATGTCGGGTCGGGACTATCTGCGCCGGCGGCGTATGCGGGTGCGCTCGCGCGAGGAGATGTGGCAGCAGGCGGAGGCTTTCGCGAGCCGACTGCACGAGAAACTCTCCGAACATGCCGAGGATTCTCGGCTGCACGCCCCGCAGAATCCCGCCCTTTCCGGCGCCTCGGGGCAGAACGTACTCAACGCGGCCTATCTCGTGCCACGCTCGGATTCCGAGAAATTCGTGGAAATGGTGGACCGCACGAAAGATGAGACCGCGGGAATGCGTGTGGAGCTCACCGGCCCCTGGGCCGCCTATTCCTTCGCGGGCGAGGAGGAGATCCGGTGACGGTGATCGAGCGCCGTGAGGTCGCCCTGGTGGACCTTCTCGACCGGCTGCTGGCCGGCGGGGTCGTCATCACCGGGGACATCACCCTGCGCATCGCTGACGTCGACCTCGTCCGTATCGACCTCAACGCGCTGATCAGTTCGGTGAACGCGCAGGTGCCGTCACCGTGGGGGGAGTCGTCGTGACCGAGCGCCGCAACCGGCTGGACCTCGAACCCGACACCGTCGAGCGGGACCTGGTCAAACTGGTGCTGACCGTGGTGGAACTGCTGCGTCAGCTGATGGAGCGGCAAGCGCTGCGCCGCTTCGACGAGGGCGACCTCAACGAGGACCAGGAGGAGCGCATCGGGCTCACCCTGATGCTGCTCGACGACCGTATGACCGAACTGCGGGAGCGCTACGGACTGCGGCCCGAGGACCTGAATCTGGACCTCGGGCCGCTCGGACCGTTGCTTCCCCGGGAATGAACTCCTGGGAATGAACCCCCTGGGAATGCTCCTGGGAGTGAATCCCGGTGGTTGCCCCGGAAATGAATCCCGGTTGTCGGGCCGGGATTCATTTCCGGGTCAATTCACCACCTGTACCAGCGACCCCTGCCGCCACCCGCGGTCGTACCCCGCATCAGGAAGCCCAGAAGCCACAGCACCAGAACAACCAGCGCAATCCACCAGAGCAGTTTTACCGCGAAACCGGCGCCGAAAAGGATCAGGACCAGCAGCGCTACCAGCAGAATCGGAACCATAGTGTGAACCTCCTGCACACCTAGTTTCCCGAAATCTGGGATTCAGGCTTCCTTTCGGCACAGAATTTCTCCGTGCAACACACTGAACCACCCGTCTTCCCGCGCGCCCCATTCCCGCCAGGCCTCCGACACGGCCCGCAGCTGCTCACCGGTGGCGTGACCGCCCTTCGTGGCCCGCTCCGCGTAGTCGGAGGTCAGGGTGCGGTCCGCCCACAGGCCGCTCCACCAGGCCCGCTCCTCGGCGGTGGCGAAGGTCCAGGTGCTGGAGGTGGCCGTGACGTCCGACAGTCCCGCCTCGAGCGCCCAGGCCTTCAGCCGGCGTCCGGCATCCGGCTCACCGCCGTTGGCGCGGGCCACCCGGTGGTACAGGTCGAGCCAGTCGTCCATGCCCGTGGACGCGGGATACCAGGTCATGGCCGCGTAGTCGGAGTCGCGGACGGCGATGAACCCGTTCGGTTTCGTCACCCGCCGCATCTCGCGCAGCGCCCGCACCGGGTCGCCGACGTGCTGGAGCAGCTGATGGGCGTGGACCACGCAGAAGGTGTCGTCGGGAAAGTCCAGCGCGTGCACGTCGGCGACCGCGAAGTCGACGTTGGCCAGGCCGCGCTCGGCGGCCGTGGCCCGGGCCCGGTCCAGGATGCCCGGCGCGTGGTCGACACCGGTGACCTGTCCGTCGGGGACCAGTGCGGCGAGGTCGGCGGTGATGGTGCCCGGACCGCAGCCGATGTCCAGGATCCTCATATGGGGCTTCAGTGAACCGAGCAGGTACGCAGCCGAGTTGGCGGCGGTGCGCCAGGTGTGCGACCGCAGCACCGACTCGTGGTGCCCGTGCGTGTAGACGGCACTCTCCCCTGCCTCGGACATGGCTGATCCCCTCTCGACGCACCGGCTCACCGGGCCCCACGACCCCACCGGCGATAGGCCTCACCGTACGCCTGCATGTCGAATAGTGAGACCCCATGTCTCGCCATACGGACAACCTGACGGGCTGGCGGACTGACGGGCTGAGGGCTCAGCCGGACGCGGGGGACGGTAGACGCGCCCGGCTCGACCCCCGCCAGACGCAGGCGGCCGAAACCGGCTTGTCGGGGCAGGTCCCGGGACCGCAGACTGGCTCCTCATGGGATATCTGGAAGCCGCGCACCTCGAGTACCACCTCCCCGACGGGAGGGCGCTGCTCGGCGATGTGTCCTTCCGGGTGGGCGAAGGGGCCGTCGTGGCCCTCGTCGGACCCAACGGCGCGGGCAAGACCACCCTGCTGCGGCTGATCTCCGGCGAGCTGAAACCGCACGGCGGGACCGTCACCGTCACCGGCGGCCTCGGGGTGATGCGGCAGTTCGTGGGCTCCGTACGGGACGAGACGACGGTGCGCGACCTGCTCGTGTCGGTGGCGCCGCCCCGCATCCGTGAGGCCGCGCGCGCCGTCGACCAGGCCGAGCACGGCATCATGACCGTCGACGACGAGGCCGCCCAGCTGAGGTACGCGCAGGCCCTCTCCGACTGGGCCGAGGCACGCGGCTACGAGTCCGAGACGCTGTGGGACATGTGCACCACGGCCGCGCTCGGCATGCCGTACGAGAAGGCCCAGTGGCGTCAGGTGCGCACGCTGTCCGGCGGCGAGCAGAAACGGCTGGTCCTGGAGGCCCTGCTGCGCGGCACCGACGAGGTGCTGCTGCTCGACGAGCCCGACAACTATCTGGACGTGCCCGGCAAGCGCTGGCTGGAGGAGCGGCTGCAGGAGACCCGCAAGACGGTCCTGTTCGTCTCCCACGACCGGGAGCTCCTCGCCCGCGCCGCCCAGAAGATCGTCTCCGTCGAGCCGAGCCCCGCGGGCGCCGACGCCTGGGTGCACGGCGGCGGCTTCGCCACCTACCACGAGGCCCGCCGTGAACGCTTCGCCCGATTCGAGGAGCTGCGCCGCCGCTGGGACGAGAAGCACGCCCAGTTGAAGAAGCTGGTGCTGAACCTCCGCCAGGCGGCCTCCATCAGCCATGAGCTGGCCTCCCGCTACCAGGCCGCCCAGACCCGTCTGCGCAAGTTCGAGGAGGCGGGACCGCCGCCGGAGCCGCCCCGCGAGCAGGACATCACGATGCGCCTGAAGGGCGGCCGGACCGGAGTACGGGCCGTCACCTGCGAGGAACTCGAACTCACCGGCCTGATGACCCCCTTCGACCTGGAGGTCTTCTACGGCGAGCGGGTCGCCGTCCTCGGCTCCAACGGCTCCGGCAAGTCGCACTTCCTACGGCTGCTGGCCGGCGAGCCGGTGGCCCACACCGGCCGGTGGAAGCTGGGCGCGCGCGTGGTGCCCGGGCACTTCGCCCAGACGCACGCACACCCGGAGCTGGAGGGCCGGACGCTCCTCGACATCCTGTGGAAGGAGCACGCCCAGGACCGGGGCGCCGCCATGTCCCGGCTGCGCCGCTACGAGCTGACCGGCCAGGCCGAGCAGGGCTTCGAGCGGCTCTCCGGAGGCCAGCAGGCCCGCTTCCAGATCCTGCTGCTCGAACTCCAGGGCGTCACCGCCCTGCTGCTCGACGAGCCGACCGACAACCTCGACCTGGAGTCCGCCGAAGCCCTTCAGGAGGGTCTGGAGGCATTCGAGGGAACCGTGCTCGCCGTCACCCACGACCGCTGGTTCGCCCGCTCCTTCGACCGCTTCCTGGTCTTCGGCAGCGACGGCCGGGTCCGGGAGACGGCCGAGCCGGTGTGGGACGAGCGACGCGTCGAAAGGGCCCGGTAACCTCGCAGGTCACCGGGCCCGGCCCACCCCGTCGAGAGACGGAGTGGGCCTGTCACGAGCACATCGGGGGCTTACTTCCAGCGCAGCAGGGCGCCCATTCCGCCCACCGGCACCTCCATCTCCTCGGCCGCCGGAGCCGCGGTCACCAGGAGCACCGGGGCGCCCGTCGCGACCGCCGACCGGATCAGCGCGTCGTCCGCCCGCGCGGACCAGGAATTCTGCTCGCCGAGGATCTTCAGATCCGTCCGGCGCACCGCCACCTGGTCCGGCTCCTCGCCGATCCACACCTCCCGGTGCGCGTCGGGGCCGTCCGGACGCAGCAGCAGTTCCTCGATACGGTGCTCCCGCGCCGCCTCGACCAGCGCGGGCACGTCCTCCACCGCTCCGGCGCGGCCGTCCTCACCCGGCTCCCGGGCGGCCAGGAACCGCTCCAGCTCACGCTCGGCCCGCTGCCGTACGTGCTCCACGCGGGCCTGCTCCACGTCCTCGTCCAGCAGCCTGCTGCCGGCCCCGTGCGGGGCCTCCACGACCAGGTCGCGCAGCCGCTTGGGCAGCCGCTCGTGCACGGACCGCCGCTCCCGGTCGTCACCCACCAGGACCAGCAGGTCGGCGTGGGCCTCCTCCTGGCACACGGCGAGCGCGTCCGCGATCTCGGCCGCGTTGTGCTCCCAGGTGTTCTCCACCCGGAGCTGGAAGTGCCGCTCCGACCAGTCCGCCGAGCTCGTACGGTGTACGGGGTACTGGCGGCCGGTGACCGAGCCGGCGTCCTGTCGGCCGCGCCCGGCACGCAGCTCGAAGTCGGCGCCCTTGCGGTCGATGTACGCCACCACGCAGACCGGGTTCTCCCCGGCCAGCTCCAGCAGCGGCGCGGTGTGCGGCAGCGGGGCCCACACCGCCCGGTCGCCGTCCGGGGCCCGGGTGAGCGGCGGATCCAGGACCACCTTCCCGGCCCGTGCGAACAGGGCCCGCCCGTGCGGTTCGGAGGAGTGCTTCAGCTCCTCCAGCGCCTCCCGCACGGCCTGGCAGGTCTCCTCGTCGGCGCCCTGCCGGGACAGCTCCCGGGACAGCGCCACGGCCGTCAGATGTCGTTCGTGGGCCGTGTCCTCCGTATGCCGGGAGGTGCTGACGTAGACGGAGGCCCAGGGGCCCGGATGTTCGTAGAGTGGATGGAGAAAGGCGAGATCCATGATTCTCTCCCGGATTCCGCTCGGGGGTAGTGCGTGCCGGGCGGGTACCCGAACCGTATGAACGAACACGACGAGCGGGGCCCCACAATGACCGGAGTCGACCCCAGCCGGCTGGACGACCAACAGCTCATGAAGGAGCTGGAGACCATCCACCGCACGCGGCACGACACACTGCTGTACGCCTCGAACGACGCGCTGCGGGCACACAACGACCGCATGGCGCAGCTCGAGGGCGAGTTCCTGCGCCGCAACCCGAACCGCCCGGTGGCCGCGAGCCGCACCCGCGAGGGGGCACGGGAACGCGGAAGCGGGGAGTCGGCGACTCCCCGCTCCTGAACCCTCACACCGGCCGTTCCTGAACGGACGGACGGACCGGTCAGCGACGTACCGGCGGCCGGTTCCAGTGCCGGTGCGCGCCCACGGCGGCCACGAACTCCCTGGTGAACTCCTCGCTCGCGGCACCCGGCGAGGTGTCCGTCACCACGCCCTGGTCGGCGACCACCCGGTGGAACTCGGTGGACAGGTGCAGCCCCTCCGGTTCCAGCGCCGACAGGATCCCGACGCCCGAGCCGAGCGCGCCGACCGGCTTGCCGTGCCGATAGGCGTCCCGCACGAAGCGCATGGCGTCCGGGTCGACGGTCGTCCCCGGAGTGCCCACCGGACCGCCCGGCAGCAGGACGGCGTCGTACAGCACCGAGGCCACGGTGGGCAGCGCGCGGTCGACGGTGTACCGCTCGCCGTCGGAGCCCGCCACCGTGCCGTCGGTGGCCGCCAGCGCCTCCACGACCGCCCCTTCGGCCGCCAGCACCTCCCGGACGGACGCCACCTGCTCGGGGTCGACGCCGTCGGTGACCAGGACCGCGATCTGCCGGGTGCGGATCGACCCGTCGCCCCGCACCTTCTCCAGGCTGAGGGCGGCAGACGCCTCCTTGGACGCGCTGACCTTCTCGGTCGGCTCCGGCACCCCGATACCGGCCGCCACCTTGGCCGCCAACTCGCCGTCGACCTTGGCGAGTTGCTCGACCGTGCGGGTGCGGATCGTCATCGCGTCGACCTTGCCGAGCTCGAACCGGAAGGCGTCCACGATGTGTTGCTTCTCCCAGTCCGCCATGCTGTTCCAGAACAGTGCGGGCTGACTGTAGTGGTCCTGGAAGCTCGGACTGCGCCGCCGGATCTTGTGCCCGTCCACCCGCTCCGCGTAGTGCGAGAACGCGCGCCCGTCCGCCCCGGCGTGTGCCGGGCAGCCGCCGCCGAGCGAGTTCGGGAAGTAGTTCGTGCCCCGGTGGACCGTGCTCTGGTGGTAGCCGTCGCGCTGGTTGTTCCGCACCGGCGCCACCGGACGGTTCACCGGCAGCTGGGAGAAGTTGGGGCCGCCCAGCCGGGTCAACTGCGTGTCCAGATAGGAGAAGTTGCGGGCCTGAAGCAGCGGGTCGTTGGTGAAGTCGATCCCGGGGACGACGTTGGCGGTGTGGAAGGCGACCTGCTCGGTCTCCGCGAAGAAGTTCTCCGGGTTGCGGTTCAGCACCATCCGGCCGATCGGCCGGACGGGCACCTGCTCCTCCGGGATGAGCTTCGTGGCGTCGAGCAGATCGAAGTCGAAGGCGAACTCGTCCTCCTCCGGCACGAGTTGGACGCCCAGCTCCCACTCCGGGAACTCGCCCGCCTCGATCGCGTCCCACAGGTCGCCCCGGTTGAAGTCCGGATTGCGGCCCTGGCACTCCTGCGCCTCGTCCCACACCAGCGAGTGCACGCCGAGACGCGGCTTCCAGTGGAACTTCACGAACGTGCCACGGCCGTCGGCGTTCACGAACCGGAAGGTGTGCACGCCGAAGCCCTGCATCATGCGGTAGCTGCGGGGGATCGCCCGGTCCGACATCAGCCACATGATCGCGTGCAGCGTCTCCGGCTGGAGCGACACGAAGTCCCACAGGGTGTCGTGCGCGGAGGCGCCGGTCGGGATGTCGTTGTGCGGTTCAGGCTTCACCGCGTGCACGAAGTCGGGGAACTTGATGCCGTCCTGGATGAAGAAGACCGGGAAGTTGTTCCCGACCAGGTCGTAATTCCCCTCCGACGTATAGAACTTGGTGGCGAAGCCGCGCACGTCCCGCACGGTGTCCGCCGAGCCCTTCGGCCCCTGCACCGTCGAGAACCGTACGAACACCGGGGTGCGCACCGCGGGATCCTGGAGGAAGGCGGCACGGGTGAACTCCGCGCAGGACTCGTACGGTTCGAAGTAGCCGTAGGCGCCCGCGCCCCGGGCGTGCACCACCCGCTCCGGGATCCGCTCGTGGTCGAAGTGGGTGAGCTTCTCCCGGAAGTGGAAGTCCTCCATCAGCGTCGGCCCGCGCTCGCCGGCGCTCAGTGAGTCGTCGGTGTGGTCGACCTCCACACCCTGGTCGGTGGTGAGTGGCCCGGCGGTCGGGTCGTCCGCGTGGAACGACTCGCGCTGCCGTTGCTTGTCGGCGGCCGGGTCCATCAGGCGGCCTCCTCGGCGAACACGTCCAGGAACGCTTCGCAGAACGCCTTGAGGTCGTCGGGCTTACGGCTGGTGACCAGCTTGTTGGAGCCGTGGTCGCAGATCTTCACCTGTTCGTCCACCCAGGTGCCGCCCGCGTTGCGGATGTCCGTCCGCAGGCTCGGCCAGGACGTCAGCACCCGGCCCCGGACGACGTCCGCCTCGACCAGCGTCCAGGGGGCGTGGCAGATCGCGGCCACCGGCAGGCCCCGCTCGAAGAAGTCCCGGACGAACGCCACGGCCTTCTCGTCCATCCGCAGGAAGTCCGGATTGGCCACCCCGCCCGGCAGCACCAGCCCGCCGAAGGAGTCGGCCGACGTCTCACCCACCACCTCGTCCACGGGGAACGTGTCCGCCTTGTCGAGGTGCTCGAAGCCCTGGATCCGGCCCGGCTTCGTCGACACGAGCACCGGCTCGTGGCCCGCGTTCTTCGCCGCCTGCCACGGATCGGTGAGCTCGATCTGCTCGACACCTTCGGGTGCCGTCAGAAACGCAATGCGCATGATGGTTCAACGACCTTTCCTGAAAATCTGTGGGGCGCGTGGAGCCGGCCCGTGGGCCTCGTCGCTCGTCGCGCGCTTCTTCCTTGCCCTGGTGCACGGCCGCCCCGCCCAGCTGCACGCTCAGCAGCCCGTACGGCGGTAGCGCGTGGTCACGTCGCCGACGTCCACGGTGGCGCCGTGGCGGCGATCTCCGCGGCCTGGTCGCGGAGACGACTCACAGGAACTCCCGCCCGTCGCCGCCGCGCTCCTCTCCCGGCTGGGCCCGGCTGATGTCGGCGAGCGTCGAGTCCGGGTCCTGGGCCTCGGCGAGGTCACCGAGGCTCACCACCCCGACCGGCATCCCGTCCTCGACCACCGGCAGCCGGCGCACGGCGTGCGCCCGCATCAGCGCGACCGCCGCCGACACCGGGTCGTCTGGAGCCACCAGGACCGGGTCGGGTGTGCACACGGTCTGGGCACTCACGGTCAGCGGGTCCACGCCGTCGGCGACCGCGCGGACGGTGATGTCCCGGTCCGTGAGCACTCCGACGACGTGCTGTCCGTCGGCCACCAGGACGTCGCCGATGTTCTGCGCGCGCATCAGCTGCGCCGCCTCGACGAGCGAGGCGTCCGGGCGGACGGCGACCACGCCGGGCGTCATCACGTCCTTCACGAAGTCGGCCGTCATCGTGGGCCTCCCGCCGGGGCGGTGCCCGTGCCACGGGTCAGTGCCCGCGCGAGTTCCTCGAGGTTGGCGTGGTGCTCCTTGCGCGGGAGCCGTTGCACGGCCTCGACCAGGGCGTCGGGCGCGTTCTCGCGGCGCAGGACGTGCGCCAGGTCGCCGGCGCTCGCGGGGAACGAGTGGCGGCCCAGGCTCCGGGCCAGTTCCAGCCGGACCGCCTCCAGCGACGCCCCGGCGCGTGGTGCCACCGGCCCGCCCGCGATCTCCGGATCGTCGTCGGCGGTCGGTTCGGGATCGTTCCACTCCTCGGCCCGGGTGGGATGCCCGGACCGCAGCAGACCCTGCAGTTCGTGCTTCATCTCGTCGTCACGGTGGCGGCTCAGCCGGTCACTGCCTCGCTGCATGTCTCCCTCCACATCTTCGGGGTCCGCACCGCGTACCCGAGGACCCGAGGCCGACACGGGGTTTGCACGCCCGATGCGGGGAGACCCGTATCGGACCCCCCGCGCACCTTTCCCGCAGAAGGACAGGCCATGGCGCTGCTGACTGTGACGATTCCGCTCCTGATGCTCGGCGTGATGCTGGCACTGGGCCGCTACGAGGACATGCTGCTGCCCGGGGAGGAGGCCGACCGGTACGAACCGGTCGCCGCGCCGCCCGCGGGGGCCGCTGTCGGACGAGATACACGGGTTCAGTCGACAACGCGGTGACCTGGGGTTCAGGACCGCGGAGAGTCCTGACTGGTCAGAGCGCGGTGCCCGTCTCCTCGGCCAGGGTCTGCAGCAGACGGTCCTGGAACGCCTCGTCGTGGACGGCGCGGTGCGGCTCCAGCCGCTGGCGGTGGTACCAGTACCCGCCGGTGGTCAGGGCCTGGGGATCGTCGCCGGCGGCGAGCCACTCCTGGGTCCGGTGGCCGAGTTCGAGATCGTCCGGCGCGCTCGGCCCGCCCATCCTGGTCGGCACCCACCCCGGATCGACGGCGTTGCTCAGCACCCCGGGGCGCAGCCGAGCCACCGCGGCCGCGAGCGTGGTGACGAACAGTTTGCTGTCCGAGTACGAGCCCGCGCTCTCGCCCCGCCAGTCCACGCCGTCGAGGGTGGGCCTCCCACCGAAGTGCGAGCCGCTGCTCAGGTACACCAGTCGGCTCGGGGCGCGAAGCAGGGCCGTGAGCAGGTACGGCGCGATGATGTTGACCGGCATGACCGCCGGCCCGCTCCAGACACCGGCATTGTGGATGACCGCGTCGAGCGGCCCCGCCTCGTTGAGCTTCGCCGCGATGCTCCGTACGGCGTCACGTTCCGTGAAGTCGCCGATCACGAGGTGTGCCTCACGGTCGATCAGCGCGTCGAGGCCCGCGGCGCGCTCCTCGTTCCGGGCGTGCACGACCACGTCGTGCCCCGCGGACAACAGCGCGTCCGCCGCGGCACGTCCCAGGCCGTCGGCGGAACCGGTCACCAGGATCCGACGCGTGACTGCTTCTGGCATGGGGAGCGTGTCCTTCCTTCCTGAGTGCGGGTGCTGAGGAAGAGCCTGTCATGACAGGCACGGACAGGCCCCATGCGCCGCGGGCCGTCCCCTCTAGCCTGAAGGCGTGAGTACCGAGAGCGACATCCGCGAGTTCCTGGCCTCCCGCCGCGCCAAGATCACCCCGCGGCAGGCGGGTCTGCCCGCCTACGGCAGGAACCGGCGCGTGCCGGGCCTGCGCCGCGAGGAAGTCGCCCTGCTCGCCGGCGTCAGCATCGACTACTACGTCCGCCTGGAGCGCGGCCGACTCGCCGGCGCCTCGGAGGAAGTCCTCGACGCCGTCGCGGGCGCCCTGCAACTCGACGACGCCGAACGCGCCCACCTCTACGACCTGGCCCGCGCCGCCGGTAAACGGCCCACCCGCCGCAAACGCGCACGTGGCCCCCTGCCCGACAGCGTCCGGCGCGTCCTCGACTCCATGACCGACTCCCCGGCGTTCATACGCAACGGCCGTCTGGACATCCTGGCCGTCAACCACCTCGGCCGCGCCCTGTACTCGCCCCTGTTCCCCGACGGCACCACGGGCACGGTCAACATCGCCCGCTTCCAGTTCCTCGACCCGCACGGACGTGACTTCTTCACCGACTGGGAGCAGTCGGTGAACACCACCGTCGCCCTGCTGCGCACCGAGGCCGGCCGCGCCCCGCACGACCCTGACCTGACCGGCCTGATCGGCGAACTGGTCACCCGCAGCGAGGAGTTCCGCACCTCCTGGGCCAAGCACAACGTGCGCCTGCACCACACCGGCCGTAAGGCCTTCCGGCACCCCTCCGTCGGCGACCTCACCCTGGACTTCGACGCCATGGAACTGCCCGCCCAGCCCGGCCTGACCCTCACCGCGTACAGTGCCGCCCCCGGCACCCCCGACCACGACGCCCTGCGGCTCCTGGCCGCGTGGGCCGCCACCGAGGACGCCGAGCCCGCCGGTCCCTCGCCCGACCACCGCGACCGGTGAGGTGCAGGACTACGCCGAGCACGATCCCGCCGGCCGAGATCTCCAGCCGTTCGTCGCACCGGCCACATGCCCTCGCCTCACGCCTGGGGCATCGCACAGCAGCCACGCCACATTCGTCTCGGGGGAGGCGATCCTGGCGGTCAACTCGGCGACCCCGTCGGAGGCCCTCACCTCTGGACGCGGCCCTGTTCGTGGACTGCGGCTATCGCGAGGTGTGGCGCAAGCTCGCCGGGGATCCAACCGGTACGCCGTCGTGGGCACTGCTTGTCGGCCGCTCAGCAGGCGGCGAACGGCCTCGACGATCGCCGCCCGGGTGAGGCGTTCCCTCGGTTCCGGGAGGTCAGTGACTAGGAGAGATCCTTCCCATTGTCGGCAAGTGGCACCGGGGGCACTCTCGGAACGTGGCATCCGGCCGGCAAACCGACCAACAGAGAGAGCTTCACGCGAGCACCGGGGTCAGCTTCACCAGCAACGGTCTGCGCATCGCGGGGCTGTTCTTCGCCCCCGAGGGCCGCGCGGGTGAGCGCCTGCCGGCCATCGTCGTCTCGCATCCGGGCGGGGGCGTGAAGGAGCCGACCACGAGCATCTACGCCCAGCGCCTGGCCGACAAGGGCTACGCCGCCCTCGTGCTTCGCCGAGTACGTCAAGACCAGCGCGCGGGCGGTCGTACCGATCCCCAGCAGCATGGCGCCCGCCGACGCCGCACCTCTCGCCGACGCGGGGTTGGCGGCCTACCACGCGGTGCGCAAGGCGCTTCCGCACGCGGTCCCGGGGACCCGCACCGTCGTGCTGGGCGCCGGCGGACTGGGGCACATCGCGATCCAGGCCCTTCGCGCGTTGTCCCAGACGGAGATCATCGTCGTGGATCGCTACGCCGCGGCACTCGATCGCGCCCACGGGTGGGGCGCCGACCACAGCTGACCCACGGTGCGGGTGCCGAGGTGGTCCTGCCAGATGTTGATCCCGGCATCGGTCGCGGCGTCCTCATGGTGTCCGAGAGCTGAAAGGGACAAGGCGGTCTGTCTGGGACCGCCTCGTCCCTTTCGGATGACCTGATGACGGTGGGGGAAGGGACGGTGCCGCCGGTCAGCTGATGGTCTCTGCCTGGTGGGCCGCGGTCGGGTGGGGGAGCGGGATCCTCTGCGCGAGCTTGTCGCCTTCGACGTCGAGGTCGGGCAGCAGGCGGTTCAGCCGGGCGGGGATCCACCAGGCTTTCTCCTGGGCGAGCGCCATGGTGGCCGGGATGAAGGTCATGCGGATGACGAAGGCGTCGATGAGGATGCCCACCGCCAGTGCGAAGCCGGCCTGTTTGATCATGGGCTGAGCGTTGAAGACGAAGCCGGCGAAGACGGACACCATGATGGTGGCCGCAGCCAGGACGACGGAGCTGGCACGCGCGAAGCCGGTGACGGTGGCGTTGATGGCGGTGGCGCCGTGGACGTGTGCTTCGCGTATGGAGGTCACCAGGAACATCTGGTAGTCCATGGCGAGCCCGTAGAGGACGCCGGTGATGATGATGGGCAGCAGGCTCACGACCGGTGCGGTGGCGTCGAGTCCGATCACGCTCTGCAGCCAGCCCCACTGGAAGACGGCCGTGGTGAGGCCGAAGGTGGCGGCGATGCTCAGCAGGAAGCCGAGGGTGGCCGTCACGGGGACCAAGAGGGAGCGGAATACCAGGAGCAGGACGAGGAGGGACAGTCCGAGGACGGTGGCCACGTAGACGGGCAGGACGTCGGTGAGCCGGTCGGAGACGTCGATCGCGAGGGCGGTGAAACCGGCGACACCGATGACAGCGCCGCGGGTCTCACGGATGTGCGCGCTGTCGGCCCGTACGGCTGTGACGAGATCCTTGGTGGCATCGTCGTTCGGGCCGCTGCCAGGAATCAGGCTGAGGATGGCGGTGGTTCCGGTCTGGTTCATCCCGGCCAGTGAGACCGATGTGGCGCCCTTGACGCCTCGCAGGTCCGAGGTCACCGCGGCAAGGGTCGCGGGGGTGAGGGGCTGTCCGTTCGTGGTGGAGCCGACGGCGATCAGGAGGGGACCGTTGTAGCCGGGCCCGTACGCGTCGCTGACCAGGTCGTAGCTGCGTCGCTGCCCGGTGTCGGGGTTGTAGCTGGCACCGGAGGGCAGGCCCAGTTTCATGCCGGCGGCGGGCACCGCCAGGATCGCCGGGATCAGGATCGAGGCGGCGAGGGCGGCGTACCTGTGGCGGACCAGCAGTGCTCCCCAGCGGACCGCCCGGGTGCGCTCGGGTCCTCCTGGCCGCTCTTGTTCCCTTCGCCGGGTACGGGCGGGGCAGACGCGTTCCTTGACCAGGCCCAGCAGGGCGGGCAGCAGGGTCAGGGCGAGCAGGACAGCGATCGCGATCGTGGCGGCCGCGACGATGGCCATGGTGCTGAGCAGTGTGATGCCGATGACCAGGAGCCCGGCCAGAGCGATGATGACGGTGCTGCCGGCGAAGAAGACCGCGCTCCCGGCGGTGCCGAGCGCACGGCCGGTCGCTTCATGAGGGTCCATACCCTGGTCGAGGATCAGCCGGCGTTCTCGGTTGACGATGAACAGCGCGTAGTCGATGCCGACGGCCAGCCCCAGCATCAGCGCCAGCACCGCGGCGAGGGAGTGGATCTCGAAAACGGTGGAGAGGGTGAAGGCGCCGCCGACTCCCACCGTGACGCCGGCCAGGGCGATGATCAGTGGCAGGCCCGCCGCGACGACCGATCCCAGAGTGATCAGCAGGACAACGGCCGCCACCGCGACACCGACGACCTCCCCGACGCCGATGATCTCGGGGATCTCCATCATCGCCGCCGACGGCAGGACTTCCAGGCCGCCGGACGCGGACTGCTGCTTGGCGGCCTGGATGGTGCTGTCGATCGTCCCGGAAGGAAGTTCGAAGGTCTGCTCGTCGAACTGGAACTGCAGCAGGGCCGTTGAGCCGTCGGCGGAGACGACGACCCCGGGCACCGGCTGACCGCCCTGCCGCAAGGGGACGGGTGTCTTGCCGGAGGACGGGCCGCCGGCGGCTTGGCCGACCGCTGCCTGAGCCCGCAGCAGTGGGCTGTTCTCGCCCTTGGCCGCTTCCCGGGCCAGGGCCTTCCTGGCGTCGATGACGTGGTCATGGCGGTAGACGGCGTCGACGGCGGCCATCAGGGCGGACCGGACCTTCTCGTCGTTGATCCGGGCACCCTCCGGCGCGCTGAAGAGCAGCATGCCCTGGCCGCCGGACGCCTCCGGAAGGGAGGTGGCCAAGCCGTCGATGACCTTCTGGGAGGGGGTGCCGTCGATGCGCACCTCGTTGCTGAGCTTGACCGGATGTGCCACGAGCAGGAGGACGACGGCGGCCAGCACGGCCAGCCATCCTCCGATGACGTACCAGGGTTTGCCGTAGGCGAACTTTCCCAGCCGATACAGCAGAACGGACACAGAGTTCTCCCTCAGTTCCAGGCGGCCTGGCGGGCCAGGCCGCATCGCGAAGTGAGAGGGTACTATCAAAGTGAGAGTAGACTATCGATGCGGTAGGGTGCTATCGAATGCAGCGGCCTCATCGGAGATCGGGGAAGTAGTCACAGATGGCAACGACGGACGGCCGCGCACCCCGGCGCCGGGTCGACGCCCGCTCCAGCATGGAGCGCATCACCGCCGCGGGACGGAAGGTGCTGGGCAGAGGCGAAGCCTCGCTGGAGCAGATCGCGGCAGAAGCCGGCGTGGGCATCGCCACGCTCTACCGCCACTTCCCCAACCGTGAGGCCATCGTCAGAGCTGTCCTGGAGGACATCCTCGAAACGGACCTGCTCCCTCTCATCGAGCGAGCCGCCGACTCCCCGCACACCCGCCAGGCCCTTCAGGGCATCGCCACGCATCTGCTCGACCTCATCACCGAGGAGCGGGGCCTGGTCACCTTCGCCGGCAACTTCGCCGACGTCGCGGTGGAAGTCCTCCAGCGCTTCAGCGCCTCACTCCACCCGCTCCTGGTGCGCGCACAGCACGCCGGCGAGATCCGTGCCGACCTCACCGCCGAGGACATCCCTCACTTCCTCGTCATGGCCGTCGCCGGCCTCGCACTCCCCGGCACCACACCCTCGCTGCGTGCCCGCTTCATCGCCCTGCTCTTCGACTCGCTCAACCCGGCCGACGCGACCCCCCTGCCTCCGTTGGTCACCGGAGAGGACGACCTGCGGGCCTCGGTCGGCAATGTCGCGCGCACGTGATCCATGGCCACCCGACCTGCCAGGTCACCGGAGCCCCGACTGACCTGTTCCGTGCGCGACTGAACTACTCAGTGCCGTTCCACACCGAACAGGTCACTTCCTCTCCCGGCCCGGGAAGAACTCCTGCATCTTCGCCTTGAACCCCTGCTTGACCATGGACGCGCTGTCCGCGTCGCCCTTGAGGATCGAGGCGGCCGTGGCCTCCAGCTGGTCCCAGGTGGCGTGCGGCGGGACCGGCGGCACGGCAGGGTCGGTGAGGAACTCGATCACCGCGGGACCGTCCGCCTCCAGGCCGGCCCGCCAGCCCGCCTCGACGTCCTGCGGCTTCTCGACCCGGATCCCGGTCAGACCCAGCGAACGGGCGAACGCCGCGTACTGCACGTCCGGCAGCTGCTGCGAGGGCAGGAAGGACGGGGCGCCCTCCATGGCCCGCATCTCCCACGTCACCTGGTTGAGGTCCTGGTTGTTCCAGACGGCGACGATCAGCCGCGGATCCTCCCACAGGTCGCGGTACTTCGCCGCCGTGATCAGCTCCGCCATCCCGTTCATCTGCATCGCGCCGTCGCCGACCAGCGCGATCGCCGGCCGGTCCGGGTGCGCGAACTTCGCGCCGATCGCGTACGGCACGCCGCAGCCCATCGTGGCGAGCGTCCCGGACAGCGAGCCGCGCATCCCGGACCGCATCGTCAGGTGCCGCGCGTACCAGTTCGCCGTCGACCCCGAGTCGGAGCTGACGATCGCGTCGGACGGCAGCAGCGGATCCAGCACGTGCGCCACGTACTCCGGGTTGATCGGGTCCGCGGACTGCCCGGCCCGTCCCTCCATCACGTCGCGCCAGCGCGTCACGTTGTCGCACACCGTCTCGTACCAGTCGCGTTCGCCCCGGTCGGCGTCCAGCATCGGGATCAGCCGCTGCAGGGTCGCCCGCGCGTCGCCGACGAGATTCACCTCGTAGGGGTAACGCATCCCGACCATGTGCGGGTCGATGTCGATCTGCACGCCCCGCGCCTTGCCGAACTCCGGCAGGAACTGGGAGTACGGGAAGGAGGACCCGATGGTCAGCAGGGTGTCGCAGTCCCGCATCAGCTCGTACGACGGACGGGTGCCCAGCAGGCCGATCGACCCTGTCACATACGGGAGTTCGTCGCTCAGGGCGTCCTTGCCGAGCAGTGCCTTCGCCACACCCGCGCCGAGCATCTCGGCGACGCGTTCCACCTCGGCCCGCGCGCCCGCCGCGCCCTGGCCGACCAGGATCGCGACCTTGTCACCGGCGTTGAGGATCTCCGCCGCCCGCCGCAGGGACTCCTCGGACGGAACCGCCGTCCAGGAGCTGCGGTCCAGGCTGGAGGGCACCATCTTGAACTCGTGGGTGGGCGCCGAGTAGTCGAGTTCCTGCACATCGCCGGGGATGATGACCGCCGTCGGGCACCGGCGCGCGTACGCGGTGCGGATCGCCCGGTCCAGCACGTTCGGCAGCTGCTCGGGGACCGTCACCGTCTCCACGAAGTCGGAGGCGACGTCCTTGTACAGCGAGTGCAGGTCCACCTCCTGCTGGTACGAGCCGCCCATCGCGGTGCGGTGTGTCTGACCGACGATCGCCAGCACCGGCACATGGTCCAGCTTGGCGTCGTACAACCCGTTGAGCAGATGGATCGCACCGGGCCCCGAGGTCGCCGTGCACACACCCAGACGGCCGCTGAACTTGGCGTAGCCGACCGCCTGGAACGCGGACATCTCCTCATGCCGGGACTGGATGAAACGTGGCTCGTTGTCGGCGCGCCCCCAGGCGGCGAGCAGACCGTTGATGCCGTCGCCGGGATAGCCGAAGACGTGCTCCACGCCCCACTCGCGCAGCCGCTCAAGGACATGGTCGGAGACCTTGGTGCTCATGTACGGACCTCCCGGGCGTAGGTGACACAAGCATCCCTACGAGTCACCCCGCGCGCCTCCGGGAAACCCGCCCGGCGTTTGCCGCCGGGGGCCCGGGGCAGGCGCAGCCACAGTGCTTCGGACCGGAGGCACGTCCGCGGGAGTGGCCGCCAGGCCTCCCGGACGCGCCTGCCCGAACCTCGGACGCTCCCACGGTGACCGTTCCACCCCGGTACAACCTAGGGAGTTGCGGCGCGTATGCCCACTCATGCGAGCCCGAAGCGCCACTCACACAACGACGCACCCGACACGGCGGCCGCTTTCCTCGAGCTCGCCGGGCTTCCCCCCGGCCATCGCCGCGACACCCTCAGTGGTGAGATCGTCGAGGCCTGGCTGCCCATGGCCCACCGCATCGCGGGCCGCTTCCGCAACCGCGGCGAGAACCTCGACGACCTCCGCCAGGTTGCCGCCCTCGGCCTGGTGAAGGCCGTGAGCCGTTACGCCCCCGAGCGCGGCAACGCCTTCGAGAGCTACGCCGTACCCACCATCACCGGCGAGATCAAGCGGCACTTCCGGGACCACATGTGGACCCTGCACGTGCCGCGCCGGGTGCAGGACCTGCGCAACCGGGTCCGCTTCGCCCGCCAGGACCTGACCCAGACCGTCTCCGGGCGTCGGCCCACCGTCGCGGACATCGCCGAACACGCCGACATGAGCGAGGAGGACGTCCGCGTCGGCATGGAAGCCCTGGAGAGCTACACCGCGTTGTCCCTGGACGCGGAGCTGCCCGGCAGCGAGGACGGGTACTCGCTCGGCGACGCGCTGGGCTCGCCCGACCCCGCCCTCGACCTGGTGGTCGACCGGGAGGCGGTGAAGGACCGGCTCGCCGCTCTGCCCGAGCGTGAGCGGGCCATCCTGTACATGCGGTTCTTCGGCGACATGACCCAGAGCCGGATCGCCGAGCAGCTGGGAATCTCGCAGATGCACGTGTCCCGGCTGATCAGCCGGTGCTGCGGGAGGGTGCGCGCACAGGTGATGGAGGACGCCACCCGGTAGGGCGGGCCCGAGGTGTCCGCGGGGCCCCGGCGGCCGACGTCCGGGGGCGCTCCTCGTGTCACCCGCTCGGCGGTCCGCGTCCCGCGAATGGTGTCCGGCCGCGCGCGGCCGGGCGGTGGGCGGGCTGTGATGGCTGCGGGGGCACGAACGCCGTGTCCCCGCAGTCGGCCGAAGGAGTTCACCCCATGCGCCGCAGCGCACGTGCCCTGTCCGCCGCCGTCCTGGCCGGTGCCGTCATCGGCCTCGCCGTACCGGTCGCCTCCGCCGAACCGACAGCGGGACCGGCCGCCGAGCAGCCGTCCGCGGGACCGGCGGAGGAGTGGGCCGAGGAGCAGCCGGTCGCTGAGCCGGCTCAGGAGCAGCCGGTCGCGCAACCGACCGAGGAGCAGTCGGCCGGGGTACCGGTCGAGGAGCAATCGAGTGAGGCGCCGCTCGAGGAGCAGTCGGGCGAGGCTCCCCTGGAGGACCCGGCCACGGGACCGGTCGCGGAGTCGCTCGTCGATCCGGCCGCTCAGGTCAGTCCGAGCAGCGTGTCCCCGGGCGGCGACGTCACCGTCTCCGTCTCCTGCGAGCCGACCGGCGGCACCCCGCCCGGCTCGATCACCGCCACCTCCGAGGCCGTCGACTCGGGCAGCGTCCAGCTGGGCCTGGTCTCCGGCGACGAGGCGGCCGGTCCCGCCTACCGAGGCACCGCCCGCATCGCCCCCGACGCGACCGCCGAGGGCGCCGAGGGCGCCGCGGACGACGCCGGCAAGGAGTCCCCGTGGACCGTGGACGGCACCTGCCCGACCGCACCCGGCGGGCACGGCAAGCAGTGGAGCGCCCCGTTCACCGTGAACGGGGGGAGTCACGGCGCCGCCGTCCAGCACGGAGTGCGGGCCGGTGAGGGCGGTTCCTTCACCGGATCCACGCCCGCCCTGGTCGCCGGTGGTCTGCTGATCGCGGGCGCGCTCGGCGCCGCCGTCCACCGCCTGCGCCGCAGGGAGCCCGCCACCGACGACTGACCCTCAGCCCGCGCCGCCGACCGACCCCGACCCTCCTTGGTGTGATCCGCGCAACTGGCATCGACGCTCATGGCACCGCGCCACCCTGGGTACTCAGAGCCCGAGGGCACGACCCGCCCCCCACGACACACCGCACGAGCCCACCGGCCCCGCCGACCCCACGCCTGCCCCGACCCACGGACGAGACGAGCAGCCCCACCGGCCCACCAGAGACCGTCGGGCCCCCAGGGAGGTACGGATGCCGCCGACGGACCCGGAAGGCCACGGCCCCGTCCGTTTCGGCCCGCCGCTTCCCGAGGACGGGCTGCCCGTGCTGCCCGAACTGTCCGCCGTACTCGCCGCCGCTGCCGACCGCCCGGTGAGCGAGCCCGTCGGCGGCGGGCCCGCCCTGCTGGACGCCGCCCGCGGCTACTGGGACCGGCGCGGCCTGTCCACCGGGACCGACCGGGTGGCCGCCGCTCCCGGCGCCCCCGCCCTGCTGCTGGCGCTGACCGCCGCGCTCGGCGGCGACGTCCTGGTGCCGCGGCCGTGCGCCGCCTGGTGGGCGCCGTACGCACGTCTGCTGGGACGCCCCGTCTTCCACGTGCCGACCCCGGCCGAGTGCGGCGGTGTCCCGGACCCGTACGCCCTCCTGGAGACCGTGCGCCGGGTGCGGGCCGAGGGCGGCGACCCGCGGCTGCTCGTGCTGTCCGTCGCCGACGACCCCACCGCCACCGTCGCCCCGCCCGAACTGCTGCACGAGACCGTGGAGGCCGCCGTCGGCGAGGGCCTGCACCTGGTCAGCGACGAGACCTGGCGGGACACCCTGCACGACCCGCACGCCACCGTGCTGCTCAGCCCGGCCGAGATGCTGCCCGACCAGGTCACCCTCGTCACCGACCTGTCCGGCGCGCTGCTGCCGACCGGCTGGCCGGCCGCCGTCGCGCGCTTCCCCGCGGGCGAGGCGAACGGCGGGGGCCTGCACGCGCGCGTGCTCGACATCCTCACCGCGCTCGGCGCCCGGGTCGCCGCACCCGTGGCCGCCGCGGCCACGTACGCCCTTGGAGAACCCGAACCGGTCACCGCACGTGTGCGGGCCGCCGTACGGCTGCACGCGCGGGTGGCCGCCGCGGCGCACACCACCGTCGTCACCGCGGGCGCGGTCGCCCGGCCCCCGCAGGCCGGCCGTCACCTCTACGTCGACCTCGACCCGCTGCGGCCCGCGCTCGGCGCGCACGGAGTGAGCGACGCCCAGGAACTGGAGGACTTCCTGACCGCCCGCCTCGGCATGCCCGCGCCCGGCGGCCACCGCTTCGGCGACGACCTCCAGGCGCTGCGCGTGCGCCTGTCCACCGGTCCGCTGCTGGGCGGGGGTACGCACGAGGAGCGCGCGGAATGCCTCGACGCCCCCTCGGCGCTGGAACTGCCGCACGCGCACCACGGGTTGACCCTGCTGGAATCGGTCTTCGACGATCTCCGCGACGACGCTCAGGGACGGGAGTCTCCTCGATGACGCAGCAGTCCGAGTCCAGCAGGAGCGTGCCCACCCGGGCAGCCGACGCGCCGACGGCCTCACCGCCGTCGCCTCCCGCGACTTTGTCGCCCTCTGTCGCGCCGCCCGTCGCGCCCAGACCGCTCGGTGAGCGCCGGGTGTGGCCGCGGACCTTCCACGACCGGCTGACCGCCCCGCTGCCCGGCCTGAAGTCCATGGCCCGCTTCGCCCGCGAGGGCTCCATCCGCCCCGGCCGTGAAGGCCTCGCCGACATCCCCCGGCTGCCCTTCGAGCCGGGGCCGCCGCCCCGGGTGGACGCCCGCACGGTCGCCGTGTCCTGGGCGGGGCACGCCAGTTGGGTCGTGCAGATCGGCGGGCTGACCGTCCTCACCGACCCGGTCTGGTCCCGCCGCATCCTCGGCACCCCGGCGCGGATCACCCCGGTCGGCGTCGCCTGGAACGAACTGCCGCCCGTCGACGCGGTCGTCATCAGCCACAACCACTACGACCACCTGGACGCGCCCACGCTGCGCCGACTCCCGCGCGAGACCCCGGTGTTCGTCCCCGCTGGACTCGGCCGCTGGTTCCACCGCCGACGGTTCACCAACGTCACCGAGCTGGACTGGTGGGAGGGGGCCGTACTGGACGGCGTCCGCTTCGACTTCGTGCCCGCGCACCACTGGTCCAAGCGCAGCCTCACCGACACCTGCCGCACCCTGTGGGGCGGCTGGGTCCTCACCGCCACGGACGGGCAGCGCGTCTACTTCGCGGGCGACACCGGATACGGCCACTGGTTCGCCCGCATCGGACAGCGCTACCCCGGCATCGACCTGGCCCTGCTGCCGATCGGCGCCTACAACCCCCGCTGGTGGCTCAGTGACGTCCACTGCGATCCGGAGGAGGCGGTCCGGGCCGCCCAGGACCTCGGAGCCCGCCGGATGGCGCCCATGCACTGGGCGACGTTCGTGCTGTCGGCGGAACCGGTACTGGAGCCGCTCACCCGGGTCCGGGCGGCCTGGGAGAAGGCGGGCCTGGCCCGGGAGAACCTGTGGGACCTGCCGGTGGGCGGATCCCGGATCCTCGGTCAGGGCTAGGGGGTGTTTCGAAAGCCCCGCACAGCACCCACGGCGCCCGGCACGCCTCCCACACCGCGGGCACCGCACAGGACTTTTCGGAACACCCCCTAGGGCCAGCGGCCCAGTCCGCAGCCAGCGCGGACAGGGCGGCGCCGGAGATCGTAAAGAAGGTGCGGCGGTCCATCGCTGTTCGCGGAGCGTCTCTCAGGACGGGCACGGAGCTGTGGGGTCCGAGCGAGGCCACACCGTCGGCGGTCAGCGGCACCCAGTAGCGACAGATGTAATCACGTCACGAGTCACACCACGTCAGGCCGCGGGCTGGCCGTTGACGCGACACTCCTCGGAGGGCATCGAGTCCCATTGAGTATTCGCGCCGTCGCGCGTCACCATGAACAACGGACGCGATCGGAGGACCCGCCCGACTGGTTGCCCGCGCATCACGACCCCGGAATCATCCGGTCCTGCGTAGCCCTCGGGTGTGTAGCGAAAGTGCACGTCCATTGCCTCGGCATACGCGATGGCGTCGCTCTCCAGCTCCGACAGGTCCCTCCCGACGAGCGGGAGTCCGTCGTACGCAAACTGGGGACCGTGCACGGCGTCAACAGCGATGCAGAACAGCCCCACAACTTGGCTCGCATAGGCCGTGACGGCAGGCAGTGAGGGGGCCGCCCCGCGACGGTGGACTTCGACCTTCCAAGTCGGCGAGAAGATCGCGTGGTCCCGCGCACACTCGCTGACCTTCGTCTGGCCGAGTGTCTCAGCCGCCTCAACCACTTCGTCGACGGTCATACCGAACAGACGGCCGGGTGCCGCCGAGCTCGCGCAGATCAAGTTCGCAGGGCGAGCCCGCGCCGGGCGGCTGACGGCCCCTTCGGCTGGTACTCGAGACTTCAGTCGGTGCTTCGAGCACCACAGTCGTCATGAGGGGCCCCTTCCGGGCATTTCCTCCGGGCCCTCCGGGCCTTGCGGTAATCCGCTTGAACCACGGACGGGTGGACGTGGCAGGCTTGCGCGGTGATTGTCGACCTGGCCCCCCATTTTCTGACCTGGGACGATGTGGATCCCGCCGGTCATTTCTTCGACAGTGCGTCGGCACCGCAGGTGGTGCGGTCGCTCGGGCCCGCCCGGAGGGTACCCAGCCGCCCCGGCACCCCCTTCGGTGACCCGGAGATGAATGCTTGGAGCTGGGGCGTGGGACAGCCCTGGGCCGACGCCATGTCGCATTCCCTCGCCGAGCACTACGGCCGCTGGACGGTGGGCTGGCGCTGGGCCCACGACGAAGGCGACTTCGACGGAGGACCGGTCGGGAACTGGTGCTGCCCACGTGACTCGATCACCACACCGCAGGAGACGCTCGCCCGTGTCGTCGCGGCACTGTGCGAGTGGCGCGAGTGGCTGGAGAGTCTCGCCGGGTGGTTCGACGCGTACCCCTTGGACCTGACCGAGGTCGAGGACCAGCGGATCCTGTGGGAGCGTGCCGCCCGAGACCTGATTCTCCAGGTGACCGATCGAACCGGCTGCGGCAGCGGTTGGCACGGACACTGCCGTCAAGTGCTCACGTGGTTCCTCAGCCGCTGGGGGGTCGCTCCCGAACACGCGCAGGAACTGGTCGACGGGGCGATCGGCGGGCGGTTCGCGAGCTGGACCGGCCCCGACTCGGTGCTGGTCGAGGACGTCGCGGAGCGGCTCGCGTTGTCGCTGCGGCCTGACGACTGCGCACGATCGGCCAGGCCCCTGCCCGACCACCTTGAGCGCTGGCTCGCGGTGCGCGAGAGCGTGCCATGGCAGGAGGCTTCGCAAGGCAGCCAGGACGGCCCCGTGGCTCCGTCGCGTGACGGAGCGGCGGAGGACATACGCGCCTTCGACGGCGCTGTGGATCCCGCCCGCGCACGGGGCCTGCTCGGCGCCCTGGAACTGCTGCGGGCCGACGCGGCGCGCGGCGCCTCCCTTGACTTCGAACTGCTCCAGCGCTGGCAGCAGCACGTCCTGGGAACACCGCAGCCGCCGCCGTTCCGCGATCTGCCGGCCTTCGCCAAGGGAGGCCGGGAACGCTACGGCATCGCCCCGGACACCCGAGCCCGCCTCGACGCCTGCCTGACCGAGAGCGCGCGCCGCACCGAGCCGCCCCTTCCCCTCACCGCCCGGGCCGCACGTGCCTATCTCGACGTGTGCTTCTTCCACCCGTTCGACGACGGCAACGCCCGGTCCGCCTTCCTCGCTCTCGTCTTCGTCCTCGCCCGCGAGGGCATCACGCTCGACGAGGTCGGCCTGCTGCGCCGCGTCACCTTCCAGGCCGACGAGCCGCAGGACGCGCTTGCCCTCACGCGGTACGTCGACATCCACCTCACGGAGACCCGACGCAACACCACCTCCTTCGACTCCTAGCAGTTGGGCATGAAGGCGCCGACGAGACCGTCCGGACTGCTCGGCCCCCGTCGTGCAGGTTGCAGAGGACGACGGCCTACTGGAGCCGGTGACAACTGCCGTGCTTTGCGCACTGGTGGTGACAAGCAGCGCGCTGACCTGGTGCCAACTACCGTGCCTCACCATGCAGCATCGGGCCGTCGGTCCCATGATCCACTCACGGTAGTGTTCACCTGTTCGATACACGTCCCCGCCGGGGCGTGCGCGGGAGGGGTGGCATGAGCGCGACGGAGTCGGCAGACGGCACATGGAAGCTGACCGCCGAAGAGGGCGGGGTACTCGCGGGGCGATGGTGGAAATGGGCTCTGTCCGCCCCCAGCGACCACAGCCCTGTGAGCGACACAACGGGTGAGCACGCTGCCTGGAACCAGCCGACCGACCTCTGGTTTCTCGCAGGGACCTACGGGGGCAGGGTGGAGCGGCGTTGCACTGTCCCCTCGAGTCGCCCCCTCTTCTTCCCCGTCCTCAACAGGTACTCGTCAGCCAAGGATCCTCAGACCCTGACGGTTACGCGGGCCGCAGCGTCCCTCAACGGGATCCCGCTGGCTCTGCAGGAATATTCCGGACCGTTCAGAACGGGACTCACCCGGCGTTTTGCTTGGGGTATCTGGGGTGGCATCGCGCCCTTGACGCCAGGCCAGTATGTACTGGAGATCAAAGGGGAGTCCGCGACCGGTTTTTGGGTGGACACGACGTACCACTTGACAGCCAAGGCGTCCTGATTCAGGTCGCGTGGCCTGCTGTTATCGGTGACAGCCGGGATGCCGAACCTGCCGTCGTGGCAGGCCGCGTGCTGAGTCTGTGACAGATACCGTGCCCGTTGTTGGCAAAGCCGCAGATGGGCGCCGCCCTTTGTGACAACTGTCGCGCGTCGGCACAGCAGGCCCCCACGCTGTCGTCAGTACCCTGATCCAGTGGGACCGATCTGTCCCATGCCCGCCTCCACGGCGACCCGGCGCGCGCACCGTGGCGGTACGACCCGCCGCGAGGAACAGCTGGGCGCGCAGCCCGACCACGCACCCGTCCCGCCGTACGCGCCCGCGCCGGGAGCTCCGGCCGAACTGCTCGCCCAGCTGCGCGCCGACCGCCGCGCGGAGCGGTGGGTGCCGGCCTTCGATCAGGAGTGGGCGACGGCCCTGGAGGAATCGCCCCGCACCTCCTCCCTCGCCGCGCTGTACGAGGTCGTCCAGGTCTGGCAGGCCCGCATTGCCTCCGCCCCGGCAGTCGACGCGTTCCTCGACTCAGGCCGGGATGAGACCGGGTTCGTGGACCTGGCACGCGGAGAGATGGTGTGGGACGTCCTGGACGCCGCGGCCGCAGACCCGTGGGGCTTCCGGCAGTGGGACACCGGTGATCCCGAAGGCGACGACGTCCGTATCGACAAGCGCCACGGCGCCATCGAACGGGACTGGCTCATCGAGCAGTACGTCCACCGCCGGCGAACTCTGCCGGACCTCGCCCGCGAAACCGGCATGAGCGCGCCGAACGCGGCCGCAGGATGAGACCCACCCGGTTCGGCAGGAGCGTTGCCGCAGCGGTGCGAAAGTCCGGCTCCGGAACGTGACCATGAGGCGCCGACCGAGAATTTGGGCACGATGCCGAGGCTTCTCGCCCTCAGGGTGGGACGGCTCCCTCGCTGTCTTCCCGGGCATGCGTGACGATCTGCTATTCGCCACCGGGGCCGGTTTCAACGCAAGGCTCATCCTGCTGGACTATGCGCGCGAGGAGACCCATGAGCTGGGTTCGCTCGGCAGGCGTCAAGCCAGCGGTCAGCTCATCGTTCGCCTCACGGCCCAGTTTCTCTGTCTGAAGCAGGCGACGTTTCCCGCTCGCTGAAAGTGTGATGGCGTTCTTACGACGGTCCTTGACGTCCGGCGTGCGGGTCACGAGGCCGTCGTTCTGGAGGTCGTTGAGGATCGCGACCATGTCCTTGGGATCGATGCGCAGGCTGCGGCCCAACTCGGCCTGCGATACGGGTTCCAGTTCGGCGACGGCTGACAGCACGGCATGGTGCATCATCCGCATGCCTACCTGAGCGAGTGCCTCGGCGACGAGTCGGTGCCCCCGAGCTGCTGCGCGGCCCAGGAGCCAGCTGGGGAGGGAGCGGATACGGGCGGGAGCGCCAGTGGTCTCGGACATAGGATCAGACTAACCAGAAAATCATTGGGGTCCCCTACGATCTTTCCCTATCGTTGGGTCTCCCAATGACCTGGAGGTCTGTATGCGGCGGGTTCGTTTCTATGAGCACGGCGGTCCGGAAGTGCTCCGCATCGAAGACGCGGAGGCCCCTGAGCCCGGCCCCGGGGAACTGCTGGTGCGCACGGAAGCCATCGGCGTGACCCTTCCCTCCGTGCGCAAAGTTCGCGGAGGAGACGGCAGGACGCCGCTACCGGGAGTCCTCGGAGGCGAGGTTGCCGGCACAGTGATCGCACTCGGTCCGGGGGTGGCGGATTTCCAGGTCGGCGACCGCGTCACGTCGCTCACTTTCAGCGGCGGCTCGTATTCCGAACTGGCAATCGCCCCTGGCTTCATGGCGAGCCGCATACCGGACGGAGCGAGCGCCATCCAGGCCGTCGCGCTGGTGCGCGGTGGACACGTCGCTCTCGCCGCCCTCGCCACGGCCCGTCCCCGCGTGAGCGAGTCGGTCCTGATTACGGGCGCCGCGAGCGGAGTGGGGCATCTCGCGGTCCAACTGGCCAAGCTTCAGGGCATTGGACGAGTCGTCGCGGCCGTGAGTTCGCACACCAAGGCGGAGTTCCTCCGCGATCTCGGCGCCGACGAGATCGTCACCTACGACAGCGAACACTGGGGGGAGCCAGTCGACGTCGTCCTGGACGGAGTCGGCGGAGATCTACTTCCACGCGCCGTCTCCGCCCTTGCACCCGGCGGGCGACTCGTCTTCTTCAACTCGGGCGGCGGCACTGTTCCCGCCTTCGACCTCCTGGCAGGATCGAAAACCATCACCGGGCTCACCATGGCGAGGTTCGCCAACACTCGCCGCGAGCTCTATGACCAGCATGGCGAGGAACTGTGGAAGCTGACCCTGTCCGGACAGTTGCAGCCGGTCGTCCACGCCCAAATTCCGCTGGCTGACGCGGCACGAGCGCACGAGATCATCGAAGCCCGTGCCAACCTCGGCAAGGTTGTCCTGCTGCCCTGACGGTGACGCTGAGCGCATCGGGAAACGAGTGGCCGCTGCGGCCGGGAGGCCCCCCGCAGAGGAAATGACACGACGGTGAGACAGAACTCGTCGGCCAGGCCGTGAGACAACCAGAGAAGCCGCAGGTCGCAGCGTCGAGCCATGCCACGGGCGGCGAGATCTTACACCTTTCAACGAAACCGACTCAGGCCATAAAGAACTTCCCAATGACGATGTCAAGCCGCAGCAGTAACGGGTGGTAGCGCTTGGTAACACTCTCCGTCGCGGAGCATGGCCCACAAGACGTTGGCTCGTCGACGGGCCAGAGCTAGCACGACCTGCTTGTGTCCCTTCCCCTCGTTGCGCTTGCGTCCGTAGTAGGCCTGGGAGGCGGAGCAGGTTCTCAGACTGGCCATCGCGGAGAGGTAGAAGGCCCGGAGTAGGCCACGGTGGTAGCGGCGAGGGCGGTGCATATTGCGCAACGCCCGCTCCAACGCGGAGAAGAACTCCAGCAGTTGAGCCCGCAACCGGTTGGTCTGAAGGTTCGGTCGTTGACCAGGTCGAGGCGACGGCCGGTCAAGGTGCACAGGTCGACGGCTATCTCGTCGCCGGGCCGAAGAGGCCCGAGGTCCCTGCGCATGCGCGCCTGGTCGGTGATGACGAAGGCGTCTTTCTCGTCCGTCTTGCCCTGGACTCGTAGGCCGTCGACGCCTGGTGCACGGCCAGGCCGGTGATGTAGACCATCGGCTGGTGGTGGCTGAGCAGGAGTCCGATGAGCAGGGCGGCGCCGCCGTGGTTGATGTCCACCGCCCACAGAGCGTCCTCGGACAGTCCGAGGACGTCTGCGATCAGCTCCAGCAGGGCCGGTTCATCGTTGAAGACTCGGCGCGAGAGGAGGCGTTCGCCCCGTTCGTCGACCACCACGCAGTGGTGGTGTTCCTTGCCGATCCACGCTTGGAAGGTAGGACAAGCTGAGGTGCTACGCGACCCACGCCGCCACGCGGCCGCTAGCCAGGGGGCAGGCCCTGGCATAAGCGCGGGTCCGGGGGCGTATCCGGGGACTGTCAGGCGGTGACCTTACCGAAGATGTGGTTGGCGGGAGCGTCGGGGTCGTTGCCGTAGAAGAACTCTTCGAGTGCCTGGTGGAACTCGTCACGGTCCAGTCCGCCGGAACCATCGAGGTCCAGAGCGGCGAAAACGGCGGCGCAGTCCTCGCCGGGGACGGCGGCGACCGAGTCGAACATCTGCTGGAACTCGGCCTGGTCGATCTTGCCGTCTCCGTTGAGGTCGACGAGGTCGAAGAAGCAGTTGGTGACCGGCGCAATCTGCTGCGGGTAGAGCGCGCGGTCGGTCAGGACACTCTTGAAGCCTTCGATCATCTCCCGCACATCGACCTTCCCGTCACCGTCCTGATCCATCGGGGCGATGACGTTCGACCAGAACTGGTCCATCCCCTCGGTGAGCCGGCGGACGGTCTCGGCATCAGGGGTGGTCTCGCGGGCGCTGATGTAGCGCTCGCTCATCTTGCGGACGTCGTGCTGGGTAATGAACCCGTCGCCGTCGACATCGGCGCCCCTGAACCACTGGCCGTACTTGAGATCTTGAAGTGCAGTCATAACTGCGCACCGTATTCACGCAGTTACGGCGATGCAAACGTCCGAGTGGAGGCCGGGCGCCGGTCGGACCTGCCGACCGGGCGCCCGACGAGGGTGAACACGGCAAACTCGCGCGTCGTCGGGTTGGCTTCGTTTCAGTGTTCGAGGCGTGGTGGTGTGAAGGCGAGTACCTCCTCGACCGGCCCGTCGTAGACCTCGACGTCGACGAGAGCACTGTGCGCACTGGGTCCCTGGGACAGACGCGAGCACCCGCGGTCCCCGGTGAGGGTGTTCGGGTTGCCGTGACGATCCAAGGTTCCACTCCGGCCTGGCTGGGCCGGGTCCCACCACGCTCCGGTGGACAGCTGGATGACTCCGGGCATAACGGCGTCCGAGAGGATCGCGCCCGCCAGGCAGCTGCCTCGGTCGTTGAAGACGCGCACGATCATGCCGTTCTCGATACCGCGTGATGCCGCATCTTGCGGGTTGATCGTTACGGGCTCGCGGCCGTGGATCTTTGACTTGAGGCTGTGGCCACCGTTGTCGTACTGGCTGTGCAGGCGTGAGGCAGGCTGATTCGAGATCAGGTGCAGCGGGAAGCGGTCCGCCAGGTCGGCGCGGAGCCACTCCACGGGTTCGAACCACGTGGGATGTCCGGTGCAGTCGTCGTAGCCGAACGAGTCGATCTTCTTGGAGAAGATCTCGATCCGGCCCGACGGCGTCGCCAGGGGGAAGCGCTGCGGATCGGAGCGCAGTGCTTCGAAGCTGCCAGGAAACGGCCCGCGGAGTGCCGGCAGTTCGACACCGGAGGCGCGTTGCCAGAAGTCGTCGAAGTCTGGCAGGGCCGCGTCGTCGCCGAGGTTCGCCCGTGTCTGGACGTAGAGGTGCCGGACCCATTCGATCTCGGAACGCGCCTGGGTGAACTCGCGCTCATAGCCGAGCCGGGCAGCCAGAGCGGCGAAGATTTGGTGGTCGGTGCGTGCCTCGCCGGCCGGCTCGCGGACCTTCGGCATCGCGACGAGGTGAGGGTCGGAGAACCCCGCGGCGAAGTCGTCACGCTCCAGGCTTGTCGCGACGGGAAGCACGATGTCGGCGAACTTCGCCGTGGTATTCCACCAGGCTTCATGGACCACCACCGTGTCCGGGCGCTGCCAGGCTCGGGTGAGGCGGTGGAGGTCCTGGTGGTGGTGGAAGGGGTTTCCTCCGCACCAGTAGATCAGGCGCAGGTCCGGCAGGGTCAGGCGCTGACCGTCGTAGTCGATGGTCGCGCCCGGTTCCAGCAAGGTGTCGGCGATCCGGGCGACCGGAATGAAGTCCGCAACAGGGTTCGCCACCCGTGGCATCGACGCCACAGACGGGCGGCCCGGGGCCACACCGGTCGCGTCCATCGTCGCGTAGCCCGCGCCCCAGCCGCAGCCGGGCCGGCCCAGCGAACCCGCCATGGCCGCCAGCACGACCGACATCCAGATCGGCTGCTCACCGTGGTCTGCCCGCTGTATGGCGTAGTTGACCATGATGAGGGAACGCTGTGTGGACAGGCGGCGGGCGAGATCGGGGATCGTGTCGCGGCTGACGCCCGTGATCCTCGCGGCCCAGTCGGCGTCCTTGACGACGCCGTCCACGTCGCCGGTCAGGTAAGAGGCGAAGCGGTCGAATCCCTCGCAGCAGCGGGTGAGGAAGTCCTCGTCGTACCAGTCGTTGACCAGCATCGTGTGCGCGATGCCGAGCATCAAGGCGGTGTCGGTGTTGGGGATGACCGGCAGCCACTCGGCGTCGAGGAAGTCGGCGGTGTCACTGCGGATCGGGCTGACGTTCACGAATCGCACCCCGGCCTCACGGCACTTCCGCTGCAGGTCCCGCGTCTGGTGCCGGGCCAGCCCGCCAGGGTTGATCTGGCTGTTCTTCAGAGCCAGCCCCCCGAACGCCACCACGAGCTCACAGCTCTCGGCGATCTCGTCCCACATCGGCATCCGGGACTGGTAGCTCCACGGAGCCCCGCCGATCACATGCGGAAGGACGACCTCAAGAGCGGCGGTACTGTACGTGTTGCGCGAGTCGGTGTAACCCCCGCCCAACGCCAGGAACCGCTGGAGCTGACCCTGCGCATTGTGGAACCCGCCCGCACTGGCCCAGCCGTACGAGCCGCCGAACACCGCGCTGTCCCCGTGCTGTGCGCGCACTCGGCGCAATTCCTCGCTCACCAGCGTGAGCGCGTCGTCCCAGCTGACCTCTACGAAGGCGTCCGCACCTCTGGCCGTTTCATCGGCGCGCGGCAAGCCATTGAGCCACCCTTTGCGCACCGCGGGACGCAGCACACGCGCACTGTCCTCAGCAGCCGTCACCATGCCCGGGCCGATCGGCGACGGCGCGGGGTCATCACCCCGGGGCTCAATGCGCACCAGCTGACCCGAATCGACCACGGCTACGAAACTGCCCCAGTGCGTCGCCACCGGCATGCGTCGTTCCACCGTGCATCAACTCCATCCCTGAAGTTTCTCCGGCTCTCGAACAACGGCCGCTACACCACAGGGGTGCCGCGTCAGTCAGCGGTCCGCAGGACACAGGCTCCCCCTGGCGGATGCTGCCCAACCCTGACGGTGCGCACGACTCCCACCGCCGCCACTCCACCGGAGCCCGGAGCGCCTCTGGCGACCGCCGCCTTCTCCTGGACGAACTCGGCGCACGCGGGGAGCTGGACTTGTCCCAGTGCGCGATCGACTTGGTGAACATGCGGGCAGCGAAAGTGGGGGATCTGACGGGTCCGCATCCCGTAGATCGCGGTAAGAAGGGATCAAAGATCCACACGGTTGCCTGGCTTGCCGGATGCCGCCGCCTGCACCGTCGGTACGAACGCAAGGCAGGGCACTTCCTCGCCTTCGCCGGCATCGCCGCCGCTCTGATCTGCCACCGCAGACTTGCGAAGGCTCTCAACTCGACGTGATCCGTAAAGTACGGCTTCAAATGGCGCGGCCCAACGCGGTGGACCGCGCCGCGTACGCACCTTCGAGGAACTCATGACTGACTACCTGGCTGCCGTGATGGAGATGCTCGGCCCGGCCCAGAACCGCTATGCGGACCCGGCTGCCTGGGACCGTCTCCACGCAGAGCTCGGCATACAACTTCCGCCCGATTACAGGGTCCTTGTGGACGCGTTCGCCCCCATCCAGATCAACGGGCACCTGTCCCTCTCCCACCCCGCAACCGAACGGTGGAACCTGGGACAAAACATCCGCAGCACGATCACCGCGTGGTCCGAGGTGCCGTGGGACGACCTCGATCTCGACGCGGATGAAGACCCCCGCCAGCTCTTCGGACTCGACGACCTGAGCTTTGGTACCCGCAACGGGCTGTGGCCGATCGCGAGCACCGACCGGGGCGAGACCATCTTCCTGATCGCTGCCCCCGATGCTCCGAGGCTCCTGGTGAGCTATGACGCAACCTGGGCAGAACACCACATGAGTTTCGCGGAATGGCTCTACCGCTACCTCGTCGGCGAAGACATGAGCGGGCCCAATAGCACGGCCTTTTACCCCGGCCCCGTGCAGTTGCAGCACCTTCCGATGTCCGCTGACGAACGCCCGGTACCTTGGTACGGCCCAGACCGCGGTATGTGAGATTCCACCGCTCTCGTCACAGCAGCAACCTGATGAGATCATTTCTTAGAGGGCGGTACGCAAAGATTTGCCCGTTTTCTCTCTGTCGCGGGATTGACGTGCAGGGCAGGGCAGTTACTGCGGTTTGATGCGTGATGTCGCTGGGGCGTACGCCTTGTACTGCGGAGACGAGTGCCCGCCGCACGGCATCACGCGAAGATCACCAGTGACACTCCGATGCCCTCAGCCGTGACCATGATCGAAAATCGCGAAAGAACCCGTCATCCAGATGCGCCCTCCAGACCCCCTGGTAGCGTGCGCCGGCATGTCATCGGAACGGCAACGTCCCCCGCGCCAAGCGGACGAACGTACCGCGCTCATCGGCTGGCTGGACCTGCAGAGGCAGATCCTCCGCTGGAAGTGCGAAGGGCTGAGCGACGAGGACGCGCGCCGCCAGGTCATCCCGACCTCACCGGCCATGACGATGGCCGGTCTCATCTCCCACATGCGCTGGACCGAGCACATATGGCTGGAAGTGCTATTCCTCGGCGGCGACAAGAAGCAGAACCCCGCATTCGACGAGTCAAGCGAGAACGGCGACTGGCACACCGACGGCCGCCCCCTTGCAGAGCTCCTCGCGGAGTACGAGGCCCAGTGCGCCCGCAGCAACGACATCGTTGCCGCGGCTGACCTGGACGATGCCGGCCGTCACCCCGACTTCCGCGACGGCAGTGCCAACCTCCGCTGGATGCTGATCCACCTCGTCGAGGAGACGGGGCGACACGCGGGGCACGCGGACATCGTCCGGGAGCTGCTCGACGGTACGAAGGGCTACTACTAGCGCAGCTCCGCGAAGCGGGCCCAGCACGAGACGGTTCAGGAGCGCTCCTCGGACTGGCCAGGAACCGCCCTGACCTACGTGACACGGGGCCATAGAGACTCGCCTGCGGCGAGAACCTGCTCACCCTTCACCGGCTCCGCCCGTACCGGCGACGTCGCGGAGCTGATCCCGCCGACACGCCACGCTCGCCCAGAGCGGCCTGAGGCGCTCGACGAGCCGACGGTGCGCGCGGTGGTCCGCCCGGCTGTCCGCGCCGTCCGTACCGCCCCGCCTCCGCCCACCGATCCGCCGGCGGATCCCACAATCGCCGCAGCGGGCCGCCTCGTCGACGACCTCGGCCACGGCGACCGGCGCGACGTTTTCCGCCGGCGACGTGCGCTTCGACCACTGGCTGGCTGGTCACGGCGGCCCCTACCCGATCGCGGACGTGCTCCTCGACGGCAGTCTGCCAGTAGCTGGTGTCCGACCGGACCTTCGCGCCAGCGGGGCGGACGTCGGCGGCCAAGGTCCCGGGACAGCACACCTGGGTCCCCCGACACCCGAAATCCCCCATCAGGCTTTCGCCGGCCGACGGATCCTCTTCCACACACTCGGCGCCGTGCTGATCACCACGGTCAGTGCGACCGCGGCGACCACGCCCTCCCAGGGCTCGGGGAACAGTGAGCCCCCGAGGATCCCGATCACCTGGTACGTCACCGCCCAGGCCAGGCACGCCGGCAGGTTCCCCCGGGCGAACCGCCGCATCGGCCACTCGGCCATCAGGCAGGCCAGCATCACCGGTATCCGGCCGGCCGGCACCAGCCGGGACAGCACCAGCACTGCCACCCCGTGGTCGGCGAGCTTCTCCTGGGCCTGCGTGAGCCGCTCCTCCGGCGCGCGCGAACGGATCGCCTCCAGCCAGCGCGAGCCGTTCTTCGACTTCATGCCGCGCCGCCCCAGCCAGTACAGGGCCATGTCACCGAGGAACGCGGCCGCCGAGGCCGCCACGAACACCAGCACCAGCGTGAGCGGAGCCGTCTGGTGGAAGGCCACCACGGCCGCCGAACTCACCAGCGCCCCCGTCGGGACCACCGGCACCAGCGCCCCGATCAGCACCAGCAGGAACAGCGACGGATAGCCGAGCGCCTGCTGAGCGGACGCGGTCGGCTCCACCGTCGGGACCACGGCGAGCCAGCTCACCGTGCGGCCCCCAGCCGTATGTTCTCCCCGTGCCCGAGCCGGTGCACCGCCACCCGGGGCGCGTGCGCGGCCGCGAGGCGCACGAACTCGTCGCCCGGCGTATGGAACTCGTGCGGGCGCACGGCGTCCATCCCGATCGGCCAGTACGTGCCGTAGTGCACCGGCACCGCGCTGTGCGGCGCGAGCCGGGCCAGCGCCTGAGCGGCCCGGCCGGCGTCCAGATGCCCCTCGCCGAGGTACGGTCCCCAGCCGCCCACCGGCAGCAGCGCCACGTCGATGGGCCCGACCTCCTTCGCCATCTCGTCGAAGAGGCCGGTGTCCCCGGCGAAGTAGGTGCGGGCCTCACCCTCGACGACATAGCCGAGGGCGGGGGAGCGGTGCGGTCCGAACGGCAGCCGCCGCCCGTCGTGCCGGGCCGGCACCACCCGGACCACCAGATCGCCGACCCGGACCTGGTCCCCGGGCGCCACCTCGCTCAGCCGGAGATGAGTGAGCCGGCGCAGCCCCGGTACCGCACGGGGCGCGCCCCGGGGTACGAGCAGGCGCGTGCCCGGTGCGAGCCGGGCCAGCGACGGGACGTGCAGATGGTCGGCGTGCAGATGGGAGACCAGCGCCACGTCGGCCTGCCAGGCGCCCGGCGGGGGCAGCGCCCCGCGACGGCGCCGCAGATGTGCCAGCCGTCTGACGAACAGGGGATCGGTGAGCACGCGGACGTTCGAGTCCGTGACCGTGCAGGTCGCGTGACCCCACCAGGTGATCTCCACCGGCACCTCTTTGCCTCCTTCGCGCGACTCCCCCGAAGGGTACGGGCAGGAGTAGGGTCGGCGGCGAAACCCGGAGGTGAGGGGGGACTCCATGGGACGGGTACGAGGTGACCTCGGCACGCCTTTACCGTTGCGCGTCACGGCCATCGCCAGCCTGACGCCCCTCGAAGAGCTCGACGACGACCCGTTCCTGGTGGACTCCCGCAGCCAGCACGCGATGTGCGCCCGCTGGGCCGCCGAGCGCGGTCACGTCGTCACCAGGGAACTCCTGGTGTGCGCGCTGCGCCCCGACCACGGCGTCCTGTGGGAGGGAGTGCGGCCCGGCCGTGACCTGTTCGTCGCGCCGAGCCTACGGGTGCTGCGCAGCGCGCTGGCGTCGGTGGACGAGTTCACCGCCGAGTGCGCCCGACGCGGGGTGCGGGTGGAGACCGTCGGCCACGCGGAACCCGCGTACGACGCGCAGATGAAGGCCCGGGTGCACCGCAGGCTGTCGATGCCCACGGCCGGGTACGACGGGCGCTAGCGCTGCCGAAGAGGCCGCCTGGACAAACCCGTATGACAGGCTTGGCTCAGGAGCCCGCACCGACGACGGGCCGGGACGTGAGGTGTGCGGGGCGTGCGATCAGGGCGTTGGCGGCGGGTTGCCAGTCAGGTCGGGCGGAGCGTCGCGGTATGGGTGGTCTGCACCCTCACGATGCTGGTACTGGCGGGGATCCTGCCGGACTTCCGGCTCCAGTCCGCCGACGGCGACAGCGCCACCCGTATCGCCGTCACCGCCGCGTTCGGCGCCGGCGCCTTCGGCCTCCTGTCGGCTCTCGTCTGGCCCCTCCTCGTACGGCTGTTGCTGCTGGTGCCCGCCCTGGTGCTGGGGCTGCTGGTGTTCTTCCTCAACGGCGCGCTGCTCCTGCTCGCGCTGCGGCTGAACCCCACCGAGCAGGGCGACGCCGCTCCGGAGACCGCGGTCGTGGTGGCCGCCGTGATGTCCGCCGTCGCCTCCGCGACCGGCGCCGCGCTCGCCGTCCGCGACGACGACGCCTACCGGCGCCGCCTGTACCGGCTCGCCGACCGCCGCCGCCGATCCGGCCCGGCCTGCTCCCCCGCCCCCGGCACCGTCTTCGTCCAGCTCGACGGGGTCGGCCACGACGTGCTGCTCGACGCCGTCGACAGGGGACTGATGCCCACCGTCGCCCGTTGGCTCGCCACCGGCATCGGTGTCGGCGTCGGTACCAGAGGCGGACCCAGCCACCGGCTCACCCCGTGGCGCACCGACTGGTCCAGCCAGACCGGCGCCAGCCAACTCGGCATCCTGCACGGCAGCAACCACGACATCCCCGCCTTCCGCTGGTACGAGAAGGACCGCGGCGAGGTGATGGTCTGCAACCGCCCGACCAGTGCCCTCGAGCTCCAGCGCCGCGCCGTGGAGGCCACCGGCGACGCCGGACTGCTCACCGTCGACGGCGCCAGCCGCGGCAACCTGTTCTCCGGCGGCGCCGACGAACAGGCCCTGGTGCTGTCCATAGCCACCCGCCGCCGCAGCCGCGAGACCCGCTCCAGGGCGGGGTACTTCGCCTACTTCTCCGACCCGGCCAACGCGGTGCGCACCGCCATGTCCTTCGTCGCCGACGTCGGACGTGAGATAGGCGAGTCCAGCCGGGCCCGCGCGCGCAAAGTACGGCCCCGGGTGGGGCGCGGCGGCCTCTATCCGTTCGTCCGCGCCTTCGCGACCGTCGTCGAACGCGATGTCGTCGTCGCCGCCGTGATGGGCGACATGCTCGCCGGACGCACCGCCGTCTACGCCGACCTCGTCGCGTACGACGAGGTGGCCCACCACTCCGGGCCGGCCAGCCGGGACGCGGAGAAGGTCCTCGAACGCCTCGACCGCTCCCTCGCCCTCATCGAGACCGTCGCCGAGCACGCCCCTCGCCCATACCGGATCGTGGTGCTGTCCGACCACGGGCAGAGCCCCGGCGAGACCTTCCGCTCCCGCTACGGACTCACCCTCTCCGACCTGGTGCGGGCCGGCGCCGGGCTGCCCGTGCCGCGCCGGGCGCGGCGCACCCACAGCGGCACCGAGGCCCGCGCGGCCGTGCGCGCCGCACTGCGCCGGCCGGTCGAGGAGCGCGCCGAGCAGTTCCGCCCGTCGGGCCCACGCTCGGAACCCATCGTGCTGGCCTCCGGAAACCTGGGCCTGGTCTCCTTCCCGGACGTGCACCACCGGATGACCAAGGAGGAGATCGACGCCCGCCACCCCGCCCTGCTGACCACCCTCGCCAACCATCCCGGCATCGGCTTCCTGCTGGTGCGCAGCGAGGAGCACGGGGGAGTCGTCCTCGGTCCGTTCGGCGCGCAGATCCCGCTCGACGAACTCGACGACAACCCCGGTCCGCTCGCCGACTTCGGGCCCGGCGCCGCCGACGCCGTCCGCCGCACCCACTCCTTCCCGCACACCGCCGACATCATGGTCAACTCCTGGTACGACCCGGCCGACGGGGAGGTCCTCGCCTTCGAGGAGCAGATCGGCTCCCACGGCGGTCTCGGCGGGGCCCAGGCCAAGGCCTTCCTGCTGTCGCCGCTGGCCCTGTCGGCGCCCGTCGAGGACGGCACGGAACTCGTCGGAGCCGAACACATCCACCAGGTGCTGCGCCGCTGGCTCCAGGAGACGGACGGCCCCCAGGTCCCGCTGACCGAGCATCAGGAACGACGGGTCGCCTGATCCGTGTTGTCGGGCGCGGCCGTCGTTCAGCGCGGGCGGGCAGGTCCTTCGCGTGAGCCGGGCCGGAGTGTGATCGGATGGTGCCGTCATCCCGTCACCGGGACCATACGAAAGGAATGACCGTGGCCACCACGCGCTCCGCACACACCGTCTGGGAAGGCAACCTGCTCGAGGGCAACGGCGTTGTCACCTTCGACACCTCCGGCGCCATCGGCGAGCAGCCGGTGACGTGGGCTGCCCGCACCCAGGAAGCGAACGGCAAGACCAGCCCCGAGGAGCTGATCGCGGCCGCCCACTCCAGCTGCTTCTCGATGGCTCTCTCGCACGGCCTCGCCGGGGCAGGCACCCCGCCCACCAAGCTCGTCACCTCCGCCGACGTCAACTTCCAGCCCGGTGAGGGGATCACCGGCATCCACCTCACCGTCGAGGGCACGGTGCCGGGCCTCGACGAGGCGGGCTTCGTCGCCGCCGCCGAGCAGGCCAAGGTCAACTGCCCGGTCAGCCAGGCCCTGAAGGCCGTATCGATCACGCTGTCGGCGAAGCTCGCCTGAACCGGCACCCGGGACAGCGCATCCGCCGGGCCGCCCCACGCCGGGGCGCCCGGCGGGTGGCCCGGCCGACCCGTGCGCACGGCCGGTGGGCGTGCCCGGCCGGTTCACCGGCACCGGCCCGGGTAAGTAGCTGACGGCGGTGGAACGACCGGGCGCTGGGAGGACTCATCGGTGGCGGGAACCTCAGGCGGGACGACGGTGCTCGACTCCGCGACCCGTGAACTCACCCGCGCGGTCCTGCTGTTCAGCCTCGACGGCCGCGCCCGCCCGCACAGCACCACGTCCGACGCGCTGGTCGACCGGCTGGACTTCGGCCGGTTCGAACCCCATCTGAGGTCCAGCGGAGCGGTCCTGCCCGTGCCGGTCCTCACCGAGCACCTGGGCCCCGACGAGCTGCGGCCCGCGCACGGCGACCACGCTCTCGCCCTCGCCGCCGCCGAACTCCTGGTCCTCGCCACCCCGCGCGGCGACGTGACCCTCCTCGTCGACTGCGGCTTCGCCGCGGACACCACGCCCGACGCCCTCGCCGCCTGGCTGGCGGACACCTGCTTCGACCGTCGGCGCATCCTGCTCGGCGACCGGCCGCTGCTCGACGTGGTCAACGAACGGCTCGCCCTGCCGACCCCCCTCACCTACGGCCAGAACGTCCACCAGCTGGTCTTCCCCGGCGGGCGGTTGCGGCGCGACCTGCTGAGCGCGGACCTCGCCGACGCCACCCGCAGGGCCGCCCTGCTGAACGAGATCGTCTACCGCGGCCGGCTGCCCGCGCACCGCACGTCCGAGGCCGAGGACACCCTGCCGCCCAACCTCAGGAACCACGGCGTCACCCTCTCCGCGCACGGCCGCGGCGTCTCCGTCCAGGCCGGCTGGGCCCCGCACGTCGAGAACGGCCTGATCCTGGTCGCCGTCGGCATGATCTCCGCCCTCGCCGTGCTCCAGCGCACCCGGCTGGCCGCCTTCGAGACCATGCGCGCCAACGAGCGGGCCCCCATGACCGACTCGCCGTACGAGGTCCGCTCCCTCATCTCCCGGCTGTCGGCCGGGGTGAACGAACTCCAGCTGGACCTGGCCTTCGGCGTCGAGGCGTACGTGGACAGCCTGCTGATCCCGGAGATGCTGATGGAGGCCTTCCAGTCCTCCCTGCGCGACACCCTGGGCATCCGCGACAGCCTGGAGAACTCCGCGCGCATGGTCGAACGGCTCACCTCCGTCATCGGCGCCCGCTCCGCCGCCCTCGACGCCGAACTCGCCGAGCGCGACGATCGCCGTGACCGCACCGTCTCCGCGCTCGTCGCCGCGGCCACCCTGATCGCGCTGCCGCCGACCCTGCTGCTGACGTACTTCGGGGTCAACGGCACCAACGTCCACTCCGACCGCTCCATCTTCGACCTCGACACGTACGGCACGGCGTACGCGCTGGCCTGGCTTCCCTTCGTGGTCCTCGCCGTGATCGGATACCTGCTGCTCCGGAGGGTCAGCAGACGCTCCGGCGCCCTCCTGTCCCCGCCCGACGGCCGGCCCGCCACGGTGCCCGCGCCCCGATCCCCGTCCGGGAGCTGACCCGCCGATGTCGCGACGACCCGCCGTGTCCGCGCACCGGGGCGGATCCGAACACGCCGGCGCCGCCACCCGGGAGGCGTACGAGGACGCGGTCCGCTCCGGCGCCGAGTACGTGGAGTTCGACATCCGGCGCACCGCGGATCAGGTCCTCGTCGTCTACCACGATCCCCGGGTCGGTCCCGGCGGCCCGCCCCTGTCGACGATCACGCATGCCGAACTCTGCGAACGGGCCGGATACGCCGTACCGGTCATGGAGGACATCATGTCCCTGATCGCCGGGAAACTGGCCGGGCACCTGGACCTCAAGGAGGTCGGGTACGAGCGCACGGTGATCGACCGCGCGATCGCCCTGCTCGGCACCGACGGCTTCGTCGCCACCACCCTGGAGGACCGTTCCGTCGCCGCCATCGCGCGGGGCTTCCCGCAGGTGCGCACGGCCCTGTCGCTGGGCCGCGACCGCCGGGACATCGCTCCGGCCCGCCTGGCCGCCACCCGGCTGAGCGAGCTGCTGCCCATGCGGCGGGTCCGTGCCTGCGGAGCGGGCGGGGTCGCCGTGCACCACCGGCTGGCGCGCGCGGGTGTGCTGCGCGAGGCGGCCCGGCACGGCCTGTTCAGCATGGTGTGGACGATCAACGAGGACCTGCCGATGCGGACCTTCCTGGCCGACCCGCGGGTCGACGTCCTGGTCACGGACCGCCCCCGGCGGGCCCTCGCCCTGCGCGGCGGACGGCACGACGAGCGCCCGGCGGGGTACCCGTCCTCCTGAGCCGGGGTACCCGTCCTCCTATGCCGGGGTACCCGTCTCCTGACAGGAGCCACCCATTGACAAGAGCGCACTCAAGTTTTCTGCTGGAGTGCACAGGCTCCGCTGGCGCGGTGGAAGGGAACAGCGATGGGACGTGCGGTCGGAATCGATCTCGGGACCACGAACTCGGTGGTGGCGGTGCTGGAAGGCGGCGAGCCCACGGTCGTCGCCAACGCGGAGGGCGGCAGGACCACACCGTCGGTGGTGGCCTTCGCCAAGAACGGCGAGGTGCTCGTCGGAGAGGTCGCCAAGCGGCAGGCCGTGACGAACGTGGAGCGCACCGCCCGCTCGGTCAAGCGGTACATGGGCGACTCGAACTGGCGGTTCCCCCAGGAGGGCTCCATCGACGGCACCCGCTACCGGGCGCAGGAGCTGTCCGCGCGGGTGCTGCAGAAGCTGAAGCGGGACGCCGAGTCCTACCTCGGCGAGGACGTCACCGACGCCGTGATCACCGTGCCCGCGTACTTCGACGACAGCCAGCGGCAGGCCACCAAGGAGGCCGGGGAGGTCGCGGGCCTGAAGGTCCTCAGGATCATCAACGAGCCGACCGCCGCCGCCCTCGCCTACGGCCTCGACCGGGGGGAGGAGCAGACGGTCCTGGTCTTCGACCTCGGCGGCGGCACCTTCGACGTGTCGTTGCTGGAGATCGGCGACGGGGTCATCGAGGTCAAGGCCACCAACGGCGACACCCACCTCGGCGGCGACGACTGGGACCAGCGGGTCGTCGAGTACCTCGTCAAGCGCTTCAAGGGGCAGACCGGCGTCGACCTGGGCAACGACAAGATGGCCCTGCAGCGACTGCGTGAGGGCGCCGAGAAGGCCAAGATCGAGCTGTCCAGCTCCTCCGAGACGACGATCAACCTGCCCTACATCACCGCCTCCGCCGAGGGCCCGCTGCACCTCGACGAGAAGTTGACCCGCGCCCAGTTCCAGGAACTCACCGCGGACCTCCTCGACCGCTGCAAGACCCCCTTCCACCAGGCGGTCAAGGACGCCGGCATCAAGCTGGCCGCGATCCACCACGTCATCCTCGTCGGCGGCTCGACCCGGATGCCCGCCGTCACCGAGCTGGTCAGGGAGCTCACCGGCAAGGACCCGCACAAGGGTGTCAACCCGGACGAGGTCGTCGCCGTCGGCGCGGCGCTCCAGGCCGGCGTCATCCGCGGCGACGTGAAGGACGTCCTGCTCCTCGACGTCACCCCGCTGTCCCTGGGCATCGAGACCAAGGGCGGCATCATGACCAAGCTCATCGAGCGCAACACCACGATCCCCACCCGCCGCTCGGAGATCTTCACCACCGCCGCCGACAACCAGCCCTCGGTGGGCATCCAGGTCTACCAGGGCGAACGGGAGATCGCCGCGTACAACAAGAAGCTCGGCGTCTTCGACCTCACCGGCCTGCCGCCCGCGCCGCGCGGCGTGCCGCAGGTCGAGGTCGCCTTCGACATCGACGCGAACGGGATCATGCACGTCTCGGCGAAGGACCTCGCCACCGGCCGGGAACAGAAGATGACCGTCACCGGCGGCTCCGCCCTGCCCAAGGACGACATCGACCGCATGATGCGGGAGGCGGAGCAGTACGCCGAGGAGGACCGGGGCCGCCGGGAGGCGGCGGAGACCCGCAACCATGCCGAACAACTCGTCTACCAGACCGAGAAGTTCCTCCGTGAGAACGAGGACAAGGTCCCGGCCGAGACCAGGGGAGAGGTGGAGGCGGCGGTCGCCGAGGTCAAGCAGCTCCTGGAGCAGAACGCGGAGACCGACGCTCTGCGCACCGGCGTCGAGAAACTCGCCTCCGTCAGCCAGCGGATGGGCCAGGCCATGTACGCCCAGGCCCAGCAGACCCCGACGGACGGCGCCGCCGACGGCGCGCACAGCTCACCGCAGGACGAGGAGGGCGTGGTCGACGCCGAGATCGTCGACGACGAGAAGGACCAGGACCGCAAGGGCGGCGCGGCCTGAGCCCGGCCTCAGAAGTCCTTGAGGCGTTCCCTCAGGAGCTGCTTGGTGCGCTCCGCCGAGGCCGCCCGCGCCGACATGTGGTCCAGGACCTCCAGATGCGCGACGACCTCCTTGCGGGAGTCCAGGTAGAGGGCACCGGTGAGGTACTCGGTGAACACCATGTCGGGCAGTTCCGGCTCGGTGAAGCGGAAGAGGGAGAACGGCGCGTACGTGCCCGGGTGCGGGCCCTGTTCGAACTCCGCGACCTGGAGGGTGATCCGGTCGTTCTCGGCGAGCTGGACGAGTTTGTCCAGCTGGTCGCGCATGACCTCGCCGTCGATGCTCACCGGCCGGCGCAGCACCGTCTCGTCCATGATCACCCACAGGTGCGGCGGGTTCGTCCGCTCCAGCAGCTCCTGCCGGGCCATCCGCAGCGACACATGCCGGTCGACCGTCCCCGGCCCCGCCTGCCCGATCGTCCCGGCCTCCATCACGGCGCGCGCGTAGGCCTCGGTCTGCAGCAGACCCGGCACGAAGTGCGGCTCGTAGGAGCGGATGATCCCGGCGGCGCCCTCCAGGCTCACGTACATGCTGAACCACTCGGGCAGCACGTCGTGGAACCGCTGCCACCAGCCGGGCCGGTTGGCCTCCTCGGTCAGTGCCACGAACGCGGCCGCCTCGTCGTCGGCGACGCCGTACGTCTCCAACAGCACCTGCACGTACGGGATCTTCAACGCGACGTCGGCCGTCTCCATCCGCCGTACGGTCGCGGGGGCCACCCGCAGCGCCCGCGCGGCCTCCTCGCGTTTGAGGCCGGCCGCCTCCCGCAGTTCCTGCAGCCGCCTGCCGAGCACCACCTGGCCCACCGTGGGAGCAGGACGCCGCTCACTCACGCCACGCCTCCCCTACGCGTCGAAGTCCGGATGCAGTGTGTCATGTTCCGCTGCCTGTCTCATCAGTCTCTCCGGGCCGGAACCGCGACACACGCGACACGGGTGCCGTTTTGCGACGGTGGCCCCATTACCCGGGGTATCAGGTGCCGTCCGCGTCCGGCACGACGACCTGAGGGTTCCTCAAGGCAGCAGTGAGTGAAGGTACTTGACCGTCGCGGGGTCGGCCGGGAGGAAGGTCTCGATGGCCAGCTCGGAGACGGTCACGTCCATCGGGGTGTTGAAGGTGGAGATGGAGGAGACGAACGACAGCGTCCGTCCCTCGTGCTCGATCCGCATCGGCAACGCGAAACAGGTGCCGGGCTCGGCCGGTGGACCGGCGTCGTCGTCCTGCTCCGGCACCGGATACGCGGACACCTCGTCGTACAACGCCCGCAGCCGCTCCGAACGGCGCAGGGCGATCTGCCGCCCCATCTGCGCGAGCAGATGCCCGCGCCACTCGCGAAGGTTGCGGATACGGGGTGCCAGGCCCTCCGGGTGGAGCGTCAGCCGCATCGCGTTCAGCGGCGGGACGAGCAGGGACTCCGGCACGCCCTCCAGCAGCATCAGGATGCCCCGGTTGGCCGCGACGACGTCGTACAGCGCGTCGACCACGAGCGCCGGGTAGGGCTCGTAGCCCTGGATGAGGCGCTCCATGCCCTCGCGCAGCGCCTCCAGCGCCGGGTCGGTCAGCGGGGTCTCGGGATACCGGGGCGCGTACCCCGCCGCCAGCAGCAGTGCGTTGCGCTCCCGGACGGGCACCTCCAGGTGCTCGGCCAGCCTGAGCACCATCTCCTCGCTCGGCCGTGCACGGCCCGTCTCGATGAAGCTGACGTGCCGGGCCGAGGAGTCCGCCCGCAGCGCCAACTCCAGCTGACTGACCCGCCGTTCCTCCCGCCAGGCCCGCAGCAACGGGCCGACGCCCGGGTCGGCGGGGACGGTGGCGGGAGCGGCGTCACCGGACGCGACGGTGGTCATACCGACGACCGTAGCCGAGGAACGCCCGCCAGGAGCAGAGTCGCCGGCAGCCGAGGAACGGGTGCTCGACCGGACCGTGGACCTCGGAGACCGCGGCGCCCCGGCGCGCCGACGTGCGCGGCTGCCCGCTGGGAGGGGCGATCGGGGGCGCCCTCGGCGACCCGATCCCTCGGGAGCCCGTCTGACCAGGGCCGAAGCGGCCCAGCTGTGGCAGGCTGGACAGGCATCCGCAACTCAGGAAGGAGCGAGGCCATGCCCGTGGAACCGCTGTCGCAGAAGGAGATCGAGGACCGGCTCGCGGAACTGCCCGGCTGGTCGGTCGACGGCGACCGCCTCACCCGGTCCTACCGGCTCGGCACGCACTTCGCCGCGACCGCGATGGTCGTCCACATCGCCCAGGTCCAGGAGGAGCTCGACCACCACTCCGACCTCACCCTCGGCTACAACACGGTGTCCCTCAGCGTGAACACGCACAGCGCGGGCGGCACCGTGACCGAGCTGGACTTCGAGCTCGCCCACAAGGTGCAGGAGCTCGCCGCCGCCCACGGGGCGCAGTGACGGCGGTGCTGGACTACGACAAGGAGGCCGACGCCTACGACGTCACCCGCGGCGGCGAGCCCAGGGCCGCCGCGGCCGCCGACGCCGTGCTCGGCCTGGTCCCGGAGGATGCCCGGCGGCTCCTCGACGTCGCCTGCGGCACCGGGATCGTGACCCGGCGGTTCGCCGCGGCCCGCCCCGGCCTGCGGGTGACGGGCGTGGACCTGACGTACGGCATGGCCCGGACGGCCGCCGAACGTCTCCCCGGGGCGATCGTCCTGGCGGACAGCAGGCGGCTGCCGTTCCCCGACGGCTCGTTCGATGCCGTCACCAGTGTCTGGCTGCTGCATCTGCTGGACCGCCCGGGCGACGTCCGCGCGGTCGTCGCCGAGTGCGCCCGCGTGCTGAGGCCGGGCGGCGCGTACGTCACCACCGTCGACAAGGCCGCCGCACACGACGTGGGCAGCGACATCGACGCGGTCCTCGCGCCCCGCCCGCGCCGGCCGGCCCAGGACGCCACCGAAGCCGTCACGACGTATGCCGTGGCCTGCGGACTGGATCCGGTCGGCCGGGCCCGCTTCCCCGGCGTCGGTCAGGGGCGCAGCCCGCGCAGTACGGCCGCGGACCTGCGGCGCGGCTGGTTCACCCGGGTCCCGCCCGACGACCCGCTGGCCGAACAGTTCGCCGCGCGGCTGGCGGCCCTGCCCGACCAGGACCGACGGCGCGCCGATCCGGTGTTCAGGGTGCTGGGGTTCCACAAGCCCGAGCGAAGTCCATGAACCAGTTGGTCACCCAGCTCTCCCCGTCGTCCACCGAGAAGGCCTGCTCCCAGCGTGCGGTGGTGTCGGAGATCCCCGACCACACGAACCGCACCCGCACCTCCTTGCCGTCGTGTGTGTCCTCGCCGTGGAACTCGCCGCGCCCGCCCTCGAAACGGCCGACCACCGGCGGGAACAGTTTCCCGCTGCGGCTGGAGGACCAGTTCAGCGACCACTGCTCGCTCTCCGGGTCGTAGAGCCGCAGCGTCAGCCCCTTCCACCGCCGGCCCGGCACGTCGAGTTCGTCGATGTTCGCTGCCCCGTCGAACAGGCTCCAGCAGCGGCTGGTGGCCGAGAACTCCTCCCAACCGCTGTCCGGGTCGAGGAAGTCGGTGCGGCGGCGATGGTGGACCTCCCACGCGCCGTGGAAGAAGTCGAAGTCGTGCGGGCTGCTCATGGGCGGTCTCCAGTCGTGCCGGCGGGCAGTGAGTCGGCCATGTAGGCGTCGAGGTCGGGGACTTCGGGGGCGATCAGATGCCGTACCCAGGCGTCCCGTTCGTGCAGGATCGGCGGCAGTTCCCACACGCAGCCGATCCACGGCAGGTCGGGCCGGATGAAGTGCGTGGGGTCGCGGTCCGGGCAGCCGAGGACCGGCTGGCCCGCCGACGCGCCCCGGAAGTGCAGGACGTTGTCCCACACCCAGCTGTACGCGTTCAGATAGGCGCCGTCGTCGTCGCCCCGGTGCAGCACGACGAAGGTCGCGGGCGGCGTCCCGTCCGGCTCCGGCAGCAGCTCCGGAAGAATCGAGTAAGCCGCCTTCGCCACGTCCGGCGCGATGCCGTTCGGGTCGGCGGTGACGTGGTAACGCTTGATGTGACGACCGGCCACCTCGATCGGTGGCGGCACGGTCAGCAGTTTCTCCCTGAAGGCCATGGACGGGACCGTACGGCCGCTTCACTGACATCCTGTGTCAGTGAAGTCGGGCATCCTGAGATCATGAAGTCGGCCCGGCTCGTCTCGATCCTGCTGCTGCTCCAGACCCGGGGGCGGATGACCGCCGCCCAGCTCGCCGAGGAACTGGAGGTGTCCGTCCGCACGGTCTACCGGGACGTGGAGGCGCTGGGCGCGGCCGGGATCCCGCTGTACGGCGACGCGGGCCACGCCGGCGGCTACCGGCTCCTCGACGGCTACCGCACCCGCCTCACCGGCCTGACCGCGGGTGAGGCCGAGGCCCTCTTCCTCGCCGGTGCGCCCGGTCCCGCCGCCGAACTGGGCCTCGGTCCCGTCCTGGCCGCCGCCCAGCTCAAGGTCCGGGCCGCGCTGCCGCCGGAACTGCGCGCGCATGCCGACCGGGTCGGCGGCCGCTTCCACCTCGACGCACCGGGCTGGTACGCGCGGGCCGAGGAGGCGCCGTTCCTGCCGGCGGTCGCGGACGCCGTGTGGAACAACCGGGTCCTGCGTGTCCTGTACCGCCGGTGGCGTGAACCCACCGATGGGGAACGCCGGTTGGAGCCGTACGGGCTCGTGCTGAAGGCGGGCCGCTGGTACGTGGTCGCCGGCCCGGGCCCCCGCACCTTCCGCGTCGATCAGATTCTCCAACTGGCGCTCTCGGAGGATGAGTTCACACGCCCCGACGGCTTCGACCTAGCGGCCTACTGGACCGCCTACCAGCGTGACTTCCATGACCGGCTGCACCGTGCCGAGGCGGTGGTCCGCGTGGCGCCGGGCGTGACGCTCCCCATGGCCGTGCGGGCGAACGGCCGTACCGAGCAGGACGGTTGGACGGTGGTCACCGTCCCCATCGAGTCCGTCGACCACGCGCACGCCGAGTTCCTGCGCCTGGGCACCGGTGTCGAGGTCCTCCATCCGCCCGAGTTGCGTGAGCGGATCGCCCGGACGGTCGCCGAGTTGGCTGGAAGATACGGCAACCCGGGCGAGCACGGCGGCGACTGACAGGGACCGGAATGCGTCCGTCCCCCCGTTCAGGAGGCCCGCCCCGTGCAGCACCCGCACCCCCAGCCGCCCCCGCTCCCCGCCCCGCCTTCGCACCGCGGACGCCGCGTGCTCCTCGGCGCGATGACCGCCGTCACGGCCCTGGTCGGCGCCGGACTCACCACCCTCACCACCCCCGACACCTCCCCCACGCTCGAACTGACCCGCGCGGGAGGGGCCCCGACGGCGGCCACCGCCCGGCAGGTCGAGAAGCTCGACCGCGGTGTGGTCAGCGTGCACACCGACAGCGGCAACCTGGTCAGCTGGCGCTGGCTCGGCACCGACCCCGGCGACGTCTCCTTCAACGTCTACCGGGCCGGTACGAAGGTCAACTCCACGCCGGTGACGGGCTCGACGAACTACTTCCACTCCGGCGCCCCCGCCCAGGCCGACTACACGGTCCGCGAGATCGTCGGAGGTGTGGAGCAGGCCGACTCCGTACACGCCGTCCAACTCCGCACCGGCTACAAGGACGTTCCCATCTCCCCGCCGGCCGGCGGCACCACCCCCGACGGCGTCGCCTACACCTACGCGGCCAACGACGCCTCCGTCGCCGACCTCGACGGCGACGGCGCCCTCGACTTCGTCCTCAAGTGGCAGCCCACCAACGCCAAGGACAACTCGCAGTCCGGCTACACCGGCAACACGATCGTCGACGGCGTCAAGCTCGACGGCACCCGCCTGTGGCGCGTCGACCTGGGCCGCAACATCCGCTCCGGCGCGCACTACACACAGTTCCAGGCGTACGACTACGACGGCGACGGCAAGGCCGAGGTCGCCATGAAGACCGCGGACGGCACGGTCGACGGCACCGGCGCGGTCATCGGCAGCTCCTCGGCCGACCACCGCAACTCCAGCGGCTATGTGCTCACCGGACCCGAGTACCTGACCATGTTCAACGGGCAGACCGGCAAGGCGATGCAGAGCGTCGACTACGTCCCGGCCCGCGGCACGGTCTCCTCCTGGGGCGACTCGTACGGCAACCGGGTGGACCGTTTCCTCGCCGGCACCGCCTACCTGGACGGTGCCCGCCCCTCCCTGATCATGGCCCGCGGCTACTACACCCGCACGGTCGTCGCCGCCTGGGACTGGCGGGGCGGCACCTTCACCCGCCGCTGGACCTTCGACACCAACTCCTCCTCCAACAGCGGCAAGGGCTACGACGGTCAGGGCTCGCACAGCCTCTCCGTCGGGGACGTCGACGGCGACGGCAAGGACGAGATCGTCTACGGCGCGATGGCGGTCGACGACAACGGCAACGGCCTGTGGACGACGAGGACCGGGCACGGCGACGCCCAGCACCTCGGCGACCTCGACCCGTCGCACGCCGGCCTGGAGTACTTCAAGGTCTCGGAGTCCACCAGCCAGCCCGCCGAGCTGTACATCAACCCGGCGAACGGCACCGTCGACTGGAAGCTGGCCGCCTGCTGTGACAACGGCCGTGGAGTCGCCGGTGACATCTGGGCGGGCAACGACGGAGCCGAGGTCTGGTCGGCCTCCGACACCTCCATCCGCGACGAGTCGGGCGCGACGAAGGGCCGCGAACCGTCCTCGGCCAACTTCCTCTCCTGGTGGGACGGCGATCCCGTCCGCGAACTCCTCGACAACACCCACATCGACAAGTACGGCCCCTCGGGCGACACCCGGCTGCTGACCGGGTCCGACGTCCACTCCAACAACAGCACCAAGGCGACCCCGTCCCTGTCCGGCGACATCCTCGGCGACTGGCGCGAGGAGGTCGTCTGGCCCACGTCGAACAACACGGCCCTGCGGGTGTACTCCACGCCCGTCGAGACCGGCACCAAGATCACCACCCTGCTGCACGACACGATGTACCGCACGGCACTCGCCTGGCAAAACACGGCGTACAACCAGCCCCCGCACCCGAGCTTCTTCATCGGCAACGGCATGGCGACCGCGCCCCGGCCGTCGGTGTACACCCCGTGAACCGGTAGCAGGCGCTGGTCTGACGAACCCATCGCGAGTAGGCCCGGTCGTCATGACCGGGCCTACTCGTATGACACTCACGCATCACAAACAGAACCGTAGTTCTGCTAGTGTCCCCCCATAAGCAGAATGCACGTTCTTTTTGTGGGGGGTGTTGTGCCTCGGCTCACCGACGCGCGCAAGGAACTTCGGCGTACTCAGATCGCCGAGGCCGCCGTCCGCTGCTTCAGCCGCAACGGCCTGGAGCGGACCTCGATCGCCGACATCACCGCCGAGTCCGGTCTCTCGGCCGGCTCGATCTATGCGCACTACCGCAACAAGGCCGACCTGGTCCGGGTCGCCGCCCGCGAGGTGCTCGCCAAGCGCGCCGATGTCCTCGGCGAGTACGCCGCGGCCGACGCCCCACCTGGCCCCGACGAACTGCTCTCCCGTCTGATCGCCGCGATCGACCCGGCCGAGGCTCGGGTCGGCGTGCAGACCTGGGGAGAGTCGACCACCGACCCGGCCATCCGCGACATCGTCGTCGACATGACTGACCGGATGCGCGCGATGCTGCACGACTGCCTCACAGCCTGGCTCGTCAAGGTCGAGCACCATGAGCCGACCCAGGCCCGGGAGAGCGCCACTCCGATCGCCCACCGGGTCATGGCGCTCTACCAGGCCGAACTGCTGTACACCGCCTTGCAATCACCGACTGAGGAGACAGCGTCATGACCACCGCGACCGCTTCGTTCGCCGGCCGCGTCGTTTTACGCGTCGGCTACGGTGCCTTGCAGCTCGAGCGGCTGCACGATCGCCGCGGCGAGGCCGTCGCGCTGCTGCGCCGCGCGGTCGAGTTGGGCGTCGACCACGTGGACACCGCCGAGTTCTATGGCTTCGGTTTCGCCAACGCCGTGATCCGCGAGGCACTGCGCCCCGAGGACGACGTCCTGGTGGTCACCAAGGTGGGGGCTGACCCCAACCCGGGCGGGCGCGTGCCGTTGCGTCTGGCGCAGCGGCCCGAGCAGCTGCGCGCCAGCATCGAGGACAACCTGCGCAGCCTCGGCGTCGACCGGCTCGCGGTCGTCAACCTCCGCCGCCTGGACACCGGCCCCGGGCTGCGTCCTGAGGGCGATCAGGTCGTCGACCTCGACGACCAGCTCGCGGTGATGACCGCCCTGCGCGACGAGGGCAAGATCGGTGCGATCGGCCTGAGCAGCGTCACCCTCGACGGCCTGCGCCGTGCCCTGCCGGCCGGCATCGTCTGCGTGCAGAACGCGTACAGTCTCGTCTCCCGCGACGACGAGGACATGCTGCGGTTGTGCGCGGCGGAGGGCATCGCCTGGGTGCCGTTCTTCCCGCTCGGCGGGGTCTTCCCCGGCCTGCCCAAAGCGACGGACGAGCCGGCGGTGCACGCCGTGGCCGAGTCCCTGGGAGCCACGCCCTCCCAGGTCGGCCTCGCCTGGCTGCTGCACCACGCCCCGAACGTGCTTCTCATCCCCGGCACCGCCAACGCCGCCCACTTGGAGGCCAACATCGCGGTCAGCGGGATCACCCTCGACGCCGCGACCCTCGCCACCCTCGATGCCATCGAGTCCCGCTCCAACGACGTCCCTATCGGCTGACCGGAACCCACGCGACCCGGCTCGCGACCGCACCACACGCCGGACACCCTGACGCACCGCCAGGCCACGCCGGAAAACCCCGCTCTACCAGGCTCCAAGGACGGATCATGAAGGCCATCATCTACCGCGACAACGGCGCCCCCGACGTTCTGCAGTTCGTCGACCGTGACCTGCCGGCGCCCGGCCCCGGCGAGGTTCGCGTCCGGGTCGCCGTGTCCGGGGTCAACCCGACCGACTGGCAGGCACGCTCGGGCGTCGGCCACCCCAAGCACTTCTCGGAGGTCACCCCGCACCTCGACGGCGCCGGCACGGTCGACGCTGTCGGTGAGGGTGTCGACCAGAGCCGGGTCGGTCAGCGGGTCTGGCTGTTCATGGCCGCCGCCGGGCGGCCCACCGGCACCGCCGCCGAGTTCACCGTCGTGCCCGCCGAACAGGCCGTGCCGCTGCCCGACGAGGCCGGATTCGACGTCGGCGCCTCACTCGGCGTCCCCGCGCTCACCGCGCACCGCGCGCTCACCGTCGCCGAGGACGGCCCGCGCCGGCTGCGGCCCGGGGCACTCGACGGGAGGGTGGTGCTCGCCGCGGGCGGGGCCGGAGCGGTCGGGCACGCGGTGATCCAGCTCGCCCGATGGGCCGGCGCCACCGTGATCAGCACGATCAGCAGCCCGGAGAAAGCCCGGCTGGCCACCGCCGCCGGGGCCCACCACGTCATCAACTATCGCGAGGGCGACCCGGCCGCCGAGATCCGCAAGATCGCCCCGGACGGCGTCGACATCGTCGCCGAGGTGGCGCTGGGCGCGAACCTCGCACTGGACCTGGCCGCGCTGCGAACTCGCGGCACGATCTCGACCTACGCCAACGACGGTGGCAAGCCAGTCGAACTGAACGTGCCGCAGAACATGGTGCTGAACACCCGCTTTCAGTTCCTGGTGCTCTACACGGCCGGTCCGGAGGCACGCGCCGCGGCCGTCCAGGACGTCGCCGCCGCAGTGCGCGACGGCGCGCTGCCGGTCGGCGAGGAGCACGGCCTGCCGCTGATCCGCTTCCCCCTCGACCGCACCGCCGACGCGCACCGAGCGGTCGAGAGCCACGCCGTCGGCAAAGTCCTGGTGGACGTCACCTCCTGACGCCCAGTCGGCTACCGCGCACCCACCCGCCGCCCACGGGGAACCCCGCATGGGGCGGCCGGGTGGGCGCCGTCACCCCCGACCTCTGTCCGGCCCCGCGGCGATACTCCCCGAGGGCCACAACCGTCCGTTCGCGGTCCGTCCATCGCAGGTCGGTCCGGCGATCAGCCGTGAAGGGTGTTGAGGACCAGGGCAAGCTTCTCGGGCGCACTGATCATGGCCATGTGACCGGTGTCGAGATCGATGACGTCGGGCCGAAGCAGCGCGATGGATCGCTGTTGGAGTTCCTCGACGTAGCACTGGTCCCGCGTGAGGTGCACGTACGTCCGGGGGATCGCGCGTCGGTAGCCGCTCAGGTCCACGGGCTCGCTCAGCAGGGCGGCCGAATCGTCCGCGAGCCGGTCCAGGGTGGACGCGGTGGTGGCCTCGTCCATGTCGTTGCACAGCATGGCGGCGGCGCCCTCGCGGGTCTGGTGGTAGACGCCGCCGGCGATGGACTGCTCCACCAGCTCCCGCACTTCGGGATCGATCTGGTCAAGCACCCGGGATCTGTCCGCCGGCACCACGGCCGACACGAGGACGACATGGCGGATCCGGTCGGGTATGAGGTCCAGGACGCGCGGGATGGTGACTCCCGCGAAGGAGTGACCGACCAGTACGACGTCCCGCAGGTCCTTCGCCTCGACGTCCTCCCGGACCGCATCGGCGCAGTCCGCGAGAGTGACCGTGCCCAGGTCGACTTCGGCCCTGCTCCCGCGCCCCGGAAGATCAACTGCCAACGCCTCCGCACCGAGGTGGGGCATCAGCTCGTCCCAGCAGTTCGCGCCGAAGCTTGCACCGTGGATGAGAACGAACGCCATGGTTGACCTCCTCGTCAAGACCGTGACCGAACCTTAAGTGAGTTCAGTTCTGTTGGCGAGGTGTGCGGCAGGGCGAATGGGAACGCCGAGTCGATTCGTCATGAACACGTTTTCGTTACGAGATCTCCCCATGTGCGTCTTCTCGGGGATGATTCACCCTGCAACAGCACCATCCCTGGGGGGACCATGAGTCAGCACGTCACGCCGCCAATGCCGGGCTTCCCGCCGCCGCAGCAGCCGCAGCCGCCGCAGAAGAGGGGACCCGCCAACGCGATCGTCCTCGGATCCGCCGCGGCCGTGATCGTCGCCATCGTCGCCACCGGCGTCGCGGTGGGAGCCAACGTCGCCGACGAGGCGAAACCCGCCCCCACGGTCACCGTCACCAAAACCGTCTCCCCCGAGGAGGCCGCCGCCGCGGCCGAGGACGCCTCCGAGGAACCGGCCGCCGAGGAAACCGACGACGACGGCGTCTACGCGCTGGACGACACCGTCACCTACGACAGCGACGTGGACGTCAGCCTCTCGAAGTTCTCGCGGGCGGTGTCGGGTGAGTACGCGTCACCGGAGAACACCCCGTACGTGAAGTTCACCGTGAAGGTCGTCAACGGCGGGGACAAGACACTCGACGCCACCATGCTGACGGTCAACTGCTCCTACGGAAAGGACGGGAGCAGCAGCGAGGCCATCTTCGACAGCGACGCGGGTCTCGACGGCGGCCCCGACACGAAGGTGCTGGCCGGCCGGTCACTCAATGTGCCGTGGGGCTGCGAACTCCCCAAGGGCGAGAAGCTGTTGCAGATCGAGGTCGCTCCCGACTTCGACTCCGAGACGGCGATCTTCACCGGCAGTGTGAAGTAGGGGCACGGGTCAGGCCCGAGCTGCCGCGCCCCCGTCCGGTCCCGTGCCCGGACGGGGGCCCACGGCGTCAGTTCACCGCGCAGTTCTGGTCGCCCAGCTTGAACGCGGTCGGTTTCGGGTTGGTCCCCGACCAGCTGCCGGTGAAGCCGAAGCCCACCGAGGAGCCGGCCGCCACGGTCCCGTTCCAGCCGACGTTCTTGGCCGTCACCGCCGTACTGGACTGCGCGGTCTCGGCGTTCCACGCCTGGGTTACCTTCTGTCCGGCCGCGAAGGTCCAGCCCAGCGACCAGCCGTTCCAGGCGCCCGAACCGGTGTTGGTGAGCTGCACGTCCGCCTGGAAGCCGCCGGACCACTGGTTGGTGACCTTGTACGTCACCGAGCAGGTACCGGTGGGAGTGGGGTCCGGGCCCGGACCGGGATCCGTACCGCCGCCGCTGTCCGAGCTGTCGCCGTAGATCACCCCGCGGCCGTTCGTCGCCACGTACACCCGGCCGTACACCCGCGGGTCACCGGTGATCGCCCCACCCGTCCAACCCCACTGGTGGGCGTCGTCGTTGATACGGGTCCAGGTGGCGCCCTTGTCGGTGGAACGGAAGATGCCGCGGACCCCGCCGATCTTCGCGCTGGTGTACAGCGTCTGGTACGACGCCCCCGGGGCCGCCTTGCCGAAGCCGATGGTGTCGGCCTGCTGGACAGCGGAGAGCTTGGTGAAGGAGGCCCCGCCGTCGGTGGAGTGCCACAGCCCGTACGCGCCGTCGCTCGCCCCGCCGGCCAGCCACACATCGCCCTTCGTGCCGGGCAGCGCCTTGAAGCGCACGCTGTCCCCACTGGGCAGGCCGGTGGCGGGGGAGGCCGTGAAGGTGGCGCCGCCGTCCGTACTGACGTAGAACTTCCCGGACTTGAAGCCGTAGAACGTTTTCGCGTCGACCCGGTCGGACTCGACGATCGCGCCCGCCGGGATACCGCCGGCGGCCGCCCACGAGGTGCCGAAGCCGGTCGCGTACTGCACGCCGGCGCCCTGAGGACTCCACACGAACCGGCTGCCGTCGGCCGCCGCGGCCACCGTGCCGCCCCCGCTCACGCCCGACGGGTCGGTCCCCGCGAACCAGTTCGCGCCGTTGTCGGTCGAGAAGGCGATGTGCGGGCCCGAGTCGAGGTCGCCGACCCGCACCACCGTGTTCGGGGTGGTCTCGGCGAAGTCCAGGCTGGTCGTGGTGGTGAAGTTCGGCGAGGTGAACATCATCGACGGGACCTTGGTGAGGTCCGCGTGGCGGAAACCGCCGATGTCACCGAGCGCGCTGAGCAGCGGGGCGCCCGACGGGGGAGAGGCGAGGTCGTTGACCGCCGTCTCCTCCAGCCCCCGCACCATCGGTCTGACGGTGAACTTGCTGCCGGCGTCCCAGTTGGTGAGGTTCTCGGTGCCGTACACCGTCGCGCCCGTCCCGTACATCATCCGGTTCGAGTTGAACGGGTCGACCTCCAACCCCTCCGTCATCCAGCCGAGTTTGGGCGTCTGCTCGGGCGGCGACGGGTTCGCGCCCCAGGTCAGCCACGGCGAGGACGAGACGTCCATCGTGTAGCGGTTGGACCGGTCCGGGTACGAGGTGTAGTCCCAGGCCTTCGTCCAGGTCGCGCCGCTGTCCGTGGAGCGGAAGATCTGGGTGTCCGGCCACCAGGAGCTGTACCCGGTGGCCATCACGGTGCCGGGTTTTTGCCGGTCCACGGTCAGTCCGCTGAAGCCGTAGTAGGTGTCGGCCTCGGCGACCGGGCTGATGTTCGTCCAGGTGCCGGTGGCGGTCGCGTACCGCCACAGCTGGCCCTTGCCGCCGTCGTAGGGACCGCCCTTGTCGCTGTAGGCGAGGTAGAGGTAGCCGTTCTTGGCGTCCAGCACGCCCTTGTGCGCGAGGTAGCCGGTCGGCTGCCCCGCGAGCCGCGTCCACGTCGCGCCCGCGTCCGTGGACCGGTACACCGCGTTGTCCTTGTCCGCGACGCCCACGTAGACGGTCTTCGTCGCCGTGCCCGCGGTGCCCGTCGACTCGTCGAAGGTGACCCACACGATGCCCTGGTTGTCGCTGGCGTAGCCGCTCGTGTCGGTCGGATCCTGCTGGTAGGTGCCGACGTTGGGGAAGTTCGTCACCTGCGACCAGGTGACACCTGAGTCCGTCGACCGCCACAGGCCCTTGCCGCTCGGCGCCCCCAGGTACAGCACGCTGTCGCGGTTCGGGTCGATCGCGAGGCGCTCGCCCATGCCCCGGCCGGGCATGTTGCCGCCCAGCTTGAACGGCAGGTCCGTCTTCTGCCAGCTCGCGCCCCGGTTGGAGGAGCGCATGACCGCCCCGTTCCCCGGGTCCCAGCTGTTGGTGTACGTGCCGACCGCCGCGTACACCTTGTTCGGATCGACGGAGTCGGACGCCAGGCTCACCACGCCCGTGTGCCCCCAGTCGTCCCAGCCCACCGAGTCCAGCAGCGGCGACCAGGTCTTCGTCGACTCCTGCCAGCGGTAGGCGCCGCCGATGTCGGTCCGGGCGTACGCCAGGTTCTTCTCGGCGCGGTTGAAGACGATGCCGGGGACGAAGCCGCCCCCGTCGACGCGGGCGTTGTTCCAGGTGTACGTGTCGGCGGCGATCGCCGCCCGCTCGGGGCCGGCCGCCAGCGCGGGCGGCGTGCCCGCGAGCAGACCGGCCGCCAGCGCCAGCACGGCCGTGAGGATGCGGGTTCTTCGCACGGTGGGGGACCTTCCTTTCGGGAGGGCCGTTCAGGAGGGAAGCGTGCGAGGGCCGGGCGACCCCCAGTGCGGGAGGAGGCCGCCCGGCCGGCCGGCCCCGTCGTCAGGTGACGGGACCACGTACGCGAAACTTCCAAGCGCCTCGGAGACAGGCGGTGCCGCCCCGCGCCCTTCAGGGGCGCGGGGAACTGCGCGACCAGCCACAACTGACCCGCAGTCGAAGAACCGCCCAACCCGCGGAGCGCCCGGCGGGGACTATTCGAGAAGCTCCGCGTACGAGCCCATGGCCAGGGCGATGTCCGCCTGGGCCCAGAACCGGTGGTACGTGAAGGAGGGCGCCGCTCCGCCCGCCAGGTAGGCCTCGATCTTCGACCAGGCCGGGTCGTCCTCGTAGAAGGAACGGATGGACTCGAAGGTGGACGAGGAGTTGATCGCGTCGCCGTTCGGCATCGTCCCGGTCCAGCCGGACGGGATGTACACGCCGTCGTCGAAGCGGTTGTAGTCGGCGCGGGTCTCCGGGACGGCGATGCCCAGGCTGTCCTGGTGGTTCTTCCACATGCCGTCGAGGAGTGCCTTGGCGGTCGTCGCGGCCTGGGTGTCACCGGAGCGGTCCGCGTAGTACGTCAGGGTCTTGGCGTACGCGGCGGTCACACCGACGTCGTCGGTGTAGTCGGCGACGGTGACGTGCAGGCCGCTGTTGGCGCCCGGGCTGGTGGCGTTCCAGGTGTCGGGCTGGCCCGACCACTGGAGCGTCGACGGGATCAGATAGGTGCCGTCCGGGTTGACGGTGGTCTTGGACAGCGCCCACTTGACCCACTTGTCGAGGACCGCCTTCGCGGAGGCGCTCCCCGTCTGCTGGTAGTACTCCGCCACCCGTTCCATCGACCACGCCTGGAAGCCGAACCACTGGTTGGACGGCGGGTCGTGGTACACCGGCTGCTGGTCGTAGTACATGCCGTAGAACGTCGACTTGCCGGCCGGCGGGGTCGCGTACCGGCCCGCCCAGCTGTTGGTCGCGCCGCCCGCGATGGCGCCCTCGTCCGACTGCAGCCAGCGGTAGAACTCCAGCTGCCGGTCGAGCGACTTGGCCCAGTCCGCCGCTCCCGTCGCCGACTTGGGCTTCAGGTCGGCGTAGGAGCTCAGCGCGTAGGCGGCGAGGGGGTTCTGGTAGCCGCCGTGCGCGTGGCTGGAACCGATGCGCCAGGCCCAGCCCGCCGAGGAGTCGGTGGCGCCGCCCCACGCGTAGTACCAGGACAGCAGGTACATCGAGGCGTCCTTGCCGGTACCGGCCGGGCAGGTCGACGGTCCGACACAGTTGCCGACCTTCTTGAAGTACTTGTCGTACATCGAGTAGCGCAGGTAGTCGCCCATCTTCGCGGCCTTGCCGACGGTCGCCGAGACCGCACTGCCCTTGCCCTGCTGCTTGGCCCAGACGTCCGCCCAGTACGCGGCCTGCACCGCGCGCGCGTCGGCGTCCGGGGCGTTGGTGAACTTCCACTGCTTGGCGTAGGAGGCGTCACCCGTGAACAGGTCCAGGTAGCCGTTCCTGCCGCCGTACTTGAAGGCGTCGCAGGTCGGCTGCGGCACCGTCTCCCACACCGACTCCTGCGCGCCGCGCTGGAAGGTGTTGATGTACGACGGTCCGGTGTCCGAGGGACCGGCCTCGCACTTGCCCGGCGAGTTGCCGTAGCCGTAGACGTTGTCGACGTCCTGCAGCCAGTGCATGCCGTAGACGTCGTCGGTGCCGTAGGCGCTCTTCAGCTCACCGGCGATCGGGTCCGAACCGACCGGGACCGACGTGTCGAGCTTCGCCGGGTACTCGTTCGGGGTGTCCAGCTCGGGCGCGTAGGTGGCCGGCTTCGAGGCGTTGTAGAAGGAGTTCGTCGGCTGGTCGGCGTGGGTGGGGATCATGTACTTCTCCATGATCTCCCAGGCGCCGTTGAACTTCGTCCAGTCGCCGGTGACCTTGCCGTACATGGCCTGCAGCCACAGGAGGTAGCTGTACGCCTCCGAGGTGGTCTCGTGGCCGTTGTCCGGCGCCTCGACGATCAGCGTCTCGACCGAGTGGTAGGGGATGCCCTCGGGGGAGAAGTAGCCGTTGGCCGGGTTGGTGATCTTGCCGTACAGCTCCAGGAACCGGGCGTCGTACGTCTTGGACGCCGCGATCTGGGTGACCGTCACCGAGGCCTTGCCGTGACCGGTGGCCGTCGACTCGAACGTCGCCGCGCCGGTCCCGGAGGAGTCCGCCGTGATCGTCACCTTCTGCGCCGTGCTCCAGTTCGACGGCGTGAAGGTGAGCGACGCCCCGCCGGTCACCGTGAGGCCCGAGTTGCCGGTGGTGCGGGCGGTGGTCACGGTCACGTTGGCGGACGGCTGCGTCGACAGCTTCACGTCGTACGTGGCCGTCTTGCCCTGCTGGACGGCCAGTTGGGTGGTCGAGGCCACCACGGCGGGACCCGAGGCGACCGTGACGCCGACCGGCGTGGACTCCGCGGAGGCGCCCAGACTGTCGTACGCCTTGGCCAGCAACGAATGACTGCCCACGGTCAAGCCAGAAGCGGAGAACGAGTAGGGCGCGCTCGTGTCGGTGCCCAGCAGCGTGGTGTTGTCGTAGAACTCGACCTTGCTGATCGTCGCGCCGTCCGCGGCGGCGGCGGTCGCCGCGAGCGGGACCGCGCCGCCCTGGGTGTAGACCGCGCCCGCGGTGGGGCTGGTCAGCACGGTGATCGGCGGCTGGTGGGCACCGGTGCAACTGGTGCCGTTGACCGCGAAGTTCGTCGGCGCCGCGTTGGTGCCGCTGTACGTGAACTGCGCGCCGGTCGACACCGCCGCACCGGCCGCGATCCTGGCGTTGTAGGTGGCGTTCTTCGCCGTGATCGTCTGGCCGGACTGGGACCAGGTGCCGTTCCAGCCGTTCGTCAGCTTCTGGTTGCCCGTGTAGCCGTAGGTGAGGGTCCAGCCGTCGATGGCGTCCGTGCCGCGGTTGGTGATCGTCAGTTCCGCGGTGAAACCGGCGCCCCAGTCGTTCGTCTTGTAGTCGACGCTGCACTGAAGTGGCGCCGCCTGAGCAGGAGTTGAACCCGCACTCAGCATCGTGAACGGAAGCGCGAGGGCCGCCACGACAGCGGTCCACATACGCCGAGCGGCCCGGCGTCTATTCGTGGGGGGCATGTGCTGGTTCCTCCTTGCGGCTCGGAGAAGTCAAGGCTTGAACCAGTGGGAGCGCTCCCATAGTGGGGATGGGTGTGGTAGGGGTCAAGATGCTTGAAGAGTCGAAAAGATTCGACGCCAGGCCTTGAAGGAAAGTCAGTGACTCCTCTGTTCTTTGCCGTCACTTGGCGCTACCTTCCTTGACACCAGTGGGAGCGGTTCCATCAGTCGACGCGTCCGTCACGACGCGCCTGATCTGCAAGGAGTCGCTCATGCGACACCCCCCGCGTTCAGTACTTTTAGCCGTCACCGCCACCGCCGCGGTCGCCCTCCTCGGGTCCGTGACGGTGCCGGCGGTCACGGCGTCCGGAGCCGTCCCTGCCTGCACGGTGGAGTACTCCGTCACCAGCCAGTGGGACACCGGCTTCCAGGGTGCCGTGAAGATCACCAACAACACGGCTGCCATGAGCGGCTGGAACCTCACCTTCGACCTCGCCGGCGGCCAGAAGGTCAGCCAGGGCTGGAACGCCAAGTGGTCCCAGTCCGGCACGACCGTCACCGCCGCCAACGAGAGCTACAACGGACAGCTCGGCAGCGGCGCGAGCGTCAGTGCCGGGTTCATCGCGTCCCGGTCGGGCGGCGGCACCGTACCGACCACCTTCACACTCAACGGCACCCTCTGCAACACCGACTCCGGCCCGACCGACCCGACGGATCCGACCGATCCGCCGGCTCCCGGTGACGGCACGGCACCCGCCCTGCGGGCCCTGGGCAACAAGCTGGTGGACAGCGCGGGCAGGACCCGCCGCATGCTCGGTGTGAACCGCTCGGGCGGCGAGTTCATGTGCGTGCAGGGCCGTGGCATCTGGGACGGCCCGGTCGACGACGCCTCGGTCAAGGCGATCGCCGACTGGAAGGCCAACACCGTCCGCATCCCGCTCAACGAGGAGTGCTGGCTGGGCCTCTCCAACATCCAACCCCAGTACGCCGGCGCCAACTACATCAACGCGGTCAAGGACCTGGTGGCGAAGGTCAGGGCGCACGGCATGACACCCATGCTCGAACTGCACTGGACCTACGGCCAGTACACCGGCAACTCGTCCGGTTGCTCCGACGTGCACGCCAGTTGCCAGAAGCCGATGCCCGACATGCAGTACACGCCGTCCTTCTGGACGTCGGTGGCGAACACCTTCAAGGGCGATCCGACCGTGGTGTTCGACCTGTTCAACGAGCCCTACCCGGACCGCGCGACCGCCACGACCACTCAGGCGTGGCAGTGCTGGCGGGACGGCGGCACCTGCCCCGGCATCGGGTACCAGGTGGCCGGCATGCAGGATCTGGTCGACGCGATCCGGGCCACCGGCGCGAAGAACCTGATCCTGGCCGGCGGACTCGCCTACTCCAACGACCTGAGCCAGTGGCTCGCGTACCGGCCCACCGACCCGGCGGGCAATCTCGCCGCCGCCTGGCACGTCTACAACTTCAACACCTGCTCGAACGAGAGCTGCTGGAACTCCACACTCGCCCCGGTCGCCGCCCAAGTGCCGCTCGTGGCCGGGGAGATCGGCGAGAACACCTGCTCACACGGTTTCGTCGACCAGGTCATGAAGTGGTTCGACGACCGCGGCCTGTCCTACCTGGGCTGGACCTGGAACACCTGGAACTGCGCCACCGGTCCGTCCCTGATCTCCAGTTACGACGGCACCCCCACCGCGTACGGAATCGGGCTGCGTGATCATCTGCGCGCCCTGAACGGCTGACACCCGCAACCGAGAGGGAACCCGCACTCATGAGTCGTACCAGAACCGCGTTGCTTTCCGCCCTGGCGCTGGTCGCCGGGGCCTCCGGGACGGCGTTCGCCGCCGCCGGGGACGCAGCTGTCGCCGCCGTCCCCTGCACCGTCGACTACAAGGTGCAGAACCAGTGGGACACCGGCTTCACCGCCAACGTCACCGTCACCAACAACAGCACCGCCAAGTCGAGTTGGGCGGTGAAGTGGGCGTACGCCGGTAACCAGAAGGTCACCAGCGGCTGGAACGCCAAGGTCAGCCAGAGCGGCACCACCGTCACCGCGGCCAACGAGAGCTACAACGGCTCGCTGGCCACCGGCGGCTCGGTCAGCTTCGGCTTCCAGGGCACCTACAGCGGGACCAACGCGATCCCGGCCACCTTCACCCTCGACGGCGTGACCTGCAACGTCGACGGCGGCGGCCCCACCGACCCGACCGACCCGACGGACCCCGGCGGCGGCACCCGGGTCGACAACCCCTACAGCGGCGCCAAGGTGTACGTGAACCCGGAGTGGTCCGCGAACGCAGCGGCCGAGCCCGGCGGAAGCCGGATCTCCAACCAGCCGACCGGTGTCTGGCTGGACCGCATCGCCGCGATCAACGGCGCCAACGGCCATATGGGCCTGCGCGCCCACCTCGACGAGGCACTGAAGCAGAAGGGCTCCGGCCAGCTCGTCGTCCAGTTGGTGATCTACGACCTGCCAGGCCGCGACTGTTCCGCCCTCGCCTCCAACGGCGAACTCGGCCCGACGGAGATCGACAAGTACAAGACGCAGTACATCGACCCGATCAAGACGATCCTCGCCGACTCCAAGTACGCCGGACTGCGGATCGTCACCGCCATCGAGATCGACTCGCTGCCCAACCTCGTCACCAACACCGGCAGCCGGGCAACCGCCACGCCCCAGTGCGACGTGATGAAGGCCAACGGCAACTACCAGAAGGGCGTCGGCTACGCCCTGAACAAGCTCGGTGACGTGCCCAACGTCTACAACTACATCGACGCCGGGCACCACGGCTGGCTCGGCTGGGACGACAACTTCGCCCCCAGCGCCGCGATCATGAAGGAGGCAGCCACCTCCGAGGGCGCCACCGTGAACGACGTCCACGGCTTCATCACCAACACGGCCAACTACAGCGCCCTGAAGGAGAACAACTTCTCCATCAACGAAACGGTGGCCGGCAAGTCGGTCCGCGAGTCGAAGTGGGTCGACTGGAACCGGTACACGGACGAACTGTCCTTCGCCCAGGCGTTCCGCAACCAACTGGTGTCGACCGGCTTCAACTCGAACATCGGCATGTTGATCGACACCAGCCGCAACGGCTGGGGCGGCACCGCACGGCCCACCGGCCCCGGTGCGATGACGGACGTCGACACCTACGTCAACGGGGGCCGATACGACCGCCGTATCCACGTCGGCAACTGGTGCAACCAGTCCGGTGCCGGTCTCGGCGAACGCCCGAAGGCCAGCCCGGCCGCCGGGATCGACGCGTACGTCTGGATGAAGCCCCCGGGTGAGTCCGACGGCTCCAGCAGCGCGATCCCGAACGACGAGGGCAAGGGCTTCGACCGGATGTGCGACCCGACCTACACGGGCAACCCGCGCAACAACAACAACATGTCCGGCGCCCTGCCGAACGCCCCGCTCTCCGGGCAATGGTTCTCGGCCCAGTTCCAGGAGCTGATGAAGAACGCCTACCCGGCGCTGTAGCGGCCTCGGCGATGTGCCGGGGGCGGGCTCTCCCGGGCCGGCCCCCGGCACATCGCGTACGTGGCTGTCCTTGGTCCCCGTCCGGCCGCAGGTGGTGCGGCCGGACGGGGACGCTTCCTTCTCACCGTGCTTCGTGTCGTGCTTTTCGTCGCGTCTTCTGCCGAGTTTCTTGCCGGGTCGGCAACAGTGGTGGCCCGGGTGCGGTGCGTCGGCGCACCCTGGCCGTACCGCGACGAGAGGCTGACCACCATGGCGCACCCACACCACGACCCCGGCCACGACCACCAACGGTCCGGCCACGATCACGGCCACGGTGGCACCGACACCGGCACCGACATCGACTGGAACGAACATGCTCCGATGCTGGAGTCCCAGGCCGAGCTGTTCACTCCCTTGTACGAGCGGGCTCTGGCCTGGCTCGGGCACAAGCAGACCGAGCCCGGGCTGATCGTCGACGCGGGCAGCGGTCCCGGTGTCATCTCCTGCCTGCTCGCGGATGGCTTCCCCGGAGCCCGGGTCGTCGCCGTGGACGCCACCGAGCCGCTGCTGGAACGGGCCCGCGCCCGGGCCGCCCGGCTCGGCGTCGCCGACCGATTCGGCACCCTCGCCGGTGAACTGCCTGGTGTGCTGGACGACTTGGAATACCCTGCCGACCTGATCTGGGCCAGCAACAGCCTGCACCACATCGGCGACCAGCGGGCCGCCCTCGCCGGCTTCGCCGCCAGGCTGGCTCCCGGTGGCACGCTCGCGCTGCTGGAGGGTGGCCTGCCCGCCCGCTTCCTGCCCCGTGACATCGGCATCGGCCGGCCGGGACTGCAGGCGCGGCTGGACGCGCTGGAGGAGGAGTGGTTCGCGCGGATGCGCGCGGACCTGCCCGGCGCCGTCGCCGAGGTCGATGACTGGCCGGGGCTGATGGCCGCCGCGGGCCTGCGGCACACCGGCACCCGCAGCTTCCTCCTCGACCTGCCCGCCCCCACCACCGACCGGGCCCGCGCCCATGCGGCCGCCACCCTCTCCCGCCTGCGCGACGGCTTCGGCGACCGCCTCGACAGCACCGACCGGGCCACCCTCGACCGACTGCTCGACCCCGAGGACCCGGCGAGCGTGCACCGCCGACGGGACGTCTTCGTGCTGGCGGCCCGCACGCTGTACACAGCGGAACGTACGGGCTGACATCTCCGCCGGTACCCGGCGCCCGCCCACCCGCCACCCGGCGCCGTCGACAGCCCTTGACTTCGAGAGTGCTCCAACTGATTGACTCCTGACGTCTGTTGAGCACATCGAGGCACCTCAGGGGGATTCATGACCGACTCTCACGACGCTCCGGTAGCGCTGATCACCGGCGGCGGCAGCGGCATCGGTGCCGCCGCCGCCCGGCGGCTGCTCGACGCCGGGCACCGAGTGGCCGTCACCGGCCGCGGTGCGGCACGGCTGCGCGGCTTCGCCGAGGAACTCGGCGATCCGGACGGCCTGTTGACGTTCGTCGGCAACGCGGCCGACTACGACGACGTGCGCTCGGCGGTCGACCGTACGCTCAAGGAGTTCGGCCGGCTCGACACGGTCGTCGCCAACGCGGGGTTCGCCACCCACGACACCGTCGCGGAGGGCGACCCCACGGGCTGGACCGAGATGGTGCTGACCAATGTGCTCGGCCCCGCGCTGCTCATCCGCGCCTCGATCGACGCGCTGAAGGAGACCCGGGGCCGGATCGTGCTGGTCGGCAGTGTCGCCGGGTTCGTGCACGGCCCGGGCAACATCTACGGGGCGACCAAGTGGGCGGTGACCGGCCTCGCCGAGAACGCCCGACGCGAGGTGACCGAGTTCGGGGTGGGCGTGACGCTGGTCGCGCCGGGCCGGGTGGAGACCCCGTTCTGGGACAGCTACGGGAGTCTGCCGCCCGGCCATCTGCTCACCGCAGACCAGATCGCCGACTCGATCGTGTGGGCCGTCGGGCAGCCCGCCGGCGTCGACGTCAACACGGTTGTCGTACGGCCGATCGGGCAGCCCATCTAGGTCCCCCGCGGTCAGTTGTCCCGCAGGAACTGCTGCGCGAGGCGGTCGCCGAGGGTGACCGCCGCGTTGTGGTTCTCGATGGGGGACACCTGGGAGTTCTTGAACAGGATGTAGGTCACCCCGGAGTCGGTTCCGCCGGACTCAGGGTCCGGGTCGATGCCGAGGGCCTTGGCGGTGGCGTACGAGGCCTCGCCGATGATCTTCGTGGGGCCGGTGTCGCCGACGACGGCGTACTCGACCTTGTTATTGTAGATCACGGCGACCACGCCGCCGCCCTTGATGCCGGCGCCGGAGTAGTTCCAGATGCTGCTGGAGCTGGGCACGACGACGTACGGCAGTGAATCGGCCTTCAGCGGCTTGCCGTTGGACTGGTGGAACGCCGTGTCGTCCTGGTACCAGGGATCGGTGTCCTCGTTGCACTTCGAGGTGCGCTGGCCGTCGCAGTCGACGTCCATGTCGGCCTTCCAGAACACCGCGCCGTTCTTGCCGCACACGGGGATCGTGGCCGACGTCTCGTCGTCGGTCCGGTACTTGCCGTTGGAGAGCTGCGAGCAGCCCGACAGCTTGGCCAGCAGGTCGGCCGCGCTGACCGTGCCCTCCTGGGCGGATGCCGGTGAGGCGGATGTCGGTGAAGGGGCGCCGGTGGCGGTCGCGGGGAGCACTCCGGCGGTGAGCAGGGCGGCCGAGCAGGCCACGGCGAGGGTCAGTGGTCGTATACGCACTGTGGGGGACCCTTCTGTTAGGAAAGTTTCCTTACCTGGCGGGAACCAAGGTGCCCCCTCGGCATGGCCGCGTCAATCCCCTGGAGGGCGGTCCGTCGCGACTTCCGTTCACAGGCCGGGCGCGACGGTGCCCCGGCGCGACAGCGCCCCGGGACCGCCGCAGCGGTCCCGGGGCGCTGGGGCGAACGGCTCAGGCCTGGTTGAACGTCACCGGGTCGGGGCCCAGGCGCCGGTCCTCGTTCAGGGCGCTGATCGCCGCGAGGTCCTCGGTGTCCAGGCTGAAGTCGAAGACCTCGATGTTCTCCTTGATCCGGGACGGTGTCACGGACTTGGGGATCACCACGTTACCGAGCTGGAGGTGCCAGCGCAGCACGACCTGGGCCGGGGTGCGGTCGTGCTTCTGCGCGATGGCCACGATCGCCGGGACCTCCAGGAGGCCCTTGCCCTGGCCGAGCGGCGACCAGGCCTCGGTGGTGATGCCCTGCTCGGCGTGGTACTCGCGGGCCTTGGCCTGCTGCAGATGCGGGTGCAGCTCGATCTGGTCGACGGCCGGGACGACGGACGTCTCGGCGATCAGTCGCTCCAGGTGCTCGGGCTCGAAGTTGGAGACACCGATCGCCCGGATCCGGCCGTCGGCGTGCAGCTTCTCGAACGCCTTGTACGTGTCGACGTACAGGTCCCGGGACGGGGTGGGCCAGTGGATCAGGTACAGGTCCACGTAGTCCAGGCCGAGCTTCTCCAGCGAGGTGTCGAAGGCGCGCAGGGTGGAGTCGTATCCCTGGTCGCTGTTCCAGAGCTTGGTGGTGACGAAGAGGTTCTCGCGCGGGACTCCGGAGGCGGCGATGGCCTTGCCGGTGCCCTCTTCATTGCCGTAGATCGCCGCTGTGTCGATGCTGCGGTACCCGGCCTCCAGCGCGGTGGTGACCGCCTGCTGCGCCTCGTCGTCCGGCACCTGCCAGACGCCGAAACCCAGCTGGGGCATTTCGACGCCGTTGTTCAGGATGATCGGGGGGACCTTGCTGCTCACGAGCTCTTGATCCTTACGGTTGTCGTCAGATGGCACTCCCATAATCAACGATCACGGGCCGTGAAGAATTCCTGACGGAAGAATCCGTCCACATCGATCCGGATCCCTGGTGGCTGACCGGTGAGTCAGTGTCATCGGCGGGGGGCCGGCCGGAGATTGGCCGGAAACGCATCCGACGTCTTCGGTCCGGACCATTGACCGCGTGGCCTCGTGCCGCAACTCTGTATGGCGCTGTCGAACGAGTCGCTGAACTCAGTACACCCATGTGAACGCCGCGCTGTCCTGGACTTTCCATACCCCCCACCTTCCGGAAAGCAGGTCGCATCCATGAGCAAGAGCACGACGCAGGCCGCGTAGGCGGAGGCTCCCGTTCGCCAGACATCGGATGAAAGGGTCCGGCAGGCCATGCCCTCTGCCGCAACGGCCCCCACCGCAAGGCCTCGTTCGAAAGGGAGGAACATGACACGCCGACGCATGTCCACGGCGCTGACGACCGTCGCCCTGGCCGCCGTCACCCTGTCCGCTCTGCCGGCGGTCGCCCCGTCCCCGGCCGTCGCCGCCGGCGCGCGGCCCGCGAGCCGCCCGGCCGCCGCGCCCGACTGGTCCGTGGCCCTCGTCGACTCCACCATGGCCCGCTACACCCCGAGCACCATCGGCAGCTGGTCCTACCCGGTCGGCCTCTACCTCTACGGCCAGTACCTCACCTACCGGCGTACGCACGAGGCGCGCTACCTCACCTACATCAAGGACTACGTCGACCGCTTCGTGAAGAGCGACGGCTCCATGGACCAGCCCTTCAACAGCCTGGACAGCATGCAGGCCGGCCGCCTGCTGGTGATCCTGCACCACGAGACGGGCGACGACCGCTACCGCAAGGCGGCGAAGAAGATCCGCGACCGCCTGAACACCTTTCCGCGCACCTCCGACGGCGGCTTCTGGCACGCCGACACCGCCAGCCGTGCCAACCAACTCTGGGCGGACGGCGTCTACATGGTGAACCCGTTCCTCGTCGAGTACGGCAAGGAGTTCGGCGACCGGACGTACGCCGACGACGAGGCGGCCAAGCAGCTCTCCCTCTACGGCGGTCACCTACAGGTCGCGAGCGGCCTGCTGAAGCACGCCTACGACGAGTCGAAGAGCGTGAGCTGGGCGGACCCGCAGACCGGGCTGGCCCCCGAGCACTGGTGCCGGGCGGTCGGCTGGTACTCGATGGCGATCACCAACGTGCTCGACGCGATCCCAGCCAACCACCCCCGCCGGGCCCAACTCCTGAAGATATTCCGGAAGCTGGCGGCGGGCCTGGAGAAGTACCAGGACCCGGCGACCGGGCGCTGGTTCCAGGTGATCGACAAGGGCGGCAGCAGCGGCAACTGGACCGAGACGTCCTGCTCCAGCATGTTCACCTACGCCCTCGACCGCGGAGCGCAAAAGGGTTACCTCGACCGCCACTACGCGACCGTCGCCCGCCGCGGCTACCAGGGCGTCCTGGCGAAGCTGTCGGTCGGCACGGACGGCCGTACCGAACTCGCCGACATCTCCGAGGGGACGAACGTCGGCGACTACGCGTACTACATCGCCCGCAAGCGGGCCACCAACGACTTCCACGGACTGGGCGCGTTCCTGATCATGAACGAACAGCTGCGAGGTGATTAGTGTCATGAGCACATCTAGAAGGAGACTGCTGGGTGCCGCCCTCGGCGGCGCGGCGGGAGCCGCCGTCGGTCTTCCGGCCGCGACCACGGCGCACGCCGCCTCCTGGCAGCAGAAGTGGGCGCCGTCCGCGAGCGATGACGGCCTGGGCGCCTTCGAGACGATCGAGGACGACCGCGCCGACTCGCACACCGCCGGACAGCCGCACATCTACGCCACCGGCGACAACTGGCGCTTCAACATGCACACGGTCGACCGTGACACGTCGACCGATCGGCAGCGGCAGGAGGTCACCGGACTGCGCACCAGCGGCAGCAGCTACCTCAAGTGGACCCAGGGCCAGACCTGGCGGGTCACGTACTCCATGTACATCCCGAGCTCGTTGAAGGCGACCACCACCTTCACGCACATCATGCAGATGAAGCAGCCGGGCGCCGGCAGCTCGCCGATCGTCGTGCAGTCCCTTCGCCGGGTCAACGGCAAGCAGACCATCGAGCTGAAGCTCGCCATCGACGACATCCTCATCGGCCGCACCGATCTGGACCCCCTGCACGACAAATGGACCGACGTCGACTTCCAGATCAAGGTCGGCGACGGGTCGGCGGGCTCGGTCCGCTGGATCCTCAAGAGCGGCGGCTCGACCGTCATCGACGCGTCGAAGACCGGCGTCGACACCTTCCTCGCCGACCGCGTGCGCCCCAAGTGGGGAATCTACCGCTCCCTCGGTGACACCTCCGGATCCCTGCAGAACACCTACCTCCTGCTCACCAAGCTCCGCGGCTACCAGCTCGGATGAGGAGCCACGCCCCATGAGACCCCCCACTGTTCCCGGGTACCGGGTCGCGTCGATCGTTCTCTTCGCCTTCGCCGTGGTCCTCGGGCTCACCCACCCCGCCGCTCCCGCCGCACCGCCCGCCGCTCCCGCCGCCGCCACCGTCCTCGACGTACGCGACTACGGCGCCAAGGGGGACGGCTCCACCAACGACACGCCCGCCATCAACAAGGCCATCACGGCGGCCGGTTCGACGAGCGGGGGCGCCACGGTCCGCTTCCCCGCGGGCGACTACAAGTCCAAGAACACCATCCACATGAAGAGCCATGTGACGCTCCAGCTCGACAAGGGCGCCACGCTCCAGGGCTCCAGCGCCGACACCTACGACAAGGCCGAGTCCAACCCGTACGACGCCTACCAGGACTACGGGCACAGCCACTTCCGCGACGCGATGATCTACGGCGACCGGCTCACCGACATCGGGTTCGTCGGCCAGGGCGTCATCGACGGCATGGGCAACCTGATCACCGGCAACCCGGACTCCGGGGAGGCCGACAAGATCATCTCGCTGACCCGGTGCGACGGACTGCGCATCGGGGACGGCCTCACGCTGCGCCGCGGCGGCCACTTCGCGGCCCTCGTCAACGGCTGCAAGAACGTCGTCTCGGACCGCCTGACCATCGACACGGCGAGCGACCGCGACGGCTGGAACATCATCTCCACCACCAACGTCACGATCACCAACGCCAGCATCAAGGCCAACGACGACGCACTGGTCTTCAAGAGCGACTACGCCCTCGGCGCCAAGCTCGCCAACGGACACGTACGGGTCAACGACTCCTATCTGTCCGCCCGTTGCTGCAACGCCCTGATGTTCGGCTCCGAGACCTGCGGCGACTTCTCGGACTACCGGTTCGAGAACATCCGCATCGAGGGCGCCGACAAGTCCGGCCTCGGCATGGTGTCGATGGACGGCGCGAAAATCTCCGACGTCCACTACCGCGACATCACGATGACCGGCGTCCACTCGCCGATCATGCAGAAGATCGGCACCCGGAAACGGTGCGGGAACAACCCGGGCGTCGGCTCCATCAGCAACGTCACGTACGACAACATCACGGCCACCGGCACCAGCCCGTCCTTCAGCCCCACCCTGTGGGGCGAGAACGGCCACCGCATCAACGGCGTGACGTTCACCGACGTCAACATCACGGTCCCCGGCGGCAACGGCACCATGTCCACCGCGGTGCCGAGCAACGACCCGGCCGACTACAACCCGAAGGCCATCGGCACCCGGCCGGCGTACGGGTGGTACCTGCACAACGCCGACAACATCACCTTCACCGACAGCTCGGTGAGGTCCGCGGCGGACGACGGACGCCCCGCGGTCATCGCGAACGCGGCGAGCGGAATCAGGTTCACCGGCCTCACCGCCCAGCGCGGCAATCAATCCCCGTACGACGTGGGCTTCCAGAACGTCACCGGCTACTGCCTGACGGACGGGCAGAACACCTCCGGCGGCGCGCTGCGGGTGTCCGGCAGCGGGTCGAGCGAGAACTGCGCGGCCACGCCGGCCAAGCCGCTCGACCTGGAGAACCCGCGTCAGGAATTCCTGCGGAACTCCGTCGGCGGCCTCTTCCTGCACTGGGGCCTGCGCACCGCGCCCGCCCACACCAGCTGCACCGACTGGGAGAAGGACGTCACCGACGGCGGCTGGAACGCCGACTACTGGGTGAAGGAGGCCCAGAAGCTGCACACGCAGTACATCGTCCTCGCCTCCTTCCACAGCCGCCTCGGCTACGCCCGCGCCTGGCCGTCGAAGATCCCCGGCTCCTGCTCCACCAAGCGGGACTTCCTCGGCGAGCTGGTCAGCGCCGCGAAGGCCAAGGGGCTGAAGGTCATCCTCTACATGACCGACGACCCCCAGTGGCACGCCGAGGGCGGCCACGAGTGGCTCGACTCGGCGGCGTACTCCTCGTACAAGGGCAAGGACGTCGACCTGACCACCCGGGACGGCTTCGGGCAGTTCAGCTACGACAACTTCTTCGAGGTCATGGACCGCTACCCCGACCTCGGCGGCTTCTGGATCGACAACGACAACGCGTACTGGGAGAGCAACAACCTCTACGCGCAGGTCTACCAGAAGCGCCCGAACTACACGATCAGCAACAACAACGAAGACACGCCGATCATGGACATGATCAGCAACGAGCAGAAGACCGGAATGACGCCGGCCTACGACTACCCGCAGGCGGTCTACACGGCCCAGCCCCGCCTCACCGAGGCCGACTTCAAGCTGCCCTCCACGGGCTCCTGGTGGTACGGCGGTACCGACCCGGCGGTCGACAAGATGCTCACCCTCGGCCGCCTCGTCACCAACACCGGCTCGTCCGTGAAGGCGCTGATGGCGGAGACCGCCCAGGTCAACGGCACGTTCCCGGCCAACCAGGCCGACTTCAACAACTTCGCGAACTCCTACCTCGACCCCATCTGGGAGTCCCTGCACGGCACCGAGGGCGGCGGCTACCTGTACGGCGGGCTCAAGCCGGGCTTCTGGAACGACGGCGCGCACGGCGTGACCACGATCAGCAAGACCAACGCCAACCGCCAGTACATCCACGTCCTGACCCCGCCCAGCACCAGCACCCTGCGGGTCCGCGACAACGGCTACCGCGTCGCGTCTGTCACCAACCTCCGTACGGGAGCGGCGGTCTCGTGGTCGCAGTCGGGCGGCGTCCTCACCCTCACCGGGCTCGGGAACTGGGACCCGTACGACACGGTGTTCAAGGTCACGACGGCCGGCCGTCAGGGGATCCTCACCGGCGTCAAGGTGAGCGCGAGCGCCTCGGCGAGTTCGCACGCGGGCTCGGCAGCCGGTGACGGCGACTACCGCACCTACTGGGACAACAACAAGACCCTCCCGGTGAACCTCACCTTCGACCTGGGCAGCTCGAAGAAGGTCCAGTACCTCGGGCTCAACCAGCGCGAGGACTCCGTCGCCTACGCCCGCTCGGACACCGAGCAGTCGGCACGGATCAAGGACTACAAGGTGTATCTGAGCGCCGACGGCTCGACCTGGGGCAGCCCGGTGAAGACCGGCCAGCTGCCGAGCCGCCGCGGCATGCAGGGCATCGACCTGACCGCCGCGGGCGCACGCTACGTCCGCCTCCAGGTCGACTCCACCTGGGCCGCGGCCACCGACACGACCCGCTACCAGCGGCTGCGGATCGACGAGGCGTGGATCGGCACCTCGTACGCGACTCCCGCGAAGAGGGGACAGTCATGACAGGCATCACCCGTGTCACCCGCGTCAGATCACTGGTCGTGGCCCTGGTCGGGCTGCTGATCGCCTCGGTCGTCCCGCTGCTGGCGGCCGCCCGCCCGGCGGCCGCCTCCGACAACGGCCAGTCCGTCCGGCCCGCCATGGGCTGGAGCAGCTGGAGCTTCACACGCCGCTGGCCGACCGAGGCGAAGATCAAGGCCCAGGCCGACGCGCTGGTGTCCAGCGGCCTCAAGAACCACGGCTTCGTCTACATCAACCTCGACGACTTCTGGCAGAAGTGCGACGACAACGGCTTCGTCGTCGACTCCTACGGCCGCTGGTCCGTGGACTCCGCCAAGTTTCCCGGCGGCATCAAGGCGCTGGCCGACTACATCCACTCCAAGGGCCTGAAGTTCGGCTTCTACGTGACGCCCGGCATCGCCAAGAACGCCGTCACCAAGAACACGCCGATCGAGGGGACCTCGTACCACGCGAAGGACATCGCGGACACGTCGAAGACGGAGAAGAACTACAACTGCAAGAACATGTACTACATCGACTACCAGAAGCCGGGCGCGCAGGAGTTCGTGAACTCCTGGGCCCGGCAGTTCGCCTCCTGGGGGGTCGACTACCTGAAGATCGACGGAGTGGGCAGCCAGGACATCCCCGACGTCCAGGCCTGGGACAAGGCGCTGCGCGCCACCGGACGGCCCATCAACTTCGCCCTGTCCAACAACCTCGCGATCGCGGACGCCGCCACCTGGCGCAAGCACGCGAACAGTTGGCGCACCCAGGGTGACGTCGAGTGCTACTGCGGTCCGGGCGACAACGGCAGCGGTTATCCGCTGACCGACTGGTCCCACGTCTCCTCCCGCTTCAACACCGCGGCCTCCTGGCAGCCGCACGCCGGTCCCGGCGGGTGGAACGACCTCGACTCCCTGGAGATCGGCAACGGCGACCGGGCCGGCCTCACCGCCGACCAGCGCCGGTCCCACTTCACCCTCTGGGCGATGGCGGCCTCGCCGCTGCTGCTCGGCACCGACCTCACCGATCTCGACCCGGTCGACAAGGCGATGCTGACCAACGACCGGCTCATCGGGGTCGACCAGGACGGCGTCGCCGCCAAGCGGATCGTGAGCAGCGGGGTCAAGCAGGTCTGGAGCAAGAAGGAGAGCGACGGCCAGTACGTGGTGGCCCTGTTCAACACCGGTACGTCCGGCAACGCGACGGTCGCCGTGGACTGGTCACAGGTCGGCTTCACCGGCTCCGGTGACGTCACCGACCTGTGGTCCGGCTCCCACAAGGGCGTGATCGACGACTCCTACAGCGCGACCCTGCGGCCCGGCGAGACCCGGCTGATCCGCGTGAAGCCGGTCAACTCCCTGAAGGGCGCGGCCGCTTCACCGGGCATGGCCGTCGCCCCCTACGAGTACCTCGGCTGGGGCAGCCCGCCGAACCCCACCTCGGTGATGTCGGCGACCGGCGTCAAGTGGTTCACGCTGGCGTTCATCCTCTCCGACGGCGGCTGCAACCCGAAGTGGGACGGCTCGCGCCCGCTGACCGGCGGCACCGACCAGTCGAAGATCAACGCGGTCAGATCCGCCGGCGGCGACGTCATGGTCTCCGTCGGCGGCTGGAGCGGGAACAAGCTCGGCGAGAAGTGTTCCAGCGCCTCGGCGCTCGCGGGCGCGTACCAGAAGGTGATCGACGCGTACCGGCTGAAGGCCCTTGACGTCGACATCGAGAACACCGAGTGGTCCAACGCCACCGTGCGGCAGCGCGTGGTCGACGCGCTGAAGACCGTGAAGGCGAACAACCCCGGTCTGAAGACCGTCATCACCTTCGGCACCACCACCAGCGGCCCCGACTCCACCGGCGTCGACATGATCAAGCGGGCCGCGAACTCCGGTCTGGCGAACGACGTCTGGTGCATCATGCCGTTCGACTTCGGCGGCGGCACCACCAACATGGGCACCCTGACCACGCAGGCCATGGAGGGCCTCAAGGCACGGGTCAAGTCGGCGTACGGCTACAGCGACGCCACCGCCTACGCCCACATCGGGCTGTCGTCGATGAACGGCAAGACCGACGACTCCGGTGAGCGGGTCCGGGTCGCCGACTTCGAGACCATGCTCGCCTACGCCCAGCAGCACCACATCGGGCGCCTCACCTACTGGTCCGTCAACCGTGACCGTGCCTGCGGCTCGGGTGGGGACGGCGACGCGTGCAGCGGCGTGTCGCAGCAGCCGTACGACTACCTCAAAGTCTTCACCCGGTACACGGGCTGAGGGGAATCAATCCATGAAGCGACCCACCAGAACCGTGGCATGGGGCCTCCCCCTGGCCCTCGCCCTACCGCTCGTCGGCCTCACCGGGACCAGCGCCCGGGCGGCCACCGACTACCAGGCCGAGGACGCCACCGTCTCCCAGGGCACCGTCGCCACCAACCACACCGGCTACACCGGCACCGGCTTCGTCGACTACACCAACATCACCGGCTCCTATGTGGAGTTCACGGTGAGCGCGACCGACGCCGGGACCTCGTCGCTCGCCCTCCGGTACGCCAACGGGACGTCCACCAACCGGCCGATGGACATATCCGTCGGCGGCACCGTGGTCGCCTCGGGGGTGTCCTTCCCGGCCACCGCCGACTGGGACACCTGGGCGACGAAGAGCGTGAACGTGCCGCTGAAGGCCGGGTCCAACAAGATCCGCGCGACCGCCACCACCGACGCCGGCGGCCCCAACCTGGACCGCGTCAGCATCGCGGCGGCGGCCGACAGCCAGGCACCCACCCGCCCCGGCCAGCCCAGCTGTTCGGACATCGGCGAGAACGGCCTGACCCTCGCCTGGGGCGCCGCCACGGACAACGTGGGCGTGACGGCGTACGACATCTACGAGCACGGCAACAAGATCAGTGAGGCGTCCGGGAGTTCGGTCTCCAAGGCGTTGACGGGTCTCACGCCCGACACGACGTACAACCTCACCGTCATCGCCCGGGACGCGGCCGGCAACACCTCGTCCGCGAGCCCGGTCGTCGACTGCACGACCAAGCCGAGCTCCGACACCACACCGCCGAGCAAACCCGGCACGCTGTCCGCGGCGGGCATCACCTCGAACGCCGTCGACCTGACCTGGGGCGCCGCCACGGACGACCGGGCGGTCACCGGGTACGACGTGCGCAGCGACACCACGGTCTACAAGTCGGTCACCAGCGGCACGTCGACCACCCTCACCGGGCTCGCCTGCGACAGCCCGTACGCCCTCAACGTCGTCGCACGCGACGCGGCGGGCAACGTCTCCGCGCAGAGCAACACGGTGAACTTCACCACCAAGGCGTGCGCCACCGACGGCGGTGTCCCGTCGTCCGTCGCCACCCTGTCCTCGGGCTGGACGATCCCGTGGGGCACCTCCTGGCTGCCCGACGGACAGTCCGCCCTGGTCACCGAGCGGGACGACTTCCGCGTCTGGAAGGTCACGAAGGCCGGCGCGAAGACCCAGGTGGGGACCGTCCCCAACGCGGTCACCACCAACGGCGAGGGCGGGCTGCTCGGCGTCGCCGTCGACCCGAAGTGGGCGACCAACCACTACGTCTACCTCATGCACACCGCGTCCGAGGGCAACCGCGTGGTCCGTATGACGTACGACGGCACGAAGCTCGGCGACTACACGGTGCTGCTGCAGGGCATCAAGAAGAACCGCTACCACAATGGCGGCCGCCTCGCCTTCGGCCCCGACGGCTACCTGTACGTCTCCACCGGCGAGGCCCAGACACCCGACCTGGCCCAGGACAAGAACTCCCTGAACGGCAAGATCCTGCGCATGACGACGGACGGGAAGGCGGCCCCCGGCAACCCGTTCGGGAACTACGTCTACAGCTACGGGCACCGCAACCCGCAGGGCCTCGCCTTCGACCGCAACGGCCGGTTGTGGGAGGCGGAGTTCGGCAACAGCTCCAAGGACGAACTGAACCTGATCAAGCCGGGCGCCAACTACGGCTGGCCGACCTGCGAGGGCAACTGCAGCGTCTCCGGGATGACCAACCCCAAGGCCACCTGGAACGTCTCCGAGGCCTCACCCAGCGGCATCGCCATCGTCCGCAACGTCGTCTACATGGCGTCCCTGCGCGGCGAACGCCTGTGGCGGATCCCGATCAACGGCGACAACGAGAGCGTCGGCTCCCCGACGGCGTACTACGTCGGCACCTACGGCCGCCTGCGCACGGTCACCAAGGTGCCGGGCGCCGACCAGCTGTGGCTGTCGACCACCAACAGCGACAACAACGGAGGTGAGGCGGACGGCTCGGACAAGATCTTCCGAGTCAATATCAGCTAGGACCGGCGCAGGCCGTCTTCGTCCGGATCATCTGATCGCCGGTCCGGGTGTGCCGTCGAGTGACGCGCCGTGGGCGCGGCTCGAGCCGGTACCCCCGGACCGAACGCTGACGCCGGGTGGTCGCCGGCGTGACCACCGCGAGGTGCCAGGAAACCGGCTAGTAGCTGTCGTAGCTGGGCTTGCCGTTCGGTCGGTAGACGCCGACGGTGGTGCCGCCCTTCGTCGTGGAGACGCTGACCGGTTCCAGCGCCGTGGGGATCGCTCCGTCGGCGAAAAGCCGCTTGCCGGTGCCGATGATCACCGGGTGGATGGTCAGCCGGTATTCGTCGACGAGGTCGTGCCGCATGAGGGTCTGGGCGAGGTCGCCGCTGCCGACGACGTTGATGTTGCCGCCGTCGGACGCTTTCAGCTTGCGTACCGCATCGGCGACGTCGCCCTCCAGCAGGGTGGAGTTCTGCCACTCGACGGACGTCAGGGTCCGGGAGGCCACGTACTTGTGCATGGTGTTCATCCGCTCGGTGAACGGGTTGCCGGGGTCGGCGGTCGGCCAGTACGACGCGAAGATCTCGTACGTCTTGCGGCCGAGGAGCATCGCGTCGGAGGTCTCGTACCAGCCGGCGATGGCCGCGCCGACCTCGTCGTCGGACACCGGCTTCTGCCAGCCGCCGTGCTCGAAGCCGCTCTGCGTGTCCTCGTCCGGACCGCCCGGCGCCTGCATGACGCCGTCGAGTGTCAGGAACGTGCAAACGATGATCTTGCGCATGGTGCGCTCCCTTCGTCTCGTCGACTGGTAGACCGCACAAGCGCCAAAAACTCATCGGCGATGTGGAGCGTCGGCAATCGACGACACGCGCTACGCCCGGTACAGCGCCTCGACCTCGTTGGCGTACGCGTTCTCGATGGCCTTGCGCTTCAGCTTGAGGGACGGGGTCAGCAGACCGTGTTCCTCGGTGAACGGCTGGGCCAGGATGCGGAACGTGCGGATCGACTCGGCCTGTGAGACCAGGGTGTTGGCGGCGACCACCGCCCGCCTGACCTCGGTCTCCAGGTCGGTGTCGCGCACCAGTTGGGCCGCCGGCATCTGCGGTTTGGCGCGCATCGTCAGCCAGTGCTCGACGGCCTCCTGGTCCAGGGTGATCAGGGCTGCGACGTACGGGCGGTCATTGCCGACGACGATGCACTGGGCGACCAGCGGATGGTCGCGGACGCGCTCCTCCAGGGCGCCGGGCGACACGCTCTTGCCGCCGGAGGTCACCAGGATCTCCTTCTTGCGGCCGGTGATCGTGAGGTAGCCGTCCTCGTCGAGGGAGCCCAGGTCACCGGTGGCCAGCCAGCCGTCGTGCAGGGCCTCGTCGGTGGCCTTGGGGTTGTTGAGGTAGCCCTGGAAGACGTTATTGCCGCGCAGCCAGACCTCGCCGTCGTCCGCGATGTGCACGGTCATGCCGGGGATGGGCTGCCCCACGGTGCCGTAGCGGGTGCGCTCGGGCGGGTTGGCGGTGGCGGCCGCGGTGGTCTCGGTGAGTCCGTAGCCCTCGTAGATGTGTACGCCCGCGCCCGCGAAGAACAGGCCGAGCCGCCGGTCCATGCCCGAGCCGCCGGTCATCGCGTGCCGGATACGGCCGCCCATCGCCGCCCGCATCTTGGCGTAGACGAGTTTGTCGAAGAGCTGGTGCTGCATCCGCAGGCCCGCCGACGGACCGGGCCCGGTGCCCCAGGCCTTCGCCTCCATCGCCTCCGCGTACTTCACGGCGACCTCGACGGCCTTCTCGAACGGCCCCGCCTTGCCCTCCTTCTCGGCCTTGCGGCGGGAGGCGTTGAAGACCTTCTCGAAGATGTAGGGCACCCCGAGGAAGAACGTCGGCCGGAACGCGGCCAGGTCGGGCATGAGGGCGGCCGCGCTCATCTGCGGCTGGTGGCCGAACTTCACCTTGCCGCGGATCGTGGCGACCTCCACCATCCGCCCGAAGACGTGCGCGAGCGGCAGGAACAGCAGCGTCGCCGCCTCGTCGCCCCGCTTCGAGTGGAACACCGGCTCCCAGCGCGTGATCATCGTGTCGGCCTCGTACATGAAATTGCCGTGCGAGATGACACAGCCCTTGGGGCGGCCGGTGGTACCCGAGGTGTAGATGATCGTGGCGACCGAGTCCGGGGTGACCGCCTGCCGGTGCCGGTGCACCACCTCGTCGTCGATGTGTGCGCCCGAGTCGTACAGCTGCTGCAGGGCGCCCGCGTCCAGTTGCCACAGCTGACGCAGTTGCGGCAGCCGGTCGATGACCGTGGCGATGGTCATCGAGTGGTCCTCGTTCTCGACGACCGCCGCCGTGCACTCGGCGTCGTACAGCATCCAGAAGCACTGCTCCGCCGAGGAGGTGGGGTAGACCGGCACCACCTGGGCGCCGATCGCCCACAGCGCGAAGTCGAAGAGCGTCCACTCGTAGCGGGTGCGGGAAATGATCGCGACCCGGTCGCCGAAGCGGATCCCCTGGGCGAGCAGGCCCTTGGCGAGGGCCAGGACCTCGTCGCGGAACTCGGCGGCGGTCACGTCCCGCCACTGGCCGTCCTCGCCCTTGCGGCCGAGCGCGATATGCAGAGGGTCTTCCTGGGCATGTTGGAAGACGACATCGGCCAGACCGCCCACCGGCGGTGCCAACGCCAACGGAGGGTTGGTGAACTCGCGCAATCCCCGCTCCCGGCTCTTTGTCGCTCCCCGCAGCGCGGTGAAAGCTACCCCACCCGGGGGCGGCGCGGGAGGGGGTCCGAACACGAACAGTGCTCAGATACGCAGCAATCAGTGACGCGAAATGCGCTCACATAGGTAGGGGTCGGACAGAAAGCTGACGGTTGGGTCAGTTTCGGTCCCGCAATCTCCACCGAATCTGTACGACGCGATTACGCTCCGCTGACCTGTCGGCAGGCCGGCCCTGAACGGTGCGCGGTCGGCCCCTGAGCCGGCAACTGGCCCTCTTTTCCTCAGCGCCGGGACGCCCGGATCCGTCACCGGGCGGGCACTCCTGGCGCTAGGGCGTGTTGCGAAAGTCCCGCCTGCCGAGCGACGCCTGGCACGCACTCTCGCCGCACCGGTCGAAAACCCACGTACAACCAGTACGAGGGCTTCCGCCCGGCACGCCGAGAGCACGCACCAGACGCCGCTCGGCCCGCCCTACGGGCGGACGACGGGACTTTCGCAACACGCCCTAGACCCCCCGCCGCTGCAAGCGCTCCCCGCCCGCCAGGATCGCCGCCGCCAGGGCGTCCGCCGCGCTCTGGGCCGAGGGGCGGCGGTGGCCGTGGACCAGGACGAAGTCGACGTGGCCGAGTTCCGGAAGCTCTGCTCGCTCCGGTGCCCGCACCAGGCCCGGCGGGATCAGTCCCCGGGAGTGGGCCATCACGCCGAGGCCCGCGCGGGCCGCCGCGATCAGGCCGTTGAGGCTGCCGCTGGTGCAGGCGATGCGCCAGGCCCGGCCCTGCCGTTCCAGGGCCTCCAGGGCGAGCGCCCGGGTGATGCCGGGCGGCGGGTACACGATCAGCGGCACCGGACGGTCCGCGTCCAGCCGCAGTCGTTCCGCGCCGATCCACGTCAGTTCGTCGCGCCACACCAGGCGGCCGTGCGGGTCCTCGGGACGCCGCTTCGCCAGCACCAGGTCCAGTTTCCCGGCCGCCAGTTGCTCGTGCAGCGTGCCCGACAGCTCGACCGTGAGCTCCAGGTCGACCTCGGGATGGTCGTAGCGGAAGCCCTCCAGGATCTCCGGCAGCCGGGTCAGCACGAAGTCCTCCGACGCGCCGAAACGCAGCCGGCCGCGCACCCGGGTCCCCGTGAAGAACGCCGTCGCCTGCTCGTGCACCGCGAGGATCCGGCGGGCGAAGCCGAGCATCGCCTCGCCGTCCTCGGTCAGCTCCACCGAGTGCGTGTCGCGGCTGAACAGCTGTCGCCCGGTGGCGTCCTCCAGGCGGCGTACGTGCTGGCTGACCGTGGACTGGCGCAGGCCGAGGCGCCGGGCGGCCTGCGTGAAGCTGAGCGTCTGGGCCACCGCGAGGAACGTACGCAGCTGGGACGGGTCGTACACCCGCTCAGGCTATCGCGGAACATGATGACAGTCAGAGTGGTATGCCGGATTCCCGATCAAGGGTCGGAGGAGGACGATGGAAGGGGCCCCTCCGGGCCTCCGCACACGCACAGGACAATCAGCAAGTGGAGCACCGTGAAACGCCTGCGATGGCCGAGTTGGATGCCGATCGACCCCTACATCCTGCTGTTGCTCGGGACGGTGGGTCTCGCGGCCCTGTTCCCCGCGCGCGGGACGGGCGCCGACGTGGCCTCCGGCGCGTCCACGGCCGCCATCGCCTTCCTCTTCTTCCTCTACGGCGCCCGGCTGTCGACCCGTGAGGCCTTGGACGGGCTCAAGCACTGGCGGCTGCACGTCACGGTGCTGGCGTGCACCTTCGTCGTCTTCCCGCTGCTGGGAATGGCCGCCCGCGGACTCGTGCCGGTGTTCTTGACCCATCCGCTCTACCAGGGCCTGCTCTTCCTCACCCTGGTCCCGTCGACCGTCCAGTCGTCGATCGCGTTCACCTCGATGGCCCGCGGCAACGTGCCGGCCGCGATCTGCGCGGGCTCCTTCTCGTCCCTGGTCGGCATCGTCGTCACCCCGCTGCTGGCCGCCGCGCTGCTCGGCGGCGGTACCGGCGGTTTCTCGGCCGACTCGCTCCTGGAGATCGTGCTCCAGCTGCTGGTGCCGTTCCTCGCGGGGCAGCTGCTGCGCCGCTGGATCGGAGGGTTCGTCACGCGGCACAAGAAGGTCCTCGGCCTGGTCGACCGCGGCTCGATCCTCCTCGTCGTCTACGCCGCGTTCAGCGAGGGCATGGTCCAGGGCATCTGGCACCAGGTGAGCCCCGTCCGGCTGGGCGGACTGCTGGTCGTCGAGGCCGTCATGCTCGCCGTGATGCTGGCCCTGACCTGGTACGGCGGCAAGGCGCTGCGCTTCGGCCGGGAGGACCGGATCACGATCCAGTTCGCCGGCTCGAAGAAGTCCCTCGCCTCCGGCCTGCCTATGGCCAGCGTCCTGTTCGGCGCGCAGGCCTCGCTGGCCGTGCTGCCGCTGATGCTCTTCCACCAGATGCAGCTGATGGTGTGCGCGGTCATCGCCAAGCGCCGCGCGCGCGATGTGCCCGAGGAGGAAACCGCGTCGGCGCCGGCGTCAGGGTCGCGCCCCGCGGTCGGGACACGCTCCGGCTGAGCCGCGCCGCGGCGCCGGTGCGCCCGGCCGGCTCCCGACGCGGCCGGGGCCACCGGCCGCGGGGCCGGACCGGCCGCCGCCCGGACTGAGGCGGGGCCCCTGCGGCGCAGGGGGCGCTCCCCGCCGTCCGGGGCCCCGCCGCCGTGTCGCGGGGAAGGCCGGTCAGCCCTGGGCGGCCGCGGCCCGCAGGGCGATGCGGTCCTCGCCCGCGTACACGTTCATGGAGCTGCCCCGCAGGAATCCGACCAGGGTCAGGCCCGTCTCGGCGGCGAGGTCCACCGCCAGGGAGGAGGGCGCGGACACCGCCGCGAGCATCGGGATGCCCGCCATCACGGCCTTCTGCGCCAACTCGAAGGACGCCCGGCCCGACACGAGCAGGATGGTGCGGGACAGCGGCAGGTCGCCGTTCTGAAGGGCACGGCCGACCAGCTTGTCGACCGCGTTGTGCCGGCCCACGTCCTCCCGGACGTCGACCAGTTCCCCCTCCTCGGTGAACAGGGCCGCCGCGTGCAGCCCCCCGGTCCGGTCGAAGACCCGTTGGGCCGCGCGCAGCCGGTCGGGGAGTCCTGCGAGCAGTTCCGGGTCGACACGGACCGGGGGAGTGTCGGAGATGGGCCAACGGGCCGTCGTACGGACGGCGTCGAGGCTCGCCTTGCCGCACAGTCCGCAGGACGAGGTGGTGTAGACGTTCCGTTCGAGGGTGATGTCGGGTATCACCACGTCCGGAGCGGTCCGCACGTCCACGACGTTGTACGAGTTCGACCCGTCCACCGTCGCGCCCGCGCAGTAGACGATGTTCAGCAGGTCGGACGCGGCGGCCAGCACCCCCTCGCTCACCAGGAAACCGGCGGCGAGCGCGAAGTCGTCGCCCGGCGTGCGCATCGTGATCGCCAGTGGTTTGCCGTTGAGACGGATCTCCAGCGGTTCCTCCGCGACGAGGGTGTCCGCGCGGCTGGAGACCACCCCGTCCCGGATCCGGATCACCTTGCGTCGTTCCGTGACTCGTCCCATGTCCTGATCAGCCCCGGTTCTGTACGTGCTGGTAGCCGAAACGGCCCTTGATGCAGAGATTGCCGTGGGTCACCGGGTTGTCGTGCGGTGAGGTGACCTTCACGATCTCATTCTCCTGCACGTGCAGCGTCAGGTTGCAGCCCACTCCGCAGTACGCGCACACCGTGGTCGTCTCGGTCTGTGCCGACTCGTCCCAGGTACCCGCCGCCCGCATGTCGAACTCCGACTTGAAGGACAGCGCCCCCGTGGGGCACACCTCGATGCAGTTGCCGCAGTAGACGCACGCCGAGTCGGTGAGCGCGGCATCGTGCTCGACGGCGATCCGGGCGTCGAAACCGCGTCCCGTGACGGAGATCGCGAAGGTGTTCTGCCACTGGTCGCCGCAGGCGTCCACGCACTTGTAGCAGAGGATGCACTTGTCGTAGTCGCGCACGTACAGCTCGTTGTCGACCCTCGGCTGCTCGTCGAGCCGCGCCGCGTCCGGCCCGAAACGGTCCGGCTTCGCCTCGTACTCCTTGATCCAGTCGGCCACCTGCGGAGTCGTCGACAAGTCGACCGAGGAGGCGAGCAGTTCCAGGACGATCTTGCGGCTGTGGCGGGCCCGTTCGGTGTCGGTCCGTACCTCCATGCCGGGCTCGGCCGTGCGGGAGCAGGCCGGGACCAGTGTGCGTGAGCCCGCCACCTCGACCACACAGACACGGCAGGCGTTCTTCGGGGCGAGGGTGTCGCCCTGGCAGAGGGTCGGGATGTCCTTCCCGGCCGCCCGGCAGGCGTCGAGGATCGTCGTGCCCTCGGGCACCCGGGCCTCCTCCCCGTCGATCGTGAACTCCAGCAGACGGCGGGGAATCCCCAGCGGTGTCACGGTCATTCGTACGCCCCCAGACGGTCGATGGCGGATTCCACGGCGTTCCACGCGGTCTGCCCCAGACCGCAGATGGAGGCGTCCCGCATCGCGCGGCCCACCTCCCTGAGCAGGGCGATGTCATCGGCCGCGGCGGCGCCCGTGCGGTCCACGATCCGGCGCAGCGCCTCCTCCTGCCGCACCGTTCCGACCCGGCACGGCACGCACTGCCCGCACGACTCGTCGCGGAAGAACTCGGCGACGCGGAGCAGCAGCCGGGGCAGCGGGATGGTGTCGTCGAAGGCCATCACCACCCCCGAACCGAGCGTGGTGCCCGCCTCCCGGGTGCCTTCGAAGGTGAGCGGGATGTCCAGTTCGTCCGGTCGTACGAAACCGCCGGCCGCCCCGCCGAGCAGCACCGCCCGCAGCCCCCCGCGCACCCCGGCGAGGGCGAGCAGCTCGCCCAGCGTCGCACCGAACGGCAGCTCGTAGATCCCGGGCCGCTCCACACTGCCGGACACGCAGAACAGCTTCGGCCCGGTGGAACGCTCCGTGCCGATCGCCGCGTAGGCCGGGGCGCCCATGGTGAGGATCGGCAGCACGTTGACGAGCGTCTCGACGTTGTTCTCGACCGTGGGCTTGCCGAACAGGCCCTTCTCGACCGGGAACGGCGGCTTCGAACGCGGCTCGCCGCGGCGGCCCTCGATCGAGTTGAACAGGGCGGTCTCCTCACCGCAGATGTACGCGCCCGCGCCGCGCCGGATCTCGATGTCGAAGGCGTAGCCCTGGCCGAGGACGTCGTCGCCGAGCAGACCGCGGGCGCGCGCCTGGTCGAGCGCGTGCCGCATCCGGCGGGTCGCCCGCGGGTACTCACCGCGCAGGTAGAGGTAGCCCCGGTGCGCGCCGGTCGCGTACCCCGCGATCGTCATCGCCTCCACCAACGCGTACGGGTCGCCCTCCATGAGCACCCGGTCCTTGAAGGTGCCCGGCTCCGACTCGTCGGCGTTGCACACCACATAGTGCGGATGGTCGGGCTGGGACGCCGTCGCCTGCCATTTGCGGCCGGTGGGGAAGGCGGCGCCGCCCCGCCCGACCAGGCCGGAGTCGGTCACCTCGCGGATCACCCCGGCGGGACCGAGCTCGAAGGCCCGGCGCAGCGCGGTGTAGCCGCCGTGGGCGCGGTAGTCGTCGAGACTCGCGGGATCTACCACGCCGACGCGGCGCAGCAGGGTCAGTGACGGGTCGCCCGACTGCGGCACCGCCATCGCCGCCGCCGGCTCCTCGGGGGCCGAGTCGGGTGCGCTCGCGGCGAGTACGGCCTCCGCCACGGTCGCCGGCGCCGAGACCGCCGTACGCACCGGATCGCCGGCCTTGACCGCGAGTGCCGCCGGAGCCCGTTCGCACAGGCCCAGACACGGGCCGCGCTGCACGGCGACGCCGCTGCCGGGGCCCAGCCGGGACTCGATGCCGGCGCACAGCTCGGACGCCCCGGCCGCCGCGCACGCCAGGTCCGTGCACACGTGCAGCACGGTCGCGGGCCGGGGCCGGACGGAGAACATCGCGTAGAAGGTGGCCACCCCGTAGGCCTCCGCCGGTGGCACCGTCAGCCGCCGGCACAGATAGTCCAGGGCGCCCTCGCTGATCCAGCCGACCCGGTCGTTGATCGCGTGCAGCCCCGGCAACAGCTGGTCGCGGCGGTCCCTGGCCGCGTGGCCGCCACGGGCCCACCTCAGGTCGGCGGCCCTCATCTCATCCCGGTCGGCCCCCTCCCAGGAGGAGTCGGGCGGGCCCAGCAGCGCGTCGACCGCCGCCCTCTCCTCGTCCGTCGGTTTGCTGTCCCCGAAGTGCAGGTCCACTGCCTCACCTCACGTAGGTCACGACCGGAAGCTTCTCGATACGGATCGCCGACGCCTTGAACTCCGCCGTCCCCGCGATCGGACAATTGGCCTCGATCGTCAGCTGGTTGGTGTCCACCTCGTCGGGAAAGTGCATGGTCATGAAGGCCAGCCCGGGCCGCAGTGCGGTGTCGATCCACACCGGCGCCACGACCGCGCCGCGCCGCGAGCTGACCCGCACCTGCTCACCGACCACGACGCCGTACCGCTCGGCGTCCTCCGGGCACAGTTCGACGAACTCGCCGCGCCGGAGCGGGGACGCGAAACTCCCGCTCTGGACACCGGTGTTGTAGGAGTCGAGCCGTCGGCCGGTGGTCAGCCGGATCGGGTACTCCTCGTCGGTGAGGTCGACCGGCGGATCGTGCTGGACGAGCCCGAAGGGGGCGCGCCGGCCGCGTTTGTCAGGGTCGGACTCCCACAACCGGCCGTGCAGGTACGTCGGTTCGATCCGGTCGGTGTCGGGGCAGGGCCATTGGATGCCCTGGTGCTCCTCCAGCCGGTCGTACGTCATGCCGTAGTGGTCCGGGGAGACCGAGCGCAGCTCGTTCCAGACGGCCTCGGAGTCGGCGTACTTCCACTCGTGGCCGAGCCGTGCGGCCAGCTCGCAGATGATGTCGATGTCCTCGCGCGCCTCACCGGGCGGGGTGAGGGCCCGGCGGACCCGCTGCACGCGCCGCTCGCTGTTGGTGGTGGTGCCGTCGGTCTCGGCCCACCCCGCGGTGGCGGGCAGCACGACGTCCGCCAACTCGGCCGTCCGGGTGAGGAAGATGTCCTGCACGACGAGGAAGTCCAGCTGTTTCATGCGCCGCACGGCCTGCTCGCTGTCGGCCTCCGACTGTGCCGGGTTCTCGCCGACGCAGTAGACCGCCTTGAGCGTGCCCTCCTCCATCGCCTCGAACATCTCGGTCAGGTTCATGCCGTAGTGGGGCTGGATGACGGTGTCCCACGCGGCCTCGAACTTCCGCCGGGTGCCGGGGTCGAGGATGTCCTGGAAGCCGGGCAGCCGGTTGGGGATGGCGCCCATGTCGCCGCCGCCCTGCACGTTGTTCTGCCCGCGCAGCGGCTGCAGCCCCGAGCCGTACCGGCCGACGTGTCCGGTCAGCAGGCAGAGGTTGATCAGCGCGCGGACGTTGTCGGTGCCGTTGTGGTGCTCGGTGATGCCGAGGGTCCAGCACAGCTGGGCGCGCTCGGCGCGGGCGTAGGCGTGCGCCAACTCCCTTATGGCACGCGCGGGTACGCCGGTCACCTTCTCGGCGAGTGACAGCGTCCACGGCTCGACCAGCGCCTTGTACTCCTCGAAGCCGGAGGTCGCGCGCTCGATGAACGCCTCGTTGGCCAGCCCCGCGTGGATGATCTCGCGGCCGATCGCGTGCGCCATCGGAATGTCCGTGCCGACGTTCAGGCCCAGCCAGCTCTCCGCCCACTCGGCGGTGGACGTGCGGCGCGGGTCGACCGCGTACATGCGGGCGCCGTTGTGGACGCCCTTCAGCACGTGCTGGAAGAAGATCGGATGCGCGAAGCGGGCGTTGGATCCCCACATCACGATGACGTCGGTGTGCTCGATCTCCTCGTACGAGGACGTCCCGCCGCCCGATCCGAAGGCGGCGGACAGACCGGCGACGCTCGGGGCGTGACAGGTCCGGTTGCAGGAGTCGACGTTGTTGGTGCCCATCACGACACGGGCGAACTTCTGCGCCACGTAGTTCATCTCGTTGGTGGCGCGGGCGCAGGAGAACATCCCGAACGCGCCGCGTGCCGCCTCGATGCCCCGGGCGGCCCGGTCCAGGGCCTCCTCCCAACTCGCCTGCCGGAACGGCTCGTCGCGGGAGTCCCGGACCAGGGGGTGGGTGAGCCGGGTGTAGGTCTTCGGGGTCCGGTCGCGTTTCCTCACAGTGGGCTCCTCATCCGACGCTCCTCATGGGACGCCTCATGCGGCGCTCCTCAGGGCGAGCAGGTCCGAGATGGCGTGCACGGTGCGCAGGGTGGGCACCTGGACGCCGGTGATCTCCGCCAGTTCGACGACGGCGGCGAGCAGCACGTCGAGTTCCAGCGGCTTGCCGCGCTCCAGGTCCTGGAGCGTGGAGGTGCGGTGGTCGCCGACCCGTTCGGCGCCCGCCAGACGGCGTTCGATGGAGACGCCGACCTCGCAGCCGAGGGCCTCGGCGACCGAGAGCGTCTCGGTCATCATGATCTCGATGACCTGTCGGGTACCGCCGTGCAGGCACATCTGCCGCATGGTGGCGCGGGCCAGCGCGCTGATCGGGTTGAAGGAGATGTTGCCGAGCAGCTTGAGCCAGATGTCGTTGCGCAGTTCGGGCTCGACCGGGCACTTCAGACCGCCGGCTCGCATGGCCTCGCTGAAGGCCAGACAGCGTGCGGAAATGCCGCGGTCCGGCTCGCCGACGGAGAACCGGGTTCCTTCGAGGTGCCGCACCACTCCCGGCCCCGCCAGTTCGGTCGCCGCGTAGACCACGCAGCCGATGGCCCGTTCGGGCGCGAGCACCGCACTGACCGCGCCGCCGGGGTCGACGCTCTCGACGCGGTGGCCGTCGTGGGGGCCGCCGTGCCGGTGGAAGTACCACCAGGGGATGCCGTTCTGAGCGGCGATCACCGCGGTGGAGTCGTCCAGGAGAGGCTCGATCAGCGGCCCGCACGCCGCGTACGAGTTGGCCTTCAGGCCGAGGAAGACGAAGTCGACCGGACCGATCTCGGCCGGGTCGTCGGTGGCGTGGGCGCGGGCGGTGAAGTCACCGCGCGGGCTGAGCACGTGTATTCCGTGCTGCCTCATGGCCGCCAGATGCGGTCCACGGGCGACGAGGTGCACGTCGGCGCCCGCGCGGTGGAGCGCGGCACCGACATAGGCACCGATGGCTCCGGCGCCGAGTACTGCGACTTTCATACGAGGGAGCTCCGTTCGGTCGAGGGTACCGAGGAACTGTCGAACAATGTCGACGAAATATTGTCTACAGTATGGAAGTTGGGGCAGCAAGGGTTCGCGCAGGACCAGCACGACGGGACGGACGAGAAACCGGTCGGTCTGACCGTTCGGCGCGCTCTGGATACCGTTCATCGCAACTCGTCGCCGCGCCGCCTTCTCAACTCGCTGATTCCTACCTACCGTTCGGGATCATGAGTCCCCCAGTCGCACCCCCCGGGTGGAGCCGGTGGCTGGTTCCGCCCGCCGCCCTCTCGGTCCACCTCTCCATCGGCCAGGCCTACGCCTGGAGCGTGTTCAAGCCGCCCCTCGAATCCGCCCTCGGCCTCAGCGGCACGCAGAGCGCGCTGCCCTTCCAGCTCGGCATCGTCATGCTGGGCCTGTCGGCCGCGTTCGGCGGCACGCTCGTGGAACGCAACGGACCGCGCTGGGCGATGACCGTGGCGCTGATCTGTTTCTCGTCGGGCTTCCTGCTGTCCGCCCTCGGTGCCGCCACCGAGCAGTACTGGCTGATCGTCCTCGGCTACGGGTTCGTCGGCGGCATCGGCCTGGGCATCGGCTACATCTCGCCGGTCTCCACGCTGATCAAGTGGTTCCCCGACCGGCCCGGCATGGCCACCGGCATCGCCATCATGGGCTTCGGCGGCGGCGCGCTTATCGCCTCTCCCTGGTCGGCCCAGATGCTGGAGTCCTTCGGCAGTGACAGCTCGGGCATCGCGCTCGCGTTCCTCGTCCACGGCCTCACCTACGCCGTCTTCATGACCCTGGGCGTGCTGCTGGTGCGGGTGCCGCGCACCGAGAAGCCGGTCGAGGGCGCGCCCAGTGCCCTCGCGGGCCCGCAGGTCTCGGCTCGCAGCGCCGTGCGCACCCCGCAGTTCTGGTGCCTGTGGGTCGTGCTCTGCATGAACGTCACCGCCGGCATCGGCATCCTGGAGAAGGCCGCGCCGATGATCACGGACTTCTTCGCGGGCACCTCGACCCCGGTGTCGGTGTCCGCCGCGGCCGGCTTCGTCGCCCTGCTGTCGGCGGCCAACATGGCCGGCCGGATCGGCTGGTCGTCCACCTCCGACCTGATCGGCCGCAAGAACATCTACCGCGTCTACCTGGGCGTGGGCGCCGTGATGTACGCGCTGATCGCGCTGTTCGGCGACTCCTCGAAACCGCTGTTCATCCTGTGCGCGCTGGTCATCCTGTCCTTCTACGGCGGTGGGTTCGCCACCGTCCCCGCCTATCTGAAGGACCTCTTCGGGACCTACCAGGTCGGCGCGATCCACGGCCGGCTGCTCACCGCCTGGTCCACCGCCGGAGTCCTCGGGCCGCTGATCGTGAACTGGATCGCCGACCGGCAGGAGGACGCCGGCAAACACGGCTCGTCTCTGTACGGTATGTCCTTCGTCATCATGATCGGGCTGCTCGTGGTCGGCTTCGTCGCCAACGAACTCGTACGGCCCGTCAACGCCCGTCACCACATTCCCGCGCCGAGGCAGGAGGCCGTCGATGTCCAGCGACAGCAGTCAGAGTCCGCCTGACCGGCGAGGGCTGATCGCCTTCGCCTGGCTGTGGGTGGGCGCACCGCTCGTCTACGGCGTCTACGAGCTCGTACAGAAGGCGACCCAGCTGTTCACCGGGTAACCGTTCGAAAGGTGGTCGGGCGTCCGGGGGGATGACGGAAGTGACAACCTGGGCGCCCGATTCCTGTGGCATCACCTGCCGTCGTACTCGTGGGTCATTGATCAGACTGGTGGATCCCGCTATCTGAGGCAACGAGGGGATCCACCCATGAACGGCTCGCGCATCACCGCCGTCGGTCACTACCAGCCCGCCAAGGTGCTCACCAACGAGGACCTGGCGGGCATGGTCGACACCAGTGACGAGTGGATCAGGAGCCGGGTCGGCATCCGCACGCGCCGCATCGCCGGGCCCGACGAACCCGTCGACGAGCTGGCCGCCCACGCCGCCGCCAAGGCGCTGGCGACGGCGGGCCTCACCCCCGGCGACATCGACCTGGTCCTCGTCGCCACCTCCACGGCCATCGACCGCTCCCCGAACATGGCCGCCCGGGTCGCCGCCCGGCTCGGCATCCCCTCGCCCGCCGCGATGGACATCAACGTCGTCTGCGCCGGGTTCACCCACGCGCTGGCCACCGCCGACCACACCGTCCGCGCGGGAGCGGCGACCCGCGCACTGGTGATCGGCGCCGACAAGATGTCCGAGGTGGCCGACTGGACCGACCGCACCACCTGTGTGCTCGTCGGCGACGGAGCGGGGGCCGCCGTCGTGGAGGCGGCCGCACCGGGGACGGAGCCCGGGATCGGGCCCGTGCTGTGGGGATCGGTGCCCGAGATGGGGAACGCGGTGCGGATCGAGGGGCAGCCCGCGCGGTTCGCGCAGGAGGGGCAGAGCGTCTACCGGTGGGCCACCACCCGGCTGCCGCCCATCGCCCGCCAGGCCTGCGAGCGGGCCGGACTCGCCCCCGCCGACCTCGCCGCGGTCGTCCTCCACCAGGCCAACCTGCGCATCATCGAACCCCTCGCGGAGAAGATCGGTGCCGTGAACGCCGTGGTCGCCCGCGATGTCACCGAATCCGGCAACACGTCGGCGGCGAGCATCCCGCTCGCGTTCTCCAAGCTGGTCGAGCAGGGCGCGGTCGCCGCGGGGGACCCGGTGCTGCTCTTCGGCTTCGGCGGGAACCTGTCGTACGCCGGGCAGGTCGTCCGCTGTCCCTGAGCGCCGCGGAACGTCGAGGTGTGACGAGAACGACTCCCCGTTTCCCTGGCTTCCGTGAGCCGTAGACTGTAGACGAAAGACAATCGATACTGGGTGTCCGATGACACCGGCTTCACAGCTGTGGTGCACGGCCCGCCGAGGAGGGGGACCGCGATGCTGTCGACAGGACTGCCGCAGGGTGCAGTGCCCAAGCTCGAACGACCCGGTCCGCTGCGCGACCGTGTCTACGAGGCGCTGCTCGAACTCATCACCACCCGTGCGCTGCAGCCCGGCCAGCATCTCGTCGAGAGTGAACTCGCCGGACACCTCGGGGTCTCCCGACAGCCGGTGCGGGAGGCGCTGCAGCGGCTGAACACCGAGGGCTGGGTCGATCTGCGGCCCGCCCAGGGCGCCTTCGTGCACGAACCCACCGAGGACGAGGCCGACCAACTCCTCACCGTGCGCACGCTGTTGGAGGCCGAGGCGGCCCGACTCGCGGCCGCGAACGCGGGCAGTGCCGGCGTCGCCGCCCTGGAGGAACTGTGCGCCCAGGGCGAGCGGGCGGTCGCCGCCGACGACGTGGACGGCGCGGTCGCCATGAACGCCCGCTTCCACGCCACGATCATGGAGCTCGCCGGCAACGCGGTCCTCGCCGAACTCGCCGCGCAGGTCGACCGCCGGGTGCGCTGGTACTACACGCCGGTCGCGAGGCAGCGCGGCAGGGAGTCCTGGATCGAACACCGGAACCTGATCGCCGCGATCGCCGAGCGTGACGGGCAGCGCGCCACCGAGCTGATGCGGGAGCACACGGAGCACACCCGCCGTTCGTACCACGCGCGCCAAGGGGCTTAGTTCCTAAGGGAGTTCGACCGCCCGCGGGAGTTCGGCGGTCCGCGGGAGTTCGGCCTGCGGGAGTTCGGCCTGTGGGAGTTCGGTCTCCTGGTGTTCGTGCCTCCGGGGATTCGGCCCTGCGGGTAATTGCCCTCCAGAAGGCGTCTCCGGCGCATCCTGCCGAGCCGTTATTAGAGACACCAGGTCACCGGACCCTCCCGAACACCTTTGTCCTGTGAGTGGAGAAAGTTGGCAGCAATCTGTGCACAGCTTCTTCCCAGGTTCGGCGGTCGCTGCTACGTTCCACTCGAAAGCACGACAGCTGGCGGCCGAATGAGGCGGGGAGGGGCTCGTGAGACGCATGACGGCACGACCCGCGAACACCCACCAGGCCCGGCTGCTGAAGCTGTTGCGCGACGCCGGCCCCAACTCCCGGGCACAGCTGGGAGACCAGGTCGACCTCTCGCGTTCCAAGCTCGCCGTGGAGGTGGACCGACTGCTGGAGACCGGCCTGGTCGTGGCCGACGGACTCGCCGCCTCGCGCGGCGGCCGCCGTTCCCACAACATCCGGCTGGCTCCAAGCCTGCGATTCCTCGGCGTGGACATCGGCGCGACCTCGGTCGACGTCGCCGTCACCAACGCCGAGCTGGAGATTCTCGGTCATCTCAACCAGCCCATGGACGTCCGCGAGGGCCCGGTCGCGGTCTTCGAGCAAGTCCTGTCCATGGCCGCGAAACTGAGGGCGTCGGGGCTCGCGGAGGGTTTCGACGGCGCCGGAATCGGCGTACCGGGACCGGTCCGCTTCCCCGAGGGCGTACCGGTGGCTCCGCCGATCATGCCCGGCTGGGACGGCTTCCCCGTGCGGGAGGCGCTCAGTCAGGAACTCGGCTGTCCGGTCATGGTCGACAACGACGTGAACCTGATGGCCATGGGGGAGATGCACGCGGGCGTCTCACGCTCGGTGGGCGACTTCCTCTGCGTCAAGATCGGTACCGGCATCGGCTGCGGCATCGTCGCCGGCGGTGACGTCCACCGCGGGACCACGGGCAGCGCGGGCGACATCGGGCACATCCAGGTCGTGCCCGACGGACGCCCCTGCGCCTGCGGCAACCGGGGATGCCTGGAGGCCTACTTCAGTGGGGCCGCCCTGGCCCGGGACGCCACGGACGCGGCCCAGCAGGGACTCTCGGCGGAACTCGCGACGCGACTGGAGGCGAACGGCGGCCTCACCGCCGTCGACGTCGCCGCCGCGGCCGCCGCGGGTGACGCCACCTCGCTCGACCTGATCCGTCAGGGCGGCGACCGTGTCGGTCAGGTCATCGCCGGTCTGGTCAGCTTCTTCAACCCCGGTCTCGTGGTGATCGGCGGCGGGGTGACCGGCCTCGGCCACACCCTGCTCGCCGCGATCCGCACCCAGGTCTACCGCCAGTCACTGCCACTCGCCACCGGCAATCTGCCCATCGTGCTGGGGGAGTTGGGCCCCACCGCCGGAGTGATCGGCGCGGCCCGCCTCATCAGCGACCACCTGTTCTCACCCGCATAGCCGCCGACGACGTACGGCCGCACCGGCGTCTCCCATACGGCACACCAGTACCGAGCCATGCTTCGCCCTGCCTGAAAACGCCTGCCCCACAGGCGCCCTGAACCGGCCCGCACGCCAGTCGAGGGGAACCACCCATGGCATCACAACCATCGCTGCTCAGCATGTCCGGCATCACCAAGTCGTTCCCCGGAGTCCGGGCCCTCGACGGCGTCGACCTCGACGTCCAGGCCGGCGAGGTGCACTGTCTGCTCGGCCAGAACGGGGCCGGGAAGTCCACCCTCATCAAGGTCCTGGCCGGCGCCCACCAACCGGACACCGGCACCATCCGCTGGCGCGGCGAGGACGTCACACTCCGCTCGCCGATCGCCGCCATGCGGCTGGGCATCGCCACGATCTACCAGGAACTCGACCTGGTGGAGCACCTCTCCGTGGCCGAGAACGTCCACCTCGGCCATGAACCCACAGCCGCCGGGTTCGTCGTACGGGGCAAGGTCGCACGATCGTCGACGGCGGCGCTGCTCAAGCGACTCGGGCACCCGGAGATCGATCCCACCCGCCTGGTGGGGCGGTTGTCGGCGGCGCAGCAGCAGATCGTGTCCATGGCCCGGGCGCTCTCGCACGACGTACGGCTCATCGTGATGGACGAACCGTCCGCCGCGCTCGACCCGGACGAGGTGGACAACCTGTTCCGGATCGTCGGCGACCTCACCGCCGACGGTGTCGCCGTCGTCTACATCTCCCACCGGCTGGAGGAGATCAGACGGATCGGCGACCGGGTGACCGTGCTCAAGGACGGGCGGGCCGTCGCCGGCGGACTGCCCGCCAAGTCGACGCCGACCCGCGAGGTCGTCGCGCTGATGACCGGCCGCAACGTCGAGTACGTCTTCCCCGACCGGCCCGTGTCCGCCTCGCAGACCCCCGCGGTCCTGGAGGTCGAAGGGCTGGCCCGGGAGGGCGAGTTCGAACCCCTCGACCTGCGGGTACGGCCCGGGGAGATCGTCGGTCTCGCCGGACTCGTCGGCTCGGGCCGCTCGGAGATCCTGGAGACGATCTACGGCGCCCGGCGGCCCACCGCCGGCCGGGTCCTCGTCGACGGTCGCGCGCTGCGGCCCGGCAGCGTGCGCGCCGCCGTCCGCGCCGGCCTCGGACTCGCTCCGGAGGAACGCAAGGCGCAGGCCCTGCTGATGCTGGAGTCCGTCACCCGCAACGTCTCCGTCTCCTCCATGTCCCGCTTCTCGCACGGCGGTTGGATCGACCGGGGCGCCGAGAGCGGGGCGGCCCGGGCCGCGACCCGTGAACTGTCGCTGCGGCCCGACAACCCCTCCGTACCGGTGCGCACGCTGTCCGGCGGCAACCAGCAAAAAGCCGTCCTGGCCCGCTGGCTGCTGCGCGGCTGCCGGGTGCTGCTGCTCGACGAACCGACCCGCGGGGTCGACGTCGGCGCCCGCGCCGAGCTGTACGCCGTCGTCCGTCGACTGGCTGACGAAGGGCTCGCCGTGCTGCTGGTCTCCAGCGAGGTCCCCGAGGTGCTCGGCCTCGCCGACCGTGTCCTGGTGCTGCGCGAGGGCCGCGTCGTCCATACGGCGCCCGCCCGCCACCTCGACGAACACCGCGTACTCGACCTCGTCATGGAAGGAAGCCCCGCGTCATGACGCAGCCCGTCTCCCCGCCCAGGGACAGCACCGACAAGGTGCCGTCGACGAACGACGCCCCGGCCTGGCGGTCCCTCGTGTTCCGCGCCGACGTGCGCACCCTCTCCCTCCTCGGTGTGCTGGCCGCGCTGATCGTCATCGGCGGCATCACCAAGCCCGACGCGTTCCTCGACACCCGCAACCTCCAACTCGTCCTCACCCAGGCCTCGGTGATCGGTGTCGTCACCGTCGGAATGACCTTCGTCATCACCTCCGGTGGCATCGACCTGTCGGTCGGCGCGATCGTCGCCCTCTCCTCGGTGTGGGCGACCACCGTCGCCACCCAGGAGTACGGCTTCGCGGGCATCCTCTTCACCGCGGTGCTCGTCGGTGTCGGATGCGGACTGGTCAACGGCCTGCTGATCGCGTACGGCGGGATGGTCCCGTTCATCGCCACCCTCGCCATGCTGGCCTCGGCCCGCGGCCTGGCCCTCCAGATCACCGACGGCCGCACCCAGATCGTCACCGTCGAGAACATCCTCGACCTCGGCGAGCGCGACTCCTATGTGCTCGGCGTACCGCCGCTGGTGATGGTGTTCGCGGTCGTGACGATCATCGGCTGGCTCGTGCTGAACCGGACCACCTTCGGGCGCCGCACCGTCGCCGTCGGCGGCAACGCGGAGGCGGCCCGGCTGGCCGGCATCGACGTCCGCCGCCAGCGGCTGTACCTCTACCTGCTGTCCGGGCTGTGCTGCGGCATCGCCGCCTTCCTGCTGATCATTCTGTCCGGCTCCGGCCAGAACACCAACGGCAACCTGTACGAACTTGACGCCATCGCGGCCGCGATCATCGGCGGCACGCTGCTCACCGGGGGACGCGGCACCATCACCGGCTCGGTTCTCGGCGTCCTGATCTTCACCACGATCACCAACATCTTCGCCCTGAACAACCTGCAGAGCGACGTCCAGCAGATCGCCAAGGGCGCGATCATCGTCGCCGCCGTGCTGGTCCAGCGCCGTACCGCGAGCACGACCTGAGGAAAGGGTTCACCGCCATGTCAGAGCCGACATTCACGAGCCGCTTCACCAGTCGCAGAGGACTGCTCTTCGGGACCGCCGCGGTCTCCGCCGGTGCCCTCCTCACCGGTTGCACCAGCAACGAGTCGAAGGACGACGAGCCCGCCGCGAACGACCGGCCGGCCGCCGACGACAAGCCCGGCAAGGCCGTCACCATCGGCTTCGCCGGCCCGCAGGCCGACCACGGCTGGCTCAACGCCATCAACGACAACGCCAAGAAGCGGGCCGAGAAGTACTCCGACGTCACCCTGTCGATCACCGAGGGCTCGAACGACACCGCCCAGCAGATCGGGCAGATCGAGACCCTGATCAACAAGAAGGTCGACGTCCTGGTGGTCCTGCCCGCCGACGGCAAGGCCCTCACCCAGGTCGGCCTCAAGGCGATGCGCGCGGGCATCCCGGTCGTCAACCTGGACCGGATCTTCAACACCCCGCAGGCGTACCGCTGTTGGATCGGCGGTGACAACTACGGCATGGGCCTCAGCGCCGGCCGCTACATCGGCGAGAAGCTCAAGGGGAAGTCGAACGCGCGGGTCATCGAACTGGCCGGCCTGGACAACCTGGAGCTGACCAAGCAGCGCACCAAGGGCTTCGACGACGCCTTGAAGAACTACCCCAACATCAAGAAGGTGGCCCGCCAGGCAGCCGACTTCACCGTCGAGTCCGGCCAGGCCAAGATGTCCCAGCTCCTGCAGGCGCAGTCGAGCTTCGACGCGCTGTGGAACCACGACGACGACCAGGGCGTGGGCGCGCTGCGCGCCATCGAGCAGGCCGGACGCGACGACTTCCTGATGGTCGGCGGGGCGGGCGCCCTGTCCGCCTTCCAGGCCATCAAGCAGGACAACGGCGTACTGAAGGCGACCGTCCTCTACCCGCCGACCATGGCCGCCTCCGCGATCGACCTCGCCCGCGCCCTCGGCCAGGCCAAGGGCGTGAGCGGTCTCGCCGAGTACGAGATCCCCTCGTCGATCACGCTCTACTCGGCGGTCGTCGACAAGGACAACGTCGACCAGTACATGTCCACCGGCTTCAAGTGAGGCGTCCCGCCTTAGGGGGTGTCCGCAAAGTCCCGCCTGCCCCGCGACGCCCGGCACGCACTCTCGCCGCACCGGGCGAACACCCGAGTACGACCAGTACGCGGATGTCCGCCCGGCACGCCGAGAGCACGCACCGGACGCCGCAGGGCCCGCCCTTCGGGCGGACGACGCGACTTTGCGGACACCCCCAGGAGCCCGGTTCATCGACGGACCGGGCTGCACCCCCCACCGCGCCACCACGAGGAGGACACCGCGTATGGCACAGCCGCAGCAGTCAGAAGGGGCGGGGGCGAAGCGCCCGCAGACGGCCGAGGCAGCGCGTCCACCGAGGCCTGCGGACGAGAAGCCGTCACTGCGTGTCGGCATGATCGGCTACGCCTTCATGGGCGCCGCCCACTCCCAGGGCTGGCGCACCGCGGGCCGTGTCTTCGACCTCCCCCGCGACCCGGTCCTGTCCGTGATCTGCGGACGGAACGCGACCGCGGTCCGGGCGGCGGCCGACCGGCACGGCTGGGCGGCGACCGAGACCGACTGGCGGGCCCTGCTGGAACGGGACGACATCGACCTCGTCGACATCTGCACCCCCGGCGACAGCCACGCCGAGATCGCCCTCGCCGCGCTGGCCGCCGGCAAGCACGTGCTGTGCGAGAAGCCCCTCGCGAACACCGTCGAGGAGGCCGAGACGATGACCGCCGCGGCCGAGGCGGCCCACCGGCGTGGTCAGGTGGCGATGGTCGGCTTCAACTACCGGCGGGTGCCGGCCACCGCGCTGGCCCGCTCCATGGTCGCCGAGGGCCGCCTCGGAGCCCTGCGGCACGTGCGGGTGACGTACCTCCAGGACTGGCTGGTGGACCCGCAGTTCCCTCTCACCTGGCGGCTGCGCAAGGAGAGTGCGGGCTCCGGTTCGCTCGGTGACCTCGGGGCGCACATCATCGACCTGGCCCAGTACCTGACGGGTGAACAGCTCGCCGGGGTCTCCGCGCTCACCGAGACCTTCGTGCGGGAACGCCCACTGCCCGGCGGGCCGACCAGCGGCCTGGCCGCCGTCTCGGCGGGCGGCGCCGGGCAGGTCACCGTGGACGACGCCGCCGTGTTCACCGGCCGCTTCGCCTCCGGAGCCCTCGCCTCCTTCGAGGCCACCCGCTACGCCACCGGCCGCAAGAACGCCCTGCGCATCGAACTGAACGGCGAGCGCGGCTCGTTGGCGTTCGACCTGGAACGCCTCAACGAACTCTCCTACCACGACGGCACGGAACCCGGAGCGCACGCCGGCTTCCGCCGCATCCTGGTCACCGAACCCGAGCACCCCTACCTGGAGGCCTGGTGGCCGCCGGGCCACGGTCTCGGCTACGAGCACACCTTCGTCCACCAGGCCCGCGACCTGGTGCACGCGATCCACGAGGGGCGCCGCCCCGAACCCTCCTTCGCCGACGGGCTGCAGGTGCAGCGCGTGCTGGCGGCCGTGGAGGAGAGCGCGGAGAAGAACTCCGTCTACACACCCGTCGCGATCTGAGGAGGCGTACGCACATGCCGCGCAGGTTCACGCTGTTCACCGGTCAGTGGGCGGACCTCCCGCTCGAAGAGGTCTGCCGCCTGGCCCGCGACTTCGGCTACGACGGACTCGAACTCGCTTGCTGGGGAGACCACTTCGAGGTCGACAAGGCACTCGCGGACCCCTCGTACCTGGACTCGCGTCACCAGCTGCTCGACAAGTACGGACTGAAGTGCTGGGCGATCTCCAACCATCTGGTCGGCCAGGCGGTGTGCGACGCCATCATCGACGAACGCCACCAGGCGATCCTGCCCGCCCGTATCTGGGGCGACGGCGAGGCGGAGGGGGTCCGGCAACGGGCCGCCGCCGAGATCGCGGACACCGCGCGCGCCGCGGCCGCCTTCGGCGTCGACACCGTGATCGGCTTCACCGGCTCCGCGATCTGGCACCTGGTCGCGATGTTCCCGCCCGTCCCCGAGTCCATGATCGAGCGCGGCTACGAGGACTTCGCCGAGCGCTGGAACCCGATCCTCGACGTCTTCGACGCGCAGGGCGTGCGGTTCGCGCACGAGGTCCACCCCAGCGAGATCGCGTACGACTACTGGACAACGCAGCGCGCCCTGGAGGCCGTTGACCACCGGCCCGCCTTCGGCCTGAACTTCGACCCCTCCCACTTCGTGTGGCAGGACCTCGACCCGGTCGGCTTCCTGTGGGACTTCCGTGACCGGATCTACCACGTCGACTGCAAGGAGGCCCGCAAGCGGCTCGACGGCCGCAACGGACGCCTCGGCTCCCATCTGCCGTGGGGTGACCCGCGCCGGGGCTGGGACTTCGTCTCCGCGGGCCACGGCGACGTCCCCTGGGAGGACGTCTTCCGGATGTTGCGCTCCATCGACTACCAGGGCCCGATCTCCGTCGAGTGGGAGGACGCCGGCATGGACCGGCTCCAGGGCGCACCTGAGGCACTGGCCCGCCTCAAGGCGTACGACTTCGAGCCGCCCTCGGCCTCCTTCGACGCTGCCTTCGGTGGCAACGACCAGGCCAACTCCTAGTTTTTCATTGCGAGTTCCGGGGTGACGGCGCACCCCGGCGCAAGGCACCCGCATGCACAACCGGCCCCTTCTGGAGGCACCCGTGCACACGTACGACGGCACCACCAGCACCGACGGACCCCCGACCCCCAGACGACGCCTGTCCTTCCGCAAGGCGGCCGCCCTGCTCAGCGGGGCCCTGCTGGCGGGCGCGTCCCTCACCCTCACCGCACCGCAGGCCGGTGCGGCCGACACCGGCCCGGCCACGGCACCCACCGCTCCGGCCGCCGCGGCCGAGGACTTCCAGCAGGTCACCCTCGCCAAGGGCGAACCGGAGGTCGGCGAGCCCATGTCGCTCGCCGTCCTCCCGGACCGCTCGGTCCTGCACACCTCACGCGACGGCGAACTCCGTCTCACCGACGCGGCCGGCACCACCCGCCTGGCCGGCAAGCTCGACGTCTACTCCCACGACGAGGAGGGCCTCCAGGGCGTCGGCGTCGACCCGGACTTCACAGAGAACCGTTTCATCTACCTCTACTACGCGCCCCCGCTGAACACCCCCGCGGGAGACGCGCCCGAGACCGGCACCGCGGCCGACTTCGCCCCCTTCGACGGCGTCAACCGGCTCTCCCGGTTCGTGCTGAACACCGACGGCACCCTCGACAAGGCCAGCGAGAAGAAGATCCTCGACATCCCGGCCTCCCGCGGCCTGTGCTGCCATGTCGGCGGCGACATCGACTTCGACGCGGCGGGCAACCTGTACCTGTCGACGGGCGACGACACCAACCCCTTCCAGTCGGACGGCTTCACGCCCATCGACGAGCGAGCGGACCGCAACCCCGCCTTCGACGCCCAGCGTTCGGCCGGCAACACCAACGACCTGCGCGGCAAGATCCTGCGCATCAAGGTGAACGCCGACGGCTCGTACGCGATCCCCGACGGCAACCTCTTCGCGCCCGGCACGGACAAGACGCGGCCCGAGATCTACGCGATGGGCTTCCGCAACCCGTTCCGCTTCAGCGTCGACAAGAAGACCGGCATCCTCTACGTCGGTGACTACGGCCCCGACGCCGGCGCCGCCGACCCGGCCCGCGGCCCGGCCGGACAGGTCGAGTTCGCACGTGTCACCAAGCCGGGGAACTTCGGCTGGCCGTACTGCACGGGCGACAACGACGCCTACGTCGACTACGACTTCGCGACCAAGGCCTCGGGTGCCGCCTTCGACTGCGCCGCGCCGAAGAACACCTCCCCGCACAACACCGGCCTGACCGACCTGCCGCCGGCCCAGCCCGCCTGGATCCCGTACGACGACGGATCGGTACCCGAGTTCGGCACCGGCTCCGAGTCCCCGATGGGCGGCCCGGTCTACCACTACGACCCCGCGCTCGACTCGCCCGTGAAGTTCCCCGAGGCCTACGACGGCGACTTCTTCGCCGGGGAGTTCGGCCGCCGCTGGATCAAGCGGATCAGCAGCGACGACAACGGCACCGTGCAGTCGATCAACGACGTCCCGTGGACCGGCACGCAGATCATGGACATGGCCTTCGGCCCGGACGGTGCGCTGTACGTCCTCGACTACGGCGTGTCCTGGTTCGGCGGCGACGAGAACTCCGCCCTGTACCGCATCGAGAACGCCACCGACGGCCACTCCCCGGTCGCGCAGGCCGCGGCGAACCGCACCTCGGGCCAGGCTCCGCTGCGGGTGACCTTCTCCTCCGCCGGCACGACCGACCAGGACGGCGACGCCGTCACCTACAGCTGGGACTTCGGTGACGGCGGCAAGTCGACGGCGGCCAACCCCACCCACAAGTACACGAAGAACGGCACCTACACGGCGACCCTGACCGCCAAGGACCCGTCCGGTCGCACCGGCAGCGCGAGCGTGCAGATCGTGGTGGGCAACACCGCGCCCCAGGTCACCCTCGAACTCCCCAAGGACGGCCAGCTGTTCAGCTTCGGCGACGCGATCCCGTTCAAGGTGAGGGTCACCGACCCGGAGGACGGCACCGTCGACTGCTCCAAGGTCAAGGTCAACTTCGTCCTGGGCCACGACAGTCACGGCCACCCGATCACCTCGGCCCAGGGCTGCTCCGGCACCCTGCAGACCAGCGCCGACGGCGGCCACGACGACGACGCCAACATCTTCGGGGTGGTCGACGCCGAGTACACCGACGGCGGGGGCGGCGGCCAGGCCGCGCTCACCACGCACGACCAGAGCGTCGTCCAGCCGCGGCACCGTCAGGCCGAGCACTTCAGCGACTCCTCCGGGGTCTCGGCCATCGACAAGGACACCGCGCACGGCGGCAAGACGGTCGGCGACATCAACAACGGCGACTGGATCTCCTTCACGCCGTACGTGCTGAGCAACGCCCAGAAGATCACCGCACGGGTCTCCTCGGGCGGAGCGGGCGGCACGCTGGAGATCCGGGCCGGTTCCGCGCGCGGCACCCTCCTCGGCAAGGCGACCGTCCCGGTGACCGGCGGCTGGGAGACCTTCCAGGACGTCACCGCCAACCTGTCCCGCGCCCCCAGGGGCACCACCACGCTGTACCTGGTCTTCAAGGGCAGCGGCACCGGCGCCCTCTACGACGTGGACGACTTCGTCTTCACCACGAGCTGAGCGGAGGTGATCCTCATGCACTCCACCAGACGCTCCACCAGGCGCTTCGCTACGGCGGTTGTGGGCGCGGCCCTGCTCCTGGGCTGTGTCTCGGGCCCCGCGTCCGCACAGCCCGCCTCTTCACCGGCCGCGTCCTCGGATGTCGCCGACGGCGCGCGGGTGCTGGTCTTCTCCAAGACGGCCGGCTTCCGGCACGACTCGATCCCCGCGGGCATCGCGGCGATCAGGGAACTGGGCGACAGCGGCGGCTTCAAGGTCGACGCCACCGAGGACGCGGACGCGTTCACGCCGCGCAACCTGCGGCGCTACGACGCGATCGTCTTCCTCTCCACCACGGGAGACGTCCTCGACCCCGCCCAACAGCGCGCCTTCGAGGGCTACATCCACCGCGGCGGCGGCTACGTCGGCGTCCACGCGGCCGCCGACACCGAGTACGACTGGGAGTTCTACGGCGGTATCGCCGGCGCCTACTTCCAGTCCCACCCGGCGATCCAGCCCGCGACGGTGACCGTCGAGGACGGCGCGCACCCGGCGACCTCGGGGCTCCCGCGGGCCTGGGAACGCACCGACGAGTGGTACAACTACCGCTCCAACCCCCGGGACCGCGCCCACGTCCTCGCCTCCCTCGACGAGTCGTCGTACACCGGCGGCACCATGAACGGCGATCACCCGATCGCCTGGTGCCAGACCTACCAGGGCGGCCGCGCCTTCTACACCGGCCTCGGCCACACGAAGGAGTCCTACGCCGAACCGGCATTCCTCCGGCACCTGCTGGGCGGCATCCGGTACGCGGTCGGCGACGCCCAGGCGGACTGCCGGCCGGAGAGCGGATACCGTCCGCTCTTCGACGGCAGCCAGGCTTCCCTCTCCGGCTGGAACCAGGCCGGCCCGGGATCCTTCACCCTGGGCGCCGACGGCACCCTCACGTCGTCCGGCGGGATGGGCATGCTCTGGTACACCGACCGGAGCTTCGGGGCGTACTCCCTGAAACTCGACTGGAGGATGTCCGGCGAGTCGGGCGACGACAACTCCGGTGTCTTCGTGGGATTCCCGCCCTCCGACGACCCGTGGTCGGCCGTCGACAACGGCTACGAGATCCAGATCGACGCCACCGACGTCCCGGAGAAGACCACCGGGTCCGTCTACGGCTTCCAGTCCGCGGACCTGGGCAGGCGCGACCGGGCGCTGAACCCGCCGGGGGAGTGGAACACGTACGAGATCCGGGTGGAGGGCGAACACCTGCGCCTCTGGCTCAACGGCGTGAAGATCAACGACTTCACCAACACCGACCCGGCCCGGAGCCTCGGCGACGGACACATCGGTATCCAGAACCACGGAGCCGACGACCGGGTGTCGTTCCGTGACATCCGGATCAAGGAACTGCCCGCGAAGTCCCCGGCACGCACGGCTTCGCAGGGCCACTGAACGGCGGCGGGCGGGGGACGCCGGACCTCCGCCCGCCGTCATCCTCCCCACCCCGGGGCGTACGTCGTGTTCGAGAAGGAGGCTGCCCATGTCCGCGTCCGTTTCCGCACCGCGCGTCGGAGTCTGGCTGATCGGCGCCCGCGGCTCCGTCGCCACCACCGTCGTGGCGGGCTGCGCCGCAGTGACCGCGGGCCTGCACCCGCCGACCGGCCTGACCACCGAGACCCCCGCGTTCGCCGACAGCGGACTGCCACCGCTGGCCTCGCTGGTCTTCGGCGGCCATGACACGGTGGACTGCCCGCTGCCCAAACGCGCGGAGACACTCACGGCGGGCGGCGTCCTGCCACCCGGCCTCGCCGCGGCGGTCCAGGCCGAACTCGCCGCCGCGGACCGGGAGATCGCCCCCGGCGGCCCGCTCCCCGGCGACACGCGCAGCGAGGAGGAACTCATCGCCGCCTTCGCCGCGGACCTACGGGACTTCGTACGACGACACGGGCTGGCACGGGCGGTGGTGGTGAACGTCGCCTCCACCGAACCTTCGGCCACCGGCCGGTCCCTGCCCCCGAGTTCCCTGTACGCGGCGGCCGCGTTGCGCGCGGGCTGCCCCTACGTCAACTTCACCCCCTCCACCGGACTGCACCACCCGGCGCTCGCGGCCCCGGCGGCGACCAGCGGACTGCCCTACGCGGGCCGCGACGGCAAGACCGGCCAGACGCTGCTGCGCTCGGTACTGGGCCCCATGTTCGCGCAGCGGGCCCTCGCCGTCCGTGCCTGGTCCGGCACCAACCTGCTGGGTGGTGGCGACGGAGCCGCCCTCGCCGACCCGGCCGCCGCGGCGGCGAAGAACGCCGGCAAGGAGAGGGTGCTGGCCGACACCCTCGGTACCGTCCCCGAGGGCGAGGTCCACATCGACGACGTCCCCGTGCTCGGTGACTGGAAGACCGCCTGGGACCACATCGCCTTCGACGGCTTCCTCGGCGCCCGCATGATCCTCCAGACCATCTGGCAGGGCTGCGACTCGGCCCTGGCCGCCCCCCTGGTCCTCGACCTGGCCCGCCTGACCGCCCGCGCCCACGAGCAGGGCCTGTCGGGACCGCTGACCGAACTGGGCTTCTACTTCAAGGACCCCATGGGCGAGGGCCCGGCGGCGCTCGGCGAACAGTACGCGGCACTCGTGGGGTTCGCGCAGCGGTTGCGGGACGGCGGCCCCGGTTCACGTCCACCGGAGCGGACCGGGGAGATCCCGGCCCCGGCGACGGACCAACGGGGGGAAGGCCGATGAGCGGCCGGACGGACACCGACGGATCGGTCGACACCGGGCCCACACAGGGCGCCGCCGGCGTCGGTGCCTGGGCCGAACTGCTGCGCCTCCCAGCCCTGTTCACCGTCCCCGGGGACGCCTTCGCGGGTGCCGCCGCGGCCGGCGTGCGAGCCGATTCGCGCACCCTGCTCGCCATCTGCTCCTCCCTGTGCCTGTACGAGGCGGGCATGGCCCTCAACGACTGGGCCGACCGGGCCGAGGACGCCGCCGAACGTCCGCACCGTCCCCTCCCCTCCGGCCGGATCCGCCCGGCCGCCGCTCTCACGGCAGCGTGCGCCCTCACCGGCGCGGGACTGTCCCTGGCGGCCTGCGCCGGCCGGCCCGCCCTCGCCGTGGCGGTTCCGCTGGCCGCGACCGTGTGGGCGTACGACCTCGCCCTGAAGCACACCCCGGCAGGCCCCTTCGCCATGGCGACCGCCCGTGGCCTCGACCTGCTGCTCGGCGCCGCGGCCACCACGGGAACGAACGTCAAAGGCCGGACCAGGGGCACGACACCGCCTGCCGGCACCGGCAGGATGCGCCGAGCCCTGCCGTCCGCCGCCCTGCTGGGCACCCACACCCTCGCCGTCACCACCGTCTCGCGGAGGGAAACCGTAGGCGGCTCACCCCTGGCTCCCCTCGGCGCCCTGGCCACCACCGCCGTACTCACGCGACTCCTGGCACACCCGACCTGCAAGCCGAACGGCAGCCCGGGTGCCATACAGGCCACCAGGCACCGCAGCCTCAAGCCCCCGGCCCCGGACACCCTCCGCACCGCCCTGGCGGCCGCCCTCGCCGCCTCCTACGCCGCCACCGCCGCCCGCCCCTACCTCCACGCCACCCTCAATCCGTCACCCCCGCTCACCCAACGAGCCGTCGGCGGCGGCATCCGCGCCACCATCCCCCTCCAGTCCGCCCTCACCGCCCGCTCCGGTGCGTCCGTCACCGCGCTGCTCACCGCGACCCTCGCCCCGCTCGCGGCGAGATTCGCGAAGAAGGTGAGCGTCACATGAACTCCGAAGCCCTCCACCCGGCCGGCGCAGGACCCGACGCCACCGCCCTCCGCTTCGGCTACGGCACCAACGGCCTCGCCGACCTCCGTCTCGACGACGCCCTGACCCTGCTCGCCGACCTCGGCTACGACGGCCTCGGTCTGACCCTCGACCACATGCACCTCGACCCGCTCGCCCCGGACCTCGCCGCCCGCACCCGCCGCCTCGCACACCGGCTGGACCAGCTCGGCCTGACGGTCACCGTCGAGACGGGCGCCCGCTATGTCCTCGACCCGCGCCGCAAACACGGGCCCGCCCTGCTGGACCCCGACCCCGACGACCGCGCCCGGCGCGTCGACCTGCTGATCCGCGCGGTCCGTGTCGCCGCCGACCTCGGCGCCCACGCCGTCCACTGCTTCAGCGGGACCCCACCGGCCGGCACGGACGAGGACACCGCGTGGAAGCGCCTGGCCGAGGCACTCGACCCGGTCCTGGACGCGGCCACCACAGCAGGCGTCCCCCTCGCCATCGAACCCGAACCAGGCCACCTCCTCGCCACCCTCGCGGACTTCCACCGGCTCCGCCGCACCCTCGGCGACCCACAACTCCTCGGTCTGACCCTCGACATCGGCCACTGCCAGTGCCTCGAACCGCTGCCGCCCGCCGACTGCGTACGCGCCGCCGCTCCCTGGCTGCGCCACGTCCAGATCGAGGACATGCGCCGCGGCGTCCATGAACACCTCCCCTTCGGGGACGGGGAGATCGACTTCCCGCCCGTGCTCGCGGCCCTCGCCGCCACCGGCTACCAGGGCCTGACCGTCGTCGAACTGCCCCGCCACTCCCACGCGGGCCCCCACTTCGCCGAACTCTCCCTTCCCTACCTCCGCCACGCAGCCGCGCCCTCACAAGGGAGCACCCCATGACCCGAGCGCACGCCCACCCGGCGCACCCCGCGGTCGGCACCCAGGGCACCACCCTCGCCCACACCCAGCTGTCCGACCTGCACCACCACGTCGCCACCGGCCTCGACGAAGCCGCCCGCGCCTGGCTGGACCAGGCCCTCGACGAGGCCGCCGCCCGCCCCGGCACCAACGGACCCATCTCCGTGTGGGAGCTCCGGCTCGCCGAAGCCGGACGCCGCTGCGGCCCGCAGCACGCCGACGCCGTCCGTGTCCTGATCCTCCACGCGGCCCGCGCCGACCTGGACGCCGTCTCCCGGGTGTACGCCCAGGGCACCGCCGCGGAACGCCGCGCCGTCCTGTACGCCCTGCCCCACCTGGTGCCCGGGCCCGAGGCGCTCCCGCTGGTCGAGGACGCCCTGCGCACCAACGACACCCGGCTCCTGGCCGCCGCCGTCGGCCCCTACGCCGCCCGGCACCTGCCTGCCCACGCATGGCGGCACGCCGTCCTGAAGTGCCTGTTCACCGGCGTTCCCGTGGCGGAGGTGAGCGAGTTGGACCGGCGCGCCCGCGCCGACTCGGAACTCGCCCGCATGCTCCACGACTACGCCGAGGAACGCACCGCCGCCGGCCGCCCCGTGCCCGAGGACCTGCGCCGCGTCCTGACCCTGACCGGCCCCACGCCCACGCCGCCCGCCGACCCCGGCACCCGCGGCCTCGACGGCAAGGAGTCCTGATGCGTCTCTTCGACCCCCACATCCACATGACGTCCCGCACCACCGACGACTACGAGGCCATGCGCGCCGCGGGCATCCGCGCCGTCGTCGAGCCGTCCTTCTGGCTCGGCCAGCCCCGCACCTCGCCCTCCTCCTTCCTCGACTACTTCGACTCCCTGCTGGGCTGGGAGCCGTTCAGGGCCGCCCAGTACGGCATCGCCCACCACTGCACGATCGCCCTCAACCCCAAGGAGGCGAACGACCCGCGCTGCCTCCCCGTCCTCGACGAACTGCCCCGGTATCTCGTCAAGGACCAGGTGGTGGCCGTCGGCGAGATCGGCTACGACTCGATGACCCCGGCCGAGGACACCGCCCTCGCCGCACAGCTCCAGCTCGCCGCCGACCACGAACTGCCGGCCCTCGTCCACACCCCGCACCGCGACAAACTCGCCGGCCTGCGCCGCACCCTCGACGCGATCCGCGCATCCGCCCTGCCGCCGGAGCGGGTGCTGGTCGACCACCTCAACGAGACCACTGTCAAGGAGGCCAGGGACAGCGGCTGCTGGCTGGGCTTCTCCGTCTATCCGGACACCAAGATGGACGAGGAGCGGATGGTGGTGATCCTCAAGGAGTACGGCCCCGAGAAGGTGCTCGTGAACTCCGCGGCGGACTGGGGCAGAAGCGACCCCCTCAAGACCCGCAGCGTCGCCGACGCCATGCTGGCGAGCGGCTTCGGCGAGGACGACGTCGACCAGGTGCTGTGGCGCAACCCCGTCGCCTTCTACGGACTCAGCGGCCGCCTGGTCCTCGACGTCCCGGACCCTTCCGGCACCCACGAGGGCAACTCCGTCCTGCGCGGCGGGGAGTGAACGATGCGCTTCAGGCACTCCGATGGCACCACCGTGCACCTCGCCTACTGCACCAACGTCCACCCCGCCGAGACCCTCGAAGGCGTCCTCGCGCAACTGCGTGACCACTGCGAACCCGTGCGCCGCCGCCTCGGCCGCGACCGGCTCGGCATCGGCCTGTGGCTCGCCCGGGACGCGGCGCACGCCCTCGTCAGCGACCCGTCCGCGCTGCGCCGACTGCGCACCGAACTCGACCGACGCGGCCTCGAAGTCGTCACCCTCAACGGCTTCCCGTATCAGGGATTCGGCGCCGAGGAGGTCAAGTACCGCGTCTACAAACCCGACTGGGCGGACCCGGAACGCCTCGACCACACCACCGCCCTGGCCCGCGTCCTGGCCAAACTGCTCCCCGACGACGTCACCGAGGGCAGCATCTCCACCCTCCCGCTCGCCTGGCGCACCGCCCACGACCGGCGCACCGCACAGACGGCACGCACCGCCCTGCTCACCCTTGCCGAACGACTCGACGCCCTGGAGGAGCTGACCGGACGCTCCATCCGTCTCGGCCTCGAACCGGAACCCGGCTGCGTCGTCGAGACCACCCACGACGCCATCACCCCGCTGACCGCGATCGCCCACGACCGGATCGGCCTCTGCGTCGACACCTGCCACCTCGCCACCTCCTTCGAAGACCCGCACACCGCCATCGACGCGCTCGCCGACGCCGGCGTTCCCGTCATCAAGTCCCAGCTCTCGGCCGCCCTGCACGCCGAGCACCCCCACCTCCCCGAGGTCCGCGCCGCCCTCGCCGCCTTCGACGAACCCCGCTTCCTGCACCAGACCCGCACCTCCACCGCCGCCGGCCTGCGCGGCACCGACGACCTCGGTGAGGCCCTCGCCGGCGAGACCCTGCCCGAAGGGGCGCCCTGGCGCGCCCACTTCCACGTCCCCCTGCACGCGGCCCCCGCCGCGCCCCTCACCTCCACGCTTCCCGTCCTGAAGGCCGCCCTGACCCGGCTCGTCGGCGGCCCGACCCCCCTCACCCGCCATCTGGAGGTCGAGACCTACACCTGGCAGGCGCTCCCGCCCGAGCTCAGGCCCCGCGGCCGGACCCAGCTCGCCGACGGCATCGCCGCCGAACTGGCCCTGGCCCGCGACCTGTTGACCGACCTCGGCCTGAAGGAACTCCCATGAGCAGCCCCACCTCTCCCGGCGCCGAAGCCGACCTGCCAGCCCAGGCCCACTCTGACGCCGACAGCGCCACCGGCGCCGGGCACCCCGTGCCCCTCCTGGTCCTCGACGTCGTCGGCCTCACCCCCCGTCTCCTCGACCACATGCCCCACCTCAAGGCGCTCGGCCAGTCCGGTTCCCGCGCGCCCCTCGGCACCGTGCTGCCCGCCGTCACCTGCGCGGCCCAGTCCACCTTCCTCACCGGCACCCACCCGTCGGAGCACGGCATCGTCGGCAACGGCTGGTACTTCCGCGAGCTCGGCGACGTACTCCTGTGGCGCCAGCACAACGGTCTGGTCGCCGGGGACAAACTCTGGGACGCCGCCCGTCGCGCGCACCCCGGCTACACCGTCGCCAACATCTGCTGGTGGTACGCCATGGGCGCCGACACCGACATCACCGTCACCCCCCGTCCCATCTACTACTCCGACGGCCGCAAGGAACCGGACTGCTACACCCGGCCCGCCGCCCTGCACGACGAACTCACCGAGAAACTCGGCACCTTCCCCCTCTTCCACTTCTGGGGACCCGGCGCGGACCTGGTCTCCAGCCGCTGGATCATCGACGCGACCCGGCACATCCTGCGCACCCGCCACCCCGACCTGACACTGTGTTACCTCCCTCATCTCGACTACGACCTGCAGCGCTTCGGCCCCGACGACCCGCGCTCCCTGAAAGCGGCCACCGACCTGGACGCGGCCCTCGCCCCGCTGCTGGACGACGCCCGCGCCGAGGGCCGTACCGTCGTGGCGCTCTCCGAGTACGGCATCACCCGCGCGGAGCGCCCCGTCGACATCAACCGCGCCCTGCGCCGCGCCGGCCTGCTGGAGGTGCACACCCAGGACGGCATGGAGTACCTCGACCCGATGGCCTCCCGTGCCTTCGCGGTCGCCGACCACCAGATCGCCCATGTCTACGTCCGTCGACCGGAGGACCTGGACGCGACCAGGGCCGCCCTCGACGGCCTGCCCGGCATCGAGCAACTGCTGGACGACGAGGGCAAGAAGGCCCATCACCTCGACCATCCGCGTGCGGGCGAACTCGTCGCCGTCGCGGAACCGGACGCCTGGTTCACGTACTACTACTGGCTCGACGACGCCCGCGCGCCCGACTTCGCGCGACTGGTCGAGATCCACCGCAAACCCGGCTACGACCCGGTCGAACTCTTCATGGACCCGCTCGACCCCTATGTGAAGGTCAAGGCGGCGACGGCGCTGGCCCGCAAGAAACTCGGGCTGCGCTACCGCATGGCGGTCGTGCCCCTGGATCCCTCACCTATTCGCGGCAGCCACGGCCGCCTCCCGGCGAGCGACGACGACGGTCCACTCCTCATCTGCTCCACCCCCCGCTCTGTCGACGGCCGCATCGAGGCCACCGACGTGAAAGCACTGCTGCTCCACCTGGCCGGTCTGTCCTGACCGGTCCGACCGGTCTGTCTGTCCTGACTGGTCACAAGTGAAGCACTCACCACTGACAACGCCCTCCGACACCGAGGAGTTCCAGGTATGAGCCGCACCTCCCAGACGGATCCCGAACTCACCCACCGCCTCACCCGGCGCGGCATGCTCGGCGTGGCCGCGGGCGCCACCGCCGCCGCACTGCTGGGCGCCGCCGCCTCCCCGGCGACGGCAGCCTCCGCCGAGACCGCCGCCGCCGGTGGCGGCCGTGGCCGTCCCGTCCTGCCGCCCGGCCGGCTCGGTATCCAGCTCTACAGCCTGCGCGACAAGGTCTCCACGCTGGGCTTCGCGCCCGTCTTCGCCGAACTGGCGAAATACGGCTACGACGAGGTCGAGTTCGCCGGATACACCCAGGGCTCGGCGGGCCCGATCACGCTCGCCCAGCTCAAGCGGCTGGCGCACAACCACGGCCTGAACCCGATCGGCAGCCACGTCGGCTACTACGCCGACGACCCGAACGCCTACACCTTCGCGCAGAACCTCACCAAGGTCCTCGACGACGCCCAGGCCCTCGGCCTCAAACACATAGGCACCGCCTCCGGGCCGTTCCGCTACGGCTCCACGGTCGACGCGTGGAAGCGGGCGGCCGAGGAGTTCAACACATACGGAGCGGCGGCGCGGGCGCGCGGCATGAAGTTCTACCAGCACAACCACTCGGAGGAGTTCTCCTTCGCCACCGACAACCCCAAGGTCCGGCTCTACGACGTGCTGCTCGCGGAGACCGACCCCGATCTCGTGTTCCTGGAGATGGACATCTTCTGGGCGTACTCCGGGCAGTTCCGCTTCTCGAAGCGGCCCGACGGCACCGCCGCCCCCTTCGAGCCGCTCGACTACATCCTCAAACAGCCGCACCGCTACCCGCTCTTCCACGTCAAGGACGGCGTGAGCGACCCGGCGAACCAGTACGGCTACCGGATGACCGACGTCGGTGACGGCGACATCGACTACCAGCGGTTCATCTCCGCCGTGACCCGGCTGCGCGGCGAACGCATGGCCCACCACTGGCAGGCCGAGCACGACAACCCGACCGAGTCCTTCACCTTCGCACGCCGTTCGAGTGCCCACCTGCACTCGTTGCGGGAGAAGTGCTGACCGACGGCCGGCACGACGTGAGGAGGCTCTCCCCGCACCGGGGAGGGCCTCCTCACGTACGCGGCGGATCAGCCGGCGGGCTGAGGTTCCGGGGAGCTGGTGACCCCGGATGTCCGCCCCGGCTGCCGCAGCAGCAGCGCGATCCCCGCCGCCACCATCGAGACACCGCCGGCCAGCGCGTACGCGCCGTTGTAGCCCCAGGCCGCGACCACCATGGAGCCGAGACCACCGCCGAACAGACCGCTGATCAGCTTGCCGCTGTACACCAGCCCGTAGTTGGTGGCGTTGTAATTCTCCCCGAAGTAGTCCGGGGTCAGCGCCGCGAACAGCGGATAGAAGGCGCCGCCGCCGAACCCGGAGAGGAAGGCGAACAGCAGGAACAGCCCTTCACTTCTGACGTCACCGGCCCAGATCACGCCGAACTGCGCCAGTCCCAGGACCACGATGACGAACACCAGGGTGGGCTTGCGGCCCCATCGGTCGGACAGCCAGCCCACCACGCCGCGGCCGACGCCGTTGATGACCGCCATGACACCCATCGACGACGCGGCGACCAGCGGTCCGAAGCCGACCTCCTTGGCGAAGTCGACCTGGAAGGAGATCCCGAAGATCGACACACCGGCGGTCAGCACGACGGACAGCCACATGAGCGGCAGCATGCCCGTCCGGATGGCCTCCTTGGGCGTGTACTGCCGTACCGCCGGAGGGTTCCTGGCCAGGCTGGTGGCGTTCTTCCGGTCGCCGGAGAACGTCAGGGGGTCGACCTCCGCGGGCCACCAGTTCTTCGGCGGGTCCTTGAAGAAGAAGGCACATCCGAAGACCACGATCACGACGTAGCAGCCGATGAGGTCCAGCACCCGGTGGTAGTTCGCCGTGTCGAAGCCGTAGTTGAAGATGAAGATGAACGGCAGCGACCCGTACGCGAACCCGCCGTTGACGAAGCCGGTCCGGGCGCCCCGCCGCTCGGGGAACCACTTGCCGACCATGTTGATGCAGGTCGCGTAGACCAGCCCGGCGCCGACTCCGCCGACGACGCCGAACCCGAGGATCGCCAGCCACACGTTGTCCATGTGTGACAGGGCGAGGAACCCGACGACACACATGAACGAGCCGACGTACATCGCCTTGCGGGCCGTCAGGACGCCCTTCTCACGTAACCAGCCCGCCGGGAAGGCGATGCCGGCCTGGAAGAACACCCAGACGCTGAGGATCCAGAAGGTGTTGCTCTGCGTCCAGCCGTGGGCGTGGGACAGGGTGTCCTCCGCCGAGCCGTACGCGTATTCGAAGACGCTGATGGCCATCATGGCGATCCACGGCAGATACACCATGATGGTGCGGGAGTGACCGAGGATGTCCCGGTCGGTCTCGCCGATGCGGTAGACGCGGCCATGCGCGTCGGTCACTTCACGGTAGGGACGGTTCGCGGCGCCGGATCGTTCCGAGCTGTTCGGTGCGACGGGGTCAGCCGTCATGTCACGCCATCTCCTCGCCGAGCGGTTGCGGGTTGGGTGCGACTCGCCGGGCCTTCGGCCTGCCCGGTGCTTTCAGGAAGAGCGCCAGAACCGCGGAGGCCAGCCCTATGGAGCCCGCTATGACGAACGCGCCCTCGTAGTCCCACGCGTCGACCACGACCGCGCCCATCCCGGATCCCACCAGACCGGAGATCAGCTTCGAGCTGTAGACCATTCCGTAGTTGGAGGCGTTGTTGTTCTCGCCGAAGTAGTCGGCGGTCATGGCAGCGAACAGCGGGAAGATCGCGCCGCCGCCGAAGCCGGAGACCATGGAGCAGAACAGGAAGAACGGCATGCTGCCCATCTGGCCGGAGACCAGCACCCCGAACTGGGCGGTCCCCAGCACCAGACAGACGATGATCAGTGTGTGGCGGCGGCCGACCCTGTCGGAGATCCAGCCGATCACACCGCGTCCCGTGCCGTTGACGATGGCCTTCAGGGACATCGCCGTGGCCACGATTCCGCCCGCGAAGCCCATGTCCTTGCCGAACGGCACCTGGAAGGCGATGCCGAAGATGTTGATGCCGGCGGTGCACAGCAGACAGAACCACATCATCCACAGAACGGGCGTGCGGGAAGCCTCCCTCGGGGTGTACTGCTTGACCGCCGGCGGGTTCTTCTCCAGCGCCCGGCGGATCTTCGGGTCGTCGGTCAGCCGGAGCGGGTCGACGTGCGCGGGCCACCAGTTCTTCGGCGGGTCCTTGAAGAACCACCCCGCGAACGCCACGACGGCGCAGCAGATCAGGCCCACCGTCACCAGGACGCCCTGGTAGTTGCCCAGGTCCATGTACGAGGTGAACAGGAACACGAAGGGCACCGAGCCGTAGGCGAAACCGCCGTTGACCATGCCGGTCTTGCCGCCCTTGCGCTCCGGATACCACTTGCCGACCATGTTCACGCAGGTCGCGTAGACGAAACCGGCGCCGATGCCGCTGAACATGCCGAAGCCGAGGTAGGCGACGATCACGTGCGGCGCGAGCGCCAGCGAGAGGTAACCGCAGATGGTGCCCAGCGCGCCGAGCATCATCGCGTACCGCGCGGGAAGCCTCCCGCTCTCCCGCAACTGCCCGGCGGGGAAGGCGACGGCGGCCTGGAAGAACACCCAGACGCCCATCAGCCAGAAGATGTGCCCGCTGTTCCAGAGGTGGGCCTCGTGCAGGGTGTCCTCGGCCGACGTGAACGCGTACTCCGAGGAACTGATGCCCAGCATGCCCATCCACGGGAAGAGCACCATGGTCCATCGTGGCCGGCCCATGATGTCCCGGTCGGTCTCGCCGATCCGGTACACGCGGCCATTGCGGTCCGTCACCTCCCTGTAGGGGACGGACCTCGAGAAGTCGGTGGTTGTCATGTGTCGCACCCCTTGCGTCGAAAGTGCTGGCCAGCGCCCCCTGTCCCATGCCTTTCGTGTGCGCACGGGTTCCGGAGCCGGCCGACGCGCACCGTCGGCCGGCCCCTCCTCGCTCACCTCATGCGCCGCCCCCCAACCACCTCGCGGCCGAACGAGGACCACCCCTCACAGCAACCCCGCCGCCCGCGCCCAGCGATACTTCGCGCCGAGCACGGCCACCGGCTTCTCCGTCGTGTACGGGTACGCCACGACACCTCGCTCGTAGAGGTACTGGCAGGCCTCCTCGACCTCGACGTCGCCGGCCAGAGACGCCACCACCGGCTTCTCGATGCCCCGCTCCCGGAACTCGGCCACCACGCGCGCGGTGAGCTCCGCGAAGACCATCGGGGGAGTGACGATGGTGTGCCAGTAGCCGAGGACGAGGGCGTGGATGCGCGGGTCCTCGAGACCGAGGCGGATCGTCGCCTCGTACGTCGACGGCGGCTCGCCCCCGGTGATGTCCACCGGGTTGCCCGCGGCCCCGAAGGGCGGGATGAACGTCCGGAACGCCTCGTCGAGGTCCGGCGGGATCTCCATCAGGGTGAGCCCGTTGTCGGTCACCGCGTCGGAGAGCAGGACGCCGCTGCCGCCGGCCCCGGTGATGATGACGACGTTGTCGCCCCGGGGAGCGGGAAGTACGGGCAGCCCGCGCGCGTACTCCAGCATGTCGTTGAGGCCGGGTGCCCGGATGACCCCGGCCTGCTTCAGGATGTCCTCGTACACGGCGTCGTCGCCCGCGAGCGCTCCGGTGTGCGATCCGGCGGCCTTCGCCCCCGCCGCCGTACGGCCCGCCTTCAGGACGACGACCGGCTTCTTCGGCACGGTGGCGCGGGCCGCCTCCACGAAGGCCCGCCCGTCCTTGAGGTCCTCCAGATGCATCGCGATGCACTCGGTGTGCGGGTCCTCGCCGAACCAGGTCAGCAGGTCGTCCTCGTCCAGGTCCGACTTGTTGCCCAGACCCACGATCGCCGACACACCCGTCTTCGTGGTGCGCGCGAAGCCCAGGATGGCCATCCCGATGCCACCGGACTGCGAGGTCAGCGCGACCCCGCCCTTGACGTCGTACGGCGTGCAGAACGTGGCACACAGGTCCTGCCACGTCGAGTAGTAGCCGTAGATGTTCGGACCGAGCAGACGTACGCCGTGCCGTTCGGCGATGGCCACGATCTCCGCCTGGAGTTCGTGCTCGCCGGTCTCCGCGAAACCGGAGGGGATCAGTACGGCGTTGGGGATCTTCTTGCGTCCCACCTCCTCCAGGGCCGCGGCCACGAACTTGGCGGGGATCGCGAAGACCGCCACATCCACCTCACCGGGAACGTCCGTGACACTCTTGTACGCCTTGCGGCCCAGAATGTCATCGGCCTTGGGGTTCACCGGATGGATCTCACCGGCGAAACCGCCGTCGACGAGGTTGCGCATGACCGAGTTGCCGATCTTGCCCTGCTCGTTGGAGGCACCGATCACGGCGACCGCGCTCGGCTGCATCAGGCGGCGCATGGAGGTGAGGATCTCGTCGCGGGTGTACCGGCGGCGCGGTGGCGGCTGCGACTCGGCGAGGATGACCCGGATGTCCGCGGCGACGGCGCCCTCCGGTGTCGCGATCACCGGGTTGAGGTCCACCTCGGCGATCTCCGGGAAGTCCGCGACCAGTTGGGACACCCGCCGGATCTGCTCGGCGACCGCCCACCGGTCCACGGCCGGCGCGCCGCGCACCCCACGCAGGATCTCCGCCGACCGGATCGAGTCCAGCATGGACAGCGCCTCGTCGGCGTCGACCGGCGCGAGCCGGAAGGTGACGTCCTTGAGGACCTCGACCAGCACCCCGCCGAGCCCGAACGCCACGACCTTCCCGAACGTCGGGTCCGTCACCGCGCCGACGATGACCTCCTGCCCCTTGGGCAGCAGCTCCTGGACCTGGACGCCTTCGATCCGGGCCCGCGCGTCGTACGCGCGTGCGTTGTCGACGATCCGGTGGAAGGCGGCCCGTACGTCCGCGGCGCCCCGCACGCCGACGATCACGCCGCCGGCGTCGGTCTTGTGCAGGATGTCCGGGGAGACGATCTTCATCACGACCGGCCCGTCGAAGCGCGCCGCGTACGCCACCGCCTCGTCGACGTCGGTCGCCAACTCCTCGCCGGGTACGGCGATCCCGTACGCGTCGGCGATCACCTTGCCCTCGGGCGCGGTCAGCGCGGTGCGTCCCTCGGCCCGTACGGAGTCGAGGAGCGTGCGTACCCTCAGGGCGCGGTCTTCGGCCATCACGTCAGATCACTCCGTTCGACTTGAGCAGGCGCAGCTCCTCGTCGCCGAGTCCGAGCTCGCCGACGTACACCTCTTCGTTGTGCTCGCCCAGCAGCGGTGAACTGGTCACGTCCACGGGGGAGTCGGAGAGTTTGAGCGGGCTGCCCACGGTCTTGAACTCGCCCCGCTCGGGGTGCGGCACGGTCACCACCATCTCGTTGGCGACCAGCGACCGGTCCTCGATGATCTCCTTGGTGGACAGGATCGGCCCGCACGGGATGTTGTGGGCGTTGAGCTTCGCCAGCACCTCCCATTTGGGGAGGGTGGCGGACCACTCCTCGATCAGCTGGAACATCTTGCCCAGCTTGGGCAGCCGGGCCTCCGGGGTCGCCCACTCCGGGTCGTCGGCCAGCTCGGGCCGGCCGATGAGCTCGCTGAGCGGCTGCCAGCCGACGGGCTGCACGATGACGTACACATAGTCGTTGGGCCCGCCCGGCGCGCACTTCACCGCCCAGCCGGGCTGCCCGCCGCCGGACGCGTTCCCGGACCGGGGAACCTCGTCGCCGAAGTCGTCGTTGGGATATTCAGCGAGCGGGCCGTGTGCCAGGCGCTGCTGGTCGCGCAACTTCACCCGACAGAGGTTGAGCACCGCGTGCTGCATGGCCACATTGACCCGCTGACCACGCCCGGTGTTCTCCCGCTGGTACAGCGCCGCGAGGATCCCCGCCACGGCGTGGACGCCCGTGCCCGAGTCCCCGATCTGGGCCCCCGTCGCCATCGGTGGCCCGTCCTCGAAACCGGTGGTCGACATCGACCCGCCCATGGCCTGCGCGACGACCTCGTACGCCTTGAAGTTGGTGTACGGGCCGTCCCCGAACCCCTTGATGGAGGCATAGACGATCCGCGGATTGATCTCCTGGATGCGGTCCCAGGTGAAGCCCATGCGGTCGACCGCGCCCGGTCCGAAGTTCTCGACCATGACGTCGGAGCGCCGGATCAGCTCGGTGAGGATCTCCTTGCCGCGCTCGGTCTTGGTGTTGAGGGTGATGCTCCGCTTGTTGCAGTTGAGCATCGTGAAGTAGAGGGAGTCGACGTCCGGGAGGTCGCGCAACTGCTTGCGCGTGATGTCACCGGTCGGCGCCTCCAGCTTGACGACGTCCGCGCCGAGCCAGGCGAGCAGCTGGGTCGCGGAGGGCCCGGACTGGACGTGGGTCATGTCCAGGACGCGGATGCCTTCGAGAGCCTTGGACGGTGTTCCCGTCGTGCCGGTCATGACGGCCACCTCACTTGTACATGGTCTGGTTCATGGTTCCGGGGGCGTACGCGTCCGGGTCGACCCAGACGTTGATCAGTGACGGCTTGCCCGACTCACGGGCCCGGCGCAGTGCGGGGCCGATGTCGGCCGGGTCGCGGACCTCCTCGCCGTGACCGCCCAGCATCTGGGCGAACTTGTCGTAGTGGACGTCGCCGAGGGTGTTGCCGATCCGCTGGCGCTCCTGGCCGTACTTCTGGGCCTGGCCGTAGCGGATCTGGTTCATGGAGGAGTTGTTGCCGACGATGCCGACGAAGGGGAGGTCGTAGCGGACGAGGGTCTCGAAGTCCCAGCCGGTGAGCGAGAAGGCGCCGTCACCGAAGAGGGCCACCACCTCCTTGTCGGGCCGTGCCTGCTTGGCCGCGAGCACGAAGGGGACGCCGACGCCGAGGGTGCCGAGCGGGCCCGGGTCCATCCAGTGCCCGGGTGACTTGGGCTGCACGACCTGACCGGAGAAGGTGACGATGTCGCCGCCGTCTCCGATGTAGATGGAGTCCTCGGTCAGGAAGTCGTTGATCTCGCTGACCAGGCGGTACGGGTGGATGGGCGAGGCGTCCGACTTCAGGCTGGGCAGCCGCTTCTCGATCGCGGTCTGCTCGGCGGCCCGCAGCTCGTCGAGCCACTCCTTGCGCTTCGCGGCGCCTCCGTTGATGCGCCCGGAGGCCGCTTCTGCCACCGACTTCAGCACCAGACCCGCGTCGCCGACGATCCCGAGGTCAATGTCGCGGTTCTTGCCGACCGTGCGGTAGTCGAGGTCGATCTGTACGACGGTCGCGTCCGGGGAGAGCCGCTTGCCGTAGCCCATGCGGAAGTCGAAGGGCGTACCGACGATCACGATGACGTCGGCGTTGGAGAAGGCGTACCGGCGCGACAGCTGGAAGTGGTGCGGGTCGCCGGGCGGCAGGGTGCCGCGGCCCGCGCCGTTCATGTACGCGGGGATGTTGAGGGTGCGGACGAGGTCGATGGCCGACTCGGTACCCCGGGTCGTCCACACCTGGCTGCCCAGCAGGATGGCCGGCTTCTCCGCGTGCACGAGCAGGTCGGCGAGCTTCTCGATGGCCTCGGGGTCGCCGGCCGAGCGGGTCGAGGCCCGGTAGGCGCCGGGCTTCGGCACGCGTGCCTTCGCCACCGGGACCCTGGCGTCGAGGACGTCACGCGGGATCTCCAGGAAGGAGGGGCCGGGCGCGCCGTGGTAGCACTCACGGAAGGCCATCGACACCATGTCCGCGGCCCGGGCCGTGTCCGGCACGGCCGCGGCGAACTTGGTGATCGGGGTCATCATGTCCACGTGCGGGAGGTCCTGCAGGGACCCCATCTTGTGCTGGGTGAGGGCGCCCTGACCGCCGATCAGCACCATCGGCGACTCCGCGCGGAAGGCGTTGGCTACGCCGGTGACGGCGTCGGTGGTACCGGGGCCCGCGGTGACGACCGCGCAGCCGGGCTTGCCGGTGATGCGCGCGTAGCCGTCGGCGGCGTGGGCGGCGACCTGTTCGTGACGGACGTCGACTACTTCTATGCCCTCGTCCACGCAGCCGTCGTAGATGTCGATGATGTGGCCGCCGCACAGGGTGTAGATGCGATCGACCCCCTCCGCCTTCAGGGCTTTGGCAACGAGATGACCACCGGAAATCATGTCCTGGGTGTCGTCGGGCATGGCGAAGTCCTGTCCCTTCGTAGGGGGTTGGAGCTCTCTCGCGGTACATTGCATACAGTCGACGAATACTGTATGAAGCTTGTTATCCCGCATCCGGTGGGTGGTGTCCAGGGGGCGTGCGGCACTTTCAGTCATCGGAGTTCGGCCTCGCGATGACTTCGCAGACGGGAGCCGAGATGGACCTGTACGAACATCAGGCACGGCAACTCTTCGAGGAACACGGCATCCTGACGCCGAGGGCGGAGGTCACCGACTCGCCCGAACGGGCGCGCGCGATCGCCCGCGGGCTGGGCGGCCGCGTCGTGGTGAAGGCCCAGGTGAAGACCGGTGGCCGCGGCAAGGCGGGCGGTGTCCGACTCGCCGCCGACCCGGCTGCCGCCGAGCTCACGACACGTCAGATCCTCGGCATGGACATCAAGGGCCACCCGGTCCGCGCCGTCATGCTCGCCCAACCCGTGGACATCGAGAGCGAGTTCTACGTCTCCTACGTCCTGGACCGCGCGGCCGGCCGTTTCCTCGCCATCGCCTCCGCGGAAGGCGGCATGGACATCGAGGAGGTCGCCGCCGGCCGGCCGGACGCCGTCGCCCGCGTCCCCATCGACCCGGCCGAGGGCGTCACCCCGGCGAAGGCCACGCAGATCGCGGGGGCGGCCGGGTTGCCGGCGCAGACCGTCGACGTCCTCATACGGCTGTGGGAGGTGCTGGTGCGCGAGGACGCCCTCCTGGTCGAGGTCAACCCGCTGGTCCGCACCCGGCAGGGACAGATCCTCGCCCTCGACGGCAAGGTCACCCTCGACGACAACGCACGCTTCCGGCAGACACGTTGGGGCGACGGCGACACCGCGCACGACGACCCGCTGGAGGCGGCCGCCGCCGCGAAGGGCCTCAACTACGTCAAGCTCGACGGCGAGGTCGGCATCATCGGCAACGGCGCCGGCCTGGTCATGTCCACCCTCGACGTGGTCGCCGGCTGCGGAGCCCGGCCCGCCAATTTCCTCGACATCGGCGGCGGCGCCTCCGCCCAGATCATGGCCGAGGGCCTGTCGGTGATCCTCTCGGACCCGGCCGTGAAGTCCGTCTTCGTCAACGTCTTCGGCGGCATCACCGCCTGCGACGCCGTCGCCGACGGCATCGTCCAGGCCCTGCGGAGCGTGCGGTTGACCAAACCGCTCGTGGTCCGCCTGGACGGCAACAACGCGGTGCGTGGCCGCGCCATCCTCGACGAGACCGGCCACCCGCTGGTCCAGCAGGCCACCACCATGGACGGCGCCGCCCGCCGTGCCGCCCAACTCGCCACCACAGCCTGAGGAGACGGGACATGGCGATCTACCTGACCAAGGAGAGCAAGGTGCTCGTCCAGGGCATGACCGGCGGCGAGGGCATGAAGCACACCCGCCGCATGCTCGCGGCCGGCACGAACATCGTCGGCGGCGTCAACCCCCGCAAGGCGGGGCGCACCGTCGACTTCGACGAGCGCGCCGTGCCCGTCTTCGGATCCGTCGCCGACGGCATGCGGGCGACCGGAGCGGACGTCACCGTCGTCTTCGTGCCGCCCGCCTTCGCCCAGGCAGCCGTCATGGAGGCGGCGGACGCCGGAATCGGGCTCGCCGTCGTCATCACCGAGGGCATCCCGGTCCACGACTCCGTCGCCTTCACCGCGTACGCCGAGCGGAAAGGCACCCGGATCATCGGCCCCAACTGCCCGGGCCTGATCACCCCCGGGCAGTCCAACGCGGGCATCATCCCCGCCGACATCACCAAGCCGGGCCCCATCGGACTGGTGTCCAAGTCCGGCACACTCACCTACCAACTCATGTACGAACTCCGCGACACAGGCTTCTCGACGTGCGTGGGCATCGGCGGCGACCCGGTCGTCGGCACCAGCCACATCGACTGCCTCGCCGCCTTCCAGGACGACCCCGACACCGAACTGATCGTCCTCATCGGCGAGATCGGCGGCGACGCGGAGGAACGCGCCGCCGCGTACGTCCGCGCGCACGTCACCAAGCCCGTCGTCGCCTACATCGCCGGCTTCACCGCACCCGAGGGCAGGACCATGGGACACGCCGGCGCGATCGTGTCCGGCTCGTCCGGCACCGCGCGCGCCAAACAGGAGGCGCTGGAAGCGGCCGGCGTCCAGGTGGGCAGCACACCGACGAAGACGGCCCGGCTGGTGCTCGACCGACTGAACACCGAGCGTGACACCACCGAGAGTTGACGTGGGGTGACTGTCCCGCGCCAGCCGACCGCACTACCTTCCTCCCCACGATGGTCCGCGCCCGCCACCCGTCGTCCGCGCCCGCCCGAGCGACCCGTGCGCGCGACGAGTCATGCACCCCCGCCCCTGACCGTGCACTGTGAGCGGAGCTAACGATGGCACTCACTCTCGCCCCGAACACGCCGATGGAAACCCGAGCCCCCGCCCTCACCCTCAAGTCCGGCACGTCCTGGGCCGACGCCTGGCGACGCTGTCTCGCCGTCGCCCCCGAGGCATTCCGGGACGACCGTGTCCTCAACCTCTGGGGCTCCGCCTGGCGGTCCGACGGCCGGACCCTGCCCGCCACCAGTCCGGTCGACGGCAGTCCGATCGCCGGCCCGCCCCGGCTGGACGAGGCCACCGCCCGGCAGGCCGTCCGCGCCTCCCTCGACCAGCACCGGGCCTGGCGCCACCTCCCCCTCGACGAACGCCGCGCCCGTGTCGCCGCCACCCTCGACGCCCTCACCGAACACCGCGAACTGCTCGCGCTGCTGCTGGTCTGGGAGATCGGCAAACCCTGGCGGCTCGCGCAGGCGGATGTCGACCGGGCCATCGACGGTGTGCGCTGGTACGTCGACGGCATCGACCCCATGCTGGCGGGCCGGGTTCCGCTGGACGGCCCGGTGTCCAATATCGCCAGCTGGAACTACCCGATGAGCGTGCTCGTTCACGCAGTGCTGGTACAGGCATTGGCAGGCAACGCGGTCATCGCCAAGACCCCGACCGACGGCGGTGTCGCCTGTCTGACGCTGGCCTGCGCGCTCGCCGCCCGCGAGGGGATTCCCGTCACCCTGGTCAGCGGCAGCGGCCGCGAGCTGTCCAAAGTGCTGGTGCGCGCACCGGAGATCGGCTGCGTCTCCTTCGTCGGCGGCCGCGACACCGGCGCCGCGGTGGCCACGGCCGTCGCCGACCTGGGCAAGCGACACATACTCGAACAGGAGGGACTCAACACCTGGGGCATCTGGAACCACACGGACTGGGACGCGCTCACCGCGATCGTTCCCAAGCTCTTCGACTACGGCAAGCAACGGTGCACGGCATACCCGCGTTTCGTCGTCCAGCGGCAGCTGTTCGACGAGTTCCTGGCCGCCTACCTCCCGGCGGTCCGCACCCTGCGCGTCGGGCACCCGCTGGCCGTGGAGAAGCCCGACGACCCGTACCCGGAGCTGGACTTCGGACCGGTGATCAACGCGGCCAAGGCCAAGGAACTGCACGACCAGGTCACCGAGGCCGTCGAGCGGGGCGCCGTCCCCCTGCACCGCGGCCGGCAGCCCGACGCCCGGTTCCTGCCCGGACAGGACACCTCCGCGTACGTCCAGCCGGTCACGCTCCTGAACCCGCCGCCGTCCTCCCCGCTGCACCACGCGGAACCGTTCGGCCCCGTCGACACCATCGTCCTGGTCGACACGGAGGCGGAGCTGCTGGCCGCGATGAACGCCTCCAACGGCGCGCTGGTGGCCACGCTGTCCACGGACGACCCGGCGACCTTCGAGCGGCTGGCCCCGCAGATCCGCGCGTTCAAGGTCGGCCACGGCACACCCCGCTCGCGGGGCGACCGCGACGAACTGTTCGGCGGGTTCGGCGCGTCCTGGCGCGGCGCGTTCGTCGGCGGCGAGCTCCTCGTGCGTGCCGTGACCCTGGGCCCGGCCGGGGAGCGGCTCCCCGGCAACTTCCCGGACTACCACCTCATGCCGTGAGGAACACGATCGTCAGCCGTACCGACTCCTCCGCCGGCATGGCTGACGATCAGTTCCTGGGCACCGGCGGGGTCACCCGCGACGAACCACCCGGGCCCCGCCGCGCCCGGCTGGCGCTCAGTCAGCCGATGCCCTGCCGGTCGGGCCGGAGGGCGAACGCACGGTCCGCGGGCGCCGGAGTGTGACGCTCGACGGCCTGCGCGAGCAGTGCCCGATGACGCAGCAGCGGGGCCCGCCGCTCCTCGGGGGCGAGCAGCGCCAGGTCGTCCAACCCGGCCAGCAGACGCCGTGTGACCTGTGGGTTTCCCAGCGCACAGCCACGGATCTCGGTGAACCCCAGATCCACCAGATCGGTCCACCCCGGCACCGGCTGCACCAGCCGCAGTTCACCGCGCCGGTCCCGGTACACCGACGCGTCCAGCGGGCGTCGGGACACCGCGGCGAGGAACTGGACGATCCGGTCCAGGGCCTGCACGGCGGTCGTCGGATCGTTGATCGCGGGGGAGAGGGCCTTCAGCGCGATGTCGGACAGTTGGCGCAGCCCGAAACCGAGGTCCTGGTGGAAGGTGCGCTCCACGCCCACGGACACGGTGCGGCGCAGGGCGCGACGGGGTGGTGCGGCGCTGCCGTGGACCGCCAGGACGGGCGTCCCCGGGACGACGAAGTCCCCGATCCGCGGAATCAGCCTCAGAACGACACCGTGCTGCCGGGCCACCCGCACCAGCCGCGCGATGTCGACGTCCCGCAGGACACCGGCCCGCCCGTCGTGGGCGATCCACGCGGTCACCGGCCCGAGCGCGCCCTCCTGCGGAGGCTTACCCGTCGGCATCGTCGCGGCCACCCGGAAGGCCTCGGCGACGATCCGGGCGATCACATGGCTGATCCGCATCAGACGCAGCGTCGAGTTCACGTACATCACGAACAGCAGCAGACTCAGCCCGACCATGGCGAGTGTGAGGACCGACTGCACCAGCGGAACCGAGGAGACCAGACGGGGATCCTGATCACTGCCGTACGAGGTCAGCACCAGCAGTGTCAGCACGAACGTCGCCAGGAACACGGCGAACGTGGCCTTCGTGATCCTGCTCCGTACGAAGATCCGCACCACCCGCGGACTGAACTGACCGCTCGCCATCTGCACGGCGACCAGCGAGATGCTGAAGACGACGCCGATGAAGGTCATCATCGCCGAGCTCACCGTGGTCACCACGGTCCTGGCGTCGTCGGCGAACTTCAGCAGCTGCTCGACCGTGTCGTAGTCCTGCTGGTCCTGGAGCGTCGCGATGATCCGGGTGTCGATCTCCGAGGCCACCGCCCACACCACGAAGACGCCCACCATCGCCGCGACGGGCGCGAACCAGAAGGTGTCCCGCAGATGTTCCCTGAGCGGCGACAACGCCCGGGGGCGGCGCCCCGTGGCCGGTCCGCCCGTAACCATCCAGTCGCTCATGGTGAGACCTTAGGGTCACCGGCGCCGCCGGTCCGGGAGCGGCGCTCGGGCGACGGAAACGCAGGTGAAGGGCACTCCGAAAGCTTGGTATTGTTGTCCATGTCGCCGCGGGGAACACCCCCGTCCAGGCGGCGGACACCTCGTCCGGGTGGCGGAATGGCAGACGCGCTAGCTTGAGGTGCTAGTGCCCTTTATCGGGCGTGGGGGTTCAAGTCCCCCCTCGGACACACAGGCACACGGGTGCCGGCTGATTCTCGGCCGGCACCTTTTTGCGTTTCGTGGTCACGCGACCGGGCCTGCTCCGGTGTCGGCGCGGCGCGGTGCCGCCCGAGCTCTCGGGCGCGTGAAGAGTTCGCCCGCCTGACCAGCCGTTGCTCAAGGGCGATGTCCTCGTCGTGCAGTCCGACGACCGACAGTCCGCGGCCGCGGGACTCGACCAGCCCCTCCGCCTCCAACTGGCGCAAGGCGTCCCGGATCAGTCGGCGTCGAGGCCGTCGATCAGGCGGTTGAGGAAGCGGGTGAAGGTGGCCTCGGGCGTGAGGGGGCGTCCGGGTGCGGTGAGGGCTTCGGCCAGCTCCGGGTGGTGGCCGTCCGCGGCGACGGCGGCGAGGTAGCGGGCTTCGGCTGTGGCTCGTTCGGGCGACTGTGCCGCTGCGGCCTGCGTGATCTCGTAGCCGACGTGCCCCGCCACGAACGCGGTGAGCTGGGCGAAGACCTCCAGTTTCGCCGCGCCGTCCAGGCCGGTGGGCCGCAGGGCGGCAAGGGCCCGTTCCAGGAAGGCCAGGGCGTTGGGGCCGGGTGTCCTGCGGGTGGACAGTGCGCCGGGCAGCCAGGGGTGTCGCAGCATGAGGGCGCGCTGGAGATGGGCGATGGCCTTGAGGTCGACGCGCCAGGCGCCGGTGAGTGCGTCCGTCGTGGGTAGTTCGCCGCTGACGTGGTCGACCATCAGTTCCAGCAGCGTCTCCTTGTCGGGGGCGTAACTGTAGAGCGACATGACGCCGGCTCCGACCTGTGAGGCGACCCGCCGCATGGTGACCGCGTCAAGCCCTTCGGTGTCCGCCAGGGCGACGGCCGCCACCGTGATCGCCTCGCGGCTGAAGGCGGGCCGGCGCCCCCTGCGCGGCCCGGTGGGGCTCAACCAGAGCTGTTGCGGGTCAACGCCCCTGCCGGACACGCCATCACGGGTCACGATCTTCGTTGTCCCCTTCTCCTCGCAGTGGCCCTTGCACAGGCCATCCAAGCATCCACTATTGTCGTACACCGTACGAGAATGGTGGAGGGGAATGATGACATCACCTACGCACGACGCCGCGTCGAACCCGGCCTGGACACCGCCGCCCGGGAAACCACCGTTGTCCTCGCGGATGATGAGAAGCATCTGGCGCAACCTCCCCGCCAAACGGCACGACGTGGGGTGGCAGCCGGGGCTGGTGGTTTCGGCCGCCGACGGCAGCCCTTTGATCACGGATCACTACTTTCCCCGGGCAGCGGGAGACTTCCCCACCCTTCTCGTGCGCTCGCCGTACGGCAGGGGCCTGCCGTGGTCACCCATGTACGGCATGCTCTTCGCCGAACAGGGCTTCCATGTGGTCCTGCAGAGCTGCCGCGGCACCGGTGGCTCGGGCGGTCAGTTCGATCTGTGGCGCAACGAGGCCGCTGATGGCCAGGCCACCGTGGCCTGGCTGAGAGAGCAGCCGTGGTTCAACGGAACGCTGGGCACCATCGGCCCCAGCTACCTCGGGTATGTGCAGTGGGCGCTCGCTCTGGACCCGCCGCCGGAGCTGAAGGCGATGGTGGTGCAGGTGGGTCTGCACGATCCCTATGCCCTGTTCCACACGGACGGTGCGCTCCACCTGGAGAACGCCCTCCTCGTCGGCGTCGGCATGGAGTACCAGCACCGGGGGATGGCACCGTCCCTGAGAGCGACGTTGCGCCTGCAGCGCCGACTGCGCGAAATCGTCACCGCGCAACCGCTGCGTGGGGCGTACGTGTCAGCCCTTGGGCGTGAAGTGCCGTGGCTGGACGGCGTGATGACCCACCCGGAGGCCGACGATCCGTACTGGGTCGGCGCGTCTCCAGGGGAGGCGGCGGAGCGGCTGAGCGTGCCCACCAGCCTGATCACCGGATGGCACGACGCGCTGGTCGACCAGACCTTCGAGCAGTACGACCGGCTGCGTCGGGCCGGATGCGAGACCGCCCTGCTCGTCGGCCCGTGGACCCATACCTCCGCACTGCAACAGGGCTGGCCCGAGGTGTTCGCCGAGAGCCTCGCCTGGCTGCGCGCGCACCTGTGCGGTGACCGCTCCGGGCTGCGCCCCACCACGGCGCGCGTCCACGTCGGCGGCGAAAACGCGTGGCGGGACCTCGACGACTATCCGCTGTCACCGGTCACTGCCTCGTGGTTCTCCTCCCCGGACGGGCATCTGACCCGACAGGCACCCACGGGCAACGCACCGCTGACGTCCTTCCGTTACGACCCGGCGGACCCCACCCCGTCGCTCGGTGGCCGTCTGCTCTCCCGGACTGCCGGCCCACGCGACAACAGTGCCCTGGAGGCCCGAGACGATGTTCTGACCTTCACCGGCCCGCCGCTGTCCGAGCCCGTGGATGTCATCGGCCCGGTCACCGCGCGGCTGCGTGTCTCCACGGACACCGGATACGCCGATGTCTTCACCCGCCTGTGCGACGTGGACCCGCAAGGGCGTTCCACCAACGTGTGTGACGGGCTGGCTCAGTTGAGGACCGTGGGGGAGGGGCCGTCGGAGGTCACCGTGCCGATGAGCTACACGGCCCACCGCTTCGCCGCCGGGCATCGTATGCGTTGGCAGATCAGCGGAGGTGCCCATCCGCGTTATGCCCGCAACCCGGGCACGGGGGAGCCGTCGGTCGACGCCAAGACGTTCACACCGATACGGACGACCCTCCACGCCGGGTCGGTATTGATGCTTCCTCAGGGCGCGGGGGCTGCCCAGCCCTTCGGTGACCATCAGCCGGACGCATAGGTCCATCGCCGGGTGCTGGTGCTGGTGCTGGTTGGGGTGCGGGTGCGGGTGAAAAGTGCCTGGGGGCGGGGGATTCGGGGCGCTACGGCGATACCCCGGGCCCCCGCTCCAGCCGCGCCACCCCGCCCGTCTCCAGAGCCACCCAGATCGCGCCGTCGGGTCCCACGGTGAGGCCGTGCGGCTCGGACGACGGGGACGGGAGGGCGTACTCGACGATGCGGACGATCCCGGTGTCCGTGGTCTCCTCCGCTTCTCCGGTCACGGTGAGGTGGCCGACCCGGTTGGCACCCCACTCGGTGAACCAGCAGTCTCCGGGCGCGGCTGCCACGATGGCGTGCGGCCTTGCGGTGCGGTCGGGCAGCGGAAACTCCTCGATGCGGCCGTCCACCGAGATCCTGCCGACCTGTCCCGCCGCGATCTCGACGAACCACAGGGCCGCACCGTCACTGGTGATGCCCACCGGTCCGGCGCCCGGAGTGGGCAGGGGGTGCAGGGTGGTGTCGCCGTCGACGGTGATACGGCCGATCGCGTTCGCCTGGTGGAGCGTGAACCACAGGGCGCCGTCGGGTCCTGCAGTGATCGCGGACGGGAAGCCGCCTTCCGCAGGCAGGACGAACTCGGTGATCTTCCCGTCGACGGTGACGCGTCCGACCCGGTCGGTGTTCATCTGCGTGAACCACATCGCAGCGTCCGGGCCGGCGACGATCCCGAAGGGTCCGCTGTCGGGCGTCGGTACGGTGAAGGAGCGCACGTCTCCCTCGACGGTGACGCGGCCGATTTGGTGGTCCTGGGACCGGGTGAACCACAGCGCCCCGTCGGGGCCGGGCGTGATGACCGTCGGTCGGCAGGTGCGCGAGTCCAGCGGATACTCCGTCAGTTCGCCGTCTGCCGCGAGACGCGCGATGCGACCGCTGTGAACGAGAGTGAGCCACAGGGCGCCGTCGGGTCCGGTCGTGATGCCGTAGGGGCCGTCCTCCACGCCCGCCACGCGAATCTCCGTGAGGGCAGGGGTCTCGGAGTGCTGCACGGTGGGTCCTTCCGGTGTTCTCGTGAACGTCGTCGCACCCTGCCCGTGGGGGAGGGGCGGGCGCAACGGCATTAAACGGGTGGCGGACGGTGTGCGTGGTGGCTACGCTTGCGAGACGCAACGGTCCGTATCGTGTTGAGTCGCTGATCGCTGATCGCTGATCGCTGGTCGCGGACCACTCACAAAGGGGATGAGGTCTCATGTCATCGACCGCCAAGGTCTGGTTCGTCACGGGTGCGTCGCGCGGGCTGGGCCGCGCGTTCGCCGAGGCCGCACTCTCCGCAGGGGCGCGGGTCGTGGCGGCCGCCCGTGATGTCGAACCGCTCGCCGAACTGGCTGAGCGGTACCCGGAAGATCTTCTGCGGATCCCCCTGGACGTCTCCGACCGTGCGGCCGTCTTCGAAGCGGTGGACAAGGCGGCCGCGGCCTTCGGCCGACTCGACGTCGTGGTCAACAACGCCGGCGGCCTGCTGTACGGCATGGTCGAGGAGTCCACGGAGGAGCAGATCCGCGCGCACCTGGACGTCAACTTCTTCGGCGCGGTGTGGGTGGCCCAGGCAGTGATCCCCCACCTGCGGGCGCGGGGCGGCGGGCGTCTGCTCCAGATCACCACCATGGGCAGCGCGAGCGCGGGCGGCGTGGCCTGCGTCGGGTTCTACGGCGCGGGCAAGGCGGCCCTCGACTCCGTCAGCGAGGCGCTGGCCATGGAGGTCGAGCAGTTCGGGATCAAGGTCACCATCGTGCAGATGGGCGGATACTCCACCGGCCTGTTCACGGTCGGCACCACGGTGGCCGAGGCGGACCCGGCCTACGACACCCTGCGGGCACGGTTGCTCGAGATGTGGGGCGACGACGCCGGGCCGGACCCTCGTACCGCGGCGCCCGTGGTCATGGAGCTGGCCGAGATGCCGGACCCGCCGCGGCGCCTGATCGTCGGAAGCAGGTCCTTCGACCTCGTCCAGGAGTGGGACCGGGCCCGAGACGAGCAGTACCGGGCCTGGGAGTCCCTCAGCCGCAGGGCGCCGGGCTGACGCCGAGACCGGCCGTCGCCCGCCCGGCCGAGCTTTCGGGATCGACGTGGAGGATCGACGCGGGATCAGTAGGGTCGTCGATGTGGACGACGTGCGGGTGGTGCTGATCGGTGGGACGTCGAACGTCGGCAAGTCGACGGTCGCCCGGGTGGTGGCGCAGCGGCTCGGGTTCGCCCACCGGTCGACGGACTTGCTGGCGCGCCATCCCGGGCGGCCCTGGCGGACACCGGAGCGGGAGGTGCCGGACCATGTCGCCGAGCACTACCGTTCCCTCACCGTCGACGAGTTGATCGCCTCGGTTCTCGACCACTACGAACGCCTGTGGCCTCGGATCGAGGAGCTGATCACGGCCCACGCCACCGAGGGCGGCGCCGGGACGGGCCTGGTCCTGGAAGGCTCGGCCCTCTGGCCGGCCCGCGTCGCGGAGTCGACGCTCCCACGAACCGCGGCCGTCTGGCTCACCGCCGACCACTCCGTCGTACGCGACCGCGTGCATCGCTCCGGTCACTACATGACCGCGACGGACGAGGAGCGGCACCTGATGGACAAGTTCCTTGCCCGCACTGAGCGTTACCAGACCCTCATGGCCGGCACCGTCGACAGCCTGGGCCTGCGGCGCGTCGACGGGGGTGGCGGACGGCCGGTGACGGAGGTGGCGGACGCGGTGCTCGCGGCCGTCGGTGAGCAGCGGATGACGCGAGGCGTCTGAGGCCTGTCCGGGACCTGGAGCGCGGTCCTCCCTCGCCTGCGCGGCCGTACGCACCCGCCATCAGCTATACACTCCGCTTATACGCGTAACGTATACGCGTCATGTATACGTGCGGCGTATACGCACTGTGTATAGTGAGCTCATGTCCATTGGTCACACCCTTTTGGGACTCCTGGAGTCCGGCCCGCGACACGGCTACGACCTGAAACGGACCTTCGACGAGACGTTCGGTCACGACCGGCCGCTGCACTACGGCCAGGTCTACTCGACGATGTCCCGGCTGCTGAAGAACGGCCTCGTCGAAGTCGACGGGATCGAGGCCGGCGACGGCCCGGAGCGCAAGCGCTACGCGATCACCGACGCCGGCATCACCGACGTGGATCAGTGGCTCGCGACCCCGCAGAAGCCGGAGGAGTACCTCCAGTCCGCCCTCTACACCAAAGTCGTCCTGGCGCTGCTCACGCACCGGGACGCCTCCGACATCCTGGACGCCCAACGCTCCGAGCACCTGCGCTGCATGCGCATGCTGACCGACCGTAAGCGCAAGGGCGATCTGGCGGACCAGCTGATCTGCGACCACGCCCTCTTCCACCTGGAGGCGGACCTGCGCTGGCTGGAACTGACCGCCGCCCGACTCGACAAACTCCGTGAGGCTGTAGCCCGATGACGACTTCTTCCCCTGGTTCCCTGCTCGAAGCGCGGGACCTGCGCAAGACCTACGGGCACACCCACGCCCTGGACGGCGCCGAGTTCGCCATCGACCCCGGCGAGATCGTCGCCATCATGGGCCCCTCCGGCTCCGGCAAGTCGACGCTGCTGCACTGCCTCGCGGGCATCCTGCCGCCCGACTCCGGGTCGATCACGTACAACGGGCGTGAAGTGACGACGATGAGCGACGGCGGGCGCAGCGCGCTGCGCCGCTCCGAGTTCGGCTTCGTGTTCCAGTTCGGGCAGCTCGTGCCGGAACTGACCTGCGTGGAGAACGTCGCCCTGCCGCTCAGGCTGAACGGCACCTCCCGCAAGGAGGCCGAGCGGGCGGCGCTCGGCTGGATGGAACGCCTGGAGGTCGCCGACCTGAAGGGCAAGCGGCCCGGCGAGGTCTCCGGCGGCCAGGGCCAGCGCGTCGCCGTGGCACGCGCGCTGGTCACCGGCCCCCGGGTGCTGTTCGCCGACGAACCGACCGGCGCGCTCGACTCCTACAACGGCGAGCGCGTGATGGAACTGCTCACCGACGCGGCCCGCTCCACCAACGCCGCCGTCGTCCTCGTCACCCACGAGGCGCGGGTGGCCGCCCACTCCGACCGGGAGATCGTCGTACGCGACGGCAAGTCGCGGGACATGGAGCGCGCCGTATGAGTGCGCGCACAGGGAACCTTCCCGGCGAGCGAAGCCGAGCGTGGGGGAGATGCGCGGACCTGGCCATGGGGGCCCGGTTCGCCGTCACCGGCGGCCGCGAGAGCTGGGTCCGCATGACACTGACGGCGGTCGGTGTCGGGATCGGCGTGACCCTGCTCCTGTTGTGCACCGCGATGCCCAACGTGTTCTCCTCCCGCAGCAAGGTGGAGGACGCCCGCCACGTCAACCTGTACTCCCAGGACGCCGTGCCCAAGGCCGACAACACGCTCCTGATCGCCGCCGCCGACACCACCTGGCACGACGACGACATCCTGGGCCGGCTCGTCGAACCCGAGGGCAGCCGGGCGCCGCTGCCCCCTGGGGTCGACCGCTTCCCGGGCAAGGGCGAGATGGTGGTCTCCCCCGCGCTCAAGGATCTGCTGGAGTCGGACGACGCGAAACTGCTGCGGGAGCGCCTGCCGTACAAAATCACCGGCACGATCGGCGAGAGCGGTCTGATCGGCTCGCACGAACTGGCCTACTACGCGGGCGCCTCGGGGATGAAGATCGCGGACGCCTCTCTGGTGACGCGGCTGACCAAGTTCGGCAGACCGGACGCGGACGTGGCGCCCGAGAAGACCGACCCGGTGCTGCTGCTCATGGTGTTGGTCGTGTTCGTGGTGCTGCTGACGCCGGTCGCCGTGTTCATCGCCGCCGCCGTCCGCTTCGGCGGCGAACGCCGCGACCGCCGCCTCGCCGCGCTGCGCCTGGTCGGCTCCGACGGGGCGATGACCCGGCGGATCGCGGCGGGCGAGGCGCTGGCCGGAGCACTGCTCGGCCTGGCGGTGGGCACCGTCTTCTTCCTGCTCGGCCGGCAGAAGCTGGGCACCGGCGAGTTGCTGGGCGTGAGCGTCTGGCCCAGCTACCTCAACCCCACTCCCGCGCTTGCCGCGCTGGTCGCGGTGGCTGTGCCGGTCGCCGCGGTGCTGGTCACGCTGCTCGCGATGCGCGGCGTCGTCGTCGAACCCCTCGGTGTGGTGCGCGCGGCCAAGCAGCGCCGCCGCCGACTGTGGTGGCGGCTGCTGCCCCCGCTGGCCGGCCTCGCGATGCTCTACCCGATGATCGGCCAGGGCCACAAGAACGGAGACTTCAACCAGTACCTCGTCATCGGCGGCGTCCTGCTGTTGCTGGTCGGCATCACCGCCCTGCTGCCCTGGGTCGTGGAGGCGGTCGTCGTCCGGCTCGGCAAGGGCTCGCTGTCCTGGCAGCTGGCCGTGCGACGGCTTCAGTTGAGCAGCGGCACCGCCGCCCGCATGGTCAACGGCATCGCCGTGGCGGTGGCCGGGGCCATCGCGCTGCAGATGCTCTTCACGGGGACGCAGAGCCAGTACACCGAGAGCACCGGCCAGGACCCCAGCCGGGTCCAGATGGAGGTCGACTTCAGCGGCCCCAAGCAACTGTCCGGCGTCGAGCGCGAATTCACCGGCACCAAGGGGGTTCAGGCCGCGGTGGCCCTGGCCCAGTCCCAGTACGGGGACTCACGCCGCAACCCGGAGAACGGCAACGGTCTGACCGTGGGCAACTGCGCCGCCCTGCGCGAACTCGCCACACTGCCCTCCTGCAAGGAGGGGGACGTGTTCATCACGCGAACGCGGAGCGGCTACGACGACCCCAGCAACGCATCCGAGATCGCCCTGGTGAAGCCCGGTCGGAAGCTCTACATCGACCCGTCGTACGACGGCCCCGAACGCGGCCTCGAGGTGCCCTGGAACGTCCCCGCGAACATCCGGGAGGTGGACGCGCGCAAGGACTCACTGCAGGACTACACCAGTCTGCTGGTCACCCCCTCCGCCCTGCCCCGCAAGGCCGCGCCCGCGGTGTTCTCGGGCGGTGTCTACCTGCGTCTGGATCCCTCGGTGCCGGACTCACGGGAGTACATACGCAACGTCGCCGCCCGCATCGACCCCCTGGCGCAGACCTTCGCCTGGTCGGAGTCCCAGGAGAACGCCAAGTACGCCTCCATCCGCACCGGCCTGTTCGTCGGCTCCGCCTTCGTGCTGGCACTGATCGGGGCGAGCCTGCTGGTCTCCCAGTTGGAACAGCTACGGGAACGCAAGAAGCTGCTCTCCGCGCTGGTCGCCTTCGGTACCCGGCGCCGCACCCTCAGCCTGTCCGTCCTGTGGCAGACAGCCCTGCCGGTCGGACTCGGTCTCGCACTGGCCACGATGGTGGGCGTCACCCTCGGCGTCGTCCTGCTGAAGATGACCCGTACGCCGGTGACCATGGACTGGGCGAGCGTGCTCACCATGACCGGTGTGGGCGCGGCCGTGGTCGGCGTGGTCACGCTGCTCAGCCTGCCGCCGCTCCTGCGCATGATGCGCCCGTCGGGCCTGCGTACGGAATAACCACTGACAGATCCCATGGGGTGGGCTCCTCCGCGCAGGAGGAGCCCACCCCTGCACGCGGGAAGGGCGTGGACAGAGCTGACCTGCATCCCGATCTGACGGAGACGCCTCAAAAAATGCCCGCTCGTGTTCGTGTCACGAGCCCTACACTCATCACGGATCACGCACCGCCCGGCGCACCGGGCCCGGATGCGCGGACAAGGCAGACCAGAGAGCAGACCAGAGAGCAGACCAGAGAGGGGGACCGGCCGTGTTGTACCGCACCGCTGTTGTCGTCCCCCGGTCGCTGCACGAGGTGATCCTCGTGTCTCTGCCCGTCCGGTGCCCGCTGCGCGGCCGGTACCGGATGCCCGTGCCGACCCTCTGATCAGCGCGCCGTCAACTCCTCGCGGAACCGCAGAACCGCGGAACCAGGCCTGTTGACGTGCCGTCATGTCCGCCGGGAATCGCGCCGCCCTGACACATCTCGTCCGAAAGGCCCCGGGCCGTGCGCACCAACCTCAACGCCCTCACCACCGTCCGCAACCTCGGCATCCTCGCCCACGTCGACGCCGGCAAGACCACCGTCACCGAGCGGATCCTGTACGCCACCGGCACCACCCACCGGCGCGGCGAGGTCCACGACGGCACCACCGTCACCGACTTCGACCCGCAGGAGCGCGATCGGGGCATCACGATCTTCGCCGCGGCCGTGAGCTGCGCCTGGGACGGTCACCGGATCAACCTGATCGACACCCCGGGCCACGTCGACTTCGCCGACGAGGTGGAGCGTTCGCTGCGGGTCCTGGACGGCGCGGTCGCCGTGTTCGACGCCGTCGCGGGCGTGGAGCCGCAGAGCGAGTCGGTGTGGCGGCAGGCCGACCGCTACGGCGTACCGAGGATCGCGTTCGTCAACAAGCTGGACCGGGCGGGCGCCGACCTCGACACGGCCGTCGCCTCGATCCGGGAGCGGCTGCACCCGGCCCCGCTCGTCGTGCAGTTGCCCATCGGAGCGGAGGACGGGTTCACCGGTGTCGTCGACCTGCTCCGGATGCGCGCGCTGACCTGGGGCCCAGACGGTGACACGGCCACCGAGGGGCCGGTGCCGGACGCCCTGTACGAGGAGGCGCTACGGAGACGTCGGCTCCTGGAGGAGGCTGTCGCCGAACGGCATCCGGCCGCGTTGGAGGAGTTCTGCGACCGGGAGACGCTCTCCGCCGCGACCCTCACCGCGGCCCTGCGGGACCTCACCCGCAGCGGCGACGGCGTGGTCGTGCTGTGCGGCTCGGCCTACCGCAACCGGGGGATCGAACCGCTGCTCGACGCCGTCGTGGCGTATCTGCCGTCCCCGCTGGACGTGCCCGCCGTACGCGGCACGCTCGACGGAACGGAGCAGGAGCAGGAGCGGGCCGCGGATCCGCACGCGCCGTTCGCGGCACTGGCGTTCAAGGTGCACGCCACCGCGACGGGACGGCTGACCTACATACGCGTGTACTCGGGAACGATCGGAAAGGGGGACACGGTGCTGGACGCGGGCGCGGGGCGGACCGAGCGGATCGGACGCATCCTGCGGGTGCGGGCGGACCGGCACGCCCAGGTGGACCGGGCGCTCGCCGGGGACATCGTCGCCGTGGTCGGGCTGAAGTCGGCCCGGGCCGGCTCGACCCTGTGCGCGCCGGACGCTCCACTCGTCCTGGAACCGCCGGCCATGGCCGATCCGGTCGTCTCCGTGGCGGTCGAGACCCGCGGGCCCGCCGACACGGACCGGCTGGCGTCGGCGCTGGCACGGCTGGTCGAGGAGGACCCGTCGCTGGTGGTCCGCACCGACCCGGAGACCGGGCAGACGGTGCTGTCCGGCATGGGTGAACTGCACCTGGAGGTCGCGGTGGAGAAGGTGCGGCGCGACCACGGGCTGACGGTCACCGTGGGCCGTCCCGGCGTGTCCTACCGGGAGACGGTCGCCCGCGGGGTGTCCGGTCTGGTTCACCGGCACGTCAAACAGGACGGCGGCGCCGGGCAGTTCGCGCAGGTCGTCATCGATGTGGAGCCGCTGGAGGAGATCATGGGCTTCGAGTTCCGCTCGACGGTCGTCGGCGGCCGGGTGCCGCAGGAGTACGTCCGCGCGGTCGAGGCCGGCTGCCGGGACGCCCTCACCGAGGGGCCGCTCGGCGGGCACCCGGTGACCGGGCTGCGGGTCACCCTCACCGACGGGGCGACCCATGTGAAGGACTCCTCGGACATGGCGTTCCGCACCGCGGGCCGCTCCGCCCTGAGGGAAGCACTGCGCGCCTCGGCGATGACCCTGCTGGAACCGGTCGTCGAGGTCACGGTCACCGTCCCCGAGGACGCCGTCGGCACCGTCCTCGGCGACCTGGCCGCACGCCGTGGCCGCGTCTCCGGCTCGGTCACGCGGGCGGGCGCGGCGGTGGTCACGGCCACCGTGCCGCTGGCCGAACTCTTCGGCTACGCGACCCGGTTGCGCAGCCGCACCCAGGGCCGGGGCACCTTCACGACCCGCCCCACCGGCTACGCCCCGGCCCCGGCCCCGGCCGTGACGCCGACGCGATAACGCGCCGGGCGGCCCAGCCGTAAGCGGGCACCCAACCCGTACGCGATGCGGCCCCACCCCTGATACGGGCGGGGCCGCATCGCCGGGCCATCTCCCGCACTTTTTTGAAAATGGATGTCATGTTGGTAAGTTGCGGGAGTGTCGGGCAACGCGCTTCATCGCCGGGGAGTTGCCCGCCCGCCACCCACCCGTGATCACCCGAAGGGCTTAATGCATATGATTCGCAAGTGCGTAACTACAGCATCAGGGCGGCGAGCCCCGACGACCTCGAAGGTGCGCGAGCCGTGATGCTCGACACCGTCTACCGCGACTTCGGTACCGGCTACGTGCCCCGCTGGCACGCCGACATCATCGATCCGGCCGCCGCCTACCTCGTCCCGGCCCGCCACACCCTCCTCGTCGCCCTCGACCCGGACGAGCGGACCGTCGTGGCCACCGCGGCCCTCGACTCCCGCGGCCCCGCCCATCCGCCGAACCCCCGTCACATCGCCGAGCGGTATCCCTCCGGCGCGACCGCGCAGCTTCGCCGGGTGTACGTCCGTCCCGAGCACCGGCGGCGCGGACTCGCCCGGCGCCTGGTCGACGAACTGCTCGCCTTCGCCGCCGCGGACGGCGGCTACCGCGCCGTCTATCTGCACACCGACCCTGCGGTGCCGGGCGCCGAACCCTTCTGGCGGTCACTCGCGAAGGCCGTGCACGACGAGCGCGACGACTCCCGCGGCAACGGGGTCGTCCACTTCGAGATCCCGATAGGACGGTGACCGGCGTGCGCCGCCGCCACATACTCGCTTCCCTGCTGCTCGCCCCGCTCCTCACTGCCTGCTTCGCCTCCTCGGGCGGCGACTCCTCGGGCGGCGCCGAGGGCGGCGCCCGGCTGCGGGTCGCGCTCGCGTTCCCGCCCGCCGAGAACCTCTCGCCGTACGGGGCCGACGCCACCATCCTCAGTCGCCTCGGCGTCACCGAGGGCCTGACCGCGCTGGACGCCAACGGCGCCGCCACCCCCGCGCTCGCCGCCTCCTGGCGCCAGGAGAACGACCGCACCTGGCTGTTCACCCTGCGCGAGGCCACCTTCCAGGACGGCTCGGACGTCACCCCCGCCGCGGTCGCCGCCGCCCTCACCCACGCCACCGACGCCAAGCCCGCGCCCGCCGCCCTGTCCGGCGTCACCCTCGCCGCCAAGGCCGACGGCGCCACCGGCGTGCGGATCACCACCGGCGTCCCCGACCCCGTACTGCCCCTGCGCCTGTCCAGCCCGAGCCTCGCCGTCCTCTCCTCGAAGGCCTACGACGGCAAGGACCAAGTCGACCCGGTCGGCACCGCCACCGGACCCTTCGCACTGACGAAGGTGAGCGGATCCACGTCCGCCACCCTCGACCGCCACGACGACTACTGGGGCGGCCGCGCCCAGGCCTCCGGCGTCGACGTCCGCTTCATCGCCGACGGCGCCGCCCGCGCGAGCGCCCTGCGCACCGGCGAGATCGACCTCGCCGAGGCGGTCCCGGTCGCGCAGGCCGCCACCCTCGACCAGGCCACCCGCAAGGAGACGGCCACCACCCGCACCACCAGCCTGCTGCTCAACGCGACGTCGGGCCCCTTCAAGGACCCGAAGGTGCGCGCCGCCGCCCGCCGGGCCGTCGACACCTCCGCGCTCGCCGAGGGCGTCTACGAGCAACACGCCGACCCCGGCGCGGGCATCTACGGACCCGCCGTGACCTGGGCCGAGGGCAAGCGTCGGCAGCCAGTCGGCAGGGCGAAGGCCGCCAACCCCGACGGCGCCAGGATCACCCTCGCCACCTACGACAACCGGCCCGAACTCCCCGAGGTCGCACAGGTGTTGAAGCAGCAGCTGGAGAAGGCCGGGTTCCGGGTCACGCTGCGGGTGCGCGAGTACTCGCGGCTGGAGAGTGACGCCCTGGACGGGAAGTTCGACGCCGTCGTCCTCGCCCGCAACTCCCTCGTCGACACCGGCGACCCGCTCGCCGTCCTCGCCGGCGACTACACCTGCGACGGCGGCTTCAACATCGCCCAGCTCTGCGACCGGGACGTCGACCGGGCCGTGGCGAAGGCCGAGGGCATCGCCGACACCGCCGAACGGCAGGACGCGGCCATGGCCGCCGAGGCCCGGATCCTGGGCACCGACGCCGTGGTCCCGCTGGTCCACCAGCGCGTCATCACCGGCGTCGACACCTCGGTCAGCGGCGCCCTCCTCGACCCGTACGAGCGCACCCTCCTCGGCACCGGAACGCGGCGCTGATCCCATGCGACGCCACCTGGCCACGCCCGTGTGGCGGGCCGTGCTCGCGGCCGCCCTGGTGTGCGGCATCGGCCTGCTGCCCTGGCTGACCCGGACCGACCCGGCGCTCACCGTCCTCAAGGCACGCTCGGCCGACCGTGACCCCACCCCCGGCGCACTGGCCGACATCCGCACCCAACTCGGCCTGGACCGCGGACCGTTCTCCCTGCTCGGGCAGTGGCTCGGCGGGCTGTGGCACGGGGACGCCGGCCGGTCGTGGCTGTCCGGCGACGCGGTCGCACCCGCCGTCCTCCAGGCCCTCGGGGTGTCCCTGCTGCTGATGGCGGTGGCCTTCGCGGTCGCCGCCGTCACCGCCGCGCTGATCTGCGCCCGCACCCTGTGGCTCGGCGCGCACCGGCGCCTGGACGGGCGCAGGGCGGGAGGCAGCGGCTCGGCGGTGCTCGCTGCGCTGCCCGAGTTCCTCACCGCGTCCCTCCTCGCCACCGTCGTCGGCGTCCAACTGGGCTGGCTGCCCGCCCTCGGCTGGTACGGCCCCCAGTGGACGGTGCTGCCCGCCCTCGCCCTCGGCCTGCCCGCCGGCGCCGTCATCGGACGGCTCCTCGACGACCTGTTGCCCGGCGCCCTCGGCGAACCCTGGGCGCTGGCCGCCACCGCACGCGGACTGCCCGGCCGGCGCGTCGCCCGTCAGGCGGTACGCCGCTGCCTGCCCGCACTGCTGCCGAACCTCGGCCTGTTCGTGGTCGGCCTGACCGGCGGGGCGGTCGCGGTGGAGCAGATCTTCGACATCCCCGGCCTCGGACGCACCACCCTCCAGGCCGCCCTCGCCCAGGACCTGCCCGTCCTCCAAGCCGGCACGCTGGTCATGATCCTGCTGGCCGCGGTGACGGCCGGGCTGGCCGCCCTCGTCACCCGGATCGTCGCGGGCCCGGCGCTGCGCGACGGCGCGCTGCCCTCGCTGCACCGGCCCACGCCACCGGCCCGCCGGGTCCTGCCGTACGTCCACGGGGGGCTCCTCCTCGCCGTCATCGCGCTCGGTCTGCCCCGCGACCCGCTCGCCCTCGACACCGGCGAACGCCTCCGGCCCCCCTCCGCGTCCCACCCGTTCGGCACCGACGCGCTCGGCCGGGACATGCTCGCCCGAGTCGCGCACGGCGCCCTCGACACCCTGCTGCTCACCCTGGCGATCGGCGCCGCCACCCTGCTCGCCGGTGTCCTGCTCGGCCTGCTGCCCAGGCTGTCCGGCCCCCTCGTCGACACCGTCAACGCGGTGCCGCCCGTCCTCCTCGCGCTGCTGGTCACCGCCGTCGTCGGCAGCGGATCCGCCACCCCCGCGCTCGCCGTGGGCGCCGTCGCCTGGGCGCCCCTCGCGGCGCACGCCTCCGCGCTGCTGCGTCAGGAACGCGCCGCTCTCCATGTGACCGCCACCCGGGGTCTCGGAGCGGGCCGCGGGCACCTCCTGCGCCACGCACTGCTGCCCGCCGTCCTCCCGCCGGTCACCCGCCACGCCCTGCTCCGCCTGCCCGGCATCGCGCTGGCCCTGGCCTCGCTCGCCTTCCTCGGCCTCGGCGCGCAGCCGCCCTCCCCGGAATGGGGTCTGCTCCTCGCCGAGAACCAGCCCTACGCCGAACGCGCCCCCTGGGCGGTCCTCGCACCCGCCGCCGTCCTCGCCCTGCTCGGGGCGTTCGCGGTGAGCGCGGCGGGCGGAGTGCGGGTGCCACGCAGGCGGGCGGGATCCCGCACACCACCTCCGGTCGCTGCCGAACAACCGTCAGACGCAAGGGAGTTGGTGGCGGCGCGATGACGTCGACATCGGTCGTTCCGGTCGAGGAGTCTCAAGGACGCACTCGCCTCTCGCCCCTGCTGCGGCTGCTGATCCTCACCCAACTCGCCTTCAACATCGGCTTCTTCGCCGTGCTGCCGTTCCTGTCCGAACACCTGGGACGGGCCGTGGGCATGGCGGGCTGGCTGGTCGGTCTGGTGCTCGGGCTGCGGACCTTCAGCCAGCAGGGCCTGTTCGTGGTGGGCGGGGCGCTCGCGGACCGGTACGGCATCCGGCCGGTGGTCCTCGCCGGGTGCGCGCTCAGGATCGCCGGGTTCGCCTGGCTCGGCTTCGCCGAACGGACCTGGACGGTCATCGGTGCCGTCCTGCTGATCGGGTTCGCCGCCGCGCTGTTCTCACCGGCCGTGGAATCCGAGGTCGCCCGGCAGGCGGTGGTGTGGGAGGAGACCGGCGGCGGTCCCCGTACCAGGGTCCTGGCGCTGTTCACCGTCGCCGGACAGGCCGGGGCGTTCGTCGGCCCGCTGCTCGGCGCGCTGCTGCTGGCGGTGGATTTCCGTACCGTGTGCCTGGCCGGAGCCGGGATCTTCGTGCTGGTCCTCGGCGGGCACGCCTGGCTGCTGCCACAGCGGATCGCCGGGCGGGCCCGCGTCGAGGTCCGGGGCGGCATGGGGCTGCTGCTCGGCAACCGGCGCTTTCTGGCGCTGTGCTGCGGATACGGCGCCTACCTGCTCGCCTACAACCAGCTCTACCTCGCCCTGCCCGCAGAGGTGGAGCGCGCGACGGGTTCGCAGGCGCCGCTGGCCTGGCTGTTCGCCCTGTCGTCGCTGCTGGTGGTGACCGCCCAACTGCCCCTCACCCGCTGGGCCGACAGCCGGCTGACGCTCCGCCGGTCCATGGTGAGCGGTCTGCTGCTGGTCGCGGCCGGGTTCGTCGTCGTGGCCGCCGCCCGGCCCGCCGAGTGGACCGGCACCTTGGGGATGCTGCCCGCGGCGGGCTTCGTCGTCCTGCTCACCCTCGGTCAGATGCTGGTCGCCCCCGTCGCCCGCGCCTGGGTTCCCGACCTCGCCGAGGAGGGCCGCCTCGGCCTGTACACGGGGGCGTTGTCCTCACTCTCCGGTCTGATCGTCCTGGTCGGCAGCGCGGCGACCGGCACTCTGCTGGACAGCGGGCTGCCGGGTGCCGTGCCGTGGCTGGTGCTGGCGGCCGTGCCGGCCGCGGCGATCGCGCTGCTGCCGGGGCGGCGGACGGGCGGGCCCGGCCGATAGGCTCCCCAGCATGGACAACCAAGACATTCGGGTGGAGATCGCCCGGGAGGCGGATCAGGAACTCGTCGACGCCTTCGGCCGGATGTTGCCGCAGCTGTCCTCGGCCGCGACCCCGCTCGACCTCGCGATGGTCGACACCATCCTGAAGTGCGACGCGAACACCGTGCTGGTCGCCCGCACCGCCGACACGATCGTCGGCACCCTGACGCTGGTGATGTTCCCCGTGCCGAGCGGGCTGCGGGCCCGGGTGGAGGACGTGGTCGTCGACCACGCGGCACGCGGTCACGGAGTCGCCGGGCTGCTCACCCTGGAGGCTCTGCGGCTGGCCCGGGAGGCGGGGGCACGGACCGTCGACCTCACCTCGCGACCCGACCGGGCCGCGGCGAACCGGCTGTACGAGCGGCTGGGGTTCCGGCCCCGGGAATCCACCGTGTACCGGGTGCCGCTGCGGGGCTGACGGGCCAGGAGCCGGTCCGGTACCCGTGGTACGGGCGCCGGATCAGGACGCCACCGGCTCCGGCTCCGACACCAGTTCCAACTCCAGCATCTGCGCCACCGCGGCCTCCTGGGACCGGTACGTCCGCCACAGCCACAGGATGTCCCGGCCGAACGACCACACCAGCAGGGCCAGCGCGACGGCGACGACGCCGAAGTTCGCCGGGTACGGCAGGAGGCCGGAGGCGGCCAGGAGAAGGAGGACGCCCTGGAGCGCGGCCACCGTCTTGCGGGCCATGCTCGGGGGAAGGGGCGCGTTGAGCCAGGGAAGGGCGCGGGCCGCGGCGACGAACGCATAGCGCATCGTGCCTATCAGGAGGACCCAGGGGCCCAGGGACATCGAGAGGTAGACGCTGAGCACCAGGATCAGGAACGCGTCGACCTCCATGTCGAAACGCGCGCCCAGCGGGGTCGACGTGCCCGTGCGGCGGGCCACCTTGCCGTCGACCCCGTCGAGTATCAGGGCCACCGCCGTCAGACCCACGAACAGCGTGACCGGCGGTGAGCTCTCGAAGGAGTCCGCGACCAGCGCCGTGACACCGCCGACCAGCGTCGCCCGGCCGAGAGTCACCCGGTTCGCCGGGCCGAAGGAACGCGGCTGTGAGCGGTGCAGGGCCCGGGAGAGCACCGCCCAGGTGGCGACGGCGAAGGCGAGGCCGGTCAGCCAGCCCGCCGGCCCCATGCCGATCGCCGTACCGAGCAAGGCCAGCAAAAGGATCTGCAGGCCCGCTCCCACCGCGGTCTCCTGCTGGACCAGCCTTGCTTCGTAAGTGTTGTTCAGGGCCACCGCACATTCCTCCGGCCAGGTGACAGAGTCGATCAAGGACGCGTACTGTGCGCGACCTGTGCACACCTCGGTACGTGAACCGCTTCCCGATCGTTCAGGAGGATGCCGATGAAGCGCACCGCGCGTGCTTTCTGGCTCAGCTCACCCGGCCACGGCGAAATACGCGACCTGACCCTGCCGGACCCCGGCGAGGGCGACGTGGTCGTCCGCTCGCTGTACTCCGGGGTCAGCCGGGGCACGGAGACCCTGGTGTTCCGCGGCGGGGTGCCTCAGAGCCAGTACGCGGCCATGCGGGCCCCGTTCCAGGAAGGCGACTTCCCGGCACCGGTGAAGTACGGCTACCTCAGCGTCGGACTGGTGGAGGAGGGGCCCGAGGCCCTGGTCGGCCGGACCGTCTTCTGCCTCCACCCGCACCAGACGCGGTACGTCGTCCCGGTGGACGCGGTGACGGTCGTACCGGCGGACGTGCCCGCCCCACGGGCCGTCCTCGCCGGGACCGTCGAGACCGCGGTGAACGCCCTGTGGGACGCGGCCCCCCTGGTCGGCGACCGGATCGCGGTCGTCGGCGGCGGCATGATCGGCAGCTCGGTGGCCGCCCTGCTGGCCCGCTTCCCCGGGACCCGGGTCCAGTTGGTGGACGCCGACCCCGCCCGGGCCAAGACCGCCCAGGCGCTCGGCGTCGACTTCGCGACCCCCGGCGACGCGCTCGGCGACTGCGACTTGGTCGTCCACGCCAGCGCCACCGAACAGGGCCTGACCCGTGCCCTCGAACTGCTGAGGCCCGAAGGCACCGTCCTCGAACTGAGCTGGTACGGCGACCGGCAGGTCAGCCTCCCGCTCGGCGAGGCCTTCCACTCCAGGCGCCTAATCGTCCGCAGCAGCCAGGTCGGCTCCGTCTCCCCGGCCCGCCGCTCAAGCCGCAGTTACGCCGACCGGCTCGCCCTCGCGCTCGACCTGCTCGCCGACCCGGCCCTGGACGCCCTCGTCACCGGCGAAAGCGAGTTCGAGCAACTGCCGGACGTGCTGCCCCGGCTGACCTCCGGCGAGATCCCCGCCCTCTGCCACCGGGTCCGATACGACCAGCAAACCTGACACACAGGTCCAATCCCGTACGAGAAGGGCGCCTGACCTGAGAAAAGAGTGGGAGGGGGCTGAACAACGGGGGGTGAGGAGCCGTATTACCCGGCATCCCCCGGCAGGGAACCAGCTGGGGGACCAGACGCGCCGCACCTGGAGGGTCGTCCGTTGTTCAGCATCACCGTCCGCGATCACATCATGATCGCCCACAGCTTCCGCGGCGAGGTCTTCGGACCCGCGCAACGCCTGCATGGAGCGACGTTCCTGGTGGACGCCACGTTCCGGCGCGAGCAGCTGGACGACGACAACATCGTCGTCGACATCGGACTGGCCACACAGGAACTCGGGGCCGTAGTCAGCGAGCTGAACTACCGCAACCTCGACAACGAGCCCGATTTCGCCGGAGTCAACACGTCCACGGAGTACCTGGCGAAGGTCATCGCCGACCGGCTCGCCGAACGCGTTCACAAGGGCGCGCTCGGCGAGGGCGCCAAGGGCCTGGCGGGCCTCACCGTCTCGCTGCACGAGTCGCATGTCGCCTGGGCGAGTTATGAGCGTGCGCTGTGACCGACACCACCATGGAGCGGACCACCACGCTCGGCTACGTGCCGGTGCAGAACTCCGTACTCAAGCACGCGGAGATCATCCCGATGTCGCTGCGTTCCGTGCACTTCGTCCTGCCGGGCGGCGTGAACGACCCGGCCGCCCCCAGCGGCGGCAACGCCTACGACCGGCGGGTCAGCCTGGATCTGCCCGGCTTCGGCTGGCAGGTCCACCAGCACGCCGTGGACGGCAGCTGGCCGAGTCCCGGAGTGGCCGCCCGCGCGGAACTCGCCCGGGTGCTGCGGGAGCTGCCGGACGGCACGGTGGTGCTGCTGGACGGGCTGGTCGCCTGCGGGGTGCCCGAGATCGTCGTCCCCGAGGCGGAACGACTGCGCCTGGCCGTCCTGGTGCACCTCCCGCTCGGTGACGAGACGGGACTGGACCCGGCGGTGGCCGCGGACCTCGACGCCCGGGAACGTACCGTGCTGCGGGCCGTCCCGGCCGTCATCGCCACCAGCGACTGGGCCGTACGCAGACTCGTCTCGCACCACGGCCTCGCCCCCGAGCGGGTCCATGTCGCCGCCCCCGGCGCCGACATCGCCCCCCTCGCCTCCGGCACCGACGGCGTCTCCCGGCTGCTGTGCGTGGCCTCCGTGACCCCGCGCAAGGGACAGCACCGGCTGGTGGAGGCGCTGGCCACGGTGACCGAACTGCCGTGGAGCTGCGTCTTCGTCGGCGGGCTCGGGCACGACCCGGAGTACGTCGCCGGGCTGCGGGCACTGATCAGCGAGCACGGCCTCCAGGACCGCCTGCACCTCGCGGGCCCCCAGACCGGCGCCGCACTCGACGCCAGCTACGCCTCAGCCGACCTCATGGTCCTCGCCTCCTACGCCGAGACCTACGGCATGGCGGTGACCGAGGCGCTCGCCCGCGGCATCCCGGTGCTGGCGACGGACGTCGGCGGGCTCGCGGAGGCCGTCGGGCGGGCGCCCGACGGAGGAGTGCCCGGCATCCTCGTCCCGCCGGAGGACCCCGCCGCCCTCGCCGCCGAACTGCGCGGCTGGTTCGGCGAGGCGGACGTACGACGTCGCCTGAAGGCCGCGGCCCGGGGCCGACGGGCCGCACTGGGCGGCTGGGCGACCACGGCTCGCAGCCTGGCCGGAGTTCTGGGCCGACTGCCGAACGAACCCAGGAGGGCGGCATGACGGAGACGGCGATGACCAAGCAGGCGGGGAAGATCCCGACCCAGCCCGGCCCCCGCGAGGCGGTCGGCGGTACCGGAGCGGTCACGAACACCGTGATCGCCGGTGCGGGCCCCACCCTCGGCCCCGGCGAGCGGGCCACCGTGCGGCTGCGGGACGCCGGCCCCGACGACCCGCCGCGGTACGCCCCCGAGTGGCTGGAGCTGCGGGAAGGGGCCGACGCCCTCGGGCGGTCGAACGACCTGCTCGACCCGCTGCGGATCCGGCTCGCGAACCTGCCCGGGAAGGCCGGTCTGGTCATCCACGACCTGGGCTGCGGCACCGGCTCGATGGGCCGCTGGCTGGCCCCCCGCCTGGACGGCGCCCAGCATTGGATCCTGCACGACCGGGACCCCTACCTCCTGCACTTCGCCGCCGTCGCCTCCCCGCGCTCCGCCGCAGACGGCAGCCGGGTCACCGTGGAGACACGCCGCGGTGACGTCGCCCGGCTGACCACGGACGTCCTCGCCGGAGCGTCCCTGGTGACGGCCTCCGCCCTGCTCGACGTCCTCACCCGCGAGGAGATCGACGCCCTCGCCGCCGCCTGCACCGGCGCCGGCTGCCCGGCCCTGCTGACCCTGTCGGTGGCCGGCCGGGTCGACCTCACCCCCTCCGACCCGCTGGACGCGGAGATCGCCGAGGCGTTCAACGCCCACCAGCGCCGCGACGGCCTGCTCGGGCCGGACGCCATCAACGCGGCGTGCGAGGCGTTCTCCGAGCGCGGCGCCACGGTACGGCTGCACCCGAGCCCCTGGCGGCTCGGCCCCTCCGAGTCGGCGCTGACCGCGCAGTGGCTGCGCGGCTGGGTCGGCGCGGCCGTCGAGGAACGGCCCGAGCTGGCACCGCGCGCGGAACGGTATCTGCGCGAGCGCCTCGCGGCCTGCGAGGCGGGGGAGTTGCGGGTCGTCGTGCACCACAGCGACCTGCTGGCGCTGTCCCGGCCGACGACCGGCGGGGAGTCATGAAGGTGGAGACGGTGGGCGTGGGGGCGGCCCGGTCCACTGTCGGGCCGCGCGCGCCGAGCGCCGTGCCGTGTCAGCAGGCCGCCGAACCGCGGGAGGCGGACATCCCCTCACGCGAGCGGGACATCACCCAGGGCGAGTCGAACACCGAACAGCGGGGGCAGCCGACTCAGCGGTACGAGGGCCCGGTCGAGGTCTTCGCGCTCCCGACCGGAGCGGGCGTGCCCTCACCCGAGGACCTCATCGCCCGCACCAAGATCCTCACGGCCCGCACCGAGGCCCTCGCCGCCCGCGACGAGCTGCTCGCGGGCCGGGCGGAGGTTCCGGCGGCGCGCGGTGAGGTGGTCGCGGACTGCGCCGAGACGCCCGCTCCTCGCGGTGAGGTGATCGCGGCCTGCGCCGAGGTGCCCGCTCCTCGCGCTGAGGTGGTCGCCGCCCGTACCGAGACGCCCGGGGCGAGGCCCGAAGCGGGTGCCTCGGCCGCGCCCCGGTGGCGGTCCGTCCTGGGCGGCGTTCGGGATCGCGTCAACTCCAGGGCCGTCCGCACCCACTTCGGCACCGTCGTCGGTGTCGTCATCCTCGCCGTCCTCCTGTGGCGCATGGGCACCGGCGTCTTCCTGGACGGTCTGCGGCGCATCGACGCGCCGACCCTGCTGGTGGCCGTCGGTATCGGGCTGCTCACCACCGTGTTCAGCGCCTGGCGCTGGGCGCTGGTGGCCCGCGGCCTGGGAATCAGGCTGCCCCTGAAACCGGCCGTGGCCGACTACTACCGGGCGCTGTTCCTGAACGCCGCCCTGCCCGGCGGTGTCCTCGGGGACGTCCACCGGGCGGTCAGACACGGACAGAGCACCGGTGACCTCGGCCGCGGAGTCCGCGCCGTCGTCCTGGAACGCGCCGCCGGACAGGTCGTCCTGGCCGTCGTGGGCGCCGCCGTGCTGCTGACCATGCCCTCGCCCGTGCTGGCCGACGCCCGGCACCTCGCCCCGCTGATCGGCCTCGCCGCGCTCGGCGCCCTCGCGGTCGTCCTGGCCCTGCGCATGAACCGCGCCCCCTCCCGGCGCGGACGCGCCCTGCGGGCCGGCCTCGCCGAGGCCCGCGAAGGGCTGCTGTCCCGCCGTAACTGGCCCGGCGTCGCACTGTCCTCGGCCGTGGTCCTCGCCGGACACCTCGCGATGTTCGTGGTCGCCGCCCGCGTCGCCGGGTCCAGCGCCTCCGTCGCCGTACTGCTGCCCCTCGCGGTCCTCGCCCTGCTCGCGATGGGGCTGCCGCTGAACGTCGGCGGCTTCGGCCCCCGCGAGGGCGTCACCGCCTGGGCGTTCGGCGCGGCCGGCCTCGGCGCGAGCAGCGGGCTGGCGGTCGCGGTGGTGTACGGGGTGCTCAGCTTCGTGGCGGCCCTGCCGGGCGCCCTCGTCCTGGTCGCCCGGTGGTACACCGGCCTGCGCGGCGCGGACGCCGCCGACTACGCGGACTCGGAATCCGCGGACCTCGGGGTGCCGTCGGTGGACGTGAGCATCGAGAAATACGCCCCGAAGGAATCGGCGAAGCCCGCCAGCAGTTCCTTCCCCTTTTCCGCGGATCCCAGGGAAGGACGGCCAATGACGCCCGAATCGGTATAGGCGGACATTCCGACGGTGAGCAGATGACGGCGGTCGTCCGCGACGAAATCGGCGGACTCGTAACCGGGTCGGACCATTTCGGGATGGGCGTGCAGCAGGATGGAGGTCTCGATCTCCCCCGCGTGCATGTCGGTGAGCAGCGAGGTCGCCACCTGGGCCCGCTCCCTGGCCGCCTCCCAGTCCTCCGGGGCCGGGAAGAGCGCCATCCGCTCACCGCGGGCGGAGGACTCCTGGACGACATTGCCCAGGACGTAGTTCCCGCCGTGCCCGTTGACCAGTACCAGGGCCTCGACGCCCGAGCGGCGCAGCGACGCCGCGATGTCCCGTACCACCGCGTGAAGGGTCACCGAGGAGATGCTGACGGTTCCCGGCCAGGCCGCGTGCTCGTGCGAGCAGGCGATGGTCACCGGCGGAAGGAGGTGCACCGGGTACGCGGCGGCGATCTCCCGGGCTATGGCGCAGGCCACGAGCGTGTCGGTCGCCAACGGAAGGTACGGCCCGTGCTGTTCGAAGCTCCCGACCGGAAGTATCGCCACCTGGGTTGAGACGCCCGCGCCTCGCGTCCGTACATCTTCCGTAGTGTCCGCCGGCACCAGGCCGTACGCCGCCGACCGTATGCCCGAACCACTCATCTCTTCACGGCCTTTCGTCTCTGCTTAGGAACCAGATCATGACAGAAAAAATTGGCGTGCTCGGCAAGAAGTCGCCGCAGCGCACGGGTGTGGAACGCGTCGTGAATGCCCCGCTGCCCACCGTCTACGGGAAATTCCAGGCGGTCGGCTATCTCGATCACGACCGTGGCGAGGAGCAAGTGGCTCTGGTCTACGGCGAGATCGGCACGGACGACGTCCTCACGCGTCTGCATTCCGAATGCCTGACCGGTGACGCGTTCGGTTCCCAGCACTGCGAGTGCGGCGACCAGTTGGCCTCCGCGCTGCGCGCGGTCGCCGCGGAGGGCCGCGGCATCGTCGTCTACCTCAGGGGGCACGAAGGCCGGGGCATCGGCCTGCTCGCCAAGCTGCGGGCGATGGCGCTGCAGGCGGAGGGCCTGGACACCGTGGAGGCGAACCTGGCGCTCGGTCTGCCGGTGGACGCCCGCGACTACGGCGTCGCCGCGGAGATCCTGCACGACCTGGGCGTGAACTCGGTCCGCCTGATGTCCAACAACCCGCGCAAGCGCGAGGCGCTGCTGCGGCACGGCATCCAGGTCGCGGAGACGGTGCCGCTGCTGATACCGCCGTGCGAGAACAACATCACCTACCTGCGTACCAAGCGGGAGCGTCTGGACCACCACCTGCCCCATCTGGACGCGGTCGTCAGCTCCTCCTGAACCCCGGGCCCCGCGGCGGTCGGCCGGTGCCACTCCGGCGCCGACCGCCGCGCCCGCGGTGGGCGCCGCCACGGCTTCCCCCGGGGACCCGCCGTCGGCGAGGTCATCCGCGACCTGTACCTGGGCGGCCGCGTACCCTTCGTGAACGTCAGCCCGCTCGGCGCCGGCCGGTTCGCGGCCGACGCACCGCGACCGGAGGCCCACCTGGTATGACCGAGCTCCATCTGTGGCTGCGCCACGAGGTCCGCACCACCGAGCGGCGCACGCCGATCGTGCCGTCCGACGCCCGCGGGCTCGTCGAGAACGGAGTGACGCTCACCGTCGAGGAGTCCCCGCAGCGGATCTTTCCCGTCGAGCAGTACGAGGCGGCCGGCTGCCGGGTCGTCCCGGCCGGGTCGTGGATCTCGGCGCCGACCGACGCCGTCATCCTCGGGCTGAAGGAACTCCCCGACGAACCAGCCGAGTTGAGGCACCGGCACATCTTCTTCGGGCACGCCTACAAACGGCAGCCGTCCGCCGCCGCCCTGCTCGGCCGGTTCACCGCCGGGAAAGGGGCGTTGTTCGACCTCGAATACCTGGTGAACGACACCGGCCGTCGCCTCGCGGCGTTCGGCTTCTGGGCCGGTTACCTGGGCGCCGCCCTCGCCGTGCTCCAGCACCGGGGCCGCCTCGCCGCACCCCTGACGCCCACCGACAAGGACGCCCTGGACGCGACGCTGCGTCCGGTCGCCGGGGACGAGGAGTTCACCGCCCTGGTGATCGGCGCCCTCGGCCGCAGCGGACGGGGCGCGCGGGTGGCCCTCCGCACGGCCGGCGTCGAACCCACCAGCTGGGACCTGGAAGAGACCCACGACCTGGACCGGCCGGCCCTGCTCGCGCACGACGTGATGGTGAACGCGGTCCTCGCCACGACCCCCGTCCCGCCCTTCCTCCGCGACGTGGACCTCGACACCCCCGCCCGTCGGCTGCGCACCCTGTGCGACGTCACCTGCGACGTCGGCTCACCCCTGAACGTCCTGCCGGTCTACGACCGCACCACCGACTGGGAGGAGCCCGCCCGGCGGCTGCGCGAGGAACCCCCGCTGGATCTCATCGCCATCGACAACCTCCCGTCCCTGCTGCCGAAGGAGTCCAGCACCGACTTCTCGGCCGCCCTGCTGCCGCAGCTGCTCGATTTCGAGGTGGGCGGCGCCTGGGGACGCTGCCTGGACCGGTTCCATCAGGCATGCCGTGAACTGGGCCTCGAACCAGGGGCGTAGAGGGGCGCTAGTCGGTGACCGCCTCGTGCACCAGCCGTTTGAGGTCCGGGAAGAGCGCGAGGGACTTCTTCGGCCGTAGCTGTGTCATGAACTGCACGGTCAGGTCGCGGCTCGGGTCCACCCAGAACGTCGTCGTCGCCACCCCGCTCCAGCCGTACGTGCCGAGGCCCGCGGGCGCCAGGGTGCGGGACGGGTCGGTGACCACGGAGACGCCGAGGCCGAAGCCGACGCCGTCGTTGCCGGGTTCGTCGTGCGCGGGTTTGCTGCCGACCGCACGCAGGTCGGCGCCGCCCGGAAGGTGGTTGGAGGTCATCAGGTCCACCGACTCGGGGGACAGGAGACGGACACCGTCGAGTTCGCCGCGGCGGCGCAGCAGCTCCATGAAGCGGTGCACGTCGTGCGCGGACGCCGCCAGGCCTCCGCTGCCGGACAGGAAGCGGGGCCGGCCCCGCAGCGGGAGTCCGGGGATCGGCTCGATACCGCCGCCGTCGGCGTCCCCGTACAACTCGGCCAGTCGGCCCGCCTGTTCGGGGGCGACGTGGAAACCGGCGTCGGTCATCCCGAGCGGCCCGAGGACCCGCTCGGCGAAGAACGTGTCGAGCGGCTGTCCCGACACCACCTCGATGATCCGGCCCAGCACGTTGGAGGCGACGGAGTAGTTCCACTGGGTGCCCGGCTCGTACTGCAGCGGCAGACTCGCGTACACGTCGACCGTCTCAGCCAGGGTCGAGCCCGGTATCACCGACGACGCCAGGCCCGCCTGACGGTAGAGGGCGTCCACCGGGTGGGTGTGGTAGAAGGCGAAGGTCAGGCCCGCGGTGTGGGTCATCAGATGCCGTACCCGTATCGGTCCGGCGGCCGGGCGGGTCACCAGGTCGGCGCCGGAGCCGCTGACGTACACCCGGGGCTCGGCGAAGGCCGGCAGATACCGCTCGACCGGGTCGTCCAGCGACAGCCGGCCCTCCTCGACCAGGAGCAGCGCGGCGACCGCGGTGACCGGCTTGGTCATGGAGTAGATCCGCCACAGCGTGTCCGGCTCGACCGGCAGACCGGCCGCGATGTCCCGGTGGCCGTGCGTCGTGAGGTGGGCGACACGGCCGCCGCGGGCGACAGCCACCAGGAAACCGGGCAGGCGGCCCTCGTCCACGTAGTGAGCGACATGCTGGTCGAGGCGGTCCAGCGCCTTGGCGTCCAGCCCGACCTCGCGGGGGTCCACCTCTTGCCGCAGCTGTGCCATCGTTCTCCTCCGTCACCGTTCGTCGAGGTGCGGTCCGTCCTACCCGCCGGAAACGGCCTCAGACATCATCGTCGCGCAGGAACAGACGTCCGGGGACCCGCACTCCCAAGATCGTCGCCAGTGTCACAGTGATCTTCCGTCCCCGCTGCCCACGACGGGGGGAATGCGCACCTCGCCCCCTCAGGTTGTCGCTGGCATGACTCAGGACCCGAAACAGAACGCACTGCTCGCGCTGCTCTCCGACGGCCGCAGCGGGGTGCTGGTCACCCTCAAGCGGGACGGCCGTCCCCAGCTCTCGAACGTGAGCCACCACTACTACCCGGAGGAGGGGGTCGTCCGGATCTCGGTCACCGACGACCGTGCCAAGACCCGCAACCTGCGACGGGACCCGCGGGCCTCGTACCACGTGACCTCTGCGGACCATCGCGCCTACACGGTGGTCGAGGGCACCGCCGACCTCCTGCCCGTCGCGAAGGACCCGTACGACCAGACCGTCGAGGAACTGGTCCGCCTCTACCGTGACGTGGTCGGCGAGCACCCCGACTGGGACGACTACCGGGCCGCCATGGTCCGGGACGGCCGCCTGGTGGTGCGACTGCGGGTGGAACGGGCGTACGGCATTCCCGCGTGAGTCCGGGCATGCGGTTCCTGTGAGTTCCTGTGATCGTTCGGATTCCTCAGCGGTCCCCGCCAGGCCGCCCTACGCTGCGTACGGCGACATGACGGGGACAACGAGAGGGAAACGGAGGCTAGATGGCCACACCACTCACGGCTTCCAGACTGCTCGCCGCACTGCTCGCCGAGGGCTGCACCGTGCACGAGGTCCGCAGCTGGCGGACCCACAACCGCAACGGTGTCGGCGCCTGGGGCCCGGTGTACGGCGTGATGAACCACCACACCGCGACCGGATCCGGAGTCGACGTCGTCGACCTCGTCTACGACGGACGCAGCGACCTGCCCGGCCCGCTCGCCACCGGCTGCATCACCAAGGACGGCGTCGTCCACCTCGTGGGCAACGGCCGCGCCAACCACGCCGGCGGCGGTGCCGGAGCCGTGCTGGCCGCCGTGCGCGACGAGTCGTACGGAGACCGCCCGCCCGCCACGCACCAGCACGAGGGCTCGGCCGGCGCGGTCGACGGCAACCGTTACTTCTACGGCTTCGAGTGCGAGAACCTCGGCAACGGCAAGGACCCGTGGCCGCGTGTGCAGTACGTGGCGATGGTCAAGGCCAACGCCGCGATCTGCCGCGCCCACGGCTGGGGCCGCAAGAGCGCGATCGGCCACCTCGAGTGGAGCGACTGGAAGCCCGACCCGCGCGGCTTCGACATGAAGGACTTCCGTCGTGATCTGGCCGACTGCCTGGCGCTGCCGGCCGGCCACTGGGAGAAGGAGGACCCCATGCCCCTCTACGTGAACCTCGGCATCGACGCGCCGTTCACGCTCAGGCCCGGCGGCGACTGGGACGCCATCGAGTTCACCGCCGAGTGGGCCGACGAACCCGGCGGCCACGCCGATGACGGCTCCGTCTTCGTCCGCGGCCCGGCCCGCTTCACCGGCGAACTCAACCTGCGTGTCTCCGGTCTCCCCGCGGGCCACGCCCTCCAGATGCGCCAGTCCGAGGTCGACTCCACCGGCGCGTACGTCACCGACCACCCCATCGGGGAGCTCATCGGCACCTCCGGCGACACGTTCGGCAAGTTACCCCTCACCGGCCGCGTCGGCTCCCGTCGCCAGATGCGCATCCGGCTGAAGACCTTCGAAACGGTGCCGGTGCGGATCACCAGCGCCGTGCTGAAGCTGATGGTGTGGAAGGAGAGCTGAGGCCTCGGGTAGCGCCGGGGGCGGGGCGGCCGTGGGGAGCGGTCCGCCCCGCTGTGGGCGCACGGGCGGGTGCGGCGAGTGCTGCGGCCCGCTCCGTACGGGAACGACGAGTGGGGTGTGACGGTCGAGGACCCGGAGCAGAGCCGTCAGGCCGTCAGGCCCCCACCGTCTCCGGCTGGGAGGCCTCCGGCCGCGTCCGCTCGCCGAGTTCCTCGGTCGGCACCTTCGCGGTCTCGCGGGCGGACAGGGCGGCGACCACCGGCGGTACGCACAGGGCCGCCGTGAAGAGGGCCACCGCGGACCAGTCGGCGCCGTCCGGGCCGGCGATCTGCGCGGCGAACGTGACCGCGAACCCGGCGACGGCGAAGCCGATCTGGGTGCCGACCGCCATGCCGGACAGGCGGACGCGGGTCGGGAACATCTCGCCGTAGAAGGAGGGCCACACGCCGTTCGCGGCGCTGTAGAGGACACCGAAGGCGACCACGCCGAGGACGAGGGTCAGCGGGTAGGAGCCCGTGGAGATCGCCCACAGGTAGGCGAACATCGCCACCGCGCTGCCCGCGGCGCCGATCAGGAACACCGGGCGGCGGCCGACCCGGTCCGACAGGACGGCCCACAGCGGGATCGCGGCCAGCGCGACCAGGTTGGCCAGCGCGCCCACCCACAGCATCGAGGAGCGGCTCATCCCGACGGAGTCGCTCGTCGCGTACGCCAGCGCCCACACCGTGAAGATCGTGCTGACCGAGGCGACCAGCGCGCCCGCGATCACCCGCAGCACATCCGCCCAGTGCTCGCGCAGCAGCACTGCCAGCGGCAGCTTGGCGACGCCCTCGCCCGAGGCCTGCTGCTGGGCGAAGACGGGGGTCTCGTCCAGCTTGCGCCGGATCACATAGCCCACGACCGCGACCGCGACACTCAGCCAGAACGGGATCCGCCAGCCCCAGGACAGCAGTTGGTCGTCGGGGAGCGCGGCGACCGGGATGAAGACCAGGGTGGCGAGGAGCTGCCCGCCCTGGGTGCCGCTGAGGGTGAAGCTGGTGAAGAAGCCGCGCCGGTGCGGTGGCGCGTGTTCCAGCGTCATCGAGTTGGCGCTGGCCTGCTCGCCCGCCGCCGAGATGCCCTGCAGCACGCGGCACAGGACCAGCAGGACGGGCGCGAGGGTGCCGACCTGGGCGCGGGTCGGCAGGCAGCCGATGAGGAACGTCGACAGGCCCATCAGGATCAGCGTGAAGACCATGATCTTCTTACGGCCGACCCGGTCGCCGATGTGTCCGAGGAACAGGGCGCCGACGGGGCGGGCGGCGTACGCGACACCGAAGGTGGCCAGCGACAGCAGGGTGGCGGTGGCCGGGTCGGACTCGTCGAAGAAGACCTCGGGGAAGATCAACGCGGCGGCACTGCCGTAGATGAAGAAGTCGTAGTACTCCAGGGCGCTGCCGATCCAGGCCGCAGTGGCGGCTTTCTTCGGCTGGCCGGTGGGCGGGGAGGCGGTGGGGACGGACACGGCGTGCTCCTTGTGAGCGGAAGGGGAGGTGCCGGATCTCGGCTAATTAACCCACTGGGTAGTTAGTCGCGGTGGGTGGGATGTTGCGCCGTTGTTTCCCCGGGTGTCAAGAGGTCGCGCGGCGCGCTCACTGCGCCGAGCGTTCAGCCGTCAGGTAGGCGATCACCATGTCGCCCAGCATGGTGCGGTAGCGCTCGCGCTCGGCCGGGTCCACCAGGTCGCGGTCGAACAGCACGCGGAAGGTGTGCCGGTTGGCCACCCGGAAGAAGCAGAACGAGCTGATCATCGCGTGCAGGTCGACAGCGTCGACGTCGGCCGTGAACAGGCCGGACTCCTGGCCCGTCGCCAGGATCCGGCGGATCACGTCGAGGGCGGGCGAGCCGATCCTGCCGAGCTTCTCGGAGGCGGCGATGTGCTGGGCGCCGTGGATGTTCTCGATGCTGACCAGGCGGATGAAGTCCGGGTGCTGCTCGTGGTGGTCGAAGGTGAGCTCGGCCAGGCGCCGGATGGCCGCGACCGGGTCGAGGTGTTCGACGTCGAGCCGCTGCTCGGCCTCGCGGATCACGCCGTACGCCCGCTCCAGGACGGTCGTGAACAGCTGCTCCTTTCCGCCGAAGTAGTAGTAGATCATCCGCTTGGTGGTGCGGGTGCGGGCGGCGATCTCGTCCACCCGGGCCCCGTCGTAGCCGGCCCGGGCGAACTCCTGGGTGGCGACGTCGAGGATCTCGGCCTGGGTACGGGCGGCGTCACGGATCCGCCCGTTCGGTGCTGCCGGTTCGTCGACGCTGGTCATCGGGTTCCTTCGGGCGGTAGGGCCTGTGCCGGTGATTGTAGAAGCCCCGGCGTGCGGACGTCCGGGCGTGTCCGTCTCCCGGGCAGGGGCTTCCCAGGGGCCGCGCCTGCTGCTATGACTAACTCACTGGTTAGTACATTGTTGAGCGGCTCAGGAGGCCACGTGCCCAAGGACTCGTATCTCGTGGCGCTGATCGGTGCCGGAATCGGCCCCTCGCTGAGCCCGGCGCTGCATCAGCGGGAGGCCGACCACCAGGGCCTGCGTCACCTCTACCGGCTGATCGACATCGACACCCTGGGCCTGCCGCCGGAGGCGGTGGGCGACCTGGTGCGGGCCGCCCGGGACCTGGGCTTCGACGGGCTGAACATCACCCACCCCTGCAAGCAGCTGGTCATCCCGCACCTCGACACCCTCTCCCCGCAGGCCGAGGCGCTCGGCGCGGTCAACACCGTCGTCTTCGACGGCGGCCGTGCCATCGGCCACAACACCGACGTCACCGGCTTCGCCGCCTCCTTCGCACGCGGCCTGCCCGACGCACCGCTGGAGCGCGTCGTGCAGCTGGGCGCCGGCGGCGCGGGCGCGGCCGTCGCGCACGCCACGCTCACCCTCGGCGCCGAGCGCGTCACCCTCGTCGACGCGCTGCCCGAGCGGGCCGCCGCCCTCGCCGCGTCACTGAACCGGAGCTTCGGGGACGGCCGGGCCGCCGCCGCGGGCCCCGACCAGCTGCCCGACGTGCTCGCCGAGGCCGACGGAACCGGCGGCCTCATCAACGCGACCCCCACCGGAATGGCCGCCCACCCCGGCCTGCCCCTGCCCGCCGAACTGCTGCGCCCCCGGCTGTGGGTCGCCGAGGTGGTCTACCGCCCCCTGGAGACGGAGCTGCTGCGCACCGCCCGCGCACTGGGCTGCGCCACCCTCGACGGCGGCGGCATGGCCGTCTTCCAGGCCGTCGACGCCTTCCGCCTGTTCACCGGCCGGGAACCCGACAGCGCGCGGATGCTCGCCGCGTTCGCCGAGCTGACCGGGGCCGTGCGGACCCCCCGATAGAGAGCCGCGACGGCCCCCGACACGACCCGAGGAGAGAGAGGTACCGAGGTGCGCACGTGCATCGCCACCGTCTCGCTGAGCGGATCCCTCACCGAGAAGCTCACCGCCGCGGCCCGGGCCGGCTTCGACGGCGTCGAGATCTTCGAGAACGATCTGCTCGCCAGCCCCCTCACCCCCGAGGAGATCCGCGCCCGCTGCGCCGACCTCGGTCTCACCGTCGACCTCTACCAGCCCCTGCGCGACATCGAGGCCGTGCCGCGCGACGAGTCGGCCCGCAACCTGCGGCGCGCCCGGCACAAGTTCGAGCTGATGGGACGCCTCGGCGCCGACACCGTCCTGGTCTGTTCCAGCGTCTCCCCGCTCGCCGTGGACGACGACGCGCTCGCCGCCGAGCAGCTGAGCGAACTGGCCGACCTGGCACAGGACTTCGGCATCCGGGTCGCCTACGAGGCGCTGGCCTGGGGACGGCACGTCAGCACCTACGACCACGCCTGGCGCATCGTCGAGACGGCCCGTCACCCCGCGCTCGGCACCTGCCTGGACAGCTTCCACATCCTGTCCCGATGCTCCGGACCGAAGGACCTGGAAGGGATCGCCGACATCCCCGGAGAGAAGATCTTCTTCCTCCAGCTCGCGGACGCCCCCCTGCTCGCGATGGACGTCCTCCAGTGGAGCCGCCACTACCGCTGCTTCCCCGGCCAGGGCGGCCTCGACGTCGCCGGGCTCCTGCGCCACGTCCTCGCCACCGGCTACGACGGCCCGCTCTCCCTGGAGATCTTCAACGACGTCTTCCGGCAGGCCGAGGCCGGCCCCACCGCCGTGGACGCCCGGCGCTCGCTGCTGGTCCTCCAGGAGACGGTCGGCGTCGCCGCACCGCCCGCCCCGGTCGTGCCCACGGCAGTGGCCTTCGCCGAACTGGTCACCCCGGACGCCGCCCCCGTCGGTGCCCTGCTGGGCGCGCTCGGTTTCGCCCGCACGGCACGCCACCGCAGCAAGCCCGTCGACCTGTGGCAGCAGGGCGAGGCCCGCGTCCTGGTCAACACCGGCACGGCCGTACGCCGGGACGGCACCCACCTGGCCGCGATCGGACTCGAGTCACCGGACCCCGCGGGCGCCGCCCGCCGTGCCGAGGCGCTGCTCGCCCCCGTGCTGCCCCGCCGACGCGCCCCCGCGGACGCCCCGCTCGACGCGGTCGCCGCGCCCGACGGCACGGAACTGTTCTTCTGCGCCACCGGCGACCCCGAACTCCCCGACTGGCGGGCCGACTTCGAGGACGTCCAGCACCCGGCAGCGACCGGAGGCGTGTCCGGCGTCGACCACCTCGCCCTCACCCAGCCCTGGCACCACTTCGACGAGGCGGCCCTCTTCCACCGCGGCGTGCTCGGGCTCCGTGCCCAGGAGAGCGTCGACGTCGCCGACCCCTACGGGCTGCTGCGCAGCCGCGCCGTCACCACCCCCGACGGCGGCGTGCGCATCGCCCTGTCGGTCGGCGCGGCCCCCACCGACGACACCGCCCACGCCCAGCACATCGCGCTCGCCACCGACGACGTGGTCGCCGCGGCCCGGCGCTTCCTCGACGCCGGTGGCCGACTGCTGCCGATCCCCGCGAACTACTACGACGACCTGGCGGCCCGGTACGCGCTCCCCGACGGGGAGCTGGAGACGTACCGCGAACTCGGCATCCTCTACGACCGGGACGCGCACGGCGCCTTCCGCCACTGCTACACCCACACCGTCGGCCGGGTCTTCTTCGAACTCGTCCAGCGCGACGAGGGTTACCGGGGCTACGGCGCCCAGAACGCCCCCGTGCGGCTGGCCGCCCAGCACGCGGTCAGGCGGCTCACTGGCGGCTGACGGTGCGGGTCACGCCGGCGAAGACCGTCGTGGCCAGGACCCAGCCGGCGATGACGAGGGCGTACGACAGCGTCTGGTACCAGCCGTCCGGCGCGAACGCGCCCTCCTGGCCGAAGGAGATGACCGGCAGCAGCAGGTCGAGGGTGTAGAACACCGCGTCGAAGTGCGGTGCCTCGGACGGCTTGAGCGGACGCGGGTGGTGCAGGGCGTAGGCGAGCGAACCGACCGCGAGCAGCGACAGCAGCCAGCCACAGGCACGCAGCGGGCGGAAGCCGTAGCCGACGGTGGCGTCCTGGACGTGGCCCCACAGCCGGCCGTACCAGGGCAGCGTCCTGCGGTGGCGGCGCTGCTTCGCCAGCTGCACCAGCCGGGCCGCGCGGTCGTCACCGATGCGCAGGTAGGACGCGGTCAACTGCTCGTAGGCGTGCGGGACATAGCCGTCCCCGTCCCGCTCCAGCATCGACAGACGACGCTCGGCGGGCTCGTGCGGGGTGAGTGTTGTGTAGACGAGGTCGCTGAGCAGCACCTCGTGCGGCACGACCCCCGGTTCCAGGAAGAGGACGTCCGTCTGGGTGCGGCGCAGATTGAGGGTGCCCTCCATGGGGGTGCCTCTGCGCAGCCACAGCTCCCCGATCGTGCAGCTGCTCGCCCGCAGGGCCGCGTCGCCGGGGTTCACCAGCTGTGCGTACGACAGGTCGAGGCGGCCGGTGACACGGGCGCCCCGCAGGCCGACCCAGCCCCGCACGCGCGCGTGCCGCAGCAGGACGTCACCCTCCACGGTGAGGGTCTCCGCGTCGAGCACGGGATGCCCGGGGCGGCTGAGCCGTGCCTCGTTCAGGTTGATCGATCCGGCGACATGGGCGCCGTTGAGCCGCATCTCGCCGTCCACCCGCAGCTCGGGAGCCCACACGTCGTCGCCGGTGGTCATCTGGTTCAGCTGGAGCACCGGCTCCGTGGCCTGCCCGGCGGTGAGGTGGGCGCGCTCCATGAACAGCGCGTTCGCGATCTGGGCGCCGCCGAGCCGCACCGGCCCGCGCACCACGCAGTCCGACATCCGCAGCACGCCCTCCACCCGCAGCGCGCCGGCCGTCAGGCCGGGCAGGACGGAGGAGCTCAGGTTCAGCTGCCGAAGCCGGGCCCCGTACAGCTGGGGGACTCCCGCGAAGTGACAGTGACTCAGCCGTACGGCGTGGTCGCAGGTCCCGTACCGCAGGTCGAGCGTGCCGGTGATCCGGGCACCCGCCAGTTTCAGGGCGGGTATCTCCCCGTCCTCACGCGGCCCGTTGAGCAGCAGGGCCCGCAACACGGCCGCCCGGACGGTCCGTTCGGGACCCCACTCCTGGCCCTGTGCCGTGTCCTCGTCGTCCGTCTCGCGAAAGTTCACGGACTCGCCGCGCGGGAACGCACGCCACACCCGCAGTTCGGCCGGGGTCAGGTCGTCGATCTCCATCAGCGGGGACTCTGGCGCGCCCGGCCCGCCCTGTCAATGGGCAGACGACGGGCCCGGCACCCGGACGCGCTCACCGCTCAGGGTGAGCCGTCCCGGGTACCGGGCCCGTTCGTACGACGGCCGGGTTCCTACGGCCGGGTTCCTGCGGCCGGATTCCCACGACAGGGTTTCTCCGACCGGTTCGCGCTACGGCGTTCCTGCGGCCGGATTCCCACGACAGGGTTTCTCCGACCGGTTCGCGCTACGGCGTTCCTACGGCCGGGTGTTCCACTCCGCGATGACCGGCCGGTCGTGCTCCGTGGACAACCGGCTGACGGTGCCCGTGGCGAGCTGGAACAGTCGTCCTTCGGACGGGGGCAGACCCAGCCGACGGGCCGTCACGACCCGCAGGAAGTGGCCGTGGGCCACCAGGATCACGTCCCCGTCGGGGAGGGCCTCGTCCACCCGGGCGAGGACGCGGTCGGCGCGCCGGCCTGCCTCCTCGGGCGACTCGCCGGGGTGTCCGGCCGGGCCGGGCGGTACGCCGTCGGTCCACAGGTACCAGTCGGGACGGGTGCGGTGGATCTCGACGGTGGTGACGCCCTCGTAGCCGCCGTAGTCCCATTCATGCAGGTCGGGGTCGGGTACGACCCCGGTGACGCCCGCCAGTTCGGCGGTGCGTATCGCGCGGTCCAGCGGGCTGGTCAGCGCGCGGGCGAAGGTCCGCGACGAGAGGAGCGGAGCGAGGGACTTGGCCTGTTCCTCGCCGCGCTCGGTGAGGGGCAGATCGGTCCAGCTGGTGTGCTGTCCCGATCTGCTCCACTCCGTCTCACCGTGGCGGACCAGCAGAAGGTCCCCCACGGCGCACCTACTTCTTCGCCGACTCGACGGCGTGGCCGCCGAACTGGTTGCGCAGCGCCGCGATCATCTTCATCTGCGGCGAGTCGTCCTGCCGGGACGCGAACCGTGCGAAGAGGGAGGCCGTGATCGCCGGGAGCGGCACGGCGTTGTCGATGGCGGCCTCGACGGTCCAGCGGCCCTCGCCGGAGTCCTGCGCGTAGCCCTTCAGCTTCGCCAGGTGCTCGTCCTCGTCGAGGGCGTCGACGGCCAGGTCGAGCAGCCAGGAACGGATGACCGTGCCCTGCTGCCAGGAGCGGAAGACCTCGCGCACGTCGGTGACCGAGTCCACCGACTCCAGCAGCTCCCAGCCCTCCGCGTACGCCTGCATCATGGCGTACTCGATGCCGTTGTGGACCATCTTGGAGAAGTGCCCGGCGCCGACCTTGCCCGCGTGGACGTAGCCGTAGGGGCCCTCCGGCTTCAGCGCCTCGAAGATCGGCTGGAGCCGGTCGACGTGCTCCTTGTCGCCGCCGACCATCAGGGCGTAGCCGTTCTTGAGACCCCACACGCCGCCGGAGACGCCGGCGTCGACGAAGCCGATGCCCTTGGCGCCGAGCTCCTCGGCGTGCTTCTCGTCGTCGGTCCAGCGGGAGTTGCCGCCGTCGACCACGGTGTCGCCGGCGGACAGCAGGTCGCCGAGTTCGTCGACCACCGACTGGGTGGCCGCGCCGGCCGGCACCATCACCCAGATGGTGCGCGGGGCTTCGAGCTTGTCGACCAGTTCGGCCAGACTGCTCACGTCGGAGACTTCGGCGTTGCGGTCGTAGCCGATGACGGTGTGGCCGGCGCGGCGGACCCGCTCGCGCATGTTCCCGCCCATCTTGCCGAGGCCGATGAGGCCGAGCTGCATCGCTGTCATGTCACTTCACTTCCTTGAGGCCGCGGTAGGCGGCCACGAGAGCGGCGGTTGAGGAGTCGAGGCCGGGTACGTCGGTGCCTTGGGTGAGGGCGGGTTCGACGCGCTTGGCGAGGACCTTGCCGAGTTCGACGCCCCACTGGTCGAAGGAGTCGATGTTCCACACGGCGCCCTGCACGAACACCTTGTGCTCATACAGCGCGATCAGCTGGCCCAGCACCGACGGGGTGAGCTCCCCGGCCAGAATGGTCGTGGTGGGATGGTTGCCCTGGAACGTCTTGTGCGCCACCAGCTCCTCGGGCACACCCTCCGCACGCACCTCCTCAGGGGTCTTGCCGAACGCCAGCGCCTGCGTCTGCGCGAAGAAGTTCGCCATCAGCAGATCGTGCTGCGCCCGCAGCCCCTCACTCAGCTCCCCGAGAGGCCGGGCGAACCCGATGAAGTCCGCCGGGATCAGCTTGGTGCCCTGATGGATCAGCTGGTAATAGGCGTGCTGCCCGTTGGT
>NZ_JBIAKJ010000007.1:0-609648 GCF_042872365.1 Streptomyces sp. NPDC005263 | reverse complement strand
TCTCGTGGCTTTCCTCCGGGCGCTTCCCTTCGGTCTTGCGTTTCCGACTCTATCAGATCTTTTCTCGACCCGATTTCCTCGGTGCTTTCCAGGTTTCCGCTTCCGCGTTTCCCTTTCCGGCGGTTCCGACTCTATCAGATCCTTTCGGTCCTGATCCCCGGTCAGCGGGGGTTGCCTTCGCGGCTGTTGGGCCGTTCCGACGAGTGAGACTTTAGCGGATTCCCTGCTCCCGACGCTAATCGAGTGCTGCGCCCTTTCGAACGCGGATTCCTCATTCGCAAATACCCGTGCCAATGACACGACAACAGAACGACTAAGCGTCGTGTGTTGGTTGGTCCTGCGGAATGGTTGTCCGGGGACCGACCGGAGTCGGCGCTCACGTCGGACAACTCGGAGAACACTACGTATGGGGTCGGGGCGTGTCAACTTCGGTCCTGACGGGGCTTGGGAGGCGTAGCCTGGGTCGCATGACTACGCGTACGTGCTCCCAACTGTGGTGGGCCGCCTGACGGCGGCCGGTCTCACGTATGCACTCGACGGCCGCCTTCTCGGCGGCCGTTTCTGTATCTCCCTCCGCACTCCAGAGGGGCAGCCGGCCGGCCGAGGCGGGCGGCCCGGACAGGAGGAGAGGGAGAGATGACAGCGATGACACGGGTGTTCAGCGGGGTCAAGCCGACCGGGCACCTGACGCTGGGGAACTACCTGGGAGCCATGCGGCGGTGGGCAGCCGTGGATCAGCACCAGTCCGACGCGCTGTTCTGCGTCGTCGATCTGCACGCGCTGACCGTCGATCACGATCCGGCGCGCGTACGACGACTGAGTCGGCAGGCGGCGACGCTGCTGTTGGCGGCGGGGCTCGATCCCGAGCTGTGCACCGTGTTCGTACAGAGTCATGTGGATGAACACGCGCGGCTGTCGTACGTGCTGGAGTGCGTGGCCACGGACGGCGAGATGCGGCGGATGATCCAGTACAAGGAGAAGACCGCGCGGGAGCGGGAGCGGGGCGGGAGTGTGCGGCTGTCGCTGCTGACGTATCCCGTGCTGATGGCGGCGGACATCCTGGCGTACCGGAGTGACGCGGTGCCCGTCGGGGACGACCAGACGCAGCATGTGGAGCTGGCCCGGGATCTGGCGGTGCGGTTCAACCAGCGGTACGGACACACGTTCGTGGTGCCTCGGGCGACGTCTCCGGGGGTGGCGGCCCGGGTGATGAATCTGCAGGAGCCGACGGCGAAGATGGGGAAGAGCGACGACTCCGGGCCCGGGATCGTCTATCTGCTCGACGAGCCGGACGTGGTGCGGAAGAAGGTCATGCGGGCCGTGACCGACAGTGGGCGAGAGGTCGTCTACGACCGGGAGGCGCGTCCGGGGCTCGCCAATCTGCTGGAGATCCTCGCCGCGTGCACGGGTGGTGACCCGGCGGATCTGAGCGGTGCGTACACGTCGTACGGGGACTTGAAGAAGGACACCGCGGAGGCCGTGGTCGAGGTTCTCAAGCCCGTGCAGGACAGGCACCGGGAGCTGTGCGCGGATCCTGGCTTTGTGGAGGGGGTGCTGAGCGGGGGCGCGGAGAGGGCGCGGGCGATGGCGCGGCCCACCGTGGATGCGGCTTATCGCGCGATCGGGTTGCTGCCGGCCTCGTCCGATGCCTGGGTGAGTGCGGCTCGGTAGGCGTGTGGTGCCGCCCCCGGATGTCGTGGGGCTGGGGGCGGCACGGGGTCAGCCGTTGTTGCCGGAGGCCAGTTCGCGGCTGCGGTCGCGGGCGGCTTCGAGGGCGGCGATGAGGGCGGCTCGTACGCCGTGGTTCTCGAGTTCGCGGATGGCGTTGATGGTCGTGCCCGCGGGTGAGGTGACGTTCTCGCGGAGCTTGACCGGGTGTTCGCCGCTGTCGCGGAGCATGGTCGCCGCGCCGATCGCGGACTGGACGATCAGGTCGTGGGCCTTGTCGCGGGGCAGGCCGAGGAGGATTCCGGCGTCCGTCATGGCTTCGACCAGGTAGAAGAAGTACGCCGGGCCGGAGCCGGAGAGGGCGGTGCAGGCGTCCTGCTGGGACTCGGGGACGCGGAGCGTCTTGCCCACGGCGCCGAAGATCTCCTCGGTGTGCGCGAGGTGGTCGGCGGTGGCGTGGGTGCCGGCGGAGATGACGGACATGGCCTCGTCGACCAGGGCGGGCGTGTTCGTCATGACGCGGACGACAGGGGTGCCGGTGGCGAGGCGCTCCTCGAAGAAGGAGGTGGGGATGCCGGCCGCGCCGCTGATGATCAGGCGGTCGGCGGGCACATGGGGGGCGAGTTCGTCGAGGAGGGTGCCCATGTCCTGCGGTTTGACCGTGAGGATCAGGGTGTCGGCGCTCTTGGCGGCCTCCGGGTTGGTGACCGGGGTGACTCCGTGGCGGGTGCGGAGTTCTTCGGCTCGCTCGGGGCGGCGGGCGGTGACCAGAAGGTCGGTCGGTGCCCAGCCGGCGCGGATCATTCCGCTGAGCAGGGCTTCGCCGATCTTGCCGGTGCCGAGGACTGCGACTTTCTGGGTCATGGCTGGGGTGCCCTCCGGGGGGTGCGTCGTCCATGTTCATCCTCGCATCGGGGGGACGGGCACGGCTCGGGTGTCCGGTGGGCGGGATGTCGGGGGCCGCGGCGCGTCACGCCGTCCGGCGTCGGAGCGTCGCCGCGCCCAGGCCGAGTACCAGGAGCGCGCATCCCGCCACGATCAGGGCGTCCCGTACGAAGGTGGCTGTCATGTCCGTGTGGGTGAGGACCTGGTTCATGCCGTCGACCGCGTAGGACATGGGGAGGACGTCGGAGATGGCCTCCAGGGCGGGGTGCATGGTGTCGCGAGGGGTGAAGAGGCCGCAGAGGAGGAGCTGGGGGAAGATCACCGCCGGCATGAACTGGACCGCTTGGAACTCCGAGGCCGCGAAGGCCGAGACGAAGAGGCCGAGGGCGGTGCCGAGCAGGGCGTCGAGGAGGGCGACGAGGAGCAGGAGCCAGGGGCTGCCGGTGACGTCCAGGTCGAGGAGCCAGAGCGCGAGGCCCGTGGCGAGGGCGGACTGGATGACGGCGAGGGTGCCGAAGGCGAGGGCGTAGCCGGCGATGAGGTCTCCCTTGCCGAGGGGCATGGCGAGGAGGCGTTCGAGGGTGCCGGAGGTGCGTTCGCGCAGGGTGGCGATGGAGGTGACCAGGAACATCGTGATCAGGGGGAAGATCCCGAGGAGGGAGGCGCCGATGCTGTCGAAGGTGCGCGGGCTGCCGTCGAAGACGTAGCGCAGCAGGAAGAGCATCACGCAGGGGATGAGGAGCAGCATCGCGATGGTGCGCGGGTCGTGGCCGAGCTGGCGCAGGACGCGGGCGGTGGTGGCGGTGGTTCGGGAGGCGTTCAGGGCGCGGGGCGGGGCGGGTGCCGCTGTGGTGCGTGGGGTGTCCGTCGTGTTCGTGCCCGTGCCGCGTGTGGTGCCGGTGTTCGTGGTCATCGTGCGGTCTCCTTCGTGCGGTCGGTGGCGATCGCCTCGTCGACCAGGTGCAGGAATGCCGCCTCGACCGTCTCCGAGTGGGTGCGGGTGCGCAGGTTGTCGGGGGTGTCGTCGGCGAGGATCTCGCCCTCGCGCATGAGGAGGAGGCGGTGGCAGCGCTCGGCCTCGTCCATGACGTGGGAGGAGATCAGCAGGGTCGCGCCTCGCCGTGCCGCGATGTCGTGGAAGAGGTGCCACAGGTCGCGGCGGAGTACGGGGTCCAGGCCGACGGTCGGTTCGTCGAGGACCAGGAGCTCGGGGGCACCGAGGAGGGCGACGGCCAGGGAGACACGGCTGCGTTGGCCGCCGGAGAGGTTGCCGGCGAGGGAGTCGGCGTGGGTGGTCAGGTCCACGTCGGCGATGGCTCGGGTGACGTTCTGGTGGCGGCGGTCGGTGGCGGCGCGGCCCGGGTCGAGGATCGCCGCGAAGTAGTCGAGGTTCTGGCGGACGGTCAGGTCGTCGTAGACGGAGGGCGCCTGGGTGACGTAGCCGACGCGGGTGCGGAGGCTGGGGTGGCCGGCGGGGTTGCCGAGGACGTCGAGCGTGCCGGTGACCTTGGCCTGGGTGCCGACGATCGCGCGCATCAGCGTCGACTTGCCGCATCCCGAGGGTCCGAGCAGTCCGGTGATCTGGCCTCGGGGGACGGTGAAGTCGAGGCCGCGCAGGACCGTGCGGGGGCCTCGGACGACGGTGAGGTGCTGGGCGCGGACGGCGGGTGCGGTGAGGGTGTCGGGGGCGGTGGGGGTGGTGGTTTTCGCGGGGGGTGTCTCGTCGTCGGGTGGTGGGTCGGGCACGTAATTCATCATGCGATGAATAGTGCTCCGGGGTAGGGGGTCCGTCAAGCGGGGCGACGGTGTCGGGGAGAGGGAGGCGGGAGGGTCAGGGGGTGGTGGCGACGAGCAGGATGACGTCGTAGACCTCTTCGACGATTCCGTCCGGGAAGGTGCGCAGCAGGTGCTTGCGTTCCTCGGCGAGGAAGGCGGCGCCGGTCTCCGCGTCGTGGACCAGGAAGATCGAGTGGGTGCCGAGGTTGGCGAGGTGGGTGTCCACCGGTACGCGTCGGCTCCAGCGGACCACGCGGGAGGTGAAGTCGAGGCTGCCGGTGGGGTCCGCCGCGCGGGCGTTGACGTCGCGCTTCTCGTGGGCGACGTCGACGCCGAAGAAGCGTCCGGTGCGGTCGGCGGCCTCGGCGATCCAGGGCACGTCGAGGGCGTCCGTGTTCCACCACAGGGCGAGCGCGCCGCCCGCGCGCAGGACCCGGAGGGCTTCCGGGACGGCTCGGTCGGGGTGGGTCCAGTGCCAGGCCTGGGCGTAGGTGACGAAGTCGACGGAGGCGGTGGCCAGGGGGAGGGTGTTGCCGTCGCCCCGGACGATCGGGATGTCGGGGTGGGCGCGGCGGAACTGGGCCGCCATGCCGTCGCCGGGTTCCACGGCGATCACGTCGGCGCCGCGGGCGTGCAGGAGAGCGGTCGCTATGCCGGTGCCGGCGCCGATGTCGGCGACGCGCGCACCGGTGAGGGGGCGGCCGGCGAGGTCCTCGACCGCGTCGAAGAGGGCGGGCGGGTAGGCGGGGCGGTTGGCGGCGTACTGGGCCGCGGCGCCGTTGAAGGAGTGGGCGCGGGGGGCGTGGGAGGAGGCCGTCATGGGGACCATGGTGGCCGGGGTGGGTGTGAGGGGCGACGAGTTTCCGGTGAGAGACGGGCGGCCAAGAGCTTCAGCGCCCTCCTATGTGCGGGGGCGCTTCTTCGACGGGTTGCGGGTGCGGCGCGAGGTGCGCTTCTCGTGCTGCCGGCGTGCGGCCTCGTACTCCTCGCGGTGGAGCCTCTCGCCGGGGGCCTCCATGAGGGAGCGGACGAAGTAGGCGAGCAGCGAGCCGACGAAGCCGATGGCCAACAGGCCTCGGAGGGAGGCCTGACGCTCGGGGTCGGGGCGTCGGCTGAAGCCGTCCAGGGTCTGGCGGAAGGCCAGCGCGCTGCAGATGGCGAACATCGCGACGACCAGGACGGCCACGAAGCTGCCGGTGTCGGCTATCTGCAGGCCCTGGTAGGCGAAGCGCAGGACCAGGCAGGAGGCGACCACGGCGGCGAGTGAGCCGACGGCCGCCGCGATGCGGCGGGGCGCGTAGCCCTGGTCGTGGTTCAGCCAGGTGGTGCCGAAGAAGCGGAGGGGTTCGGGGCGGGGGCCGCCTTCGGAGCCCGCGGGGGCGGTGTCGTGTTCGTCGCTCACGCGTCGATTATGGCGTGATGCCGGGCCGCGGGCTCCGGAGGGATCAGGCGCTGCGAGAAGCGACGTGGCCGTCGCCGCGCGTGGTCAGGTGGCCGCCCGTCCCCTCGCCCTCGAAGAGCATGGGGGCTCTCCGAGGACGGGGCGGAATCGTCAGAAGGAACAGCGCGGACGGATGTAGCCGTCGCTGCCCGTTTGTACGTAGGCGTCCGAGACGAACTGGCCGTCGTCGATGTTGTCCCAGATGTTCGACGACCCGTACGGGCCCGTCACGTTGGTGCCCGGTGTCTGGCAGAAGATCGGGATCCTCGCGCCCTCGGGCAGGACGCGGACGAGGCTGTAACCGGTGCCGGGGCCGCTGCGGACGTTGAGACGGACGCCCGGTGCGACCGAGTAGTAGCTCACCGCCGCGGCCGCCATGGTGACGGCTTCCGCCACGCCGCCGCCCTCGACGCCGCTTCTCTCCACCTTTTCGACACCATCGACAGACATATGAGACCTCCCCCGTTGTGCCCCATGAGTGCCATGGGGTCCCGTTCATTCCCCCGAATCACGTCATGAAACACATGTACGTAACTCGTACGCGGAGGCTAGCAAGCCGCCTCCGTCTCGTACGAGTCATCGACTAGGCTCCGTGCGTCGCGCTCGCGGAGGATCAGCACGGGGGTGGTTCCATGGCGCCGCAGCACAACATCGGAGCGGGCGCGGAAGCGGAACTTCCCGAGTACGCCGGTCACTACCGGCTGGACTCATGTCTGGGATCCGGCGGGATGGGCGTCGTGCACTCGGCTCGCAGTACCTCCGGGATGAAGGTCGCGGTCAAGGTCGTGCACGCCAGGTTCGCCAAGGACCCCGAGTTCAGGGGGCGGTTCCGGCAGGAGGTGGCCGCCGCGCGGCGGGTCAGCGGTGCCTTCACCGCGTCCGTCGTCGACGCCGATCCGGAGGCCGAACGGCCGTGGATGGCCACCCTGTTCATCCCCGGCCCGACCCTGTCCGACCATGTGAAGCGGAACGGCCCGATGGGGCCCTACCAGTTGCGCCGGCTGATGGCCGGTCTGGCCGAGGCGCTGCGTGACATCCATCGGGTCGGGGTCGTGCACCGGGACCTGAAGCCGAGCAACGTGCTGCTCGCGGAGGACGGGCCGAAGGTCATCGACTTCGGTATTTCCCGGCCGAAGGACAGCGAACTGCGCACCGAGACGGGCAAGTTGATCGGCACTCCGCCCTTCATGGCGCCCGAGCAGTTCCGTCGGCCGCGTGAGGTCGGGCCCGCCGCCGATGTCTTCGCCCTCGGCTCCGTGATGGTGCACGCGGCCACGGGACGCGGGCCGTTCGACTCCGACAGCCCGTACGTCGTCGCCTACCAGGTCGTCCACGACGAGCCCGATCTGACCGACGTACCGGAGAACCTCGCTCCGCTCATCGTGCGGTGTCTCGCCAAGGAGCCCGAGGATCGGCCGACGCCCGACGAGTTGATGCGGGAGCTGCGGTCGGTGGCGGCCTCGTACGACACGCAGACCTTCGTCTGGGAGCAGCACGGGGGCGGGGCGGCCGAGCCGGAGCCGCGTGCCGAAGGACCGCGGCCGGAGCCGGGCGGCAAGCGGCGCCTGGGCAGGCGGGCGGCGATCGGAGCCGGCGCGATCGGTCTGGTCACGGTCGCCTCACTGCTCTCGCTCCAGTTGTTCGACAGTGTGACGGCGGCGCCGAAGAGCTCTCCGCCTCCGACGACGGCAGCCGCGTTCCGGGCCTGGGCGGCGACGCCGACGCACACGGAGGGCACGCCGCAGTGCTCGTACGGCGCGGGGAAGGTGCTCTGTGCCCAGGCCGGGCTGGTCTTCGCCCTCGATCCGTCCGACGGCCGGCTGGTGTGGCGCCACTCGGTCGCCAGTACGTTCACGAGCGGACCGCCGGTGTGGGCGGGTGGCCTGGTACAGCCGTCGTTGGCTCAGGGCCGACACCTGGAGGGGCTCGATCCGGCCTCGGGCAAGCCCCGTTGGCACCGGAAGGTGCCCGCGTACAGCGGGCTGGACAGCGCCGGGGGCATGCTGCTGGCGACCGGTGCCGACGGTGGCGTCACCGGGATCGACGGTGGTTCGGGCGACACGAAGTGGAACGGGCGGATTCCGGGGCACGAGATGCCGCTCTTCGTCTCGTTCAGCGGGGATCCGCTGGCGTACACGGCGAGCGCCTCGGCGGACGGGGCGAGCACGCGGGTCACCGCCGTCGATCCGGGCACGGGTGAGGTGCGGTGGGACACCCGGCTGCGAGGGTCACTGCGGCCGGTCGGTACGGCGGACGGGTCGGTCTTCCTCGTCGCCGTCGACCCGGTGTACGGGAACACGGAGGCCGTGGTCCGCTACTCGCCGGACAGCCGCAGTGCACGGCGGGTGGCGCTGTCCGTCCCGGTCCAGCAGGCCGACGTCACGGTGCACGGGAACGTCGTCTACCTGATGGGCACCGGTGGTTCGCTGGTGGCCGTCGACCTGGACGCGGGCAAGAAGCGGTGGACCCTGGAGACGGGGGTGTCCCGGGGCTCGGCTCCGGCGACGGACGGCCGGCATGTCTATCTCACGGCCCCTGACGGGCGGCTGCTCGCGGTGGACGCCCGCGACGGCAGACTCCTCGGGCAGACCTCCCCGCGCCTCGGTGCGACGAACTCGGACAAGGTCGCGGCCGATCTGCCCGAGCCCGTGATCGCCGGCGGCCACGTCTACGCGGGCTCCCCCGACGGCACCGTCTTCGCCGTCGACGGACGCGATCCGTCGGCCTGGTAGACCCGTCGGCCTGGTAGCAGACGCAGCGGGGCCGCCCCCGGAAGAATCCGAAGGCGGCCCGGCAGCATCACAAGCGGGACGCTCAGCCCAGCTTGCTGACGTCCCGTACGGCGCCCTTGTCGGCGCTGGTGGCCATGGCCGCGTACGCGCGCAGGGCCGCCGAGACCTTGCGCTCACGGTTCTTCGGGGCGTAGACGCCGCCCAGGGCCTGCTCGCGGCGGGCCAGTTCGGCCTGGTCCACCAGCAGTTCGATGCTGCGGTTGGGGATGTCGATGCGGATCCGGTCGCCGTCCTCGACCAGGGCGATGGTGCCGCCCGAGGCCGCCTCCGGGGACGCGTGGCCGATGGACAGGCCGGAGGTGCCGCCGGAGAAGCGGCCGTCGGTGACCAGGGCGCAGGCCTTGCCGAGGCCGCGGCCCTTCAGGTACGAGGTCGGGTAGAGCATCTCCTGCATGCCGGGGCCGCCCTTGGGGCCCTCGTAGCGGATGACGACGACGTCGCCCTCCTTGATCTCCTTCAGCAGGATCTTCTCGACGGCCTGCTCCTGCGACTCGCAGACGACCGCGGGGCCCTCGAAGGTCCAGATCGACTCGTCGACGCCGGCCGTCTTCACCACGCAGCCGTCGACCGCCAGGTTGCCCTTGAGGACCGCCAGGCCGCCGTCCTTGGAGTAGGCGTGCTCGGCGGAGCGGATGCAGCCGCCCTCGGCGTCCTGGTCCAGGGCCTCCCAGCGCTCGGACTGGGAGAAGGCCTCGGCGGAGCGCACGCAGCCGGGCGCCGCGTGCCACAGTTCCAGGGCCTCGGGGGACGGCGAGCCCGCGCGGACGTCCCAGGTCTTCAGCCAGTCCGCCAGGGACGGGCTGTGCACCGAGTGCACGTCCTCGTTGAGCAGGCCGGCGCGGTGCAGCTCGCCGAGGAGCGCGGGGATGCCGCCGGCCCGGTGCACGTCCTCCATGTAGTACGTGCGGTCCTTGGCCACGTTCGGGGCGACCTTCGCGAGGCAGGGCACGCGGCGCGAGACCTCGTTGATCTCGTCCAGGCCGAACGGGACGCCTGCCTCCTGGGCCGCCGCCAGCAGGTGCAGGATCGTGTTCGTCGAACCGCCCATGGCGATGTCCAGGGCCATCGCGTTCTCGAAGGCGGCGGTGGTCGCGATCGAACGCGGGAGGACGGTGTCGTCGTCCTGCTCGTAGTACCGGCGGGTGATGTCCATGACCGTGCGGGCCGCGTCGACGTAGAGCTGCTTGCGCGCGGTGTGCGTGGCCAGGACCGAGCCGTTGCCGGGGAGGGAGAGGCCGATGGCCTCGGTGAGGCAGTTCATCGAGTTGGCGGTGAACATGCCGGAACAGCTGCCGCAGGTCGGACAGGCGTTCTCCTCGATACGGAGGATGTCCTCGTCCGAGATCTTGTCGTTCACGGCGTCGGAGATCGCGTCGACCAGGTCGAGCGTGCGGACCGTGCCGTCGACCAGGGTGGCGCGGCCGGACTCCATCGGGCCGCCGGAGACGAAGACCGTCGGGATGTTCAGGCGCAGGGCCGCGTTCAGCATGCCCGGGGTGATCTTGTCGCAGTTGGAGATGCAGACCAGGGCGTCGGCGCAGTGGGCCTCGACCATGTACTCGACCGAGTCCGCGATGAGGTCGCGGGAGGGCAGGGAGTACAGCATGCCGCCGTGGCCCATCGCGATGCCGTCGTCCACCGCGATCGTGTTGAACTCGCGCGGGATGCCGCCGGCCTCGACGATCGCCTCGCTGACGATCCGGCCGACCGGCTGCAGGTGGGTGTGGCCCGGCACGAACTCGGTGAAGCTGTTGGCGACCGCGATGATCGGCTTGCGGCCGATGTCCGCACCGGGCACACCGGAGGCGCGCATAAGGGCGCGTGCGCCCGCCATGTTGCGGCCGTGGGTGACTGTGCGGGACCTCAGCTCGGGCATCGTCGCTCGCTCCTTCAGACAGGTATGGCTGCTAATGAGCGTACGCCGGTCATCCAGGGGTCGGGACGGGGTGTCCGGAATGCGGGATGCCTGTCTCGGGACCGGTGAGATCGTCGGGGCGGGCCGCCGGTTCGTGAGGCGCGCGATCAGTCGCCGGTCAGATGCCCCTGCACCACCGGTGCCACCCGGGCGACGATCTGCTCCACGTCCGCCGACGCCAGCGGCTCCACCTTGATCACGTACCGCAGTATCGCCATGCCGACCAGCTGGGCCGCGGCCAGCTCGGCACGCAGCTCGGCGTCGGGCAGGTCCAGCTGGGCGGCGACGCGACGCAGCAGCTGGGAGACGACCAGGCGGCGGAAGACGGCGGCCGCGGTCTCGTTGTTGACCGCCGAGCGGACGATCGCCAGCAGCGGTGTACGGGTGGTCGGGTTCTCCCAGACGCCCAGGAGGAAACGGGTCAGACGCTCGCCGACCCCGTCGAGCGGGCCGTCGGCGAGCGCGTCCGGAGCGTTCAGCGCGGGCGCGAAGGCGACCGTGATCGCCGCCTCGAAGACCTGCTCCTTGGTGCCGAAGTAGTGGTGGACCAGGGCCGCGTCGACGCCGGCGGCCTTGGCGATCCCCCGCACCGACGCCTTGTCGTAGCCCCGCTCGGAGAACTCCGCACGGGCCGCGGTCAGGATGCGGTCGCGGGTGTCCGCCGACTCCGTACGAGGGGGGCGGCCCCTCCTGCGTGCGGTGGCCCCGCCCGTCGCCCGGGCGCCTTCGCCGGTCATCGTCGGGGCACCCGCACGGCCGAGGCCAGGTGCAGCCGTGCGAAGGCCAGCGCCTCGGCGAGGTCGGCCTCGCGTTCGGCGCCGGACATGGCGCGGCGGGTGTTGACCTCGATGACGACATGGCCGTCGAAGCCGGTCAGGGCGAGACGTTCCAGCAGCTCGGCGCAGGGCTGGGTGCCGCGGCCGGGGACCAGGTGCTCGTCCTTCGCCGAACCCCTGCCGTCGGCGAGGTGGACGTGGCCGAGGCGGTCGGCCATGCGGTCGACCATCTCGATCGCGTCCGCGCGGGCCGTCGAGGTGTGGCTCAGGTCGATCGTGAAGTGCCGGTAGTCGTCCTTCGTCACGTCCCAGTCGGGCGCGTAGGCGAGCATCTCGCGGTCGCGGTAGCGCCAGGGGTACATGTTCTCGACGGCGAACCGTACGTCCGTCTCGTTCGCCATCCGCCAGATCCCGGTGACGAAGTCGCGGGCGTACTGGCGCTGCCAGCGGAACGGCGGGTGCACGACGACCGTGCTCGCGCCGAGCTTCTCGGCGGCGGCGCGGGCGCGCTGGAGCTTGACCCAGGGGTCGGTGGACCACACGCGCTGCGTGATGAGCAGGCAGGGCGCGTGCACCGCGAGGATCGGGACGCCGTGATAGTCGCTGAGTCTGCGCAGCGCCTGGATGTCCTGGCTGACGGGGTCGGTCCACACCATGACCTCGACGCCGTCGTAGCCGAGGCGCGCGGCGATCTCGAAGGCCGTCGCCGTCGACTCCGGATAGACGGAGGCCGTCGACAGGGCGACCTTCGCATCCGGGATACGGACTACGTCCCTTGGTTCAGCCACCGGGCCAGCCTAAGGGGTGCGGTCGGGTGGGTGCGGGGGGCCTGTTCGCCGTTGTGGTGTTCGCCACGGACGGGGGTGGGCGCTTTGTGGTGGCTCGCGCCCACCCGGTGGAGCCGCACCTCGGCACGGCTCCGCCCCTCTTCAGAGCGCTACAGCGAACCCATGTGGTCAAGTCGCCGCAGGATCACGCCCTCCCGCAGAGCCCATGGGCATATCTCCACGCTGTCCACACCCAACAGGTCCATCGCGCCCTCCGCCACCAGGGCACCCGCGAGGAGCTGGTTGGCGCGGCCCACCGAGACGCCGGGGAGTTCGGCGCGCTGGGCGGTGGTCATGCCGGCCAGCCGTGGCACCCAGGCCTCCAGGGACTCCCGCTTGAGTTCACGCTGGACGTAGAGGCCGTCGGCGGAGCGGGCCGCGCCGGCGAGGCGGGCGAGCTGCTTGAAGGTCTTCGACGTGGCGACCACGTGGTCGGGGGTGCCGAAGCGGGTGAACTCGCCGACCGTACGGGCGATCTGGGCGCGGACATGGCGCCGCAGGGCCCTGATCGCCTCCTGGTCCGGGGGGTCGTCGGGGATCCAGCCCGCGGTGAGGCGGCCCGCGCCGAGCGGCAGCGACACCGCGGCGTCCGGTTCCTCGTCGATGCCGTACGCGACCTCGAGGGAACCGCCGCCGATGTCCAGGACCAGCAGTTTTCCGGCCGACCAGCCGAACCAGCGGCGGGCGGCCAGGAAGGTGAGCCGGGCCTCCTCGGCACCGGCCAGGACCTGGAGGTCGACGCCGGTCTCGGCCTGTACACGTGCGAGGACGTCGTCCGCGTTGGTGGCCTCGCGCACGGCTGAGGTCGCGAACGGCAGCAGGTCCTCCACGCCCTTGTCCTCGGCGGCCTGGAGCGCCTCCTTGATGACCCCGACCAGTTTGTCGACGCCCTCGGGGCCTATGGCTCCGTCCGGGTCGAGCAGTTGGGCCAGGCGCAGCTCCGCCTTGTGCGAATGTGCGGGCAGCGGGCACGCCCCTGGGTGCGCGTCCACCACCAGCAGATGCACCGTGTTCGATCCCACGTCGAGGACACCGAGTCTCATGTACGGAACGCTACTGCCAGCGAAGCCGTGAGCTGCCTCCGGTGCCGTCTTCTCCGTCCAGTTCCCCGTCCGCTTCTCCGTCCACCTCTTCGTCCTCGACGCCTTTCCGGATGCCGTGCCGGAAGCCGCGCCGGAAGCCGCGCCGACGGCTGGCTCTGAACCGGCCATGGGCGACTTACCCTGGACGGGTGCCAAAGACGAAAAAGGCGAAGAACGACAAGACGGCCAAAACGCTCCAGGGTTCTTCGCAGGCGAAAGCACCGAAGAAGTCGAGGAAGGCCCTGGAAGCCGACGAGAAGGGCCTCGACTTCGCGCGCGCGTGGGTGGAGTTTCCTGATCCGGCGGACGAAGAGCAGGTCTTCCGGTGCGATCTGACATGGCTGACCTCTCGCTGGAACTGCATCTTCGGCAGCGGCTGCCAGGGAATCCAGGCGGGCCGCGCGGACGACGGGTGCTGCACCCTGGGTGCTCACTTCTCCGACGAGGACGACGAGAAACGCGTCGCCGGGCATGTGGCCAGGCTCACTCCGGACATCTGGCAGAACCACGACGAGGGCGTGGCGCACGGCTGGGTGTCGGAGGACGAGGACGGCGACCGGCAGACCCGGCCTTTCCAGGGCTCGTGCATCTTCCAGAACCGGCCCGGTTTCGCGGGCGGCGCGGGCTGCTCGCTGCACATCCTCGCGCTGAAGGAGGGCCGCGAGCCGCTGGAGACCAAGCCGGACGTCTGCTGGCAGCTGCCGGTGCGGCGGACGTACGAGTGGATCGACCGGCCCGACGACACGCGGGTGCTGCAGGTGTCGATCGGTGAGTACGACCGGCGCGGCTGGGGTCCGGGCGGCCACGACCTGCACTGGTGGTGCACGTCGGCGACCTCGGCGCACGGCGCGGGCGATCCGGTGTACGTGTCCTATCGGCCGGAGCTGATCGAGCTGATGGGCAAGGCGGGCTACGACCAACTGGTCGAGCTGTGCGAGGAGCGCCTGGCCTCGCAGCTGCCGCTGCTGGCACCGCATCCGGCGGATCCTGTCGGCTGAGGGGGGCGGGCAGCGGGGCTGGCCGGCGGACACGGGTCTCGGCGGGGCGGTCATGGGGTGTCGCGGGTCCTTCGGGGTTTGCGGCTTCCGGGGGTGGGGCTCCCGCCGGTTCGCGGCTCCCGCTGGGTTTGCGGGGCTCGCGGGATTTGCAGCCCCGCAACGACCCCGGGCCGTGTCTGTCCTCTCGGACCTACGACGTGAACGGGCTCGGGTCGCCGCCCTCGCTGGGTGCTGGTGTCGAGTCCACCGGGTCGGGTGGGGCCGGGTCGGTCGGGTGCGGCTCCGGGGTGGAGGGCGGGGGCGGGTCGGCGGGGGTGGGGTCGACGGTGGGCGGGGGCGTGGGGTCGGGGTCGGACGGGGGCTGGGTGGCGGTGCCGGGGCCGTGGTGGCCGTGGCCGGGGTCCGCCGGCTCGGGGGCGGCGGGGCCGGGTGCGGTGCCGTAGCCCTCGATGGAGACGAGGGCGCCGACCGGTGAGATCGCCACCCGTGCGATCCAGTGCCCGGACGGCTCGCGCAGATGGTCGACGTACACCTTGATCGTCAACGATTCGCCCGGTTCGAGCGTCCCCGAGGACCGGCTTAGGTAGAGCCAGGCCGCCGGGGTGGTCGCGGACCAGCGCACGGGCGCTGAGCCGGTCGCCGTGAGGGTGACCAGGGTGGTGTCGCCGCTGTTGCCGGCCGCCACGTCCAGGTGTCCGGCGCCCTTCCGGCCCGCGCCGGCGACGCTGATGACCTCCACGGAGACGTCGGACTTGGCGTCCTTGGCGAAGTGGCCACCGCGTCTGGCGCTGGCGTTGCCGGCGTTCTTGTAGCCGCCGGCGTGCTCGCCGTCGAGGGTGCCGGGTCCGTGCGCCTCGCTGGCGCTCGCGGAGTGGGCGCCCGGGCCGTCGCCGGTCGGGGTGGTGCCCCGGTAGGCGGCCCACAGGGCCAGTACGGGGGCGGCGACGACGGTGGCGACCACGGTCGTGGTGACGGCACGCGCACGCAGCCGGTCCCGGCGCGCGGCGCGGTCCTTGGGGTCCATCGGGAAGCCGCGCCGGTTGAAGCGGGGCGCGCCGCGCCGCACACGGGGACGGTGCGCCATCGGCTCGCTCAGGGCCGCGCGGGGCGCCGCCAGAACCGGCAGTTCGGCGGGGGTGACGACGGCGCCGGGCCAACGGCCGGGGGCGCTGCGCTCGGCGGTGCGGCGGCAGTGCGGGCAGTCGTCGACGTGCCGGACGAGTTCGCGGCGCAGGGCCGTGCTGAGCACCATCTCCTTGTCGCCGATGAGCCGGGCGACGCTCGGACAGCCGCCGGTCTCCACGACGGCCAGGGCCGCGCGGGTGCGCTCGACCTCGCAGGCGGCACAGGCGAGCAGTTCGCGGGCGGCGGCGGGGTCCAGCCCGAGGACGGCGGCGAGTTCATGGGCGGAGAGGTGGTGGCGCACGGCGAGTTCGAGCGCCTCGCGCTGCTCCGGGGTGGTACCGGCGGCCTCCGGCCAGGCGAGCAGGGCCAGTTCGCGCCTGCGCTCCTCCTGGAGGTCGTCGGAGACCGGCGGGGTGTCGGGCTGCGCGCCGCGACGCCGGTCGGTGCCGGAGCGGCCCGCCGCGTGCGTGCTCTGACGTTTCTGCTTGGCCTCGGTCAGCTTGCGCAGACAGGTCCAGCGGGCCAGCGCGTACAGCCAGGCCCGGCGGTCCCCGTCGGCCTCCGGGCCACGGCGCTTCTCGGCGAGCGCGAGGGCGTCGCGCAGGGCGGCGGTCGCGGCGTCGTGGTCGCACAGCACGGACAGGCAGTAGGTGAACAGGCCGTCCAGGTACGGCTCGTAGCGGGCGAGCGGCCAGTGCGCCAGCGTGCGCGCCGCCGCGCGGTCGCGTGCCTCCCGGTGCGCCCGGTGCGCGCCGGTGATGCGGGTCGAGGTCTCCGGACTGCTGCTCATCACCCGTGGACCGTAGGCGGCGCGGGTTCGCCCCTTCTTGTCCCTTGAGTTCTTTTAATCCATACGGGTGAAACGATCCCTCAATAGGGGACAGGAACGACTCCTTCCGTGGCTTGTTCTCGAAGGGAGTGGCCGGATCGCGCGGGGTGCCGGTGCGGTGGGAGCGGGCGGTCCACGGCACGTCGTCCGGGTCCCGTCCGCGCTGTCAGTGGTGCCGGTTACGGTTCGTGCATGGCTGCCCGTACGAAGTCCACCAAGGAGCGCCCGTCCTACCGCTGCACCGAGTGCGGCTGGCAGACGGCCAAGTGGCTCGGCCGCTGCCCCGAGTGCCAGGCCTGGGGGACGGTCGAGGAGTACGGCGCGCCCGCCGTGCGGACGACGACACCGGGCCGCGTCACCACCTCCGCCCTGCCCATCGGCCAGGTCGACGGCCGGCAGGCGACCGCCCGCGCCACCGGCGTGCCCGAACTGGACCGGGTGCTCGGCGGCGGCCTGGTCCCCGGCGCCGTGGTGCTGCTCGCGGGCGAGCCCGGCGTCGGCAAGTCCACGCTGCTCCTGGACGTGGCGGCCAAGTCGGCGAGCGACGAGCACCGCACCCTCTATGTGACCGGCGAGGAGTCGGCGAGCCAGGTCAGGATGCGCGCCGACCGGATCGGGGCGATCGACGACCACCTGTATCTCGCCGCCGAGACCGACCTGTCCGCCGTGCTGGGCCATTTGGACGCGGTGAAGCCATCCCTGCTGATCGTCGACTCGGTGCAGACGGTGGCCTCCCCGGAGATCGACGGGGCGCCCGGCGGCATGGCACAGGTGCGGGAGGTGGCGGGGGCGCTGATCCGGGCCTCCAAGGAGCGCGGGATGGCGACCCTCCTGGTGGGTCACGTCACCAAGGACGGGGCCATCGCCGGGCCCCGCCTCCTGGAGCACCTCGTGGACGTCGTGCTGAGCTTCGAGGGCGACCGGCACGCCCGCCTGCGTCTCGTACGAGGCGTCAAGAACCGCTACGGCGCCACGGACGAGGTCGGCTGCTTCGAGCTGCACGACGAGGGCATCACCGGCCTCGCCGACCCCAGCGGCCTGTTCCTGACCCGGCGCGCCGAACCGGTGCCCGGCACCTGCCTCACCGTCACCCTGGAGGGCCGCCGCCCCCTGGTCGCCGAGGTCCAGGCGCTCACCGTCGACTCGCAGATCCCCTCCCCCAGGCGCACGACGTCCGGTCTGGAGACCTCCCGGGTGTCGATGATGCTGGCCGTCCTGGAACAACGCGGAAAAATCAGCGCCCTGGGCAAAAGGGACATCTACTCCGCGACGGTGGGCGGTGTGAAGTTGTCGGAACCCGCCGCCGACCTCGCCGTCGCGCTCGCGCTGGCCTCGGCGGCCAGCGACACCCCGCTCCCGAAGAACCTCGTCGCGATCGGCGAGGTGGGCCTGGCGGGCGAGGTCAGAAGGGTCACGGGGGTGCAGCGCCGGCTCGCCGAAGCACACCGTCTGGGCTTCACGCACGCGCTCGTACCGGGCGATCCGGGCAAGGTCCCGGCGGGCATGAAGGTGTTGGAAGTCGCCGACATAGGAGACGCTCTGAGAGTCCTTCCCCGCTCGCGTAGGCGAGAGGCCCCACGGGACGACGAGGACCGCCGGTAGACTTTGCCCTGGTCTCGCCCGTCCGTACGAACCGCTTGTGCGAAAGGGGAGCGCCCCAGAACCTGCGACCGGAGGAGTGCAGTGGCAGCCAACGACCGGGCAGCAGCTCCCGGAAAATCCGGCGGGAGTTCCGGTGCCGATGGCATGATGCGTGCCTCACTGAGCGCCGTGGCTCCCGGAACATCCCTGCGTGACGGCCTCGAGCGGGTCCTGCGCGGCAACACCGGCGGCCTCATCCTGCTCGGCTCCGACAAGACGGTCGAATCGATGTGTACGGGCGGTTTCGTCCTGGATGTCGAGTTCACGGCGACGCGACTGCGAGAGCTGTGCAAGCTCGACGGCGGCATCGTGTTGTCCTCCGACCTGTCGAAGATCCTCCGGGCGGGCGTCCAACTGCTCCCCGACCCGACGATCCCCACCGAGGAGACGGGCACACGGCACCGCACCGCGGACCGGGTGAGCAAGCAGGTCGGCTTCCCGGTCGTCTCGGTCTCCCAGTCGATGCGGCTGATCGCCCTGTACGTCCACGGTCAGCGCCGGGTCCTGGAGGACTCGGCGGCGATCCTGTCCCGCGCCAACCAGGCACTGGCGACCCTGGAGCGCTACAAGCTCCGCCTCGACGAGGTCGCGGGCACGCTGTCCGCGCTGGAGATCGAGGACCTGGTGACCGTCCGGGACGTCTCGGCCGTGGCTCAGCGCCTGGAGATGGTCCGCCGGATCGCCACCGAGATCGCCGAGTATGTGGTGGAGCTCGGCACCGACGGGCGGCTGCTGGCGCTGCAGCTGGACGAGTTGATCGCGGGTGTGGAGCCCGAGCGTGAGCTGGTCGTGCGGGACTACGTCCCCGAGCCCACCGCGAAGCGCTCCCGCACGGTGGAGGAGGCGCTGTACGAGCTGGACGCGCTCACCCACGCCGAGCTTCTCGAACTGCCCACGGTGGCACGGGCGTTGGGCTACACCGGCTCACCGGAGGCGCTCGACTCGGCGGTGTCCCCGCGGGGCTTCAGGCTGCTCGCCAAGGTGCCCAGGCTGCCGGGCGCGATCATCGACCGGCTGGTGGAGCACTTCGGCGGCCTGCAGAAGCTGCTGGCCGCGAGCGTGGACGACCTGCAGGCCGTCGACGGTGTCGGCGAGGCACGGGCGCGAAGCGTGCGGGAGGGGCTCTCCCGGCTGGCGGAGTCGTCGATCCTGGAGCGCTACGTCTAGGCCTTAGCGCTCGTTCTCCCCAAGGCGCCTCAGTCGTTCTGCAGTACGAACGACGTCTGCGCGGTCCCGAAGCCGGGCGCCTTGGCCTCCACCAGGTACGTCCCGGCCCCGGCGGACCCTGCCGGCGGCGTCGCGCACTTCGGGGCGCTGGGCTTGCGGTTCCACTTCACCGTGTAGGTGATGCTGCTGTCGGCCGGCACCCGGAACACCAGGCTCCCGGAGGTCTTGACGCAGTCCGCGGAGGACCAGTAGTCGTCGTCGCCGCCCGCCTGGGTGATCGTCAACACCGTGTTCTTCGGGCCGAGATCGACCTTGCAGTCACCGCCCGAGGAGTTCGTCGCGGTGAGCAGCAGGGCCGGAGTGGAACCGGGGCCGTACGTGTTGTGGAGGCTGCGCACGGTCAACTTCATGGCACCCGCGGTGCAGTTGGGAAGCGTGGAACTCACCGGGAGGGTGTCACCGGCGGTGACCCCGCCGCCCGAGCCGCCGGCGGCCGTTCCACCGCCCGCACCCTCCGACCCGCCGGACCCGCCGGACCCGCCGGACCCGCCGACGCCACCCGAACCGGCCCCGGCGTCCGAACCGGAGCTGTCGCCCGAACCGCCGCCGGACCCCGAGCCTCCCGAGCCCCCGCCGCTCGACTCCTCACGCCCGCCCGGCGCTTGACTGATCGCGGGCCCGGAACCCGTCGGCCCCGGAGTGATCGTCGAGGGTGAGGGATTCTTGTCGCTGGGCCCGTCGGCACCGTTCTTGCCGCCTGAGCCGCCGGACATGGCGATCCAGGCGACCACCAGCGTCAACAGGGCCAGCACGGACACCAGTACGACCCTCCGTCGCCAGTAGATGGAGGAGGGAAGCGGCCCGACCGGATTGCGCAGAGATCCCACGGCGCAAACTGTACGAGAGATCGACGCGTGAGCTGGCGCCACCCGCCGCCGGATCACAACTTTTCCGGATCATCATGCCGGAACGAGCCGTCCCGTTCCGTCCTTCGCCGGACGCGGCACATGACGATCGCGAACGGTGACGACTTCGCCCGTTACATGACGGTCCGTGACCGCGGACTTCGAGGGCGCGAACCCCGACACGCGCGCCCACCGAGGGGGCCACTCCCCGGCAGGCCTGCGGACGCCTCTCCTGCTGCTCTCCCGACCACGGAACACACCAGCGCACGCCCGGGAACACACGTACGTGCCCTTCGTCATGGCAGGATCGGAATGCCATGACTGTGCCCACGAAGTCCCCGCGCCCCGTCAACAGCCCCGTCGGCGACGCCCCCGGCGAGCCGCTCCACGCCCCCGTCATCGACTGGTTCGACGAGCACGCCCGCGATCTGCCGTGGCGGCGCCCCGAGGCCGGCCCGTGGGGGGTGATGGTGAGCGAGTTCATGTTGCAGCAGACGCCGGTGAACCGCGTCCTGCCCGTCTACGAGCAGTGGCTGGCCCGCTGGCCGCGCCCCGCCGACCTGGCCGCGGACGCGCCGGGCGAGGCCGTGCGCGCCTGGGGCCGGCTCGGCTACCCGCGCCGCGCGCTGCGGCTGCACGGCGCCGCCGTCGCCATAACGGAACGGCACGGTGGTGACGTACCGAAGGACCACGCCCAGTTGCTGGCGCTGCCCGGGATCGGCGAGTACACGGCCGCCGCCGTCGCCTCCTTCGCGTACGGGCAGCGGCACGCGGTCCTGGACACCAACGTCCGCCGGGTCTTCGCCCGGGCCGTGACCGGGGTGCGGTACCCGCCGAACGCCACCACCGCCGCCGAACGCAAGCTGGCCCGCTCGCTGTTGCCCGAGGAGGAGCGGACGGCCGCGCGGTGGGCGGCCGCGTCCATGGAGCTGGGCGCACTCGTCTGCACCGCCAAGAACGAGAACTGCCACCGCTGCCCGATCGCCGCGCAGTGCGCCTGGCGGCTCGCGGGCAAGCCGGAGCACGAGGGCCCGCCGCGCCGGGGCCAGACGTACGCCGGTACGGACCGGCAGGTGCGCGGCCGGCTGCTCGCCGTACTGCGCGAGGCGCGCGGCCCCGTACCGCAGCCGGCCCTGGACCGGGTGTGGCACGAGCCGGTGCAGCGCGCGCGGGCACTGGACGGTCTGGTCGCGGACGGTCTGGTGGAACCTCTCCTGGGTGGTTTGTATCGGCTCCCGTTGACACGAAGCTGACGCCAAATCGCCCTATACCAGCGCCAATCAGCGTGTCGCCTTACCCCGTCCCTACTTCTGTTACACAACCGACGGACAGCCGAGTGCTAGCCGAGCGCTGCTTCGCACAGCCCCGTGACAACACCTCCGTAGCTTCATCTGCGTACCCGGCGGACCGGGGACGACGGAGGACAGACCGACGGTGTGCAAGCCGGCGGACACGGGGATCAGGAGGCGGTCGACATGGCGCAGGGCGAGGTGCTCGGTTTCGAGGAGTACGTCCGCACCCGGCAGGACGCGCTGCTGCGCAGCGCACGCCGGCTGGTCCCGGACCCCGTCGACGCGCAGGACCTGCTCCAGACGGCGCTGGTGCGGACGTACGGCCGCTGGGACGGGATCGCGGACAAGCGGCTCGCGGACGCCTACCTGCGCCGGGTGATGATCAACACCCGGACCGAGTGGTGGCGGGCACGGAAGCTGGAGGAGGTGCCGACCGAGCAGCTCCCGGACGCCTCGGTCGACGACGCCACCGAGCAGCACGCGGACCGTGCCCTGCTGATGGATGTCATGAAGGTCCTCGCCCCCAAGCAGCGCAGCGTCGTCGTCCTGCGACACTGGGAGCAGATGTCCACGGAGGAGACGGCCGCCGCCCTCGGCATGTCGGCCGGAACCGTCAAGAGCACGCTGCACCGGGCGCTCGCCCGGCTCCGCGAGGAGCTGGAGAGCCGCGATCTGGACGCACGCGCGCTGGAGCGTGAGGAGCGGGAGCGTTGCGCGGCCTAGACACCAGGGCCGGCGGCAGCGGGCGCACGGGCGGGGGCCCTGATGACAGCGACCCTCGCCCGCCGGGGCCCACACCCGCCCGGGTGACCTTCCAGGCGGCGATCACGGCGGCGGCCGTGCTCGCCGCCCTCGCCCTTTTCGTGTCCGCGTGCGGCACCGGCGGCACCGGCGCACGCGACGAGGGCCCGGCGCACGCCGACTCGATGGCGGGGGCCAAGGTCTCCGCGTCGCCCTCACCCTCCCCTTCGCGGACGGCCGACCGCGTCAACGCCGTCCGGCTCGTCAAGGCCGATCCGGCGGTCTCCGCGGAGGTCAAGCGCGAGCTGAAGCCGTGCGTGGCCGACCAGTACCCGGTGGACGTGTCGTACGGCGACCTGACCGGGGGGTCTGCGGACGACATCGTCGTCAACGTGCTGACCTGCGGAGACGCGGTCGGGATCGGCTCGTATGTGTATCGCGAGCAGGGCGGTTCGTACCGGAACGTCTTCAAGGCCGAGGAGCCGCCGGTCTACGCGGAGATCGACCGCGGTGATCTGGTGGTGACCAAGCAGGTGTACGAGAAGGGCGACCCGGTGTCGGCTCCGTCCGGCGAGATCGTGAACACCTACGACTGGCGCGGAACCCGTTTCGTCCAGACGTACAGCTCACGCAACGACTACGGGAAGACAGCCGAGGACGCCACCACACCGGTGCCGGCCGACTGACTCGGCTGATCCGGCCCACCCCGGCTGACAAGTTCTTGACGCCGGACCCTGAAGATGGGTCCGTGACGTCGTGAACCGATCGGGCCCGCCGATCCGATCACCGGGTGACGGCACGACACGAGGACCGAGAACAGAGAGCAACGGATGGCAGACCAGACCCACGTTCTGTTCGTCGAGGACGACGACGTCATCCGCGAGGCCACCCAGCTCGCCCTGGAGCGCAACGGTTTCGCGGTCACCGCCATGCCCGACGGGTTGTCGGGCCTCGACGCGTTCCGCGCGGGCCATCCCGACATCGCCCTGCTGGACGTCATGGTGCCCGGGCTCGACGGGGTGAGCCTGTGCCGCCGTATCCGGGACGAGTCGACCGTCCCGGTGATCATGCTGTCGGCGCGCGCCGACTCGATCGACGTCGTCCTGGGGCTGGAGGCGGGCGCCGACGACTATGTCACCAAGCCGTTCGACGGTGCTGTCCTGGTCGCCCGGATCCGTGCCGTGCTGCGCCGCTTCGGACACGCCGGCGGTGGCGACCGCACGGACGGGGCCGGGGCGCTGGCCGACGGTGGTCTGCTGGCCTTCGGTGATCTGGAGGTCGACACCGAGGGCATGGAGGTGCGCCGGGCCGGGCGGCCGGTGGCGCTGACGCCGACCGAGATGCGGCTGCTGCTGGAGTTCTCCTCGGCGCCGGGCACGGTGCTCTCGCGCGACAAGCTCCTGGAGCGGGTGTGGGACTACGGCTGGGGCGGTGACACGCGGGTCGTGGACGTCCATGTGCAGCGGCTGCGCACGAAGATCGGCCAGGACCGGATCGAGACGGTCCGCGGTTTCGGCTACAAGTTGAAGGCCTGAGCAGAGGTATGCGGGGGAGGAACCTTCGGCGCCCGGGCGCAGCCGTCATGGACGGACTGGGCCTGCGTACGGGCCTGCGCTGGAAGCTGAGCGCGGCCATCGCGCTGGTCGGTGCGCTGGTGGCGCTCGCGCTGAGCCTCGTCGTGCACAACGCGGCGCGGGTGTCGATGCTGGACAACGCGCGTGACCTGGCCGACGAGCGCGTCCAGATCGCGCAGCGCAACTACGAACTGTCCGACCGGCCGAACTTCCCCAGCATCAAGATCGACGACCCGGATCTGCCCCGGGCCCTGCGCTCGAAGGTCGAGCAGGGGCGCCGGGCGACCTATGTGTCGGACCGGCCGGGCGGTGTGCCGGACATCTGGGCGGCGGTACCCGTCAAGGGCGGGCATGTGCTGTCCCTGCACACCGGGTTCACCGACCGCAGCACCGACATCCTCAAGGACCTCGACCAGGCCCTGGTGATCGGCTCCATCGCGGTCGTCTTCGGCGGCAGCGCGCTCGGCGTGCTCATCGGCGGGCAGCTCTCGCGCCGGCTGCGCAAGGCCGCGGCCGCGGCGAACCAGGTCGCCAACGGTGACGCGGACGTGCGGGTGCGGGACGCCATCGGCGGGGTCGTACGGGACGAGACCGACGACCTCGCGAGGGCGGTGGACGCCATGGCCGACGCGTTGCAGCAGCGGCTGGAGGCGGAGCGGCGGGTCACCGCCGACATCGCGCACGAACTGCGCACCCCGGTGACCGGACTGCTGACCGCCGCCGAACTGCTGCCCCCGGGCCGCCCGACGGAGCTGGTGCTCGACCGGGCGAAGGCCATGCGCACCCTCGTCGAGGACGTCCTGGAGGTCGCCCGTCTCGACGGCGCCTCCGAACGGGCCGAGCTGCAGGACATCCTGCTGGGCGAGTTCATCCGCCGGCGGGTGGTGGCGAAGGACCCCGCGATCGAGGTGCGGGTGGTGCACGAGTCGGAGGTGACCACCGACCCGCGCCGCCTGGAGCGCGTGCTGTTCAACCTGCTGACCAACGCGGCCCGGCACGGCAGGCCGCCGATCGAGGTCACCGTCGAGGGCCGGGTGATCCGGGTCCGCGACCACGGCCCCGGGTTCCCCGAGCACCTGCTCGCCGAGGGACCGAGCCGCTTCCGCACGGGCAGCGCCGACCGCTCCGGCCGCGGCCACGGGCTGGGCCTGACCATCGCGGCCGGGCAGGCCAGGGTGCTGGGGGCCCGGCTGACCTTCCGCAACGTACGCCCGGCGGGCGCGCCCGAGGACGTCCCGGCGGAGGGGGCGGTGGCGGTGCTGTGGCTGCCGGAACACGCGCCGACCAGCACGGGGAGCTATCCGATGCTGCCGTAGTCTCTCCGGCGGCTCGGCGGCTGAGGTGCTCGCCGCGCCGGGTCGGTGAGGACCACATGACGAAGGCCCCCGGGGCGGACACCATCCGGGGGCCTTCGGCTTGTCGAGAGCTCGCTCGGGAGCTCAGACCGCCTCGACGACCGGCGGATTCACCGCCGCGCCGTCCTTCGAACCGTCGTCCGCCTTCTGCGGCCCCGCCCCCTTCAGCGGAACCTCCTTGACGAACACGGCCGCCAGCAGCGCGACCACGGCGACGATCGATCCGAGCAGGAACGCCGAGTGCGTGCCGGCCGAGACCGCGTGCTGGTACGCCTCCCGGGCCAGCGCCGGCAGCTTCTTCAGGCTCGCCGCGTCGAGCTGCGCGGACTGCTCGGTCACCTTGGAGCCCAGCGCCCCGGCCCGCTCGGACATGACCTCGGTGACCCGGTTGTTGAACAGCGCGCCCATGATCGCGACACCGAAGGAGGAGCCGAGCGTACGGAACAGGGTGGTCGAGGAGGACGCGACGCCCATGTCCTTCATCTCGACGCTGTTCTGCGCGACCAGCATGGTGATCTGCATCAGGCAGCCCATGCCGAGACCGACGACGGCCATGAACACGCCGGAGGTGAACCGGGTGGTGCCGGTGTCCATCGTGGAGAGCAGATACAGCCCGACGACCATCAGCACGCTGCCGACGACCGGGAAGATCTTGTACTTGCCGGTGTTGGTGGTCACCCGTCCCGCGACCATCGAGGTCACCAGCATGGCGCCGAGCATCGGCAGGAGCAGCAGCCCGGAGTTGGTCGCGGACGCGCCCTGGACCGACTGCTGGTACAGCGGCAGGAAGAGGGTCGCGCCGAACATCACGAAGCCGGTGACGAAGCCGATGATCGACATCAGGGTGAAGTTACGGCTGCGGAAGATGTGCAGCGGCACGACCGGCTCCGCGGCCTTGGTCTGCCAGAACACGAAGCCGATCAGCGAGGCGACACCGATGCCGATCAGTTCCATGATCCGCGCGGACGTCCAGGCGTACTCCGAACCGCCCCAGGTGGTGACGAGCACGATGGAGGTGATGCCGAGGGTCAGCAGAGCGGCGCCGAGATAGTCGATCCGCGCCTGCGCCCGCTTCTTCGGCAGATGCAGGACCGCGCTGATCGCGGCCAGCGCCACCACACCGAGCGGCAGGTTGATGTAGAAGGACCAGCGCCAGCCCCAGTTGTCGGTGATGGTGCCGCCGACCAGCGGCCCGCCGATCATCGCGAGCGCCATGACGCCCGCCATCATGCCCTGGTACTTGCCGCGCTCACGGGGCGGTATCAGGTCACCGATGATCGCCATGACGCCGACCATCAGACCACCGGCGCCCAGGCCCTGGATCGCGCGGAAGCCGATCAGCTGCCCCATGTCCTGGGCCATGCCGCTCAGTGCCGAGCCGATCAGGAACAGCACGATCGAGCTCATGAAGACGCCCTTGCGCCCGTACATGTCGCCGATCTTGCCCCACAGGGGGGTGGAGGCGGCGGTCGCCAGGGTGTACCCGGTCACCACCCACGAAAGGTGCTCGAGACCGCCGAGCTCGCCGACGATCGTCGGCATCGCCGTGCCCACGATCATGTTGTCGAGCATCGCGAGCATCATGGTGATCATGAGCGCGAGGAGCACGACGCGCACGCTCCTGGGTTGTTTCTCCGGTTCCGTCTCGACCGTCTGTGTGTCCGCCATCGTTTCCACTCCCCTGGGTCCTGCACCCGCTGGCTACTTACTTGCCGACCGGCTAGTTGACTACACTGGGAAGGTAGACCCGTAACTAGCCGGGCGTCAAGTAAGTTTTTCGGGAGTGCGACGATGGGCGGCACCATGGACGGCACCAAGCAACAGCGCCGCGGCGACACCCGCCAGCGCATCCAGGACGTGGCACTCGGGCTCTTCGCCGAGCAGGGGTACGAGAAGACCTCACTGCGCGAGATCGCGGAGGCCCTCGACGTCACCAAGGCGGCCCTGTACTACCACTTCAAGACCAAGGAAGAGATCCTCGTCAGCATCTTCGAGGACCTCACGCAACCCATCCTCGACCTGATCGACTGGGGCAGGCGGCAGCCGCACACCCTGGAGACGAAGCAGGAGATCGTACGGCGCTACAGCGAGGTCCTGGCCGGCGCGACACCACTGTTCCGCTTCATGCAGGAGAACCAGGCGACGGTACGTGAGCTGCGGGTCGGCGAGACCTTCAAGGACCGGATGCACGGCCTGCGCGAGATCATCGTCGACCCGGAGGCGGACCTGGCCGACCAGGTCCGCTGCGTCAGCGCGCTGTTCACCTTGCACGCGGGGATGTTCCTGCTCCAGGACCTGGACGCCACCCCCGAGGAGAAGCGCCAGGCGGTCCTGGACGTGGCCACGGACCTGGTGACCCAGGCACACAAGGGCTCCTGAGGGTCCGTCGCGGCCCGGACCGAAGTGATCCGGGCCGGATCCCGCAGCGGTCTCAGACGTGGACGCCCTCGGCGCGCAGGAACTTGACCGGGTCGATGGCCGAGCCGTAGTTGGGCGTCGTACGGATCTCGAAGTGCAGGTGCGGGCCGGTGGTGTTGCCGGTGTTGCCGGACAGGGCGATGTGCTGACCGGTCTTGACTATCTGGCCGACCCGCACGTCGATCCGGGACAGGTGGGCGTACTGGGAGTACGTCCCGCTGCCGTGCTTGATGACGATGGCGTTGCCGTACGCGGGGCCGTCGCCGGCGCCGTTGCCGCCCGCCTTGACGACGGTGCCGCCGTGCGCGGCCATGACCGGCGTACCGCTCGGCACGGCGAAGTCCTGCCCGCTGTGCTTGGCGTGCCACATACTGCCGGCCTGGTTGAAGCTCGCGGTCAGGGTGTACTTCCGCACCGGGTCGATCCAGGAGACCTTCTTCTTCGCGGCGGCCTTCTTGGCGGCGACCTTCTTCGCTGCGGCCTTCTTCGCTGCGGCCTGCGCCTTCGCCTGCTCGACGACGGTGACCTTGGCGGCCTTGGCCTGCACGACGGACTGCGCCTGGACGACGCCGGCGGCCGGGGCGGCCGACGGGGCGTCGGCGGCGGCCGCGACTCCGGCCCCCAGCGCGACCGACGCTCCCAGGCCGACGGTGATCACGGCCGCGCGGGCGCGGAGAAGGGACACACGGGAAGTACGGGACGAGACGCGCTGGAACATCAGAACCTCATGGGGACGGGGACAGAAAGACCACCCGGCGCGAACACCCCGCCGAATGGGCCATCCCTTGGTAACCGCCGACCCCAGATACGCCCAAACCAGCTATCTACGAATGAATCTAGTATTTACCCCCAAACATCAAGCCTTCTTGACAGATCGGCCATCAGGGATAAATCGACCCAGGAGGGCGGAAACTCCATGAGTTTGAAGATAAATGTCCCTTTTGCCCCTTTCTGGTTGATCACTATTCCGGTTAGTAACGGACAAATCGCCTGTGCGGCATGTCACCGGGCCGCGAGGTCCGCGGACTTCAGAATGTGACGGCGACTACTCCGCCGCCCGGCCGGAACTCACCGTTCCTGATCGACAGTCAGACACGTCAACCCCCGCGATGTGACGCACGTCTCTGGCTACTTACCCCTCGGTAACTCTACGGTTCCTCTCGCGCCACCCTCACCCACGAACATGCATCCGAAAACTGCAGAACGTCCGGACGTGAGAGGAACCCCCCATGACGAGACGCCGCCCCTGGGCGCGCCGCACCGCCGTCACCGCTGTCTCCGCCGCCGCCCTCGTGGCACTTGCCGTCCCCGCCGAGGCCGCCACCACGGCCACCAGCACCTCCCCGGCTCCCCGGGCCGCCTCGGCTGCCGCAGCCGAGGACGTCGACTACGCCACCTGGCAGAAGGACTGCCAGGGCGTGATGGACCAGGCGCTGCCCTATCTGAAGCAGCGCATCGCGGCCACCAAGCCGGGCGAGAAGCAGGCGATCGTCTTCGACGTGGACAACACCACGCTGGAGACCGACTTCGGCTTCAGCTACCCGCAGCCCGCCAACAAGCCGGTGCTGAACGTCGCCGATTACGCCCAGAAGCACGGCGTCTCGCTGTTCTTCGTCACCGCCCGACCGGGCATCATCTCCGGTGTGACCGACTACAACCTCAAGAACGTCGGCTACCAGGTGTCCGGGCTCTACGTCCGCGGCTTCAGCGACCTCTTCAAGGACGTCGCCGCCTACAAGACCGCCCAGCGCGTCACCATCGAGTCCAAGGGCTACACGATCATCGCGAACATCGGCAACAGCGCCACCGACCTGTCGGGCGGCCATGCCGAGAAGACGTACAAACTTCCTGACTACGACGGTCAGTTGTCGTAACGTCCGCGGACACGGACGGACATGCGGAAGGGGCCGGTGCTCGAAAGCACCGGCCCCTTTCGCGGCCTGACGGCCGGGAGGCTTACGCCTCCTTGCTCAGGTTCGGTCCGGCTCCGCCGGCCGCCTGCTCGATCGGCGGGACGTCCGGCAGCGCCGACTTCTCCTCACCGCGGAAGGTGAAGGTCTGGGTCTCGCCCTCGCCCTCGGTGTCCACGACCACGATGTGACCGGGGCGCAGCTCACCGAAGAGGATCTTCTCGGAGAGCGTGTCCTCGACCTCGCGCTGGATGGTGCGACGCAGCGGCCGCGCGCCCAGCACCGGGTCGTAACCCTTCTTGGACAGCAGCTCCTTGGCGGACTGGGAGAGCTCGAGGCCCATGTCCCGGTCCTTCAGGCGCTCGTCCACCTTGCTGATCATCAGGTCGACGATCTTGAGGATGTCCTCCTGCGTCAGCTGCGGGAAGACGACCACGTCGTCGACGCGGTTGAGGAACTCGGGACGGAAGTGCTGCTTGAGCTCGTCCGACACCTTGTTCTTCATGCGCTCGTAGTTGGACTTCTTGTCCCCCGAGGCCGCGAAGCCCAGGTTGAAGCCCTTGGAGATGTCCCGGGTGCCGAGGTTGGTCGTCATGATGATGACCGTGTTCTTGAAGTCCACGACCCGGCCCTGGGAGTCGGTCAGGCGACCGTCCTCCAGGATCTGCAGCAGCGAGTTGAAGATGTCCGGGTGGGCCTTCTCGACCTCGTCGAACAGGACGACGGAGAACGGCTTGCGGCGGACCTTCTCGGTCAGCTGGCCGCCCTCTTCGTAGCCCACGTATCCGGGGGGCGAACCGAACAGACGCGACACCGTGTGCTTCTCGCTGAACTCCGACATGTCGAGGGAGATCAGCGCGTCCTCGTCACCGAAGAGGAACTCCGCGAGCGCCTTGGACAGCTCGGTCTTACCGACACCGGACGGGCCGGCGAAGATGAACGAACCACCGGGACGCTTCGGGTCCTTGAGGCCCGCACGCGTACGACGGATCGCCTTCGACAGCGCCTTGACGGCGTCGACCTGGCCGATGACCCGCTTGTGGAGCTCTTCCTCCATGCGCAGCAGACGCGAGGACTCCTCCTCGGTCAGCTTGAAGACCGGAATGCCGGTGGCGGTCGCGAGGACCTCGGCGATCAGCTCGCCGTCGACCTCGGCGACGACGTCCATGTCGCCGGCCTTCCATTCCTTCTCCCGCTTGGCCTTGGCGGCCAGGAGCTGCTTCTCCTTGTCGCGGAGGGAGGCGGCCTTCTCGAAGTCCTGCGAGTCGATCGCGGACTCCTTGTCGCGGCGCACGCCCGCGATCTTCTCGTCGAACTCGCGCAGGTCCGGCGGCGCGGTCATCCGGCGGATACGCATCCGGGAACCGGCCTCGTCGATCAGGTCGATCGCCTTGTCCGGCAGGAAGCGGTCCGAGATGTACCGGTCGGCCAGGGTGGCGGCCTGGACCAGCGCCTCGTCGGTGATCGAGACGCGGTGGTGCGCCTCGTACCGGTCACGCAGACCCTTGAGGATCTCGATGGTGTGCGGCAGGGACGGCTCCGCGACCTGGATGGGCTGGAAGCGGCGCTCGAGGGCCGCGTCCTTCTCCAGGTGCTTGCGGTACTCGTCCAGCGTGGTCGCACCGATGGTCTGCAGCTCACCGCGGGCCAGCATCGGCTTCAGGATCGAAGCGGCGTCGATGGCGCCCTCGGCGGCACCCGCACCGACCAGCGTGTGCAGCTCGTCGATGAACAGGATGATGTCGCCGCGGGTGCGGATCTCCTTGAGGACCTTCTTCAGGCGCTCCTCGAAGTCACCGCGGTAGCGGGAGCCGGCGACCAGCGCACCGAGGTCCAGGGTGTAGAGGTGCTTGTCCTTGAGGGTCTCGGGCACCTCGCCCTTGACGATGGCCTGGGCGAGGCCCTCGACGACGGCGGTCTTGCCGACGCCGGGCTCACCGATCAGGACCGGGTTGTTCTTGGTACGGCGGGACAGCACCTGCATGACCCGCTCGATCTCCTTCTCGCGCCCGATGACCGGGTCGAGCTTGGACTCACGAGCGGCCTGGGTGAGGTTCCGGCCGAACTGGTCGAGGACCAGGGACGTCGAGGGGGTGCCCTCGGCAGGCCCGCCGGCGGTGGCGGTCTCCTTGCCCTGGTAACCGGAGAGCAGCTGGATGACCTGCTGCCGCACCCGGTTGAGATCAGCGCCCAGCTTGACCAGGACCTGGGCGGCTACGCCCTCGCCCTCACGGATCAGGCCGAGCAGGATGTGCTCCGTGCCGATGTAGTTGTGGCCCAGCTGAAGGGCCTCGCGGAGCGACAGCTCCAGGACCTTCTTGGCACGGGGGGTGAAGGGGATGTGCCCGGACGGGGCCTGCTGGCCCTGGCCGATGATCTCCTCCACCTGCTGGCGGACCGCCTCGAGCGAAATCCCGAGGCTCTCAAGGGCCTTGGCGGCGACACCCTCACCCTCATGGATCAGGCCCAGGAGGATGTGCTCGGTGCCGATGTAGTTGTGGTTGAGCATCCGGGCTTCTTCCTGAGCCAGGACGACAACCCGCCGCGCGCGGTCGGTGAACCTCTCGAACATCGTTAATCGCTCCTCAGAGCGGTCAGGCAGTGGGGGGAACTTCCCCTCCCTGTCCTTCCGCAGCTTAGTCCCGCAAGCGGGGACCGCTCATTCCAACTGCCGACACCGTCGATGGCCTCCTGACCCCGAACGCCGACATCTGCTCCAACCCGATGGTGCGAGACGATGTTCCCGCAGGCCAGGCAGTTACCCTCACCATCAGTACGCCGATGGCGAACGTGAGACGTCCCGTCCTGCGTGTCGCCCCCTCCCACTAGGGTGTCTTACCCGCTGGGGTCGGCGCACTCCATGCCGAGCGCACCGGTTCGCTCCGCTATGGGCGAACAACCTCGCGTCTCCCCCGCGCCCCCGGCATCCCCGGTTCGGCACTCTGCGCACACGACAGGGCACGCAGCGTAACTCTCGCTGCTCTTCGGCTGTTGCGCTTGGCATGGTTGGCACCCTCCCGACGGTCACGGCCGAACGCCCCACGGTCCCGCTTCCCCGTAGGCCGCTCGATCCGGGCGACCGGATCCGCCGGTGGTACGAGAACGAGTTGGGCTGGCCGACCGTGCCCGCGCCGTCCGGACCGCACGGAGTCCCGTCCGGCCCCGGGGCCGTCCCGGTGCGGCTCGCGGTGGGCCGGCGCTTCGACGTCCTGGACGTGCCGGCCGAGGCGGGCCGGGCCGCGCTGCGCCACCTGGCCGCGGGGTCCCCGGTGGCCCTGCAGGGCGGCCGGATGCGGTTCCTGGTGGCCGCGGGCAGCGCGGAGGAACTTCCGGCGGTGCTGGCCTGGCTGGAGTGGGGCACGCTGCCGCTCGACCTCACGATGATCGGCGAGGGAGGGGAACTGGACGCTCCAGCGCCACCGGACACGGCGGAGGCGGCGCCTACGGCGCGGGCGCTCTCGCGGGAGCCGGGGCAGGCGCTACCCCACGAGACAGGGCACAGGGCGTCGGTGGGGCTGCCCTACGAGGCCGGGGAGGCGGGGCCGGATGAGCGTGAGCGGACTGGTGCGGCACGTCCGCTTCGGGAAGGCGGGCCGTGGCTTCCCTCCCCCGCGGGGCCTCCCGCGGGGCGCTCGCTGCCGCAGGGCCGCTTCGGGGGCGTGCAAGGGGCCGCCGTGTGGGTGCGGCCCCCCGAGCCCGGGTGCGAGGTCGAGGCCTCGCTGCCGACGCTGTCGGCCATGTGGGGCGGTGGGGGCGCCCCCGATCTCGTACGCGTTCTGAGCACCGCGGCGACGCAGTGCCACCGCCTGCGACTGCGACAGGCGTGCGCCCGGCCGTCGACCGTGCCCCGGGCCCGGCACTGAGCCAGGCACCGATTTCGGGCCGGATCCGCGCCGAGCCGGATACCTCGATCAGCCGTTGGCCTTCTCGTATTCCTCGCGAATGGTCTGGGGAACGCGGCCGCGGTCATTGACCTCGAAACCGTTCTCCTTCGCCCAGGCGCGGATCTGCGCGGTGTCCTGGCTGCCACCGGAAGCGGCACGCGCCTTTCCGCGACCACCCGAAGCACGACCGCCCGTGCGGCGACCGCCCTTCACGTAAGGCTCAAGAAGACCACGCAGCTTGTCCGCATTGGTGGTCGTGAGATCGATCTCGTACGTCTTGCCGTCCAACGCGAACGTGACGGTCTCGTCCGCCTCGCCACCGTCGATGTCATCGACAAGAAGGACCTGAACCTTCTGTGCCACCGGATTTCCTTTCATCCATAACTTGAGGGCCGGGAGTCTGCGGCGTCCGCCGTTTCGCCGTCCCCTGTTATATGCAGTACTGCAGTACGTCGGAAAGCAAACCGCTTTTGCCGGAAAAACACAAACCCTCGGGAGGGATCGACCGACCTCCCCCAGCCCGGAAACATGTGCGTTTCGGACATAGGGAACCTGGGCAAGGCCCGGCGGGACGGAATGGGGTCTTCCCGATCTGTCCTTGCCTCTGTCCTTGTCGCCCCATGGCACGTCTTGGCGATCACAGATGCAGAAGCATCCGGCTGTTGCCCAAGGTGTTCGGTTTCACCCGTTCGAGACCGAGGAACTCCGCCACGCCTTCGTCATAGGAACGCAGGAGCTCCGCGTAGACATCGGTGTCAACCGGCGTCTCGCCGATCTCGACGAAGCCGTGCTTGCCGAAGAAGTCCACTTCGAAGGTCAGACAGAAAACGCGGCGAACGCCCAGCCAACGCGCGGTGTGCAGCAACTTCTCCAGCAACTGATGGCCGACACCGGCGCCCTTCAGGCCGTCCTTCACGGCGAGAGTGCGGACTTCCGCGAGGTCTTCCCACATCACATGCAGGGCACCGCAGCCGACCACCTCGGCGTTGTCGTCCCGTTCGGCGACCCAGAACTCCTGGATGTCCTCGTAAAGGGTGACCGTCGCTTTGTCGAGCAGGATGCGGCCACGGACGTACGCGTCAAGGAGTCCACGCACGGCCGGGACATCGCCGGTGCGGGCCCGCCTGACCGTGATGGCTTTTGCGGTGACTTCGGGACTCTCCGCGGAGGGAGTCTCCGCTGAGCTCTCTGCAGACATGAGCGGACGCTATCGCCCGTCGTCCTCCGGCGCCGAGCCGGGGCTCGTCCCGGCGGTATCGGACCCGGCGGTATCGGAAGGAGGGCCGGGTGGGGCTTCGGATGATTCCGGTCCCTGGACCATGCGCACGGCATCACGCAGGGCATGGCGCTGTTCGTCGCTCATCATGCCGAAGAACGCGACGAGAGCCGCGGCCGGGTTGTCACTCTGGGACCAGGCGTCGTTCATCAGTGCCGCGGCGTACGCGGCCCGGGTGGAGACCGCCTCATATCGATAGGCCCGGCCTTCCGCCTCGCGGCGCACCCAGCCCTTCTGATGGAGATTGTCCAGGACGGTCATCACCGTGGTGTATGCGATGGACCGTTCCTGCAGAAGATCTTCCAGGACTTCTCGAACGGTCACCGGGCGGTTCCACTTCCACACCCGCGTCATGACCGCGTCTTCGAGTTCTCCCAATGGGCGGGGCACAGTTCAGCACAATAGTGGGAGATCCCGACATCGGCCTGACGGACGTGCGCCCGCACCGGCAGACAAGCTCAAAAAGGGCGCACGACTCGGGGAATCGGAGTCGTACGCCCACATCTCATCGTGGGGAGCGGGCGGGGATGTCCGCCGGCGTTCTCGCCCCCTCGCCGCCGCAGCTCAGGCGTCGCTGTTCGCGGAGCCCTGACGGGTGCTCTCCGCGCGTGCGAGGGCGGCGTCGACGGCCGCGTCCTCCTTGGCCTTGTTGGCCCCGCCCTGGCTCTTCACGATCACCCTGATCAGGCCGATGAAGAACACGGCCATGACGACCGGCGGCACGAGCGCGGAAACGTAGTCCATGCGTCCAGAGTAGCCAGGGGCCGGGGGGCGCTCGGGGCGGGGTGCCTCAGCCCGCGGCCAGCTGCTGCGGAGGATCTTCCGGTGGCGGGCCGGCCGGTTTGCGACGGGGGAAGACCTCGCCCGGGGTGGGAATGGGGCGGGACGGCTTCGGGGCGGGGGACGAGGGCCTGGGGGCGGCGGGGCGCTCGGGCCGCTCAGGACGCTCGGCGGGCTTCTGCGGGGGCTTGCGCTCGGGGTCCCTGGCCGGGCCCTTGCCCGGACCCTTGCCCGGATCCTTGGGCGCGGCATCGGCGGCGTTGACGCCTGCATTGACGGCGCTCGCGGGATGAACCCCGGGTGGGGCACCCGCGTGCCCCTTGCCCCGTTCCTCGACGTCGCGTCCTGCCGGGTGCCCGGTGGGGCCCGAACGGCCTCCGGGGAGGGCCAGGAGGCGCGTACGGGACGCGGGGACGGAGGGGGTGGCCGCGGCGACCCGGCGGGTGGCGCCGGGGGCCGGACGGGCTTGTACGTCCTGTTCGGCCGGCGCCTGGCAGCGGTCCAGGAGGAAGGCGGCGACGGGGTTGCCGCGCAGGGCCCGCAGGGCGCTCAGGTCGTCGGGGTCCGGGCGGTATCCGGCGCCCAGGGCCTCCTCCAGGAGCGTGAGGTACCCGGCGGCGGTGCCGGGGAGGGCGGCGCGGTAGCGGGCGAGGTCGGCCACCAGGAAGGCACGCAGCCGGGCGCCCTCGCGCGCCGCCTCGTCGAGGGACTCGGCTAGGCGGAGGCAGTCCTGGACGTCCTCGGCCTGGGCGGGCGTGGGGTGGATGGCGAGGGCGAGAGCGCGGCGGAGCACACGCAGCTCCTCCACACCGAACGCCATGCCGCCGCGGGATCCGTATGGCGTGGGCATGTTGCGACGATACGCGCTAATCAGACAAATTCGACATAAGGGCGCCGGGTGTGGCGCCCGCGGCCACCCACCCGGACGTGCGAGGCCGACGCCGGGGTGCGCCGGCCCGCACCGCGGGTCACATCCGGGAGACGTTCCGCTCGTACACCAGGCGCAGGCCGATCAGCGTCAGCCACGGCTCGTGCTCGTCGATCACCGAGGACTCGCCGAGGACCATGGGCGCGAGTCCGCCCGTCGCGATGACCGTCACGTCCTCCGGGTCGTCCGCCAGTTCCCGGGCCATCCGGTTCACCACTCCGTCGACCTGGCCCGCGAACCCGTAGATGATCCCGGACTGCATCGCCTCGACGGTGTTCTTGCCGATCACGCTCCGCGGGCGCGCCACCTCGATCTTCCGCAGCTGTGCCCCCTTCACGCCGAGGGCCTCCACGGAGATCTCGATACCGGGCGCGATGACACCGCCGACGTACTCCCCGCGCGCGGAGACCGCGTCGAAGGTCGTCGCCGTACCGAAGTCCACGACGACGGCGGGCCCGCCGTACAGCTCGACGGCGGCCACCGCGTTGATGATCCGGTCCGCGCCGACCTCCTTGGGGTGGTCGGTCAGGATCGGCACGCCCGTCTTCACGCCGGGTTCGACGAGCACCGCGGGCACGTCGCCGTAGTAGCGCCGGGTCACCTCGCGCAGCTCGTGCAGCACGGACGGCACGGTCGCGCAGATGGCGATGCCGTCGATGCCGTCCCCCAGCTCGTCACCGAGGAGCGGGTGCATGCCCATCAGGCCCTGCAGCAGCACCGCCAGCTCGTCGGCGGTGCGGCGGGCGTCCGTCGAGATCCGCCAGTGCTCGACGATGTCCTCGCCGTCGAACAGGCCCAGAACCGTGTGTGTGTTGCCCACGTCGATCGTGAGGAGCATGGCGCTACTCCGCCTCGCGCAGGTCCAGGCCGATGTCCAGGATCGGCGAGGAGTGGGTGAGGGCCCCTACGGCGAGGTAGTCGACCCCGGTGTCCGCGTAGGCCCTGGCGTTGTCGAGGGTGAGCCGCCCGGACGCCTCCAGGGCCGCGCGACCTTGCACCTGGGCCACCGCCTCCGCGCACTCGGCGGGCGTGAAGTTGTCCAGCAGGATCAGGTCGGCTCCGGCGTCCATGACCTCGCGCAGCTGGTCCAGGGTGTCGACCTCGACCTCGATCGGGACCTCGGGGAAGGCCTCCCGTACGGCCTTGAAGGCCTGCGCGACGCCGCCCGCGGCGACCACGTGGTTGTCCTTGACCAGGGCCGCGTCGGACAGCGACATGCGGTGGTTGACGCCGCCGCCGCAGCGCACCGCGTACTTCTCCAGGGAGCGCAGGCCGGGTGTCGTCTTGCGGGTGTCGCGCACGCGGGCCTTGGTGCCGTCCAGGGCGTCCGCCCAGGCGCGGGTGGCGGTCGCGATGCCCGACAGGCGGCACAGGAGGTTGAGCGCGCTGCGTTCGGCGGTCAGCAGGTCACGGGTCCGCGTGGTGACCGACAGGAGCTTCTGCCCGGCCTCGACGCGGTCGCCGTCCTCCACGTGCCGCTCGACCTCGAAGTCGTCCGTGCAGACCACCGAGACGACGGCCTCGGCGACCCTGAGGCCCGCGACCACGCCGGCCTCGCGGGCGGTGAAGTCGGCGGTGGCGACGGCGTCCTCGGGGATGGTCGCGACGGTCGTCACGTCCACGCCGTGGGCGAGGTCCTCCTGGATGGCGACGTTGGCGAGGTCCTCGACCTCCACGGGGTCGAGTCCGGCGTCGGCGAGGATCTGGGCGAGCGCGGGGTCGAGCCCGCACTCCAGGTACTCCGCGCCGTCGAGGCCGGCGTCGGCGCCGCAGGCACAGCCGTCGCCGCAGCCGCCGTTCTGGGCGAGGGGAAGGTCGGGGGTGGTCACTTCTGTCACTGCTCCTGGAGGCGCTGCTGGTGCTGCCGGGTCGGGGGGAAGTCTGCGGTATCGGTGGTGTGTACGGCGAGTGTGCGGTCCGGATTCAGCCGTACGACGATGTGGCGGCGCCACCTGGTGTCGTCGCGCTCGGCGTGGTCCTCGCGCCAGTGGCAGCCCCGGGTCTCTTCGCGCAGCCGCGCGGCGGCGACCAGGACGCGGGCCACGCACAGGAGGTTGGTGGCCTCCCAGGTGTCGACGCCGGGCTCGGCGGTCTTGCCGTTCTCGTCGAGGGCGCCCCGGGCGTCGGTGTGCAGGCGCTGCAGGGCGTCGGCGGCGGTGGCCAGGGACTCCTCGGAGCGCAGGACGCCCGCGCCGCGCGTCATGATCCGCTGGATCGTGAACCTGGACTCCGGGGCGAGCAGGGGGTGGGCGGGCTTCTCGGGGTGCGCGACCGGGGCGGGCACCGGCGCGGGCAGACCGTTCACGGCGTGGTTGGCCACGATGTCGGCGGCGATGCGCTCGGCGTAGACCAGCCCTTCCAGGAGGGAGTTCGACGCGAGCCGGTTCGCGCCGTGCACGCCGGTGCAGGCGACCTCGCCGCACGCGTAGAGGCCGGGAACGGTGGTGCGGCCGTGCGCGTCGGTGCGGACGCCGCCGGAGGCGTAGTGGGCGGCCGGGGCGACCGGGACGGGCTCGTGGACCGGGTCGATGCCGTGCGCGCGGCAGGCGGCGAGGATCGTCGGGAAGCGGTGCTCCCACATCTCGGCGCCGAAGTGGCGGGCGTCGAGGAACATGTGCGTGGCGTCCTGCTCCTCCATGCGGCGCGTGATGCCCTTGGCGACGATGTCCCGCGGAGCGAGTTCCGCCAGTTCGTGCTGGCCGACCATGAAGCGCACGCCCTGGGCGTCCACCAGGTGGGCGCCCTCGCCGCGGACCGCCTCGGAGACCAGGGGCTGCTGGCCCTCCGCGTCCGCGCCCAGGAACAGCACGGTCGGGTGGAACTGCACGAACTCGAGGTCGGAGACCTCCGCTCCCGCGCGCAGGGCGAGCGCCACGCCGTCGCCCGTGGAGACGGACGGGTTGGTGGTCGCCGAGAAGACCTGGCCCATGCCGCCGGTCGCGAGGACGACCGCGGGGGCGTGCACGGCGCCCACGCCGTCGTGCTGGCCCTCGCCCATGACGTGCAGGGTGACGCCGGCGGTGCGGCCGTCGGCGTCCGTGAGCAGGTCCAGGACGAGCGCGTTCTCGATGGTGCGCAGCCGCCGCGCGCCGGTGGCCTCGGGCATCGCCTCGTTGACCGCCTCGACGAGCGCCCGGGAGATCTCGGCGCCGGTCGCGTCGCCGCCGGCGTGCGCGATGCGACGGCGGTGGTGGCCGCCCTCGCGGGTGAGTGCCAGTCGCCCTTCGGCGGACTCGTCGAAGTGGGCGCCCGTCTCGATCAGCCGGCGGACGGCGTCGGGGCCCTCGGTGACGAGGATCCGTACGGCCTCCTCGTCACACAGGCCGACGCCGGCGACGAGCGTGTCGTCCAGGTGCTGTTCGGGGGTGTCGCCCTCGCCGAGGGCCGCGGCGATGCCGCCCTGCGCCCAGCGGGTGGAGCCGTCGTCGAGGCGTGCCTTGGTGACGACGACGGTGTTCAGGCCGGCGGCCTCGCAGCGCAGGGCCGCGGTGAGACCGGCGACTCCGGAGCCGACGACCACGACGTCCGCGGTGATGGACCACCCGGGGGCGGGCGCGTGCAGTCGTATGCCTGTGCTGGTCACGAGGCGGCTCCGAAGGTGAGAGGGATGTTGTCGATCAGCCGGGTCGTACCGACCCGGGCGGCGACGGCGAGCACGGCCTCGCCGGTGAAGTCGTCCTCGATCTCGGTGAAGTCGGACGGGTCGACGAGCGCCAGGTAGTCCAGCGCGAGCGGCGGGTCCAGGCGGGCGGCGTCGTCGAGGATCAGGCGGGCGGCCGCGCGGACGGTCGCGGGGCCGCCGGGGGCGGCCTTGGCGACGGCGTGGGTGTCGGCGGCGGCCCGGGACTCCCCTATGGCGCTCAGGGCCTCGGCACGCGCTCGGGTGGCGGGCACCTCACGGGCCCGGGCGCGCAGCGCCTCCTGCGCCGCGTGCCGGTCGCTGCCCGCGAACAGCGCGCGGGACAGCGCGAGGGCGGTGCGCCGTTCGGCCGGTGAGAGGTAGCGGTTGCGGCTGGACAGGGCCAGCCCGTCCTCCTCGCGCACGGTGGGCACGCCGACGATCTCGACGCCGAAGTTCAGGTCCCGCGCCATCCGGCGGATCAGGGCGAGCTGCTGGGCGTCCTTCTGGCCGTAGAGCGCCGCGTCGGGGCGGGTGAGGTGGAGCAGTTTGGCGACGACGGTGAGCATGCCGTCGAAGTGGCCGGGCCGTGAACCGCCCTCCAGGCGCTCCCCCATGGGTCCGGCGCTGATGCGGACCTGGGGTTCGCCGCCCGGGTAGACCTCGTCGACGGCGGGTGCGAACACGACGTCCGCGCCCGACTCCTCGGCGATCTTGAGGTCGGCGTCCAGGGTGCGCGGGTAGCGGTCGAGGTCCTCGCCGGCGCCGAACTGGAGCGGGTTGACGAAGACGGTGACGACGACCTCGCCGTCGGCTCCGGCGATCTCCCGCGCGGTGCGGATCAGGGTGGCGTGCCCCTCGTGCAGGGCGCCCATGGTCATCACGACGGCGCGGCGGCCCGCGCGGGTACGTGCGTGCAGTTCGTCGGCGGTGCGCAGCAGGACGGTGGTCATCGGGCGTCCCCCTCGGTGCCGTCGGCCCGGTCGGTCCCCTCGGCGAGTACCCCGAGCAGGTCCTGCGCGAATTCCGGTTTCAGCAGGCCGTGGGCGAGGGCGCGGTCGGCCGTCGCGCGCGCCATCGCCAGGTAGCCGGCGACGGCCTGCGGGGCGTGCTTGCGCAGCTGTTCGACGTGGGCGGCGACGGTGCCCGCGTCCCCGCGCGCGACGGGGCCGGTGAGGGCGGCGTCGCCGGAGCGCAGGGCGTTGTCGAGGGCGGCGCCGAGCAGCGGGCCGAGCATCCGGTCGGGTGCCTCGACACCGGACGCGCGCAGCAGCTCCAGGGACTGCGCGACCAGCGTGACCAGGTGGTTGGCGCCCAGCGCGAGCGCCGCGTGGTAGAGCGGCCGCATCTCCTCGGCGATCCACTCGGGTTCGCCGCCCATCTCGATGACGAGGGCCTCGGCCGCCAGCCGCAGTTCCTCGGGCGCGGTGACGCCGAAGGAGCATCCAGCCAGCCGCTGCACGTCCACGGGGGTGCCGGTGAAGGTCATCGCCGGGTGCAGGGCCAGCGGCAGCGCGCCCACCCGCAGGGCGGGGTCCAGGACCTTCGCGCCGTACCGTCCGGAGGTGTGCACCAGCAGCTGTCCCGGACGTACGGCACCGGTCTCGGCGAGGCCTTCGACGAGGCCGGGCAGGGTGTCGTCGGGGACGGTCAGCAGCACCAGGTCGGCGCGCTCCAGGACCTCGGCGGGCGGGACGAGGGGCACGTCGGGCAGCAGCTGCGCGGCCCGGCGCCGGGAGGCGTCCGAGACCCCGGAGACGGCCACCGGACGGTGCCCGGCGAGCTGGAGGGACGCGGCCAGTGCGGGGCCCACGCGGCCGGCGCCGACGACACCGACGGTGAGCCGGGCGGGGCGGTCCTGGGGGTCTGGCTGTTGGAATGTACTCACGCGACGGCGGCCTTCCCGTTCCAGTCCGCTCTGGGTACCGGACGATTTCTCGTCATGTTAACGCGATTGGTTCGAGGGGCGTTCGGTTGTCCACAGGCTGTGGGTTACCGCACGCCGGGTGCCCACTGACGGACCGGCCGAAATCCGGATGCCCGCGTGGAGGGCCGCGGGCATGATCCGGGCATGAGTGACACGGCGGAGCAGACACCAGACGCGCACGGGCGGGCCGACGGGAAGGAGAACGAGGAAGAGCGGGAGCCGGTCTCCGAGGCGGACCGGCGTACCCGGCGCAGGCAACGGCGTATCGCCGCCCTGCGAGTCGCTGAACGCGCGCTCGCACGCCTGGGCGTCCACGGCACGCTCCGGGACCGTCTGGCCCTGCTGGACGCGGCGCCGGAGGTGTACGACCTGGACGAGGGCTCGGACATGTACGGCAACGGCGTGGTCGAGGCCCTGGAGGAGAAGGTCGCGGGCCTGCTCGGCACGGAGGCCGCCGCGTTCTTCCCGACGGGCACGATGGCCCAGCAGGTCGCCCTGCGCTGCTGGGCGGGCCGCACCGGTGACACGACGGTCGCCCTGCATGGGCTGGCCCACCCTGCGGTGCATGAACGTGACGCGTTCAGCCAGGTCAGCGGGTTGCGTCCGGTCCGGGTGACGAGCGAGCCCCGGTTGCCGACCGCGGACGAGGTACGCGACCTCGACGAGCCCTTCGGGACGCTGATGCTCGAACTCCCCCTCCGGGACGCCGGTTTCGTGCTGCCTTCCTGGGAGGAACTCACCGAGGTCGTGGCGGCGGCCAGGGAACGCGATGCGGTGGTCCACTTCGACGGGGCCCGCCTGTGGGAGTCCACCGTGCACTTCGACCGCCCGTTGGCGGAGATCGCGGCCCTGGCGGACAGCGTCTACGTGTCGTTCTACAAGTCCCTCGACGGGTACGGCGGCGCGGCCCTGGCCGGCCCCAGGACGCTGGTCGAGGAGGCCAAGGCCTGGCGGCACCGGTACGGCGGCACGCTCTTCCAGCAGTTCCCGACCGCGCTGGCGGCGCTGATCGGCCTGGAGCGGGAGCTGCCCCGGCTGCCGGAGTACGTGGCCCACGCACGCGTGGTGGCCGAGGCGCTGCGCGAGGGGTTCGAGGCGGCGGGGGTGCCGTGGGCGCGCGTCCACCCCGAGGTGCCGCACACCCACGACTTCCAGGTCTGGCTGCCGTACGAGGTCGATGTCGTCTCGGAGGCCGCGATCCGGCAGGCCGAGGAGACGCGGACCGTGCTGTTCGGCAACCCCTGGGAGGCGAGGGGCCCCGGCCTGGCGTGCACGGAGGTGTACGTGCGGGCGGCCGGCCTGGAGTGGACCCGCGACGACGTGAGGTCGGCGGTCGCGGACTTCGTCTCCTGGCTGGCCGGTCCCCGCTGACCGGGGAGGACGGCGGGCGGTCAGCAGGTGGAACGGGACCGAGAGGGCAGCCACCGGCGCACGGCGAGGCGTATCCGCCCGCGGGCCGGGCGCTCGGCGAGGACCGCCCGGAACGCGCGACGGTCCCGCAGTTCGCGGACGACCTGCCAGTCGTGGGTACCGGGCGCGGGCGGCGCCGGTTCGCCGAGCCGTTCGGCGCGGTAGGTGTCGAGGAGGTACTGCTGCGTGATGCCCATGGCCGACTGCCCCTTCTCGGGTTCTCGGGCTTCTCCGGACTGGGATCGGGCTCCGCGGCTGCCCGTCCGACCAGGCTGCGCCGGTACGGCGGTGACGTCGCGTCGATTGACGGGCGCCGTCAATCGGGCCGGTGTTGTCAGTGGCGGGAGGCACGATGAGGTCATGAGCGTGCGTATCGACATCGCGGAGCTGCGGCCGGAGCAGGTCGCCTTCGTGCTCTCGCCGCTGGCCGAACTCGGCATGGCGCTCCACGCGTTGTCCGAGCCGGGGCACCATCCCGCCCTGCAGGGCTGGGTGACGGGAGTGACCGCCCGGCTCGACTCGCACCTGGCCGACCGGATGTGCGAGGCCGACTTCCTGTGGCGGTCGACGTTCTCGGACCTCTTCCTGCCGTTCGCCGGCGTCCCGGGCCGCCGCACCCTTCCGGGCGCGAGCCTCGCCGAGGACCTTGCTCTGCTGGACAAGCTGTCGGACGAACAGTTCGTGGACGCGGCCCTGGAGTTCTCCTGCGCGATGCCGTACTCCTCGCCGGCGCCCCCGGTCCTCTCCGACGAGGCGTCGCGGCGACTCGCCCTGGAGCTGGCCATGTCGCGCGGGCCGCAGCAGGTGCGGTTCACCAAGCGCCTGCTGGCCGACCCGCCGTGGGTCCGGGCCTGGTTCCGGCAGTTCGTGGAGGACTGCGACGAGGCGTTCTTCGCGGAGGCCTGGACCCGGCTGCGGCACCAGCTCGCGGCGGACGCCCGCCACAAGACGGACCTGCTGCGGCACAGAGGCCTGTCCGAGGCACTGGCCTCGGTGTCGACCGCGGTGACACTCGACGAGTCAGCGGCCCGGATCACCGTCGACAAGCTGGGCGAGGGCCATTCGGCCACCGGGGACGGCGGGCTTCTGCTCATCCCGACGAGCCTGGGCTGGCCGCACCTGAGCGTGCTGCACCGGTACGGCTGGCAGCCGGTGCTGCACTACCCCGTCCATTCACCCGAGTTCGCCGCGCCGCCGTCGGTGGACCAGCTGGCGCTGCGGATGACCGCGCTCTCGCACCCGGTCCGGATGCGGATGTGCCGCCATCTGGCCCGCAGCGCGTACACCACGAGCGAGCTGGCCCAGGCGCACGGCATGACGGCCCCCGAGATATCCCGGCACCTGGGCGTGCTGAAGAAGGCGGGCCTGATCACCACGCGCCGCCGCGGCCGGTACGTCCTGCACCAGCTGGACGTCACCGTGGTGGCCCGGCTGGGCAGCGACTTCCTGGAGGGGATCCTGCGCTGACCGCTGACCGCTGACCACCGAACCGCCGACCGCTACCCGTGCCCGCCCGCGCGCACCAGCCCCGTCTCGTACGCGAGGACGACCACCTGCACCCGGTCCCGCAGCCCCAACTTGGTCAGGATGCGGCCCACATGGGTCTTGACGGTCGCCTCGGACAGCACGAGCCGGGCTGCGATCTCACCGTTGGACAGGCCCTGCGCGACCAGGATCATGACCTCGCGCTCCCGCTCGGTGAGCCGCTCCAGCCCCTGGTGCTGGGGCTCCTTGCCGGTGCTCGGCAGCATCGGCGCGAAGCGGTCGAGCAGGCGGCGCGTGGTCGACGGCGCCACCACCGCGTCGCCGCTGTGCACCGCGCGGATGGCCGACAGCAGTTCACCCGGCGGCACGTCCTTGAGCATGAAGCCCGAGGCGCCCGCCTTGAGCCCGGAGAACGCGTACTCGTCGAGGTCGAAGGTGGTCAGGATCAGCACCTTCGGCGGGTCGGACTCCAGGCAGATGCGTCGGGTGGTCTCCACACCGTCCAGCTTCGGCATCCGGACGTCCATCAGCACGACGTCCACGGCGGTCGAACGCAGCACCTGAAGCGCCTCCACGCCGTCGCCCGCCTCCGCGACGACGTCCATGTCCGGCTGGGCTGCCAGCACCATCCGGAACCCGGTGCGCAACAGCACCTGGTCGTCGACGAGCATCACGCGGATCGTCATCGGGGCCTCTTCCGTTCTCTGTCCATCGGGGTCGTTACAGGTGTCAACACGGTGCGGATGTCGGCTCAGTGCGCTGCTTTGAGCGGGAGCAGGGCGCTGATGCGGAATCCTCCGCCGGGGCGCGGGCCCGCGTCGAGGGTGCCGCCGACCATGCCGATCCGCTCCCGCATGCCGATCAGTCCGTGCCCCCGGCCGTCGACACCGCCCTCCTCGTACAGCTCGTGCGGTGCGCCCTTGCCGTCGTCCTCGACGAGCAGGCCGAGCCCGTCGTCGAAATAGACCAGCCGGACGCTGGCGCCCGCGTTGGGCCCGCCGTGCTTACGGGTGTTGGTCAGGGCCTCCTGCACGATGCGGTACGCGGTGAGCTCGACGCCGCTGGGCAGCGGGCGCGCGGTGCCCTCGACCTTGAAATCGACCGGCAGTCCGGAGTCGCGGCACTGCTCGACGAGGTCCTCGATCTGCTCCACGTCGGGCTGCGGGACGTACTCGCCGCCCTCCTGGTGCTCGCCGGTGCGCAGCACGCCCAGCAGGCGGCGCATCTCGGCGAGGGCCTGGCGGCCGGTGGAGGAGATCGTCTCCAGGGCCTTCTTCGCCTGGTCGGGGGCGGCGTCGAGGACGTAGGCGGCGCCGTCCGCCTGGACCACCATGACCGACACGTTGTGCGCGACGACGTCGTGCAGCTCGCGGGCGATCCGGGCCCGCTCGGCGGCGACCGCGACCTTCGACTGGGCCTCGCGCTCCTTCTCCAGGCGGGCGGCCCGCTCCTCCAGCTGCGCGAAGTACGCGCGACGGGTGCGGATCGAGTCGCCGAGCACCCAGGCGAGGGCGAACGGCACCATCAGGAACACCATCTGCGCGACGTTGCTCAGGGCGCCCTCGTCGGTCGGCCACCGCAGCTGCGCCACGGGTGCCGCGCACAGTCCCGCGGCCAGCGCGAGCCGGGAGGCCCAGCGGGCGCCCGTCGCGGCCACCGTGTAGACGATCACCAGCAGCGCGAAGTCGGCGGCCAGCGTCTCGACGTCCAGCACGACCTGCGCCACGCCGATGCCGAGGGCCAGCAGCAGCATCTTCTCCGGCATCCGCCGGCGCAGCGCTGTCACCAGGCTCAGCAGGAGCACGATCGGCACGATCACATAGAGGGAATCGGTGCCCGGGGAGGCCCGGCGGGCCTCTTCTCCCGCCACGGAGACCCCGAGGAGGAAGACGGCCCAGAAGCTGTCGAACCAGGTCGGGTGTCTGCGGAGGAAGTCATAGAGGCGTTGCACGTAACCCAGCGTAGGGAAGCCAGATGCGTGCAGGGGTCAACCGGAGGACCGATCCGTAGCTCCCGCGCGTACTCCGCAAGGTGGAGGCTCGGTTCCCCTGGGCGCTTAGCCTGACGACGTGACGGAGGAAAACGCGGGGCTGGACACGGACGGTTGGCGCGGCTGGCGGGCCGCCGGCCAGGCGGCGCTGTACGGGCCGGAGGGGTTCTACCGCAGGCCGGAGGGGCCGGCCGGGCACTTCCGTACGTCCGTGCACGCGTCGCCGCTGTTCGCGCGGGCGGTGGCCCGTCTGCTGTGCCGGGTCGACGAGGCGCTCGGCCGGCCCGCCCGGCTCGACTTCGTCGACATGGCCGCGGGGCGCGGCGAGTTGGCCGCGGGCGTGCTCGCCGCGCTGCCCGCCGAGGTGGCCGCCCGCGTGCGCGGGTACGCCGTCGAGATCGCCGGGCGGCCCGCGGACCTCGATCACCGGATCGAGTGGCTGGCCGAGCCCCCGGAGGGGGTCACCGGGCTGCTGTTCGCCAACGAGTGGCTGGACAACGTGCCCGTGGAGGTCGTCGAGGTGGACGCCGCGGGCGTACCGCGGCTGGTGCGCGTGCGGGAGGACGGGCGGGAGCGGCTGGGCGAGCCGGCCCGCGGCCCGGCGGCCGAGTGGCTGGACCGGTGGTGGCCGCTGCCGGCCGAGGAGGGGCTGCGGGCCGAGATCGGGCTGCCCAGGGACGAGGCGTGGGCGGCGGCGGTCGCCACCGTGGAGCGGGGGCTCGCGGTGGCGGTGGACTACGCGCACACGGTGGACACGCGCCCCCCGTTCGGAACGCTCACCGGCTTCCGGAACGGGCGGGAGACGTCGCCCGTACCCGACGGCTCGTGCGACCTCACGGCACATGTCGCGCTGGACGCGTGCGCACTGCCCCAAGGGCGCGTCCTGACCCAGCGCACCGCCCTGCACGCCCTGGGCCTCACCGGCGCACGCCCCCCGCTCGCTCTGGCGTCCACGGAGCCGACGGCTTACGTGCGCGCCCTCGCGAGCGCCGGGGAGGCGGCCGAGCTCACCGCGACGGGCGGGCTCGGCGACTTCGGGTGGCTGCTCCAGCCGGTCGGCATTCCGCCCGCGCCCCTGGGGGACCTACTTGTCGATGTCCCCGACCACGAAGAACAGTGATCCCAGGATCGCCACCATGTCCGCCACCAGCGTGCCCGGCAGCAGCTCCACCAGCGCCTGGATGTTGTTGTACGACGCCGAGCGCAGCTTCAGCCGGTACGGGGTCTTCTCGCCCTTGCTGACCAGGTAGTAGCCGTTGATGCCGAGGGGGTTCTCGGTCCACGCGTAGGTGTGGCCCTCGGGCGCCTTGAGGACCTTGGGGAGCCGCTGGTTGATCGGCCCCGGCGGCAGGTCGGCGAGCCGGTCGAGACAGGCGTCGGCCAGGTCGAGGGCGTTGTGGGTCTGCTCCAGGAGGACCTCGAAGCGGGCCAGGCAGTCGCCCTGGGTCCGGGTCACCACCTTCAGGGTGTCCTGGAGCTCCCCGTACCCGAGATACGGCTCGTCCCTGCGCAGGTCGAAGTCGACGCCCGAGGCGCGCGCGATCGGCCCGCTCACGCCGTAGGCGTGCACGGCCTCCGGCGCGAGGACGCCCACGCCCCGCGTGCGCCCCCGGAAGATCTCGTTGCCGAGCACCAGGTCGTCAAACCGGTCCATACGGGAGCGCACGGCGGCGACGGCGGCACGCGCGCGGGTGGCCCATCCGGCCGGCAGGTCCTCCTTGAGGCCGCCGACACGGTTGAACATGTAGTGCATCCGGCCGCCGGAGACCTCCTCCATGACGTTCTGCAGGACCTCCCGCTCCCGGAACGCGTAGAAGACCGGCGTGATCCCGCCGAGTTCCAGCGGATACGACCCCAGGAACATCAGGTGGTTCAGCACCCGGTTCAGCTCGGCCAGCAGGGTGCGGGTCCACACCGCGCGCGGGGGCACCTCCATGCCGAGCATGCGCTCCACGCCGAGGACCACGCCCAGCTCGTTGGAGAACGCCGACAGCCAGTCGTGGCGGTTGGCGAGCATGATGATCTGGCGGTAGTCACGCGCCTCGAACAGCTTCTCCGCGCCGCGGTGCATATAGCCGATCACCGGCTCGGCGTGCTGGATCCGCTCGCCGTCCAGGACGAGCCTGAGGCGCAGCACACCGTGTGTGGACGGGTGCTGGGGGCCGATGTTGAGCACCATGTCGGTGCTCTCCGCGGCGCCGCCGATTCCGACCATGGTCTCCGTCGTGGGAGTCATGGACTCAGTCTCTCCTACGTACCCTGACGCCATGGAGACGGGGAGCGCGCCAGACACGGGGATCACAGGGGACGAGCCGGTGTGGACCGGGCTGCCGCCGAGGCTGCTGAGCATGCGGCGGCTTCTGCTGGTGGTGTGGCTGGGGCTGCTGGCCCTGGGGCTGGGCCTGCCGCTCGGGCTGGCCGTCGGGCCCGCCTGGGCGGCGTTCGCGCTGCTGCCGCTGGTGCTCATGGCGTGGGGGTGGGTGATGCTCGGCCGCAACTGGCGTTCCTGGCGCTACGCCGAACGCGCCGACGACCTGCTGATCAGCCGGGGTGTGCTGTGGCGGGAGGAGACCGTGGTGCCGTACGGGCGGATGCAGCTGGTGGAGGTCACCTCCGGGCCTGTGGCACGCCACTTCCGGCTGGCGAGCGTGCAGCTGCACACCGCGGCCGCGGCGAGCGACGCGACCATCCCGGGGCTCGACCCCGCCGAGGCGGAACGGCTGCGCGACCGGCTCACCGAGCTCGGCGAGGCCCGATCGGCGGGGCTGTGAGCGCGCCGGGCGTCGAGGACGACGTACGCGAGAAGCGGCCCCTGACCGAACGGAGGCTGCACCCCGTGACGCCGCTCAGACGGGCGTGGGCGCCGGTCGCGGTGCTCATCGGGTGGGCGGCGCACGACCCCGACCAGACGCAGCGCCAGCTGGCCAGGCTGACCACCACCATGCTGCTGGTCGCGCTGGCCGTACTCATACCGGCCGCCGCCCTCTACGGCTTCCTGACCTGGTGGTTCACCCATTTCGCGGTGACCGACAGCGAACTGCGCATACGGACCGGCCTGCTGTTCCGGCGCACCGCGCACATCCGGCTGGAGCGGATCCAGGCCGTCGACGTCACCCAGCCGCTGCTGGCGCGGATCGCGGGCGTCGCGAAACTCAAGCTCGACGTCGTCGGCACGGACAAGAAGGACGAACTGGCCTTCCTCGGCGAGGACGAGGCGCGTGCGCTGCGCGCCGAACTCCTCGCACGTGCCGCCGGTTTCGCGCCCGAGACGGCGCACGAGGTCGGTGAGGCGCCCTCCCGCGAGCTGCTGCGGGTGCCGCCGCGGGTGCTCGCCGTCTCCCTGGTGCTGACCGGCGCGACCTGGGGCGCGCTGGCCGCCGCGCTCGTCGTGCCGCCGGTGCTGTGGCTGGCCACCCACAGCGTGTGGACGGTCCTCGCGACCGGCGTGCCGCTGCTGGGCGCGGCGGGCGCGAGCAGTGTGGGGCGGTTCGTCGGCGAGTACGACTGGACGGTCGGCGAGTCCCCGGACGGGCTGCGCATCGACCACGGGCTGCTGGACCGCACGCACGAGACGGTGCCGCCGGGGCGCGTGCAGACCGTACGGATCGTGGAGCCGCTGCTGTGGCGGCGGCGCGGGTGGGTGCGGGTCGAGCTGGACGTGGCCGGGTCGTCCAACTCGGTGCTGGTACCGGTCGCTCCGCGCGAGGTCGCCGAATCGGTCGTCGCCCGCGTGCTGCCCGGGGCGACCGTGCCGCCCCGGTCGGCGCTGTCCCGGCCGCCCCGGCGGGCCGGGCGGTGCGCGCCGGTGTGGTGGCGGGGATACGGACTCGCCGTCGACGACAGCGTGTTCGCGGCGCGGCACGGACTGCTGCGCCGCAGGCTGTCGCTCGTCCCGCACGCGAAGGTGCAGAGCGTACGGCTCACCCAGGGCCCGTGGGAGCGCCTGTGGCGAGTCGCCGACGTCGAGGTGGACACGGGGGCCAACAAGACGGTGACAGCCCGGTTGCGGGACGCCGAGGAGGCCGCGGAGCTGCTGCGGGAGCAGGCGGAGAGATCACGGACGGGACGACGTGACGCGCGGCCCGACCGGTGGATGGCGCCCTAGGACAGCGCGCTCCGCAGGCCCTTCAGGTCGATCTGTTCCGTCTCGTCGTGGGCCGTCAGGTCGATCACCTGGCTGACCGGCGGCGCCTGCTCGTCCGGCGTCTTGAAGTCCGCCTCGGCCTCGGCCTTGTGGAGGGCGAGCGCCTCCTGACCGACCACGTCGGCGAGGTCCTCGTTCTGCACGGCCTCCAGGGCGGCCGGCTCGGCCCCCTGCTTCGTACCGAAGAAGTCGAAGCCGCCCTCGACCGGGTGGCGTCGCGCGGGAGCCGACGGTACGACCGCCACCGCGGTCGGCGCGACGAAGTGTCCGGAGGACTGCGGGGTGGGCTGAGCCGCCCTGGCCGTGGTGGTTGCGGCGGTCGCGCGCTGATGCCCGTCGACCGCCTCGGGCTTCCCCTGGGCCTCGTCCTCCGGCGCGGCCTCCGGCTTGCCGTTCCCGACGGCACCGGCGGCGGCCCCCTCTGCGGAGCCGGTCTTCACCGACCCGCCGTCCGAGGCCGTCTTCTGCTCGCCCTTGCGGGTGTCCTTCGCCTTGCCCTTGGCGAGGCTCTTGGGCGGGGTGTTCTTGGACGCGATGAGGTTGGACGCGATGGTTTTGGACGCGTCGCTCTTGGCCTCGGCGGCCGTGACGGGCTCGACGTCGATGACGGGATCGGCGTCCACGACCGGCTCCACGTCGGCTTCCGGATCGACGTCCGCAGCGTCGACATCCGTGGCGTCGGCGTCCGTCGCTTCGACGTCCGTCGCTTCGGCGATCTCGGACTCGGCGTCGGTCGACTCCGCGTCCTCCGCTTCGGCCTCCGCCGTACGGTCGCCCTCGTCGCCCGCGTCGCCCTCGTCGCCCTCGTCGCCGAAGCGCGCCAGCGCGCCCTTCGCCCGCAGGTACAGCTGGGAGGCCGACGGTGAGAAGGCCGCGGGAGCCCCGGGCTTCCCGTCCGCGTCTTCCGTAACCCGCGCACCCTCCGCCGTACCGTCGGCCGCCGGCTCGGCCGGGGCTGCCACAGCCCCCGCCGCCTCAGCGGACGCGGCCGGCGCCGGCAACAGCTCGCGGGTCGGTACCGCGGTCTCTATCTCCAGCAGCCGGCGGCCCTCCAGGGCGCTCGCCCGCTCCGTCTCCGCCGTGGCGTACCGCCGCAGCAGTGCCGCGTGTTCGTTGCGCAGCCCCGCCAGCTCCGACCGCTTGGCCCGCAGCCGCTGCTCCAGCTTGACCCGCAGCTCGCGCGACTCGTCCAGGTCGGTCTCCAGTTCGGCGACCCGCTCCTCGTACCGCCACTCGTCGCTCGCCCGCGCGCGCGTGAGCTCGGCGACCTGCTTGCCCGCCTGCGTGTCCCAGTGGCGCATCACGACGGCGCCGACGATCGCCGTCACCGCGGCGGCCGCGGCCAGCCCGCGGAGCATCATCGGCTGGGTGAACACCCAGGGGCCGAGCGCGCAGAGGAGGGAGACGCCAGCGATCGCCGACGGGGGCAGCAGCCTGTGCAAGGGCGGGGAATGGCGGTGACGTCCACGTGGCATGGCCAGAAACTTACCGCGCGTAGGTGAATCATGGAGCCCCGGGCCGTAAAAACACAGCCATCCCGCAGCCTTCACACGTCATCAGGAATCAGATCCGCCACTGAATTCGGCGAGATCGACGGGATCGACGGGATTGGCGGGACGGGACCGGCAAGAAGAGGCCGGCAGAAGGGCCGCCGAGAAGGGCGAGATCCGCAAGATCGTTTTCAGTTGTCGCCCAGTCGTCCGCTGATCCACTCAAGCGTCGGCGGAATCTCCCGCCGCCAGGTGTTGAAGTTGTGCCCGCCGCTTTCGAGGATGATCGACGAGATACGGGTCAGCCTCGTGGCCTTCGCCCGCTCTATGAACTTCAGCGTGTCCTGGTAGTTCGACTCCCCGACCTTGCTGCTGGTGACGAGCAGTGAGGTGTCGGACGGGGGCATGTGCGTGAGGTACCACTCCAGGTTCGCGCGGTCACGCAGTGCCCTGTCGCCGTGGAAGAGATCGCCCGTGGTGGCGTCCTTGGGCGCGTCGTAGTACGCCGACAGGCCCGCCCCGGCGGCGTACACCCCGGGGTGGTGCAGGGCGATTTTCAGCGCGCAATAGCCGCCCGTGGAGTCGCCGATGATGCCCCAGCTGCCCGGTTTCCTGCCCACCCGGTAGTGCGCCAGTACGGCGTCGGGCAGGTCCTTGGCGAAGAACGACTCGGTCTGCGGGCCCCCCGGGATGTCCACGCACTCCGTATCCCGCGGCGGCGCCACGGTCGGCCGGAGCATCACCAGGATCATCGGCTGCATACGGCCGTGCTCGGCGAGTTCCAAAGCCGTGCGCGGGTAGTGGAGTTTGCTCACCAGCGCCTGTGCCGTGCCCGGATAACCGGTGAGCACGACGGCCGCGGGAAAGGTCCGGGTCCGGTATCGCGGCTGGAAGTACTCGGGCGGCAGGTAGACATACGCGCGGGTGGCGATGTTTGTCGTACGGCCCACGATGTCGACCTTCTCGACCTGCCCGCCCGTCGACGGCCGGAGCCCGGTCGCACCCCGCACCCTTCCCGTATCGATCACCTGGAGAGGCCCGCCCGGGGAAGCGCCGGCGGCGTGGTCGACGACCACACCCTGAGCGGTCTCCCTGCCTAACAGGTCCGCCCAGGAGGCGTAGAACCCGAAAGCCTGGTTGGCGGCGAGGCCCACCGACACGAAGAGCACCAGCTGGGTCGCGAGCAGCAGTCCCACCCGCCCGCCCACGGCTCGCCAGGACCGCCGCGCCAGCCGCGGCCACAGCCACACCGTGCCGACGAACAGCACAAGAGCCGCCAGGACCGCCAGTGCCAGCGTGTTGTTGCTTGTGAGACCCATTGGTTGCTTCCGCTTTCCTCGTCCTTTGACCCAGCTTTGGAGAGATGAGTGAACCTCTCCGTGCAAGACACCGTCCTAGAGGGCGCAATGTCGCCGGATGCCCGAATCGGTACCGGATCCAAGGTCTCTCGCAGAACTACGGGATGCGATGTCTGTCAGGACAGATGAGGAAATGTCGGGCCGGGTTCCGGCCCGATCACACCAGGTGGGGCGCCTGTTCCAGGGTCCGCGCCCCGAAGCCGTACCGTCCCTCGTCGGCAGAGCGTGTGCCCTCGTAGGCCTGCTGGACATCGCCGCGGGCGTCTTCCCTCGCTTCCGGCACAGCCGTATGCACACCCTCGCCGAGGTGCTGCCGGGCGCGCTCGGGCCGTTCGCCGCCGCGCTCTCGCTCAGCACCGGCGTCCTGTTGCTGCTGCTCGCCCACGGGCTCAAGCGCCACAAGCGCCGGGCCTGGCGCGCGGCCGTGGTGCTGCTCCCGGCCGGCGCGGTGGCGCAGTTCACGTACCGGCACTCGCTGGTGGGCGTGCTCATCTCGCTCGCGCTGCTCGCGCCCCTGCTGCGCCACCGGGACCAGTTCGTGGCCCTGCCCGACCCGCGCAGCCGGTGGCGCGCGCTCGCCAACTTCGTCCTCATGGGCGCCGGTTCCCTCGTCCTCGGGCTGCTCATTGTCAGCGTCCACCCGGAACGCATGGTCGGCGACCCGAGCCTGGCCGATCGCATCACCCACGTGCTGTACGGCCTGTTCGGTTTCGAGGGCCCCGTCGACTACCAGGGCGACACCTCGTGGACGGTCGCCTTCTCCCTGGGCGCCCTGGGCCTGCTCACCGCCGTCACGACGATCTACCTGGCCTTCCGGCCCGAACACCCCGCCGCGCGGCTCACGGAGGAGGACGAGGCCCGGCTGCGCGCCCTGCTGGACAAGCACGGCGGCCGTGACTCGCTGGGGCACTTCGCGCTGCGCCGCGACAAGGCCGTGGTCTTCTCACCCAGCGGCAAGGCCGCCGTGACCTACCGGGTCGTCTCCGGCGTGATGCTCGCCAGCGGTGACCCGATCGGGGACGTGGAGGCCTGGCCGGGCGCCATCGAACGCTTCATGGACGAGGCCACGGCCCACTCCTGGACGCCCGCCGTGATGGGCTGTTCGGAGACCGGCGGCGAGGTCTGGACCCGGGAGACCGGCCTGGACGCCCTCGAACTGGGTGACGAGGCGGTGGTGGACGTCGCGGATTTCTCCCTCGCCGGCCGCGCGATGCGCAACGTGCGACAGATGGTCAAACGCATCGAGCGGGCCGGTTACGAGACCCGGGTACGGCGCGTGGCTGACCTCGGGGAGGCCGAGCTGGAGCGCGTCCGGCGCGCCGCCGAGGACTGGCGCGGGACCGACACCGAGCGGGGCTTCTCCATGGCCCTGGGCCGGATCGGCGACCCGGCGGACGGCGACTGTCTGATCGCCACCGCCCACAAGGCGGACGCCCATCCCGGTCCGTACGGCGATCTGAAGGCGATCCTGCACTTCGTGCCCTGGGGCACGGACGGCGTCTCCCTGGACCTGATGCGGCGCGACCGCTCGGCCGACCCCGGCATGAACGAGCTGCTGATCGTGGCCGCCCTCCAGGCCGCCCCCCGGCTGGGGATCACGCGTGTGTCGCTCAACTTCGCGATGTTCCGCGCGGCGCTCGCGCGCGGCGAGAAGATCGGCGCGGGCCCGGTGCTGCGTGCCTGGCGCGGGCTGCTGGTCTTCCTCTCGCGCTGGTTCCAGATCGAGTCCCTGTACAAGTTCAACGCCAAGTTCCAGCCACGCTGGGAGCCGCGCTTCGTGGTCTACCGCGCCTCCGGCGACCTGCCGCGCATCGGCTTCGCCGCGATGCAGGCAGAGGGCTTCGTCAACCTCGCCCTCCCCCTGCCGCGCTTCCTGCGCAACCGCACGCCCCAGGCGCACGCCTGCGCCCACGGCGCGGAACGGAGCGTCAGAGCGGCGATCTGACGACGACCGCGACTGGTCGCCCGGCGGCGACGTGGGCGCCGCCGGACGAAGACCGCGCGGCCCGCTGCCGGTGAGCGGGGCGCGCGGCCGGTGAACGGGGCCCGCGGCCGGTGAACGGGACCCGAGACTGCAAGCCCCCGCCCCTCCCCCAGCCCAGGGGGCTGCCGCTCCAGCCTCACCCTCGCGTCGGCCGGGCCCCGGCCCCCGTGATCCCGCCCGGGGCCTACGCTGAACGTATGAGCAAGCAGAGCGGACGCGGGCGCGTCGCGGGCCTTCCGGAATGGGGCCGCTGCGCGGTCATGGGAGTCGTGAACGTCACCCCCGATTCCTTCTCCGACGGCGGCCGCTTCTTCGACACCCTGGCCGCCGTCAAGCACGGCCTCGACCTCGTCACCGAGGGCGCCGACCTGGTGGACGTCGGTGGCGAGTCCACCCGCCCCGGCGCCAGCCGGGTCGACGAGGCCGAGGAGCTCAAGCGCGTCATCCCGGTCGTCCGCGGTCTCGCCTCCGAGGGCGTCACCGTCTCCGTGGACACCATGCGCGCCTCCGTCGCCGAACAGGCCCTGGCGGCCGGTGCCTCCCTCGTCAACGACGTCAGCGGCGGCCTCGCCGACCCCGCGATGATCCCGGTCGTCGCCGACGCGCAGGCCCCCTTCGTCGTCATGCACTGGCGGGGCTTCCTGCAGGGCGGCAACGTCAAGGGCGTGTACGCGGACGTCGTGGCCGACGTCGTGGACGAACTGCGGGCCCGTGTGGATGCCGTCCTCGCCGGCGGTGTCGCCCCCGACCGGGTCATCGTCGACCCCGGCCTCGGTTTCTCCAAGGACGCCGAACACGACCTCTCCCTCCTCGCCCACCTCGACCGCCTGCTCGCCCTCGGGCACCCCCTGCTCGTCGCCGCCTCCCGCAAGCGGTTCCTGGGCCGCGTCCTGGCCGGCCCCGAGAGCGCGCCGCCGCCCGCCCGCGAGCGGGACGCCGCCACCGCCGCCGTCTCCGCGCTCGCGGCGCACGCCGGCGCGTGGGCGGTCCGCGTGCACGAGGTGCGCGCGACCGCGGACGCGGTACGGGTCGCGCGCGCCATGGAGGGGGCGCGCACCGCGGGCAACGGCGCTGAAGGACTCCGGTGAGCGCCCCCCACACGGACGTGGAAGAGGTCGAACTCGCCAACACCGCCTTCTACGAGGCCATGGAGCGCGGCGACTTCGACACGGTGTCCTCGATCTGGCTCACCCCTTCCGACCTGGGCGTCGACGAGGAGTACCACGACCCCGCCGACGTCGGCGTCATCTCCTGCGTGCACCCCGGCTGGCCCGTACTCACCGGCCGCGGCGAGGTCCTGAGGTCGTACGCGCTGATCATGGCCAACACGGACTACATCCAGTTCTTCCTCACCGATGTGCACGTCTCCGTCAGCGCCGACACCGCCCTGGTGACCTGCACCGAGAACATCCTCAGCGGCGGCCCCGCCCCCGAGGGCGGAGAGGAGCTGGGCCCGCTCGTCGGCCAGCTGGTGGTCGCCACCAACGTGTTCCGCCGTACACCCGACGGCTGGAAACTCTGGTCCCACCACGCCTCACCCGTTCTGGCCGAAAGCGACGAGGACGAAAGCGACGACACCCCCGCCTGAGTGGGTAGGCGCCCCACAGAGCCACCCAGAACCCCGCGCGGGAGCCACCCGTGCGGCTTGGCCCGGGACCAGAAGTGGTTGGAATCACGAACCGCCGGGTATGGGCGGCTACCAGCCCGTGAGCCGCCGGGTTCCCCAGGGGAAACGCACGATGAAACCTCCTGGCTCCGGCGCGGGCCCGCGCCCCCGCGGCCGGGCCCTGTCAGTGCTCGCAGGTAGATTCATCTGAGGCCGGTGTGCCGCCGCACCAGGTACGGACCGGCCGTGACCGACGACAGCAGGAGTGATTCGCGTGGATCGTGTCGCGCTGCGCGGCCTGAAGGCCCGCGGGCACCACGGTGTGTTCCCCAAGGAGCGCGAGGAGGGCCAGACCTTCATCGTGGACCTCGTCCTGGGCCTGGACACCCGACCGGCCGCCGCCGACGACGACCTGACGAAGACCGTGCACTACGGCATCGTGGCGGAGGAGGTCGTGGCCGTCGTGGAGGGCGAGCCGGTCAACCTGATCGAGACACTCGCCGAGCGCATCGCCCAGACCTGTCTCAAGCACGAACGGGTCGAGGAGATCGAGGTCCGCGTCCACAAGCCCGACGCGCCGATCACCGTCCCCTTCGACGACGTGACCGTCACCATCACCCGGAGCCGAGTATGACCGCGTTCTTCACCGAGGGTCACAGCGACCCGACCGTACAGCCGGTACCCGCCTCCGTCGTCGAGAAGGTCGACGCCGCCGACACCACCCTCCACAACCCGAAACGGGCGGTGGTCTCCCTCGGCGCCAACCTCGGCAACCGCCTGGAGACACTCCAGGGCGCCATCGACGCCCTGGAGGACACCCCCGGCGTCCGCATCAAGGCGGTCTCCCCGGTGTACGAGACGGAGCCGTGGGGCGTGGAGCCCGGCAGCCAGCCCTCGTACTTCAACGCGGTCGTGGTCCTGAAGACGACCCTGCCCCCGTCCTCCCTCCTGGAGCGGGCGCACGCGGTCGAGGAGGCCTTCCACCGGGTCCGGGACGAACGCTGGGGCGCGCGCACCCTCGACGTCGACATCGTCGCGTACGCCGACGTCGTCATCGACGACCCGCACCTCACGCTCCCTCATCCCCGCGCCCACGAACGCGCCTTCGTCCTCGTCCCGTGGCACGACGTGGACCCCGAGGCCCAGCTGCCCGGCCGCGGCCCGGTCGCCGACCTGCTCGACGCGGTCACCCGCGAGGGCGTGGAAGTGCGCAAGGACCTGGAACTCCGGCTGCCCGAATAGCCGTTAAGGTCAAGACGGCCACAGTCCGTGGGACCTCGGGGAGCTGAAGGGACACCGTGAGAGAGCTGCGCATCAGGGTGCTGATCGGCGTCTTCGCCATCGCCGGGGTCTTGTCCTGGGCGGGCGCCCGCCTGTGGAACTCGGTCGGGACCCTGCCCAGCGTCCCCCTGGCGGCGCCCATCGTCCTCGGCCTGATCGCGGTGGTCCTCCTGGCCACGGCGCTCTCCATCCGTGCCCGCCTCAAGGCGCAGCGCGAGCGGCGCCCCGAGGCCAAGGGCGTCGACCCGTTGATGGCGGCCCGCGCGGTCGTCTTCGGTCAGGCCAGCGCCCTGGTCGCCGCCCTGGTCTCCGGCATGTACGGCGGCACCGGGGTCTTCCTGCTGGAGTCGCTGGACATCCCCGCCCGCCGCGACCAGGCCATCTACGCCGGCTTCTCGGTCCTGGCGGGCATCGGCGTCATAGTGGCGGCCATCTTCCTGGAGCGTGTCTGCCGACTCCCGGAGGACGACGACCACAACACGGGTGCGGCTTCGACAACGTGACGACGGCTGGGCCTTAGTGCGCCTCAGCCTGCCTCAGCGGGCCATGATGAGGCTCATCGCCTCATTGCGGGTGGCCGCGTCCCGCAGCTGGCCGCGCACGGCCGACGTCAGCGTCTTGGCACCGGGCTTGCGGATGCCGCGCATCGACATGCACATGTGCTCGCACTCCACGACGACGATGACACCGCGCGGCTCCAGTATCTCCATCAGGGAGTCCGCGATCTGCGTGGTGAGCCGTTCCTGCACCTGCGGGCGCCGAGCGTAGACGTCCACGAGACGGGCCAGCTTGGACAGGCCGGTGATCTTGCCGGTGGTGGCGGGGATGTAGCCGACATGGGCGACACCTCGGAACGGCACGAGATGGTGCTCACACGTCGAGTACACCTCGATGTCCTTCACCAGCACCAGCTCGTCGTGCCCCGCGTCGAACGTCGTGGTCAGCACATCCTCGGGCTTCTGCGTCAGCCCCGCGAATATCTCCTGATAGGCCCGCGCCACCCGCGCCGGCGTCTCCCTCAGGCCCTCCCGGTCGGGGTCCTCGCCGACCGCGATCAGCAGTTCGCGTACGGCGTTCTCGGCGCGCTTCTCGTCGAACGCGCCGATGGAGCCCTCGCCGTCCAGCGTCACGGGGTCGGTCATGTGTGGTGCCTCGTTCCTGTGCCTGTAGCGCGTGTGAACCACGCACTTCCATCCCTAGGCATACGAAATGCCGCGCCCCCCAGGCTAGAACCTGGGGGGCGCGGCAATCCATCCCGGGCCCGCGGTGAGGCCACCGGGGTCCGAAGGACCTGGAGGGTCAGTTCTCCGGGCGGTCCTCAGGGGCCGGCTCGGCCGCCGGAGCGGGCTCCGCCGCGGTGGACTTCACGGTGGAGATCGCCGGAGTCGCGCCGTTGGCGCCGTTCGTCAGTGCGAGCTCCTTGGGGGAGAGCACCGGCGGACGGGTCGACGGCGTACGCCGGGAGGATCCGGTCCAGGCCGGCCGCGGGGGACGCTTGACGATGGGAGCGAAGATCTCGGCGATCTGCTCCTTGTTCAGCGTCTCCTTCTCCAGCAACTGCAGGACCAGCTGGTCGAGGACGTCGCGGTTCTCGACCAGGATCTCCCAGGCCTCGTTGTGCGCCGTCTCGATGAGCTTCTTGACCTCCTCGTCGACCAGCGCGGCGACCTCTTCCGAGTAGTCACGCGGGTGCGACATCTCCCGGCCCAGGAACGGCTCGGTGTTGTCGCCACCGAACTTGATGGCACCGAGACGCTCGGTCATGCCGTACTGCGTGACCATCGCGCGGGCCGTCGCCGTGGCCTTCTCGATGTCGTTCGCGGCACCGGTGGTCGGGTCGTGGAAGACCAGTTCCTCGGCCGCGCGGCCGCCCAGCATGTAGGCCAGCTGGTCCAGCATCTCGTTGCGCGTGGTCGAGTACTTGTCCTCGTCCGGCAGAACCATCGTGTAGCCCAGAGCACGGCCTCTCGAGAGGATCGTGATCTTGTGGACCGGATCGGAGTTCGGAGAGGCCGCCGCGACCAGGGCGTGACCGCCCTCGTGGTACGCGGTGATCTTCTTTTCCTTGTCCGACATGATCCGGGTCCGCTTCTGCGGACCCGCCACGACGCGGTCGATCGCCTCGTCCAGCATGTGGTTGTCGATCAGCTTCTGGTTGCCGCGCGCCGTCAGGAGCGCCGCTTCGTTCAGCACGTTCGACAGGTCCGCGCCGGTGAAGCCGGGGGTGCGGCGGGCGACGGCCGACAGGTCGACGTCCGGTGCGACCGGCTTGCCCTTCTGGTGGACCTTGAGGATCTCCAGACGACCCTGCATGTCCGGGCGGTCCACCGCGATCTGGCGGTCGAAACGGCCGGGACGCAGCAGCGCCGGGTCGAGGATGTCCGGGCGGTTCGTGGCGGCGATGAGGATCACACCGCCCTTGACGTCGAACCCGTCCATCTCGACGAGCAGCTGGTTCAGGGTCTGCTCACGCTCGTCGTGACCACCGCCGAGGCCGGCGCCGCGATGGCGGCCGACCGCGTCGATCTCGTCGACGAAGACGATCGCCGGGGCGTTCGCCTTGGCCTGCTCGAACAGGTCACGGACTCGGGAGGCACCGACACCGACGAACATCTCGACGAAGTCGGAACCGGAGATCGAGTAGAACGGGACCCCGGCCTCGCCCGCGACGGCGCGCGCCAGCAGGGTCTTGCCGGTGCCGGGAGGGCCGTACAGCAGTACGCCCTTGGGGATCTTCGCCCCGACCGCCTGGAACTTCGCCGGTTCCTGCAGGAACTCCTTGATCTCGTGGAGCTCCTCCACGGCCTCGTCCGACCCGGCGACGTCCGAGAACGTCGTCTTCGGGGTGTCCTTGGTGATGAGTTTCGCCTTGGACTTCCCGAAGTTCATCACCCGGGAGCCGCCGCCCTGCATCTGATTCATCAGGAACAGGAAGACGACAACGATGAGGACGAAGGGGAGCAGGGAGAGCAGGATCCCGACGAAGGCGTTCTGCTTGGTCGGCGAGACCGTGTAGCCCTTGGGGATCTGCTTGTCCTGGTACTTGTTCTGCAAGGTGCCGGCGAGGGTCGCGCCCTGGTCGCCGATGTAGCTCGCCTGGATCTTCGAGCTGCCCTCGACTTTTGCGCCGTCCTTGAGCTCGACCTTGATGGTCTGCTCATCGCCGGTGGTCAGCTTGGCCGACTCGGCCCTGTTGTCATTGATCGCCTGGATCACCTGGCCGGTGTCCACCGTCTTGTAGCCACCGGACGAGCCGACGACCTGCATCAACACGACCACGGCAAGGACGGCCAGCACGATCCACATGACCGGCCCACGGAAGTATCGCTTCACGTCCATCCATACGGAGCGGTGCCGCCCCGTCCCTCCTGCCATAGTGAGTTTGATAAAGACAGTTCTTCTGACGGTACCCCAGCATTGTGGACCGAAGCCGCACGGGAGGGCTGTCGAACCCGTCTGCATGCTCCAACGGCGCGAAACCCGCTGGGGTTCCCGATCGTCTTACAGGGCTTGAGCCGTCTGGCTCAGCCGCTGTCCACGCGCCCGCTCAACCGCCGTACACGTGGGGCGCGAGCGTACCGACGAACGGGAGATTGCGGTACTTCTCGGCGTAGTCGAGGCCATAACCGACGACGAATTCGTTGGGAATGTCAAAGCCGACCCACTCCACGTCGATGGCGACCTTCGCGGCGTCGGGCTTGCGCAGCAGGGTGCACACCTTGAGGGAGGCGGGCTCACGCGAGCCGAGATTGGAGATCAGCCAGGACAGGGTCAGGCCGGAGTCGATGATGTCCTCGACGATCAGGACGTGCCTGCCCTTGATGTCGGTGTCGAGATCCTTGAGGATCCGCACCACACCGGAGGACTGGGTGCCCGCGCCGTAGGACGACACGGCCATCCAGTCCATGGTGACGGGGGTGGACAGCGCCCGTGCGAGGTCGGCCATGACCATCACCGCGCCCTTGAGGACACCGACGATGAGCAGGTCCTTGCCCGCGTACTCCGCGTCGATCTTCGCGGCCAGCTCGGCCAGCTTCGCGTCGATCTCTTCCTTGGTGATGAGCACCGACTGGAGGTCGGAACCCATGTCTTTCGCGTCCACCCGCATCACTTTCGGTCGTCCAACCGGCTGAGCGGCCCCTCCACAGAGTCCTCGGAGAGGACGGGATCAGCCTTGCCGGATCACCAGTCTGCCACCCTGCCGCCGGGCGACGACCTTGCCCGGGAGATTGATGGCTCCCTGGCCTCGCCAGCCGGTGATCAGACGGTCGACTTCCTCGATGTGGCGGGCGAAGAGCGACCCCGCGGGGGCGCCGGCCTCGATGGCCGCGCGGCGCAGGACGCGGCGGCGCACGGCGGGCGGCAGGGCGTAGAGCTTGGCGCACTCCAGGCCGCCGGCGGCGTCCCGTACGGCGGTCTCGGCCTGGCCGGCCCAGGCGTCCAGGGCGTCGGCGTCGTCGCGGGAGAGCTGGGCCGTGCGCGCGAGGGCCTCCACGACGCCTTTGCCGAGCGCTTTCTCCAGCGCGGGCAGACCCTCGTGACGCAGCCGGGAGCGGGTGTAGGCCGGGTCGGCGTTGTGCGGGTCGTCCCAGACCGGCAGGGACTGGACCATGCAGGCCTTGCGGACGGTCTGCCGGTCCAGTTGCAGGAAGGGGCGGCGGTAACGGCGGGCCGCCCCCGGCCCCCCGGACACCGCCGCCATTCCGGACAGGGAGCGGATGCCGGAGCCGCGGGCGAGGCCGAGCAGGACGGTTTCGGCCTGGTCGTCCCGGGTGTGGCCGAGCAGGACCGCGGTGGCGCCGTGGCGTTCGGCGGCGGCGTCCAGGGCGGCGTAGCGGGCGTCTCGGGCGGCCGCCTCGGGGCCGCCTTCGCGGCCGACGGTCACGGCGCTGGAGTCGACGGGGTCCAGGCCGAGTTCGCGCAGCCGTAGGACGACCTCGTCGGCGCGCTGGTCGGAGCCGGGCTGCAGGCCGTGGTCGACGGTGACGCCTCCGGCCCGGATGCCGAGCTTGGGGGCCTCGAACGCCAGGGCGGAGGCGAGGGCCATGGAGTCGGCGCCGCCCGAGCACGCCACGAGCACGAGCGGCGACGGCGGGCGCTCGTGCGAGCTGGGCTCGGAGGTCTGGTGGTCGTTGAGGATGTCGTGGAGGACGCGGCGGACCGCCAGGCGTATCGCCGCGACCGCAGGATGGGGACCCATGTCCGGTTCCCTTCATGAAGTTTTCGGGGGGTGAGCTCGGGTTCGGTCACTCAGAGTGTGTAGATGGTGACAGAACCGGGCCGTTCCCCGAGCATTGCACGCCTACCCTTCGCTCACGGTCCCTCGGACGGGTGATTGAAGGGGCGTTCGCCTGCCGTCGGCCGGATTCGTTTCGCGACCGCCGTACCCGCGTTCACGACTCGGCCTTGCGGTGCACCCGCGCGACCCAGTCCGCCGGTTTGGCGATCTCCGCCTTCGTGGGGAGGGTGTTCGGGGAGGTCCACACACGGTTGAAGCCGTCCACGCCGACCTGGTCGACGACGGCCCGCACGAAGCGTTCGCCGTCGCGGTACTGCCGGAGTTTGGCGTCCAGGCCCAGGAGCTTGCGCAGCGCGAGGTCCAGTCGGGAGGCGCCCTTGGCGCGTCGCTGCTGGAACTTCTCACGGATCTCGGCGACGGTCGGGACGACCTCGGGGCCCACTCCGTCCATGACGAAGTCGGCGTGGCCCTCCAGGAGGGACATCACCGCGGTGAGGCGGCCGAGGATCTCCCGCTGGGCGGGTGTCTGCACGATCTCCACGAGGGACCTGCCGCCCTCGTCCTCCTCGCCCTCCGGGCGCCCGCCCGCGAGGGACTGGGCGGCGTCCCGGACGCGTTCCAGGACGGTCATGGGGTCGACCTCGGTCTCCCCCAGGAACGACTGGATCTCGCCCTCCAGGTGGTCGCGCAGCCAGGGCACGGCCGTGAACTGCGTGCGGTGGGTCTCCTCGTGGAGGCACACCCACAGCCGGAAGTCGTGGGGCTCCACGTCGAGTTCGCGCTCCACGTGGACGATGTTCGGGGCGACCAGGAGCAGTCGGCCGCCGCCGCTCGACGCGTCGGGGGCGCCGCCGGACGGGAGGTCCCGGGTGGCCGGGGCGAAGGTCTCGTACTGGCCGAGGACGCGGGAGGACAGGAAGGACAGGAGCATGCCCAGTTCGACGCCGGTCACCTTGCCGCCGACGGCGCCCAGGACCGCACCGCCGGGGGTGCTGCCCCGTCGTTCCTGCATCTTGTCGAGGAGCGGCTTGAGGATCTCCCGGAACCCGGCGACGTTCGCCCGGACCCAGCCGGGGCGGTCGACGACGAGGACCGGAGTGTCGTGCGACTCCTCCGTCGCCATACGAGTGAAGCCCCGGACGTGTTCCTCCGAGGCCTTGGCATGCCGGCGCAGTTCCGCGACGACGGCCCTGGCCTCGTCGCGGCTCACGTCGGGGCCCGGCCGTACGAGCCGGGTCGCGGTCGCGACCGCGAGATTCCAGTCGACCATCTCGGCACCACCGATGCTCGTCATGCGTCAACCGTACGTGAGCGGTCCCTGTTGGGGCAGGCCGTGAGGTGGCGGACCCCTCAGTGCGCGCGGGCGCCCGGTCACCGGCAACCGCATGCCGCCAGGGCGGTGGCCGCCCGGTCCAACGCCGCCTGGGCCGCCACCGGATCCGTCGTGCCCGACGCCATGAACGCGAAGGCCAGCAGACGGCCGTCCTGGTCGACCACCGTGCCGGCCAGGGTGTTCACGCCGGTCAGGGTGCCCGTCTTCGCGCGTACGAGGCCGGCCGCGCCGTTCGCGTAACGGCTGGCCAGGGTGCCGCTGAAGCCCGCCACGGGCAGACCGGTGAGGACCGGACGCAGGTCGGGGCGGGACGGGTCGCCGGCCTCGGCGAGCAGGGAGGTGAGCGTGTCGGCGGTGAGCCGGTCGGCGCGGTCGAGGCCGCTGCCGTCCTGGAAGTCGGCGCCCGACAGCGGGAGCCGGAGTTTCCTCAGCTGGGCGGTGATCGCGCGGTCGGCGCCGTCGAAGTCGGCGCGTTCGCCGGTCGCGAGGGCGGTCTGCCGGGCGAGGGCCTCGGCGATGTCGTTGTCGCTGTTGGTCAGCATGCGTTCGACGAGGGCGGACAGCGGGGGTGAGGAGACCGTGGCGAGGGACTGCGCCCGGGCCGTCGCTCGACCGGGGCGGGGGGCGGTCGTCCTGATCCCGTGGTCCTCGAGGAACGCGGCGAACTGCCGGGTCGCGTCCTTCTGCGGGTCCGTCACGCGGAGCACGGGGCCGCTGGTGGAGTCGTCCGTGCGGCCCTCGTCGGCCATCAGGGCGGTGACGGGGGCGAGGTTCTCGTTGACTCCGATGGGGTGAAGTACGGGGCCGGCGTACAGGGTGGTGTCGTACGACAGCGTCACCGTGCGGATGTCCCGCTTCTTCAGGGCGGCGGCGGTCTCGGCGGCGAGGGTGCGCAGGCTCGCCCAGCCCTCGGCGTCCTGACGGGCGGTGAGGGTGGGGTCGCCGCCGCCGACGAGGACGAGGTCCCGGCCGCCGGGTTCGAGGGCGGCCCGGGTGGTGAGACGGTGGTCGGCGCCCAGCGCGGACAGCGCGGCCACGGCGGTGGCGATCTTCGTGGTCGAGGCGGGAGTCAGGGCCAGGCCGGCGCCCACGCCGTAGAGCCGCTTCTTGGAGGCGACGTCCACGACCACGGCCGCCCGGCGGTCGCCGAGCGCGGCGTCCTTCAGGAGCGGGGCCAGGGTGCTGGACATGCCCTGCCCGGTGGGCTCGGACCTGACGGTGCCCGAGGTGCCGCCGAGGGCGGCCAGCACGGAGGCGGCGCTGGGGGCGGGCCGCGGTGCCCCGCCCGGCACACCGGAGGCCTCGTCGTGATCTGCGCCACCCGTGTGTTCCCGGGCCGCCGCCCGGTCCCGCTCGGCCGTACGCTGACCGGTGGAGTCCCAGGGTCCTGCCACGGTCACCACCGAGGCGGCCAGCGCCAGCCCGGCGGTGGCGGCTGTCGCGGTGTACTGCCAGGTCTTGGCGGTCTTCGGCCCCGGGATCCGGGCGAGCTGTGGACCCGCGGCCCGTGCCAGCCGCACGACCTGCGGTTTCGCGGCCTTCGCGGCGCGGGCGAGGCGGGGCCGTAGGGTGTCCGCGGTTCGCGGAACTCCGGTTTGTACGGCGTTCCTGGCACGCGCCAGACGGGGTCGTACGGCGTTCGCGACCCGCGTCACATGCGGTTTCGCGGCTCGCCAAGGCCTCAGCTCTGGCACGACCACCAGCCCCTTTCGCGATCACACACCTGCGTGAGGGACACTTAACCACCAGAACTATGTGTTGATCATGGAGGAGCCACCGGTGGAGTTCGACGTCACGATCGAGATTCCGAAGGGTTCACGGAACAAGTACGAGGTGGACCACGAGACCGGTCGGATCCGCCTGGACCGTCGCCTCTTCACCTCGACCAGCTACCCGGCCGACTACGGCTTCGTCGAGAACACCCTCGGCGAGGACGGCGACCCGCTGGACGCGCTGGTCATCCTGGACGAGCCGACCTTCCCCGGCTGCCTCATCCAGTGCCGCACGATCGGCATGTTCCGGATGACGGACGAGGCCGGCGGCGACGACAAGCTGCTGTGCGTGCCCGCGCACGACCCGCGCGTGGAGCACCTGCGCGACATCCACCACGTCTCCGAGTTCGACCGCCTGGAGATCCAGCACTTCTTCGAGGTCTACAAGGACCTGGAGCCCGGCAAGTCCGTCGAGGGTGCCAACTGGGTGGGCCGCACGGACGCCGAGGCCGAGATCGAGCGGTCGTACAAGCGGTTCAAGGAGTCCGGCGGCCACTGATCGCCGCTGCGCCCCGCGGGCCGCGTGACCCCTTCCAGGGGTGGCGCGGCCCGTTCGTGTGCCGGTGCGCATACTGAGGAACGCCGAACGTGTCGTACAGGGAGCACTACGCAGTGACGTACGGGGAGGACCGCAAACCTCAGTCGGACGAGGCGAAGGGTGTCTTCGACTCGGAGATCACATCCGAGTTCGCCCTTCCCGACGGGCTCGCCGTGCCCAAGGCCGGAGCCGAGTCGGAGACCACCTCCGAGTTCGCCATGCCCGACGGGCTCGACGTGCCGCAGGCTCCCGCCGCGGAGCCGGAGGGGTCGGCGTTCAGCCGGCCGAGGACCTACAGCTCCAAGCACGCCCCGCCCGCGTTCACGCCGCCGAGCGGCATACCCGTGGTCAGTCTGACCAAGGACCTGCCCTGGCAGGACCGGATGCGCACGATGCTGCGGATGCCGGTGGCCGAGCGGCCCGCGCCGGAACCGGCGCACAAGGCGGAGGAGGAAGAGGGCCCGGCCGTCCCTCGCGTGCTCGACCTGACGCTGCGTATCGGCGAGTTGCTGCTGGCGGGCGGCGAGGGCGCGGAGGACGTCGAGGCGGCGATGTTCGCGGTCTGCCGGTCGTACGGGCTGGACCGCTGCGAGCCGAACGTCACCTTCACGCTGCTGGCGATCTCGTACCAGCCGTCCCTGGTGGACGACCCGGTGTCGGCCTCCCGGACCGTGCGCCGCCGGGGCACCGACTACACGCGTCTGGCGGCCGTGTACCAGCTGGTGGACGACCTCAGCGACCCGGAGACGGCGATCTCCCTGGAGGAGGCCTACCGGCGGCTCGCCGAGATCCGCCGTAACCGGCACCCGTACCCCGGCTGGGCGCTGACCGGGGCGAGCGGTCTGCTCGCGGGCGCGGCCTCCGTACTGGTCGGCGGTGACCTGCTGGTCTTCGTGGCGGCCGCGCTGGGCGCGATGCTCGGCGACCGGCTGGCGTGGTTGTGCGCCGGGCGCGGACTGCCGGAGTTCTACCAGTTCACCGTGGCCGCGATGCCGCCGGCCGCGATCGGGATCGCGCTGACCCTGGCGGACGTCGACGTGAAGGCGTCCGCGGTGATCACCGGTGGGCTGTTCGCGCTGCTGCCCGGGCGGGCTCTGGTGGCGGGCGTGCAGGACGGTCTGACGGGCTTCTACATCACCGCGTCCGCGCGTCTGCTGGAGGTCATGTACTTCTTCGTGGGCATCGTCGCCGGAGTGCTGGTGATGCTCTACGTCGGCGTGCAACTGGGCGCCCATCTCAACCCCGACGAGGCGCTGACCAACACGCCGCGGCCGCTGTGGCAGATCGGCGCGTCGATGCTGCTGTCGCTGGCCTTCGCGGTGCTGCTCCAGCAGGAACGATCCACCGTGCTGGCGGTGACGTTGAACGGCGGTGTCGCGTGGTCGGTGTACGGCGCGATGAACTCCGCCGGCGACATCTCGCCGGTCGCCTCGACGGCGGTGGCGGCGGGGCTGGTGGGGCTGTTCGGGCAACTGCTGTCCCGGTACCGGTTCGCGTCCGCGCTGCCCTACACGACCGCGGCGATCGGGCCCCTGCTGCCGGGTTCCGCGTCGTACTTCGGGCTGCTGTCGATCGCGCAGAACGACATCGACGGGGGGCTGGTGTCGCTGTCGAAGGCCGCGGCGCTCGCCATGGCCATCGCCATCGGGGTCAACCTCGGCTCGGAGATCTCACGGTTGTTCCTCCGGCTGCCGGGTGCCGAGAGCTCGGCGGGCCGCCGGGCGGCCAAGCGGACACGAGGGTTCTGAGCCGCCGGGGGCCTGCCCGCTCGGGGGGGCGCTTCAGTAGCCCTAGTTGTTGTGCGGGTACTGCTGGTTGTTGTTGCCCTGCTGGGTGCCGTACGGCGGCTGCTGGTGGCCCTGGTGGTGGGGGTGCTGCTGGGGGTGCTGCTGTGCGTACGGCTGCTGCTGCGGGGCCTGGCCGTACTGCTGGCCCTGGTCGCCGTAGCCGTACTGCTGACCGCCCTGGTCGCCATAGCCGTACTGCTGACCGCCCTGGTCGCCGTAGCCGTACTGCTGCTGGCCCTGGTCGCCGTAGCCGTACTGCTGACCCTGGTCGCCGTAGCCGTACTGCTGCCCGCCCTGATCGCCGTTGCCGTACTGCTGCTGGGGCTGGGGCTGGTCGGTCGGGGGGATGCGGCGGAGTTGGGTGGTCGCGTCGTCCATGACCGGGGGGTGCTGCTGGGTGGGGGCCTGGGGCGGGGTCTTGCCGGACTTGGAGCGGGCCCGCAGGAACTCGATCAGGATCGGGACCACCGAGACGAAGACGATCAGGATCAGGATGAGCTCGATGTGCTTGTTGACGAAGTCGATGTTGCCCAGCCAGGAGCCGAGCAGGGTGACACCGGCGCCCCACAGGACCCCGCCGAGGACGTTGAAGGCGACGAACGAGCGGTACCGCATGCCGCTGACGCCGGCGATGATCGGCGTGAACGTGCGCACGATGGGCACGAAGCGGGCCAGGACCAGGGACTTCGGGCCGTACTTCTCGAAGAACTCGTGTGCCTTGGTGACGTTCTCCTGCTTGAAGAGGCGGGAGTCCGGTCGGTTGAAGAGCGACGGGCCGACCTTCTTGCCGAACATGTAACCCGCCTGGTCGCCCAGGACCGCGGCGACGCAGATGAGGGCGATCGCCCCCCACAGCGGGAAGTTCAGCTTGCCCGAGGTGATCAGCAGGCCGGCGGTGAACAGCAGCGAGTCACCCGGCAGGAAGAAACCGATCAGCAGTCCGGACTCGGCGAAGACGATGAGCAGGAGGCCCCAGATGCTGTAGGTGTCCAGCAGATAGTTGGGGTCCAGCCAGCTCGGTCCGAGAGCAAGCGTCGTCGTCACGGTTCCGGGCTCCTGAGGGGTGGAGGAAGGTACGGCGTCCTGGGTGGGGCCGCACACAAGTATCAACGCCACGCGCCGGCCCCAGGTTCCACAAGCGGCTTCAGGATGCACTGTGCGCCGACTGCGGCAAAGCTGTGAGCCATGGGCATCGAAGAATACGGCGGCGGCCAGGGACCCGAACCGGACGTCCTGGTGGTGACGACGAACGACGCACCCGGCTATCGGGTCCAGGAGGTACTGGGCGAGGTCTTCGGGCTGACCGTGCGCTCCCGGCACCTCGGAAGCCAGATCGGCGCGGGCCTGAAATCGATGGTCGGGGGCGAGTTGAAGGGCCTCACCAAGACGCTCGTGGAGACCCGGACACAGGCCATGGGGCGGCTGGTGGAGCAGGCACGCGCACGGGGCGCCAACGGCGTCCTTGCGTTCCGCTTCGACGTGACGGAGGCGGCGGACGTGGGCACCGAGGTGTGCGCCTACGGGACGGCGGTGGTCCTGGCCCGGGAGTGAGCCACCTGTGGTGTTCCCCCGGGCCGGGACATCAGGAGGCGCGGCGGGCGGCGTTCGCCGTGATCGCGTCCCTGAGGTGTTCGGCGAGCCCCGGGCGCATGGAGTCGTAGAACGCCTTGAAACGGTCGTCGGAGACGTACATGTCGGCGAGGCCCTGGTGGAGTTCGTACGAGCATGCGTAGAACCAGGTGCTGATGTGCTGCCGGTGTTCCTCGGCCATGGCCATGGCCGCTTCACCGGCCGGTGGTTCACCGGCGTCCATCAGGGCGCCGTAGCGCTCGCTCCAGGCGTTGACCTCGGCCTGCATGCGCTTCCAGTCGTCCTTGGTGTACCGGGCGGCCCGGCGCTGTGACTCGGCGTACGTGTCCGTGCCGCCCCAGCGCTGTTCCGCCTCCTCGACGTACTGTTCGGGGTCCTTGTCGCCGAAGACCTCGAACTTCTCCTCGGGTGTCAGGTTGATGCCCATCGTGCGTGCCTCCATGGCGTGCTCCACGGCCGCGGCCATCTTCTGCAGCTTCTCGATCCGGGCGGTCAGCAGGTCGTGCTGGCGGCGCAGGTGCGCGCGCGGGTCCGCGTCCGGGTCGTCGAGCAGGGCGGCGACCTCGTCGAGCGGGAAGCCGAGCTCCCGGTAGAACAGGATCCGCTGCAGCCGGTCGAGGTCGTCGTCGCTGTAGCGGCGGTGACCCGCGTGGCTGCGCTCACTCGGGACGAGCAGGGCGATGTCGTCGTAGTGGTGCAGCGTGCGCACCGTGACTCCGGCGAAGCCGGCGACCTGTCCCACGGAGTAGCTCACTTCGTCCGCTCCCTTCTCGGTACGCGCTCCACGCTGAGGCCTCACGTGGCGTGAGGTGCAAGCCGGAGTCCGCGGGCGGTTCCCTCCGGATGTTCTGTCGGTTTTGTCCGCTTATGGTGAGCCAGTGGCCCAGGACACCGCGCAGGCACCCCTCGCACCGCCGGCTCCGGCCCGTGCCCTGCTGCCGTTGATCCTCCCCGCTCTGGTGGTGGGCGTGGGCGCGAGTCTGCTCCTGGTCGGGGTGAGCGAGGCGGCCGAGGAGCTCCAGAAGGTGCTCTGGCAGACCGTGCCGGACGCCCTGGGGGTCGGCAGGTACTCGGTGCTGTGGATGCTCGTCATGCTCACCGGGACGGGCGTGGCGGTCGGGCTTGTGGTGTGGAAGGTGCCCGGGCACGCCGGGCCCGACCCGGCCACCACCGGGCTCGACGCGCCCGTGCTGCCGCCCGTCGTGCTGCCCGGTCTCGTGCTGGCGACCGGGCTGACGCTCGCGGGCGGACCGAGCCTCGGGCCGGAGAACCCGATCATCGCCGTGAACGTGGGGCTCGCCTTCTGGCTGGGGAACCGGCTTTTCCGGCGGGCGCCCGGCACGCTGTGGGTGGTGCTGGCGGAAGCGGCGACGATCGGGGCGCTGTTCGGCACGCCGGTGGCGGCGGCCCTGGTCATCTCCGAGGCACTGGCCGGCAAGCCCATGCGGGGAGCGCTGTGGGACAGCGTCTTCGCGCCGCTGGTCGCCGCCGCGGCCGGGGCGCTGACGGCCACTCTGGTGGCCCGTCCGGCCTTCGACCTCCATCTGCCCGCCCTCGGCCCGCCCGGCTGGGCCGACCTGCTGGCCGCCCTGGTGGTCGCGCCGCTGGCGGCACTGCTCGGCATGACCGCCGTGTACGCCTTCCCGTACGTCCACGGGGCGTTCGCCCGGCTCGGCCACCCGATGCTGGCCCTGCCGGCCGGCGGGCTGGTGCTGGGGCTGCTGGCGGCCCTGGGCGGTCATCTGACGCTGTTCAAGGGACTGGACGAGATCGCTGAGCTGGCCCGCGATCCCGGCGGCTGGTCGGCGGGACAGTTCGCGACGATGACGGTGGTGAAGCTGGCCGCGCTGCTGGTCGCCGCGTCCTGCGGCTTCCGGGGCGGGCGGATCTTCCCGGCCGTGTTCGTCGGCACCGCCTTCGGTCTCGGCGCGCACGCCCTGGTGCCGGCCGTCCAGCCGGCGCTCGGGGTCGCCGCGGGCGTCCTGGGCGTGCTCCTCGCCATCACCCGGCAGGGCTGGGTGAGCCTGTTCACGGCCGCCGTGCTGGTGGTCTCCCCCACGATCCTCGCGCTGCTCTGCGTCGCCTCGCTGCCGGCCTGGCTGCTGGTGACGGGACGACCGCAGATGCAGCTGCGCACGGACGGAACTCCGCTCCGCTGACCGCCGTTGACCCTCACAGGAGGCACGCCCATGCCGTTGCACGAAGGTCCCCAGAAGCCCGACGAGCGCCCCAGGTCCATCAACCCGTTCTTCGGGGAGGCGAACCCGGTCAGCGGTATGACCGAGGCCCCGCCCACCCACCGGCTCCCGGACGCTCCGCTGCCGCCGACGACCGCCTACCAGCTGGTGCACGACGAGCTGATGCTGGACGGCAACTCGCGGCTGAACCTCGCCACCTTCGTCACCACCTGGATGGAGCCGCAGGCCGGCGTCCTGATGGGCGAGTGCCGGGACAAGAACATGATCGACAAGGACGAGTACCCGCGCACCGCCGAGCTGGAGCGGCGGTGTGTGGCCATGCTCGCCGACCTGTGGAACGCGCCCGACCCGTCGGCCGCCATGGGCTGCTCCACGACCGGGTCGAGCGAGGCGTGCATGCTCGCCGGCATGGCGCTCAAGCGACGGTGGGCGCGGCGCAACGCCGACCGCTACCCCGCGCGGGACGTCCGCCCGAACCTGGTGATGGGCGTCAACGTCCAGGTCTGCTGGGACAAGTTCTGCAACTTCTGGGAGGTGGAGGCCCGCCTGGTCCCCATGGAGGGCGACCGTTTCCACCTGGATCCGCAGGCCGCCGCAGACCTGTGCGACGAGAACACCATCGGGGTCGTCGGCATCCTCGGCTCCACCTTCGACGGCTCCTACGAACCGATCGCGGACCTGTGCGCCGCCCTCGACGCCCTCCAGGACCGGACCGGCCTGGACATCCCCGTGCACGTCGACGGGGCGTCCGGCGCGATGGTCGCCCCCTTCCTCGACGAGGACCTGGTGTGGGACTTCCGGCTGCCGAGGGTCGCCTCCATCAACACCTCGGGGCACAAGTACGGGCTGGTCTATCCCGGCGTCGGCTGGGCGCTGTGGCGCGACAAGGAGGCCCTCCCCGAGGAACTGGTCTTCCGGGTCAACTACCTGGGCGGGGACATGCCGACCTTCGCCCTGAACTTCTCCCGCCCGGGCGCTCAGGTGGTCGCGCAGTACTACACGTTCCTGCGGCTGGGCCGCGAGGGCTACCGCGCCGTGCAGCAGACCACCCGGGACGTGGCCCTCAGCCTCGCCGAACGCGTGGCGGCGCTCGGTGACTTCCAGCTGCTGACCCGGGGCGACCAGCTGCCGGTGTTCGCGTTCACGACCGCGCCGCACGTGCAGACGTACGACGTCTTCGACGTCTCCCGGCGGCTGCGGGAGCGGGGCTGGCTGGTGCCCGCGTACACCTTCCCGCCGAACCGTGAGGACCTGTCCGTCCTGCGGGTGGTGTGCCGCAACGGGTTCTCGGCCGACCTCGCCGAACTGTTCATGGAGGACCTGAGCGGCCTGCTGCCGGAGCTGCGCGCGCAGTCGCAGCCGTCCGTTCGGGACAAGGGGGCGGCTACGGGGTTCCATCACTGACGGGACCACGGCACCGACGGGGCGTGCTCACCGGGGCCTGCCCCTCGGGGCAGGCCCTCGGACCGAGCTACCTGCTCAACGCCCCGAACCGCCGTACCGCCAGCGGGAAGAACACCACCAGCAGCGCGACCGGCCACAGCACCGCCGCCCCCACGTGCCCCGGCTCCGCGCCCGGCGCGCCGAGCAGGTCCCGTACCGCTGTCGCCGTCTGGGACGGCGGGTTCCACTCGACCACCGAGGCCAGCCAGCCGGGCATGGAGTCGGGGGTCGCGAAGGCGTTGGAGAGGAAGCCGACCGGCCAGACCAGGATCTGCACGGCCTGGACCATTTCCGGCTTGCCCGCCACCATCGCGAGGTGGATGCCGATCCACAGCATGGCGAACCGGAACAGCAGCAGCAGCCCGACGGCGCCGAGGAAGCCGGCCACGCCGCCGTGCGCACGCCAGCCGAGGGCGACGGCGACGGCGATCATCACCGTCAGGCTCAGGGCGGACTGGAGCATGTCGGCGACCGAACGGCCCACCAGCACCGCGCCGTTGGCCATCGGCATGGACCGGAAGCGGTCGATGACCCCCTTGTTGAGGTCCTGGGTGACGGCGAGCATCGTGCTCTCCAGCCCGAACGCCATGGTGAGCGCGAGCATGCCCGGGACCAGGTAGTCGACGTACTCGCCCTCGACGCCCCGGCCGCCACCGACGAGGTAGCCGAACATCAGCAGCAGCATCACGGGAAAGACCAGGCCCACCAGGACCTGCACCGGCTGCCGTGCCCAGTGGGCGAGTTCGCGCCGGGTCATGGTCCAGGAATCGGTCAGCGCGTAGGTGCTCACACGGCCTCCTTCAGTCGGTGGTCGTCGCCGGTGAGTTGCAGGAACACCTCGTCCAGCGTCGGGCGGCGCAGGGACACGTCCTCCGCCTCGATGCCGGCCTCCTCCAGGGCCCGTACGACACCGGAGAGGGCCGCCATGCGGTCGGTGACCGGGGCGCTGAGCAGCCGGCGGTCGGCGTCGACCAAGACCCCGGCGGCGGCGACCGGCAACAGGGCCACCGCCGCGCCCAGTTGACCGGCGTCCCGCAGGACCACGTCGATGCGGTCGCCCCCGGTCGTCGCCTTCAGCTCGTCCGGCGTGCCGTCGGCGACGACCCGGCCCCGGTCGACGACCGAGACGCGGTCGGCGAGCTGGTCGGCCTCCTCCAGGTACTGGGTGGTCAGCAGGACGGTCGTACCGCCGCCGACGAGGGAGCGGACCGCGGCCCACACCTCGGCGCGGCCGCGCGGGTCGAGGCCGGTCGTCGGCTCGTCCAGGAAGAGCACCTCCGGCCGGGTGATCAGGGAGGCGGCCAGGTCCAGGCGCCGGCGCATGCCGCCGCTGTACGCGCTGACCGGTTTGCGGCCGGTGTCGGCGAGGCCGAAGCGCTCCAGGAGCTCGTCGGCGCGCTCGCGTGCCCGGCGGGCGCCCAGGTGGTGGAGGCGGCCGAACATGTCCAGGTTCTGCCGGCCGGACAGCTCCTCGTCCACGGCGGCGTGCTGGCCGAGCAGGCCGATCCGCAGGCGTACGTCGTAGGCCGCTCGGACCACGTCGTGGCCCGCCACCTCGGCGCGGCCCTCGTCCGGGGACAGCAGCGTGGTGAGGACCCGCACGGTGGTGGTCTTGCCGGCGCCGTTCGGGCCCAGCAGACCGTGCACGGTGCCGCGGGCCACGCGCAGGTCGAGGCCGTCCAGGGCCGCCTTGTCGCCGTACCGCTTGTGTAATCCCTCGGCGACGATCGCGTCGGTCATCGGGCTCCCTTCGAGTCGGGCGAGCAACGTAGTAAAACTTGACTACTGACTGCCGACGGAGGGTATGCCCCTGTGTGCTGTTAGTCAAACTTGATTAGCCGGCGTCCGCCTGAGACCGCTCCCCCGTCGCGTACGGGTTCTCCTCACCGTCCGCCAGCACGCCGACGAACGGTTCCCCCTCCCCCGCGAAGGTGTACGCGCCGCCCCGGATGCGCTCGATGAGACCCCGGGTCCACTCGGCGCCGGTGTCGGCCGAGTGGACCCAGAAGTTCATGATCTCGCCGATGTGACCGAGCTGACCGGGGCCCTCCTCGGGCGTGTAGTACTCGGTGACCGACTTGCGCCACGCCTCGATGCTGCGGACCCGTTCCTCCAGCAGGCCGAGGACCTCCTCGCGGCCCAGGTCGACCATGGTGCCCAGCGCGGCGGTGAGCATGTCGGGCCGCTGGTCGTAGGCGGTGAGGTACTGGCGCACCAGCGAGAGGTACTCCTCGGTGCCGGCCTCGGTGATCTCGTACTCCGTCCGCGGCGGCCCCCCGGCCGTGGACGGCGCGATCTCGTGCTCGTGCAACAGCCCTTGCTTCGCCATCTGTTTCAGGGCGTGGTAGATCGAGCCGGGCTTGGCGTTGGACCACTCGTGCGCGCCCCAGTACTCCAGGTCGTTGCGCACCTGGTAGCCGTGGGCCCGCCCGTGCTGACGGACGGCGCCGAGCACGAGGAGACGGATCGCTGACATGCGGTCCAGATTAGGCCGCCGCATGGACGCACCACGGGTCAGCCCCAGGACGATCAGTAATTCTCCGGCTCGCCCCGGCGTCAGGAACTACTGTCGCGCGCATGGCTGAACCCGATGCGCTCACCGCGACCCGCGAGGCTTACGACGACGCCGCCCCCACGTATGCGGAGCTGTTCAGCGACTCGCTGCGGGACAGACCCCTGGACCGCGCGATCCTGGGTGTCTTCGCCGAGGTGGTACGCGCGGGTGGGAACAGGCCGGTCGCGGACCTGGGGTGCGGTCCCGGCCACGTCACCGCTCATCTGGAGGAGCTGGGGCTGACGGCGTTCGGTATCGACGCCTCCCCCGCGATGATCGAGTTGGCCCGACAGGCCTGTCCTGGCCTGCGGTTCGAGGTGGGCTCGATGGCCGCGCTGGACATCGCCGACGGCGCGCTGGGCGGCGTACTCTCACGCTGGTCCGTCATCCACACCCCGCCGCCGGAACTCCCCGGCATCCTGGCGGAGTTCCACCGCGTGCTGGCACCCGGCGGCCACCTGCTGATCGGCTTCTCGGCCACCGCCGACCCGTCTCACCCGACGCAGGTCTTCGATCACGCCGTCGCGCCGGCCTATCGGTGGTGGCCCGATCACCTCGCCGCGATGCTGCGCACCGCCGGGTTGGCCGAGGTGGCCCGGATGGTCCGGGAACCTCAGCCCACCGACCGACGGCAGTTCCGGGAGATCCACCTGCTCGCCCGCAGATCCGAGTCGTGATCAGGGCTCACCGCCCGCCACTCGCCATGACCCCGAGTAGGGCCCAGCCACCTACGCCGCGTCGGCAGGCTGGGCCGACAGCGTGGTGGAGATCCCCACCACGTAGTTCAGGCCGCGCTCCTGCAGTCCGTGCCGGAACGCTGCGGCGTCGCCGTATCCGGCGTCCGCGACGGCCAGCGGCACCTCAAGCCCCCAGGAACGGGTCTCATCGATTCCTGATGCTCGCGTCGGCCAAGGTGCCGGGCCAGGGCCGCCGGTGATTCCGGTGCGTGTAGTCGTGCTCGACACGGGTGCGGCATGAGGAGTGTGCTGTGCGCTGCTGCTCGCCCAAGGCCCGGTAGCCGGCATCCGCGGGGATCTCCATGAAGGCCATCGGCCAGAAGCTGGGCCAGGCCCGGTTGCCGGGCCTGGGGTGATGTCAGTGCAACTGCCTGGCCGGGGCGGGGGCGAGCAGGGTGACGGTCACGGTGGTACCACTTCCCGCGACCGAGGTGATGTCCACGTTCCCGTCGTGGGCGTGCACCACGGAGCGGACGATCGACAGGCCGAGGCCGGAGCCGCCGGTGCGGCCACGGCTGGTTCCGCTGCGCCAGAACCGGTCGTACACGCGGGGCAGGTCCTCGGGTGGGATGCCCGGTCCGGAGTCGGTGACCCGCAGGACGGCCCGTCCGTCACGACCGCACGTGAGAGTGACGTAGATCGAGGCGTCGGCCGGGGTGTGCTGGATGGCGTTGCCGATCAGGTTGTTGAGGACCTGCTGCAGCCGAGGGGCGTCCCCGGTCACGTGCACGGGCTCGGGGGCGTGCAGCCGGATGTCCCGGCCGGGGGCGATGATCCGGGCGTCCTGGACGATGTCCTTGGCGAGTCGGCGCAGGTCGACCGGTTCGCTCGCCAGTGGGCGGCCGGCGTCGAGCCGGGCCAGCAGGGCGAGTTCCTCGACCAGCAGGCGCATCCGGCCGACCTCGCTGTCCACGCGTTCCAAGGCCCGCTCCAGCCGGGCCGGTTCTTCGAGGGCGCCTTGGTGGTACAGGTCGAGCCAGCCGGAGATGGTGGCCAGGGGGGTGCGCAGTTCGTGCGAGGCGTCGGCGGCGAAGTTGCGTATGTTCTCCTCCGCGCGCCTTTGGGCGTCGAAGGCGTCGTTGACCGCGACGGCGAGACGATCGGTCTCGTTGTGCCTGTCGTAGGTGGGCAGGCGCTCCTGACGGGCCCCGGAGGCAATCGAGTCGGCCGCGTCGGCCATCTGTGTCAGGGGCCGCAGGCCGAATCGCAGGATCAGCAGCGCGGTGACATAGGCGAGGGTCAGCGTGATGCCCACGCTGCCTGCCTGCCTGGACACATAGTCGGTGACGGTGATCCGGTCGGCGTCGGTGCGCACCGTGAGGATGACAGCGGTGGCCTCGATCGAGCCCATCGGTGAGGTGATGGTCAGGCCACTGGTGGGGATGCGCCGGACGATGAGGTCGGGGACGTCCGTGCGGTCCTCGAACACGATCACTTGGTCGAGCCGGTCGGCGGTCAGTGTGTTGACCGCCGTTGGCACGTCTTCGCCGAACTGGGCGGCGATCTCACCGTCCGGTCCGATCACGGTGACTCCGAGAACCGGCGCGACCAGGCTGGACATCTGCATCTGCTTGATGGTCTGCGGACCCTTCGCGAGCGCGCGGTGAACGCGGTCCCCGGCGTCCCGCAGGCCGTCCTGCGCCCGGTGTTCCAGGTAGGCGCGCAGGGTCAGGGCTCCGGCGACCGAGTTGCCGACGAGTCCGGTCGTCAGCAGGACCAGGACCCCCAGCAGTATGCGGGCCCGGATGGTGACCGGCCGCAGTCGCAGGGTGCGGTGTGTCCCGCTCACCGGGCGGTGCGGCGCAGGCTGTAGCCGATGCCGCGGATCGTCTGGATCAGCGGCTCACGTCCGTCACCGTCGAGTTTGCGCCGCAGGTTGGACACGAAGCGCTCCACGACGACGGAGTCACCGCCGAAGTCGTACTGCCACACGGCCTCCAGGATCTGGGAGCGGGTCATGACGTACTCGGCGTGCGAGAGCAAGTAGAGCAGCATCCGGTATTCGGTGGGTGACAGGCCGATGAGGGTGCCGCCGCGGGTGACGGTGTGTCGTTTGTCGTCCAGTTCGAGGTCGGCGTAACGCAGGAGGTGGCTGTCGGGAGCGGGGCCGGCGCTGGTGCGGGAGCGCCGGATCAGGGCTTGGAGGCGGGCGCCGACCTCGATGACGCTGAACGGCTTGGTGACGTAGTCGTCGCCACCGAGGCGCAGTCCACGGACACGGTCCTCCACGGCGTCCCGGGCGGTCAGGAACAGTACCGGTGTGGTGATGCCCCGTGCGCGGATCAGCTGCAGCACGTCGAACCCGTCGCCGCCGGGGAGCCCCACGTCCAGGACGATGACGTCCGGCAGGCCGCGGGCCAGGCTGGTCAGGGCCTGCGGTACGTCCTGGGCGAAGTGCACCTCGAAGCCGGAGAATTGCAGGGCCGAGGCCATCAGGTCACGGATGTTGTCGTCGTCCTCGACGACGAGGACCGTGTCCGGGGATTTCATGCGGTTATGTCCTGCTCGGTCTGGGGTGAAGGCGCCGTGGAGGCGGACGCCGGTCGGTCATGATCCAGTCGTGCCCCCTCAACATCCAGGTCGGGCAGGTGCTTGTCCAGTCGCTTCGGCAGCCACCAGGCCCGGTGGCCGAGCAGCGTCAGGACGGCCGGGACCAGGGTGAGCCGGACCAGGAACGCGTCGAGGGCGACGCCCACCGCCAGGGCCAGCGCGATCGGCATCAGCGCGGGGTCCTTCTCCAGCAGGAAGCTGGAGAAGACCGCCACCATGATCAGCGCGGCGGCGGCCACCACCCGGGTCGCGTGCCGGGCACCGCCGATGACGGCGGCCCGGGGCTGCCGGGCGCGGACGTACTCCTCGCGCACCGCGGAAACCATGAAGACCTCGTAGTCCATGGCCAGGCCGAACAGGATGGCCATCACGACGACGGGGACGAAACTGGACACCGGGCCGACGGAAGGCACCCCGAGACGGTCCGCGAGCCACCCCCACTGGAAGACCGCGACGGTCACGCCGAGCGCGGCACCCACTGACAAAAGGAACCCCGCGGTCGCCTTGACCGGGATCGCCACGGAACGGAACGCGGCCAGCAACAGCAGCAGCGACAGCCCCACGACCACCACGGCGAACGGCAGCAGGGCGGCACTGAGCTTCTCGGACACCTCGATGCTCACGGCGGTCTGGCCGGTGACGGCGATGTCGCTGCCACTGCGCTCGGACAGCGGCGCGAGCCGGTCCTGCATCGAGTTGACAAGGTCGGTGGTCTCCGCGTCCCGGGGACCGGTCTCAGGAACGACCTGGACCCGCGCGACCGCGCCGTCCTGTGAGTACTCGGCGGGGCTGAGCCGGGCGACGCCGTCGACCCCTTCGAGCTCGGCGGCGACCTGCTCACCGGTGCTCTTCAGGGTGCCGTCCGGCGCGTCGCTCACCAGCACCACCAACGGCCCGTTGGCACCGGGCCCGAAGGCGTCGGCGACCTTGTCGTAGCTCTGCCGGACGGCGGTCGAGGCGGCCTCGCCGCCGTCGTCGGGCAGGGCCAGCCGCAGCTGCGTGGCGGGCAGGGCGAGCGCGCCGAGCAACAGGACGACCGCGACGGTGGAACGCCAGGGGTGGCGCACGACAATCCCGGCCCAGCGCACCCCCATGGGCGGCTTGGCGGCGGGGACTTCGGCCTGCCTCTCGCGGCGGGCGGCTCGCGAGTCCGCCGAAGGGCGCAGCCGGCCGCCGACCGCGGACAGCAGCGCGGGCATCAGGAACAAGGACATGACCACCGACGTGGCGACCGTGAGAGCGGCGCTGAGTCCCATGGCGGTGAGCGCGGGCACCCCGGTGATCGACAGACCGGTCAGCGCGATGATCACGGTCAGGCCGGCGAACGCCACGGCGCTCCCGGCGGTCGCGGTGGCCCGCGCGGCGGACTCCCCCACGCCCCGGCCCGCCAGCAGTTCCGAGCGGTGGCGGGCGAGGATGAACAGGGCGTAGTCGATGCCGACCGCGAGGCCCAGCATGAGCGCCAGGGACGGCGCCTTCTCATAGATGTCGAACCTCGCAGCCAGGCCGGTCAGCGCGGCCAGGCTGGTGCCCACCGCGAGCACCGCCATCAGCAGCGGCATGCCGGCGCTCAGCAACTGCCCGAAGGTCACGGCCAGCACCAGCAGCGCCACCAGCAGGCCGAGCGCTTCGGCCGGTCCGCCCGGTGATCCGGACTCCCGATAGGCCTCACCGCCGAACAGGACGTCGATACCGGCCGCACGGCTGCTCTCCGCGGTGTCCTTCAGCGCGTCGAGGACGTCTTCCTCGATGGCCTCGTGCCGTGCCGCCCCGAACCAGACCTTCGCCACCGCCGTACGCCCGTCGGGCGACACCGTGCCGCTGGCGGTGGGGTCGGTGACCGAGGTGACGCCCGGCACGGTGGCCGCGGCGGTCAGGGACCTGCCCATCGCCTCGGCCATGGCCGGGTCCTTGAACGTGGCGTCCTCGGGCGTCTCGAAGACGATCTGGGCGCTCTGGTGCTCGGAGGAGGGAAAGTGTCGGTTCATCTCGGTGAGGGCGCTCTGCGCCTGCGAACCGGGAATGTCCGTCTCGGCGGTGAACTCACCGGCGGCCCGGACGCCCAGTGCGATGACCGCGGCCATCAGCACCAGCCAAGCGGCCAGCACCGCGCGCCGTCGGCGCGCCGCGAACACCCCCCATCGGTACAGCAGTACAGCCATGGTCAAAGCCCGTCTCTGTGGTCGCAACGATCAGCGAAAGACCATGGAAATCCGGGGAGTTGACGGAACACCCGCGCACTCCTTGACGGTTTCCTGACGGTTTCGCGGAACGGGCGGGCTGAGCTTCCGATCCGTTCACGCGCCGCCCTACTGTCGACCGGGCGGCGCCACACGGGCGCCCGGCCCCGTCAAGGAGAGAAGCAATGCCCGTACACAAGCGCAGACTCAGCCGTCGCTCGTTCGGCGTCGCCGCCGCGGCGGGTGCCTCCGCCACCGTGGCCGCCGGGGCAACCGCACTCGCCACGACGCGGGACACCGAGAAGGCGCGGGACCGGCGGAAGTTCGAGCTCTCCGACGCCATCGACGTACACGCCCACTACATCACCCCCGCCTACCGGCAGGCGCTGATCGACGCCGGTCAGGAACACCCCGACGGCATGCCGAGCATCCCTGACTGGAGTGCCGCCGATGCGCTGAAGTTCATGGACGCCGCGCACGTCAAGTCCGCGGTCCTGTCGGTGTCCTCGCCGGGTTTCGCCCTCGGCGACGAGGCCACGACACGCCGGCTCGTGCGCCAGGTCAACGAGGAGGGCGCCGCCCTCGTCCGCCGCCACCCGCGCCGTTTCGGGCTGTTCGCCTCACTGCCGCTGCCGGACACCGACGCGGCGCTGGCGGAGACCCGGCACGCCTTCGACGCGCTGGACGCGGACGGCGTCGTCTTGGAGACCAACTACGAGGGCACCTACCTGGTGGACGCGGTCGATGACACCCTCTTCGCGGAGCTGAACCGGCGCAAGGCCGTCGTCTTCCTGCACCCGACCTCCCCCGCCTGCTGGGAGTCGACCGCGCTCGGCCGGCCGCGCCCCGTCATCGAGTTCCTCTTCGACACCACCCGCGCCGTAATGCAGCTCATCTACGAGGGGGTGCTCAGCCGGTATCCCGACATCCGCTTCATCGTCCCGCACGCGGGTGCGGCACTCCCCGTACTCGCCGACCGGATCGCGTCGTTCGCGACCATGGAGGACATCCCCCCGAAGGACGTCATCGAAGCGCTGTCGAAGCTGCACTACGACGTCGCTGGGTTCGCGCTGCCCCGGGCCCTGCCGGCGCTGCTGAACCTCGTGTCGGCCGACCGGCTGCTCTACGGCAGCGACTACCCCTTCACGAGCGCACCCGTGGCCACCGCCCTCGGCGTGAAACTGGCCGCCACCGACACCCTGGGCTACACCGAGAAGCGCCAGATGTTCTCCGGCAACGCCGCACAGCTCTTCCCCCGGCTGACCGGGACGAAGAAGAACTGAGCAGGACCCCGCGCATCGCACCACCCTACGATCATGAGACATCGAGGACAATCATGAGATTCCTGTTCAGCGCGGTCCCGGCCCACGGACACATCCTGCCGCTCGTACCGCTGATGGAGGCCGCGGCCGAGGCCGGCCACAGCGTCGCCCTGCTGACCGCCGGGGCCATCCAGCACGACATCGCACCGGAACTGCCGCCCGGGGTGCTGTTCCTGGCCGCGGGCAGCATGCCGGGCGAGTTCTCAGCGGACGCCGCCCGCCGCACCGGAGCCGACGTGTTCCACCCGACTCCGGCGGTCATCGGGGAGATCTTCGGCGGCTCCCGGCTGGACCTGGGCGGTGCCGAGTCCGTCGCCCGCGCCCGAGCGTTCGCCCCGGACCTCGTCATCGCCGAGGCGTTCGACGCCGTCGGCCCGCTGCTGGCGGCCCACCTGGGCGTCCCCTGGCACCAGGCGGGCCTGGGACCGGCCCTGCCGACCGTGATCCGGGAGGCCATCACGGGCGTGGCCCGGACCCGGCACGAGGAGGCCGGGGTGCGGGTCACCGAGGCGGAGAGCTACCTCGACCCCTGCCCCCCGCTGCTGCAGGACCCCGAGTTCCACAGCACCCTCCCGGTCCGGCCGGTACGGGTCCGGGCCCACCGGCGGACGAAAGGCTCGGCGTCACTACCGGCCTTCCACGCCCCGGACAAGCCCACCGTGCTGGTCACCCTCGGCACCATCTTCTCCGACCCCGCGGTGCTCGCCTCGGTGGTCGACGCGGTGGCCGGCCATGACGTCAACGTGCTGGCCACCCTCGGCTCCGCCCTCACCCTCGACGACGACACGGCGCCGGAACACGGCCGGGCCGCGCCGGCCGACGGAGTCCGCCCCAGTGGCGCGGAGGTCCGCCACGTGCCGTTCGTCCCGCTCGACGAACTCCTAGCCACCGCTGATGTGGTCGTCGCCGCGGGCGGGGCGGGCACCGTCCTCGGCGCGCTGGCCCGCGGTGTCCCCATGGTGCTCTGGCCCCAGGGCGCGGACCAGCCCCTCAACGCCGGCCGCGCCGCCGCCTCCGGCACGGCGATCAACGTCGGATGCGCCGAGGCCGTCGCCCTGGTGCTGCCCAGACTGCTGGAACCCGACAGCAGCTACCACCGCCGCGCCCGTGAGGCCGCCACCGAGATCGCCCGACGCCCCGACTGGGCGCAGGTGGTGGAAGACCTCACTTCCGAGGCAGCCAAGGCCGACGCCGGCCACTGACGGGCGACCGTAACGGAAAAGGGGTACGAGGCCTGGTCCGAAGGCCGTGTCGGAGGCGCCACCTGAGGGTGACGGGACAGGGTAAGTCGATCAAAGTGGCTGGGGGAGGAGTGCCAGGCCGGCCTCGCGGAGGTGCGCATCTCCTGGTGAGTGGCGTGGTCTGCCGACCCGCGACGAGTAGGCTGGTCGTTCGTGATCGGACCGGGGAGGTCGGCGTGGACTATGGCGACAAGCTCTTCTGGCTCTCGGTTGTGATTCAGCGCAAGTACGCGCAGATCTGCGCCGAGTTCGACCTGACCCCCTCGCAGGCCACGCTGCTCTGCGCAATCAGGAACGAGCCGCGGCAGATGGCTGACCTCGCCGCGTCGTTGGGTATGAACAAGAACGCATTGAGCCAGCTGGTCGATCGCATCGCGCGGCGCGAGTTGGTCGGCCGGGCAAGCTCGGCGCAGGACCGACGGGTGGTCATGCTCAGTGCGACGCCCACAGGGAAGGTGCTCGCCGAGGCCATTTACGCCGAGGTCGCCAAGCGCCTGCCCGAGATCGCGAGGAACCTCGACGCCGACGACCAGCGCGACTTCGAGCGCGTGGCCACCGCCATCGTGGACACCTCGGACCTCTCTTCGCCCACCTGAATCAACCGATCACATCGTGAGGTCCCGCTACACCCGCATCTTGACGAAGTTCATGCCGTGAACTAATTTCGTTCACGCCATGAACTAGTGAAGGGTGGCAGCGATGAGCACACAGACGACCGGCACGATCGCAGTCTTCGGCGCGACGGGGCGACAGGGCGGGGCGGCGGTCGACGCGCTGCTGGACCACAAGGCCACGGTGCGGGCCCTGGTCCGCAACCCGCAATCCGACCGGGCTCAGGCGCTGGCCGCCCGCGGCGTCGAGCTGGCGGCCATCCGGACCGACGACCCGGCGTCGCTGGCCGCCGCGCTGACGGCGGTCGAGGCGTTCTACTTCATGACCCCGGAAGCGAACAGCCTCGAAGAGGTCGAGACGGAGATCCGCATCGGTACCGCGCTCGTCGACGCGGCGGTCGCGGCACGCGTCCCGCACGTCGTGTTCAACTCGGTCTTCGGCGCGGACCGGGAGCGGGGTGTGCCGCACCACGACTCCAAGCACTCGATCGAGGAGCACCTGAGGAAGTCCGGCCTGCGGGCCGCGATGGTTCGCCCGACCCCCTTCATGGAGGAGATGGCACCGAGCCTGGAGCACGGAGAGATCGTGCTGAGGCTGCCGCTGCCGGAGGACGTCGCCCTGAAGATGATCTCGGTCAAGGACGTCGGCCGGGTCGCCGCCGCGCTCCTGCTCGACACAGCGGAGGCACCCGGCGGAGCCGTCGAGCTCGTCGGCGACGAGCTGACGGGCCCCCAGATCGCCGCGGCGTTCGGCGCGCGCGCCGGGCTCCCGGCACGGTACGAGGCCCTCCCGTTGAGCGTGCTTCCCAGCGACCTCGACAGGGCGATGTTCCGCCAGTTCGCGAAGGCGGCGGAACACCCGTCGGATCTTGCGGTGGTGCGGGCGATCGAGCCGGCCACCCTCGACCTGGCCGAGTGGATCCGATCCACCGGCTGGACCGCGCCCACAAACGTGGCTGGTTCCTGAGCCTCCGAGCCGGAACTAGTCGAAGTGCCGGTGCGGCCGCCACCGGTCCCGGCCAAGTTGATCTTTCACCTAGAGCGACGAGCACTGGAGCATGACATGAAGGCGATCACCTACACCGAGTTCGGCGGCCCGGAAGTCCTCCGCCTCGAAGAGGTCGATGAGCCGCACGCCGGACCCGGACAGGTGCGGCTGAAGGTCATGGCGGCAGCGGTCAACCCGCTCGACCTCAAGATCCAAAACGGGTGGAGGCCGCAGATGACGCCGCCGTTCCCGGTGATCCCCGGCGTGGAGGCGGCCGGCGTCGTCGACGAGGTCGGCGAAGGCGTGACCGGCGTCGCGGTGGGTGACGAGGTCCTGGGCTGGACCGTCACCGGCGCGTACGCCGAGCACGCGCTGGCCGTCGACTTCGGCCCGAAGCCCGCGGACCTCGACTGGGACCTCGCCGCGGCACTGCCCGTCGCCGTCGAGACCTCGGTCCGCGTGCTCGACGCCCTCCGCGTCGGGGAAGGCGACACGCTCCTGCTGCACGGAGCCGCGGGTGTGTCCGGCGCCGTCGGTGTTCAGCTCGCGGTCACCCGCGGCGCCACGGTCATCGGCACCGCCTCCCCCGGCAACCACGACTACCTGCGCTCGCTGGGCGCGATCCCGGTCGCCTACGGCGCCGGCCTCGCCGACCGGGTCCGCGAGGCCGCACCGCAGGGCATCGACGCCGTGTACGACGCCGCGGGGGCGGGCGACCTGGAGGTGTCGATCGACCTGCGCGGCGGCACCGACCGGATCATCACCATCGCCGATCCGAAGGCCGCCGAGCTGGGCGTCACCTTCTCCGGCCCCGGCGCCCCGTTCGGTTCCCGCCTCGGCGAGTACGCCCGCCTCGCAGCCGACGGCAAGCTCACGGTGCGCCTCGCGCAGAGTCTTCCGCTGGAGGACGCCGCGAAGGCGCAGGAGCTGAGCGCGAGCGGTCACGCCGCCGGGAAGCTCATCCTGCGGCCGTAGCTCAGTCACCGGCCGGCTGGGGAGGCACGACGGCAGCCCACCGGCCGGTCGTCACGGTCCTGGCGAACCCGGCCAGCTCGTCCGCCTCCACCGGTCCTGCCTGCCGCAGGTGGCCGGATCCCGCTCGGCCCCAGCAGCTCCACCGTGACCTGGGGGTCAAGGACCTGGACCGAGCTCAGGAAGACGTCCTCGATCTGTCTCGTCCGGGACTGACAGCAGACAGGCCGCCGCGCGAGCGTCCGAGACCGTCGGCCTCGGGGCGACGCCGCCGGGCGGTTCCTTCTGCGGTGCGGCCGGATACAACTCCTGGCACTTTGCCATCTCTTTACAACACGGTGCGCGGCAACCCCGTCTCTCCATCCGGAGTCCAGGGCATCGCAACCGCCCTGTTCGTGGACTCCCGCGCCCGGCACCCGGGCGCACCCGCCATCAACCCCCCTCGGAGAGACGCGCACCGATGCACCCGATCAGCACGCCAGGTCACCGTACAGCCGGCCCCCGCACGCCCCGGCCCCGCACATCCTCCCGCCTCCGCCGCGCGACCGCGGTCCTCGGCCTGTCTGCCGCCGTCGTGGCCGGCGCCCCCGCCGCCATGGCCGAACCCATTACGGACGTCACCCCGCCCGTCGTCACCGCCGACCAGGTCATGCCGCACCTGGGCGCCTTGCAGCGGATCGCTGACCGCGACGGCGGCAACCGCGCCCACGGCACCCAGGGTTACCGCGACTCGGTGGCCTATGTGAAAGCCGCGCTGGACAAGGCCGGTTTCCGAACCAGCCTGCACCGCTTCACGCACAACGGCGCCACCGGCTACAACCTCATCGCGGACTGGCCCGGCGGCGACCCCGAACACATCGTGTTCGCCGGGGCGCACCTCGACAGCGTGGAGACCGGCCCCGGCATCAACGACAACGGCTCCGGCTCCGCCGCCCTGCTCGCTACCGCCCTTGAGGTGTCCAAATCCGGCCTCAAGCCCAACAATCATCTGCGTTTCGCCTGGTGGGGCGCTGAGGAGCCCGGAATGGTGGGATCCAGTGCCTATGTGCGGGAGTTGCCCGCCGCCGAACGCGACCGGATCGACGTCTACCTGAACGTCGACATGGCCGGCACCAAGAACAACCGGCCCTGGCTCGTCGTCCAGGACGACCCTGCGGCGGCCGAGGCCTTCAACGCGTACTTCGCGGCCCGAAATCTGCGCACGGTGAAGATCGGCATCGGCGGCAGCGACCATGTCTCGTTCGGTGACGCGGGCATCCCGGTGGGTGGCTTCGCCACAGGGCTCGACGACTGCACTCACCAGGCGTGCGACCGCGTCGAGAACGTGGACCCGGTGACCGAGACGACCAGCACCAACGCGTTCATCAGCACGGTCTGGCAGCTCGCCGCGCGCCCCTGACCCAGTCCCGGCCTCTCGACACCTCCCCCTGAACGCCCTGAACGCCTTGAAGGAGCTGACGCATGCCTGCCCGCTTGAAATATGGCCGCCGCACCACCACCCTGGCCACGGCCCTGGCCGCCGGAATCGTGCTCACCGCCCTGCCCGCCTCGGCTGCTCCCGGCGGCTCCGGCGTCGGTGACCCGTACTTCCCCGACGACGGCAACTCCGGCTACGACGTATCCGAGTACGACGTCCGCGTGAACTACGACCCGGCCCGCCCCCGCCATCTGGAGGGCGATACCACGGTGCGGGCCGTCGCGATACAGGACCTGGACCGCTTTCACCTCGACCTGGAAGGCTTCCAGGTCACCTCCGTCACCGTGGACGGCACACCCGCCCGCGTGGTCTCCCGCGAGGGAGCGCACGAGCTCGTCATCACCCCCGCCCGGCCAATCGCGAAGAACACGCGCTTCTCCGTACGCGTCCGCTACTCCGGCGAACCGGTCGGCGAAGGCTGGCACACCCTCGCCGACGGCGGCGCGAACGTGTCGGGCGAGCCGCACGCCGCCACGGCCTGGTACCCGGCCAACGACCACCCCTCGGACAAGGCGACCTTCCGGCTCACGGCCACGGTCCCCACCGGCTGGACGGTGGTCGGCAACGGGCAGCCCGGCGACACGACCACCCAGCAGGGCACGAGCACGTTCCGCTGGTACGAGGACCGGCCGATGGCCACATTCCTCAGCACCATCGCCATCGACAAGTTCACGATGCGCACCTCGAAGCTCATCGACGGCACCCCCGTCATCAACGCCTACAGCCCCGGGTCCCGCATCGAGCCGGAGAAGGAGGCGCAGCTGCCGGAGATCATCGACTTCCTGGCCTCGAAGTTCGGCCCGTATCCCTTCTCCTCGGCCGGGGCGATCGTCATCACCGGCAACGAAGACGACAACGGCCCACTCGCCCTGGAGACACAGAGCCGCCCGACGTACCACGGGGGGTTCTTCGACATCTCCATGGTCCACGAGAACACCCACGCGTGGTTCGGCAACAGCGTCTCCATCTCCGACTGGCGCGACGGCTGCCTGGCCGAGTGCTTCGCCCAGTACGCCGTCCAGCTGTGGTACGAGAAGGACGGGGACAATCTGGACGAGACCTTCTACCGCGGCATGGTGGAGGAGAGCGCGGCGGACCCCGAGTTCTGGACGACGAAGCTGTACGACCCCGGCCAGGGCCGTGAACTGGACGGCGCCCTCTACAGCAAGGGGTCCATGATGCTGCACGCCCTGCGCCGTACGGTCGGCGACGCGGCGTTCTTCGGCACCCTCAAGCGCTGGCAGCGCGACCACCGCTACGGCAACGCGTCCTGGCCGCAGTTCGAGGCGCTCATCGAGAAGGTCTCCGGCAAGGACCTCACCGGCTTCTTCAGCGCATGGGTGCATGGCACCACCGTTCCGGAGAAGAAATACCTCTTCCCGGGATCCCTCGGATCGCTCGACCCGGCAGCCGGACACGCCGGCGCAACGGCCACGGCGCGCACTACGTCGAGCGGGTCGTGAGATCACCCATGAGAAACACGATCCGTCTGGCCGCCGCGCTGCTGCTCGTCTCCGCCCTGCTGTCGGTGGGCGCACAAGTGCCCGCCACGGCGCAGGACAGTGGCGGCTCGGTCGCGCTCGCCGAGTACGACCTGGGTGACACGGCGTTCACCGATTCCGAGTCCGGCACGGTCAGCGAGGTGCGCGCGAGGGTGCACTATCCGCGGCACCTCACCGGCAGGCTCCCCCTGATCGTCATGGCACACGGCTCCTGGTGGGCCTGTGACTCCCAGGACGCCTTTGACTGGCCCTGCACGGAGGGCTCGCGCCCGTTCCCGAGTTACCGCGGCTACGACTATCTGGGCGCCGCGCTGGCCGCCCGCGGTTTCGTCGTGGTGTCGATCAGCGTGGACGCCATCAACCAGACGTCCTTCGACTACGGCGACCGTGCCCGGCTGGTCAACGAACACCTGAGGCTGTGGCAGCAGTTGGCCGCGGGCAAGGGCGGCCCGCTGGCAGGACACTTCGTCGATCCGTCCGGGCGGCCGGTCGCACCGGACTTCACGGGCCATGTCGACATGACCCGCGTCGGTACCCTGGGACACTCACGTGGCGGTAAAGGCGTGATGTGGCAGGCATCGGACAAGCACCGGCGCGAATGGCCGGCCGGTGTGCGCGTCCGTGCGGTCCTGGGGCTGGCTCCGGTCAAGTTCGACGACCCGGAGGGCGACCACAGCGACACGCTCATCACCAAGCTGCCGTTCGCGGTGGTCACCGGCTCCTGTGACGGCGCCGTCCGCGAGGGGGGCCAGGAGTACCTGGACGACGTCACCGGGCTGAACACCGCGACGGACTACTCGATTTCGCTGAAGGGCGCGAACCACAACTACTACAACACGACATGGACGCCGCCGTACCTGTTCGGTGAGGACGACAGCACCTGCCCTGCCCAGGAACTGGCCCCCTCCCGGCAGCAGGACGCACTGACCGCCTACGCGACCGCGTTCTTCCGCTATGAACTCCAGGGCGACCGGGACGGGTTGCCGGTACTGAGCGGCGAACGGGCCCTGCCGGGCGTGACCGGGACGACGCGGGTGGTGCCGGCTCGTCGGTAATGCCCCGGGCAAGCCGGACAGGACGCACCGCCGACCGGTCACCGCTCACCACCGGTCGGCGGTTGCACCGGCGATCCGGTCTCCGGCTGCTCGGCTCCGGCCACACCGGTGCCAACGCCGTCGTCACCGCGCGGAAACCGACTCCCTCCGCCAGGCGAGCCGGCCCGGACGTGCGCCGGGTCCCAGGGACTGGTGGTGATGAAGTCGGCCAGTGCCTGACGATTGCCGTCCTCCCCGGGGCGGGCGGCCAGCGGCTCGACCGACTTGCGCTGCCCATCGGTCAGCAGCCCCCGCAGACAGACCTGCCCCCACCGACGCTGATCCTTGCGCCCTACTAGAAGGGGAACCCGCTCCGCCCGTGCTGTACCGAGATCCACTTCACCGTGGTGAAGGCGTCCGCCGTCGTGTCGCCGTTCAGGCGGCCGATGCCGGAGTGCTTCTCGCCGCCGAAGGGGACGACGGGCTCGTCGTGGACCGTGCCGTCGTTCACGTGGAACATGCCGGTGTCGATCTGCTGGGCGAACGCGACGCCCCGCTCGATGTCACCGGTGTGGACGGCACCGCTCAGGCCGTACGGGGTGTCGTTGACGAGGCGGACGGCCTCCTCCGCGCCGTCGAAGGGGATGAGGAAGACGACCGGCCCGAAGACCTCCTGCTGGAGCAGGGCGGAGCCGGCCGGGACGTCGGTGAGGACCGAGGGCTCCACCAGGTTGTTCGTCTTGGTGCCGTGCACCAGCGCCGTGGCGCCCTCGGCGATCGCCTGCTCGACGACCCCTGAGACGGCGTCCGCCTGCGAGGAGTTGATCAGCGGGCCGATGACGGTCTCGGGGTCGCGTGGGTCACCGGACTTGAGGGTCCTGACCTTGGCGACGAACTTCTCGGTGAACTCGTCCGCGATCGAACGGTCCACCAGGACCCGGTTGGCGGCCATGCAGACCTGACCCTGGTGGACGAACCGGCTGAAGACCGCGGCGTCGACCGCGTAGTCGACGTCGGCGTCGTCGAGGACCACCAGCGCGCTGTTGCCGCCCAGTTCGAGGATCGAGCGCTTGAAGTTCGCGGCGCAGACGGTGGCGACATGACGGCCGACCGTGTCGGAGCCGGTGAAGGAGATGACCTTCGGGACCGGGTGCTCGATGAAGGCGTCACCGATCTCGGCGATGTCCGTGATGACGACGTTGAGCAGACCGCCGGGGAGCCCGGCGTCCTCGAAGATCTTCGCGACCAGGGAACCACCGACGATCGGGGTGTTCTGGTGCGGCTTGAGGACGACGCCGTTGCCGAGCGCGAGCGCCGGGGCGACCGACTTGATCGACAGCAGGAACGGGAAGTTGAAGGGGCTGATCACACCCACGACGCCGACCGGCAGGCGGTAGAGCCGGTTCTCCTTGCCGTCGACCGGCGACGGCAGGATCCGGCCCTCGGGGCGCAGCGCCAGGTGGATCGACTCGCGCAGGAACTCCTTGGCGAGGTGGAGCTCGAAGGCGGCCTTCAGCCGGGTGCCGCCGAGTTCGGCGACGATCACTTCGCTGATCTCCTGCTCGCGTTCCTCGATCAGGCTCAGCGCCTTCTCGAAGACCCCGCGGCGTGCGTACGGGTTGGTCGCGGCCCATTCCTTCTGGGCGCGGGCGGCCGCCCGGTACGCCTCGTCGACCTCGTCGACCGTGGCTATGGTGATCGACGCCAGCTTCTCGTCGTCGTACGGGTTGAAGTCGATGATGTCCCAGGAACCTGTCCCCGGGCGCCACTCACCGGCTATGTACTGCTGAGCCAGGTCGGTGAAGTAGGACGACATGTGATCCCCAAGTCACTAGCAACGCATGATCGATACCTCGGTCTGATCACACGTCATCGTACTTGTGTGCCATGCGAGTTGGGGACAGAGTGCAACCTTCTGGGGATAACTCTAGGAAAGCTGGAGGAGGCCCCGGAGGAGGTCCCGGCTCTCGTCCGGTCCGGGACTGTCCTGCTGGAGTTCCTTCAGCGCCTTCTCGTACTGGGCCACGTCCTCGTGTTTGTCCAGGTAGAGCGCGCTGGTGAGCTGCTCCAGGTAGACGACGTCCGAGAGGTCGGACTCCGGGAAGGACAGGATGGTGAACGCGCCGCTCTCGCCGGAGTGGCCGCCGAAGCCGAACGGCATGATCTGCAGCCGGACGTTGGGGCGTTCGGAGATCTCGATCAGATGCTGGAACTGGCCGCGCATCACCTCGCGGTCGCCGTAGGGGCGGCGCAGGGCCGCCTCGTCGAGGACGACGTGGAACTCGGGGGCGCGTTCGTCCAGGAGGCACTTCTGCCGCTCCAGGCGCAGCGCCACGCGCCGCTCGACGTCCTCCGTGCTCGCGCCCTTCATGCCGCGCCGCACGACCGCGCGGGCGTACGCCTCGGTCTGCACCAGGCCGTGCACGAACTGCACCTCGTACGCGCGGATCAGGGACGCCGCGCCCTCCAGGCCGACATAGGTGGGGAACCAGCTCGGCAGGACGTCCGAGTAACTGTGCCACCAGCCCGCGACATTGGCCTCCTTGGCGAGGGAGAGCAGCGAGGCGCGCTCCGCGTCGTCCGTGATGCCGTACAGCGTCAGCAGGTCCTCGACATCGCGTGTCTTGAAGCTCACCCGGCCCAGTTCCATCCGACTGATCTTGGACTCGGAGGCGCGGATGGAATATCCAGCCGCCTCGCGCGTGATGCCGCGTGCTTCACGCAGCCGCCTGAGTTGCGAGCCGAGCAGCATCCGCCGCACCACCGATCCGGGCTCTCCCGCGCTCACGTTCGCCAGCCTCCCCAACCGTCTTCAGGTGCCGCAGTCTGCCACTAAAACACTTCGAGCAGTACTCGTCCGATTACAGAGAAGGAAAGAACCCGAAGTTTCCGCATGGACGTGGGGCAGGTTCTGGGAGGAGAACGGACAGGAGAGAGGGATGAAGATGGCAGAAAAAATGGCCAACAAGCGGCACAGGAGGCCTCAATTCGGTCACGTGCACGTGCATCTGCACCTTGCATCTGCACCGCGCATCCGAAACCATGGTCGTGCGCCACCGCTGCATCGCAACGACCGCGAATTCCCGGGAGTGCCTCGCATGGGAACGAATGGATCGACCATGCTCAAGCCTTTACGGCAGGGCCTTCCGCCGCTGGATCCCGCGGCCGTGTCCGACGCCGCCTCCTGCGCCCTGCCCGCGCGCTACGAAGCGGTGCGCGAGGCACGGCGGTTCACCCGCGGAACACTGGACCAGTGGGACCTCGACGAGCGCTTCGACGACGTGTGCCTGGTCGTCTCCGAACTGGTCACCAACGCCCTGCGGCACGCGCTGCCGGCCAGCGTCCCGCGCGCCGAGCAGTGCCCGCCCGTGCGGCTGCACCTGATGCGGTGGACCGAGCGGCTGGTGTGCGCGGTGCGTGACCCCAGCCAGGAGAGCCCGGTCGCGCGCGACACCGACGACTTCTCGTCGGAGTCCGGCCGCGGCCTGTTCCTCGTCGACTCCTTCAGTGACAGCTGGGGCTGGCACCCGCTCGCGAGCACGGTGGGCGGCAAGGTCGTGTGGGCCCTGTTCCGGCTGCCCACCGCCGAATGAACCCTGGCGGCACATCCTGACGTGCGAGTTCTACGCGCGTTACGGTCCGTCAGGCACCGCACGCCCTCCGTCGCGGCGACGCGGGGCGCAGATCAGCCCGCTATCAGGTGGTCGAACTCGCCGTCCTTGATGCCCAGCAGCATCGCCTCGATCTCGGCGCGGGTGTAGACCAGCGCCGGACCGTCGGGAAAGCGCGAGTTGCGGACGGCCACGTCCCCGCCCGGCAGGCGGGCGAACTCCACGCAGGACCCCTGCGAGTTGCTGTGCCGGCTCTTCTGCCAGGCCACCCGCAGATGGGCGGCGGCCATACCGTTGTACACGCCGGACGCGTCGGCAACGTCGTACACGTCGTGGTCCACAGGTCGCTCCCCGGTGGTGCACTGGCTGGTGAGGCCATTGATGCAGGTGGTCAATTGACCCGGATCATAACCTTGTTCATGTGCAGACGCATGAACGGATGCACTTGCAGATGCACGTGCACGCGGGGTGTCCCCGTGGTTACAGCTTCGGCGGTCGCCTCGCCGGCTCGCTCCGCCGACGCCACGCGCGCCCGGGCCTGCCCCCGGAAAGTTCCCCCTGCTGGAAGAGACGTACGTTTCGGCGTTCCTGTTCCGCCCTCGGGGGAGATCGTCCGGAATGGACCATCTCTCGGACACCGGTCGGCGACTCGAGGGACGGCGGCAACCTGAGGGGCCGGGTGCGGGGCTCCGGGGCTGAAGGTGTCCTGGTAGCTTGCTGCGGTCCTCCCGGCCAGCCGGGCCGACCGCTACAGCTTGGGAGCCTCCAGTGACCTGGTCGACGTGGGACACACACCGGCGGACACGGGTCGCGGCCACGGCCGCCGCCCTGGTGGGCGCGCTCGCGCTGACCGCGTGCAGTGGCGACAGCGGATCCGAGGACGAGCCCTCCCCCGGCTCCGGCACGTCCGCCTCCGCCTCCGCCTCGGGTGGCGCCGACACCGGCGGCGACGGCGGGTCCGCGGGCAGTTCGGGCGAGCTCCAGGGGAGCTGGCTCGCCACCACCGGCGGCAAGGCCGTGGCGCTGGTGATCACCGGCGACCAGGCCGCGCTGTTCACCACCGGCGGCTCCGTGTGCAGCGGCATGGCGAAGAAGGCGTCGAGCGCCCGCACCATCCGTCTCAGCTGCACGGACGGCAACAAGGACCGGGCCTCGGGCGTGGTCGACGCGGTGACCGGCACGTCACTGAAGGTGACCTGGAAGAGCGGCCTCGGTACGGAGGAGTACACCCGGTCGGAGGGCGGAACGCTGCCGAGCGGGCTGCCGACGGCGAGCCTGGGCTCGTGAACCGGCGCGGGGGCGGCGACCGCGGCGCCCACCCGCGTACCTGGCGCCCCCTTCGTACGTGACGTTCCCCTCGTACGGGATGATCCTCGCGTACCGCCGTCTCGCCCCCAGAGGACCCCACATGCGCGCCACTCCCCTCGCCGTCACCGCCCTCACCGCGGCCCTCCTGCTGACCGCCTGCGACAGCGGCGGCAGCGACGACACCGGCAGCACCTCCGGCAAGGCCGGGGGCGCCTGCGAGGTCGGTCAGCTGGGCGTGGAGGTCGGTCCGGCGAACGCCGCTCCGGCCGCCGGGGACACGGGCAACATCCCGGTCTCCCTCACCAACCAGAGCGCGCCGTGCGCCCTGAACGGCGCCCCCGGGGTCACCCTGAAGGCCGGCGACACCGTCACGACCGTCCCCGCGGCGAGCGGCGCCAAGCCGGAGAAGCTGACCCTCGCCAAGGGCGAGATCGCGACCTTCACTCTCACCTACGTGCGCGGTGGCGCGGACGGCGCGAAGAGCCTCGCCGCCAAGAACCTGGAGGTCAGCCTGCCCGGGGACGCCGACACCACCAAGAGCTTCCGGTGGTCGTACGGCGCGGTCGCGCTGAAGGGCGGCGGCAAGGCGCCGGACGCCTCGGTGGGGCCGTTCACTCGTGCGGGTGACTGAGACGAGGAACCTTCCCGGCGACGCGCGTGGGTGTCACCGCAGTGGCCGCCGGGACCTGACCTGGGCACGGTCGGCGGCCCGGGCGCCCTCCGTCCAGCCCGCCTCGTCGCTCACGCCGCGCAGTCGGGTCGTGCTGGTCTTCGGGAACATGCGGTCGAGGCGGTCGGTGACCGCGACCTCGCGGGAGGCGAGGACCGGGAGCAGGTCCTCGCTCACCGGGGTGGCGGCGGCCTCGCGCAGGCGGACGCCGACGCGGTGGGCGTAGGCGGCGAGGAACGACTGCCGGAAGGTCTTGGTGCGCTTGCGGCCGCCGGCGCGCTGGGCCGCCTCCGCCTTCGTCATCGCGGTCTGCGCCTGCACCAGCAGTGAGGTGTGGAGGAGTTCGACCGCCTCCAGGTCCGATTCGAAGCCGACGACGGTGGAGAAGCCGAAGGGCTCGTTCCACACGGCCCGGCAGTGGTTGGCGGCGGCGACCGCGTCCAGCAGCACCGCCTTCGCCTGCTCGTACGGCGGCTCGACCCCGATCCGGCAGGCGCCTGGCGCGTCCGCCGCGCGGGTCCCGTCCCGGTCCGCGATCAGCGCCTCGTCGACGCTGTGCCGGGCCATCAGCTGCTGCGCCCGCTCGCTGAGCGCCTCGGCCTCCGCCGGGAAGTCGGTCGCCTCCGCCTTGGCGAGGAGCCCGCGGATGCGCGTGAGCATGCGGGACTCGATGCCGCGCCCGGAGCCCTGGCCTGCCCCTGAGTCCCGTCGCGGCTCGTCGAGGGGTTCCAGCGCGGGCAGCCGCAGGAGCAGGCGGTACAGCTCCAGTACGGCGGTGGCGTGCGCGAAGCGGTCCGGGCGGGGCTCGGTGGCGACGGTGTCCGGGGACCCGTGGAGCTGGGCGAGTTCGGCGAGTTGGGCGGTCCAGCGTCGGCCGCGGGGGCGGTCGTTTCGGGACTGCGTGTGGATCAGCCCGGCCGCCAGGCGTACGTGGACGTCGTCCAGTTCGCGGCCCACGATCCTTACGACATCCGCGGGCTGCCAGCCGCGGCGCCAGGCGGACGCCATGAACTCCTCGCCGCGCCGGACCAGTTCGGCGTCCGCCGCGGGGTCGGCCGCGAGCAGGGAGGCGCCGGTGTCGAGGGCGGTGTCGGAGTCGGCGTACAGGGCGGCTCGGAAGGCGCGTTCGACGGTGCCGGCCGTGGCGGTGGAGTCGTCGGCCCCGCGGTCCGCGTTGTTCGTGCTGCTCACTCGGCGATCGTCTCATTCCCCTCGACCCAGGTGTCAACCCGAGGTTGACATGGCAGAGGTGTCAACTTACGGTTGACACATGACGACGAATCCGAACCCCACGTCATCCGTCCGCCTCGACGACCTCATCTCGGCCATCAAGAAGGTCCACGCCGAGCCCCTCGAACAGCTCCAGGACGCGGTGATCGCCGCCGATCACCTCGGGGAGGTGGCCGACCATCTGATCGGGCACTTCGTGGACCAGGCCCGGCGCTCGGGCGCCTCCTGGACGGACATCGGCAAGAGCATGGGCGTCACCCGGCAGGCCGCGCAGAAGCGGTTCGTACCGAAGGAGTCCACCGACCTCGACCCCAGCGCGGGCTTCGCCCGGTACACCCCGCGCGCTCGCAACGTGGTGATGTCCGCCCACAACGAGGCCGTCGCCGCGCGCAACGCCGAGGGCCGCCCCGAGCACCTGGTCCTCGGCCTGCTGGCCGAACCGGAGGGCCTGGCGGCCAAGGCGATCACCGCGCAGGGCGTCCTCCTCGACGCCGTACGCCAGGCAGCCGGCGCCGCGCTGCCGCCCGCCGCCGATGAGGCACCGGAACTCGTCCCGTACGGCTCCGACGCCAAGAAGGTCCTGGAGCTCACCTTCCGCGAGGCCCTGCGGCTGGGGCACAACTACGTCGGCACCGAGCACATCCTGCTCGCCCTGCTGGAGTTCGAGAACGGCGAGGGTGTCCTGTCGGGCCTCGGCGTCACCAAGCCGGCGACGGAGGAGAACATCGCCGCGGCGCTCCAGAAGATCAAGGTCACCTTCGAGGAGCAGGGCGAAGAGTCGGGCGGCGAGCAGGGCGAAGAGCAGGGCTGAAGACCATTGTCAGACCCCCCTGCCACACTCCCACCATGACCGACCGATGGGCTCTCGCTCCGGCCGAGGACGGGGGCGTGGAGTTCGCCCCCCTCGGTCCCGGTGGGGTGCTCGCCGGGCCGGTGCGGCGGGCGGTGGACGCCGCCGAGGCCGTGCGCGGCCTGCCGGAGGTCACGCGCTGGGTGTGGCGGTCGACGGCCGAGACGTATCCGCGCCTGCTCGCCACGGGGGTGCGAGTGGAGCGGTGCTACGACGTGGAGGACGCGGAGCTTCTCCTCCTCGGTCACGAGGGTCGCTACGGCGAACCCCGGTCGGCGGCCGCCGCCCTGGCCCGGCTGCGCGGCGGCCCGGTCCCGCCCGATCCGCCGCAGCGGTCCGCGGCACCGGGCTCGCAGTCGCCGCTGTTCGAGCCCCAGGACGCGCCCGTACCGCTCACCGAACTCGTCGAGGTGTACGCCGACCAGCAGCGGCGGCACGACATGACCGCGCATCCCGACCGCATGCGGCTGCTGACCGCCGCCGAGTCCGCGGGCATGCTCGTGGCGGCCGAGATGAACCGGTCCGGGCTGCCCTGGAGCACCGACGTGCACCGCGCGGTGCTGCACGAACTGCTCGGCGAGCGGTACCCCGGCGGTGGCGAGCCCCGCCGCCTGGCCGAACTCGCCGACGAGGTGTCCGCCGCCTTCGGCCGCCGGGTCCGCCCCGACCTGCCGGCCGATGTCGTCAAGGCGTTCGCAGGCGCCGGGATCAAGGTCAAGTCGACTCGGCGCTGGGAGATCGAGTCGATCGACCATCCCGCCGTGAAACCGCTGATCGAGTACAAGAAGCTGTACCGCATCTGGGTCGCCCACGGCTGGTCCTGGCTCCAGGACTGGGTGCGGGAGGGCCGGTTCCGGCCCGAGTTCCTGGCCGGCGGGACGGTCACGGGCCGCTGGGTGACCAACGGCGGCGGCGCCCTGCAGATCCCCAAGGTGATCCGGCGGGCAGTGGTCGCCGACCCGGGCTGGCGGCTCGTCGTCGCCGACGCCGACCAGATGGAGCCGCGGGTACTGGCCGCCATCTCCCGCGACCCCGGGCTGATGGAGGTCGCCGGCCGCGAGAGCGACCTCTACCAGTCCGTGTCCGACCGCGCCTTCTCCGGCGACCGCGCCCAGGCCAAGCTCGCCGTGCTCGGCGCGGTCTACGGCCAGACCTCCGGCGACGGCCTCAAGAACCTCGCCGCGCTCAGACGCCGCTTCCCGCGCGCGGTGGCCTACGTCGACGACGCCGCCCGGGCCGGCGAGGAAGGGCGGCTCGTGCGCACCTGGCTGGGGCGGACCTGCCCGCCGGTGGCCGGGGCGGCCGAGGACTCGGCGGAGGAGGCGGGCATCCCCCTCGCCGAGGAGGACTCCGAGGACCGTCAGTGGGTGCCGGGGTACGCCTCCACCAACGCCCGCGCCCGCGGCCGGTTCGCGCGCAACTTCGTCGTCCAGGGCAGCGCCGCCGACTGGACCCTGCTGCTGCTCGCCGCGCTGCGCCGCACCTGCGCGGACATAGCGGCGGAGCTGGTCTTCTTCCAGCACGACGAGGTCATCGTGCACTGCCCGAAGGAGGAGGCGGAGACGATCGTGGCGGCGATCCGGGAGGCCGCGGACCTCGCGGGACGGCTGACGTTCGGCGAGACTCCGGTGCGGTTTCCGTTCAGCACGGCGGTGGTGGAGTGCTATGCGGAAGCGAAATGACCTCGTGCGGCCCCAGGTGGCGGGCGCCTTTCCACGTCCTCAGCGTGTACCCGGGCGCTTCTCGCCGTCCTCGGCGAGTTCGCGGGCGAAGTCGCGGACCAGGTCGTGGGGGGTGTAGCGGCGGTACGCCGTCTCCTCCAGGAGGGCCACGTCGACGAGGCGGTCGAGGGCTGCCTCGGCGCGCTGCTCGTCGGTGCCGAGGAGACGGGCGAGGAGCGGGGTGCCGTACGCGGGGAGGTCGAGGGCGCCGATGCGGGACAGGGCGAACGCCGCGTCCCGGTCGGCCCGCCGGTCGGAGGCGGCGAGCGCGTCGTGGGCGACGGCCAGGGAGCGGCGGACGCTCAGGTCGTCGTACTCCAGATGGTGCAACCGCCCTTCCGTGGCGGTGAGTTGACCGGCGAGCGCGTCGGGGGTGAGGGCGCGGCGCGCCGCAAGGCGGGCGGCGACGATGCGCAGGGCCAGGGGGAGACGGCCGGTGAGTTCGACGAGGGGGTGGGGAGCGTTCAGGGCGTTGCGACCGGAGGCCGCTCGCAGGAGGGCCGCGCTGTCCTCCGCGCTCAGCGGGGTGAGCGGGAAGCGGTGGGCGCCGCCGTCGAGGGCGGTGAGCGGCGAGCGGCTGGTGACGATCACCGCGCACCCGGAACCCGCGGGCAGCAGCGGCCGTACCTGTGCGGCGCTCGCGGCGCCGTCCAGCACCATCAACGTGCGGGTCGGCGCGAGCAGCGAACGCAGCAACGCGGCGGCCGCGTCCGGGTGTCCGGGGACGGCTCGGGGCTCCGTGCCGAGGTCGCGGAGCAGGGTGGCTAAGGCCTGGACCGGCGTACGGGGGGCCATGCCGGGGGTGGCGCCGTGCAGATTGACGTAGAGCTGACCGTCGGGGAAACCTTCCCGCAGCTCATGCGCGACGTGAAGGGCGAGGGCGGTCTTGCCGACGCCCGCCATACCGCTGATCACGGCGACGGCACCGGTGGGGGTGCCGGGGGCGGTGGAGTGGGGGTCGGGGGCGCCGGGGGCGAGGGCGCGGCGTATGTCTTCGAGTTCGGTGGCGCGGCCGGTGAAATGGGCGGGGGGAGGGGGGAGTTGAGCGGGGCGGGGCCGGGGCTGGGGTTGGGGCCGGGAGTGGTCTTCGCGCGTAGCGTTTGTTCCGTCGGCGGGGGTGTGCGTGGGGGCGTCGGCCTGGTCCGCCGAGGTGGGTTCCCGGTTCTCGTCCGCGTCAGGGTCGGCGTCGGCGTCGGCGGAGTCGCCGGCACCATCCGCAGGTGCGAGCCTCACCGCGCCCCGGAGGATCTCGACGTGCGCTTCCCGTACCGACGGGCCCGGTTCGATGCCGAGTTCCTCGATGAGGCGGGTGCGCAGGTCGCGGTGGACGGCGAGTGCTTCGGCCTGGCGGCCGACGCGGTGCAGGGCGAGCATCAGCTGGCGGTGATAGGTCTCCCGCAGCGGATGTTCGACGGTCAGTGCCGACAACTCCGGTACCAGCGCGCCGACTCGGGTGCCGCCGAGGGCGAGCTCGGCGTCGTAGCGCCACTCCAGGAGCAGCAGCCGCGCCTCCCGCAGGCGCTGCGCGAAGGCGTACCCGCCCAGCTCGGCGGGCAGTCCGCTCAGCGGCTCGCCCCGCCACAGTGCGAGTGCCGCCGCGCACTCGCGCACGACCCGCTCCCAGTTCCGGGCGGCGTACGCGCCGCGGGCGGCGGCGACACGGCGTTCGAAGACATGGACGTCCAGCTCCCCCTGCTCGACGCGCAGCAGATAGCCGGGCGGCACCGCGCGCAGCCGTCCGGGATCGTCGAGCAGTCGGCGCAGCCGGGTGACGTGGTTGTGCAGCGAGGCCTGCGCCGACGCGGGTGGGGCGTCACCCCACAGCGCGTCCTTGAGTGACTGGACGGAGACGACGCGGCCCGCTTCGAGCAGCAGCGCGGCGAGCAGGACCCGCGCCTTGGGGCTCCGGATCGCCCGGAGGTCGGTGTCGGTACCGGGGGCACCGTTGTCGCCGACGCCGCCCTGGCCGTCGTACAGGACAGGTTGACCCAGCAGTCCGAACCGCAGTCCGAACCGCAGCCCGCACGCCTTCACGCCCCCACTGCCTTCCCGCACGCCTCGTCCGCTCGCGTCCCCGGCGGAGCCCCCCGGCTGGAATCCGCCGCTGCTCAGCCGTCCCGCACCATCGTCCGACGACTTCACAGGGACCGGCGGACAGCTGAACGGCGAACCGTTGGCGACATGTTAGCGATTCGTTGGCGTGGCCTGATGTGATCCCTGCATCGGAGCTGGCCCGACGGCGCGCGCGTACGACGCGCAACTCGGGGGAGTGTCGCCGTCGCGGCCGGGTTCGAGGACGCGAAGCGGGTCCCGGTCGTCGGAGGTGAGCGGCCGGGATCCGCGTCCGTGTGCGCCGCGGCCGACCGGACGCATCCGGCCGAGGCGGCGTCAGATCACCGGCGGACGGCCCAGGCGGGTCAGCCGCCACACCGTCCCCCAGCGCATCGGCCGCCGCTCCCCGGCGGGTTCCCGCAGCCCCTCGACGAAGCCGCCGAACCAGGCCCGCAGCCCGTCCTTGGACCGCACCCGCAGCAGGGTGAGCAGCGTCCACACGCCCAGATGCACGGGGATGAGCGCCAGCGGAAGCCGGCGGCGGACCAGCCAGACCCGGTTGCGGGCGTTCACCCTGTAGTAGATGGCGTGCCGGGCGGGCGAGGTCTTCGGGTGCTGGAGCAGCAACTCGGGCGCGTAGAGGATCCGCCAGCCGTGGTCGGCGGCCCGCCAGGCCAGGTCGGTCTCCTCGTGGGCGAAGAAGAACGCGGCCGGCCAGTCGCCGATCTGGTCGAGCATCGTCATGCGGAAGGCGTGCCCGCCGCCGAGGAACCCGGTGACGTAGCCGCCCCGCAGGGGGTCGGAGGAGCCGACCCGGGGCACGTGCCGCTGCTGGGTCAGACCGTGCTCGTCGGCGATGCGGAAGCCGACGATGCCGAGGCGCGGGTCGGCCGTGAACAACTCCCCCGCGTGGCGCAGCACATCGGGGTCGACGAGCAGGCCGTCGTCGTCGAGCTCGACGACGACGTCGACGTCCGCGAACTCGCGGAGCCGGGCGAGCGCGACGTTCCGTCCGCCGGGGCAGCCGAGGTTCTCCTCGACCTCGATGGCGGTGACCTCGCCGGGCAACGAGAGCCGCCGGGCGAACTCGGGCAACCGGCAGCCGTTGCCGACGATCACGATCCGGGTGGGAGCGAGGTCCTGCTTGGCCACGGACTCCAGGAGCGCGTCGACCTCCGCCGGCCGGTTCCCCATGGTCACCACGGCTACGGCGACTCTCGGCTCCGCCACGTCCTCACCTCATCCCGCCCGCACCGATTGCGCCCGCGATGCTAGCCGTTCACAGTAAGGACTGTCTGAGTACGCCTGTTTGTCCATGGGCCGGGTCGGACACTGGTACGCGGGCACTGCGGGCACTGCGGGCGCATCGCCGCGGACATGACGACGGGGCCGCAGCCGACCCTTGTCGACCGCGGCCCCGTCCGGTGTTTCCCGTCGCGCCGGTGTTCTTCTCGTCGTGCCGGTTTCTACCGGCGGTGGGAGCGTCCGCCCCGCAGTACCCGCGCGATCTCCGCGATCTCCTTCAGCAGGTGACGTGGCAGCTTGTGCCCGGCCGCGACGGTGGACATCACCGCCCGCACGATGAGCACCGTGGCCGTCGCCACGATGAGAAGTCCTACGAGGGTGACGACCACCCCTGCTGCCACGATCAGCTCCGTCGACATCCTGCCAGCCTCCGCTCGGTCCCGCGCCGTCCAGCTCTCTCGTGCTGGACTCGCGTTCCCAAGCGGGTTCTTGGGAGCGGGAGGCAACGGCATCAGCGCCCGAAGTTGCGGCGCAGTCGCCCCCATTCCGCCAGGGTCGGCCGCCATTCGGCGGCGTGCAGGCGTGGCTGCGTCGGAGCGGGCGGGGTGGTGTCGTGCAGGCCCCGCAGCCGGTCGGCGAGGGTACGGGCGGCGGCGGCCAGCGGACGCATGCGCACGCTCAGCGGATCCTCGGGCGAGCGGGGGTGCAACGAGGTGTCCGCGTCGACCAGTTGCGCCCATTCCGCGAGGTCACGGGCCTCCCGGCGGGCGACGAACTCACGCAGTTCGCAGAGGTAACGCACGGCCTGCCGTTCGGTCTTGGCCCGTTCGGCGGCCTGACCGAGGCGGGCCGGTCCCGCGTGGTCCGGGTGGAAGACGTCCACCATCAGCTCGTCGGCGTCAGCGTCCGACAATCCGTTGAGCGTGGCGCTGCCGAGCCATTCGGTCCGAGTCGCCCCCCGTTCGGCCCGGAGGCCGCCGACCGCCACGGGGAGCGGACTGTCCGGGGCGTACACCCGGAAGGCCAGTCGCTGGTGGGCGGGCACGTCGAAGGCGGCCTCGGCCCGCACCGAGACGACCGGGCGGCCGTGCTCCTCCCGCCGGACGCGCCACCAGACGTTTCCCTCACCGCTGCTGAGCAGCCCGGGCGGCACCTGGGCCCAGTCGGTGTCCGCGCGCCGCCAGCCGACCCGGCCCGGGTGGCCGAGGACCGCGTGGGCGGGTCGCAGCAGCCGCCGCAACTGGGCGTCGAGATCCGCGGCGAGATCGTACGGACGTCGGTCCCTGCCACGGGCCCGGCCGGCGAGTTCCCGCAGCTGCCCGTGGAGCGGATGGCCGCCGAGCAGGTCGTCGGCGTGCTCCAGCGCCTCGGCGACGAGTTCGACGACCCACTCCTCCCCGGGCAGCGGCCGGTCACGCAGCACGGCGTGCGCGATCTGGACCAGCCGTGGGGCGCTGTGGGCCAGGTATGCGCGGGCGGTGTCGCAGGCGTCCTCGACGATGTCGTCGAGGTCCATCAGCAGCACCGACGCCTCGATGCCGAGCAGGTCGGTGTCGAGGGGCCGCGGGGACCACCGCGCCAGCCACAGCAGCGTGGCGAGGCGGGCGGCGGCGAGGTGGGCGGGGCCGGGCACGTACGGGGCATTCCGGCGGGCGAGGACGTGGTCGGCCGGTGCTCCCGGGGGAACGAGGGCGTGGCCGGCGTCGGCGAGGGCGTCCGCGGCGGCCTGGGTCGTGTCGTCGCCCAGGGTGAGCGGCAGGATCGCGCCGGTGCGGTCGGGGCCGTCCAGTTCGGCGTAGGGCGGCTGGTCGGGGGCGAAGGGGTCGAACACGAGCAGTCCGCTGAGTGCGGGCAGCGGGGCGCTGAAGGGCGCGGGCGCGGGCGGGGCGCCGACGCGCAGGGTGCCCACGGTGTCGACGGTGATCTCCGTCGAGGGGTGGTGCCCGTCGAGCCGCCGTGCGAAGGCGGTCGTCGGGGGGTTGACGTTCGTCATCGTGCCCCTCCCGGGCTGTGGAGTGTGCGGAACCGGACTACGAACTGACGTGCCTGGTCGAGAGAGACGGCGGGCATCGCGGGTGCGGTGCCGTACTGGTCCCGGTAGCCGTCGTAGAGCGACTGCCAGGTGTCGGCCGCCCAGGCGTGATGCCGTGGGTCGGTCAGTCGGTCGAGGTAGAGGTGGGCGGACTGGCCTCGCAGGCCCTGTTGTTCCAGGCCGCGCGCCAGTGCCTCGGCGACGGTGGCCCAGGGTTCGTTCGCGACGGCCGTGGCGGCGTCCTCCACCGAGGGGGCGGGGTCGGCGACCAGGTCCATGTCGGCGTCGCCGTCGATGACGGGGTCCGGGGAAGGCCTGCTCGGGTCGAGGACCGCTTTGACGACCGACGCCTGCCTCATGAGGAACTTCCACGAGGCGCTCATGATCAGGGTGTTCCACAGGTCTTCCGGCTCCACGGCCGTCCCGATCAGCTCCTGCTTGTGCAGTACGCCCCACAGGGCGGCGCCGAACTCACGATCGGGGTCCTCCAGCGCCGCGCGCACCGACGGGTGCTGGGCTGCGCCGAGCCGGAGTGTCTCGCGCACGTAGGGCTGGCGCAGGGCCTGGCGGGACAGCTGCCGCAGCCGACGCGGGACGGTGCCGTTCGGCCCCCCTCCCTTCCACTCGTACGCCGTCTCGGGGACGAGCGCGCCCGCGAACACCGGCCCCAGGCACAGGATCGCGCGCAGGACGTCGTCCTGGATGCCAAGGGGTTGGCAGGAACGGACGGCCTCCTCATGGGCGATCTGACGTGTCGTCCGGTGGGCGACGTGCGGATGCTTCTGCAACTGGCCGAGTGGGGAGTGCAGGCGTTCCCGCAAGGATCGGTCCAGGGGCGGGACCGACGGGAGCACGGCCTCCCGCCTCCGCTCGTCCCCGGTGGAGGTGGAGCGTCCGGTCGCGGCCGAGTCTCCGGTCGCGGTCGATTCACCGGTTGGGTTCGATTCCCCGGTCGAGGTCGAGGTGTCCTTCTTGGACCGCCAACCCGCCTCCACCGGACGGGGTTTGGGCGGCTCGGCGTGCCGGGACAGACCGAGTTCGTCGGCGTGGGCGAGGTACGTCCGCCAGGGCCGCGACTTGGCGTAGGCGTCCCAGAGTTTGCCCGACTCCGTGCTCCTGTACGGCTCGTCGAGCAGGGCCTGGACCAGGCTCTGGGGCGAGGGGGAGGGCGAGGACGCGGGCGCCGGTGTCACCGGCGTCACCGGCGGGTCGGTCGCGGGAGCCCACGTCTCGTCGATGATCGCCTGTAACTGGGCGACGGCCGCGGGGTCCAGGCACAGCGCCCGGAGGGCTGCCGGGGTCGGCGGTGGCGTGTCGGGGTCGCCGTGCAGGACGGTCGCCATGAGAGCCTCGCAGACCGCCTCGGTGACCTGACGGCCGTGGCGGGCGCTCGCTTCCCAGGCCAGCCGGTAGGTCCGCTCCCCGAGCGGGGCGAACTGGGAGTCGGCGTCCTTGCCGGTGCGCAGCCGCTGGTGCGCCGCACGCAGCCCCTGGTGCCAGTCGCCGGCCGTGTCGAGCCGTTCGGCCTGGGACAGGACGGCCTCCGCGACGGCGTCGGCCTGGTCGGGGGTGAGCAGCCCGCTCCCCGCCGAGGTCACGACCGGGGCGAGGTCCTCCCTGACCTCCAGGACGGTCAGCCGCAACAGGCTCTGCCACAGTCGCTTGGTCACCCGCTCGCACGGTGAGGTGCTGCCCGGCTTCTCGGCCAGCTTTCTGCGGGTGGCGAGCGGCAGCATCAGCCACGCCCGGGTCGCCGCTTCCTTGGCCGACTCGCCCTGCCCGGCCCGTCCGTCGCGACTCGTCGAGTCGCCGCGGTCTGCGCTCATCTCATGCCTCCTGTGGTGCCTCGGTCGCGGCGGCGCTCAGTCCTACCAACGCCCGCAGCGCTCCACGGACCTCCGCGAGGTAGCGGGTCGGGGTGAAGGGCTGGTGCAACGCCCCCTCGACGCGGGCCGGGTCGCCGCCGACGGTCTCGACGTGGACGCCGTAGGGCAGGCCGAGCCGGTGCAGGGCGGTGAAGTGCTGGCTGGGGGCGTAGATCGGGGTCGTGACGATCAACAGCCGGGCGCCCCTCGGCAGTTGTTCGAGGCGCTCGGCGAAGAACGCGTACGTGTCACCGGTGTGCGCGCGCCGGACGGCCGGGTCGGAGGAGGGGGCGGCGGCCACCCGGATGGCGAGCCCGTCGGGGCGCCGGTAGTGGTGTACGCCCCAGGTGCCGCCGATGTCGTCGTGCCGCTCGCCCTCGACGTGCTCCGGGGACTGAAGGTCGAAGGCAAGCCGGGTCCCCAGGTCGAGGGCCTCGTACTCCTCCGTCAGATGAGGGTGACCGATCTTGCGGGCGAGCAGGAACTCGTCCTCGCTCGGGTTCTTCTCCGACTTCTTGAAGGGACGGTGGGCGCCGAGCGCCACCACGCTCCCGGTGTGCACCGTGCCGCTGCTGAGAAGTTCCGCGGCGAAGGCGGGCCGGTTGAAGCAGGCGCGTACGAGACCGCCGAGCAGGAGGACGTGGTCGTAGTCGCGGTGCCGCGGGGGCGGGCAGCCGTGCAGTCCCAGTGCCCCGGTGGCGGCCAGCACGATGTCCCGCGCCTGGGCCGTCATGTCCAGCTCGAAGCCGTCGTTGCGCTCCTGCCCCTCGGGACGGTCCTCCCAGCGGGCGCTGAAGGCGTGCAGGCGGGTCACCCGCTCGGTGAGCGGCACGGACGGGTCGAGGAGGAACTTGTCGTCACCGTCGAAGGCGGTGACCAGGGTGCGCATGGCCTCGGAGCCGATCCACGCCTCGATGCCGGCGGAGACGTTCTGGACGGTGGGCAGCGGAACGGGAGGGAAGGACGGCAGGGGGGAGGACGGCGTGGACGGCTTGGAGGAGGACGGCATGGGGTTGGCCTTGTCTGTGAGCAGGTGGGGTGCCGCTTCGGGGAGCGGCTGAGGTGTGGCTTCCGGGACCGGGGGAGATGCCGCGTGGGAGAGAGGTCGGGTTGCGGCTTCTGCTTGTGCGTCTGCTTCCGCTTCTGCGTCTGCTTCGGTGCGCGGGTGGGGTGCCGCCGGCAGCAGGGTGCCGGTGTCGCGTTCCGTGCGGTACTGGCCGAACAGGGTGTCGGACCGGTCCGATGCCCGTCCGGTCGCGGCGGCCCGCAGGTCCAGGCGCGCCAGGGCGATCTTCGCGACCAGCGCCGCGGACTTGACGGTGTTGGGGCCGTCCGTCCGGCCCTCGACCTCCTGGCGCAGCCGCATGGCGTCATGGGCGTGGTCGGCCGCCTGGCGCAGCCAGTCGGAGCGCTGCTGGGTCGAGGCGGGCAGCAGCGTGGCGCGGTAGTAGAGGACGATGGCGAAGCCGTTGATGCAGGTGACGACCTCTTCCAGGTGGCGGGTGCGGTAGCGGGCCTCGCGGATGGCGAGGACCTCGGTGTAGACCTTCCAGGCCTCGTCGAGACAGGCGGAGCGCTGGTGCGGCTCGCTGGCCTTCGCCAACTCGATCTCCAGGCCGGCCAGGTTGAACCGGCTGCGGTCGACGTCGGGACTGTCCGTGCGTTCGCCGATGATGTCCAGCCGCTGGCGAGCGCTGGCCAGCAGGATCCGCTTGGCCTCCTGGAGCAGGCTCCGCCTGCGTCCGGTGTCCCGGTGCTGGAGTGCCCGCCTGCGCAGGAGCAGCCCGTACAGGGCCTCGGCCCGGGCCGAGGTGAGCAGGAAGGCCTCGCGCAGGGCCGGGACGTCCGGCGGGTCGGCGCACAGCCGGCGGCAGTACACCATCCAGTCCATCGCCTCTTCCAGCTGCTCGACGGTCGAGTCCCTGGTACGGAACACCGCACGGGCCTTGCCGCGCAGGCAGTTGACGATGATCAGGCGGAACGCCGGTGACACCGGCCGCTCGTGCGCCGACGTCCACTCCCCCGTCCGGTCGAGGACCGCGTCGTAGAGTCCGGCGGCCATGGTGTGGTCGTGCCGCTCCACCAGCCCGCCCAGGGCGTGCAGGGCCCGGGTGTCGTCGCGGGCGCGCAGCAGTTCGGCCATCACGTCGACGTCCTCGCGGCTGAGCGCGAGCGCGTGCGGGACGGCGACGGCCTGCGTGGTCGGGTCCACGTCCACCCGCCCCTGGCCGTCCGCGTACTGGATGTGCCGGCCCACGGTGTCGAGGCGGGCGAACAGGTCCTCGACGACCGCCTTGGCCACCTGGGCCGCGGTCTGCGGGCCGTGACGCCGTACGTCCGCGCGGACGGCGTCCCTGAACAGTCCGTGCAGGGTGATCCGCCCGTCCCGCAGATCCACCAGGCCCAGCCGGTGCAGGCGTTCCGCGGCCCGGCGGGTGGTCCCGTCCCCGGGGCGATCGGCGCCGTCGGTCTCCATCAGGGCGGCGGCGACGCCCCGGACCAGGTCGGCGTCCAGGTCCACCGACGGCAGCCACGCCAGCGCCTGGGCCACGTACCAGGCGGCTCGCCCCTCGGCGCCGCCCGCCTCCTCGACCGCCCGCCGGACGGCGGTCCAGAACGCGGTCGGGGCGTGGTCCACGCACCCGCGCGCCCACCAGTCCGCCCCGGTCTCCTCCCGGAACCTGCGGCTGGCGGCGACCAGGAGGGGGCGGCCGGCCAGCAGCGCGCTCGGGGCGTCGGCGTCCAGTTGCTCGGTGACGTCCTGGTCGGACAGCGCGGACAGCTCCACGCACTGCATGCCCGCGCGCCGGGCCCAGGCGCGGTTGGTCGTGGTGATCAGCAGCAACTGGCCCTTGTCGGCGGAGGGTTCGGGCCAGCCGCGCAGTTCCTCCGGTGACACCTCCACGTTGTCCAGGACCACCACCCACGAGCCGGGCGCCTCCCGCAGCCGGGCCAGCGCCAGTTGGGCGTGGTCGCCGGTCGTGACGGCCTCGGCGGCGGCCGGGTCGACGCCCGTCTCGGCGATCTCCGCCCGGCCCAGGGAGGTTTCCAGCACCCGCCGGTCGTGCGCGTCGAGGAACCAGCCCGAGCCGTACTGCGCACGGGCGGCGATCTCGTGGGCCAGCATCGACTTGCCGCTCCCGGGCTCTCCCAGGAGGACGACGGTGCCGACGGCCCCGGTCAGCCGTTCCATGACGTTCGCGCGGCTGGCGTACGACACGAACGGCGGCCGGGAGGGCAACCGGCGGCTGATGACCGGGCGTTCACCGACGGGCACCGGGGCGAACGGGGGCCACCCGTCCGCCTGCAGCGCCACCACGTCGATCAGCACACAGTCCCGGTAGTCGTCGCTGAGCAGCTGCGACCTCCCCTCGGCGCAGGCCTCGGCGAAGCCTCCCCCGCTGTGGTTGCCCTCCGTCCGGCAGGCGACGGTGACGTCCACCGCGACGGCGTCGCGCAGCAGCGACGCCCCCACCGGGGCCCGCTTGTACACATGCCGGGGCAGGGTCGGCGCGTCCATGCAGCGTACGGGCGGGTCGACACCGTCGCGTCCGGTGCCGGCCGCGAGGTCGACGAGCAGCACCGCGTGCTCGTCCCCGGCCCGCTTGAGGATCGCGAGGTAGGGGCGCAGTCCGGCGTGCAGGCACATCGAGGCGAAGAGCAGGCTGATGTCCAGGCAGGTCGCGCAACCGCGGTCGACCAGACCGGAGTCGCGCACGATCTGCTCCGGCCCCGCGTGCCAGGGCTGCACCTCGTAGAAGATCCGCCGGGCGCGCAGCGCCTCGTACAGGTTGCCCAGCAGGTCGCGCGGGTTCCGGTTGCGCTGCTCGAACGTGTCCTGGAACCAGAGCCTGAGCCGGATCAGTTCGGCGATCTCGGCGTTGGCGTACTGAGCGAGTCCCGGGTACCCGTGTTCGTCCAGCGACCACGGCCCCCACTGCGGCCCACTCCTCCACTCGGTGTCGTCCACAAGGCGTCCTTCCTCGCGTCCTCGTCCCCGGCACCCTGATGTCCCGCTCCCAAAAAGCGGCGTACGGCTCCCGGCGGGTCCCGGTTCCTGTTGCCTGTTCCTGGTGCCTGTTCAGGCCCGTCCCGATGCGGCGGCGCGGTGGGTGGTGAGGGGCCGGTGCCTGCCGTGTCCGCCCGGTCAGGTGCCGGGCGTCGTCCGTACGACGGTGTCGTCCCGGTGGCGCTGGAGCAGCGCCCAGGCGCGTGTGTGCAGGTCTTCCCGGGCCTCACGCAGGCGGGGTCGCGGCCTGCCCGCGTGTACGGCGTTGGAGAGGACGACCGTCCAGGCCCGCGAGACGGGATCGACCGCGATCGACGTTCCCGTGAAGCCGGTGTGGCTGCGTGAACTCGCCGGCCACGCCGTCCCGACGTGGTCCCACTGGGCGTCCCCGGCTGCCACCCACGCCAGGGCCCGGCGGCCCCCCTGCCCGTCGTGGGTGTGCAGGGCCATCGCCTCGGCGGCCAGCGGGTGGGGCAGCAGCAGCGGTGCGTGCTGGGACCACTGGGCCGCGTAGCGGGCGGTGTCCGAGAGGGTGACGAACAGGCCGGCGTGTCCGGCGACGCCGCCCATGGCCGCGGCGTTCTCGTCGTGCACGCTTCCCTGAAGCGCCACGCCGTCGACCACTTCGGTGGCGGCCACGTCGGGCTCCGGGCCGGGCAGGAACCCCGACCGGTCCATTCCCAGTCGCGCGAAAAGCCCGTCGGCCGCCTCCGCCAGGGACCGGCCGGTGCTCCGCCGCACCATCTCGCCCAGCAGGATGAACCCGAGGTCGGAATACCCGAACCGCTCTCCCGGCTCATGGACCAACGGTTCCGCGACGACCGCGGCCAGGACCTCCGCGTACGTTCCGCACCGCCGCCAGAACTCCCGGTGCGCGGGGAGTCCGGAGGTGTGCGTCAGCAGGTGGCGCACGGTGACGGCGGCCTTGTCGGCGCCCAGCTCCGGCAGCCGCTGCCGCACCGGCGAGTCGAGGTGTACGACGCCGCGGGCGTGCAGGGTCAGCACCAGCGGCAGGGTGACCATGACCTTGGTCAACGAGGCCGCGTCGAAGAGTGTGTCGCGCCCTAAGGCCCGCCGCGCGCCGCCGTACCGGCAGGCATCCCCCGTCCAGTGTTCGAAGACCACACGGTCCCCGACCCCGACGGCCATCGCCACCCCCGGCAACACGTCCCGCGCCGACCACCGATCCAAGGAAGCCCGCAGTCCCGCGACTTCCCCGCCGGTTCCAGGCAACGCCCGCTCCGCCAACGACATACCGAACTCCCCCCAGAGCACGAGGAGATGATGCTACTGGCCGAAACACGCCATTCGGGGCACATCGAAAAAACGGGAGAAGCAGAGCGGGCCCGTTCAGATGGGGCGAGAGCCCCCGGCCGCGATCTCGCCCGAGCCCCGCTGGATCAGCCGGGTCGGCACGGTGACGGTGCGGGTGGGGGACGGGTCGCCGTCCAGTCGGCGGAAGAGCATGTCGGCGGCTGTCCGGCCCAGTTGCTCGACGTTCTGGGCGATGACGGAGATGCCTGGGCTGAGGAGGTCGGCCAGGGGGAAGTCGTCGAAGCCGACGTGGGCGACGGTGTCCTGGAGGCCGAGGGCACGCAGGGCGCGCACCGCCCCAATGGTGACGAAGTTCTGGCTGGTGAACAGCGCGGTGGGCGGGTTGGGCAGGGACAGCAGCCGCTCGGTGGCGGCGATCGCGGACTCCTCGCTGGCCCCCGTGTGCCGGACGATGTCGTCGTCGTACTTGATGTGCGCCACTTCCAGGGCGTGCCGGTAGCCGTCGAAGCGCTGGGCGGCGGTGGGGATGGACGCCCGGTCGCCGAGGTAGGCGATGCGGCGGTGGCCGGTCGCCAGCAGGTGGTTGACGGCGGTGACGGCACCCTGGCGGTTGTCGGAGACGACGGCGTCCGCGTCGAACAGGCCCGCCTCGCGGTCGACGAAGACCATGCAGGTGCCGGACCGCTGCTCGCTGATCAGGTAGCTCTGGTCGCGTCCCGCCGGGACGATCACGAGTCCGTCGACCCGCCGGTCGATGAGCGCCCGGGTCAGCTCCCGCTCACGGGCCGGGTCCTCGTCGAGGCTGCCGACCAGCACCAGCACTCCGCGTTCCCGCGCCACGTTCTCTACGGTCCGGGTCAGGGCGGCGGAGAAGGGGTTCGCGGCGTCCTCGACGAGCATGCCGATGGTGGCCGTACGGCCGTCCCCGCGGCGCAGGCTGCTGGCGGTCAGGTTGGGCCGGTAGCCGAGTTGGTCCGCGGCCTCGCGGACCCTGGCGGCGATCGCCGGATCGACCGTGGGGACGCCGTTGACCACGCGCGAGACCGTCTTGATGGCCACTCCGGCCAGCGCGGCAACCTCGCGCATGGTGGGCCGGCTGCGGGGCGACCGTGAAGGCGGCTCGTCCTGAGTCATCGTTGTCTCCAAGCGGTTTCACGTTACCGACTCGTTGCGTGGCCATGTCTACCAGTGTCTTGACGCGCTCGTCCATGGGGGACCACTATCCCGTCAGTCAACGTTGTCTCGGCATCGGCCGACGACGGTCCCCGGAAGGGTTTCCAGCATGAACATGCCAATCAACCAGGTGCCGGGCCGCCGGAGTCGGCGTACCACCGCGGCGATGACGGTCGGTCTGACGGTCTGCCTCACGGCGGCCCTCGGGGCGTGCGGCTCCGGCTCATCCGGCAGCACCTCGTCCGCCTCGGGCGGCGGCGACAAGGTCGGCGTCTCGCTGATCCTGAAGACGCTCACCAACCCGTACTTCGTGAGCATGCAGAAGGACGCCAAGGCTCAGGCCGCCAAGGACAACGTGGGACTCACCGTGGCGGCGGGCAGTACCGACGGGGACACCCAGACCCAGATAACCGCCATCGACAACGCCATCTCGCGCGGCGACAAGGGCATCCTGATCACCACCAACGGCGACGCGGTGAACGCCGCGCTGAACCGCGCCAAGCAGGCCGGCCTGTTCGTGATCGCCCTGGACACCGCGCCGAACCCGGCGAGCGTCGCGGACATCACCTACGCCACCGACAACAAGCAGGCCGGCAAGCTGGACGGCCAGTACGCCGCTGCCGCCCTGAACGGCAAGCCCGCGGTCATCGCCATGCTCGACCTGTTCAACAACCAGGTCGTCTCCGTGGACATCGACCGCGACCACGGCTTCCTGGAGGGCATGGGCATCGCCCCCGGCAGCAAGACCGAGAACGGCAAGGAAGCCAAGAGCGGCAAGTACACCGGCGGCAAGGGCGGCACGTACACCATCGCCTGCCACCAGCCCACCCAGGGCGCCATCGACGGCGGACGCACCGCGATGGAGAACTGCCTGTCCGCCAACCCCAACATCAACGTCGTCTACGCCATCAACGAGCCCGCCGGCGAGGGCGCGTACAACGCGCTGAAGGCCGCCGGCAAGGAGAAGAGCGTCGCGATCTACGCGATCGACGGCAGCTGCTCCGGCCTGAAGAACGTCACCAGCGGCAAGTTCGCCGCCGACGCCGTCCAGTACCCGGGCAAGATGGCGTCCCTGGGCGTGAGTTCGATCGCCAAGCTGGCCCGCGGCGGCAGCAAGCCCAGCGTCACCAACGGCAAGACCTTCTACGACACCGGCACCGCCCTGGTGGCCGCCAAGTCCGTGGGCGGCCTGACCGTGCAGTCCCCGTCGCAGGCCGCCTCCGCCTGCTGGGGCAGCTGACACACCGATCGCGTGCGACGCCGGCCGCCGCCGCCCCGGCACCGGCGTCGCACCCGCACCGCACGAGCCCATGAGCCCGTACCAGGGAAGAAACCGGAAGGACCCCTGTGACCACTCACGTGGACAGTCAAGCCACACCGGCACCGGCGGAGGAGTTCCTCAACCGGCCCGCCACGCCAGCCCAGCGCATCCACTCGGTGCTGCACCGTCAGCCGGCCCTCAGCCCGGCCATCGTCCTGGTGCTCGCTGCCATCGTGTTCTCCCTGGTGAACGAGCGCTTCTACGCGTTGCAGAACCTCTCGCTGGTCGCCCAGCAGGTCGCCGTCATCGGCTCACTCGCCGTCGGACAGACGGTGATCATCCTGACCGCCGGTATCGACCTGTCCATCGGCGCCGTGATGGTGCTGGCCTCGCTGATGATGTCGAAGCTGGTCGCGGACAACGGCTGGCCCGGCGGGCTCGCCCTGCTGGCCGGGGCGGTCGTGGCGATCGTCGCCCAGGCCGTCAACGGGCTGCTGGTGACCAAGATCAAACTGCCGCCGTTCATCGTCACCCTCGGCACCCTCAGCGTCTTCACGGCGATCACCCTCATCTACGCCAAGGGCCAGACCGTGGCCCTGCAGCCGGGCAACATCCTCATGTGGAGCGGCCAGACCGTCTCCGTCGGGCAGTTGAGCCTGACCAACGGCGTCCTGATCATGATCGCCCTGTACGTGGTGGTCGGCTACGCACTGCGCTACACCGCGTGGGGGCGCCATCTGTACGCCGTCGGCGACGACATCGAGGCCGCCCGGCTGGCCGGCATCTCCGTCAACCGGGTCCTGCTCAGCGCCTACATGCTCGCCGGGTTCACCATCGCGGTGGGCGCCTGGATCCTGGTCGGCCGGGTCGGCGGCGGCGACCCCAACAGCGGTCTCAACGCCAACCTGCAGTCCATCACCGCCGTCGTCATCGGCGGCACCAGCCTGTTCGGCGGACGCGGGGTGGTCTTCGGCTCGCTGATCGGCGCGCTGATCGTGCAGGTCTTCGTCAACGGCCTCGCGCTGGCCGGCATCGACCCCAACTACCAAGTTCTCGCAGTCGGCGTCCTGGTGATCGCTGCTGTCTCCGTCGACCAGTGGATCCGGAGTGTGAAGTCGTGACGACCGCCACCGCCCCCGTTCTCGAGGCCAAGGGCCTGGTCAAGGTCTTCGGCCGGGTCGTCGGCCTGAACGACGTCGACCTCACCCTCCACCCCGGCGAGGTCCTCGCCGTGATCGGCGACAACGGCGCCGGCAAGTCCACCCTGATCAAGTGCCTCTCCGGGGCTCTCGTGCCGGACCAGGGCAGCATCCTGGTCGACGGCAAGGAGATCAACTTCAAGCGCCCGCAGGACGCCCGCGACGCCGGCATCGAGACGGTCTACCAGACGCTCGCCGTGGCCCCGGCGCTGGACATCGCCAGCAACCTCTTCCTCGCCCGCGAGATCCGCCGCAAGGGGATCCTCGGCTCGGTGTTCCGGATGCTCGACACCGGCGAGATGAAGAGGCAGGCCGCCGACCACATCAAGCGGCTCGGCATCGGCACGCTGCAGAACATCAACCAGGCGGTGGAGACGCTCTCCGGTGGCCAGCGCCAGTCCGTGGCCGTCGCCCGGACCGCGGCGTTCGGCGGCCGCGTGGTGATCCTCGACGAGCCCACCGCCGCCCTCGGCGTCCGCGAGACCGGACAGGTCCTCAGACTCATCCGCGACCTGCGCGACCAGGGCCTCGGCGTCATCCTCATCAGCCACAACATGCCCAACGTCTTCGAGGTCGCCGACCGTATCCACATCCAGCGCCTCGGCGCCTGCGCGGGCGTCATCACCCCGCAGTCGCACTCCATGGAGGACGCGGTGGCCATCATGACGGGGGCGAAGAAGCTCGCCCCCGAGGCGAGCTGAAGGGGACATCGGCTCGATGACCGCCGAGTACCGGATCGCCGAGGACCTCCTCGGCGGCGAACCCACCCTGGTCGTCTCCGCTCCGAACGGCGGCGTCCGCGTCGTCCTGGCCCTGCGCGGTGCGACGCTGCTGAGCTGGCAGGTCAGGCGCGGGGCGGCCGGGGACACCGGGGCGACGGAGCTGACGGACGGCTACCGCGACGAGAAGGAGCTGCTGTCCCAGGACGGCGTACGGGCGGGCCTGCTGGCCCCCTTCCCCAACCGCGTCGCCGACGGCCGCTACCGTTTCCGCGGAGACGACCACGACCTGCTGCCCGGTCGCCGCACGGACCGCCTGATCTACCACGGGTTCGCCCGCGAGGCACCGTTCGAGCTCGTCGACGCCACCACGACAGCCGACTCGGCGCGGCTGCTGCTGCACAGCACCGCCATCCGGCCGGGCCGTTACCCCGGCTACCCGTTCGCCGTCGACCTCACGGTCGAATACACCGTCGGCGACCGCGAGTTGAGCGTCGAGATCCGCGCGAGGAACGTGGGCGACACCCCCGCCCCGTACGCGGCCGGCTGGCACCCCTACTTCACGCTGTCCCGGCCCATCGACGACCTGGTCCTGCGCATCCCCGCCCAGACCCTGATCCACACAGACGCGTCCCTCATCCCGCTGCCCGGCGAGGCCGCCCTGCTCCCCCTCGACGACTCCCCCGGCATGGACTTCCGGACGCCGAGACGACTGGGCCCCGCCGTCATCGACGCCTGCTTCACGGACCTGGCCCCGGGCCCCGACGGCCGGGCCGAGACCGTACTGAGCGACCCGGCGAGCGGGGACGAGCTGCGGGTGTGGCAGTACGGCGGACACATGCACGTCTTCACCGGGGACACCCTGGCCCGCGACCGCCGCACCTCCATCGCCCTGGAACCCGTCGAGGCGACAACCGACGCCTTCAACCGCCCCGAACACGCCGCCGCCCTGTCCCTGGAACCCGGTGGGCAGCGCCGGTTCGGCTTCGGCGTCAGATACGCCTCCGCGGGAATCTGACACGCCCGGTCGCGCGGAACACCCGTACCGGACAGGGACGGTCACGCGGGGTGGTCACGTCCGGGATGCCGGTCAGGAGGTGGCCGGGCGGTGCCGGTGCCACGTCGGTTTCCAGTCACAGCCGGTAGTGCTCGGCGCCGTCCTCGAACGGTGATCGGTTACGCTGGCCGCGCCGCCGCGTGGCGACCACCGACCCGACCCCTGGGCCCGCGGATCGCCCGGCGAGAATCACCGGCATCTGCGTCGGGTCACGTGACGTGCCCGTCCGCCCGTCACGTCGGACGCATGTGCCGCGAGCGCACGAGGGAGACAGCGATGGCGGACCGAACACCCGACACGAGCGTCCTCGACCAGGACGACCCGCCGGCGGAGCCCTCCGGCGCAGAACACGATCCGGGCGCGGACTTAGCCGAGGATGACAGCGGGCAGCCGCCCGGCGAGCCGACGCCGGAACGGAAGTCGGCGTCGGAACGGGAACCGACGGAGCCGCGGGACGAGGGGGACGAGGGGGAGCCTGACGAGCGGGAGACTCCGGAACAGGCTCAAGAGCCGGATGAGCCGGATGAGCCGGATGAGCCGGATGAGCGGGACGAGCGGGAGACTCCGGAGCAGGCACAAAAGCCGGACCAGCCCGACGAGCAGGACGAGCAGGGGCCTCCGGAGCAGGCACAAGAGCCGGACCAGCCCGACGACCCGAACACCCCAGAACCCCCGGACGAGCCGAACGAGCGGGACGAGCCGGACGAGCCGAACGAGCCGAACGAGCCGGACGAGCCGAACGAGCCGGACGAGCCGGACGAGCCGGAGACTCCGGAGCAGACGCAGGGGTCGAGCGCCGGGGTCGACGCGGAGCAGACGCCCGAGCCCGCGGCCGCCGACGGCGAGGGCGCCCCACAGGGGCCACCCGCAGCTGAAGACGAAACCGTCACGGGTGGTGCGGGTGGGAACAAACCGGCCAAAGGCGAAGCCGAGGCCGCCGCCGACGCACCGGCAGAGGAGGCGGCTGAGGCGGACGACGCCGTTGCCGGTGCGGAACACGACGACGCCCCGGATCAGGACACCGACGCCCCCGCCGACGAAGCCCCGGACACCGAGGACGACGGCACGTCACCGGACGAGAACGCCGACTCACCCTCCGAGGACGGCGGCGCGTCATCGGACAAGGCGGGCGAGGCGTCCGCCGAGGACGAGCCCGAGGAAGCCGACGCCGCTGAGGCGTCCGAGAACACCCGGACGGTCGCCTTGCGGCCCCCGCAGGTCGCGGCCGAAGTCGACAAGACCATGGCGATCAACATCGCCGACCTGCCGAGCGCCGAGCCGACCGCTCCCCCGGCCTCGCCACAAAAGCCGCAGGGCGCGAAGGACACGAAGGACGCGGAGGACGGCGCGGAGAGCGCGGAGGCCGCCAAGGACACCCCGGCCGCCGCCCCTTCCCCGATCGACCTGCTCGCGCAACTCACCAACACCCCGCCGCCACGGACCACTTCGGTCCGCACGCTGCTGCGCAGGGTCAAGATCTGGTCACCTCTGGTGGTCCTCCTCGTACTGGTGGCCCTCGTCGTCCAGTTGTTCCGCCCGCTGCCCGAGCCGTCCGTCGCCCTCGTCGCGAGCGCGTCGTCCTTCACCATCGGCGGGGACTCGTTCACCATGCCGTGGCCCGAGGAGGGGCAGGCCGCGGTCATGGTCGTGGGCTCGGGCACCGTCGGGACGTTCGGGGAGCAGAAACCCGTCCCGACGGCGAGCGTCGCCAAGATCATGACGGCGTACGTGATCCTTCGCGAGCACCCCCTGAAGAGGGACGAGCCGGGCCCGAGCGTCACCGTCGACGCCCGGACCGTGAAGGAGGGCAAGTCCAAGGACGAGTCACGCATCGAGGGACTGCGGGTCGGCCAGAAGTTCGACCTCCAGGACATGCTGAAGATGCTGATGATCCCGTCGGGCAACAACGTGGCCCGGCTGCTGGCCCGGTGGGACACCAAGACCGGGGACGAGACCGCGTTCGTCCGCAAGATGAACGACGCGGCAAAGGCGCTCGGCATGAAGAACACGACGTACACCGACCCCAGCGGTCTGGACAAGGGAACCGTCAGCACCGCCGTCGACCAGCTCAAGCTGGCCGAGGCGGTCATGCGGTTCGAGTCCTTCCGCCCGGTCGTCGCCATGGCCAACGCCGACATCCCCGGGGTCGGGCGCATCTACAACAACAACGACCGGCTGATCGTGGCCGGCCTCAGTGTCCGAGGCATCAAGACCGGCTCCAACACCGCCGCGGGCGGCACGCTGTCCTGGGCCGCGTACAGGACCGTGGACGGCGGGGACCGACTGATCCTGGGCTCGATGATGGACCAGCACGCCACAGGTGCGGACCCCAACGGCTCGACCAGCCTGCGGCTGGTGCAGGACAACAGCAAGAAGGTCATCAAGGCCGTCCGGGAGGCGCTCACCTCGGCGACGGCGGTGAAGAAGGGCCAGGTCGTCGGACACGTCGACGACGGTCTGGGCGGCCGTACGCCGGTGGTGGCCAAGAAGGACCTGAAGGCGGTCGGGGTACCGGGGCAGAAGCTGACGCTCACCTTCCGCGACGCGGGCCGGAAGCTCGCCGCCGGGACGAAGGCCGGCACAGTCGTCGGTGAGCTGGCGCTGGGTGGCGGCGCGGGGGCACTGCGCGTGCCGGTGGCGCTGCGGTCGGAACTCGGGGAGCCGTCCCTCGGAACGAAGCTGACGCGGATCGGGTGAAGCGAGCGGGTGCGGTCGGGCGCCGGTCGCGCCCGACCGCCCACGGCTGCACCGGCGGGCCCGGGTCAGGTCAGTGCGCCGGCGATGTGTTCGGTGGCCTCGGCGATCAGCGCCTCGTTGGGATCGGCCGCGCGTTCGGAGCGCTCGGACATGACGGCCATCACGAGGGGGGCGGAGCGGGGCGGCCACACGAGGGCGATGTCGTTGGCGCGGCCGTAGGTGGCGGTACCGGTCTTGTCGGCGACCCGCCAGTCATCGGGGAGGCCGGCCCGGATGCGGTTGCCGCCGGTGGTGTTGCGTACCAGGAGATCGGTGAGCAGGGATCGCTTCTCGGCGGCGAGCGCGTCACCCAGGACGATCGTGCGGTAGTCGGCGGCGATCGCCCGGGGCGTGGTGGTGTCCTCCGGCTCCCCGGGGCGGGCCCGGTTGAGCTCGGGCTCGTAGTGGTCGAGGCGGCTGACCTTGTCGCCTAGCCCTCGCAGGTAGGCGGTCAGCCGCCGGGGGCCGCCGAGGTCGCGCAGCAGCAGGTTGGCGGCCGTGCCGTCGCTGTACCGGATGGCGGCGTCGCACAGCTCACCGACGGTCATGCCCTTGGTGACGTTCTTCCGGGTGATGGGTGAGATGGAGTTGATGTCGTCCCAGCCGTAGGTGACACGCTCGTCCAGGCGACTGAGCGGGTGGCGATCGAGGACGGCGGCGACGGCGGCGGGCTTGAACGTGGAGCAGAACGCGAAGCGTTCGTCCGCCCGGTGGGCGATGGTCGCTCCGGTACCGGTGTGGAGGGCGTACACGCCGAGCCGGGCGTCGTGTTTGCGCTCGAGTGCGCGGAGCGACGGGAGGTCCAGGGGTGTCGCGGAGGCGGTGGGCGAGGCCGAGGAGCCCGCCGGCGCCCGGGACGCCAGGGCCGCCGATCGGTCACCCGTGCCGCCGCAGCCCGTCAGAGGCAGGAGGACCGCCGCGGTGAGGAAGGCGCGGCGGGACGGGCCGGATCGGTCTGGGGACATGCGGATTACCTGCTTTCGAAGCCGAGTCGTACCCTGCCTCGGCCTGGCGCGCGAACGGGGTTCGTCGCTGTTCTACGCGCCCAGGTCGGCGGAGTCCAACTAGGCCATCCTGCCGTGTGATTGACTCGCGCAGGCGTGCGAGATCCGGTTGGGGTCAGGGACGCATTCGACCAAGCCGGCGGGCGGGACGTACCGCATGAGACGTCCGGACCGCCGCCCGACCCGCCATGCCGTCGGCTGCCTTCCCCCTCCCCCCTCCCCCCGGAACGGGTCCTGTCAGGCCTCCGGGAGCGCGCCCTCGGTGGAGGCGCCGGAGGCGATGCCGTACGCCGGGGCGGGCACCGACGTGGGCTCCAGGAGCGTGGAACGGCGGCCGTCCACGCTGACCGGGACGTCGCCGTCGATGGTCACGCGGCGCAGCACTCGGGTGTGGTCGCCGGAATCGTCGACACCGTAGTGCTGGGTGGCCCGGTTGTCCCAGAGGGCGACGTCGCCGACGCGCCACTGCCAGCGGACGGTGTTCTCCGGGCGCTCGATGTGCGACTGGAGCACAGCGATGATCGCGCGCGAGTCGGCGCCGCGCAGACCGACCAGTTTGTTGACGAAGTTACCCAGGAGCAGGGTGCGTTCGCCGGTCTCGGGGTGAACGCGTACCACCGGGTGCTCGGTGCGGAACCTGGTGGAATGGAACACCTCGAAGAACTGCTTGATTTCGGGGAAGTCCGACTCGGGGCGCACGGTCGCGTAGTCGTAGACGTTGGTGTGCTCGGCGCGCAGATTCTCGGCCAGCAGCTTGAGCGGGGCGGGGAGTTGGGCGTACGCGGCGGCCGTGTTGGCCCACAGGGTGTTGCCTCCGTAGGGCGTGACGACCTCGGCGCGCAGGATGGAGAAGGCGGGGTAGGCGGGCACGAAGGTGACATCGGTGTGCCACTGGTTGGCGCGGCCGCCGTGGTCGTTGTCGACGGCGAAGGTGTACCTGCCGTCGACGGCGGGAACGGTCGGGTGGGCGACGGGCTCGCCGAGCAGGCGGCCGAACGCCTCGTGGCTGTCGGCGTCGAGGTGTTGCTGGTCGCGGAAGAAGACGACCTTGTGTTCGAGCACGGCGGCGCGGATCGCGGCCACGGTCGCCGCGTCCAGACCGCCGCCCAGGCGGACGCCGGAGATCACCGCGCCGATGCGGCCGCCGACCTTCTCGACGGTGACGGTACCGGGGGTCGCTGCGGGTGCGTTGGAGGTCACGGGAAAGATCCCTTCGCCAGGTCGGTTGGTTGCTGTCCGAGTGGGATGAAATCCGCTATCCGAGGGTCCGGCGCAGATGCGGCTCCACCAGGTGGGGCGCGAGCATGAAGCCGTAGTGTCCGAGGTCCGACTCCATGATCTCGACCTGGGCTCCCCGGATGCCCGCCGCCAGCTCGCGCTGCGTCTCGGGGGGATAGGCGCGGTCGGTGGAGAAGCCGACGACGTGGGTGGGGGCGGTGATCCGGGCGAGCGCGTCGTCGATGCTTCCCCTGCCGCGGGCCACGGTGGCGCGCAGGGCCGTCTCGGAGAGGACCAGGTTGCAGTTCGCGTCGAAGCGCTCCCAGACCTTGTCGCCCTGGGCCAGCACGTATGCGCGGAACTCCTCGTGGCAGCCGTCCGAGTCGTGGTACCACGACTGTCCGCCGAACCGGTCCTGCCAATAGCTCTCCGTGCCGTAGCGGATGTGCGCGAAGCTGCGGGCGAGGGAGACGCCGGTACGGGGGCCGCAGCCCTCGGGCAGGTGGTAGAAGTCGCCTCCGTGGAAGTGCGGATCCCGCCGGATCAGCTCCAGTTCCACCTGGGTGTGGCCGGCCTGTTCGATCCGGGTGGCCGCGGCCACGGCGATGAGAAGGAGCCGGCCCACGCGGTCGGGGCGGGAGACGGCCCATTCCAGGGCCCGCGCTCCGCCTATGGACATGCCGATGACGGCGTGCCAGCGCTCGATGCCCAGCGCGTCGGCCAGTGCGGCCTCGGCGTTGACCTGGTCCGCGACATCGAGCGCGGGGAAGCGTGAGGCCCAGGGGTCTCCCTTCGGGTCGAGGCTCGTGGGCCCGGTGCTTCCGTCGCAGCCGCCGAGGTTGTTGGCGACGACCACGTGGAAACGGTCGGTGTCGATCGCCTTGCCGGGGCCCACCAGGCTGTCCCACCAGCCCTCCGCCTGGTGCCCCGGCCCGGCGGGTCCCGCCGCGTGGCTGGTCATGCTCAGCGGCGGCAGGATCAGCACCGCGTTGCTCCGGTCGGAGTCGAGGGTTCCCCAGGCCTCGTACGACATGGTCACCGGCCCCAGCGACCGGCCGGAGACCAGCGTGAGCGGCGCGTCGGCCGAGTGGGTGGTGACGAACCGCCGGTTTCCCGGGGGGTCGCCGGGCTGCCATGCTCCGGTGTTGTTCAGGCGCACGCGGGTTCCCTCCGTGGCTGGGCCTGGGGGGTGTCCCCCTGGGGTCTGCGGGGTCAGTGGTCGGCGTAGAGACTGCGCAGCAGCTTCTTGTCGAACTTGTTGGTGGCCGTCTTCGCGATCTCGGGGACGAACTCGAAGCGGTCCGGCACCCACCACTTGGGCAGCCGGCCACGCAGGAAGGACCGCAGCTCGTCGGCTGCCGCCGTGGCGCCGGACCGCGCCACCACGACGGCCAGCGGCCGTTCCTGCCACCGGGCGTCCGGCACGGCGACGACGGCGGCCTCCAGGACGGCGGGGTGGTCCATGAGCGCGGACTCGACCGCTATGGAACTGATCCACTCACCGCCCGACTTGATCAGGTCCTTGCTGCGGTCGGTGATGCGGACGTAGCCGTCCGGATCGATGGTCGCGATGTCGCCGCTGCGCAGCCAGCCGTCGTGGAACTTCTCGGCGTTGGCGTCGGCGTCGGCGTTCTCGTAGCTCGTCGCCCCCCACAGCGATCTGACTTCGAGTTCGCCCTGGGTCACCCCGTCGTGCGGCAGCAGCCGGTCCTCGTCGTCGACCAGCCGCAACTCGACACCCGGTACGGCCAGGCCCTGCGTGTGGTGCAGTTCCAGCTGCTTCTCGGGAGGCAGGGAGTCGAGGCCGCTGCGGACGTTCGTCAGGGCGACCGTCGCCATGTTCTCCGTCATGCCGAGCCCCTGCTGCATGGTCACGCCTCGGTCGGCGTACCGGTGCACCAGGCCCTGCGGAATCGCCGAGCCTCCGCAGACGATGCGTTCCAGGGAGGCGAACGCCTCTTTCGGGGGGTCCATCTCGTCCAGGGCGAGCCAGAAGGTGGGCACGCCGGCCGACAGGGTGACCTGCTCCCGCTCCAGGGTCTCCGCGATGGCCTCGGGTTCCAGGTGCGGCCCGGTGAACACCAGGCCCGCTCCCGCCAGGGCCGCCGCGTAGGGCAGCCCCCAGGCGGTGGCGTGGAACAGCGGCGTCAGCGGGAAGATGACGTCGCGTTCACGGACCGCGAAGGCGTCCGCCGCGCACATCCCGAGGGAGTGCAGGACGAGCGACCGGTGGGAGTGGGCGACGGCTTTGGGGTTGCCGGTGGTGCCGCCCGTGTAGCACAGACAGGCGGTGCGGTTCTCCGCCACGTCGCGCGGCTCGACCTCAGCGGCCTCGGCCAGCAGTTGCTCGTAGGAGAGCGCGTCGGCGAACGCGGGGTGCACCTCGCCCCCGTCGGGGATGACGATGAACTCGCGCACCGACCGCAGCCGGGGCAGCAGCCGTGCCAACTGCCCGGTGAGGGAGGCGTCGACCACCATCACCCGGGCGTTCGCGTGGGCGACGACCCATTCGATCTGGTCGTCGGAGAACCGGACGTTGACCGGCACCAGGACGGCGCCCGCCATCGGGACACCGAAGAACCACTCCAGGTGCCGGGTGCTGTTCCAGGCGAAGGTCGTCACCGCGGAGCCCTGGACGACACCGAGTCGTCGCAGGGCGTCGGTCAGCCGGCGGACGCGTTCCTGAAGGGCCGCCCAGGACGTTCCGCGGGGCTTGCCGGCGAGGTCGACCTCGCGGACCTCCTTGGTGGGTGCCACGGTGGCCGCCCGCCGCAGCAGCATGCCCACCGAGAGCCCGATTCCGCCCTGCCGGGTCATGATGCAAGCTGGACGAGGGTCATGCCGTCGTGGACGGTGAGCAGCGCGGCGCGCACCCGGGGGTCCGCGACGACGTGCTTGTTGAACCTGACCACGTCGTGCGCCCAGTTGGCGAACATGCGCTCCACCCATTCCTCGCCGGTGACGGCCTCGTCGGCGGGCGGCAGGGAGCGCGGGTCGAGGACTTCACCGCCCCACATCGTGTTGTCGACGACCAGCAGACCGCGAGGCCGCAGCAGGCCGCGATCGAGGATGGTCTCGAAGTACGAGATGTAGTTCGGCTTGTCCGCGTCCAGGAAGATGAGGTCGAAGTCGCCTTCGACGGTCTGGAGAACGGACAGGGCCTCCTCCAGCACGGGCTTGATCTTGTACCCGTGCGGACTGCGTTCGAAGGCCCGCGTGGCCACGTCCTGGGCCCGCTTGTCCGCGACGTAGGTGTCTACGGTGACGACCTCGCCGTCCTTCGGCAGGGCCTCGGCGAAGGCGATGGCGCCGTGGCCGGTGAAGGTGCCCACCTCCAGCACCCGGTTCATGCCGCCCGTGGTGATCAGCATCTGGAGGAAGGACGTCTGGATGTGCGCGGTCGATATGTCCGCCCACTCGGGGGTGGCCCTCGCGGTTTCCTCGGCGATGTTCCGCAGCTCGGGCGAGACGGGGGTGGAGAGTCGCTCCGCGTACTCGCGGATCCCGTCCCGGAAGATCGTGGGCTTCTTGAAGACGGCGTCGGACCTGTGTTCCATGGCTTCTTCTCTCGACGTGTGAGGGAGTGTGGGCACGTGGGTCGGCACAGAGTGCGGCGAGTGGGGGCACCTCCCACGCCGGCCTAGGACGTGGAAGTCGCGTGCATGGTGACGTAGTTGGTCCCGATCCAGTCCCCGAAGGTCGCGCTCTCGCCGTCGAGGGTGTCGACTTCGAGGCCGTAGCTACGGGCCTTGGGGACCGAGAAGCTGAAGTCGGTGGAGGGGCGCAGGAAGAAGACGCTCGACGTGCGGGCGCTGCCCTCGCGCAGGCCGGCTTCCGGGGACCTGACATGGTGCCGGGGTGCGGGGACCGCGCCCTGGGTGACCAGGGGGGCGATGGCGCCGCACAGCACGACCACGGCGTTCGGGATGTGCGGCAGGTCCACCAGTTCGCCGTCGATCTCGGCCTGGAGGCTGACGAACCCGTTGGCGCACGGCGTCTGGTGGATCAGGGTGATGATGGACAGGTCGTAGTGCGGGGCCATGCGCCGCGGTTCGTGCTCGGCGGCGCGGTGCTCGGGCACCTCGGGGAAGTACCGCAGCCGCAGCACGGGGTCGCAGTCCAGCAGGGTGTCGATGTCCCTGCCGTCCGAGCCGTCGTACGTGCCGGTGGCCTCCAGGACCGCCTGGGCGGTCTCCCGGGCGGCGGTGTAGAGGCCGACGAAGTAGTCGGTCCAGATCTCCTCGAAGCGCTGCGAGGGGAAGAGGTTGTCGGCGACCCCCATCGAGTACGACATCGAGTAGTCCGTGTAGGTGCCCGTTCTGGTCACCTGGGCCGTGCTCTCAGCCTCCAGCGCGGAGTAACCACGGCGCATGGTCGGGTTCTTCGTCGTCACGGCCTTCTTCTCCGAAGGCGTGCCGTGCGCGAAGAAGTCCGTGGCCGCGTCGGTGGCGAGCTTGTGGTCCTGCTCCGGCACTCCGCAGTCGGTGAGGTAGAAGACCCCCGCCTCGGTCACACACCTGCGGAACTCTTCCTGGTCAACGCCCTTCTTCAGCGAGGTGAGGCTGAAGATGGGCACTCGGGGCACCGCCGTGTCCGTCATGGTGGCCCGCTCCTTCCCGGATCAGTCGTAGAAAAGTACGGCGCGCGTTTCCAGAGACGTTCGCAAATGTCCGGTGTCGGGTCCTTCCTCGTCGTAGAACGCGGTGTGCGGGCACAGGCCGGCCACGTCGGCCAGCCCGGGTCGGTCCGCTCCGTCCGCCGCGAGCGCCAGACTGCGGCTCGCGCTGTCGTAGCACTTGAAGAGGAGGACCTCGTCGGGTGCGAGCGACCGCCAGTAGTGCCAGCGGTGACGGGAGTTGTGTTTCACGGAGTAGCTCTCGCGGTCCTTGAGCCACTCCGGGAACTCCAGCCGGGTCGCCACCAGGTCGGCACCGGGGTCCAGCGACCGGTAGTCGCACAGGGCGAGGGGGTAGTTGCGGACGGGCCGCAGCAGGGGTCGCCAGGTGTTGATGATCTGGAACCTGCCGAAGCGGCGTCGCTCCGGGCCGTGCAGGGCGGCCCGGACCCGGGCGCTGTTCGGGCTCTGGTCGACGTGGACCCGCTGGTGGGGCGCCTGGTGGGGCGTCGCGCCGGAGGGGTTGGCGTCCTGGTGTCTGAGGGTGGCGTCGAAGAACTCCACCGCGTCGGCCCCGGTGACGGACGTCAGCAGCTCAGCGGTCTCCTGCCGGTACCGTTCCAGGGCCGTTTCGGAGTTCTCCGCCAGGGCGCGCTGGTCGGCCCGGGTGGGGACCGCGGCCTTCTCGAACCCCATGGTGTCGAGGGTGGGCCGCACGGAGCTGTCGCGCAGGTCCGTGACGGTCGCCTCGTGCGGGACCATACGGAAGTTGAGGATCACCTCGGGCGGACGGGACAGGGCGTCGACGCACCAGTCGCCGTCCGGGGGGCCGGAGGCCAGCGGTGCGGCATAGTGCAGGACGGTCGATACGGCTGACACGGCGGCCGGCTAGCCCTTCGCCGCCGAGCGGCGGAAGACGCCCCGGTCCAGCTGCGGGCTGGCGTTGGCGTACACCATGTCCATGGTCAGCACATCGCGGAAGGACGCCAGGTACTGCTCCAGCAGGGCCGGGCTGTAACGGTGCCAGTAGGGGATCATGTCCTCGATGACGAAGTAGTCGCCCTCGTGCAGCAGATGGTCGACCGCCCACCGCATGACGTTGAACGTGTCCGCGTGCGCGTCGTCGACGAGCAGCAGCGGATGGGCGACGTCGCCGAGGAGCTTCTCCAGCGTCCCGAGGTCGGTGCAGTCGGCTTCGTGCAGAGCGATGTCCGACATCTCGGTGGAGGGGATCTGGCAGCGGGAGAGATCCCTGTCGACCCCGATGACCTGGCAGTCGGCGCCCATGAGCCGGGTCAGGTCGCGGAACCAGACCAGGGAACCGCCGCTGTACACCCCCAGTTCGACGATGGTGCGGGGGCGGAACTCCCACAGCAGGTCGTGGAAGGCCGCCTGGGCCTCCGGGTCCTTGAGCAGCCGCAGACCACGCCACTGATAGCGGGAGAAGTCCGGGTAGCCCAGGTCGCGCGGTGCTTCGGCCCACCGGTCAAGGGGCCAGTCACGCGGCCGGTCCGTCAGCACCGGAGGACGGTATACCGGGTCGTCGCCCAGCCCTCGGAATGCGTTCAGATCCAGGAAGTTCTCGCGAGAGTAGTCGTTCAATGAGTTCTCCCCTGAGTTTGCGCCGCATTTCGGCCCTGCAACGCTAACCGGCACTACTCTTGACCTTCTCTCTAGACTCTCTCCGGGGGCTCTCCTGAATAACGCACAAAAGTGATCCGGCGGAAAATTCACATAGCGAAACCGCGCTCCGCGACGAGAGCTTCACCGCAGGTGAGAGCCCATGTCCGGCCCGATGTGCAGGTACTGACCCACCCCGTATCACCCGCCGGATTCGGACTGCATGCTGTTTCCTGTGCGATAAACATCCGTCAGCGGGGTAGTGTCTCGCCCGCACGGGAAAATTCCATTGCGCAGAAGGGAAGGATCACCCTTGGACGTGATAGGCCCCGGATATGGCCGTACCGGTACGTTATCGATGCAGGCGGCACTTCAGAGGCTCGGGTTCGATCCCTGTCACCACATGAGCGAACTGATTGTGAATCTTCGGCAGATGCCGCTGTGGCAGGAGGCACTCGCCACCGACCCGGTGGACGTACGGCCGGTGTTCGAGGGATACCGGGCCACGGTGGACTTCCCCGGCTGTGTCTTCTGGCGCGAGCTGACGGACGCGTGGCCCAAGGCGAAGGTCGTGCTGACCGTGCGGGACCCGCACCGCTGGTACGCGAGCGCCCAGAAGACCATCTTCTCCCGGCACATGCAGCAGCCGGGGGACCCCGACCCGGACGCCGCCGAGTTCGGCCGTTTCATGACCGAGGAACTGCGTCCTCGCATCCTCGACGTGGGCGGCGACCGGCCGTTGAACGAGATGGACGAGCATGAGGCCGTCGAGGCCTTCAACCGGCACATCGCCGAGGTGAAGGCCACCGTGCCGGCTGATCGGCTCCTGGTCTTCCAGGTGAGCGAGGGGTGGGGCCCGCTCTGCGACTTCCTGGAAGTGCCGGTCCCCGACGAGGAGTTCCCGCACGTCAACGAGGCGGGCAGCTTCCATGAGCGCAACCGGGGGCTCTTCGAGAAGCGACGTCGGTCACTCGCCGCGATGCGGTCCGGGTCGGCCGAGAGCTGAGCCGGCCCCCTCGGGCGCACGGGCGCACCACGGCCCCAGGACCCACCGGGTCCTGGGGCCGTGGTGCGGAGTCGGTCCTCAGGTCTGGCCGTTCTTGGCGATGAGGGCGTGGAAGCCCTGTTGGAGGTAGTCGCCGTACATGACCGGCGGGTTCAGCTCCTTGCCGGTGTCCTCGGGGCTGAACGGCTCCATCACGGCGCTGTGCCCGGCGTGCAGGAAGAACGGCAGGGACAGTCGCTCCGCGTTGATGAACTTCACCCGGTGGTTCGGCGCCGGGAAGTAGTCGTTGGTGAGGTACCCCATGTAGGTGCCGCAGTTCACCAGGAAGTCGTCCCCGGACGTGGGCAGGTCCTGCCAGCCGTCCACCGTCTCGACCTGGAGGTTCTGCACCTCGGTCTGGAAGAGCACGGTGATCATCGACACGTCCAGGTGGTCCTCGAAGCTGAGCTTCGTGCCGTCCGGCCCCGTCTTGACCGGCGGATAGTCCTCCAGGTGGGGGTAGCGGATCAGCGACACGGCGGACAGCGTGTCGGCCTCCGAGAGCGGGCCGTCGAAGAAGTCCTCGGGCTTGCCCAGGGCCAGCGCGAACCCCCGCATCAGCGCCTTGGAGAGCCGGAACATGTCCCGGTAGTACTGCTCGCAGAACGGCCGGAACCGCTCGTGCCGCTTCTCGTCCGGCCAGATGTTCACCTCGTGCATCGGCGCCCCGGACCTGATCATCGGGTGGTCCTCGGTGAACGACGGGTTCAGATAGCACCAGGACTCCACGGCCTTCTTGCCCTCGACGGCCATGTAATAGCCGTTGCGGACATGCGGGTTGTCCTTGTTGTACGCGTTGATCGCCAGGGCGTGCTTCTCCTCGGCGGTCATGGTCCGGTGGAACTCGTTGACCACGTCCTGGAGCAGCCGGACGTCGATGCCGTGGTGGGAGGCGTAGAAGAAACCGGAGCCCCGGCACGCCTTGTTGATCTCCTGCGCGACGCGCGTCCTCGCGTCCGGATCGCCGCCGAGGAGCGGCGAGATGTCGATCGTCGGCACGTGCGCCGACGGCATCAGGATGGGCATGGAATCCTCCACTGGCTTGGCACCAGGCGCTGGTGCCTGGACATGAGGTGCGGATGCGTTCCGGACGGTCCCGCGGTGCGCGCGTTCATCCGGCGTCCCGCAGCGACGCCGAGATCCGCTCGCACATGTCGGCGACCAGGCGCTCGTTCCGTACCCACGAGTGGTGGGTCTCGCCGCGCAGTGCGTGGACCTCGATCGACTCGGCCGGCAGGAGGGTGTCGAGAGCGTTGTACGGCGTCCGCCGGTAAAACTCGAAGAGCCGGTGCTGCTGGTCGTCGCGGACGATCTCGTTCGGTTCCTCCGCCTTGAACATCACCAGCCTGCCGAGCCGGTCGTCCAGGCGGTCGAGGTCCTCCCGGCTCGGCGTGTAGTGGTAGTTGATGGGGTCGAGGAGGTCCTCGACCCCGGCCAGGCCGATCTCGGCCGTCGCGTGCCGCATGTTGAAGTACGAGTCGATGACGAACAGGTTGTCGATCGTGTCTCCCGCGCGTGCCAGCTGCGCCGACACCTCCAGGGCCACGATCCCGCCGAAGCTCCAGCCGAGCAGGTGGTACGGCCCGGTCGGCTGCACCTTCCGCATGTGGTCGAGGTAGTAGCGGGCGACGGCCTCGAACGACTCCTTGGGCGTGTGCAGGTGCACGTTGTTGAACAGCACCAGCCGGTGTCCGGGCAGCCGCTGCGCGATATTGCTCAGGTAGCTCTCGGCCCCGCCCTCGCCGGGCGGGAAGACGAACAGGGTGTGCGCCGCGTGCTCCTCGTCGACGAGGATGTACGGCTCGAAGTCGTCCTCGGTGACCGCCTGCCGGCCCGGCTGCGCGAGGCCGGTCCCGGAGCGGGCCACGTCCGCCGTGTGGGCGGCGAGCCGCTCGAGCCAGGAGCGCAGTTCGCTGGTGAACCGCCGGGTGGTGTCCTCGTCCAGCCGGCTGTCGACCACGGTGACCAGACGGTCGCCCGCACACCGCATGGTCACGTCGACGCCGAACTGGTCCGCTCCCCGGTTGCCGTCGGCGATGTGGCTGCCCGACATGGCCGAGTCGAGCTGCCAGCCCGCCTGCCGCTGTGGCCCCTGCCCCGCCCCGTCGGCGAACCGGCCGAGGTAGTTGAAGCTGACCGGGGCGAGCGGTGCGCGCTCGCCGCCGTACCGGCCGAAGAGGGCGCCGTAGCCGATGCCGTGGTGCGGCACCCGCCGGCAGGCCTGCCTGGTGCCGATCACACTGCGCCCCAGATCCTCGGGGTCGCTCTGAAGGGCCAGCGGGTACATGGTGGTGAACCAGCCGACCGTGTCACGGACGTCGGGCGCCCCGGCGAAGCGTTCGCGGCCGTGGCCCTCGACCGTGACGTGGTTGGTGGCCCGGCCGGTGATCGCCCGGAGGGCCAGTCCGGTCGCGGTCAGCAGCAGCTCGTGCAGGGTGGTGTCGTACGCCCAGTGGCTCTCGGTGAGCAGGGTGTGGGTCTCCGACGGGCTCAGCGCGAATTCCTCGCGGAGTGTGGCCGCGCCCGGAGCGGCCGACAACTCGCCGCGCGCCGCGGCCAGTCCGCCCTGGACGTCCTGCCACAGCCGGCGCTCGTCCTCCTCGGGGGTGTAGCCGCGCAGCGCCTCACCCCACTGCCGGTAGCTGCTCGTCTTCTTCTCCAGCTCACCGCCGTGGTACAGGATCTGGAGGTCCTGGGCGAGGATGTGCCAGCTGACGGAGTCGACGATCAGGTGGTGCAGGGCGAACCAGACGCGTGCGGTGCCGTCCTCGAACCCGCTCAGGTAGGCGGCGCACGCGGTCGGGCCCTGCTCCAGGTCGAAGTCGCTCTGCCATCGGGCGAGGTGCCCGCGGATCTCCTCGGGGCGCAGTCCGCTCACGTCGAGTTCGTGCAGGACGACGTCCGGGGCGTCCTCGGCGTAGGACTGGGTGACCTTGTCCGTGTCGTCGCCGGAGCCGCCGAAGCCGCCGTAGCGCAGCCGGAACGCGTCGTGGTGGTCGACCAGCCGGGCCAGGGACTCGCGCAGCCTCGCCACCTCCAGCGGTGGCGTCCGGACGGCGAAGTTGTGGTTCCAGTGCTCGCGGTGGGCGAGCGGTTTGGCGAGGAACCACTCCTGCACCGGCAGCAGCGGGCAGTTGCCGCGCAGCGGTCCCTGCTCCGGCTCCTCGTGCTCCTCGTCCGTGCCGTCCCCGTCGTCCGCCCTGGACAGGACGTTGTCGACGAGTTGCCTGACGGTCGGGAAGTCGAAGACGTCCTTGACGCCGATCCGGCGGCCGGTCTCCCGTTGCACCTGACTCGCCAGGTGCAGGGCGCTGATGCTGTCGCCACCCGAGCGGAAGAAGTCGTCGTCGATACCGACCGCGCCTCCCGGCAGCCCCGCGCTCCACAACTGGCACAGCCGGGCCTCGGTACGGCTGCGCGGGGCCGCGTAGACGGCTCGCCGTGCCGCGAAGTCCACCGCCGGCAGCGCCTTGGTGTCGAGCTTGCCGTTGACGGTCATCGGCAGCCGGTCCAGGCGTACCAGCGTCGACGGCACCATGCCCGGCATCAGCCTGGCCCGCAGTCCGGCGAAGATCTCGTCCTCGTCCACGGGCGTGTCGCGGTCGGCCACGTAATAGCCGACCAGCCTCCGGCCGGCCGGTGAGCGCTCGTCCCCGGCCGCGACGACGGCGCACTCCCGCACGTGCGGGCAGCCGGCGAGGACGGCCTCCACCTCGCCGAGTTCGATGCGCAGGCCGTTGATCTTGACCTGGGCGTCGTTGCGTCCGACGTACCGGATCTCGCCGTCGTGGCCGCGGCGCACCAGGTCGCCGGTGCGGTACAGCACCCCGTGGCGGCCGTCGCGGCACTCGTCCTCGGTCCGGAACGGGTTCGGCAGGAACCGCTCACCGGTCAGCTCAGGCTGGTTGAGATAGCCGTCCGTGACGCACTCGCCGGCCACGTACAGCTCACCCACCGCGCCCGGCGGCAGCAGCCGCAGGTGCTCGCCGAGCACGTACAGCCGACTGTTGCCGAGCGGCTGCCCGAGGGCGTTCGCGTAGGGGGCGCCGGGCTCGAAGCGCCGGACGGTGTTGTAGACGGCGGTCTCGGTGGTGCCGTAGGCGTTCATGAGGAGGCCGGAGAACTCGCCGCGGATCTTGTCGAAGTGGCGCTCGTGGAACGCCTCACCGGCGACCAGCACACACCGCAGGTGCGTCAGACGCGAGAGGTCGAACTGGGTGATCTGCGTCGGCGTGCCGCTCAGGTACGTCAGCCCCGCTCGGTTCGCGTGGTCGTAGAAGGCGTCGTCCTCGGCCGGCGAGGACGAGGGCACGAGCAGGGTGTGACCGCCGAGGACGGACAGCGCCAGCTGTTCGACGGAGAAGTCGAACACGTAGTTGGCGAGGAACAGCACGCCTTCGCGCGTGCCGCCGGTGTCCTGGAAGTGGTGTTCAAAGAGCTGCTCACGGAAGCTGTGCACGGCGCGGTGCGGCACCAGGACGGCCTTGGGCCGGCCGGTCGTGCCGGAGGTGTAGATGGCGTACGCCAGGTCGTCGGCCGAGACCTCGGTGACCGGGTTCTCGGTGCAGCGGTAGCCCATCGGCAGCCGGTCGGCCTCCACCAGCTCCGCCTGTGCCGCGGCGGACAGGGTGCGCAGCCGGTCCGCGTGGGTGTGCTGGGTCACCAGGAGCCGCGCCCCCGTGTCCTGGAGCATGAACTCGATCCGGTCGTCGGGGTAGCCCGGGTCGATCGGCACGTACGCCGCCCCGGCCTTCCACACCGCCAGGATCGCGGTGACCATCACATCGCTCTTGTCCAGCACCAGGGCGACCAGGTCGTTCGGCCGCACCTGCACGACGCACCGCAGGTAGTGCGCCAACTGGTTGGCCCGCTCGTTGAGCTGCCGGTACGTCAACCGCGTGTCGCCGTGCACCAGCGCGATCCGGTCCGGGAAGGCGGCGGCCGTCTCCTCGAAGACGGCGTGCAGCGTCCGGGCGGGTCGGTCGGCGATGAGTGCCGGACCGGCGTCGGCCAGCAGCTCCGTCCGGGCCTCGTCGTCCACGCCGGTGACCTCCACCAGCCGGGCCCGCTCGCCCGCCGCGGCGAGCCGGGTGAACTCGCGCAGGACATGCTGGAAGGTGGCGATGAATCCCTCGGCGCTGGCGTCCTCGAACAGGGACGCGGCGTAGGTCAGGTTGCCCGCCAGCCCTCCGCCCGGGGTCTCGGTGAGGGTGGCCGACAGGTCGAACTTGGTGGCCGTCCAGCCGCCGGTGTCCGGTTTGTGGTCGATCAGCACCGGGTCCTGGGCGGCCACCGACGGGGCGTCGGCGCGGTCCGTGACGTTCTGCAGGGTGAAGTTGACCTGCAGAACGGGGTGGCGGCTCGGGTCCTTCTCCACGTCGAGTTCCTTGACGAGCTGCTCGAACGGCAGCTCGCCGTGCACCTGCGCCGCGACCACGTGCTCACCGACCGAGCGGACGTACTCCACCAGCGTGGCCTGCTCGTCGATCCGGACCCGCAGTGCGAGCAGGTTCGCGAAGAAGCCGACCGTGCGGTCGAACTCCGGGCGCCCGCGGTTGGCGGAGGGGGTGCCCACCACGATGTCGTGCCGGCCGGTGTGCAGGGTCAGCATCAGGCACCAGGCGCCGAGCAGCACGCTGTACAGACTCACCCGCGCCGACCGGGCCAGCGCCCGCAGCGCCTGAACGGTCTCGTCGTCCAGCCCGAACTCGATCTCCCGGCCGCGGTAGTCGAATCGGGCGGGGCGCGGGCGGTCCAGGGGCAGGGGGACCGCCTCGAACCCGGCCAGCGCGTCCGTCCAGAACGCGGTCAGTTCCGCCAGCCGCCGGCCGGTCAGGTACTGCCGCTGCCACACGGCGAAGTCGGCGTAGTCGCCGCGGACCGTGCCGAGGTCCGCCGCGGGCACCCCGCGCAGCAGGGCCGCCAGCTCCTGACGGAAGACGTTCCACGACCAGCCGTCGAAGCAGGTGTGGTGGAGCACGAGGCTCAGGTACAGGCTGTCGCGTTCCGTTTCGAGTACGAACAGGTCGGCCCGCACGGGCAGTTCCTCGTGCAGACGGAACACGTGGCCCTCGCACCGCACGAGCCGCTCGTCGAGCTCGGCGGTCTTCTCGACCGTGTGCGTGTCCGGGTGGAACAGAGCCAACGCCTCCTCCGCCGGCAGCGTGTGCTGCCGGCGGACCCCGTCCTGGTCCGTCCTGAGCAGGGTGCGCAGCGCGGGATGGCGCCGCAGCAGGGTGCGCAGGGCCTGGACCACCGTCTCCCCCGACACCCCGCCGTGCGTCGGGATCCGCAGCGCGAACGGGATGTTGTAGGCGGCGGTACCGCCCTCGAACTCGTCGATGAACAGCAGGCGTTCCTGAGCGAGCGACACCGGCGGGCGGCCGGCCCCCGCCGCGGCGCGCCCGGCCGTCCGCTCGGGGTGCGCGTCGTCCGGCTGCGCGGCCGTCTCCCTGATGTGCCGTGCCTGGGCGCCGAGGGACGTGTGCTGGAGCACGGTCTGGACGCCGAGGCCACGGCCGAAGCCGGTCGTGATGGCCTGCGCCAGCGCCATGGCACGGATGCTGTCGCCGCCGAGCGAGAAGAAGTCGTCGTGCACCCCGATGCGGTCCGGGGCGACGCCGAGCACCGTGGCCCAGATGCCGCACAGCTTGACCTCGACGTCGTCGACGGGGGCGACGTACTCGGTGCCGTCGCCCGCCGCGAAGTCCGTCTCGGGCAGCCGCCGCGTGTCCAGCTTGCCGCTGGGGGTCACCGGGATGTCGGTGATCCGCAGGATGCGCGCGGGCACGATGGCCTCGGGCAGTTTCCCGCGCATCCACTCCCGCAGGTCCTGCTCGTCGTGCTCGCGGTCGCTGATGTAGAACGCGACCAGGTACTTCTGCGCCGCCGTGACCCCGGCGCCCTGATGTTCACGGGCGATCACCAGGGACCTGGTCACGCCGGGGTGGTCCGTGAGGACCGCCTCGACCTCGCCGAGTTCGACGCGCTGGCCGCGGATCTTGACCTGGAGGTCGGTGCGGCCCAGGCACTCCAGCTCGCCGTTGGGCAGCCACCGCACCAGATCGCCCGTCCGGTACAGACGCGCGTTGCGCCCCGACGCCCGCTCCTCGGGCGTCTGGAACGGGTTGTCGACGAACCGTTCCGCGGTCAGCTCGCCACGGTTGAGGTAGCCGCGGGTGACACCGACGTCGCCGATGTACAACTCGCCCATGCCGCCGACCGGCACCCGCTTCATCGACTTGTTGAGCACGTACGCCGTGGTGTTCGCCACCGGGTGGCCGATGCTCTTGGTCGCGCGCCGCTCGTCCACCGCGGGGTACGGGCGTTTGTGGCTGGTGATCGAGATCTCCGTCGGGCCGTACCCGTTGATGACGGTGCCCGAGAAGGTCCCGCGGATCTTGTTGAACACCGGCTCGGTGAAGTCCTCGCCGATCGCGTCGATGCGGGTCAGGGACGTCGTCGTCGAGTAGTCGTACAGCGACAGCACCGACGGGGTCCCGGAGAGGTAGGTGACCTTCTCGTCGTTGATGTACCGGTACAGGCGCTCGGCGTCCGTACGCATCGTGTCGTCGAGCACCACCAGTTTCTGCCCGTTGAGCAGCGCGTCGGTCATCTGCTCGACGAAGTGGTCGAAGACGTAGTTGGAGAACGACAGCAGCGCCTCGTCGCCCTCGCTCTTGTCCAGCGAGAACAGCTTCGCCAGGGAGACCTGGAGGTTGACGACGCCGCGGTGCTCGACCAGGACGGCCTTGGGGTTGCCGGTGGTGCCCGAGGTGTAGATGGCGTAGGCCAGGTCGGTGCTGGTGACCTCGGTGACCGGGTTCTCCGACGACCGGTACCCCATCGGCAGGTGGTCGACCTCCACCACCGGCAGCCCCACCGCGGCCGGCAGCCCGCGCAGCCGCTCACCGTGGGCCCGGTTGGTCACCACCAGCCCCGCCCGGGTGTCCTGGAGCATGAACGCGATCCGGTCGTCGGGATAGCCCGGGTCGATCGGCACATAGGCCGCCCCCGTCTTCCACACCGCGAGGATCGCGATGATCATCAGCTCGCTCTTGTCCACCACCAGGCCGACCAGGTCGTTCGGCCGCAGCTGGACGACCGACCGCAGGTAGTGCGCCAACTGGTTGGCCCGCTCGTTGAGCTGCCGGTACGTCAGCCTCGTGTCGCGGTAGACCACGGCGATCTCGTCCGGCCAGGCCGCCGCCTGCTCCTCGAACACACCGTGCAGGGTCTTGTCCGCCGGGAACTCGGCCGCGGTGCGGTTCCAGTCGTCGAAACGCTCGATCATCGCCGGCGACACGAGCTGAAGACCGTCGACGGGCTGGGTGACGTCCCGCGCCACCTGGGCGAACAGGACGCGGGTGACCTCGAGCAGGGTGTCGATCGTGGTGTCGTCGAAGAGTTCACCCGCGTACCACAGGGTGACCGTCAGCTCGTCGCCCTCCTCACGCGCCACGACGGCCAGGGGGTAGTCGACCTTGTCGGCGTCGTACGCCTTCTCGAAGCGGAGGAGCTCGTCGTGCTCCTCGGCCTCCTCCAGGAGCCGCGGGTAGTTCTCCAGCACCAGCAGCGTGTCGAACAGCCGGCGCTTCATCCCGCCGGTCTGCAGCCTGCCCAGCTCGACCGTGCTCCTGCCGTTCATCGTGTTCACGACGGACTGGATGGCGCCGATGGCCTCGCCCACGCTCCGCCCGGCCTGCTCGTCGTGGTCGACCACCAGGGGCAGGGTGTTGATGTACAGGCCCACCGAGTTCTCGATGGCGTCGACGTGCAGGTTGCGTCCGGAGACGATCGTCCCCACCACCGTGGTGTTCCCGCCGCCGATCGCGTACAGCACCTTGTGCCACACGAACTGCAGCACCGAGTGCAGGGTGACGGAGTTGCCGGCACACATCGACTTCAGCTCGGCGGTCAGGTCCGCGCCGAGACCGAGCTTCTTCGTCCGGTGCTCGTGCACATGGTCGTAGTCACTCAGGTCGACCTGGTAGCGGAGCTCCTCCTTGAGCAGTCCGTCGAAGTCACCGCGTTCGTCGATGCGCTCGATCTGCTGGAGCCAGTGGTCGACGTGGTCGTCACGGTGCTCCTCCCAGTACCGCTGGGCCGCCACGTAGGAGTGGTCCACGTCCGGCTCGATCTCGGCGCCGCGCAGCAGGCCCAGGTACACGCGGTGCACCTCGTCGTGCAGGACCGGCAGGCTCCAGCCGTCCAGGACGAGGTGGTGGCAGCTGAAGACCAGCGAGTACAGGTCCTCGCGCTGCCTGATCAGGTAGACCCGGAACATCCGGCCCTCGGCCGGCTCGTACGGCTCCATCCGGTCCTGTTCCTGCACCTCCCTGATCCGGGCGTCCTGTTCGGCGGGGTCCGCGACGTCGGTCAGGTCGACGAACCGCCAGTCCAGGGGCCGGTCGTCGGGGTCGATGATCTGGAGGGGCTCCTCGGCCCACTCGAAGCGCAGCCGCAGCGCGGGGTACTTGTGCTGCGCGTGCTGCCAGGCCCGCTGCATCAGGTCGGGGCGGATCGGACATCGGTAGCGGTGCACCGACTGCATGACGTAGGCGTCGTCGCCGTTCCTGCGCTTGAGGGCGTGGTACAGCAGGCCCTGCTGGAGGCCGTTCGCGCGCAGCCGGACCGGCTCGCCCTCGGCCACGGACGCTTCCTGGGCCGCGCCCAGTCCGGGCTCGGGCCGTCTGTCCCGCTGTTGGTCCAGATGGGCCGCGAGCTCGGCCAGGGTCCTCAGGGTGAACACGTCCTCGACGCCGACGAAGACCCCCAGCCGCTGCCGCACGCGTGCGATGAGCAGGATGCAGGAGATGCTCTGACCCCCGAGCCGGAAGAAGTCGTCCTGGTCCGCGATCCGGGCCGCCGGCACCGCGAGGACCTCGCCCCAGATCTCGCGCAGCTCCTCCAGGACACCGCCCGCCCCGCCGCGCGGGCGGCCGGCTCCGGCGGCGGACGCGGGCGAGGCACCCGCGTGGGCGAGGTCCACGGCGGGCAGGGCACGCCAGTCCACCTTGCCGTTGACGTTGACCGGGATGCCGTCGAGCCGGACCATCCGGGCCGGGACCATGATCCGGATGAGCCGCTGCTCGAGGAAGGACAGCAGCTCCTCCTCGGTCACCTCAACCGACGGCTCGGTCGTGTAGTACCCGACGAGATGACGGTCCCCGGCCCCGCGCGACCCCTCGCGGGCCACCACGGTGCACTTGCGGACGCCCGGGTACTCGGTCGCCTGCGCCTCGATCTCGCCCGGCTCCACGCGGACGCCGTTCAGCTTGAGCTGGAAGTCGCTGCGGCCCAGGAACTCGACCTCACCCGACGGCAGGAACCGTGCCAGGTCACCGGTCCGGTAGAGGCGGGCGTTGCGGCCCAGCAGCTTCTCCCGCTCCGACTGGTACGGGTTGGGCGTGAACCGCTCGGCGGTCAGGTCGTCGCGGTTGAGATAGCCCGGAGCGATACCGCGGCCGCCGATGTACAGCTCGCCGATGGCGCCGATCGGCAGTTGCTTCAGGTTCTGGCTCAGCACGTACCACTTCACGTTGCGCAACGGCCGGCCGATGCTGCGGTCCGGCCGGTCGGTCACGCCCGGCGCGAACTCCTTGACGGCGGTGACGAACGCCGCCTCGGTGAAGGCGTACTCGTTGATGACGAGTCCGGGGAACCTCTCGCGGAGCTGACGCAGCCCGGCCGCCGTCAGCTCCTCACCGACCAGCAGCAGCTTCTTCAAGCTCGTACAACGACTCAGGTCGAAGTGCTGCAGCACCGATCCGGTGGCGTTGAGATACGTCACCCCGTGCCGCTCGATGTACGCGGGGAACCGGTCCGGGTCCAGCCTGATCTCCTCCGGGACGATCACCAGCGTCTGGGAGTTGACGAGCGCGATCAGGGTCTGCCTCAGGTGCGGTTCGAAGACGTACGAGGCGAAGAGCGCGACCCGCTCCTCATGGGGCCGGCGCATCTCATAGCGCTCGGACAGGTCCGTGATGCTGTTCACGACGCTGTCGTGGTACTTGGGGACGCCCTTGGGGACGCCCGTGGTGCCCGAGGTGTACGTGACGTAGGCGAGATCGCCGCTGCCCAGGGACAGCCGGGGGCTCTCCCGCAGCGCGCGCCCGGCCAGGTCCTGCTGTGCGAGCACCGTCTCGATCTCGATGACGCGCACCTCGGCGTGTTCGGCGCCGAGGATCTCCCTGAGCCGTGCCGCGTGGTGCCGGTTGGTGACGACGCCCTTCAGCCCGGTGTCACCGACGATGAAACGGATCCGTTCCGACGGGTACGCGGGGTCGATCGGCACATACGCCGCACCGGCCTTCCACAGCCCCAGGGTGGCCACCACACCCAGGTCGCTCTTGTCGAGGTACATCCCGACCAGTTGCTGCGGCCGCACCCCCATCCCGGGCCCGAGCAGCCAGTGGGCGAGCTGGTTGGACCGCTCGTCGACCTCGCGATAGGTCAGCCCGGTGTCGCCGAAGACCACGGCCTCGCGGTCCGGTGACCGGCGCACGGCGTCCTCGAACAGGTCGTTGAGCCGCCTGCCCTCCGGGAAGTCGCCGTCGGTGGCGTTCCACTCGTGCAGTTGCCGGCGCTGTGCCTTGGACACCAGTTCCAGGTCGGCGACGCGCTGGGCGGGACGGCCGAGGAACTGGCCGAGCACCTCACGGACGACGTCGAGCACACCGGCGATGGTCCTGTCCTCGAACAGCTCGTCCGCGCAGACCATGGTCCACTGAAGGTGTCCGTCCGCCTCGACGTCCCGGACCACCACCAGGAGCGGGGAGGGCGGCAGGTCGGCCAGGGCCACGTCGTGGTCGGCGAGCACCAGCAGCGCGTCGAAGTGACCGCGCCCCAGCACCTCGTCCCCGGTGACGTAGGCGTCCTCACGGCGCACGGCCTCGCCGAGTTCCCGCACCGCCTCACGGCAGGTGAGCCGGGCCTGCTCGATGTGGTCGACGATGACCGGAAGGACCCGTGGCCGCCGTACGCCGTCGCCTCCCGTGGCGTCGACCAGTGCCGCCACCGTCCGGTTCCCATGACCGTAGGCGCGCATGACGCCGTGCAGCGCGGCCAGCGCGAACGCGGCGACGGACACCCCGCTGTCCTCGCGCAGCGCCTTCTTCAGGGCGGTGTAGTCCTGCCCGCCGACGCGCAGGTCCTGGCGCCTCGTCGCACGTACGGTGGGGTCGTCGTCCCGCACCGCGATCTTGTTGCGCCACTCGTCCTTGAGGAGCATCTCCAGATCGCAACGCTCGCTCGATACTGCTGCAATGCGGGCAGACCAGTCCGCGGCAGTCGTCGGGTACGGTGCTGACTTCATACGTAGGCTCTCCGTCGTACAGGATCCGTGCGACGCACGGCGGTGGCCGGGGCCGCCACAGGGCCGCGAGGGTCAGAGAACGTGTCGGGCCGGAAGGGGTCCCGCGGGCGGACGCGCGTGCCGGGGCCGGCGGCGCGGGCTCGATCCGAGGACACCCCCTACGCCCCGTGCATCAGGGGGCGGGCGTCCGGAGGCTGCCTGCCAGTGCCTCGAGAGCCCGGTCGATCTCGCTCTCGCTGATCGTCAGCGGCGGGCGGAAGCGGAGGCTGCGCTCGCCGCACGGCAGAGCGATGACGTGGTGCTCGCGGTACATCCTGCGCAGGACCTCGTCACGCCGGCGACCGTCCGGCAGGGTGACCGCGCACATCAGACCCCGGCCGCGGGCGTTGTCCACCATGTCCGGGTACTCGGTGGCCAGGGCTTCGAGGCCGTCGCGGAGGTACTTGCCCCGCTGCACGACGGCGTCGAGGAGCTGGGTGCGCTCCATCGTCTCCAGGATCCGGGTGGCCCGGACCATGTCGGCGAGGTTGCCGCCCCAGGTCGAGCTGATCCGGGACGAGACCGCGAAGACGTTGTCCGTGACCTCGTCGACGCGTCCACCGCCCATCACGCCGCACACCTGGGTCTTCTTGCCGAACGCCACCAGGTCGGGCTGGAGGCCCAGTTGCTGGTACGCCCAGGGGGTGCCGGTGATGCCGCCGCCGCTCTGGACCTCGTCGAGCACGAACAGGGCGTCGTGCTCGTGGCAGAGCCGCTGCATCGCCTGGAGGAAACCGGCGCTGAGATGGTTGTCCCCGCCCTCGCCCTGGATGGGTTCGACGACGAAGCAGGCGATCATCGAGTCCGCGGCGCGGAAGGCGGCCTCGGCGGCGCGCAGGGCCCGCTGTTCGGCGTCCTGGTTGGAGCGGGCGTGTGCGGTGGGCGGATGCCGCAGCGCGGGGGACGGGATCCGGGGCCAGTCGAACTTGGGGAAACGGGCTGTCTTCGCCGGGTCGGTGTTCGTCAGCGACATGGTGTAGCCGCTGCGCCCGTGGAACGACCGCTCCAGATGCAGCACCTGGAGGCGGTTCACGGCGTCCTCGTCGAGACCGAGCCGCTGCGCCTTCCAGTCGAAGGCGGCCTTCAGCGCGTTCTCGACGGCCAGCGCCCCACCGTCCACGAAGAACAGGTGCGGCAGCAGCGGGTCACCGAGCACCCGGGCGAACGTGTCGACGAACCTCGCGTACGGGACCGTGTAGAGGTCCGGGTTGGACGGCTTGTTGACGGCCGCCGCGGCTAGTTCCCGCATGAACGCCGGGTCGTCGGTAATGCACGACGGATTGATACCGAGCGGCGCCGAGGCGAAGAAGGAAAAAAGGTCGAGATAACGGTCGCCCGTGACAGCGTCGACCAACTCGGTACCCTGACTCGCGGACAGGTCGAGAACGAAGTCGTAGCCGTCCACGAGCACATGACGCTGCAACGCACGGTGCACGTCCCGAGCGTTCGGATTTTCCGTTTCCACGAAGCCTGATTCAGGACAACGTCCCTGTTCACACATGTGCGAAGACTCCTGTAAGGCAGGAAGACTGGCCGGAACTATCGAGCACCGAGCGTGCCGTGGCAGTGAACTGGATATTCTGGACCGCCCACGCTAACCGGCATCCCTCTTGAGCCCCTCTCTCAGCTCTCTCGCATATCTCTCCGCAAAACTTCGATGCATTCCCCGAAGAATTCTCTTTTCGCGGTCACGGCACAGCTGCTATTGTCCGACGCGTCGATCAAATTCCGGCGGTACCGATATTCTCCGAGTGCGCGGGAGATCACGACATGGCCTTTGCCGACTGGGCTGACGCCCGCGGCCGCATGCTGCTCGACCCCACCGTCGTCAACCTCAACACCGGCTCCGCCGGACCGCTGCCGCGCAGCACCTTCGAACGCGTCACCGACCTGCGCACCCGCCTCGCCGGCGCGCCGATGGACTTCCTGCTGCGTGAGCTCCCCCCGCTGCTGTGGCGGGCACGCGCACACCTGGCCGGCTTCCTGGGCGGGGAGCCGCACCGTCTGGCGCTCACCACCAACGTCACCGGGGCCGTCAACCTGGTGGCGTCGTCGCTGCGTCTGTCCGAGCCGGGCGAGATCCTGCTGACCGACCACGAGTACACGTCGATGCGCTGGTGCTGGGAGCGGATGGCCCAGCGGCAGGGCCTGACGATCCGGACGTTCCGGGTGCCGACGATGCCCGCCGATCCCGGTGAGATCGTCGACGCCGCCGTCGCCGCCATGGGCCCACGGACCCGGCTGCTGTCCTTCAGTCATGTGCTGGCGACGACCGGACTGGTCCTGCCCGCCCGGGAGTTGTGCGAACAGGCCCGCCGCCGCGGGATCGTCACCGTGGTCGACGGGGCGCACGCGCCCGCGTTCCTCGACCTGAACCTGGCCGACATCCCCTGCGACTTCTACGCGGGCAGCGGCCACAAGTGGCTCCTCGCCCCCACCGGCGTCGGGTTCCTGCACATCGGTCCGGGGCAGGAGGACAGCCTTGAGCCGGCGCAGGTGAGTTGGGCGTACCGGCCACCGGCGCTGAGCCCGCCGGACGAGCCCGACCAGTTCGGCAGCACCCCGCGCCTGCGCAGGCTGGAGTGCGAGGGCACCCGCGATCTCTGCCCCTGGCTCGCCGTACCGGAGTCGATCGACTTCCAGGCGCGGCTCGGGCACGACAGGATCCGCCTGCGCAGACGCGAACTGGCCGACCACGCCCGACAGCGCCTGACCGGCTGGCAGGGACTGGAGCCGGCCACGCCCGAGTCGCCGGACCTGTCGGGCGGCATGGTGGCGTTCCGCCTGCCCGCCACGACGAACGCGGACGAGCTGCGCCAAGGGCTCTGGCGGCGCTTCCGGATCGAGACGGCGGTGGCCGACCGGCCGGAGGGGCCGTTGCTGCGGATATCGGCGAACTTCTACACCACCGAAGTCGAGATCGAGTACTTGGCGGACGCCCTGAAGGAGCTCGCGGCCGGCTGAGCCGTGCGCGTGTTCCCTCCGCGTCATCGACCACCCGGGTTACGTAAGGAGAGTTGAGTGCTGATGGATACGACGGTCCCCACGTTCGGCCTGACCGACCTTCAGGCGGGACTCCACCAGGACGAGTTCCGCCGGTGCCTGGCGGAGAAGGGCGTCTTCTACCTGACCGACAGCGGCCTGTCGGAGAGCGACCTGGCGTCCTCCAAGGAGCTCGCCGTCGACTTCTTCGAGCACGGCACACCGGAGCAGAAGCGCGCCGTGACCGCCAAGGACCCCACCGTCCGGCGGGGGTTCACGGGACTGGAGTCCGAGAGCACCGCGAAGATCACCAACAGTGGCTCGTACACCGACTACTCGATGTGCTACTCCATGGGGACCTCGGGCAACCTCTTCCCCACGGCGGACTTCGAACGTGTCTGGACGGGCTACTTCGACCGCATGTACGACGCCTCCCGGGAGGTGGCGCGCCAGGTCCTGAAGACGACCGGTACCGAACCGGACGGCGGTGTCGAGTCCTTCGTCACCTGCGAACCGGTGCTGAGGTTCCGGTACTTCCCCGAGGTGCCCGAGCACCGCAGCGCCGAGGAGCAGCCCCTGCGGATGGCGCCGCACTACGACCTGTCGACGGTGACGCTGATCCAGCAGACACCGTGCCCCAACGGCTTCGTGAGCCTCCAGGTCGAGGTCGACGGCACCTTCGTGGACCTGCCGGCCAGGCCGGACCGGGTGCTCGTCTTCTGCGGAGCCGTCGCGACCCTCGCGACCGGCGGACAGGTGAAGGCCCCGCGGCACCATGTCGCGGCGCCGCGCCGGGACCAGATCGTGGGCAGCAGCCGTACCTCCAGCGTCTTCTTCCTGCGCCCCAACGCGGACTTCGCCTTCTCGGTCCCGATGGCCAAGCAGTGCGGATTCGACATCAGCCTGGACGGCGACACCGCGACCTTCCAGGACTGGATCGCGGGCAACTACGTCAACCTCCGTACGAAGAGCAAGGCGTAGGTGGCCATGAGCGCAACGCCCGTCAGCAGCACCCACGGCATACGCGTCACGGCTCAGGCCGCCCTGACGCGTTGCGGCGTCGAACTCGCCGCGTTCAAGGGGGACGCCCTCACCGCTCGTACGCCGGTCACCGGCGCCGGTCTGTTCGGCCTGCGCGCCGATGCCCCGGCGGACGTCGACCAGGCGGTCGACGCCGCGCGGCAGGCGTTCCTCGTCTGGCGGACCACTCCGGCACCGGTGCGGGGCGCGCTGGTCAAGCGGTTCGGTGAGCTGCTCACCGAGCACCGGCAGGATCTCGCCGACCTGGTCACCGTCGAGGCGGGCAAGATCCGCTCCGAGGCGCTCGGTGAAGTGCAGGAGATGATCGACATCTGCGACTTCGCGGTGGGTCTGTCCCGGCAGCTCTACGGCCGCACCATGCCCTCCGAGCGCCCCGGCCACCGGCTGATGGAGACCTGGCACCCGCTGGGCGTGGTCGGTGTGATCACCGCCTTCAACTTCCCGGTCGCGGTCTGGGCGTGGAACACCGCGGTGGCCTTGGTGTGCGGTGACACCGTGGTGTGGAAACCGTCCGAGCTGACTCCGCTCACGGCGCTGGCCTGCACCGCCCTCCTCGATCGCGCCGCCGCGGAGATGGGCGCCCCGGCACACCTGAACCAGGTCGTCCTCGGTGCGGCCGAGGTCGGCGAACGAGTCGTCGACGCGCCGGGCATACCGCTGATCAGCGCGACCGGCTCGACCCGGATGGGCCGCGCCGTCGGGGCCCGCGTCGCGGCCCGGTTCGGTCGCAGCCTCCTGGAGCTGGGCGGGAACAACGCCGCCGTGGTCACCCCGTCGGCGGACCTCGACCTCACCGTGGACGCCACCGTGTTCGCCGCCGCGGGCACGGCGGGCCAGCGCTGCACCACGCTGCGCCGGCTGATCGTGCACGAGGACGTCGCCGACGCCCTCGTCGAACGGCTCGCCCGGGCGTACGGCCGGCTGCCGGTCGGCGACCCGTTCCAGGACACCACCCTGGTCGGGCCCCTGGTGAACGAGAACGCCCACGCCAGGATGCGTGCAGCCGTCGACCGCGCCACCGCGGACGGCGGCACCCTGGTCGTCGGCGGTGAGCGGCAGCTCTCCGAAGCGGCCCCGGACGCCTACTACGTCCGGCCCGCCATCCTCCGGATGCCCGGCCAGACCGAGGTGGTGCGCGAGGAGACCTTCGCGCCGCTGCTGTACGTCCTGACGTACCGCGATCTCGACGAGGCGATCCGGCTGAACAACGAGGTGACGCAGGGGCTGTCGTCCGGGATCTTCACCAGTGACCAGCGCGAGGCGGAGCGGTATCTGGCCTCCGACGGCGCGGACTGCGGCATCGTCAACGTCAACATCGGCACGTCGGGCGCGGAGATCGGCGGCGCGTTCGGCGGCGAGAAGGAGACCGGCGGCGGACGCGAGTCCGGCTCCGACGCCTGGCGGGCGTACATGCGGCGGGCGACCAACACGGTGAACCACTCCGGGCGCCTGACGCTGGCCCAGCGTGTCGACTTCGCCCCGTAGCCGAGCCGGCTCGCGACGGTGGCTGCCCAGCGGGTGGCCGCCGTCGCGGGCCGGGCGTCGGCCCACGTCCGGTGGCTCAGGCGGGCGTACCGACCCGTAGGAACTGTTCGTCCTGGCGCAGGATGGCCTGCATCATCCGGGTCATCCCCGCCCCCGGGTTGATCCCGATGTGCTCCCGCAGTTGCCGTTTCGCCCGGTGGAAGACCTGGATCGCGTCGGCCTGCCGGCCCTCGGCGTAGTACGCCTTCATGAGGCTGACGTAGAGGTCCTCGCGGAGGGGGTCACGGTCGACCAGTTCCGACAGCCGGGCGATCGCCTCGCTGTAGTGCCCGAGGCCCACGTCGATCAGAGCACGCAGTTCGACCGCCGCTGTCCGCTCCTCCTCCAGGAACTCCCCCTTCAGCCGCAGTCGGCCGGAGGTGACGTCGGCGAACGCCGGTCCCTTCCACAGCGCCAGCGCGGCGTCGAGCAGCTCGGACGCGTCTGTGTGCTGTCCGCCCGCGGACAGCACCCGGACACTGCGCACCATCTCTCTGAAGACGAACAGGTCAACGGCCTCCGCAGGCACCCGCAGCTCGTAGCCGCTGTCGTGCGAGCCGACCGCGTCCCGTGAGAGCCCCGCCTTCTCCAGGGCCGTACGGACCATCCAGGCCGAGGTCTGCAGCTGTCCCGAGACGGTCAGGGGCGGCTCTCCGTCCCACGACTCCTCGCTGATCACGTCCTTGGAGATGACCTGCCCGGGCCGTAGGGCCAAACAGGAGAGGAAACGCTTCTGTCGTTGCCCGGGTATCGGAATCGGCATGGCGTTCTTCACGAGGGTCACGGGGCCGAGAAGGCGGATCGTCACACTGTTGCGAGTGGTCATGTCGGGTACCCCCTGTGGATGGTCCATGCCCGAGCGGGTGGGCATGGCGTGGATGGTGTCCCTGGATGCTGTCCCTGGCTGTTGCTGCCTGTGTGTGGTCAGGCCTGTCGCTTCATGCCCGGCGGACGTACGGTGCCGCGTCGAAGGAAGCAGGCCACGTCGGAGGTCAGGGGAATCGGCAGTGGTGACACTGCGTCGGATAGGGGCTGAGCCGCCACGTGACGGTGGTCGTGGCGGGTGCCGTGGCAGACGATGTCCGCCGAGGCGCGGCGTCGTGGGGGTCCCCCGCCCGGTGCGGCGAGTGGGAGCACCCCCCTTGAGGCGAGGGGACGCGTGCGAGGCGTCGTGACGGGCGAACATCGCCTGCCACGGCACTACGTGCCGGTCTTCCCGGAAGACCGGCACACCGAGTGGAACTCCTCGGCTTCTTCGGCTACTTCGGCTTCTTCAGATGAGTTCGGGGGCGTACTTCACGTCAGACGTGATACGTGTCAGTTCAGTTCAGCTCACCCCACGAGTTTCTTGAGGAACTTCGCCGCGATCGGGCCGGCGTCGGAACCGCCCGACCCGCCGTCCTCCAGAAGGACCGACCAGGCCAGGTCCCGGTCCCCCTGGTAGCCGATCATCCAGGCGTGCGTGCGGGGCGGGGTCTCGTTGCCGTACTCCGCCGTGCCCGTCTTGGCGTGCGGCTCGCCGGGAATGCCCTTCAGGGCCCAGCCCGCGCCGTCGGTCACGGTCGCGCGCATCATCTGGCGCAGCGCGTCGATGACGGGGGTGTCGAGCCGGGCGGGGGCCTCGTACTTCTTCTTCACGGCGTCGGGCACCAGGACGGGCTGCCGGAAGACGCCCGCCTTCGCCGTCGCCGCGACGGAGGCCATCACCAGGGGTGACGCCTGCACCCGGGCCTGCCCGATGGCCGAAGCGGCCTTGTCGTTGTCGCTGCTCGCGACCGGGACGCTGCCGTCGTACGTCGTGGTGCCCACGTCCCAGGCGCCCCCGATGCCGAACGCCTGCGCGGTGTCGTGCAGGGCGGAGGAGGACAGCTTGCCGCGGGAGTTGACGAAGAAGGTGTTGCAGGAGTGGGCGAAGTTGTCCTTGAACGTCGATCCGGACGGCAGTACGAACTGGTCCTGGTTCTCGAAGCGCTGGCCGTTGACCGTGGTGAACTTCGGGCACTCCCCCGGATCCGACGGCTTCATCCCCTGCTTCAGCAGAGCGGCGGCGGTCACCACCTTGAAGGTGGAGCCGGGCGGGTAACGGCCCTCCAGCGCGCGGTTCATGCCGGCGGGCATGTTGGCGGCGGCCAGAATGTGCCCGTCGGAAGGGTCGATGGCGACGATCGCCGCGTTCTTCTTCACCCCGGCCAGGGCTTCGGCGGCCGCTTCCTGCACCCGTGAATCAATGGTCGTCCGTACCGGCTTGCCCTGGCCCGCCCTGGTGCCGGTGAGCTTTTTCACCACCTGGCCGGACTCGCGGTCCACGACCACGACCGACTTCATCGGCCCCGGTCCGCCGGCGAGCTGTTTGTCGTAGCGGGCCTGGAGGCCCGACATGCCTTTGCCGGTCTTGGCGTCGACCATCCCGACGAGGGAGGCGGACCCCAGATCGTCGCCCTTCGTGTCGAGGATGGGCGCGCGATCCCTTGTCTTGAGGGCGAGCGTCTGTCCCGGAACCATCTCCGGGTGAATCATTTCGGTGTGGAACTTCACCTTCCACGTGCCGTCGGCCTTGATGACGTCGGCCTTCGAATCCCACGCGTAGTCGCCCGCTCCCGGAAGCGTCATCTTCACGTTGAACGGAATCTCCACTTCCCCTTCGGACTTCTTCTCGCCGTGGCCGGTACTGATCTCGGCCTTCGACGGATTGAGATTCGTCATGACGGACTTGATCAATGACTCGGCGTTGGCCGGACTGTCCGTCATCCGGCCCGCCCGCCCGGCATCGGCCGCCCGCCAGGCGTTCAGAAAGCTCTCCAGTTCAGCCGTGGCGTCCACCACCTGCGGATCGTCCGACCCGCCGTCGGCAACAAAGCTGGAGTAACCCCAGTAACCGACCCCGACGGTCACGGCGAGCGCGACACCCGTCGAAACGATCAACCGGCCGCGAGAACGGCCCCTTCGGGACTGGGGGTAATCACTGAGATTGCCGGGATGGGTCATGGGGCTCAGGTTAAGCATGCTCGCAGGCGCGCCGTCCGCTGCCATGCGGCATTCAGGACACCCCAGGCGTGAAAGAGGTGGCCCTGACGAACCGGACGGCGATTGCGCGCAGTCACTGGTTAGCCGAAGGTAAAGGGAGATTAAAGGATCATCATTACGAGATCACCACATCGCACACACGGGGTCGATGGTGTACGAACCGGACCATTCCTCCGCGAACATTGGACTAGAGCACTGAAGGAACCTGCTTCCGGCACCCATATTTGCGATGCAAAACTGGCTGAATCGAGACGCCCCGGCAGGCTCCGACAATTTCCTTGATCAAGCCGGGCGGCCGGTTTCGCCGGGGCGCGGAGAATCATGGCCGGATGACTCCCTTCTACGAACCGGCGGACTCCGAAAGTGACTTGATATTGGGCTGCCGACTCCGATGCGGTCACCTAGGCTCGCCTCGAAGCGACCCTTTGTCCCACGGCGAGAAACCTTCCGAAGCCGACTGCGCTTCTTCCTTTTCAGCGCACGTGCAAACGCCAGGAGAGCTCGGCTCGGTCGCTGCGGCACGTGCAGGCGGTGGGACGCCCCACCGGGTACCTGACGACGGCACACAGCAAAGGGACCACGCGTGACCAACATTCCCGAGACGGGCCGGACGCGGCGCGTCCAGATCCGGCTGGTCGGAATCCAAGTCCTCGTCCTCTCCCTCCTCGGCATCCTTTTCGGGCGCCTGTGGCACTTACAGATCCGTGAGGGCGACGCCCTTGCCGACAAGGCGTCCGGCAATCTCGTTCAGCAGGTCGTGCTGCCGGCGGTGCGCGGTTCGATCCTGGACGCGCGCGGCGTGCCGCTGGCGGACAACGAGACGCGGTTGGTGGTGTCCGCCTCCCGTACCGACCTGCTCAAGATGAGGGATGACGGCAAGGCGGTCCTGACCAGGCTGGCCGGTGTGCTGGGCATGGCTCCCGAGGCGGTGCGGGAGAAGGTCCGGCTGTGCGACGCGAAGACCCCGCAGCCCTGCTGGAACGGCTCGCCGTACCAGCCCATCCCCATCACCGATGAGGCCACCGCCCAGCAGGCCCTGCAGATCCGTGAGCGCGCCGAGGACTTCCCCGGCATCACCGCCGAGCCGCGGGCGGTGCGCCGCTATCCGAGCCCGAGTCGGGCCAACTCCGCGCACCTTCTGGGGTATCTCTCGCCGGTGACCGACAAGGAGATCCAGCAGGCCAAGGGGTCCGACTCGCCGTATCTGCGCTCGGACCCGGTGGGCCGCTCGGGTCTGGAGCGCCAGTACGACAAGGAGTTGCGCGGCAAGGCCGGCGTCACCCGCTACGAGGTCGACAACCTCGGCCGGGTCCTCGGCGAGGCCGAGGCCCACCCCGCGCGGCCCGGCTCCCACCTCGTCACCAGCATCGACGCCCGTGTCCAGCGGGTCGCCGAGTACGAGCTGAACGAGGCGATGAAGAAGGCCCGCACGCAGTGGGACCGCAACACCGGTGAGCGGTACAAGGCCGACTCGGGCGCGGTGGTGGTGATGGAGGCCGCGACCGGCCGCATCGTCGCCATGGCGTCCAACCCGACGTACGACCCGAACGCCTGGGTGGGCGGCGTCTCCGCCAAGGACTACGAGAAGCTCACCGGCAAGGCCTCCAACTATCCGCTGCTCAACCGCGCCATCCAAGGTCAGTCCGCGCCGGGCTCCATCTTCAAGGTCGTCTCGACCACGGCCGCGGTCAACGCCGGCTACTCCTTCGACGGCCCGTACCCGTGCACCAGCTCGTACTCCATCGGCCGCCAGGTCTTCACCAACTTCGAGTCGGAGGACCACGGACCGATCAGCCTGGGCCGTGCGCTGGAGGTCTCCTGCGACACCGTCTTCTACCGGCTGGCCCACCAGGAGTGGAAGCGCGACGGCGGCACCGAGCCGACGAAGAACGCCAAGGACTGGTTCTACCGGACGGCCCACCAGTTCGGCCTGGGAGCGGCAACCGGCATCGACCTACCCAACGAGGTCACCGGCCGGGTCCCCGACCGCCAGTGGAAGCAGGACTACTGGAAAGCCAACAAGGACGCCTGGTGCGAGCACGGCAGGAAAGCAGGCTCGTACGCCGAGCGCATCGCGTACGAGAACTGCCGGGAAGGCAACCGGATGCGCGCCGGTGACGCGGTCAACTACTCCATCGGACAGGGTGACACCCTGGTCACCCCCATCCAGATGGCCACCATCTACGCGGCCATCTCCAACGGCGGCACGCTGTACGACCCCACCGTCGGCAAGGCCGTCATCAGCGCGGACGGCACGTCCGTCAAGGAGATCGAGCCCACCTCGCACGGCAGGCTGCCGATGACGAAGCAGACCCGGGACGCCATCGACGACGCCCTCGCCGGTGTCGTGACCCGCGGTTCGGCCGACTGGCGCTTCGTCGGCTGGCCGCAGGACAGGATCCCGCTGCACGCCAAGACGAGTACGGCCGAGGTCTACGGCAAGCAGACGACCTCGTGGTTCGCCACGTACACCAAGGAGTACGCGGTCGTCATGACGATCTCCCAGAGCGGTACCGGTTCCGGCGCCTCCGCCCCGGCCGTCCGCAACATCTACAACGCGCTGTACGGCGTCCGGAAGGACGGCTCGATCGACGAGCGCGCGGCGCTGTTGCCGACGCCTCAGAAGAGCCTGCCCGCGGTCCGGGCGGACGGCACCGTCCGTCGTGGCGACGGGCCCCGCGACTGACGGACGTGCGGTGCGGCGGTGGCTCAGCGGACGGGTTCGCGCCGGTCCGTCCTGACGTAGGGCGCGATCGTCCCGGTCACCTCGCCCCGCACCACGACGGCCACCACAGCCGCGGGCGTGCCGCCCCGCGGGGGCAGCACCTCCGTACGGCCGGACCAGGCGTCCGGTCCTGGGCCGCGGATGCCGCGCAGGGTGACCTCGCCGGTGGCGTCGAAGCGGAGGTCGACATCGCGTGCGCCGCGGGACAGGCCGCGGCCGGTCGCCTTGACCGCCGCCTCCAGGAGCGTCCACGCCGGGAGGAACGACTCGGGGCGGGCGCCCGCCGGAAGATCCGGATAGACGGTGGCGAGGACACTCAGGGGGCTCGGCACCGTCCGCCGGCACTCGATGTCCACGCCGATGGGCCCGCTGCCGGACGCCCCGAGCAGCAGCAGGCCCTGCGAACGCGACCAGCTGATGTGCAGGCCCGCGTGGTCCGGCAGATACGGCTTGCCGTCCGGCAGGTGCGCGATGCGCAGCTCGGCCGGCGGCACGCCCAGCCGCTCCCCCAGCAGGTGGCGCACGGCCAGCCGGGAACGCAGGAATCGGCGGGCCGGGAGCGGGTGCGCGAACTGGGCGCCGCGCCACCGCTCCGCCTCCGTCAGGACGTCCTCGTCCGCCCGGTCCGGCTCGTCGGCGTCCAGGTCCACCAGCCACGTCCGCACGCGACCGCTCCCTCCCTACAGGCTGAACACCTGTGTCTGTGACAGTGCCGGGTCGCCGGGGCGTACGTGCAGCTCACCGCGGTCGGGCAGCATGACGACGGCGGCGACGGTGCGTTCGGCGCGGATGTCTCCCCGGTCCGGGACGCGGATCGGGGTCTGTGTCAGCAGGGCGAAGTGTTCCTCCGGGTCGGCGCCGGGGGGCAGTTCGCCGAGTCCGGCCGTGGCCGTCTTCAGTCTGCGGACCGAGGAGTTGCGGGCGAAGACGTTGATCTCGTCGGCCGGTACGAAATCGGGGTGCAGGAAGTGGTTCGTGTGGGCCACCTCCGTGTCCTCGATGGTCCTGAGCTCGTCCCCGAGGGCCTCCACGCACACGGCCCGGTCCCGGTCGCACAGCACCAGCGTGCGGGAGCTGGCCAGCGGCAGGGTGCGCAGGATCTCCAGGGCCTCGGTGACGTCCCGTGCCGTGTCCAGGAGATGACGGATCGCGAGGTAGGGCGGTACCCCCGGGCGCCACTCGCCGCCCAGGACCAGGTTGAGGCCGACCGCGAGGCCGTCGCTGTTGAGGCCCAGATAACCGAGCAGGCCACCGAAGCTGAGGACGAGCGAGCGGCGTCCCGAGTCCGCGCGGGCGACGTCCAGGACGGCGATGTAGTCGTCCAGGTCGCCGTTGAGGTCGATGGTCTGCGCGAGCACCGGAGCATCGCGGGCCGTGCGGGCATACGTCGTGCAGTCGCCCGCGGTGGGCACCTTGCGGTAGCCCATGATCTCCCGGCGCAGCTGGAGCAGCCATGCCTCGTCCTCGGTGATCCGGGCGCCGGAGGCGAGGCCCGCGATCTCCTCCGCCTGATCCGGCAGGGCCGCCGTGACCGCCGCCCGGTAGGCGGCGATCGACGGCAGCAGCGCGTCCTGGGTGACCGGCTCCGGCATGACCTTGTTCAGCCGGCCGAGCGAGTCGTCGAGGAAGGTGCGCAGCGGACCGGCGAGGGCCTCGCCATGAGCGCGTCCGACAGCGAAGGGGTCACCGGACGCGCGGATGAAGGGGATGCCCCCGCCCGCGGTCATGCGACGGTTTCCGGCTGGGAGACCTTCGGCTTGGTGGCCAGTTCCCGCTGCACGCGCGGCCATTCGGCGCGCAGCACGCTGTAGAAGATCGCGTCGCGGCGGCGGCCTCCGGGCATGTAGTTGAAGCTGCGCAGGGTGCCTTCCTCGACGGCCCCGATGTTGCGCAGGCCGCGGCGGGCCTGGGTGTTGAGGATGTCGGTCTTGAACTCGACCCGCTCCGCTCCGAGCGTGTCGAAGGCGTGTCGCAGCAGCAGGTACTTGGCCCAGCGGTTGATGCCCTGGCCGCGGAAGTCACGGCCCAGCCAGGACCAGCCGATCTCCAGGCGGGCGTCGGCCTCGGCCATGTTGCCGTAGCTCATGCTGCCCGCGACGCGGCCACTGGCCCGGTCGGTGATGATGTAGACGACGCGGCGGCCGGCCGCCTGGTCGGCGAGGCAGGTGTCGAAGAAGGTCTCGAAGTCGGCGTCGGTCTCCACGGCGGAGACGAAGTAGCGCCAGATGTCGGGGTCCATGGCCACGGCCCGGACGTTCTCGCGGTCGGCCTCGGTGACCGGCCGCAGCAGGACGTGTTCGTTCTCCAGGACCGCTGCCGCGTTCTGTGCCCAGGTCATGGTCAGGCCACCTTGGTCGTGTGTCGGGTCAGGGCCTCGGCGACGCTGCGCAGGGTGGTCATCTCGGCGAGGTCGTGTTCGGTGAAGTTGGCGAGGTCGACGTCGGTCGCCTCGCACACCTCGGTCAGGAAGAGGACCTTGTTGAGGGAGGTCAGGCCGTAGGTGCCGGCCATGTCCGCGTCGAGGTCGAGGTCGTCGGGGCCGACCGGCGGGGTGAGCACCGCGGAGAGGTTGTCCCTGGCCGCGCTTTCGATGTCAGATCGCATGAATGCCTTCCTTGCTGTTGTGGATCTCGGCCCGGTAGGCCTCGAGGATCTGCTTGCGTTTCGGCTTGTACTGGGAGGTGAGCAGGCCGCCTTCGATGCTGAACGGGGCCTCGGCCACGACCACCCTGCTGATCTGTTCGTCCTTGGTCAACGAGGCGTTGGTCAGGGCGAGCTGGGCCGCGATGGCGTCGCGGTCGGCGGGCACGGTGGCCGGGGAGACGACGGCGACCAGGTCGGTCTGCGCGGGGCAGAACAGGACGCACTCGGCGACGGCCGGGCTGGTGCGCATGCTCTCCTCGATCGGCCGGACGACGATCTTCTTGCCGTTGTCCAGGACGATGACGTCGTCGGCGCGGCCTCGGATGAAGAGGAAGCCGTCGTCGTCGAGGTACCCGAGGTCGCCGGTGCGTACGGTGCCGTCGGGGCCGAAGACCCGCTCGGAGTCGCCGGGGGCGGCGTACGCGTAGCCGTAGCCCACGGGGTGGTCGCTGCGGACGCTGACGACACCGTCCTCGCCGATCAGCACCTCCTTGCCCCGCAGGACCTGGCCGACGCTGCCCGCGCGGCTGGCGCCGGGGTGGTTCTTGGTGACGATGCAGGTCTCGTTGAGGCCGTAGCCCTCGTAGATGGGCAGGCCGGCCTCGGTGAAGAAGTCCAGCGTCGCCGCGGCGGCGGGCGCCGAGCCGGTCCACAGGTAGCGGACGCGGTCGCCGAACATGCGGGCGGCGGCCTCCTGGAGAGTCTGGGTGCCGTCCGAGCGGCGCAGCCGGGCCTCGATCTGGCGTTTGGCCGTCTCGTAGAAGGCGGGTACGCCCATGACGACGGTGGGCCGGGTGCGGCGCAGGGCCGCGAAGGCCGCCTCGTAGGTGCTGATGGTGACGTCGTGGCCGTGGGCGAGCGCGGAGTAGATCCAGTAGCGCTGCTGGAGCAGTGACAGCGGCAGGAAGACGAACAGGTCGTCCCCCGGCTTGTGTTCGAAGATCTCCTGCACCGCGGACAGGGAGCTGTCGATGCTGCCGGCGGTCGCACCCAGGCCCTTGGGGGTACCGGTGCTGCCCGAGGTGAACTTGATGGTCGTCACGTCCCGCGGTGCCCAGGTCACCGGGGGCAGGGGCTCGGTGTCCGCGTTGTCCGGTTCCTCGGCGAGGGCACGGACCTCGCTGATCGGCACGGTCCCCGGGGCGTCCGTCTCCCGGTCGGTGAACAGCAGCGTGACGTCGTAGCGCTTGGTGAGGCTGTCGTCGGGGTCGAACTTGCCGGGTTCGAAGCCCGCCGTCTCGGCCTTCAGGAGCAGCGCGGCGAGGTCGAGCAGCACCCACTCCAGGCTGTTGGCGGCCAGGATGCCGATCCGGTCGCCCGGTCCGATACCGCGGGCCCGCAGCCGTCGGGCCAGCCGGCCGGCCATCGCGTACAGCTCGGGCAGGTCGACGCTGTGGGTGCCGTCGAGCCGGGCGAAGGCGATCCGCCCGCCGACCGGTGGGTGGGAGACGATGTGGTTGATCGTCGAGTGGTCGGTCACTGGTCCTCCTGTCGGGGGGTGAGGGCGGCGGCCATGGCCCGGACGGTGTCCATGTCGGCGAACATGTCGAGCGGGATGGTCACCCCGAACCGCTTGCGGACGGCGGTGAGGATGCGGGCCGCGGCGATGGAGTCGCCGCCGAGGGCACCCAGGCTGTCGTGGACGCCGACCTGGGTGCCGCGCAGCACCTGGGACCAGATCTCGACGAGGGCCTTCTCGGTGTCCGTCGCGGGTTCGCCGCCGCCCGCCGGGTCGGCGGCCCGCGCGGTGTCCTCGACGGGGACGTCGGCGAGCTTGCCCCGGTCGACCTTGCCGTTCTTGGTCAGCGGCAGTTCGTCGTGCCAGATGACGGCGGTGGGCACCATGTAGTCGGGCAGGTCGCGGCGCAGGGCCTCGCGCAGTTCGGCCACGTCGGGCCGCCGCTCACCGGTCGGCACCAGGTGGGCCACCAGGCGGTCGCCCTGGGCGCCGGGGCGTCCGGCGACGACGGCCTTGGCCACGGCGTCGAGGGCGACCAGCCGGGTCTCGACCTCGCCGGCCTCGATGCGGTAGCCGTTGACCTTGATCTGGAAGTCGCTGCGGCCGAGGATCGCGATACTGCCGTCGGGCAGATAGCGGCCCAGGTCGCCGGTGCGGTAGAGGCGTTCGCCGCGGCGGCTGTCGTGGCCGAACCGCTCGGCGGTGCGCGCCTCGTCACCCCAGTAGCCGCGGGCCAGGCCGGTGCCCGCCGCGCAGATCTCGCCGGTCACCCAGTCGGGGCAGTCCTGCCCGTCCCGGTCGAGCACATAGGCGCGGTTGTTGGCGTTGGGGCGGCCGTAGGGAATGGACTCGCTGCCGTCCTCGTCGGGGCCGACGGGGTGCAGGATGTTCCAGATCGTCGTCTCGGTGGGCCCGCCGAGCGAGATCACGTCCACGTCGGGCTTCAGCCGGCGCAGCGCGGCCGGCAGGGCCGGCGGGACGCGGTCGCCGCTCATCATCACCAGGCGCAGCGCGGGCGGGACGGTGCCGTCGGCGAGGGCCTGGTCGTGGAGCAGGGAGACGATCGCGGGCACCGAGTTCCAGACGGTCACCCCGGCGCTCTCGCACAGTTCCAGCCAGTGGGCGGGGTCGACGGCCCGGTCCCGGTCGGGCATCACCAGGGCCGCGCCGGCCGACAGCGCGCCGAAGACGTCCCACACCGACAGGTCGAAGTTGAACGCGCTGATGGCGAAGAACCGGTCCTCGGGCGTGATGCCGAACCGCTTGTGGCAGTCGGCCACGACGTTGGCGACATTGCGGTGGCTGACCATGACGCCCTTGGGCTCACCCGTGGTGCCGGAGGTGTAGAGCACGTAAGCAAGGTCGTCGGGGTTGGCACCCGACAGCGGCGCAGGCAGCTCCGCCGGCGGGTCGGTGGCCTCGGCGGTGTCGCTCAGGTCGAGGTGCTGCACCTGTCGTTCGCCGTCGGTGTCCTGCCAGCCGGTGTTGGTGAGCACGTGGCGCACCCGGCCGTCGCGGAGCATGTAGTTCTGCCGCTCGGCGGGCAGTGCCGCGTCGACGGGCAGATAGGCGGCGCCGGCCAGCACGGTGGCGAGGATGCCGACGATCTGCTCGGGCCCCCGGCTCATCACCAGGCCGACCAGCTCGTCACGGCCGACGTTCCCGGCGCGCAGCCGGGCCGCCGCCGCGGTGGCGCGGCGCAGCAGTTCGCCGTAGCTGACCTCCCGTCCGGAGGTGATGACGGCGGGCGCGTGCGGGGTGCGTTCGGCCTGGGCGCGGAACGCGTCGCCGAGCATGGTCTCGGGCAGCGGCGCGGCGGTGTCGTTGGCCTCGCGGCGCCGCTCGCGCTGCGCCTCGGGCAGCAGGTCGAAGGTGTGGCGCTGCCAGGCGGCCTCGTCGAGGAGGGCGTCGAGGAGCGTGCGGTAGCCCTGGGCGAGGTCGTCGAGCAGGCCCTCGGGGAACAGCTCGTCGACGCCGTCGAGTTGGACGACGAGCCCGCCGTGCTGTTCCATCGCGAACGCGTTGAGCCACACCTGCGGGGTCTGGCTGACGGTGTACACCTCCGGCCCGAACAGCTCCAGCGCGGAGCCGTCGATGTCGCCGCCCACATGACCGATCGCGCTGTTGAACGTGAACGGCATCCGGGCGCCGGCCACGCCGCCGCGTCGTCGCGCCAGTTCCTGCATGACGTCGCTGCCGGAGAAGTGCCGGTGGTCGAGGTCGCGGCGCAGCCGGGTCTGCAGGGCGCGGGCCCGCTCCTCGAAGCTGCGGGCCCGGTCGACGTCGATCTCGACGAGCATGGTGTCGGAGAAGCTGCCGATGGCCTGGAAGGCGCGGGGGTGGATGGGCGGGCGGTTGGCCACCGTGGTGTTGATGGTGAACCGGGGACCGCCGCCCCAGGTGGCGAGGGTCTCGCCGTAGGCGGCGAGCAGCAGCGCCGACGGGGTGAGTCCGGCGTGCGCGGCCCGCTCCTTCAGCGCGGTCCACTCCCGCCCGTCCAGGCGCACCTGCCGCTGGGAGAAACGGGTGCGGGTGAGCGCGGACGGGCTGGTGCGCAGCGGCAGGTCCGGGTGCGGGGCGAGGTCGTCGATCCGCCCGAGCCAGTACTGGCGGGAGCGTTGGGCGGGCGCCCGGTCGCGCGCGGCCTCCAGCGCCGCGACGTACTCCGCGTACGGCAGCTCGGTGGGCGCGCTCTCGTCGGTGCCGTCGCGGTAGCGCTGCCACCAGGCCTGGAAGAACAGGAACATGCTGATGCCGTCCATGATCAGCCCGTCGTGGCTGACGTGCAGGACCATGCGGTCGTCGGCGAGGATGGTCACCTCGGCGACGACCAGCGGCACCTGGTCGGTGGCGAGCACCCGGTGCGAGCGTTCCTCGCGCAGTTCGCGGCGGATGCGGTGCTGTTCCTCGGGGCTCTCCCGGCGCAGGTCGAGGCGGGCGATCCGGGGCCGGTACTGGCAGAGCTCGGTGATCTGACGGTCGTCGCCGACGAAGCGGGAACGCAGGCCGCTGTGCGCGTCCACGACCGCTTCCAGCGCCGACTCCAGGCGATCGACGTCCCAGACGCCCTCGATCTCGTGGTAGACGTGGCTGGCCACGTCACCGATCTCGAAGATGCCGCTGCGGCCCAGCAGATAGGCGCGCTGGAGGTTGGTGAGCGGGAAACCGGGCCCGTGTCGCCGCTCCTCGGCGAGGTGAGCGATCAGTTCGTCCTTCACGCTCTTGACGCGGGCGATGAACGCGGGGTCCATGCGCTCACGGCCGCCCTGGAGCCGCAGGTCGTTGCCGGACAGGGCGACGGACAGGCCGCGGCTTTCGATCTCGTGCAGTACCTCGCGATAGCTCATCGGACGTTCGCCTCCGTGAGCGGTTCGACGGCGGCGGGCTCGGCGCGTTCCTCGATGATCGTGGCGAGGGTGTCGATGTCGTGGCTGCCCAGGAGTTCCTCGACGCTGAGGTCCACGTCGAGGGCTTCGAGGACCTGGTACTGGAGGGTGACCGCCTGCAGGGAGCTGGTGTTCAGCTGGCTGAGGCTGCGCTCGCGGACCGCCGCGTCGTCAGGGAGCTGCAGCACGGCCCGCACCAGGCCGCTCAGCCACGGCGCCAGCCGCGGGCCGGTCTGGGTGGAGGAGGCGGCCGCCGGGAGCGGCGTCGGGTGGAAGAAGGCGGCGTCCGTGAGGTGGATCTCGCTGCCGGGGGCGACGAGTTCGACGGTGCGCGGCCAGGTGCTCGGCTCGGGCATGCCGAGGGTGTCGGCGAGGTGCGCGGCGAAGCGCGGCATGACGGGGGCGGCGACGTGGGCGAGGAGCCGGGCGGCGGCCAGTTCCAGGGCTATGGCGGTGCGGGCCTCGTTCTCCCAGCCCGCGGTCTCGGCCAGGAGCGACTCCTGGCGGGAGAAGCGCAGGGTGTCCTTGACGATGCCGTCGAGTTCGGCGGCGGCCTGGTTGAGGGAGAAGCCGTCGGAGCCCAGGGCGCCGGTGACCGCGGCGAGGCGGGCGCCGAGCCGGCCGAGGAAGGCGGAGTGCTCGGGCGTCCAGTTGCCGGCGTCGGGGGCGGTGCCGCCGTAGTGCTTGGCGATCCGGGAGCCGAGGTCGTTCAGCCAGGTCTGCCAGGTGCCGATGAGGGTGTCGGTCAGGGCCGACTCGTAGGCCGCGCGCTGGAAGTTGGTGCGGGTGCCCTCGGGACGGGTGGCGGCGAGGAAGTAGCGGACGGAGTCGACGGAGTCGGGGCTGAGGATGTCCTTGCCCCAGACGGCGTGACGCCGGCTGGTGGAGAACTTGCTGCCTTCCAGCAGGTAGAACTCGTTGACGTGGTAGTCGATGTCCGGCGTCCAGCCCGGGAACGCGAGTTGGTACAGGGCCGGGTAGAGCACCGAGTGGTAGAAGCTGTTGTCGTAGCCGAAGAAGTGGACGATCTTCCAGTCCTGCTGGGGCTCGGCCGCCTGCCAGTTCTCGCCCAGGCGGGAGCCGAGGGCCTGGATGCCGTGCAGGAAGCCGTACGACATCTCCGGCCACACCCAGATGACCTGGCCGTCCACGTCCTTCTCGGCCGGGGGGACGCCCCAGGAGGAGGGGTGGGTGAGGGGGATGTTCATGCTGGGGCGGCTGAAGAGCCGGTCGGCGAGTTCCCGCAGTCGCGCCGGGACCCGGCCGAGGTGGTGGTGGGCGGCGATGTCGCCCTGGAAGGTGTGCAGGGGCAGCATCCACCGGGCCATCGGGCCGCGGCGGGGCGCCGCGGCCGACGCGGTGGACGCGGGCTCGGTGAGGTCCGTGACGGTGTTGGGCTCACCGCACTCCTCGCAGATGTTTCCGCTGGTGCCCGAACCGCAGCCGGGGCAGCCGCCCTTGACGTCGACCTCGTAGAGGTAGCGTCCGCTCTCCGCGTCGAAGAGCGCGTCGGCCTCGGTGACCTGGACCGTGCCGGAGGAGACGACCCGGGAGAAGAAGTCCTTCAGCCCGCCCCGGTAGTCGGGGTCGTCGTTGGTGACCGTGTACTGGTCGGGGGTGATGTCCATCAGCGCGAGGGTCGCGGCTATCTCGGCGCTGTAGTGGGCCGCGGTCTCGGCGGGTTCACGGCCCTCGGCGCGGGCGGCGGCCGGCACATAGCTCTGGTAGTCGTCGCTGCCGGTCAGGTGCCAGGCGTTGGTGCCGTTCATCCGCTGGTGCCGGACGAAGACGTCGGCGCCGAGGTAGGGGCCGGAGAGGTGACCGAGGTGGAGGTCGCCGTTGGGGGTGGGCGGGGTGGAGAAGACGAAGACCGGCCGGTCGCCGAAGTTCTTGCGCTCGGTGTTGCGCGCGGAGGCCAGGGCGCGTTCGGCGTCGCGCCAGTACTGGGTGAGGAAGACCAGGTCCTCGTCGCCGGTGTTCTCCAGGACGTGGGACTCGAAGGGCTCGAACAGCGCCACCGTGCCGGGGGCGGCCGGGTGGCGGCGCCCGTCGACGATGAACTCGCCGCGGCCCGCGACGATCACGAAGAACTCGGTCTCGTCGTGCTGATGGCTGTCGGAGGCCTGGCCGGGGGCGACCCGTCCCCAGCCGGCGCCCGTGCCGAGGCCCTCGATGGTGCTCATGTCGATGCCGAAGGCCTCGGAGAGTGCGGTGTCGTCGTACGTGTTGATGATCACGCCGCGTCCTTTCGCTGGGACGGAAGAGGGAGCAGATCGGCGGTCTGGGCCGCGATGGCGGGGCCCAGCCGGTAGCCGGAGCCGTTGGCGGCGCCCGCGAAGACCACGCGTCCGTCGTCGGTGAGCGCGCGGACCAGTGGCTCGAAGTCGGGCCCGTACGCGTCGCAGAAGACCCGGCCGGAGGCGCAGTGCTCCACCAGGTGGGGGGCGTACCGGCGCAGGGTGGCGAGGGCCTCGTCACGGTCGGTCGGCGACAGGGCGGCGGGCACCGTGTCCGGGTCGACGTCCCACTCCTGGCAGGTGTAGCTGAACAGCCAGTGGCCGCGCTCGTGGTACGGCAGCAGGAAGGCGTCCTCGTCCTGGAAGACCACGGCCTCGTCCTCGGCGGTCGGCACCGTCTCGATGTGCAGGGCCACGACCTTCTTCACCCGGGCGCCGAGCGGGGCGACGAGTCCCTTCCAGGCGGGGGCCGCGAGCCAGGGGCCGGGGGCGATCACGACGTGCCCGGCGGTGAGGGTGTCCCCGGTGCCGAGGTCCAGGCGCACCCCGTCCGCCGCCGGGGTCACCGCGGTGACCTGGGCTCCCTCACGGAACGTGGCGTTGGGGCGCAGCTCACGGGCCAGGAGTTGGCTGAGGGCGTAGACGTCCGCGTACTGGCAGCCGTCGCCCTCCCAGGCGCTCATGCCGTCGGGCAGCGCCGCGACGACCGCCGGGAGCGCCGCCGCGGGCCGCAGCCGCGCCTCGGGCAGGTAGACGCCGCGCAGCCGGGCCTCCTCCGGGGTGGGGGCGACGACCGTCATCCGCAGGCTGTGCACGGGCAGTTCCGGGCGGGCGGCCTTGAGCGCCGCGTACCACTGCTGGCTGTACGAGGCCATGCTGCGGACGCGGGGCGTGGAGCCGCGCGGGAAGTGCAGGCCGGCCGAGCGGCGGGTGGCGCCGCTGCCGATGGCGTCCCGCTCCAGCAGCGCCACCGAGGCGTGCGGGTCACGGGCGAGGATCTCCCGGACGATCAGGCAGCCGAGCACTCCGCCGCCGACCACCGCGTAGTCATGGTCGGTGTGCCGCGCCGTCATCACGCCCCCCACGGGGTCTTGGCGCCGGTCTTGGTCGACCATTCGATGAAGGACGCCAGCTGCTCGTCGCTGCGGACGCCGGACAGCCGGTCGGCGATGCGCTGGCTGCGCCAGGCGTTGAGGCTGAGGTTGGGGTCGGCGAGGCCGCGCTGGCCCCGGGCGGCGTTCTGCACGAAGATGCTGCGGTCGGCGGGGCCGTCCCAGCGCACCGCGTAGTCCTCGTCGATGCGCAGTTCGTCACCGTCGCGTTCGAGGCGGTCGGCGATCGGGGCGAGGAAGTCCATGGCGGCCGGCCGGAAACCGGTGGCCCACACGACGACGTCCGCCTCGAAGTGCTCCCGCGATCCGGGCTCGTCGTTGTGCCGGACGGTGATGTCCCAGCCGCCCGCCGCACCGGCCTCGACGCCGACCACCTCGCGGTTGGGGTGCAGCCCGACCAGGTCGGGGTTGCCCTCCACGAACCGGTGGACGTAGATGCGCTGGTAGATGTCGCGCAGCGTGGACTCGGAGATGCCGTCGCTGGTGAGGATGTGCTGGGCGTTGAACGCGGCGCGCACGTCGGTGCCCAGGTTGAAGAAGTAGTCGGAGTGGTCGGGCATGTAGTAGTCGTTGGTGAACGGCGAGTCGTCGATGGGGAAGTAGTTGCGGCGCCGCGATATCCAGGAGACCCGGCGCGGCAGTTCGGCTCCGGAGCGGGAGATCAGGTCCGAGAACGCCTCGGCGCCGGACTGGCCGCCGCCGACCACCACGACCCGCTTGCCGCCCAGGTTCTTGGCCGAGGTCATGAAGTCGTTGACGTGGAACTGGGTGGCGCCGAGGTGGGGGTGGCCGTGCTCCGGCACCCAGGGCTGGCTTCCGACACCGACGACGACGTTGTCGGCGGTGACGGTGCGGCGGTCGGTGCGGACGGTGAAGACCCCGTCGAAGCCGACCTCCTGGACCGTCTCGCCGAAGACGATGTTCTCGTTGCGCTGGCTCGCCCAGGCGAGGTAGTTGCGGAACTCCAGCCGCGGCACGTCGTCGAACTGGGCGTTGAGGAAGTGGTACACCCGGCCCTGGTCGTGCAGATAGGACAGGAAGGAGAACGGGGACTTGGGATCGGAGAGCGAGACCAGGTCCTTGAACATGGAGACCTGCAGGGTGGTGCCGGGGATCTGCTGGCCGTCGTGCCAGCCGAAGGACGGCTTGCGGTCGAGGAAGAGGTTGCGCACCTCCGTACGGCTGTGCAGCAGTGACGCGAGGCTCAGGTTGGCGGGTCCCACGCCGATCCCCAGGCAGCGGTAGTGCGTGGAGTCAGGCGTCGTTTTCTCGTACCCCATGGTCGGATCTCTCCTTCGGACAGGTGCCGGCGGCATGCCGACTCAGGACGTACTGAACATTGGTCGTGAAACATGACGAATCGAACGGCGAAGGGCATGCCTGGCTGCGGTGGCGGGTGTGGGTCACGACCCCTGGCGGGGGTCGTCGAGGATGAGCCGGGCGATTCAGGCCCTCGTGGGCTCGGTCGGGACCGGGCTTCGCCCCGGTCCGTCGGGCGGCGGTGGTGGTCGCGGCCCGGGTGCGGCGGCCGGTGCGCGGACACCGCCCGGACGGCGGTGCCGGGGCCGACCACGAACGGGAGGCCGGCGATGCGGCGGGGGCTCAGGTTCTCCGGGTCGGCGCCCGCCCGGCGGTCGAACTCCGCCGGGCCACCGGGTGCCGCGCGGTCACACCCCCTCTCCGCCGGGGGCGGGGGCACCGTCGGCGAACGCGCAGTGCAGCCCGGCCCCGTCCAGGAACTCCAGCCAGCGAGTGACCTCGTCGGCGGACTCCGCGGCCCGGTTCAAGCCGGCGGGCAGCGCCCCGGCCAGGATCCGGGTGATGCCGAAGGCGAGCGGCAGGGACACACAGCGCGCCATGGCGCTCTCGGTCTCGTCGCCGGTCAGGTCCAGCAGGCAGGAGCCCTGCCAGCGCACACCGCCGGCCGCACGGACGTCGAGCGCGACGGACAGCACGACGCGGTCGCGGTCGGCGTCGGTGGTGGGATGGCGGGCGGCCAGTTCCTTGGCCAGGGAACGGATCTGTTCCTGGTCGCCGGTGCTCACGGTGGCGAAGACATCGCTCCAGGCCTTCCCCCAGCCCGCGTTGCGCAGGGTGCCGCGGACGAAGGTGCGCAGCCGCCAGCCCTCCGGTATGCCGTACTGGGCCACGAACGGCACGCTGTCGCGGTTGGGGTAGACCTCGAAGTCCTCACCGCCGAGGCGGTGGGTGCGCAGCGCCTCCCAGGGGCGGGCCACTGTGCGCTCCACGCCCTGGTCGATGGTGCGGGCCGGGGAACCGAGGGCGGCCAGGACACCGTAGGGCGCCCAGCTGAAGCGGTAGCGGAAGTCGTTGGGCACGGCGGGAATGCCACCGCAGTACGAGGTGAAGTCGACCGACTCGGCCGTGTCGCCGACCGCCGCGCGGGCGCTCTCGACGAGCCGGTGGGCCATCAGGTGGTCGATGCCCGGGTCGAGTCCGGCCTCGGTGAGCACCACGACGCCCGCGTCCGCCGCGGCCGCGGCCTGTTCGGTGAGCTCGTCGGAGACGTAGCTGGTGCAGGCGAAGTGGGCCCGGCGGTCCAGGGCCAGCCGCAACAGGCGGGGGTGTTCGGCGGCGGGCAGCATGGAGACGATCACGTCGCCGGCGCCGACCGCGTTCTGGAGGGCGTCGTCGGTGAGCGCGCGGGCCTCGGCGCGGCCGGTCAGGCCGAGCGCGGTCAGGCGGTCCGCGGCGCGTTCGGCGGTACGGTCCCACAGCACCACGCGCTCGGCACGCTCGCACAGCAGGCCCAGGCCCGACGGGCCGGTGGACAGGCCGGTGCCTATCCAGTGGACGGTGCCGCTCGCGGGGGCCGGAGCGGCCGCCTCGGGGGTGTTTCGGCTAACTGGCACGGGTGCTTCCCTTGAGGTTGGTGGCGACCGCGGTCTCGAAGGCCAGCAGCGCGCGCTCCCAGGCCGTGCCGGAGTCGTTCAGACGCAGCAACTCGGGGTACAGCTCGGCCGAGAAGGCACGGCTGGACTCCACGGGCAGCAGCGAGGGCAGGTTGTCGATGGCGATGAGGTCGGCCGGCCGGGCGCCTTCGCGCAGCCGCCGGACCGGGTGCTCCCAGTCGGTGATCTCGTCGTAGACCGGCAGGACGTTGCACTCGGAGGTGACGTCGCAGGTGACATCCGCGATGAGGGACAGGCGCCGCTCGGGGTTGTCGAGGTCCGCGGACGTGAGGAAGGGCGGCACGGGCCGGGTGGTGAGCACGGTGTTGACCAGGATGTCGTGGTCGAGCAGTGCCGTCCGGTCCAGGTCGCGGGTCTCGGCCACGTCCCAGCGGGTGGGGGTGATGCCCGCCGTCTCCAGGGCGTCGCAGGCGCCGCGGCCGCTGCGGCCGAGCGCGCCGATCACCAGGGCCCTCTCGGTCGCCGGTGACTCGGTGGCGGCGAGCCGGGCGTCCAGCGCGGCCCGGTCCAGCGGCTGCAACGGGGCGCTGAGCAGCCCGCGGTGCTGGAGCACGGCCAGGGCGGCGCCGACGTATCCGGCCCAGTACCCGAACGCGGCCAGACGCCGGCCGTCCTCGTCCGTCAGGTACTCCAGGTCCAGCAGCGCGCCGCCGTCGGGCGCGAACCGGCCGAGCAGCTCCCGGGCACCGGTCTGGCCCTTGTAGGCGTGGCCGAAGTAGATGTGGCGGTGGACCAGGTGCCCGGGCTCGTCGGGCAGTTCCTTCAAGCCCAGGACGTAGTGGTCGCGCGGGGCCTCGGTCCAGCTGCCGGACGGCGCGGTGCGGCAGCCGGCCGCGACGTAGTCCGCCAGCGGGAAGGCACGCTGCGGCGCCTCCTCCACGGTGATCTCGACGCCCTGCGCGACGAGCCGCGCGGCGTCCTCGGGGACGAGCGGTGCCCGGCGCTCACCGGTACGGGACTCGTGCCGCATCCACAAGCGTGGCCTGTCCGACATCGGCTTCGTACTCTCTCTCTTTGTTCGTGCGGGGTGCTGTATGTGGCTCGCGCGACGGCTAGAGCACCGGGATGCGGGCGTTGGCCAACGGCCGGTACGTCACCTCGGCCGGCAGCTGAGCCGGGTCGAAACCCGCCGCGAGCAGCTCGCGGACGACCGCGACCGTCACGGTGACGGCCAGGGCCTGCCCGGGGCAGCGGTGGGCCGCGGCGCCGAAGGTGAAGACCGCCGGGTCCGGGCGGCCGGGCCGGAAGGTGTGCGGATCGGGGTTGGCGGCCGGGTCGCGGTTGGCGGCGGCGAGGACCACCAGCACCTGCTCGCCCGGGGCGATCTCGGCGTCGCCGTGGCGGAACGGCTCGGCGGCGAAGCGGCGGGTGTTCTGGATCGGCGCGTCATGGCGTACGACCTCGCGGACGAACGCCTCGGCTTCGGCGAGGCCGGAGGGCAGCCGCGCACCGCGCGCCAGCGCCACCAGGGTGTTGCCGATCAGACCGGCCGTGGCGTCGTAGGTCTGGGACAGGAAGCCGACCGCGTTGGCCAGCAGCGGGGCGGTGCGGGACCAGGAGGCGTGGCGTGCGGCCCGTACCAGGTCGGCGAGCAGGCCGGTGCCGTCCTCGCCCCGCTCGATGCCGGGGCCCAGCAGCTCCTGGAGCCGGCCGGCCGCGAGCGCCGCGGCCTTCTGCTGCTCGGGGGTGGCGGACGCGGGGATGCACTGGACGAAGTCGCCGATGAGCCGGGCGGCTTCGGCGTCCGTGCCCCGGTCGAGCCCGCAGAGGGCAGCCACGACCCGGGCGGGCACACCGAACATCAGCTCCTCGAAGGGCGGCCGGCCGCCTGCCGCGAGGACCTCGCGGGTCCGTACGGCGGCCAGGTCAGCCGCGCGCGCCGTGTCGACCTGCCCCAGCGCGTCGACGACCACCGCCTTCAGACGGTGCTGCGGTTCGCCGTCGGTCATCCGGACCAGGTCGCCGAAGACGTCACCGGCCGACGTTCCGACGATGCCCGCGGGCACCGGCTCGGCGGGCGGGCGCACCCTGAGGGCGGTGGCGTCCAGTACGGCTCGTACCGCCGCCGCGTCGCAGGCCACCCACGCGCCCACGGCCTCGTCGAAGGCCAGCGGACGCTCGGCCACCAGCGTCGCGTAGTAGGGGTACGGGTCCGGCTGCCGGACCGCTTCGATCGGGGTGGTCACCCGGGAACTCCTTGTCGGCTCGACGGTGGGGTGGTCACAGGTCGCGGGCGGCACGGTCGGCACGACGGGTGTCGAGGGTCCCCGCGATGGTCAGCCGCATGATCTCCGAGGTGCCCTCGTAGATGCGCAGGGACCGGATCTGCCGGTACAGGCGCTCGGTGACGCTGTCCTTCACCACACCGGAGGCACCGAGCAGTTGCACGGCGGTGTCGACGATGCGCTGGGCCTCCTCGGTGGCGTGCAGCTTGGCGATGCTGGAGTGGCGGGCGAAGCGCGGGTTGCCCCGGTCGGCCTCCCAGGCGGCCCGGGCCACCAGCAGGGCGGCCGCGTTGAGCTGGACGTCCATGTCGGCCAGGGACGCCTTGGTCAGCTGGTGGTCGATGAGCAGGCCGCCGCCGACCTGCCGGGTCCGGGCGCGTGCCAGGGCGGTGTCGGCGGCCCGGCGGGCGAAACCGAGTGCCGCCGCGCCCACGGTCATCCGGAAACGTTCGAGCAGGTCCATGGCGATGACGAAGCCCCTGCCGGGCTTGCCCAGCACGGCCTCGGCCGGCACCCGGCAGTCCTCGAAGGCGAGGTGGGCGAACGAGCGCGGGGCGATCGGGACGGGCCGGTCGCCGACCCGTACGCCGGGGGTGTCGGCGGGCACCAGGAAGGCCGTCAGTCCCAGCGGGCCGGGGCCTTCGCCGGTACGGGCGATGACGATGTACACATCAGCGATGGTGCCATTGGCGATCCACGCCTTGTGCCCGTTGAGGAGATAGCCGCCGTCATCGGTGCGTTCGGCGGTGAGGCCGACGGCGGCGACGTCGGAGCCCGCCTGTTCCTCCGAGACCGCGAAGGCGCCGACGAGTGAGCCCCGCGCCATGCCCGGCAGGTAGCGGAGCTTCTGGTCGTCGTTGCCGAAGCGGATCAGGGGCGTCGCGGCCAGTGCCTGGATGGAGAAGGCGAAGTCGGCCAGGTCCTCGGCGTACGCGAGCGCCTCACGCATGAGGCAGATGGCGCGGAAGTCGCCGGGTCGTTCCTCGGGGTCGGATCCGGGCTCCAGGAAGGCGAGCCAGCCGTCCTCCCCCAACTGCCGTACGAGGCTCAGACCGGCCTTGTCCGGATCCTCCGCGCGGACCTCGTCCCACAGGGCGGTGCGGTCGTCGCACCAGGTGCCGATGGCGTCGGCGAGGCGACGGTGCCGGTCGTCGTAGAAGGGGAGCGCCAGGATGTCCGGATCGAAGCTCGTGGTCGGGTCCAAGGTGGTTCTCCGTGCTGGGAAGAGGGGCGGAGGGCGGAGGTCGTGCACGGAAGGTCAGATGAGCAGGTCGACGTCGTCGCTCGGGGCGGTGGGCGCGGAAGCCGCCGGTGTCGTCTCCTGCGCCCGGATCTGCTTGACGAGTTGGTGCTCGACGAAGTAGGCGAAGGAGGCGTAGCCGCGCCAGATGCGGCGCCATTCCTGCTGGACGGCCGCGTCGCCGGAGTTGCGCCGCACGTCGTCGAGGTAGGAGACGATGATGTCGGCCGACTGCCGGGCGTGTCCGGCGGAGAAGTTGTCGATCGACAGATGGGCCTCCTCGTAGGAGACGTCGAGGTTGTACCGGCGCAGCTTCTGGATCTCGTGGAGCCGCATCTCCCCCAGGCCGAACATCTCGATGCCCAGGTTGTATCCGAGGATCTCGTTGTAGAGCGTGTCGGGGAAGAGCGACAGGCAGACCTGGTGGATGGAGAAGCCGTAGAGGTGGTCGGGGAGGTCGCCCTGCTCGAGGAACTCCGGCTGCCGGATGTGCGGCAGGTGGATGTCCATGCTGGCGAGGACCTGGTGGATGAGGGTGATGTGGTTCTTGGTGACGTCGCCGCGGCCCATTTCGTCGGCGTAGATCCCGAACAGCATGGCGTCGCTCTGCCGGTGGTTGCGGCCGAGGTTGCCGATGCGGTGGGCCCAGGTGCCGTCGATGAGGCTGCCGAGGGCGAAGGTCGTCTGCTCGAAGATGACCTCGTCGCGGTGCGGTATCTCGGTGAGCGGCTGGTAGGGGTCGACCAGCTTGTCCCAGTAGACGCGCTCGACCCGCTCCATCAGCGCCTCGGGCGTGTAGTCGAAGTACTCGGCGTCGGTGAGCCGTCCGCCGCCGCCGTGGGTGAAGAGGATCTCCGCGTCGGCCAGGCCCGCCTCGGCCCGGTCCCGGGCCACGGACAGGATGTGGGGGTACTGCTCGACGTTGACGACGCGGTGGAACAACCGCCGGTCGTCCAGCCCGCTGTCGGCGTCCGCGAGAACGATGTCATCGAGGTCCTCGGGTGCCCTGCCGCGCAGCGCCCGGGTCCACTCGTCGGCCCGGTCGTCCCCCGCGGTGTTGGGGGCGAAGTCGAGATCGGCGGGTTCGCCCGCTGCCACGGCCTGCGCCCACGCCGCGAAGGTGGCCGCCTCGCGCTCGTCGAAGATGCCGAACATCGGGCCGCCGAACTTGATGGACTTCAGGAACCGGCAGGTTCCGTCGCGGCCCGTCCTCAGCTGCCGGGAAGCGCGGAATTCGGCGACGAACGCGGCCAGGTCGACGGTGTCGCCGTCGAACCAGTCGGACAGCCGCCGGTCGCCCATGCGGACGCTGCGGTGCTGGCCGCCGGCGAACGGCGCGTGCCGGGCCACGATCTGCGCGACCCTGGCGTCCAGGGAGAGCCCCTCGTGCCAGGCGGCCAGTTCGGTGAGCAGGGCGGTGTGTTCCCGCTCCAGCCTGAGGACGAGGGCGATCGCGGTGAGCGTGCGGCGGCGGTCCTCGTCGCCGGTCGGCGACTGGTCGGTGAACGAGAGGTAGTCCGCGAGGACGGTACGGGCCCCGGTCTCCGGCAGGTGCGGCTCGGTGCCCAGCAGCAGGTCGTCGACGCCCAGCGCGGCCATGGCGTAGTGCACGCCGACGACTTCCGGCAGGAAGGAGGCCGGCAGCCGGGAGAGCGCGAGGTGGAAGGAGGCATGCAGGACGGTCAGCGGGCGGGCCGAGGCCTGCCGGAGGAAGTCCGCGGCCTCGATCTCGGGCAGGTGGACGCCCAGTTCGGTCAGGGCCCGCCGGCGCCGGGCCAGCTGCCCGCGCTGCGGGATGCCCTCACCCTGCAGCTGGAAGTACTGCCCGAAGAGGCGGTTGACGATGACGGAGGGCTGGGTGGCGGCCTGCGAGACGGTGTCGAGCCAGCAGCCGCCGAGCAGTGCGAGGGGGGCACGCTGACGCAGTACCAGCTCACGTGTCTCGGGGGCGGCCTCACGCAGCGCGAGGAGGTCCGGCGTGAGCTCGGTGCGGGTCCGCTCCACCCACGCGGCGATGGCGTCGGCGTCCGCGGGCTGCTGGGCCTCGGGCTGCGACGTTGACCGGGTGGCGGCGAGGAACGCGTCCAGGGCGTGCCGGGCGACGAGCAGCGTGGTCTCGCTCTCCTGGTCGCCGAGTAACTGCCGGAAGATTCCGTCCGGTTCCCCGGCGATGACCGCCGCGGCCTCCTCGGCAGCCTTGGGGCTGACGTGGAAGGGGGCGCGGGGCAGCGACGTGGTCAGGTCGGGAAGGGGGAATCCGGTCGGTGCGTTCATCGAAGCTCCCGGGTCTCGTTTGCCGCCGCCTCGGCGGTCGGTGCGGTCGGCAGTTTGCGCAGCAGCACGCCGACCCGGACGCCGGGCACGCTTGCCGCCAGCAGGTAGTGGCCGTCGTCCCGCAGCTGCCCGGCCGTGGCCCGGTCCGCGAGGTTGATGAGCGGGTCGGCGGCGAAGCAGTGTCCGATGCGCGGGATGTTGTCGAGGAACAACTGCTCCTTGGTGAACCCGGCCTGACGTTCCTTGAGCACGACGAGGGGCTTGTACAGGTTGAGGTGCAGGACACCGTCGATGTCGCCGATCTTCATGTCGGCGGCGGCCAGGATGCGTTCGTTGACCACCCGGGCGAGGTCGGAGCTGATCTCGTTGGTCCACTCCAGCGCCCGGGGGTCCTGCGCGGACGCCCCGGCCACGATCTCGTAGGCGTCCGGGCCCTGCGGAACGTCGCTCACCAGGGCGGCGGCGGCGCCGTCGCTGAACAGGGCGAAGTTCTCCATCCGCACCGCTTCGTCGGAGATCCGGTCGGTGCTGACGACCAGCACCGTGCGGTGGTGTCCGGCGGCCACCATCGCCTGTGCGGTGCGCAGGCCCACCAGGAGGTTGGTGCAGCGGTTGAGGGTGACGCCGGTGAACGCGGCGTTGTCCAGGCCGAGTCCGGACATCACCGTTTCCATGAACTTGCCATGGGTGCGCGGGCCGCCGGGGAAACGGGTCGAACACAGCACGAGACAGTCGACGGACGAGGGGTCGGTCCCGGCGGCGTTCAGCGCCGCCAGACCGCTGCGCACGGCCAGGGTCTCCAGGCTCTCGTTCGTGCGCCGGACGCTGCCCCAGCCCCACAGCGACGCCTTGGGGGGCATCCCGAACTCGCGGGCCTTGCGGGACAGGTCCTTGACGGTGGTGTGGTCGGCCTCGGTCTCACCTATGACGTAGCGGGGGGCGGACAGATATACCTGTGCGAGGTTCACGGTGCGGGATCACTCTCCGGGCCGGCCGGTGGGGCCGGCGCCATCATCGCGTTGGCATCGGGGTACGGGACGGCTTCCGCGCCGAACCCGAAGGTGCCGAGGTCACGGATCTCCGTCGCCGCGCGGACGACCGCGCCGAGCGCGGCCCGGGACATCGCGGAGCCGACGCTGATCCGGCGCACACCCAGGGCGCCCAGTTCGGCCACCGTCAGCGGCAGGGCGGGCGAGCCCATCAGGACGTTGACGGGGCGGGTGACGGCGGAGCACACCGCGCGGATCGCGTCGGCGTCCGGGAGTGCGGGCGCGTAGAGCACATCGGCGCCGGCCTCCTCGTACGCCTTCAGCCGGCGGAGCGTGTCCGGCAGGTCGGGCCTGCCCTGGAAGAAGTTCTCCGCCCGCGCGGTCACCGTGAAGGGGAAGTCGAGCTCCCTGGCCGCGGCGACGGCGGCGGCCACCCGCTCGACGGCCTCCTCCAGAGGGCGTACGGGGTCGTCGGCGCGGCCGGTGGAGTCCTCGATCGAGCCGCCGACCAGGCCCGCGGCGGCGGCAAGCCGGATGGTCTCGGCGACCTCCTCGGGCGTGTCACCGAATCCGCTCTCCAGGTCCGCCGTCACCGGCACCGTGGTCGCGGCGACGATCGACCGGGCGTTGTCGAGGATCTGCTCGCGGGTGAGGGAGCCGTCGGGCAGACCACAGACGTGGGCCAGACCCGCGCCGGTGGTGGCGAGCGCGGAGAAACCGAGCCCGGTCAGGACACGTGCGGTGCCCGCGTCCCACGGGTTGGGGACGACGAAGGGGTCGGGGCCCTCATGGAGCTTGTGGAAGGTGACGGCCCGTCGGTACTGGTCGGTGGCGGACTGGCTCATGCGCGAATCCCCTCTGCGGTGCTGGTGAGGCAGGTGTGAGGCACTGCTCAGATAACCTCAACATGCGTACCACCAGGTGGATTCACGCCAGGATCGGCGTCGAGGAGCGACCGCAGGACATCGGTGACGGCGCTGGGACGGCCGTCGAAGTAGAAGTGGCCGCCGTCGACCCAGTGCTGGGCCGGCTCGTCGGCGCATTCACGCGCCCACGGCTCGAGACCGGCCTCTTTCACGTGCGGGTCGTCCACCCCGTTGATGAGGGTGACGGGCACGGACAGGGGGGCGGCCGGCCGGTAGGTGTACTGGGCGACCATGCGGAAGTCGGCCTTCAGGTTCGGCAGCAGCAGCTCCTGCAAGGCCTCGTCGGCGACCACTTCGGGGGGCAGCCCGCCGAAGAAGCCCACGGCCTCGGTGAACGCGCGGCCCTCCAGGCGCGCGGTCTCCACCACGCGTGCGCTGGGCAGCAGCGCGGGCGCGGAGCAGCCGGAGGCGACCAGGTGGCGGCAGTCGGGCAGGCCGCCGAGACGGCGGGCGACCTCGAAGGCCAGGACCGCGCCGAAGCTGTGCCCGAACAGGACGAACGGCCGGTCGGCGGCGGCGACGATGGCGGCGGCCGCGCCGTCGGCGAGATCCATCACGTCAGTGGCGGAGGGTTCCTGGTATCGGGGGCCACGGCCCGGGGGGCACACTGCGACGATCTCGGCGTCGTCTCCCAGATCCCGCTGCCAGCCGAGGAACGAACGCGGGTTTCCGCCCGCGTGGGGGAAGCAGTAGATGCGGGCCGCGCGCTCGGGCGCCGCCGGGTCACGCAGAAACCACGGACTAGAACTCACAGGATTTTACCGATCTCTCGCGCCTTGGAACGGTCAGCCGGCCGTCCGGGGACCGGCCACATTCCAGCCGACGTCGCCGTCCGTGGCGGCTTCGACCCGGTGCTGCGAGTCCGAGTGCGGGAGTACACAGACTCCCAGTGTTCCCGTCAGCACAAGGGTGGCGACAGCGAATCCGACGCGGGCCCCGAACGAAGAACGTCCGGATATGCGGGAGAGTAAAGAACTCATCGACATGCACCCATACCTCTCTTGCCAAACACACATGCAGGAATCGAGGGGAATTTTTCAGAGGGTGGCAAGGGGGCTCGCCCGACACCAACCACTGAGGCGATCTGCGGCTCAAACTGACCACCTGGCTTCAGACTTCCTTGCCCCGGGCCCGGACTGAAGATTTAAGATGGCTCGGGTTTCCGCACCGCCGAAAGCCGAGGGATCCATTTCGTCGAAAAATCGTCGAAACCGGACACCAGGGGGGTATGGTCATGACGTCGATCGACCACGCAGACATGGACACATCAGAACGATTCGGGATCGAAACGGCTCCACCGCAGGAGGGGCCGGAGGGGGCGCTGCGAGCGATTGCCGAACAGTTGGCAACGCTGTCACGGCTAACCAGTGGCGGCCTCACTGACATCACCAGAACGAAGCAGTCAGTTAGCGTGTCGTTTTCCGAAGAATCCCGCATCGCATACCTGCACGGGCTGGACGCGATCAACTCCGCCATCGATGACGCCCTCAAGGGCGCGCGCAAGGAAATACTGACCGCGCAGCCCGACGGCCCCCGCCCGGGCCAGGTCCTGGACGACGCCCTGAAATCCGTACGGCGCCACATCGAGGCCGGCATCGCCATGCGAACGCTCTATCAGCACACCACGCGTTTCGATGAGGCGACGAAGAACTACGTACGGGCGGTCACGGATTACGGAGTAAGAGTCCGGACCCTGGCGGAATTCTTCGACCGCCTCATCATCATCGACGACTCCGTGGCGTTCATTTCCGCCAACGAGAGCCGAACCGTGGGACTGGCAATCAGGGAACCGGCGATCGTGCGCTTCCTCAAGGACATCTTCGAGCGCTCCTGGGACCGCGCGAAGTCCTTCCCGTTCGTCCCCCTGCACGCCGCGAAGGCCGCCGACGACGTCATCCCGTCGCTGCGCGAGTCGATCAGCGGGCTGCTCATCGGCGGCTACTCCGACAAGCGGATCGCACGCCGCCTCGGTATCAGCGAACGGTCTTTACAGGGTCATATCGCGGCGATGAAACAGCAGTTGGGGGCGAACACGCGGCTGCAGCTCGGCTATCTGCTGGGCAGGGACGAGACCACGCTCGTGCTGTGAGCGCCCCCGGAGTGCCGGGGGGTCCCAGGGGCGCTCACGCGTATTGCGAGGGGGGAAGTCGGGCGAGGACGGCCCATGCCCAGGTGCGCCTGGCACTCCCCCCAAGTCGTGCAGTCGTGCGCACCCCCCGCCCCCGTCTACGCCCAGGTCAGCGCGTCGGCTCCACCGAGGAGGCCGGAGTGTCCTCCTGGACCGGCGGGACCGCCGGCGGCGTCTGGGAGGCGCGGCTGGGGCGCAGCCGGGAGACGGCCACGCCGCCCAGGCAGATGGCACCGCCGAGGAGCGTGACCCAACCAGGCACCTCGTCCAGGGCGACCCAGGAGATGAGGATGACGATCGCCGGCACCGCGTAGGTGGTCGCGCCCAGCTTGCCCGCGGTGGTCCGCGACAGCGCGTAGGCCCAGGTGCTGAACGCCAGGGCGGTCGGGAACAGGCCCAGGTAGACGACGTTGAGGGTCGCCGAGAGCGGCGCGTCGGACAGATCCGAGACGAGCTGGCCGCTGAACGGCAGGCAGGCGACGGTGCCGATGAGGCATCCGAACGTCGTCACCTGCATCGGGGTGGCATGCCGCAGCGCGGGCTTCTGCGACACCACTCCGGCCCCGTAGACCAGGGCCGCCAGCAGGCACAGCCCCACACCCAGCACCGATGACGAACCGTCACCGGAGGTGGAGAAGCCCACCACGACCGCGCCCACGAAGGACACGCCCATACCGGCGAGCAGCAGGGGCGGGAACCCTTCCTTGAGCAGCCAGCCGCCCAGCAGCGCGATCACCATGGGGCCGATGTTGACGACCATGGAGGCGGTACCGGCGTCGACCTTCTGCTCGCCCCAGTTCAACGCCACCATGTAGCACCCGAACCAGAGCACTCCGGACATGATGATCCCGGGCCATGCCTTACGGGGCGGTATGCCTCCCCGCTTGACCAGGAGAACGCACACCAGCGCGAGGGAGCCCGTCGCGAGCCGCCCGAGGGCCAGGGCACCGGGGCCGAAATAGTCCGCCGAGGCACGGATGGACACAAAAGCCGAAGCCCATAAGAAGACGGTGACCGAGGCGGCAAGCAGGGCGCCACGGTCCATCTCGGAACGCTCACTCAGTGGATTCATGCGAGCGATCTAACCATGTGTAGGGGTCATCAAACGGAACGATGACGAGTGCCGCGATCAGTACGTGGACCTTCGCTCGCCGGTGCCGCCTCCGGACCGCTCTCCTGCCGACAGCGGCCGAACGCACGGCGCCCGCCGCCCGGTTCTCCGGAGCGGCGGACGCTGTCACGACCTTCTCGGTCACACTCCCCTAGACGGCCTTGTGGCCCAGCAGGATGTCGACGCCCTCCTGGCTGCCGCTCACGGTGACCTGCGTCGCCACCGGCGGGTAGCCACTGGCGATCACCGTGTACTGCTCGTTGGCGAGGTCGGTGAAGGCGTAGCTCCCGTCGACACTCGTGGTGCGCGTACCGACGACGTTGCCGGCGGCGTCGATCAGCGTGACCCGGGCGTCGTCCAGCGCACGTCCGTCCTGGTTGTGCACCGTGCCCTGCAGGGTCGCCGCGACGGAGAGCTGGATGTCGCAGCGGGGCGTCTCGGCGGAGACGGTGGCCGGCACAGCGGCCGGGCGGTGACCGGGCGCGCTGACACTGAGCGTGTAGTCGCCGGGCAGCAGGTCGCCGATCCGGTAACCGCCGTCCGTTCCGGTGGTGACGGAGGCCGTCACGTCACCGCGCTGGTCGGTGGCCACCACCAGCGCGGCGGGCAGGGCCTCGCCGTCCCCGCCGCGCACCGTACCGGCGAGGCCGCCCGGGCTGGGCAGGACCACGAGGTCGCGGGAGACGGGTTCGCCGTTCAGGCTCAGGGTGACGACCTGCGGCTGGTAACCGGGCGCCGAGCCGATGAGGACCAGGCTCCCCCGCTCGGACGTGTCCATGGCGTACGTACCGTCGGCACCGGAGACGGCGCGGGCCAACTGGTGACCCGAGCTGTCCAGCAGGGTGATCGCGGTGCGGGCTACGGGTGCACCCGCACCGTCCCTCACCTGCCCGCGGACGGCGGCCGCACGGTCCGCGTCCGCACGGTCCGCGTTCGCACGGACGGCGGCGACGGCCACCGGCGTGACCGGGTTCGCAGCCGTGTCCTCGACCCCGGCCTCGCCCCCCGCCTCGACCTCGGCCTCCGGCGCGGGCGCGCTCACCCTCTTCTTGGCGCGGAACAGCAGCGCCGTGATGATCGCGGCGAAGGCGAAGAAGCCCGCCGACCACCAGTAGGCGACGGTGTAACTGTGCAGCGCCGCGTTCGCCTTGACCAGCGGATCGGACAGATGGTCAGCCGCATAGGCGGTGGCGGCGCTGGCGGCCAGGGTGTTCAGCAGCGCGGTGCTGATCGAACCGCCCACCTGCTGCGTGGTGTTGACGGCCGCCGACGCCACGCCCTGGTCGTGGGCCTCCACACCCAGGGTCGCGTAGCTCATCGCCACCGGCATCGACATACCGAGCCCGGCGCCGAGCAGCAGCAGCGGCGGCAGCACATGGGTCGCGTAGTCACTGTGCAGGCCGAGGCGGGTCAGCCAGATCATGCCGCCCAGGGCGAGCAGCATGCCGACGGGCACCACGATCTTCGGCCCGATCTTCGGCACCAGCCAGTTGGTGGACAGCTGCGCCAGCACCATCAGCGCGCCCACCATCGGCAGGAAGGCCACGCCGTTCTTCACCGGCGAATAACCCAGCGTCGACTGCAGGTAGTAGGTGAGGAAGAGGAAGACGCCGAACATCCCGGCGGACGAGATGAGCACGGTCGCCAGCGCGCCGGCGCGGTCACGGTCGGCCAGGACCCTCAGCGGCAGCACCGGGTGCTTCGCACGGGTCTGCCACAGGAAGAACGCCACCAGCAGCACACCACCCGCGGCGAGGAAGCCCCAGGTCATCCAGTTGTCCCAGTCGTGCGTCTCCGCGTTGGCGAAGCCGTAGACGACGCCGAACAGACCGCCGGAGACCAGCACGGCACCGAAGATGTCCAACTTGGGCCGCTCGGCCGGGACGGAGCGCCCGATGAAGACGATCGCGCCGATCAGCGCGGGAATCGCGATCACGTCGTTGACGTACAGCGTCCAGCGCCAGTCCAGGTACTCGGTGAGCAGCCCGCCGAGGACCAGGCCGACCGCGGCGCCGGAACCGGCGATGGCCCCGAATATGCCGAACGCCTTGGCGCGTTCCTTGGCCTCGGTGAAGGTCGTGGTCAGCAGGGAGAGCGCCGCGGGCGCGAGCAGCGCGCCGAACAGCCCCTGCACCGCGCGCGCGATGACGAGCATGGTGAAGCCGTTGGCCGCACCGCCGACCGCGGAGGCGGCGGCGAAGCCGACGATGCCGACGATGAACGTCGTCTTGCGGCCGAACAGGTCGGCGAGCCGACCGCCGAGCAGCAGCAGACTGCCGAAGGCCAGGGAGTAGGCGGTGACGATCCACTGCCGCCCGTTGTTGTCGAAGCCCAGATCCTGCTGGGCGGACGGCAGCGCGATGTTCACGATGGTGGCGTCGAGTACGACCATCAGCTGGGCGAGGCCGATCACGGCCAGCGCCCACCACCGGTGCTTCGGCGGGACATGAGTGTGGCCGGACGGACCGGCCTGGACTGCGGCGGCGGCGGCCGGAATGGCTTCCACGATGGTGCTCCCCTCAAGGGGCTTGGATTGCCCGGACCTCCCACACCGGTCCGAAACCGTTTCGTACAGCAAACCTAGGTACTCGTACAGCGAAACTCAAACGTTTCGATCGCCCCCGGACATACTGTGGGGCACGTCACAAAAAGTGACGGACTGTCCTTACATTTCCTTCACCGAAACCGACCGATCGGTGCAGCCGACGGCCGAATTCGGGTCACGTCCGAGAGCCCACGGGACGTCAGATCACCGCCCCGCCTGAGACGATGACGCGGACCATGACATGAAATGGGGGGTCGAGCATGCTTGTGCTCATACTGGCGGTCGTCGTTCTGCTGGTCATCGGCGGCTGCGCCTGCGTCTACTGGGAGGCCCGGGGCGACGCCCCGCGCTGGGCACGTGTCGTGGCCAAGGCCACTCTGCTCGGCAGCGAGTTCGCCCGAAGCGCGAGCCGCACTTCCCGCTCACGGCGGAGCAGCATGGGGGACGATTAGCCGGCTGGCACGCTCCGGCGCCGCCACGGCATCCGCATCCGCATCCGCATCCGCTGAACGAAAAACCCAGCTCAGACACTGTCCGAGCTGGGTTGTGCAACAGGTTGACCCGCGGTTCAGAGGTTGGCTGTCAGGAAGCTGCGGATCAGTGCTGCCGCCTCGTCGAGTGCGCTCTCGAGGAGGAAGTGGCCGCCGTCGAGGAGGTGGATCTCGGCGTTCGGCAGGTCGCCCGTGAAGGCGAGCGCGCCTTCAGGGCCGAAGATCTCGTCGCCGCGTCCCCAGACGGCGAGCAGGGGCACCTGACTCTCGCGGAACCAGCGGTGCACAGCGGGGTAGAGCGGCACATTGGTGGCGTAGTCGAGGAACATCTTGAGCTGGACGAGGTCGTTGCCGGGGCGGGACAGCAGCGCGTAGTCGCGCTGCCAGGTAGCGGGATCGACCAGGGTTTCGTCGGTGACGCCGTTCAGGTACTGCCAGCGGGTGACCTCCGCGGTGAGCGCCTGACGGGCGCCCGCCTCGGTCTGAGGGGTCTGCTCGTTCCAGTAGTCCCGGACGGGCTTCCAGAACGACGCCACGAACCCTTCCTCGTAGGCGTTGCCGCTCTGGCTGATGACGGCGGTGACAGCCGCCGGGTCGCGCAGCGCGAGCCGCCAGCCGATCGGGGCCCCGTAGTCCTGTACGTACATCGCGTACCGGTCGACACCGAGCTGTCCGAGCAGGTCCTGGGTGAGGTCGGTGAGCGCGTCGAAGGTGTAGTCGAACTCGGTGACCGGCGGCGCGTCGGAGTGCCCGTACCCCAGGTGGTCGGGGGCTATCAGGTGCCACCGGTCGGCCAGCAGCGGGATCAGGTTGCGGAACATGGACGAGCTGGTCGGGAAGCCGTGCAGCAGGACGAGCGTGGGGGCGTCGGCCGGACCGGCTTCGCGGTAGAACAACCGCCGGCCGCGGACGTCGGCGTAACGATGGTGGATTTCTGCCATGGTTTTCTCCTCTGGTAGCGGGCTGGGCATTGGTCTTCTCGACCAGCGAGATCAGCTCGATCGCGGCCGGAGCGCGGGACGCCCGGTTCTGGGGGCCATCGGCCGTACGGATGGCCGCGGAAGCGCACGACCGGTCAGCGCACGACCGGTCAGCGCACGCCCGTTCAGGCCTGTATGAAGGCCAGCAGGTCGGCGTTGATCGTGTCGGCCTGCGTGGCCGGCATTCCGTGCGGGAAGCCCTCGTACGTCTTGAGCGTGCCGTTCTGCACCAGTTCGGCGGTCCGTGGCGCCGTGGCGGCGTAGGGAACGATCTGGTCGTCGTCGCCGTGCATCACCAGGACCGGGACACTGATCTTCTTGAGGTCCTCGGTGTAGTCCTCCTGCGCGAACGCCGAGACACAGTCGTACTGGGCCTTCGCGGCGCCCACCATGCCCTGGCGCCACCAGTTGTCGATCAGCGCCTCGGACGGCTCGACGCCCGGCCGGTTGAAGCCGTAGAACGGGCCGGATGCCACGCCACGGAAGAACTCGGCGCGGCCCGCGGCCAGTCCGGCCTGCAGGCCGTCGAAGGCTCCCTGCGGCAGGCCGTCAGGGTTGCCCGGCGTCTGCCGCATGGACGGCGTCACGGCGCTGATCAGGGCCACCTTCGCCACCCGAGCCTCGCCGTGGCGCCCGATGTGGCGTGCCACCTCGCCGCCTCCGGCGGAGTGCCCGACGTGGACGGCGTCCCGCAGGTCGAGCTGCTCGGTCAGGGCGGCCAGGTCGTCGGCGTAGTGGTCCATGTCGTGGCCTTCGCCGACCTGCGCCGACCGGCCGTGCCCGCGCCGGTCGTGGGCGATCACCCGGTAACCGTGACGCAGGAAGAACAGCATCTGGGTGTCCCAGTCGTCGGACGACAGCGGCCACCCGTGGCTGAAGACGATCGGCTGACCTGAACCCCAGTCCTTGAAGAAGATTTCCGTGCCGTCCGAGGTCGTGATCGTGGGCATGCCACACCTCACTCACTGATTGTTGGCGGAAGGATGTGCGGGTCATGGCGTGAACCCGCGGGACAGCCGGCTCACACCGGGTCAGATGTCGAGGGCGACGACTTCCAACTGAATGTTGTCGATGTCCCGGAAGACGATGGCCGAGAAGACGAACGGCTCTCTCCTGCTCTGAATGCCGGAGTGTGCGACGCCGATACTGTCCAGCCAGTCCGCCCACGCCTGAAGCCCTTCGCGCCCCTCCACCCGCAGCGAGACGTGGTCGAGTCCGGTACGCGCCTCGTCGAACTCCGCGTCGTTGTTGTTCTCGTTGTGGTGCAGGCTGATGGTCAGGCCCGTGTGCGGCTCGACGACCAGACGCGCGAACCCCGTCCACTCGCGGCCGAAGTGCGGCAGGTCCCCGGCGACGAGAGTGGCCTGGAAGACTTTCCGATACCAGGCGACACTTGCCTGGAGGTCCCGGACGGTGAAAGCGAAGTGGTGCAGCCCGCTGATGGGCGGAGCGGTCGCATCACCCATTTCCGACCTCCTTCCCTTACAAGGCGGAAAATCCGCGGCTACGAAATGCGGCGGTTCGCATTCGCAGTCTCGTGGTTCACGTTAGGGATATCCACTTGATTGCGAGTGAGCGCTTTGTGGATCGACGACTGAATATTCTGTGGCTCCGGGACGGGCTTTCCCATCTCCGCCAGGAACGTTTCGGCACGGCGAGCGAACAGGTGAGCCCCGCGTTCGGCGGACAACTCCCGGGCCTTTTCGGCGGTGGCCCGGACCACGGCGGCCGGTTCCCCGCGAGCCTGCAGCAGCCGCGCCCGCAACAGAAGGATCAGGCCCTCCGGATAGCGCTGGCCACGGGTTTCGAGGAACAGGTCGGCCCGGTCGAGTGCGGCGGCGGCCTCGTCTGTCGCCCCACCCGCCAACCACATCTCACCGAGCAGGCCGTACCACGTGGCGACACAAGAACGCGGCGGGTTGAGGAGGTTCGCCGTGATGATCCGCTGGGCCTCCACCGCGGCGCCGACCGGATCGTCGCCGGTCATGGCCAGCGCCCAGCAACGGGCCAGCCGTTGGTAGGTGCCGAGGAAGACGAAGGAGAAGTCGGGGTCCACGGCGATCCCCCGTTCCGCCCCGCGTAGCGCCTGAAACGGATCACCGACGTTCGCTGCGATCCTCGCCGCGAAGGTGGCCCAGATCGTGATCATGTACGGATCCTCGCCCGCGGCGTCCTCCAGCACGTCGAGCAGAGCCCGCGCCCCCTCGACGTCACCGTGCAGCGCGGTCACCTCCGCGATCATCCCGGTCATGAGCAACTGGAGGTCGTGCCGGACCGGATTCTCCTCGCGCTGGGCGAGATCGAGGGCCACGGCCCTGGACCGGTTGAGGTACCCGAATGCCTCCTCGATGTTGCCGACGTCCCATTGGTGGATGCCCCATGCCTGCAGGCCACAGGCGAGCACGAACGGATCGGAGGACGCCTCGCCCTGCTCCAGCAGCCGGCGCGCGAGCGGACCGCTGCGGTCGAGCTCGATGGCCTGGGCGTGGGCGGCCCAGCGGGAATAGAGGAAGCCTGCCGCCTCTGCCTCCCGGCCGAGGCCACGGGCCAGATGCTCGGCTCGCTCCAGCAGATCGAGCGACGAGAAGCCGTACATCGACCGCATCCCGACAACCGCGGTGAGCTGCGACAGGGCCGTCAGCTCCCACTCCGTGAGGCCCGCCGTCCGCGCCACGTGCGCGGCCGACCGCAACCGGCGCTCGGCGGCCTCCAGCGCGGATTTGCCCGCCGCGCGCCGCCCCGCACGCACCAGTGTGGCCGCGGTGCGGGCGGGGTCAGCGAGCGGTCCGGCAGCCCACAGGTGGTGGGCGAGGCGCTCGGCGACGGACTCGCCGTCGGGGCCTGTCGCGTCCAGAGCGTCCGAGACGCGCAGGTGCAGCCGGGTTGCCCGCGATGGCGACGTCGTCGCGGAGACAGCCTCACGGACGAGGTCGTGTGCGAACCGGAACGCGAACGGATTGTCCGGCCTGGACTCGAGCAGGCCGAGTGCTTCCACGGGCTCAAGGCGTTCCAGGCAGCTCTCGACGTCGAGACCGGCAACGCGGACGAGCAGGCCGAGTTCGACGTCGCTGCCGATGAGCGCGGCGATCTGCAAGAGGTCCCTGGCGTCGCCGTCGAGGCCGGCCATCCGGTCGAGGACGACATCTCGCACGGTGGCCGGCACCCCGGCGCGGGCTGCGGCGTCGTCGGTGAGCGCGCCGCCGTCGGCGAGCAGCCTGGACAGTTCCCGGACGAAGAAGGGGTTGCCCGCGGTGCGCGTGTAGATGCTCTGAGCAGCGCTGCGGCCGGTCTTCCGGCCGGTCTCGCGGCGGACCAGTTCGGCCACCTCGTCGGGGCTGAGGGGGCCGAGCCGGAACCGTCGGTGGCCGGGGACCCGGCTGACCGCGGCGAGCATCCGGGACAGCTCCGAGCCGGGTGCCGGTGCGCGGTCGCGCAGCGCGCCGAGGACCACGGTGTTGGCCGGTAGCCGGGCCGCCAGGTGCCCGAACAGGTGCAGAGAGGCACCGTCCGCCCACTGGAGATCGTCGATCACGAGCACCACCGGCCGCTGGGCCGAGGCCTGGCCGATGAGGGCGACGACCCGCTCGAACAGGCGGAACCGGAAGCCACTGTCCGGCAGCACGGGTGCGGCAAGGACGTCATCGCGCGGTTCGAGGAGGCGGCCGAGCTCGCCGGCGAGCCACTCCTCCCGGGCAGGGGAGGGCAGGCCGTCGAGGACCGTGCCGATCGCCCGCACCCACGGCCACATCGAGGGTGTCCCGTCGCCGTCCAGGCAGCGGCCCCAGACGACGAGCGCCCCGCGCCGTTCCGCCTCAGCGGTGACCTCCTCCAGCAGGCGGGTCTTGCCGACGCCCGGCTCGCCCTCGACGACGCCGATCGCTGTGCCGCCGGTGAACGCCGGCTCCATGGTCTGCCGCAGCACCGTGAGTTCCTCGGCCCGGCCGACCAGGCTGCCCGCCGCACTCGTCTGCGCGCCGCCGCCGGTGTTGTCCGTACCCGTCACGGCCGCCGACGGCTCAGTGGGCATCAACACCCGCCGATGTGCGGCCTGAAGCGCTGGACCGGGGTCGATGCCGAGATCTTCGGCGAGACGTGCACGGACCGCGCTGAACAACGACAGTGCCTCCGCCTGCTGCCCGGCCGCGGCAAGGGCGGAGATGAGGGCGGCCTGGACGGGTTCGTGCAGGGGCGTCATCGACGCGGCCAGGTGCAACGCGGGGAGCACCCGCTCGGGACGGGCCAGCGACACCGCGAGGTCAGCCGCTGCCGCGCACGCGTCGTACAACTCGGCGTCGAGGGCGGCGAAGATGGGTATCGCGGTGTGTCCGTGGGTCATGCCGTCGCCGGCGGGACCATGCCATAGATCCAGCGCTTCCACGTAGTTGTCGAGCGCCACTTCGTGGTGCCGCTGTGCGAGGGCGGTCTTGGCCCTCGCCACGCACTCTCGGAAGGTGACCAGGTCGAGCATCCCGAGGCCGGCGGTGAACAGGTAACCGTTGCCGCGGCGATGAAGGTACGAGCCGGTGCCGCGGACAGGAAGTCCGGGTTCGAGGAGGCGCCGTAGGGCGCCGACGTATTTGTGGATGACGTTGAGGGCACTGGCCGGAACGCCGTCGTCCCACATCAGGTCGATCAGCTCGGTGGTGCTGACCGGCCGGCCCGCGCGGGCGAGAAGCAGGGCGAGCAGGTAAGCCTGCTGTCGCGGGCCCGCGTCCAGTTCGACACCGCCGCGCCAGGCCCGTAACGGACCAAGGATCTGCAGACGTAGGGAAACGTCATCAGTCGGCCGGTCGTCGCCGCCGCCGGACAGAACAGAACGGATTGCCACAGTCACGCCTACAGCCCCCGGGTACACCGATACAGATGTGTTTACCGTGCGGAGTGCGTCTGCTCGAGACCTGTGCAGGCCAGAGCTCGCACGCGAGGATCGATTCAGCGGAGCCGTCGCCCCTCAGCCGGCTGGAGGCCTGGTGTGAGGGTGTGGCGCATCGCGCCGGAACGGCTGGACCGCTGCCTGACCAAGGCAACCGGTTGGGTGTCTACGGCGCGTTGACGGATCGTTGACGTCACGCTTCGACGCACGACGGACAGGACGAGGAACCCGAGGCGGCTCCTGCGGCGGGCGCCGCCCGCCGCGGACGGGAACGATCTCTGAATCGTCGTGACGGACGCGCGCCGGTCCGGCGGCGCCGAACCGACGCGCGTCTCTTTCATCGGGCCCGGATCAGCTCATGCGAGGCGGCCGATCACTGGAATCCGCACCCGGGATTCCCCGCGTCGACCGACAACGGGGAGCCGGTCGGCAGGACGTAGAGGACCTCGAGCACTACCGGCGTGGAACCGCGGTTGATGCCTATGTGTACGTGATCCGCACCGCTCGGCTCCTGGATGAGGCTGCCGCGCGGATAGACCCCGTCAGACGTGCACGTCGCGTCGAAGTGGCTCAGCGTGCCTTGCTTGACCCGGCCGTAGAGGGTGCCGGTGTGATAGTGCCACCCGGTGGCCTGACCTGCCGGGATCGTTATCTCGCGCAGGATGTAGTCGGTGTCGCCGACCGTCTTCTGGGCGATGATCGTGCCGACCACGCCGGGTCCTGGCGGCGTCGCCTGCGCGGGCGCGGCAAGCACCAGCGATGCGCCGGCCGTCATCGTGGCGACGGCGGCACCGATCGCCTTCCGTTTACTGAACAAGGACTTCCTTTCGCTCTTTCGATCACGCACGGCCGGCCGAGGCTGCCTGCAGAGACGTCCGATCGGAGAACAACCTCGGCCGCACCGATCACCGGTGTCACCAGTCAGGGGACTTCGTCATGATTCACCTCCCTCGCGATCGGAGAACAACCTCGGCCGCACCGATCACCGGTGTCACCAGTCAGCGAGCTTCGTCATGATTCACCTCCCTGACGATCGGACACATAAAGGAGCCAGGGTGAAAGCGTCAGAACGACTCGAAATCCTGGCGTCCACCCGAACCGCGTTCCATTGAACAGGCCGCGACTTCCCTCCGACTGGATCAAAAACTGTCGTCAGTGAATACATGACGAGCGGCCGGAACTGGATTTTCACTTCGTTGTGGAACCGTTCGAACCCATGTCGCTGATGGGCAATAGAGAATTTCGCGCGATCGCGGTGGCCGAGACGCTGTCGGTGGTAGGCGACCAACTGTCGCGGGTGGCGCTCGCGCTGCTGGTCTTCGAGCGGACCCGGTCCGCAGGACTCAGCGGACTGACGTACGCACTGACCTACCTGCCCACCGTCGCCGGAGGATTTCTGCTCTCCCCGCTGGCCGACCGGCGGCCGCGGCGCGAGGTCTCCATCACGATCGACGCGGTGCGGGCGGCGATCGTCCTGGCTATGGCTGTTCCCGGTGCCCCGTTCGGCGCGTTGTGCTGCCTGGTCGCCGTGTCATCGTTCCTGAGCGGGCCCTACACCGCCGCGCGCCTGGCTCTCCTGCGCGACGTCCTGCCACACGAGCAGTACGGCGCCGGCATGGCCGTGCGGCAGTCGCTGTCCCAAGGCGGGCAGCTCGTCGGGTTCTGCGTCGGCGGTTTCATCGCCACGGCGTTCGATCCGGCCATCTGTCTGGTCGTCGACGGGCTCACCTTCGGGGCGGCGGCGCTGGTGGTGCGGTTGTTCGTGCGGTCGCGCCCGCCCGTGGCGACCGCCTCGGCCGCCGGCAGCGCGGCTTCGACGTTCGGGTTCATCTGGCGGTCGCCGGCGCGGCGCGCGATCCTGCTGTCCACCGTCACCGGCGTGTTCCTCACCGCGCCCAAGGCACTCGCCGCGCCACTGGTGTTCGAGCTGGGGCTCGGCGGCGGCTGGGCCGGGCTGTTCATGGCTTCGGAGGGTCTGTTCTCCGTCGTCGCGCTGGCGGTATTCGCCAGATACGTGACCCCGGATCGGTACGCGCGGATCTTCCCGGTGGCCTGCCTGGCGCCGTGCGTACCGTTGCTGCCGGTCTTCACAGCGAGCGACCCCCTTCTGATCATCCTGGCCTTCGGCTTCAGCGGAGCCCTGTGGGCCGTGCTGACCGTGGTCGCGGCGTCCTCCTTCGTCGACCTGCTCCCCGGCGACCAGCGCGGCCGCGGCATGGGAATCGCCGGATCGATGAACGCGACGGCGCAGGGCGTGGGAGCGTTCCTGGCCGGGGTGGCCGCGGACCGGTTCGGCGCCGGCCGGTCCATCAGCCTCCTCGGCCTGGCCGGCATCCTCTTCGCACTGCTTCCCGCGTTCCTGTGGCGTTCCGCCCCCGTGGCGGACGGTCAGCTGAACGGGGTCCAGGTCTCCACCACACGGAGTCGTACCGACTCGTAGAGCGGACGACTCCCAACCTGCTCGCCGCGGCAGCCCGAATACCAAGGTCAATCAAAAAGAAAACCCCAGGTCATTAGTCTTGACCTGGGGTTCACTCCGGAGCCGCCTTCGGGATTCGAACCCGAGACCTACGCATTACGAGACCGTGAGGCATCGTGTTACGGAATGCCTCGTCGTGCTGTCCAGTGACGTCCTACCTGATCAGAGCACATGCAACAGGTTGACCCGTGCTACCCCGTGATGCACCGTCCAAAGGCGTCTGTCCACCGACTGTCCACCGGAGAGGTTGTCGCCAGCCTGCCAGCGCGACCGACGCCGGGCTGTCAGCGATGCTGCGTCTGATCGGAGAGACGGGCGAGGGCACTGTAAAGGTCCTACAAGCCATCCACCGAACGGTTCCTCTGCGACGGCCCATGGCGGGGTCACCCGCACGGCCTGGGCGGCCCGGTCCAGGAGCCCGACAGCGAGGATGAGCGCGGCGCGGAGCTGGATCAGGTTGACCCGGTTGTTGGAACCGGGCGTCGACCTTGTCGTCATCAAGGAACTCCTCGGCCACGCCCACATCGGCGTCACCGCCGGCGTCTACGCCCACGTACGACTCCGCCTCCAGCGCCAGGCCATCGACACCCTGGGCGATGTACTGGCTGAGGGCAGCGACTCCGAAGAGCCGCCACCCTCAGCGGTGGTCGTCCGCTGACGTTGCCGTCAGCGTTGCCGTCAAACGGCGTTACGCAGGACTCTGGCCATAGACTTCCACAGGAATACGGGCCACGGTCACTACGCCAGAGAAAGAACTCTCCACCACAATGCGGCCGCCGGGTGAATAGATCCAGAGTTCCGGTACCGATTCCATGATGTCCGGCAGGTAAGAGATAGAGGATTCGAGCCCTATCTCTACACTCGGGACCGCCAGGCTCTCCCAGAAGAAGATTAGGCTGCTAGCTTTCGGGGCGAACTGTTGGATTACGGTGCTCAGCTCGATGGAACCCGATTCCATCGAGCTGAGCACCAAACCATCAGCCACCGCACCCCACACAATCGCACCGTCAGAGCTACGCGGATAATGACTGAGGCTTTCGCGCTCATACTGGAGATGCTGATCCAGGTTCAGCAACTGCACACCCGGCCGCCCAACCCAAGTTAGCCGTCGGTCACCCTGTTGATCTGCACGAACCACTCGAACCATAGACCGGGGCAGGAGGTCCGGCCTGGTTCCGTATACACCGTCGAGTGTCACGAATTACCGCCAAGCATTCTCGCAAAATCGTCTTCTGTGCCATTCCATGGCACTGCCCATTTACGTGCAGAGTCGCCCTTACCGACTTCCACGTTGATATGGGGACCCTTCACCGGATCGTAATCCATTCTGAACCTCTTGAATTCGCCGTTCACCCGAGTAGTGAATCCCACTACCTTGCCGTAGGTCGTCGGCGCAGATTCGAGACGGCCGATGTACGGCTGCCGAGTAGCTGGATCGACCTCACCCAGCAGATCGAGCGCCTTGTTGCGAGCTTGCTCGAAACTGCCAGAGCTAGGCAGGGTTACTTCCTTGCACGCCCCTCCGGAATTGTGAACCAGAACCGGAGTCTGCCCCGCCAGCACATAGTACGTGTGCACGTCACTGACGGTCAGATTGTGAACGGTGGCCGTCGGCGCCGTCCAACGTTTGACCGCAGTGATCTGGACTCGCGTTCCCGCGCCGGTGCTCAGCCATTCGCCCGGCTCAAGACCGGTGGCCCGAACCCATACCCCGAGTTCCGGGACCCAGAACGGATGCCCGTCGGTCGCGGTGACCGATGCCGTCCTGGCCCCCTTCTTGCCGTCGATGTCAACGGTGACCTTGACGAGGTGCTTGAGCCCTGTGCCCTTGATTTCGGCAGTGACCGTCTCAGTCTTGGTCTCGCCGGTCTCCGGATCGGTGGCGAGGACCTCGTCCCCTATGTCGACGTCCTCGATGGGCTTGGTGGTGCCGTCGGCCATGAGGACTTCGGTGCCGGGGACGAAACTGTTCCGGCAAGCGCCGGCCGCCTTGCTCTCGGCTCCCACGGCACCGCCGAGATACCCTAGGAACGCCTCGTTGATGTAGCCCTCGATGGTCTTGCCTCTGGCGACTTCCTTGGCCTCGTCCGCGCATTGCTCGGCGTGATAGACGCAGTAGGTGGCCGCGATTTCCTTGGCCTTGTCGACATCCTTGCCGCCGTGTAGCACGTACAGGTAGGCCTGCCGGCAACCCTCGCGCCCGTAGCAGGCGGAGCCCTCCACGGACGACTCGTAGACTGGGTTGTACCAGAAGTCGTCCGTGAACTCCCCGTTCATGCGGGGGGACCAGTACTGGTCGGCCAGCTTGTCGATGTCCGTGGTCACCGGGGTATTCGCCGCCACCCACGTGGCCCGGACGTGGCCGGGTGTATTGGTGGGGGTGCTGCCCGAGCCGGCATAGTCGCGCATCGCCGCCTCGGTGCTGGCTTTGTCGCCTGGGGTGGCGTTGAGGCAGGAGGGGCAGTTGCGGGTTGGGCAGTTGAGCTCTGCGCACAGCCCGGAGGGGTCGCTGTAAGTGATGGGGTTGTTCTTGGCGTAGGTGTAGCCGTGCATCTGCTGCGGGTCGCCCGCCGTGAAGACCGGGTCGACCGACAGGAAGCGGCCGGTGGCGGGGTCGTACTCGCGCGCACTGAGGTGCGTGAGGCCCGTTGCGGTGTCGGTTGTACCGCCGACGAAACCCTTGGTGCCGGTCCAGGTGGCCGGCTCGGTGCCACGCAGTCCGCCGAACGGCAGGGTGCGGCGCTGGGTGATCGCCTGGGTGGCCGCGTTGACGGACAGCTGAGCTGTGCCATTGTGGTCGGCCAGAGTGAAGGAGATGGTTCCGTCGTTGGCCTGGACGGCCTGGTGCCCGCCACCGACGTCGAAGTAGCGGGTGCCCTTGGTGGTCGTGGCGCCCTTCGCCAGAGTGATCTCAGTGGCGCCCAGGTAGAGCGTGGTCTCCGTGGTGGTACGGCCGATCAGGCGGTTGCCGTCGGCGTCGTACAGATACTCGGTGACCTTGTCGCTGCCGCCTTCCACCGGCTGGGTGACCTTGGCCAGATGGCCTTCGGCATCCCAGTCCAGGGTCTGCGAGGTGCCGTTGCCCAGCTGCCTGGTGTGGGTGTAGCCGCCGGCGTCGTAGGTGAAGCTGTCCTTGGACTTGACCGTGCCGGTGGTGGTGTCGACCGAGTCCAGAGTGTGCGGACGGACCGCGCCCGGGTCGGGGTAGTGGTAGCTCCGCTTGGTGTCCGAGGCACCGGTCGTGGTGGCGTGCTGGCTCTCGCTCAGCCGGTTGCCGACCACGTCATAGGTGTAGGAGGACCAGTACGGGGCCGGGCCGCCCAGCGCGGCGGTGGTCGGGGTGGTGGCACAGCCGGCCATCGACTGCGCCCAGGCCTCCGTCAGCCGGCCAAGGTAGTCGTAGGTGAAGCACTGGTTGTCGGTGCCGGAGCGGGAGGTGTCCGAGACGGACATGACGTTGCCCGCCTCGTCGTAGGCGTAGGTGTTGTACTGGTCGACGCCCGAGACGTCCTGGCGGTCCACCCGTGAGGTGGCCAGCCGCTGGGTGCCCCACTGGTAGGTGTTGGTCTCGTATGTCACCTTCCCGCCGTTCGCGGCCAGCGAGTACTGCAGCGGCTTGCCGGTCGGGCTGTAGCTGGTGCTACCGGTCAGGTTCAGCGGGCCACTCACCCCGATGGGCCGCAGGGTGCCGTCCTCGTAGGTGTACGCGACGGTGTTGGCGGCCAGATCGCCCGCCTTGGGATAGCCAGCGCCCTGCACGGTGCCCGAGGCGTTGTAGGTGGTCGTCGACGGGTAGGTGCCGGCGAGCGCGCCCTCGTTCGACGGGATCGTCACCGAGGTGCGCAGCGGCCGGTACAGCCGGTCGTAGGCGACGACGCTCGTCTTGTACTCCTGGCCGCCGCTGTAGCGCGAGCTGGACGCGAGCTGCCCCTTGGCGCCGCTGATCGTGTCGTAGACCCACTTCGCGCGCAGTGTCCCGGTCGAAGAGGTGTCTCGCAGCTCTGTCTTGCGGCCGAGACCGTCGTAGACGGCAGCGAGGACGGTACCGCGGGCGTCCTTGCTGCTTGTCAGCAGGGAACGGTCGTCGTACTCGTTGTGCCCGGCGCCCTTGTCAGGGTCCGTCGTGTCGGTGAGACGGCCCATCAGGTCGAACGTCCAGGTCCAGACGTTGCCTGCCGGGTCGGTGACCTTGGTCTGCTCACCGCGTGCGCTGTAGCCGTACGACGTGGTGTCGTAGTCGGCTTCGGCGGCACGGGCGTGCAGCAGGCGCAGTTCGGTGGTGCGGCCGCGGGCGTCGGTGACGGTGGTCTGCGCGGTGCCGCCGACCGGCGGGATGACCGTCGTGCGGTCGCCGCCGTAGATGGTCTTCGTGACGCCGAGGACCGCTCCACCGTCACCGTTGCCGGCGATCTGCTTCAGCTCGGTGACCCGGCCCAGGCCGTCGTAGGTGTAACGGTTCTGGGTCTCCACGCTCAGCGCCTTCGCGGGCTTGAACAAAGTGGTGGAGGGGGCGGTGGTGTCGGTGTAGTAGGTGGCGAACTCCTTGGCGGTCAGACCACGTTCGTCGTAGAAGGTGTCCGCCAGCAGCGTTCCGCCCTTCGGGCCGGGTGCCTGCGTCTGGCGGGCTCGCAGGAAGCCGTCGTAGAAGGCGTACGAGGTGTCCTGCGCACCCGAGTTGCCGATGGTCTTCGTCCCCACGGCGATCGGCTTACCGTCGGTGATGGTGTACGTGAACTCGTAGGTCGGGGTCTGACCGGTGGTCCGGTCGGCCAGCCACACCTTGGTGTTGCGGCCCAACGCGTCGTACGCGTAGGTGATGACCTTCCCGTTGGTGTCGGTCTCCGTGAGCGGCAGCCCGCGCAGCGCCTCGTAGGCCGTGGTCGACGTCTGTGCGGTGGTGCTGTCTCCCACCGTCGCGGGCGGGGTGGTTACCGAACTGCTCGTCGCAAAGCCCGTGGTCGGGGTGTACGCGGTGGTCGTGGTCCGTCCGTCGCTGCGGGCGCTCCTGGTGAGCGCGCCAGCGGCGGTGACCGTGACGTCGGCGGTCAGGTCGGTGGTCGTCAGCGCCCGTCCGTAGCCGTCGTAGGTGGAGGTGGACTCCAGATAGATCGCGCTGGAGCCGCTGTACTTCTTGAGTTTGGCGGTTCTGGTGGCGTCGCCCTTCGTCGCCGCGGCGCCGTACGCCCCTCCGTCGTAGGCGGTGCGGACGTCGGACATGACGTCGGCCGGGCGGTTGGTGGTGGCGTCACATGCCTTGGCCACCGTCTCGACCCGTGCGGGGGCGTCCACGGGGACGCTGCCGGAGACGTAGGTGGTGCGGGTGCACTGGTCGTCGGCCGAGGTCGTCGTGTCGCCCAGGTCCTCGGTCTGGGTGACCAGGCCGGTGGTGGCGTCATGGGTGTCGGACGTCGAGGTCGTCTGCCACTTGGCACCGGCGCCGTCGTCCAGAGAGACCCACGACTTGCTCGAGGAGGTGCCGGTGAAGTTGGCGGTGACAGTGCCCCAGTCGCGGACCTTCTTCGCGGTCTCCTTGTACCAGGGCTGGCTCACCGTCTTGGAGAGCACCTTGCCGCCGGGGCCGGAGTAGTTGACGGTCTTGTACGCGAAGCCGGCCTGCGACTCGTGGTCGGTGATCGGGTCGCCCTCACCCGAGTCGAGGGTGACCGACACGCTCTTGGTGCCGCCCGAGGACGTCTTGCGGTCGCCGTCCATGCCGCGCAGGAAGTAGCTGTCGGTCTGCGACTTCATCGCCGCCGCGCCGCCCTGACCGCCCGTGCGCACCTTGACGTGGCCGTAACCGCGCCACTGCGACCAAGTCTTGGACTTCTTCTTGGTCATGCCGTCGTCATCGTCGTAGTGCCAGGCCGCGCCGTCCAGGTAGTCGTACATGGTGACCTGGTCGGGCGCGCCGCCGGTGCGGTCGGTCGAGGTGACCGTGTCGACGACGTACTTGTTGAACCACTGCAGGTCCGGGTCGTCGGTCGTGCTGCCGCCGATGTACTGCGGGAAGCAACGGGTGGTGTTCGTCTCCGGTGTGGGCAGCGCGGCGGCGTCACACACCGGTGCGGAGTAACCGACGTCGAACTGGCCCCCCGACTCGTCCGAGACGGTGGACAGCCGGGACTTGATGTACGGGGCGTAGCCGTCGCCGATCTTGTCGAGGCGGTTGGCGAGGTCGGTGTAGGCGAAGGTGACCTTCGGCAGGGTGATCGAGGCCGTGCCGCTGTAGCCGGTGTGTTCGACGGAGTCAAGCAGCAGCTGGTAGTCGGTGTCCGCCATGCCCCACCGGTGGGTGAGCTTCCAGCCGTCGACGTTGCTGTAGGCACCGGACACCAGCACCTGTGTGGTGACACTCGTCAGCCGCTTGCGGGTGAAGAACACGGGGGACAAGCGACCGTTGTCGCAGTCGGTGCCCGCTTCGCAGTTCAGGTCCCATGGAGTGTCGTACCAGTACTGGGAACCCGTGGAAATGGACGAGCACGTGGTCGAGCTGTCGGGGATGCACCGCTCGCTGTTGGTGAAGTTGACCTTGGCCAGGGCCTTCGTCGAGTACATGGCTGTGGACTTCAGTCCGTACTCGATACGGTCCAGGGTGCCGCCGCGCACATACGGGGTGTCGTCGGCCGCCTTGAGGTTACGGCCGTAGGAGTTGGTCTCCTTGTCGTAGTAGTACGCGACCGCGTTGCCGTGCGGATCGACGACATAGTCCAGGTTCCATCGCCAGCCCTGCTGGCACCAGGACGCCTCGAACGTCGAGGCGTTGCACGGTTCGTCGGCGTTGTTGCCGAAGACCGGCGCCGTCCACGTCGAGTCGGTGGTCTCTTTGCCGCTCGCCCAGCCCGGCAGCCGGTTGTAGCCGAAGAAGTACTGCGCACCGTCGGGGGTCGTCACCCGCCAGTACTCGTCATTGCGCGCGCCGTTGGACCGCACGTCGGACGAGGAGCCGTAGATCCGGTCGATCTTCGTACCGTCGTCGTTCTGGAGTTTCCAGGAGTTGGTGCCGTTGGGCACCAGTTCCCCGCCCGAGCCGTTCAGCGACAGAGTGGCGTTGTCGTACGCCCAGCACAGATCTCCCGGCTTGTTCCCGTCTGCGTTGGTTACACCGTCCTCCTCGCACCCCTTGTAACTGCGCTCGATGAAACCGGGCGCCAGGTCGAAGCCGTCCCCTACCCACGACGCCTGGTTGTTGGTGTTCCCGGTCCGGCCGTCGACACCGCCGGAGGAGTACGACAGCCCGACCTGCGGCGTCAGCCCGCCGGGCACCTGCGGCACCGCCATGTCGTACGACCACGCGAACGAGCCGCTGCTCAGATCCGTGTTCCAGGTCGAGGAGGCGGACAGAGACGTGGCCTTGTAGTCGCCCTTGTCGCTACCGGCGGAAGCAGTGACCGCCAGTACCGTCGCGGTCTTGGCACTGAGGGTGACCGAGTCCGTGGTCAGCGTCTGCTTCTCGGCGTCGTTGACGGTCTCCACGGGCTGAGTCGTACGGCACTGGGCCTTCTGCGGTGTCGTCAGCGCGCACGTCGGCAGTCGCACCATGGTCAGCCGGTCCGCGTAGCCGCCGCCGTACAGGTCTGCGAACGAGGAGTAGTCCAGGCCCGCTCGCACTTTGCCGCCGCGCTGTGTGGCGCCCTGAGGGGACGTCAATGTGAAGACCGGCCCGTCGACACCCATTTTTCGCGCCGCCGAGCGGGACAACGTGCTGACGGTGTACGTGCCGGAGGCCGCCTCAGCGGACCGCTTGACCCGCGTGTCCACGGTGAGCGGTAGCCCCTTGACCCGGGGCGCCTCCTGCCGCAGCGTCACCGCCGACACACTCGCCTTCGGCCAGCTGATCGCGGGCGCCTTTGCGGGTGTACGGGGTCCCTTCGTCACCTTGCGGGGCACCGACTTGCCCGCCGGGCCGCCGGCGACTGGCGACTCGGCCTGTGGCAGCGCGGGCTTGCGCCAGCCCTGGGCGACGGCGGGCACGCCCGACGCCTGTAAGAGGGTCGCGGTCAGGACGGCCGCGGTGGCCACGGCCACCCGGCGCCAGGGCCGGCCCGTTCTTGTGCGTGGTCTGGTCTTCATGCTGGTGTGTCTTCCTCCCGTTGAACGCTCCGCGGGCAGCGGTGAACCGGACACCGCGGAGTGGAGCGAAGGGCCCGGGGAAGGGTCGGCCGCACGCGGCGGCCGGCCCGTTCCCCCTTGGCTGTGCCGATCAGTCGCCGCTGGGGACGGTGGTCTCCACGTCCGGCATACCGACGGCGAGGTGATCGATCTGGGTCTCGTTCAGCGCGCCCTGGAAGACCCAGACGTCGGAAAGCGAACCGGGGAAGTACTGGCTGGACTTGGGCCCGGTCGTGTCGCGGCCGAGCTGCAGGGTCTTCACAGCCTTGTAGGTCAGTACGTCGTCGGACCACGAGACGGTGTCGGTGCAGCTCGCATCGTCCTGTACCCCGTCCTCGTCGGCGTCGGCGCAGGCGGTCTCCTGCAACTCACCGTTTACATAAAGGCGGATCTCTTTGGAGAAGCCGTCGTAGACGAGTGCCACGTGGTTCCAGTCGGTGGGGCTGTAGAACGTGCCGTTGCCGACGTCGGCGACGGTGGCGGAGTCGCTGTCGGAGTCGGCCGTGGCGATCCGCCAGCGGCCCGGATCGGTGGCCGGGGTGGCACTGGGTTCGTAGCGCACTGCGAACGCGCTCTTCTTGGCCCCGGGAGCGCTCATGACGGTGACCGGCCCCGTCGGGGTGGCGGCCGTCTGGACGTAGGCGCTGACGGTGAAGCTGGCGCTGGTGTCGACCGGCACCACGGGGGCCGCGGCGTAGTCGTTCGTGCCGTCGAGGACGACGGCGCCGTCGACCCAGCCCTCGCCCGTCTTAGCGCCGTTGTAGAGGGTCATGGCGTTGCCGGAGGATGAGTCGTCGGGCGAGGTCAGCGGGGAACCGGTGGAGGTCTTGAACTTCCAGCGGCCCTTGACCACCGCGCGCTGCTTGAACAGCTGTTGCACCTCGCCGGCGGACACCGGCCGGTCGAAGAGCCGTACATCGTCGATCTGACCGGGGAAGAACGAGGTGGCCGTGCTCTCGAACGCGCTGGCGCCTATCTGCACCCCGCCCCCGGCGTACCAGCTCGTGGAGGTGGCCGCGGTACCGGCCAGAGTCCCGTTGACGTACAGCGAGAGCTTGTCGGCCTCGGTGTCCTGCACGCCGACCAGGTGCGTCCACTCACCGCCGTACGCGGTGGTGCCCTCGGGCTGCATGGCCCGCACCACCGTGGAGTCGGCGGTGTCGGCGCTGTGCTGGTTGAACACCCACCTGTCGTTGGAACTGGAGTAGTACAGCTCCGGTCCCGCCACCGTGGTGCCGATCTGGGAGACGACGGTTGCGGCATGGTTCGGTTTGGTCTTGGACAGCTTCACCCAGGCCGAGACGGCGTAGCTGTACGCGGTGTTGATGTGTGGGCCACCGGTGGTGGCGTAGTCGCCGGTCCCGTCCAGGGTGAGCGCGTTGCCGTCCACCCCGGCCGCGCCCGTCGTGGCGCCGCCCTTGAGGACTGCGGGATTCACATCGGCTCGGCCGCTCAGCGCGGTCGCGTCCGTAGCGTCGTCCATGTGGAAGACCGCGCGGGCCGGACGGCCGGAGCCGATGGTGTTCGAGCTGTACAGGCTCGAAACCTCCTCTGCCGACAGCGGCTTCTCGAAGGTTTTCACCTCGTCGATGACGCCCGGGAACGGCGACACCGTCGTGCCGTTGAGGAAACTGCCGCCGATCAGCAGGCCGCGCCGCGCGTTCCAGCCCGTGGAGTAGGCCGTGGACCCGGCGAGCGCGCCATTGACGTAAAGCTTCAGCAGCTTCTCACCGGCGGCGTACATGCCGACCAGGTGCGTCCACTCCCCCGCCTTGGCCCCGCCCGCGGCGGCCTGCATGGCCCGGACGGGGGTGCCGTCTGCGGTGTCGGCGGTGTACTGGTTGAACACCCACCGGTCGTACCCCTTGGAGTAGTACAGCTCGAAGCCTGGTGCGTTGTTGCCCCGTTGGGAGGCTACGACGGCTGCTCCGGGCGGCATGGCGGCCAGCTTCACCCAGGCCGACACCGAGAAGCTGACGTCGGTGTTGATGGTGGCGATGTCGGTGGCCGCGTAGTCGTCGACACCGTCGAACTGCACCGCCTTGCCGAACCTGCCTTCCACGTTCGGCGTCGGTCCGTTGTGGAGAGCCGCGGTCTGCTCGGGTGCGCTGCCCGCCACCTGGGTGGCGCCGGCGGCCTCGTCCATGGCCCAGTCGGCCCGTTCGAGCTGCCCAGACTTGACCCGGAACTGGTAGGTGCGGATCTCGGAGCCGTTTCCGGCGGCGTCGAAGGACCGTGCCGTGAAGGTGTTGAGCCCCGGCTTGACCGGCAGCACCGGCACCGTCTTGGCCGCTCCACCCGAGGTGGTGACCGAGTTGGCGGAGACCGGGTCACCGTTGAGGCCGAACCAGTACTTCGTCACGTCGGAGACGGCTCCGGTGATCACGAAGTCGCCGTACTGGCCCACTCCGTCGTACCAGGGATCCTCGGGGTCGTCGGGGTTCGAGGCCGGGTAGATGGCGGACGAGATGGTCGGCGCCTTCGGCACGCTCGTGTCGTACACGAAGTAGCAGCCGGTCGGATCACCCGTGTAGGACCACGGTGAGTACTGCGCCCCGTCGTAGGAATGGACGTACCAGTTCACTGTCTTGTTGGCGGGGATGGAGGACGGCAGGCTGATCGCGAAGTCCGAGCCGGACTTCTTCGCCGTCGTCCGGCCGGACTTCCAGCGGGTGACGACGCCCTTGCCGTCACCGGTGTCCCAGCTCGCCCGGAACTCCACGGAGACGGAGTCGCCGTCAGGATCGGTCACGTCGTTCGCGTAGATCTTGCCCAGCGTGCGCACCCGCGGCGCGCTCGCGGGCTTTTTGCACGAGCCGCCGTACTCCATCGTCAGCTGCGACATCTTGACCTGCGGTGGCGGGCGGTTGTACCGCACGCGCAGATAGGCGTCGTCCGAGAATCGCTTCCAGCCGTACTCGTCGGACTCACTCGACGCCTTCAAGCCGAACGTCATCGTCGACCACTTCTTGTCCGCCGCCTGCTGCACCGCGGACTTCACGTCGAACTCGGCGTCCTTGGCAGCACAGCCGGTGAACCCGTAGGCGAAGGACTCCGTCTTGAGGTGATCGATCCAGAACCCGTCCGCTTTCTGCGAGTTCCATGTCGTCGAGGAAGAGATGTCCTTGGTGCGCCACAGCTCCACGCTCCGCGCCGAGCAGGACGCCGACCAGGTGTTTCGGACCACGAACTCCGCCGAGAGCACGGTCCGGCCTGCGAACTTCGAGGTCGGAATACGGTAGAAGAGCCGCTTGGTGTCGTACGGCGCGCAGTATGACCAGTAGCAGTACCCCATGCCCGCGTCCGGGTCACCGTTGAACTTCCACTGCGGCGACGACGCCCAGTACTTGGAGGCCATCGTCCACGCCGTGGCCTTCGGCGAGTACCACTGCGGATCGATGAACACGGGGTACACCGTGTCCTTGCCTCTGAGCACCCCGCTGTCCGGCGTCAGCACCAGTGCGTTCTGCTCAGCGGCAACGTCCACACCGACCGGCGCCATGTTGGCGGACTCAGCGGCGGAAGTCAGCGTGCCGGTGCTCTCGCCAGCAGTGGTGGCCTTCAGCGCGACAGCCGCTGCGGTGGCGGAGTCGGCCTTCATCGCGGTATCGGTGTCGGACGAGGTATCGGTCTTCGTCGCGGTGCCGGGTGCCTCAGTGCTGGAGTCCCACATCATCGGGCGGGGGGCCTCGAAGACGGCGCTTCCGGCGCCCTCGTCGAGCGCCGCCAGGCCGCCATCCGCGGTCTCCTTCACCTGCATGCCATCTGCATCCAACTTCAGTCGCAGAGTGCTCAGTTCATCGCTCGCGGCGGCATCGGCCGACTTGACGACCAGGAGTTGCGTGAATCCGTCCTGCTGGGCCGTCATCCGCAGGTCGACACCGGGCAGCACATCCGGATAGGTGACAGTGTTGCCGTTCAGTTCCGGGGAGGGTAACTCTGCGGGCCAGGACAGAGCGAGTTCACGGCCGTTCTTCGCCATGCGTACCAGTGGAGCCGAGCCTCCACCGGAAAAGGTCAGACCTACCGTGGTCGCTTTGGGGACCACCGTCCCATCGGCGGCCTGGGTCAGGGTGGTGTCGATGTCCCGCCACTCGCCGTCCACCCGGGTTCGTACAGGACGTAAATGCTCCCGCGCCTCGAAGTGCCCCTCCGGCGTGGCGAACACCTCGCTGCTCTCCCCGCGTAACGAGGTGACCTCGACGGACTTGCCGGTGCGCGCGGCCTCGGCCAACGCCTTCGTGTCCTCGCCCGCCCCGTCATCGCCGCTGGCCTCAGCGGCCTCACCGGCTTCGGCGGCCCCCACCGTCTTGGCGGCATCGGCGGCTGAGGTGTCGGCTCTCGCGTGGGCCACTGCCATGGAGCCGTTAGATGCGCTCACCGCCAGGGCTAAGGCTGCGGAGAGCACCGCGCCAGCTGTGCGCAGCCGACGTCTCCCCCCGTTTGTATTCATTTGAACCGCTCCCCCACCAAACCACATTGGGCTATGCCTGGATTTGTTCGACCAATCGATCAGGTCGCAACATACGGGCACCTGAAGCGGTTTAACCATAGACTCACAAATAGACAAAACACACAAGATCCACCAACCAAGCGAAGGCGGGACGTGAAATGCCTCACGTTTACTTCATGAATTCGCCATGATTCAGCACGGGTGCCCTGGTTTGTCATGCGCGCTCTGCTGGCTCGCACCTCCGCTGTCACCCAAGGTGGCCGACCATCGCCAACTGATTCAGACAACAAGATAAGTGCATGCAAGAACGACACCGAACGGCGCGTTCTGGTCGATCGGAGTAGAGGCCGAGCTCTATCTCTTCTTCCCTCTTCTCCTGTTCGTTCGAAGACGTTGGGGCGCGACGGTCCTGGTCGCGTGCGTTGCACTTCCAGTGATAGCCCGTGGGCTGATGGCGCCAGGTGCAAACCCTACGGAGGGCGACAACTGGCTCACTCCACATCTCGCTCCCGCGTTCGTGGCAGGCATGGTAGGCGCAGGAATCATCGTCACGTCGGACCGAGTGCGACGGCTCCTATGGGGATGGTTCGCCGTGCTGGCCGTCATGCCCGTCCTGGTCCTGGGAGTAACCCAAGGTTCCGTCTGGACGGTGAACCACTACTTCTGGATCGATCTCGCCGCCACCCCCGCCATGACGATGCTGCTCACCACAGTCGCCACCGGCAGACCCGCCATCCTCATACGCCTCCTGACCGCACGCCCCATTCAGAGGCTCGGCAGCTTCTCTTACAGTCTCTACCTGATCCATCTGCCGATCGTAATGGCTGTAATTCGTCGAGTCGCCCCGCATTTCATATCCCCCGGCATGCCCACTTTCTGATTCACGATTGTCGTTTCCCTGCCGGTTTCCCTGCTTTGGGCATGGATTTTTTCCCAGATCTTCGAGATGCCCTTCAAGCGGAACAGGTCCTGGAAATCCATGATCGCACTGGGTCATTCCTACTGGGCCGGTAGGAGTGTGAGGGACCGTCAACGGCTTCACGAAGGACAACCTCGCGAGAACTGACGATACGAAGGGGCGCAGACTAAGCACCCGGCTGTCATGTCGGGTGTGCGCCGCGCTCCATGGCTCCGGCAGGGCCAGTACGGGCCGCAGGGATGAGAGATTGCTGGTCAACCGGGATTGCGCTACGCCGCGAAGCCCCGCCCCTTGAAGCGCCGCCAGGCATCCAGCACCTGGGCGGTGGTCTCGCTCGTGCACACAGCAGCAACCCGAAGACGGCCGACTCCGGTCAGCAGATCGGCCAGGGTGGGGTGGCGGCAGCCTGCCGCCGTTCAGGGACATGGCGTGCCACTTGCGGGCCAGTTCGTACCAGCCACGCCGTCTTTTCGGCCGCCGAGAGCGCGACGAGCGGCGCACCGCCGAGCACCAGCCAACCCGGCAGGCGCTGAGTCACCTCCTCGTCCGCCACCGACGCTGTCACCTCCACCGACCCACCTGCCGGTCCTCCCAGGGAGGGGAGTCCGGTCCGTGGGCAACTCAGCTGCGAAACCCTCACCGATGCATATCGCCCCTCGGGAGCCAGAGTTACCCCCAGCCTGTCGGAACAGCACAAAGACCTACGCGACCGCCCACCATTCCGAAGGCACTCGAAACCCTCGGCTCCCAGCGAGGCGGTTCTGGCGAGCCGTCACGCACACTTGTCCACCGACCGTCCACCGGAGCGTTCGACCGCACGGCCTACAGAAGGATTCAGTGCAGCAAAGTCGCTGGTCAGAGCCTCGCTGGCAACTGAGAGCGGACCTACGACCAACGCATTGCGATGCACAGACCGCATGCGCCCGATATGCCCGAATTCCAAGGTTAACGAAAACAAGAAACCCCAAGTCAAAGGCATGACCTGGGGTTTACCGTGGAGCCGCCTTCGGGATTCGAACCCGAGACCTACGCATTACGAGTGCGTTGCTCTGGCCATCTGAGCTAAGGCGGCGCGCTGTCCGCACCATGGTGCGATCAGCAACGCGGGTAAGTCTACACAGTTTCCGAGGGTGCTCTGAACCAGCCCCGGAGGCGGGGCCCACAGGGCCGGCAGAGGCGACAGGCAGGGGTCAGCCCGCCTCGGGCAAGGGCGTCCTCGGGGCTATGAACAGCGCTTTCCGTTCGCTGGAGGGGTGCCGCGGAGCAGGTACGTGTTGATGGCGGAGTCGATGCAGGCGCTCCCGCGGCCGTATGCGGTGTGACCGTCGCCCTCGTAGGTGAGGAGGCGGGCCGAGGAGAGCTGGGCGGCCAGGGCGCGGGCCCAGCGGTACGGGGTCGCCGGGTCGCGGGTGGTGCCGACCACGACGATCGGGGCGGCGCCCTTCGCCTCGATGCGGTGCGGCTCGCCGGTCGCCCGCACCGGCCAGTACGCGCAGTTCAGGGACGCCCAGGCGAGGCCCTCACCGAAGACGGGGGACGCCTTCTCGAAGGCGGGCAGTGCCCCGCGCACCTCGTCGGGGGTGTCGAAGGCCGCTGGGAGGTCCAGGCAGTTCACGGCGGCGTTGGCGAACATCAGGTTGGTGTAGCCGCCGCCGGCGTCACGGTCGTAGTAGGTGTCGGAGAGGGCCAGCAGGCCCGCGCCGTCGTTCCCCTTCATCGCCGCGGTCAGCGCCTCGCGCAACTGCTCCCACGACCCGTCGTCGTACATCGCGGCGATCACACCGGCGGTGGCGAGGGCCTCGCCGAGGCTGCGGTCGTCCGCGTCGCCGCTCGGGATCGGGTGCCTGTCCAGCTTCCGGAAGAAGGCCTTGAGGTTCCGGCCGACCTCGGCGGTCGTGGTGCCCTTGGCGCCCAGCGGGCAGTCCCGCCGCCGTACGCAGTCCTTCGCGAAGGACTGGAACGCCGTCTCGAAGCCCGCCGTTTGGTCGAGGTTCAACCGTCGGGCCGGGAGCGACGGGTCCATCGCGCCGTCCAGGACCAGTCGGCCCGCCCGGTCGGGGAAGAGGCCCGCGTACGTCGCCCCGAGGAACGTCCCGTACGAGGCGCCCACGTAGTTCAGCTTGGTGTCGCCGAGCGCCGCCCGCACGATGTCCATGTCCCGGGCCGTCTCGACGGTCGACACGTGCCGCAGCAGCTTCGGCGAGTCCGCCCCGCAGCCCTCGGCGAACTTCCGGTACGCGTCGACGAGTTGGGTGGTCTCCCGCTGGTCGTCGGGTGTGCTGTCCGTCTGCGTGTACGTGTCCATGTCCCGCCCGCTGAGGCACGTCACGGGCTCGCTGCGGGCGACGCCGCGCGGATCGACCGCGACCATGTCGTAGCGGGCCCGGACCCGCGCCGGGTAGCCGATCCCCGCGTACGCCTGGAGGTAGTCGATCGCCGAGCCGCCCGGGCCTCCGGGGTTGACGAGCAGCGAACCGAGCCGCTTGCCCGGACCCGTGGCCTTCTTGCGGGCGACCGCGAGCCGGACGTCGCCGTCGGCGGGCTTCGCGTAGTCCAGCGGCGCCTTCAGCGTGGCGCACTGGAAGCCGGGGACCTGGCAGGAGTGCCAGTTCGGTTTCTGGTCGTAGTACGTGGCCAGGACGGTCGGGGTGGCCCGCGGCAGCGCGGCGAGTGCCGCCTGGGCGGCCGCACCGGCGGTCGTCGTACTCCCCGCGGAACAGGCCGAACTGGCGGAGAGCAGGATCGCGGCGACAGCCATGAGAACGCCGCCGGTGCGTGCTCCGCGCGTGCGGGTGCGGGCTCGGCGCGCGCTGGTGAGAGCTGTGTGCCGTGGGAGATGCGGGCCGGGCGGGTCGGTCCGGTCCGCTGTCGTGCCGGGGCGAGGGCTGCGCCTGATGTACATCGACCGAGCGTAACTCTGTGCGGTGAATCAGACGCGTTCCGTACACGCCATGCCTCGTACGAGGGACGTCGTCAACCTCCACTCGTCGGACCGTCGGCGGCTCAGCCCGCTCTGAGGGTCAGCGTCATCGCCTCCACCGCCAGCAGCGGGGGCACATTGCGGTCGAGGGCATCGCGGCAGGCGGCGATCGCTTCTATACGGCGAAGGGTGGATTCCGGGGAGCTGCCGCGGGCGATCCGCTCCAGGGCGTCCTCGGCGTCCGCGTTGGCGATCGCCAGGCGGGAGCCGAGTTGCAGGGCGAGGACGTCGCGGTAGAAGGAGGTGAGGTCGGCGAGCGCGAGGTCCAGGCTGTCGCGCTGGGTGCGGGTCCTGCGGCGCTTCTGCCTGTCCTCCAGGTCCTTCATCACGCCGGCCGTGCCGCGCGGCATGCGGCCCCCCTGGGGCGCGCCCATCGCCGCTTTCAGCTCCTCGGTCTCCTTGCCGTCCCGCTCCTCGGCGAGCTGCTTGGCGTCCTCGGCCGCCGCGTCGACCAGTTCCTGCGCGGCCTTGAGACACCCGCCCACGTCGTCGATGCGCAGGGGCAGCTTGAGGACCGCTGACCGGCGCTCGCGGGCGGCCGGGTCGGTGGCCAGGCGGCGGGCACGGTCGACATGGCCCTGGGTGGCGCGGGCGGCGGCCATCGCGGCGGCCGGCTCGACACCCTCCCGTCGTACGAGCATGTCGGCGACCGCGTCGACGGACGGGGTGCTCAGGTTCAGATGGCGGCAGCGGGAGCGGATGGTCGGCAGGACGTCCTCGATGGAGGGGGCGCACAGCATCCACACCGTGCGGGAAGCGGGCTCTTCCACCGCCTTGAGGACGGCGTTGGCGGACTTCTCGTTCAGCCGCTCCGCGTCCTCGACGAGGATGATCTGCCAGCGACCGTTGGCGGGCGAGGTGAACGACTTGCGGACGGTGTCACGCATGTCGTCCGCCAGGATCTGCGAGCCGACGGCGGCGACGGAGCTGACGTCGGCGTGGGTTCCGACGAGCGCCGTGTGACAGCCGTCGCAGAACCCGCAGCCGGGGGATCCGCCGGGGGCCCGGTCGGGGCTGACGCACTGCAGCGCGGCGGCGAAGGCCCGCGCCGCCTGGTTCCGCCCCGCTCCGGGCGGTCCCGTGAACAGCCAGGCGTGCGTCATCTTGGACGCCTCGGGCGGCGGCGCGTCCGCGGCGGCCGCGGTGACCAGGGCGTCGGCGTCCCGGGCAGCGGCGGCGAGCTGCTCGCTCACCTTCTCCTGGCCGACCAGGTCGTCCCAGACGGTCATGCGTCACCCCGCCCTTTCGTCACGTTCGCTGTACGGGGTCCATTGTGGGGGCGACCACTGACAACGAGCGCCGACAGCGGGGTGGCGCGGGCGCGACGGCACCTGCGCCACCCCGGCGGCCTCGGCCCGGGCGGGCGGAGCTCAGCCCCGCCGCCCCCGGCCGCGTCGGCCACGTCCCTGGTCGGGCTCCTCGTCGTCGCGGGGACCCAGCAGTTCGTCCGCCAACGTCGGCAGGTCGTCCAGCGGCGTCTCCTCGGCCCAGTCCGACCTGGCCCGCCGACGAGGCACCCCGTCCTCGTCGAGCTGCGGCAACTCGCGCGTACGGTCGTCGCCGGCGTCCGGCCGTGCTGTGCCCTGCTCGTCCCGGAAGAAGCCCGGCGGCACCCGGTCCGACGGAGTGTCGTCCTGGACGGGAGGCAGTACGGCCGTCTCGTCCGAAGCGCCCGGCACCGGAGGCAGCACCGCCGTCTCGTCCGCGGCGCCCGGCGGGACCGGCGGTTGCGGCAACTCGGCCGTCACCTCGGAGTCGGGGCCACCCGACTCGGTGCCGTGATCACCAGCGCTCTTGTCGTCCCGCACCCGCGGCAGGACCGCCGTCTCGTCCACCGGTCCGCCCGAGGCGTTCGTCGGTGTCACCATCGGCGTCGCCACGGTCGCCTCGTCGGGCCCGGCGGTCGGCGCCGGCCGCCGCGACTGCCCCGAGCGATCCGAACGCTCAGACCGATCCGAACGCCCGAACCGATCCGACGGCCCGGCCTGCCCCGACGGCCCAGGCGTGTCCGCTCCCGTGTCCGTTCCCGCGGCGCCACCCTGCGGCGTGGCCGTCCGGGGCCCCGCCTCCGCCGCGGCCGCCGCCTGCTCGGCCAGGCGTCGCGCCTCCTCGGCCCGCAGCAGCGCCTCCTCGGCCTTCTGCTGCTTCTCCAGCCGCCGCGCCTCGGCCTCGGCCCGCAGCCGGGCCTCTTCCTCGGCCTGCTTGCGGCGCCGCTCCTCGTCGGCCTTCCGCCGGGCCTCTTCCTCGGCCCGCGCCTTCTCCTCGGCGAGCAGCCGCTGCCGCTCCTCCTCGGCACGGCGATGCGCTTCCTCGGCCCGCAGCCGCGCCTCCTCCGCCTGCCGCTCGGCCTCGCGCCGCTGTGCCTCCTCCAGCTCGCGCCGCTTGCGCTCCTCCTCCTCGGCGCGCAGCCGTTCGAGCTGCTCCTGGCGCTCCCGCTCCAGGCGCTCCTCCTCGGCCTTGCGGGCGGCCTCTTCCTCGGCCTTCCGGCGGGCCTCCTCCTCGGCCTTCTTGCGTGCCTCCTCCTGGGCCTTCACCTCGGCCTCGGACAGCGGCAGCATCTGGTCGAGCCGGTGCCGGACGACGGTCGTGACGGCCTCGGGCTCCTGGCCCGCGTCCACCACCAGGTAACGCCCGGGGTCGGCGGCGGCCAGCGTCAGGAACCCGGAGCGAACCCGCGCGTGGAACTCGGCCGGCTCCGACTCCAGCCGGTCCGGCGCCTCGGTGAAACGCTCGCGGGCGATCTCCGGCGAGACGTCCAGCAGCACCGTCAGATGAGGTACCAGTCCGTTCGTCGCCCAGCGGTTGATGCGGGCGACCTCGGTCGGGGACAGGTCACGGCCCGCCCCCTGGTAGGCGACGGAGGAGTCGACGTACCGGTCGGAGACCACGACCGCGCCCCGCTCCAGGGCGGGCCGCACCACCGTGTCCACGTGCTCCGCGCGGTCCGCCGCGTACAGCAGCGCCTCCGCGCGGTGCGAGAGCCCGGCGCTCGACACGTCCAGCAGGATCGACCGCAGCCGCTTGCCGACCGGTGTCGCTCCCGGCTCGCGGGTGACGACGACCTCGTGGCCCTTGGCCCGGATCCACTCGGCGAGCGCCTCGGCCTGGGTGGACTTCCCGGCTCCGTCGCCGCCCTCCAGGGCGATGAAGAAACCGGCCGAGGCGGGCGCCGTCTCCGGGTCGTCACCGCCGAGCAGCGCGTCCCGCAGGTCGTGGCGCAGCGGGACACCGGAACGGTCGTCGACCTTGGCCAGGACCAGCGCGGCCACCGGCAGCAGCAGCGCGCCGACCAGCATCAGGGTGAAGGCCGCGCCGCCGTGCGCGAAGAGGAACTTGCCGCTCTCCAGGCGGTGCGGGCCGATCGCCGCGGCCACCAGCGGCGCGACCACCACGCCGAGCGCCACGCAGACGCGGACGACCGCGTGCAGGTGCTCGGTCGTCCGGGCCCGCCGGTACTCCTCGGTCTCCTGGTCCAGCAGGGTGTGCCCGGTGTTGGCGGCCACGCCCGCGCCGGCTCCCGCCAGCACGAGGATCAGCAGCACGGTGGTGACATCGGGGACGAGTCCCGCGGCCAGCAGGGCGACCCCGGTGAAGGCGATCGCGAGCGCCAGCAGCCGGCGCCGCGACAGCGTCGGCAGCAGCGCGGGTGCCGTGCGGATGCCGACGACCACTCCACTGGTCAGGGCGCCCACCAGCAGGCCGTAGAGCACGGGGCCGCCGCCCAGGTCCTTGGCGTGCAGTACGGCGACGCCCACGGCGGCCGAGATCGCTCCCGCGATGGCCGCGCAGGCCGGCACCAGCAGCGGGATCGCGCCAGTGCGGCCCTTGTCGACGCCGGTGCCCGTCTTGGGGCGGCGCAGTCCCTCCAACGGCGAACGCGCCCGCGGGGTGTGCGTGTCGGGCAGTTCCAGGTAGGTCAGCACCGACAGGGAGGCGGCGAACAGACCGGCCGCCACGTACGACGCGAGGGCCGCCTGGTGCTGGGCGAACCAGTCGATCCCCGAGCCCAGCAGGTTGTTGATCAGACCGGCGACGACCAGCACGGCGGCCGCGAGCGGGATCGCCACGAAGGTCGTCCGCAGCGACAGGCGGCGCAGGGCGTCCATGTGGTCCGGCAGCGGTCGTACCGTCGCGCCCTCCGGCGGCGGGGCCGGCAGCAGGGCGGGCGCCGCGCTCTCCCGGCACACCGTCCAGAAGCGCTCGGCGACACCGGTCACGAAGGCGGTGACCAGGAGGATCGCCAGCGCGTTCTTCGGCGTCCAGTCGATCCACAGGGGCGCCACGATGAGCACCGCGGCACGCAGGCCGTCCGCGCCGACCATCGTCCAGCGCCGGTCGAGCGGGCCGTCCTGGGAGGTGAGTGAGGTGAGCGGGCCGAGCAGCACGGCTCCGAAGAGCAGCGTCGCCAGGACACGCACCCCGAAAACGGTCGCCACTGCGAACGCCACGCCCCGGTAGCCACCGCCGAACGAGCCCTCGGCGATGGCTGCCTGGAGGGCGAGAACGACGAGGACCAGAAGCGCGAGGGTGTCCCCGACACCGCCCACGAGTTGCGCGCTCCACAGCCGTTTCAGCTGCGGTCGGCGCAGCAGGGCGCGGACGGCGCGCTCGCGGGAGTCCGCGACCAGGGCGTCGTCGGGGGCCGGGTGAGGGGCCGTTGGCTGCTCGGCTTGGGTCATGCTTTCAGCCTATCGGGACGTACCGACAGCCCGGCGTACCCGTCCGAACGTACGCGCGCCCCGACACCAAAGTGATGCCGGGGCGCGTTCGTTTCGCGAAGCCTCGGTGAAGGAACGCGGGAGATCCGAGGCTGGCTCAGTCCTCCGTGGCCGTCTTCGAAGCCGTGGCCTTCTTGGCCGTCGTCTTCTTGGCGGTCGTCGTCGTCTTCTTCGCGGTCGTCTTCTTCGCGGCGGTCGTGGTCTTCTTCGCCGCGGTCTTCTTCGTCGCCGCCGCCTTCTTGGCCGGGGCCTTCTTCGCGGGCGCCTTCTTCGCCGTCTTCTTGACGGGCCCCTTCGCCCGCTTCTCGGCGAGCAGTTCGAAGCCGCGCTCCGGGGTGATCTCCTCGACGCTGTCGCCGGAGCGCAGGGTCGCGTTGGTCTCCCCGTCGGTGACGTACGGCCCGAAGCGGCCGTCCTTCACCACGACCGGCTTCTGGCTGACCGGGTCCTCGCCCAGCTCCTTCAGCGGCGGCTTGGCGGCGGCCCGGCCCCGCTGCTTGGGCTGGGAGTAGATCTCCAGCGCCTCTTCGAGGGTGATCGTGAAGAGCTGGTCCTCGGCCTGCAGCGACCGCGAGTCCGTGCCCTTCTTCAGGTACGGGCCGTAGCGGCCGTTCTGCGCGGTGATCTCCACACCCTCGGCGTCCTTGCCGACGACGCGCGGCAGCGACATCAGCTTGAGGGCGTCCTGAAGGGTCACGGTGTCGAGGGACATCGACTTGAACAGTGAGGCGGTACGCGGCTTGACGGCGTTCTTGCCGGTCTTCGGGGTGCCCTCGGGGAGCACCTCGGTGACGTAGGGGCCGTAGCGGCCGTCCTTGGCGATGATCTGGTGGCCGGTCAGCGGGTCGGCACCGAGTTCGAAGTCACCGCTCGGCTTGGCGAGCAGTTCCTCCGCCAACTCGACGGACAGCTCGTCCGGGGCGAGATCCTCGGGAACGTCCGCGCGCTGGTGGTTCTCGGAGTCCTTCTCACCGCGCTCGACGTACGGGCCGTAGCGCCCGACCCGCAGCACGATGTCGCCGCCCACCGGGAACGAGGACACCTCACGCGCGTCGATCGCGCCCAGGTCGGTCACCAGTTCCTTGAGGCCGCCGAGGTGGTCCCCGTCGCCGTTGCCGGCGTCGGCGGCACGGCCAGCGGCCGCCCCTTCGCCCTCACCCTCGCCGAAGTAGAAGCGCCTGAGCCACGGCACGGACTGCGCCTCACCGCGGGCGATGCGGTCGAGGTCGTCCTCCATCTTGGCGGTGAAGTCGTAGTCGACGAGCCGCCCGAAGTGCTTCTCCAGGAGGTTGACCACGGCGAAGGACAAGAAGGACGGCACCAGGGCGGTGCCCTTCTTGAAGACGTAGCCGCGGTCCAGGATCGTGCCGATGATCGACGCGTACGTCGACGGGCGGCCGATCTCGCGCTCCTCGAGCTCCTTGACCAGGCTGGCCTCGGTGTAGCGGGCCGGGGGCTTGGTGGCGTGCCCGTCGACCGTGATCTCCTCGGCGCTCAGCGGGTCGCCCTCGCCGACCTGGGGCAGTCGGCGCTCGCGGTCGTCCAGCTCGGCGTTCGGGTCGTCGGCGCCCTCGACGTACGCCTTCAGGAAGCCGTGGAAGGTGATCGTCTTGCCGGAGGCGCTGAACTCGACGTCCCGGCCGTCGGCGGCGGCGCCACCGATCTTCACCGTGACGGAGTTGCCGGTGGCGTCCTTCATCTGGGAGGCGACGGTCCGCTTCCAGATCAGTTCGTAGAGCTTGAACTGGTCGCCGGTGAGGCCCGTCTCGGCCGGGGTGCGGAAACGATCACCCGAGGGGCGGATCGCCTCGTGCGCCTCCTGCGCGTTCTTGACCTTCCCGGCGTACGTGCGCGGCGAGGCCGGCAGGTAGTCGGCGCCGTACAGCTGCGTGACCTGGGCGCGGGCGGCGGTGACCGCCGTGTCGGACAGCGTCGTGGAGTCCGTACGCATGTAGGTGATGAAGCCGTTCTCGTACAGCTTCTGGGCCACCTGCATGGTCGCCTTCGCGCCGAAGCCGAGCTTGCGCGAGGCTTCCTGCTGGAGCGTCGTCGTACGGAACGGGGCGTACGGCGAGCGGCGGTACGGCTTCGACTCGACCGAGCGGACGGCGAACCGCGTCTGCTCCAGGGCGGCGGCCAGCGCGCGGGCGTTCGCCTCGTCGAGGTGGAGGGTGTTCGCGCTCTTGATCTGTCCCAGCGAGTCGAAGTCGCGGCCCTGCGCGACCCGCCTGCCGTCGACGGTCTGGAGGCGGGCGACCAGCGACGACGGATCCGACGAGTCCCCGGCGCGGCCGGTCGCGAAGGTACCCGTCAGGTCCCAGTACTCGGCAGAACGAAACGCGATGCGCTCGCGTTCCCGCTCCACCACGAGTCGGGTGGCGACCGACTGGACACGGCCGGCCGACAGGCGCGGCATGACCTTCTTCCACAGGACCGGCGAGACCTCGTAGCCGTAGAGACGGTCGAGGATGCGGCGGGTCTCCTGGGCGTCGACCAGCTTCTGGTTCAGCTCGCGCGGGTTGGCGACGGCGGCCTGGATCGCGGCCTTGGTGATCTCGTGGAAGACCATCCGCTTGACCGGGACCTTGGGCTTGAGCACCTCCTGGAGATGCCAGGCGATCGCCTCGCCCTCGCGGTCCTCATCGGTGGCGAGGAAGAGCTCGTCGGAGTCCTTCAGCAGGTCCTTGAGCTTCTTGACCTGGGCCTTCTTGTCGGCGTTGACGACATAGACGGGCTGGAAGTCATGGTCGACGTCCACGCCGAGGCGTCGGACCTCGCCGGTGTACTTCTCGGGCACCTCCGCGGCGCCGTTGGGGAGGTCGCGGATGTGCCCGACGCTCGCTTCGACGACGTAGCCGGGGCCGAGATAGCCCTTGATCGTCTTCGCCTTGGCAGGCGACTCGACGATGACGAGTCGGCGGCCGCCCTGTGCGGTCTCGCTGGTCGGGGACAACTTCGCTCTTCTCTCCGGTCGACGCTGGGGTCTCTCCCCAGGGCTTGGTCCCGGGGTCGGGTCGTGCTGACGCTGCGGAGTGTGACGGTACATCCCGCCCCCGTGTCAAACGGGAAAAGCCCGCAACGGCCACTCGAACGGTAACCCGACTACCGCCATTCCTGCCGCCCGGAGTGCCCACCGGCCTTTCCGGACCTATCCGGAGGGTGATCCCTCAATTACTGGTGCCGCCGTGGCAACGGGCGTTCACAGCTGGGTGAAGCACCACGTTCCGAGGGCGAGCGCGAGCAGGCCGACGACGCTCGCGAGGGTCACCGATGCGACCGGACTCACACCGTGGGCGACCGGTTCCCGACGTCGCACCCGGGTCGCGGTCCACACCAGCAGTCCGCCTCCGAACAGGGCGAACACCACTCCGACGAAGATCGCCGGTCCGCTCTCCATGGCTACCCGGTGCCCCTTTTCAGTCCGCGCGTGTCCAGCCCGTGGAGGCTGACACGCGTGGACGGCGCACAGGCGAACCCCGGGTGAACGCGGGGACGACACGGCTGCGGGCTCCTGGTCTCCCGCCGCTCGTGGGGGGCTGTGAACCGCAGAAGGGGCGCGGATAATTTTCTGTCGCGCTCCTGCCGCGCTCCTGCCGCGCTCCTGCCGCGCTCCGGCTGCCCTCCTGCCGTCGGAGGCGGCTCCCCCGTCATGTTTTCCGCCGTCCGGAAAGAGCGCCGGCCTGCCCAAGCAGGTCACGCCGGTTCGATGAACCCCTGCTCCACCAGCAGCCGGATCTGGGCCGGCGTACGGTCACGCAGCAACACCGGATCCTCGCCGACCAGCTGGGCGATCGCGTCCAGGATGCGGCCCGCGCTCAACGAGCCGTCGCACACACCCGCGAAGCCCGCGCCGACCGTGTCGACCTTGGTGGCCCGGCGCATCCCACGGTTCTGCCGCAGCACGACATGCTCGGGATCCTCGGCGCCGGGCAGCCCGACCTGCTCCTGGACGATCTCGGTGGTCAGCTTGAAATGGCCCGCGAGCAGGGCCGCGTCGTCGTGCGCCCGCAGGTAGTCGAGACGGCCGAAGTGTGCCCGGACGGTGTCGCCGAGCGGCTGCTCGACCGGGTGCGGCCACTCCTCGACGGTGACGGAGGGCACCGGCGCCCCGGTCTTGCGCAGGCTGATCCAGCCGAAGCCGACGGCCTTCACCTTGCGCGCCTCGAACTCGTCCAGCCAGGCGTCGTACCGCGCCTGGTACTCGGCCGGGTCACCGCGGTGGTCACCGGCGTCCCTGAGCCACAACTCGGCGTACTGCGTGACGTCCTGCACCTCGCGCTGCACGATCCAGGCGTCGCAGCCGCGCGGCACCCACGACCTGATCCTGTCCTGCCAGTCCTCCCCCTCGACGTGCTGCCAGTTGGCGAGGAACTGCGCGAAACCGCCCTCCCGCAGTCGTTCCCCCGCCCCCTGAACGAGCGAGCGGCACAGATCGTCCCCGCCCATGGCGCCGTCCCGGTAGGTGAGCCGGGCGCCCGGCGAGATCACGAAGGGCGGGTTGGAGACGATCAGGTCGAAGGTCTCGTCGTCCCGGACCGGCTCGAACAGCGAGCCCTCGCGCAGGTCGGCGGCGGGCGCCCCGGACAGGGCCAGCGTGAGCGCGGTGATGTGCAGCGCGCGCGGGTTGAGGTCGGTCGCCGTCACCCGCGTGGCGTGCTGGGCGGCGTGCAGCGCCTGGATCCCGGAGCCGGTGCCGAGGTCGAGGGCGGCGTGCACGGGCGTACGGATCGTGATGCCGGCGAGAGTCGTGGACGCGCCGCCCACGCCGAGGACGACGCCCTCGTCCTTGCTGCCGATGCCGCCTGCCCCGCCGACCGCGCATCCCAGGTCGGACACGATGAACCAGTCCTCGCCGGCGGGTCCGCCGTACGGCCGTACGTCCACGGCCGCGGCGAGGTCACCGGCGAGCGGGCCGTCGCCCTCCCCGCCGACCCGGACCAGCCACCCGCTCTCCAGGCAGGCCTCGACGGGGAGCACGGCCTCCACACGCGCGTGCGGCACGGGCTGCTGCAACAGGAACAGCCGTACGAGCGTCTCCAGTGGCGTGTCCCCGCGTGTCGCGCGGAGCGCGGGCACCGTCTCGCTGCGGGCCAGCGCCGCGTACGCGGGGGCGCCGAGCAGTTCGAGCAGGCCGTCGGCGGTGAAGGAGGCCCCTAGCAGGGCTTCCCGCAGCCGGGCGGTGACATCGGGACGGTCGGACGCGGGCAGGGCGGGCAGGCCGGAGATACTCACGCCCCCATTGTGACCCTGGGCGCCCGCGGATCTCAGCTCGTCGTGCCCCGCGGACGCCGATGCGCGTCAGCCCGTGGGCGCCGAAGCCGGGGAGGGCGCCGCCTTGCAGCTCTGCTGCTCAGCCATCGCCGTGCCGACGTCGCCCTCCTCAAGGGTCTTCAGCGCGTCGTTCCCGCTCTTGCTGAGCTTGGCCAGCTCGGTCGCGATGTCCTTGAGACCGTCCGCGAACTTCGCCTGGTCCTTGGTGTCGAGCTCGTCGACCTGCTTCTGCAGGTCCCCGTACGACGTGGACGTGTCGTTGAGTTCCTTGACCGCGTCCTGCTGCTTCTTCTGGCCGTTGTCGACGTCCGGCGGCCCGGCCTTGGTCACGGCGGCCCCGATCGCCTTGTAGGCGTCCGACATGTCCTGGAAGGCCTGGGCGTCGGTCTTCTGGACCTCTTCCGGCGTGCTGTTGTCCGAGGTCTGCTTCTGGATCGCGGCGTTGGCGGTCTCGATCTTCTTGGCCTGCGGCTGTACGGCGTCGCAGACCTCCTTCGCCCAGGTGTTCAGCTTGTCGTTGCCGTCGTCGCTGCTGCATCCCGACAGCGCGAGCACCAGTACCGCACCGCCGGACAGTGCGGCCGCGAGCTTCTTGTTCACCGGATTGGTCCCTTCCATGGCTCTCGGCCCCGGAACATACACGCCAAGTGGGCGACGCTCATATACCGAACATCCTTTATGACCGTTATTTAAGTATTTGCACCGGCGAGAGAAGGCTCACGGGAAGGGAGCGCGCCCACGCAAAGGGCGGGCGGGCGGCACGTGAACACGCGCCGCCCGCCCGCCCTTTGAGCTGGGACTGACCAAGTCCGGCTACGAAACCACCGCCGGATCGGCCGACTTGGGCGACTCGTCGGCGTTGTCTTCGTCACCCATGGCGATCCCACGCCGCTTGGAGATGTAGACCGAGCCCGCGATCACCACGAACGCCATGATCGCGATCGCGATCCGTACGCCGACGTTCGCGTCGTCGCCGTAGCTGAACTTGATGACCGCGGGCGCGATGAGCAGAGCGACCAGGTTCATCACCTTCAACAAAGGGTTGATCGCCGGACCGGCGGTGTCCTTGAAGGGGTCACCGACCGTGTCGCCGATCACCGTCGCGGCGTGGGCCTCGCTGCCCTTGCCGCCGTGGTGGCCGTCCTCGACGAGTTTCTTGGCGTTGTCCCAGGCGCCGCCGGAGTTGGCGAGGAACACCGCCATCAGGGTGCCCGCGCCGATCGCTCCGGCGAGGAAAGAACCGAGGGCGCCGATCCCGAGCGTGAACCCGATGAAGATGGGCGCCAGCACGGCGAGCAGTCCGGGGGTGGCGAGTTCGCGCAGGGCGTCCCGGGTACAGATGTCGACGACCTTGCCGTACTGCGGCTGCTCGCTGTAGTCCATGATCCCGGGCCGCTCACGGAACTGCCGCCGCACCTCGTAGACGACGGAGCCCGCCGACCGCGACACGGCGTTGATGGCGAGTCCCGAGAAGAGGAAGACGACCGCGGCGCCGGCGATGAGTCCGACGAGGTTGTTGGGCTGGGAGATGTCCATCATCAGACTCATCGGCGCCCCGGCACCGGACAGCTTCTCGCCCACGTCCTGTGCGCCGGTGGTGATGGCGTCGCGGTACGACCCGAAGAGCGCCGACGCCGCCAGGACGGCGGTGGCGATGGCGATCCCCTTGGTGATGGCCTTGGTGGTGTTGCCGACCGCGTCCAGGTTGGTGAGCACCTGGGCGCCCGCGCCCTCGACGTCGCCGGACATCTCGGCGATGCCCTGCGCGTTGTCGGAGACGGGCCCGAAGGTGTCCATCGCGACGATCACGCCGACCGTGGTGAGCAGGCCGGTGCCGGCCAGCGCCACCGCGAACAGCGCCAGCATGATGGACGTGCCGCCCAGGAGGAACGCCCCGTAGACGCCGAGGCCGATCAGCAGGGCGGTGTAGACGGCCGACTCCAGGCCGACGGAGATTCCGGCGAGGACGACCGTGGCCGGGCCGGTGAGCGATGACTTGCCGATGTCCATGACCGGACGGCGGTTGGTCTCGGTGAAGTAGCCCGTCAGCTGCTGGATCACGGCCGCGAGCAGGATGCCGACCGCCACCGCGACCAGGGCGAGGACCCGCGGGTCGCCGTTCCTGCCCAGGATCGCCGGGTCGGTGACACCGTCCAGGTCGGAGTACTTCCCGGGGAGATAGACGAAGACGGCCACCGCCACCAGCACCAGCGAGATCACCGCGGAGATGAAGAACCCGCGGTTGATCGCGGACATGCCGCTGCGGTCGGCGCGGCGCGGGGCGACCGCGAAGATGCCGATCATCGCCGTGATCACGCCGATCGCGGGGACGAGCAGCGGGAAGCCGAGCCCGGCGTCGCCGAAGGCGGCCTTGCCCAGGATCAGCGCGGCGACCAGCGTCACGGCGTACGACTCGAAGAGGTCCGCCGCCATGCCCGCGCAGTCGCCGACGTTGTCGCCCACGTTGTCGGCGATGGTCGCGGCATTGCGCGGATCGTCCTCCGGAATGCCCTGCTCCACCTTGCCGACCAGGTCGGCGCCGACGTCGGCGGCCTTGGTGAAGATGCCTCCGCCGACCCTCATGAACATCGCGATGAGTGCCGCGCCGAGACCGAAGCCCTCGAGGACCTTCGGCGCGTCGGCCGCGTACACCAGCACCACGCAGGAGGCGCCCAGCAGACCGAGCCCCACCGTGAACATGCCGACGACGCCGCCGGTACGGAAAGCGATCTTCATGGCTTTGTGCGAGACGGCGGTGAGATCCTTTTCCGGTTCACCCTTCGCCGGGGTCGCCTCGCGCGCGGCGGCGGCCACCCGCACATTGCTCCGTACGGCGAGCCACATGCCGATATAGCCGGTGGCGGCCGAGAAACCCGCGCCGATCAAGAAGAACACCGACCGTCCGGCGCGCTGATTCCAGTCGTCCGCGGGCAGCAGCATGAGCAGGAAGAACACGACGACGGCGAATACGCCGAGCGTGCGCAACTGCCGGGCCAGATAGGCGTTCGCTCCTTCCTGGATCGCCGTCGCGATCTTCTTCATGCTGTCGGTGCCCTCACCCGCCGCGAGTACCTGGCGTACCAGGATGCCCGCCACCACGAGGGCGGCCAGGGCCACGACGCCGATGATCGACACCATGACCCGGTTGCCGTCGGTCAGAACCGCTGCCGCGAGGGCTGTGGAGTGGTTCAGCTGATCTGGGGAAGAAAGCCCCGCCATTCGTCCTCCTTGACGCTGGGGCTGAGCTCAAGATGTGGACGGATTCTAGAGATCTGTTCCTGATCAAAACAGTACGCGGTAAACGGAATCTGCCACAGGTCGCCGACACGCGGTAACGCCTCGAAAGCATTTTCATCAGATTCAATGATCGGAAATTGATCGTGAATTCTTTCACGAATTCAAAACGCTCTTGGAAAACAACCAAGGGGCCCTGCTCAGCAGGGCCCCTCGGTAGTGATTCGGGGTGCGTCGGTGACGTCGGCTGACGTCTGTCGTCAGGGAAGCACCGCGACGGAAGGTGTGCTCGGCCACGTCATACGAATGGCCCCGCCGTGCTCGCCGGCGGTGACCTCCACGTCGTCGACCAGGCCGCTGATGACCGCGAGGCCCATCTCGTCCTCGTCGGCCTCGGCGTCGTCACCCGCACTGCCGGGTGCCCGGTCGCCGGGGGCGTGCCGCGGTGCCTCGTCGCCGACCTCGATGGAGAACTGTTTCTCCTCCTCGATCAGCAGCACCTTCACCGGCGCCGTGATGCCGCCGTTCTGGTGCAGTCCGACGGCACGGGAACAGGCCTCGCCGACCGCGAGTCTGACCTCGTCGAGTACGGCCTCGTCCACTCCGGCCCTGCGCGCCACCGCTGCCGCCACCAGTCGGGCGGTCCTGACGTGCTCGGGCAGCGCACTGAAGCGGAGTTCAACGGTGGCCATGCATCCCCCTCGGAACTACGGGCGTGCGGTGGGGGGACCGGGCGATGGAGAGCCCGGACCCCTCGTTCAACGTCGGCCGTGCCGGGCGCGGACCCTTCGAGTCCCGCCCGGACCGGTCGTCAGTCGGTCGCCGCAACCGCTTCCTCGACCGAGGTGTGGATCGGGAACACCTTGGTGAGGCCGGTGATACGGAAAATCTTCAGAATGCGCTCCTGGTTGCAGACCAGGCGCAGCGAGCCCTCATGGGCACGCACCCGCTTCAGGCCGCCGACCAGCACGCCGAGACCGGTGGAGTCGAGGAAGTCCACGCCCTCCATGTCGACGACAAGGTGGAAACTGCCGTCATTCACCAGCTCGACCAACTGCTCGCGCAGCTTGGGCGCGGTATATACGTCGATTTCGCCACCGACCCTGACGATCGTGCGATCGCCGACGGTTTCGGTCGACAGGGACAGGTCCACGGATCCTCCAGCACCTTGCTATCGAGCGGTCGCCCCTCGGGACACCTCGGCTTGAAGCCCCCAGGACGGTTCGCCAGCCGCGATGGCATTCAATCACTTACCGGCAGGCGTGCACGACGCCTTGGTCCCATTGTCCGTCACGCCAGTGACACACTCGGTCCCGATGGCCAAGAATCACCGATCCGATCGACCCTCGGCCCAGCCCGCCGCCCGGCTCTCGCCGAGCACCATCCTGGACCGGCTCGCCGCAGGGCCGAGCCGGACTTCGCGCATCACTCATACGGAGCACTTGCCCCCACGTGAGGGCCGCCATGCCCGCTGGCCGGACCGGATCCGCTCCGAGGTCATCGCCGCCGTGCGGGCCTGTGGCATCGAACACCCCTGGGCCCATCAGGCGACCGCCGCCGAGCACGCCCTGGACGGCGAATCGGTGGTCGTCGCCACCGGCACGGCGTCCGGCAAGTCCCTGGCGTATCTGGTCCCTGTCCTCTCGACGCTCCTGGACGGCTCCGAGGCACCGAACGGCCGCGGCGCCACCGCCCTCTACCTGGCCCCCACGAAGGCACTCGCGGCGGATCAGTGCCGCTCCGTGAAGGAATTTTCACAACCTCTGGGTCATTCGGTACGTCCCGCGGTGTACGACGGCGACACGCCGGTGGAAGAACGCGAATGGGTGCGCCAGTACGCGAACTACGTTCTGACCAACCCGGACATGCTGCATCGCGGCATCCTCCCGTCCCACCCCCGCTGGTCCTCCTTCCTGCGCGCCCTGAAGTACGTCGTGATCGACGAGTGCCACACCTACCGCGGCGTGTTCGGCTCGCACGTCGCCCAGGTGCTGCGCCGCCTGCGCCGTCTCTGCGCCCGCTACGGAGCCTCTCCCGTGTTCCTGCTGGCCTCCGCGACCGCCGCGCAGCCCTCCCAGGCCGCGGGGCGTCTCACGGGCCTCCGGGTGGTCGAGGTCGCCGACGATGCCTCCCCTCGCGGTGAACTGGTGTTCGCCCTCTGGGAGCCGCCGCTCACCGAGATGCAGGGCGAGAAGGGCGCGCCGGTCCGCCGCACGGCCACCGCCGAGACGGCCGACCTGCTGACCGACCTCACCGTGCAGGGCGTGCGCTCGGTCGCCTTCGTACGCTCCCGGCGCGGCGCCGAGCTGATCTCGGTGATCGCCCAGGAACGCCTCGCCGAGGTCGACCGCTCCCTGGCCCGGCGTGTCGCGGCGTACCGCGGCGGCTACCTCCCCGAGGAGCGCCGCGCCCTCGAGCAGGCGCTGCACTCCGGCGAACTCCTCGGCCTCGCCGCGACGACCGCGCTGGAACTCGGCATCGACGTCTCGGGCCTCGACGCCGTCCTGATCGCCGGCTATCCGGGCACCCGCGCCTCGCTGTGGCAGCAGGCAGGCCGCGCCGGCCGCTCCGGCCAGGGCGCCCTCGCCGTCCTGATCGCCCGCGACGACCCGCTGGACACCTTCCTCGTCCACCATCCCGAGGCTCTCTTCGACCAGCCCGTGGAGTCCACGGTCCTCGACCCCGACAACCCGTACGTACTGGCCCCGCACCTGTGCGCGGCCGCCGCCGAACTGCCTTTGACGGAAGACGACTTGGAGTTGTTCGGTCCGGCGTGCGAGGAGCTGCTCCCCCAGTTGGAGGCCGCGAAGCTGCTGCGCCGCCGCACGAAGGCCTGGCACTGGACCCGCCGGGAGCGGGCCGCCGACCTCACCGACATCCGCGGGGAGGGCGGCCGGCCGGTCCAGGTCGTCGAGGCCGGCACAGGCCGCCTGCTGGGCACGGTCGACGAGGGCGCCGCGCACTCGACGGTGCACGAGGGCGCGGTCCACCTGCATCAGGGCCGCACCTACCTGGTGCGCTCACTCGACCTGGAGGACTCGGTCGCCCTGGTCGAGCAGGCCAGCCCCACGTACGCCACGGTCGCCCGCGACACCACGGCCATCTCCGTCCTGGAGACCGACGTCGAGATCCCCTGGGGGGACGGCCGCCTGTGCCTCGGCTCCGTCGAGGTCACCAACCAAGTGGTCTCCTTTCTGCGTCGACGGCTCATCACCGGTGAAGTGCTGGGCGAGACGAAGCTCGACCTCCCTCCTCGTACGCTGCGCACCCGCGCGGTGTGGTGGACGGTCACCGAGGACCAGTTGGACGAGGCCCGGATCAATCCGGAGATCCTCGGCGGCGCCCTGCACGCCGCCGAGCACGCGTCGATCGGCATGCTGCCCCTCTTCGCCACCTGCGACCGCTGGGACATCGGCGGCGTGTCCGTCCCGCTGCACCCCGACACGTTGCTGCCCACGGTCTTCGTCTACGACGGCCATCCCGGCGGCGCGGGCTTCGCGGAGCGCGCCTTCCACACCGCCCGTGCCTGGCTCACCGCGACCCACCAGGCCATCGCCTCCTGCGAGTGCGAGGCCGGCTGCCCGTCCTGCATCCAGTCCCCCAAGTGCGGCAACGGCAACGACCCACTGCACAAGCGGGGGGCGGTACGGCTGCTCACGGTGCTGCTGCGGGGGGCGCCGGAGGAGCAGGCGGGAGAGGCGGAGGCGGGGCCTGTTGCGGGAGGACCTCCGCCTCGGCCGGGGGAGCAACTGGCGTAGGCGCCGCCTGAAGGTCCACCCCGGCGGGGTTGGCGCAGGCTCGGGGCTTGCGCTGCGGGTTACGGATCCTGAGCCGGGGCCGGAGCCGAGGCCCGCCCAGGATCCGGATCAGGCACAGGCACAGGCACAGGCTCCGCCTCCGCGGGCCCCGCCCGCGCCCTGACCTCCGCCGCGAACGGCCCCCGTCCCGATGCCGCCGACACGTCGGAGATATCACCCACGAGCACGCACCTCACCAGCCGGGCACGCTGCGCCCGAGCCACGCGGTCCGCCCGGGCGCAGGCCGCCGTACCGCCGTCCGCCCAGTGGTCCGCCGCCGCGAGCGCCGCGAGATCGGCACCGCCGGCCGCGCGATGCCGGGCCACGACGGCCTGCCCCATCGCCAGCACCACCCCGACCACCACACACAGCACGGCGATCGCGGCGACGCTCCACACGGTGGCGGAGCCTTGATCCCGGCCCCTGCCTCGACCGACCGCACGCAGGGCGGACACGAGCCGGGCGGTCATGAGCCGGGCGGTCACGTGCCGGACTGCTCCCCGCACGCGGCCCGAACAGGCGGCGCTCACCTCCCCTCCCCCACGGTCTCCTCCACCGACGCCACGGCCTCCTCCCGGACTTCGAAGGGCAGGCCGTGCAGTGCCGGTGGCCTCGCCACGACCGCGACACGGACCTGATCGCCCTCCCGAGTGACCGTGACCTTCGCGTCGCGCGGCGCCACCCCTCGGGCCACTGCGACGACCGCGTCGGCCGAGTCCTGACGAGCCGCCGCGCGAGCACCCGACCGTGCCGCGTCCACACACTGGATCTGCGCGGCGACGGCCAGCAGCACCCACACCAACGCCATCGCGAACATCACCAGCACCGGAAGCACCACGGCCGCCTCCGCCGTGACGAACCCCCTGTCCGCCCCTCGTTCACATCTGCGCATCGAGGGCCCGCTTCACGATGCCCTGCAACTCCGCGCTGACCTCTCCGCTGGAGAGCACCTTGTAGAGAACCACCGCGAACGCCACCGCTGCGACGATTCCCATCGCGTACTCCGAGGTGACCATTCCCGCGTCCCTCCGCGCCGCCCGCGCCCTGGACACCAGGGCGCCCATCCGCGCCCGTACCGCCTTGCACATCCCAACCGCGTACATCTCAACCCCCGTGAGGATCAGTTCCGTTGCTTACCTGCCGTTCGGCGCCGACTGACGACGTGTGTCAGTGGCTGCCTGTCACCACGCCCCGCGTCCCCTCATCCATCACCCCCTCCCAGCGCCCCGCCCGCCAGTCCGATCACCACGGGCAGGACTCCGACCGTGATGAACGCGGGGAGGAAGCACAGCCCCACCGGCGCGGTGACCATCACCGCCGCGCGTCTGGCCCGTGCCGTCGCGGTGCGCGTCCAGTCGGCGCGGGCGTCGGCGGCGAGTCTGGCGACCGGTGCGGCGGCCGGCAGCCCGCAGACGTCGGCCCGTTCCAGCAGCCGAGCCAGGGCCCCCGCGCCCGGTGTCGCGGCGAGCCGTCGCCAGGCCTCGCCCGGTTCACCGCCGAGCCGTACCTCCGCCGCACCGCGCGCCAGGGATTCCCCGACCGGGCCGCCGAGAGCCTCACCGACGGCCTGCGCCGCGATCACCGGCCCGGCGCCCGCCGCGATGCAGGCCGCCAACAGGTCAGCGGCGAGCGGCAGTTGTCGAGCCGCTTCACGAGCGTCGCCGTCCGCCCCGCCGGCCGCGACGACAGTCGCCTGCCGAAGACGCCACCGCCACAGTCCCGCCCCGACAGCCACCCCGATCACGGCACCCGCGACGCCGCCGACCAGCACCCACACGGCGCCCGCCACGCCCGTCACGGGAAGCCACCGTCGCGCGGACTCCCGCACGTCGACGCGCGATCCGACGGACGCGGTTCTCCCCGCGCCGGGCAACACCGCGGCCAGCCGCCGCCGTACCGTCCGCTCGCGCCGCACCGCCCCCGCCCAACGTGCCAGCCAGACGAGAGCAAGCACCGCCCCCACCAGCACCCCCAGGCTGTGGACAACGTCCGCACTCACGTCGCCTCCGCCCGTCGTACGATCCGCGTCGCCCACCACATCCCCACGCCCTCCAGCACCGCACCGACCAGCAGGCACCCCAGGCCGGGCCCCGTGTGCAGCAGCACGTGGAGCGGGTCGGCGCCAAGAGCGGCGCCCAGGAGGAGACCCAGGGCCGGCAGGCCCGCGAGCATCACCGCCGTCGACCGGGCGCCCGCCAACTGGGCGCGCAGGTCGGCGCGTTGGTCCCGGTCGGCACGCAACGCGCCTTCGAGTCGGTCGAGTCCGTCCGCGAGGCCCGCCCCCTGGTCCACGGCCACCCGCCAGCACGCGGCGAGTCCACGCAGTCCCTCGGCGCCCGGTTGCCGCGCCGCCGTCGCGAGGGCGCCCGGGACATCCCCGCCGAACCTCGCCGCCGCCAGTACCGCGGCCTGCGCGCCGCCGAACCCACCGGAGTCGTGGACGGCCCGCAGCAACGCCTCGCCCGGTTGCCTGCCCGAGCGAACCTCCCCGGCCAGCGCCCCGCACAGTGCGATCACCGCGTCCCCCCGGAGCTCCCGCGTCCGCCTCGCCTCCCGGGCCAGCCGCAGCCGCCTCAGCAACGGCACCCCGGCCAGTCCCGCGGCCACCGGCAGCACCGAGGCGCCCAGCAACGACAGCACCAGTCCGACGACCGCCGACCACCACTCGGCCCGCAGCCGCTCACGGATCCGCCGCAGTTCACCCACGAGGTTCCGCCACGAGGGCGGCCCGACGCCGTCCGCTTCGCCGCCGATGAGCAGCAACCGCGCCCGCCGCGCCCCGGAGTGCCGTTCTCCCATCAGCCAGACAGCCGCCCCGGCACACACCGCGGCCACCACCACCGGCATCTCCGCCTCACCCATCCCGCTCACCAGGCCGTCCCTCGCCGAAAGACTCGGTACGAAGCAGCCCCCGTAGGCGCTCCCAGCCCCGCTCGTACGCGAACGCCTCCGCGCCCCACCTCAGCGCCGGCACCGTCCGCACCAGCCCCGACGGGTCCCGCTCCAACACGTGCACCTCGGCGATCCGTCGCCGTCCGGCCCGGTCGCGGACGAGATGCAGCACGACCGCCAGGGCGGCCGCCACCTGACTGTGCAGGGCGGACCGATCGAGGCCCGCGGCCGTGCCGAGCGCTTCCAGCCGGGCCGGTACGTCAGCCGCCGCGTTGGCGTGCACGGTTCCGCACCCGCCCGGGTGTCTCGCCTAGCACTACATAGGCATTCGACTCACTCAGGGGAGCCTGTGAGCCAACCCACCTGTGTCATCTATGACCGCCTGTCGCGCCTCTTCGCCGAGGAAGCCCCTGACCACCGAATCGCAGCCTGTAAGGCATACGCGGAACAGCGCGGGTGGAAGGTCGTACACGTCGCCACAGACACCAACGTCAGCGGAGCAAGCAAGCTCGAAGACCGCCCCGGAATGCGCGAAGTGCTTTCCTGGCTTCCGCGTGTTGACTTCGTCGTTGCCGCGAAGCTCGACCGGTACGCGCGGAGCGTGCTGGAGTTTCAGCGACTCCTGGACGCTGCCAAATCGACTAAAACAACGATCATCACGGCTGACGGAGTTGTCAGCCCGGAGAACGCAAGCATCATCATCAACGTCCTTGCCGCATTCGCTGAATACGAGCGGGACATGATCAAAGCCCGCATCACGGACAGCAAGAAGCACTTTCGCTCAAAGGGAAACCATCTTGGCGGACTGGCCCCGTACGGCTACGCAGTCAGCGGACCGATCAACAACAAGCGATGGGTCATTGACGAATCAGCGGCGAGTGTCTTGCGTGACTGCGCTGACAAGCTCATCAATCACGGCGCGTCACTGGCTGGTCTTGTCCGCGAACTGAATGAACGCGGAATCCTGCCCCCGGCGGATCATGCACGCCAGCGGGATGGACGCAACTTGCGTAACCAGCGCTGGCACATCACCACGTTGCGGGACGCCCTATACACCCCTGCCCTTCGCGGCTGGCTTGTGCAAGCCGTGCCCGACGAAAAGCGGAGCGCGCTCAACAACCAGCCTGTACTAGACGCCGAAGGAAAACCCGTATCGGCCGGACCGGAAATCCTTAATGGAGAGACCTGGTCCGCAGTTCGCGCGATTCTTGACGGCAAGGCGAAAGGGCGCGGCAGCGAGCGAATCGGTAAAACGCTTCTGTTGCACGTGGCGCGCTGTTCAGAATGTAACGGCCCCCTGTACAAGCAACGGCGCACAGTGAGGGGCAAGGACTACAGCCCGTACGTGTGCCGTCGCGGGGTCGGAAAACTGGGCTCCCACAAGCCCAACGTCATTACTGCCCCACTTCTTGACGAACTGGTGACCGGCGATTTCCTCAAACGGTTCGGAAGTTTCGAAGTGATGCGCTGGGCTGAGCCTGACGGCAGCGCGGTACTGCAACTCTCCGAAGTCACGGGCCAGATTGAGCGCCTTGCAGGAAACCTTGCCCAACTGGACCCGAACGGAACTGCGGCAAGGGTGGTAATCCGTCAGCTCACAGCGCTGGAAAAGCGACAGGCTGAGCTACTGGCGGAAGCCAACCACGCCGAAGGCCGCTGGGTAACCACTGGCAAGACGATTGCTGACGAATGGGAACAGCGGGACGACGAAGGGCGGAGGGGCTTGCTAACCGACCTAGGGGCGCGCGTAGTGATTCGCCCTGTAACACCCGGAGCACCTAGGCGCTTCGACCCGCAGCGAGCGACGGTGACCTATGCAGGTCCGGCCTGGTGGCAAGACCTCAACCCGGCAGAAGCCGCGCTAGTCGACATTGCCAGGGAAGAGGAGTTGTCCGACCAATTTGCCGTCTGATCTAACGGAATCGAACGGGGCCGGTCAGGCCACGACTTGGCGGAAGAGACCTGACCGGCTTCCCTCTTAAAGGGAAGGCACCATGATGTCACGCGAAGATTGGGAAGCGGCGCAGGAAGCCGAAGAGGCAGCGTTCTACCGTGAAGTGGAGTGGAAGCGCATTGCCCGCACCCTGGAAGCCCTGTACGGCGCTGTGAGGGCCGGGGAGGGCACGGAGTACACCCGACAGCGCGTCAGCCGCCTTGAGGCTCTGCAACAGGCGCTCATGGGCTTCCCGGAGGCTCTTGCCGCGTAGCACCACCAGGCCCCGTCAGGCAGCAATGCCCGGCGGGGCTCTTTCATGATCCCAAACCTGACGCTCCGTCAGATTGCGGCTGGCATTCGACCCCCTAGACCCATTCTGAGAGCGCAACGCGGAGGAGAGACCACATGAGCGCTGACAAGTTTTGGGCACAGATCATGTCTTGGGCCGAAGAGGAATCCCACAGGGGCCGCCTGGTGCGCGCCTTTCGGGACAACCTTGGGAACAGCGCGGAGCTACAGGCTCAGCGCATCGGTCTTCTGTCCGTCTATATGGAACGGGAAGCGCAGAGCCGTAAAGGTCTCGCGCTGGTTTGAGGGTTAAGCCGTCCGGTTACGTGACCGGGCGGCTTTTCCTTGGCCTCATTTCGTCTCGTTTCGTCGCACGCCCCGGCTATTCCGTCCCCGTTCCGTCCCTTCGGATTGGGGATTCCGTCTCATTACGTCCCTAGGAAGTACACATGACCACCGACCTTATGACTGCACTGCGTAACGCCGAATCGCTAGCGTGGGGTGCCATAACGAAGCCTGACAGCGATAAGGCCACGGCCGTGCACCAGGCCATTGCGGCAGCGCTCCGCCTTGCTGAGGCTCAGGCGACTGGTCCCCGCTGTGAAGCGCCTAGCTGTGACAACGCCATTGAGTACAGCGGGATAGGGCGTCACCGGCGCTTCTGCTCTGACCGTTGCCGGAAGGCCGCTCACAGGGCTAGTCGGCAGGGCTAGACAGCGCGAAGGACTCAACAGCTAACTACTCTCTGTTAGTTGTTCCTAATTCAATATGTAATGTTCTCACTCATCCAAACAACTCCCATATACCTAGCAACAAATGGGAGACCCGTAACCCTGCATTCGAGATAAGGAACACCCCATGACTGAGCGACGGTACGACTGCATGGGCTGTGGCGCTGACCTCCCCGAAGGTGCCCGCTCTGACCGGCTGTACTGCTCTGCCCGCTGCCGTACGAGCGCCTATAGGGCTGCCAGAGCGCCGAAGTCTGCCGACATGACCTGTGAGCTGTGCGGAGCGCCGTTCCGGCCGCTGAGGGGCAAACAGCGGGTCTGTGCCGTGCCTGAGCAGTCCAGCGCCACGTGTCGGGACATGCAGGCGGAGCGCGAACGGCAGCGAACGGCGGTCAGGCTTGCGCTGGACGAAGAGCGCTGGGAAAAGGCTTGCGAGCACTGCGGGGGAAACACGGGTTGGGAAGGTGCTGGCCGACCACGCCGGTTCTGCTCTTCTCGCTGTAAGACTGCCTTTTACCGGGCAGCCAAGAAAGTGTAACGGTCGAATAACGAATACCCCGAGCCGGCTCGAATATCACGGATTTTCGTTCTTTCCGGCCTTCGACTCACTAGACCCATCTTGAGGGCAGCGTTAAGCGCGTCCCCATTGTTCGGGTAGGCGGCAAACCTTTCCCCGAGCACCACTCATAGACCAGCCCCCGGCTAGCGCCGGTTCTCTTCGCTGCGGGAATTGCCGCCTACGCAGTGAGAGGCAACGCTAGCCGGGGGCTTTTCCATGCCCGGAGGGAACCCAATGCAACCGATAGACACCAGGCAGGCGCTTCACATTCTGGAAACTCACGCGATTGTGCCCAGGGATGAGCGTTCGCGCACTGAGCTGTTTGCGGCGCTGGCCGTGCTGCGCATACTCGCGCTAGGTGGTAACCGTGCCGAGTCTGACTGACACGAACGGAATACCCGAGCATGAGCGCCAGTACATCCCGCATGTCTATGACGCGATTCGCGCGCTGACTGTCGACGAACCAGGCGCACACCTGAACCGCGACAAGCTAGGCGAAGCCGTTTGCCGCTGGCTCATTCAACGTAACCGGCCAGTGGTGCCGAAGGGTGCTCTTAACCGCATCATGCGGCGTGCTGGCTACCCGCGCCATGGACACCACTTCCGGCACATCCAGCTACGCCCGTAGCCACCTCCGAAATTTCGGAAGTGATCAAACAGAAAGAGGAAATAATCAGTGACTGACAACACTCCGTGGTACATGGTTGCGGACGCTACCGACACCACTTCAGAGGACAAGGGAAGCCCGGAGCGCAACCGGCAGCACATCGAATCCATTGCAGCGGGGGCCAGTGAAGAGGCTGACGCCGTTGCCGCCCATCTGCGGAACGCTGAGGCTCAGGGTGTTGCCATTAGCCCCGGTCAGCGAATGGCCATGGGTTACGCGGCAAACGCTCGCAAGGCTGCCACTCAGCTAAACGCCAACTGATCCGGAGGGATAACACACATGACTGAGAACGCCGTTGAGAAGGCGCGTAAGGCTGCTGAGGCGGCTGCCGTGAAGTTGGCTGAGGCTGAGGCCGCTGAGGATGCGCGGCAGGCTCAGATTGCCGCTGAGCGCGCTGAGCGTGCCCGTGAGTATGACCGGGCCCTTCTTTCCCGATGGACGGATATTGCCGCTGAGGCGCGCGACTCTGAGGGATATGAGCCTCTTGAGTACGACCCGAACACGATGCCATTCCTTGAGGGGCTGATTCGTTTTGCTGCGGCTCGTGAAAAGCGTCGCATCGTGGTGCAGGCGGCTCAGAATGCCGAGTCTGCGCTAGAGGTTCCAGTTTCGCAGCGCACCGTTCCTGTGGGGGATCGTGTCTACTCGGTGGATGTTGCCGCTGAGCTGACCAGGATTGTTGAGAGTGAGGCCAACCGCCGGGTTGCCGAGTTTTCGGAAGCCTTTGAGGCGAAGCGCAACCGGGCCATCAACGGTGAGGTTGAGTAATGGCCCATGACCTACTCGACCCGGGGCCGGACTACAACGGCCAGCCTGCATATCTGGTCTGGCCCCGGGACGCGAATGGAGCCCCGTGCTTTGCCGACACGCACACTTTCGCTGATGTCGTCTTCCCTCAGCCTGGTGCAGCGCCGGTAACGCGAGGCACGGTTCGTCAGCGGGGCACCCTGGTTGATCTCACGCACTATGGCGCTGACGGTAACCCGCTGGTGCCCCCGACCATTCCGCTAGACGTGCTGCGGCAGATGCGGACGGACCACTATGGCTGATAGCCCGTTCTGTGAACTGTGTACGGAAGACGGTCTAGGCGTGCCAGCGGATGTGAGCTGTTTCTATCCGCTGACGCGCTCTCAGCTTGTTGCCCGGGGCGTTTCCTGGCCGGACTCTCCGGGATACCGGAAGTCAATGTGTCTGGCTTGCTACCGGGCATGGAAGCGCCGTTGATATAGGTGCCCTGTTTCCACCGGCTCAGGGCACCTATCTCAGGCTTCCGTCGTCATCCAATGCGGCTTGAGCCGTATCAATGAATTTGTCGAGCAACTCAGTCAATTGCACGGAACTTCCTGCGATAGCTGTCTGCTCTTCGATCTTACGTTGCTCGCTTCCCTGATCAATGAACCACTGCAATCGATTTACCTGGAGGGCTGATTTCCGCCCCAGTTGTTCGATCACCTTACTGGAAGCGGAAACATCCCCAGGACCTACTAGGCCAACTTCTACCCATTTCCCTTGGAGAACCTTGGCCGTGTCGTTGTATCGCTTCACCGTCTCGTCAGTGACCGAATTCGGATACAAGTCAAAGTTTGCGAATATATCCAATTGTTCTCGTAATTGTGAAGCGTGCGCAATGAATTCCTTATAGACGCCGTGGCGCGGTTCCCGACGTTGACGCTGATGTTCAGCACGTGCGGCAAATCGGGCTGTTTCTCTCTGTGACCTATTAGCGGCTATCGCTGCGCTGATCGTCGCTATTGAACCCGCCAATGCGCCGAGCACTGCGGCCAATCCTGCATCCATGGCGTCATGTTCGGGGCAGCGGGCACAGCCAGTCAAGGGTGCGCCAGTCCCGCGCAAACTGTTCAATTAGCCATGGCAGCTTCTCCCCTCCCTGCCGGTCAATGCCTGAGGGGAAGGGGTGTCTCCCCGGGGTGTGCTGCCGCAACCAGGCACCCTCAGCCGGCTGAAATCCCCACGTTTTCTGACCTGCGCCTTTGGTGCGCTGCAACTTCGCTGGCGCGTGTGCTGGCGTGAAGGAGTCCCATGCTCGCTGATGACTGCGCACCCTCACATGCCGTTTCGCTGGCCGAAGCCCTGAGCTATGCGCACAGCTATGCGGAATCGCTAAGCCGCATGGTCGCTGAGGGAAAGCCGGATGCCGATAAGGCGGCGCACCTGGCGCAAGGAATCCGGAACATGCTGTGTGCTGCGGCTGATGACCTAGACGCGCTGGACGACACGCAAGAGGTCATAGACGCCGTGGCAGATATCCAGTCGCTCAGCGATGCTCAGCTATTCAGCGTCATTACCGACACCCCCACCTCCGAAATTTCGTAGGTGGCCCCCATGCCATCGGAGTACGGGTATTCCAAGGGAACCTAGAACGCCGTGCAGTCAGCCGGGGTGCAGTGAGCTGACCAGTGGTGGCCCATGCCCTGAGCACAAGGCACAGCGCGAAGAGCAGAGAGGCAACGCGAGTAAGCGCGGTTATGACGTTGGCTGGCAGCGCAGGCGTAAGGCTTATCTGTACGCCAATCCGTGGTGTGTGTTGTGCAGTCGACCGGCAACCGTTGCCGACCATTGGCCGTTGAGTCGGAAGCAATTGAAGGCAAGGCATGAGCCGAACCCGGATGCACCAAAGCACTTGAGGCCGTTGTGTAAGCCGTGCCATGACAGCGAGACCGCGAAGAACCAGCCTGGTGGTTGGGCAGCCGAGAATGTGAAGCCTCAGCCGCCTAAGCCTGACGACGTTCCGCCGTTCTGATTCCCGCTGATGCCTACCCGGGTGGGGGATGACCCCCTTCCCCCTCAGAGATTGACCGGCAGGGAGGGAAAAAGCTAGCGCCGCAACTCAGAGCGTTTGCGCGGGGCGAACCCTTCGCTTAGGTCGCTGCCTGCCGGGGATACGGAGTGCCATTTTCGTCTGTGACCTCTGCCGACGTTGCGGGCTGCACTTCGACGCGGAGCATGGGCCAGGGAGTTGGACCCTCAGCGCTCCCACCCGTCAAAAGCATGTGGCGGACAAAGGCACCTACCAGGAATTCGCGCTCAGCTAGACGGTTGATGTATTGCTGAAGGGTCTTCTCTGCATCCCGATTCTCTCGGACGCTTACAAGTTCCCCGGCTATGTCGAGGTAATCACGCAACAGATCCATGAATTCGATGATCAAATCTTCGTCGTCGTCATTCAGATGATCCGGCAGGGCGTACTCAAACGTGACGCTTTCCTTAACCATGTTCCAGAGCGGGTTTCCCCGCGTAATTAGCTGCAACACCTTGGGCTGAGGGAACAACGGATCAGGCACCAGCCTCATGCGGGTTTCTTCGGCTTCCACCCTGGAACGCACCCACGCCTCATGCGCCGTTTTGATCAGCCGGAGCCGCTCTACAGTGAAGTGGTTCGGCTGATCATCCACCCGCTTATGATCCTTGCTGCACAAGAGAATCAGATTCGAATGGTGGTTAATCAGTTCCTCTGCGATTCCTCCTGCCCGGGGGCCGCCCTCTGAGCGTGCGACGATGTGCGCTTCCTCGCCAAATACCGAAGGGTCATCCGATGCCGTCCCGGGTGTGATCACCTGCGCTTTGCAGATGGCGCAGAGACCACCAGCCTGAACCCATAGAATCTTCCGGGTCTTCTCGGAAACGCTCATGTTCCAACCTCGCAAGAAAATAGATCTCTACTTGGCCCCGTGCCCGCTGCCTTCCTGGTAGCCGGTACGGGGCTTCTCGCTTTTCTGACGGGCCGTCAGGTTAGCTGGTGCGCGTCCGCGCGTGGTCAAGTGTTGTGCATACATGCCCTCTTGACGTGATCCGTCGGGCGGGTGATGGTCGTGCAATCGGGCGCAATCGCATCGACGGAGGGACATGACATGCCGCTACGGTTCTTGGGGATCATCCCGAACACGCCTGACACGGACTCCCCAACCATCTGGCTGGACGAAGAGACGGGAGACCTGTTGATCCAGTCGTACAAGGCCACTGAGGAGGAGGTGAAGGCGTGTCAGGAGATCGGTTCGATTCCGGGCCACTCCACAGACGTGCCGGATCACGAGACGATCATCAGGCTTCCGAAGGTCATGCTTCAGTACATCCCCCACCCCGACAGCGAGTAGCAACGATGACGAACCCCGTACTTGAGGGTCTGGCGAAGGCGCGTCACTCAGCCGTTCACTTGGAAATGCGCGACGCGTACCAGCCGAATGACCCTGAGTTCATCGCGTGGCAGAACGGGAAGCGCCTTGACTATGCCGCTGACCGATCGGCGTGGTGGCGTCCGTTTCTCGACGTAGTTACGGAGACAACAGCGCGTGGTGTCGTTATGCGCCGTGCTCGGATTGTCTCGGAGCCAGTGACGGACTACATCAAGTACGAGCACGACGTGACTTTCCCGAACGTGGTTGCTGGCGAGTTGGTCAGGTGGCTTCCGCGCCGCAAGGCAGCCGATATCCCTCTACCCGGAACCGACCTTTGGATGTTCGACAACTCAGCCGTGCTGTTTACCTACTTCTCTGGAATCGGGGAGGTGGTTGACCGCGAGTGGTGCACCGAACCGGCGGTCGTAGCGCTGGTGAGTACGGCATTCGAAACGGTCTGGGAACGGGCCACGTCCCATGAGGAGTACAAGCCGGTCTAACCGGCCCGTGCCATGCCCGCATCAGGATCATCAAGTGTTCAAGCCGCCCGGAAAGTCCTTGCCGATCGCCTTCGGGAGTTGTGCAAGGACGCCGGGTTGGACGGTAAGCGGCTCGCTGAGGCGTGCGGGTGGCATCCTGCGAAGGTCTCTCGGATCTCGTCCGCTAAAACGTCACCTTCCGCTGAGGACATCCGCGCGTGGTGTCGCGCTTGCGGCGCAGAGGACCAGACAGAGGACCTGATTGCCTCTCTGCGCGCCGTAGAAGGCATGTGGGTGGAATGGCGACGTATGGAGCGTGCGGGGCTTCGACAGGCGCAGGAAGCACGCTTGCCGCTATACGAACGAACGCGCTGGTTTCGCTGTTACTCGCCGGGGCTTGTCCCTGGTTTGATCCAGACCTACGGCTATACCGAAGACGTATTGCGTGCCGTACAGCGTCGCCGGGTTGAGGTTGATGACGTTGCTGATGCCGTGGCCGCACGTATGGAGCGTCAGCGGGTGCTGTTTGAGGGGCAGCGCCGTTTCGCGTTCCTGATAGAAGAGTCAGTTCTAAGGAACGCACTCGGTGAGCCGGATACACAGGTTGAGCAACTAGAGCATTTGCTCACGGTCTCAGCGCTGCCCAACGTCAGTTTGGGGGTGGTGCGCACGAAGATTGGCCGGGCACGAATGCCGGTTGAGGGGTTCTGGATATTCGACACGGCACAGGTAAATGTCGAGTTGGTGTCTGGATACCTGACGATCACTCAGCCAAGAGAAGTGGCCACCTACGCCGACACGTTCGCCGCATTGGCTGACGTTGCTGTGTACGGCGCGAAGGCCCATGCTCTGATCCGGGCGGCTGTCGCCTCGCTGGGGTGATTGGCGTGCAATCTCGTGCAATCGGCTGTGAGTTGGGGTGTCGGAGTTCCTAGCGTGGTTGCCTCGGACCACGCGAGGGGACAGCGGACATGGCCAGTCAGACGACGAAGACGAACGCCACAGACGCGCGACAGCATGAGTACACGACCTACGCGCCCCCTGGTGAGAAGTGCCGGAAGTGCCGTAAGCCGTTCAAGTCGTTGGAGACATGCCGACGCGTGGCCAATGAACCGGCGTCCGGGGGTTCTTCTGCTGACCGGTACGAGCACCACGAGTGCCCGGCATGACCGCCCCCGCGAAACGCGTCAGCGTCCGCCTGAGCGCCTTACCGGAGCCGGAACTAGTCAGCCTCATAGGTGACCCGTCAGGGCCGTACGCGAACTCTCCTGACGGCTGGTGGATGGAAGCGGGGGGAGCACTCGACTCGGCTTCCGGGGTTCTCTACTTCCCGCCTACCGGTCAGCTTCCCGCCTGCCCGTTCCCGTGTTCCACCTGCCGCGCCAAAGGGAGGCAGCGTTGAGGGATGTTGACCGCTGGCTGAGAGAACCCCGGCGCGGGCCGGTCGATCCAGAGGCATGCATTGTGTGCGCGTCGCTTCGCGGACAAGTCAGGGCAGCCGCCCGTACAGAAGATCCGTTGTTGACTCTGGCCACGCTCTCAGCGATGCGGGTGCATCGGGAATTCGGTCACCAGGACGGGGTGCAGGAACCACAGACCGCCGAGCAATCCGCATGACCCGTGCAGTGTCCGCCTAGGTCCCTCACTGTCGGCACAGCACCCCGGCAGAGAGGTTGAGTGGCCCCGTCCATGCGTCTCCCCCGGCGTACTGGGCGGGGCTTCGTCACGTGCGCCAACTTGGCTGTGACCTGGGGCGTTGCTCGCTTCGGCTGTCTCTGGCTGAGCCCTGTCTCTGCATGTACGCTTAGACCAGGCACCCGCCCTGGTGGCCCGTGTTCAACGCGGCCAGCAGATGCACCACTTCGGGCCCGCGCACCTCGCCCACGACCAGCCGGTCCGGCCGCATCCGCAACGCCTGCCGCACCAGGTCCTGGAGGGTGACGAGCCCGGCGCCCTCCTGGTTGGCGGGTCTGCTCTCCAGCCGTACGACGTGTGGATGCTCCGGCTTGAGCTCCGCGGAGTCCTCGGCGAGCACGATCCGCTCATCCGGCCCGACCAGCCCCAGCAGCGCGCTCAGCAAGGTCGTCTTGCCACTGCCCGTACCACCGCTGATCAGGAAGGACAGCCGTGCGTCGATCAGTGCGCGCAGCACCCGGTCGCCACCCGGCGGCACCGTGCCCGCCGTCACCAACTCGTCGAGCGTGAAGGCCCGCGGCCGTACGACCCGCAGGGACAGACAGGCACAGCCGACGGCTACCGGCGGGAGTACCGCGTGCAGCCGGGTCCCGTCCGGCAGCCGGGCGTCCACCCAGGGCCGTGCGTCGTCGAGCCGACGTCCGGCCACCGCGGCCAGGCGCTGCGCCAACCGTCGTACCGCGGCGGGGTCCGTGAAGGAGACGGCGGTCAGTTCCAGCCCGCCACCCCGGTCCACCCAGACCCGGTCCGGGGCGGACACCAGCACGTCGGTCACGGACGGATCGGCGAGCAGCGGATCCAGCGGGCCGCTGCCGATCAGCTCGGACCGCAACTGCTCCGCCGCGCCGAGGACTTCGGCGTCCCCGAGCACCCGGCCCTGTTCGCGCAACGCCTGCGCCACGCGCGCGGGTGTCGGTTCTCCCCCGCTCTCGGCGAGCCACTGCCGGACACCGTCGAGCAGCCCCGGCGTCGTCTCCGCACCGGGCACCGGCACGAGGGCGGCACCCCCGGACGGCCAACGTGGTGACGGCCCGGCCCCAGCGTTCCATCCCTCGCCCGCGACCACTTCACTCACCACGCCCACGCCCTGCTCCCCGATCGCACCGATCGCACCGACCTCCCCGCCCGGTCCGAACGCTCCGCCCCGCTCACCCCGCCACAGCCCGGCATACGTGCTCACGCCGCCCTCACCTCCAGCAACGCCCGCTCCCAGAACTCCTTGCAGAAGCGGGCGAGTGGCCCTCGTCCGACCGCGCCTGGGGGTGTCCGGCCTCCGTGCGGACGCAGCAGCGCGGACTCCACGGGCACCTCGCCGGCCAGCGGCAGCCCCAGGAGCCGGGCCACCTCACGGTCGTCGAGTCCGGGTGCGTACGGGCCGCGTACCGCCACCCGCAGGTCGCGCAGGACCATGCCGACTGCGGAGGCCATCCGGCCGGCGGCCGCGACCGCGCGCAGTTCGGCCGGGACCACGAGGAGTCCCACGTCGAGCTGGGCGAGGACCTCGGCGACCGAGTCGTCCATCCGGCGGGGCAGATCGACGACGACCGTGCCGCCCCGGCGTCGGGCCGCGGCCAGCACCGCCCGGACCGCCTGGGGCGGGACGGCGACGCAGTCACCGCGGTCCCAGCTGAGCACCCGCAGCGAGTGCAGTTCGGGCAGGGACTCCTCCAGGGCGCCACCGCCGACCCTCCCGCGCGAGGCGGCGAAGGCGGGCCAGCGCAGCCCCCCGGCCGTCTCGCCGCCGAGCAGGACGTCGAGTCCGCCGCCCAACGGATCGGCGTCCACGAGGAGGGTGCGCAGCCCTTCGCGTGCGGAGGTCACGGCGAGGGCGCAGGCGAGTGTGGACGCTCCCGCGCCGCCTCGGCCACCGATGACGCCGACGGTGAGGGCGGGCCGGCCGACGCCTTCGGCCACGTCGGCGATGCGGTCGACCAGCCACTGTTCACCGTCGGGCAGCATCAGGACGTGGTCGGCGCCGATCTCGACGGCCCGCCGCCAGACCCCGGGGTCGTCCTGGTCGCGACCGACCAGCACCACTCCGTTCCTGCGGGCGGCCCCGCGCACCCGCCGTACGGCGTCGTCGCCGACCAGGACGAGCGGAGCGGACTCCCAGCCGCCCCTGCGCTCCGGTACCCCGTGATGGACATCGGGCGTGACCCCGGCCGCCGCGCACAGGCGCAGCAGGTCGTCGAGCAGATCGGTGTCCTCCGTGACGATCAACGGTTTGCCGTGCCGCCCTCCGGCGGCGGACGGTGGTTCGTGTGTGACGGCTGCGGCCACGGTCCTCATCCCCCTTCGCGGCGTCTCCCGCGCGGCCCAAGGGCCCCGGGATGCGCCTCTGTTCGGGGCCACCGCGGCCCCGCGATCGGTCTGACGCGCGGCCCCTGCGGCCCCGCGATTCCACGCCATGTGAAGAACCGGCAACCGGTCTCCATATGAACGGCCGATACGAACCGGCCAAAACCCGCCCGCCTAACCGGAACCAGCTCATGAAGTCGGCGCGAGCGGGACGCGTTGGAATCACGGTGCAGCGATCCCGGAAATCGTGTGGATCTTGGTCGATAACTGTGGACAACTCAACGGTTGTGAATATCGCCGCCACCCGTACCGGTGACCCCTGTACCACCCCCTGTGCGACTTCCGCAGAGCAGCGCAACGACTACACACAGTGATGAATCATGGGCATGCAAAAGGGGCGGCCGCAGCCGCCCCGGTCCGGCCTCACAGCCGTGCACACAAGAGGAAAACCCACCCGGACATGCGACGACCCCCGCCGGGGGGGAGAGCGGGGGTCGCCTTCACGGCCGACTCGGGGGGGGAGGAGCCGGACCGCGTTAGCACGGTCGCGAACGATCCGTGACTTCCATGGTGTACCCGAGAGCCTTCCCAGGCAAACCAACGCGCCCACCTTACGCCGAATGGGCTGCGCCTATGCTCGGGGTCGTGGAAAACCACTCCTTGCCCCGCACAGCGGCCTTCTTTGACCTGGACAAGACGGTCATTGCGAAGTCGAGCACGCTCACCTTCAGCAAGTCCTTCTACCAAGGCGGACTGATCAACCGCAGGGCCGCCCTGCGCACCGCCTATGCCCAGTTCGTCTTCCTCGTGGGCGGTATGGACCACGACCAGATGGAACGCACCCGCGAGTATCTGTCCGCGCTGGTGCGCGGCTGGAACGTCCAGCAGGTCAAGGAGATCGTCGCCGAGACCCTGCACGACCTCATCGACCCGATCATCTACGACGAGGCCGCCTCCCTCATCGAGGAGCACCACACGGCCGGCCGTGACGTCGTGATCGTGTCCACGTCGGGCACCGAGGTGGTCGAGCCGATCGGCGAACTGCTCGGCGCGGACCGCGTGGTGGCGACCCGCATGGTGGTGGGCGACGACGGCTGCTTCACCGGCGAGGTGGAGTACTACGCATACGGCCCGACCAAGGCCGAGGCGGTCAAGGAGCTGGCCGAGTCCGAGGGGTACGACCTCGACCGCTGCTACGCCTACAGCGACTCGGCGACCGACCTGCCGATGCTGGAGGCGGTCGGCCACCCCCACGCGGTGAACCCGGACCGCGCGCTGCGCCGCGAAGCACTCGCGCGCGAGTGGCCGATTCTGGATTTCCACCGGCCGGTCCGGCTCAAGCAGCGGTTCCCCACGTTCTCCGTACCGCCCCGCCCGGCTCTGGTCGCGGTCGCCGCGATAGGTGCCGCGGCCGCCACCGCGGGACTCGTCTGGTACGCGAACCGGCGCCGTGCGGCACCGGCCTGAGCGCGCGAGCGGGCACATTCATGCCCAATTGATGGGTTTTTCGACCCTAGAGTAAAGAACCACAGTCAGGGCTTCCGCTTGCTCCGGCCCAGGAGTACAAAGAAGTTAACGGCCCGCGAGACCAAGGACATCCGAGAGGATCACCTTCAAACACGCACACGGCCCCACGGACCGAGCATGGACACCGAGCACCCACGCGACGTCGACCCGTCGATTACGGGCCAGCCACACCAGGTGACGGGCAATGTTCCCGACCTGATGGGCACTACATCGAGGACGCTTGGTACCCCGGTGAACATGCCAGCGGCGGTACGAACTCTCGTACCGCCGCACCCCTTTTCCTGGACTCTCCCTACGCCGCCCCGCGTTGCAGTGCCTCGCACACCGCCGTCGACTCACGCGCGCCCAGCTCGATCGACCGGCCGCAGTGGGCGATCCAGGCGGCCATGCCCTCCGGAGTTCCGGAGACATAGCCGTCGAGCGCCGCGACGTAGGCGGCGCGCCCCTGTTCGGCGTGGCCCACCTCCGCCGGACACACCGACTTGGGATCCAGTCCACTGCCGACCAGGACGATGCGCTCGGCCGCGCGCGCGACCAGACCGTTGTGCGAGGTGAAGGGCCTGAGCGCGAGGAGTTCACCGTGCACGACGGCGGCTGTGACCAGCGCGGGGGCCGAACCACCCGCGATGATCAGCTCGGCGAGCCCCTCCAGACGGCCGGAGACCTCCGCCGCACTCGGCGGCGGCAGCTCGATGAGCGGCTCGTCGACCGGCTCACCCTCCTGCCGCGGACGCCCGACCTCGTCGCCCTTCGTGGCGGCCGCCACCAGGTGCAGCCGGGCCAGCACCCGCAGCGGCGACTGCCGCCAGATGGACAGCAGCTGACCCGCCTCGGCCGTCAGCCGCAGGGCCGCGCCCACGACGCGCGCCTCGTCGTCACCACTGAAGTCGGTGCGCCGGCGCACCTCTTCGAGGGCCCAGTCCGCGCCGGACAGCGCCGCCGAACCGCGGGCTCCACGCAGGGCCGCCTCGGAGGTGACCGCATTGCTGCGGCGCCGCATGACCCGGTGTCCGTAGACCCGGTCCACGGACTTGCGCACGGATTCCACGGATTCGTCCACACCGGGCAGCGTGCCCAGGGCCGCGAGCGGATCGGCGGCCGCGCCTGTCGTACTCATAAGTACGACCCTACGCATCCCAGCCTCACACGCCACGAATGAGTGGTCTTCTTCACGCTCCCAGACACATACAGCTATCTCGCCACTACTCTTGGTGAACATGAAAATTGCTTTCGTCGGGAAGGGCGGCAGCGGCAAGACCACTCTGTCCTCCCTGTTCATCCGCCACCTCGCGACCGCGGGCGCGCCGGTCCTCGCCGTGGACGCCGACATCAACCAGCATCTGGGGCCGGCCCTCGGCCTCGACGAGGCGCAGGCCGCGGCGCTGCCCGCCATGGGCGAGCGACTGCCTCTGATCAAGGACTACCTGCGCGGCTCGAACCCGCGCATCGCCTCCGCCGACACGATGATCAAGACGACCCCGCCCGGCGAAGGCTCCCGGCTGCTGCGGGTGGGTGAGGACAATCCGGTCTACGACTTGTGCGCGCGGCCGGTGGAACTCGACGGTGACGCCGTCCGTTTGATGGTCACGGGCCCCTTCACGGACGCCGACCTGGGGGTCGCCTGCTACCACTCCAAGACGGGAGCGGTGGAGCTGTTCCTGAACCACCTGGTGGACGGCCCCGACGAGTACGTCGTGGTCGACATGACGGCCGGCTCGGACTCCTTCGCCTCCGGCATGTTCACCCGCTTCGACATCACGTTCCTCGTCGCCGAGCCGACCCGGAAGGGGGTCTCCGTCTATCGCCAGTACAAGGAGTACGCCCGCGACTTCGGCGTCGTACTGAAGGTCGTCGGCAACAAGGTTCAGGGCCAGGACGACCTCGACTTCCTCCGCGCCGAAGTCGGGGACGACCTGCTCGTGACGGTCGGGCACTCGGACTGGGTGCGCGCGCTGGAGAAGGGCCGGCCGCCCCGGTTCGAGCTCCTGGAGGACGTCAACCGCCGCGCCCTGCACCGACTGCGGACGGCCGCCGACGCGACGTACGAACTGCGCGACTGGGAGCGCTACACGCGCCAGATGGTGCACTTCCACCTGAAGAACGCCCAGTCGTGGGGCAACGAGCGCACCGGGATCGACCTGGCGGCGCAGGTCGATTCCTCCTTCGTGCTCGGCGAGAGTCTCGCGGCGGCGGTCTGACGGCACACCGCCACTGGTGACGACGGCCGGAATGCTCACCGGCACCGGCGGCCGTTGCCGGCAGGTGTGACAACTGCCGGACCGCTGCCGCTACTTGGCTGCCGACGCCTCGGGTACGCCCCTCGGAGCCGGGGCTGGGCGGCCCGACAGGAAGGACGCCCAGCCTTGTTTCGGGGCCTCGCCGACGTTCAGGGCGCGCAACTGGTGAAGGGTCTGCGGGTCCTGGGCGTCCAGCCAGTCGGCGAGTTGCCGGAAGGACACACAGCGCACGTCCGGCTTGTTGCACACCCGCTCGACGACCTCCTCGACGGCCCGCATGTAGGTGCCGCCGTTCCAGGACTCGAAGTGGTTGCCGATGATCAGGGGCGCGCGGTTGCCGTCGTAGGCCCGGCTGAAGCCCATGAGCAGTCCGTCGCGCATCTGGTCGCCCCAGAAACCGTACTTGGCGGGGTCCCCCTGGGTCCTGGTGCCGGACTGGTTGACCATGAAGTTGTAGTCCATGGTCAACGTCTCGTAGGAGTGGCCGGGGAAGGGCACCAGCTGCATCGACAGATCCCACAGGCCGTTTCTCTTCTTCGGCCAGACCTGGTTGTCGACACCGCTGGTGTCGTAACGGAATCCCAGGTCGCGGGCCGCCTTCATGAAGTTCTCCTGGCCCTCCAGACAGGGCGTGCGGGCGCCGACGAGTTCCTTGTCGTAGTCGAAGGGCAGCGGCGAGGCCTTCTTCATGCCGGTGTTGGTCTTCCAGGACTTCACGAACTGCTTCGCCTGCGCGATCTCGTCCTTCCAGTCGTCCACCGACCACTCGCCGACTCCGCCGCCGCTGCCGCAGAAGTGCCCGTTGAAGTGGGTGCCGATCTCGTTGCCCTCCAACCACGCCAGGCGCAACTGCTTCACGGTGTCGGCGATGCCCTGCTCGTCGTTGAAGCCGATGTCCGAGCGGCCCGGGGAATGCTGTGGGGGCCGGTAGAGGTCGCGCTTCTCCGTCGGCAGCATGTACACACCGCTGAGGAAGTAGGTCATCGTCGCGTCGTTCGCCTTGGCGACCTGGCGGAAGTGGGAGAACAGCCGCTGGCTGTCCTCGCCGGCGCCGTCCCAGGAGAACACCACGAACTGCGGCGGCTTCTCGCCGGGCTTGAGGCGTTCGGGTCTGGGCAGGTGCGGCTGCGCCCCGGTGTACGCGGTGGAACCGTCGCCGATCAGGCGGACCATGCTCTTCGGCGCCTGGGCCGGCTTCGCCTTCTGCCCGCCCTGCGCCGCCGGCTCGGCGTCGTCGGTACCGAGCGCGCAGCCGGCGAGCGAAGCGGCACAGGCCGTGGCTGCCACGGTCCCCGCGATGATCCTCTGGGTGACGGCCATGTCCGCCCACCTTCTTCCTTCTCGGACCGACGCCGATGAGGGCGCGTGCGGTGTGGTGCGCCGTCAAGGTCGCACGGGAGGAAAAAGGAATTAATACGACAAGCCGATAAAAAGACCGGTTCACTCATTGAGGTGATTCAGTACCCCATTTGCCGCTAAAGTTCATGCTTGACCTTTACTCTGCATTACGATTCGTTTACCAAGAGTTGATCCATCCCGCCGCTGTACGTCGTGCCCCACGGCCGCACACCGCGACCGCGCCGCCCCGGAGGAGACGGGAACATGTCAGCCTGCGTCCCCACCCGCACCACAGACCCGAGTCGTACGAAGCACGTCCACCCACCCCACAGCCCACCGCCGCCCCCACCACGCCGCTTCCGCATCGAGGGAGCCGACGTGTCGGCCTGCGTCGCGGTCTTCCTGATCGCCCTCCCGCTGTCCCTCGGTATCGCCCTCGCCACCGGCGCGCCCCTCCAGGCCGGTCTCGTCGCCGCCGCCGTCGGCGGGATCGTCGCCGGACGGTTCGGAGGCTCACCGCTCCAGGTCAGCGGGCCCGCCGCCGGGCTCACCGTGGTCACCGCCGACCTCATCCACCGCTACGGCTGGCGGACGACCTGCGCCATCACCGTGCTCGCCGGTGTCGCCCAACTCGGCCTCGGCTGCCTGCGCGTGGCCCGCACGGCCCTGGCCGTCAGCCCCGCCATCGTGCACGGCATGCTCGCCGGCATCGGCGTCACCATCGCCGTCGCCCAACTGCACATCGTCCTCGGCGGCACTCCGCAGAGCGCCGTCCTCGACAACGTCCGCGCGCTGCCCGCCCAGTTGGCGAACCTGCGTCCGGCCGCCGCGTCGGTGAGCGCGCTGACCCTGGCCCTGTTGCTGCTCTGGCCGCGGATTCCCGGCCGCGCGGGGTCGGTGCTGCGCAAGGTTCCCGCCGCGCTCGTCGCCGTCAGCGGGGCCACCGTCACCGCGTACCTCGCCGGCTTCGCGCTGCCCAGGGTCGACCTGCCGTCCTGGAGCAGCCACGCACTGGCCGGGCTGCCCGAGGGTCCGGCGCTCGGGCTGGTCGCCGCCGTACTCACCACCACGCTGGTGTGCAGCGTGCAGTCGCTGCTCGGTGCGGTCGCCGTGGACAAGCTGGTGGCCGGCCGCCCCGGCCTGCCCGCCCGTGTCGGTCGCTCCCGCCTGGACCGCGAACTGCTCGGACAGGGCGCCGCCAACATCGTCTCCGGCTCGCTCGGCGGACTTCCGGTCGCCGGGGTCGCCGTCCGGAGCTCCGCGAACGTGCGGGCCGGTGCGGTCAGCCGGAACTCCACGATGCTGCACGGCGTTCTCGTAGTGGTCGCCGCGCTGCTGTTGGTCCCGATCCTGGAACGCATCCCGCTCGCCTCGCTCGCCGCCCTGGTGATGGCCGTCGGCATCCAGATGGTGTCCCTGCACCACATCCGCACGGTGACCCGCCACCGAGAAGTGCTGGTGTACGCCGTCACCACACTCGGCGTGGTCGTGCTCGGCGTTCTGGCGGGCGTGCTGCTCGGCGTCGCCGTCGCTGTCGCCGTCGCCCTGCACCGCCTGACCCGCACCCGCATCGCACACGACGAGAAGGAAGGAGTCCACCACGTCCACGTACGAGGGCAGTTGACGTTCCTCGCGGTCCCCCGGCTCAGTCGGGCCCTGCATCTCGTCCCCCAAGGCACCCACGCCGTCGTGGAGTTGGACGGGTCGTTCATGGACCACGCGGCCTACGAGTCACTGCAGGACTGGCAGAAGACGCACATCGCGCAGGGTGGCACCGTCGACATCACCGGCCGCCGCGCCGACGTACGGATCGGCGAGCCCGGAAGCAGGACCGGTCAGCTCATCGAGGACGGGAGCGCCGGGGCGGCGACCAGCTCCGCCGGGTGCCGCTGCCGTCCATGGACCCCCTGGCGAAACCACCAGTGCGACCGCCCGCGGGCCGCCTCCTCGCCGACCCATGACGGACACCCGGGTGGGCCGGGCGTGTTCACCGAGCCGAGCGGGCACGACCTGGCGCGCGGCATCAGCACGTTCCAGCGCAACACCGCGCCGCTGGTGCGGGGCGAGCTGGCCCGGCTGGCACGCGAGGGGCAGCGGCCGTCCCAGCTGTTCCTCACCTGCGCCGACTCACGGCTGGTCACCTCGATGATCACCTCCAGCGGCCCCGGCGACCTGTTCGTGGTGCGCAACGTGGGCAACCTCGTCCCCCTGCCCGGCGAGGAGAGCGGGGACGACTCGGTGGCGGCCGCGATCGAGTACGCGGTGGATGTGCTGCAGGTGCGGTCCATCACGGTGTGCGGGCACTCCGGGTGCGGGGCCATGCAGGCGCTGATCAACTCCGAGCCAGGCGGTGCCCGGACCCCGCTCAAGCGGTGGCTGCGGCACGGGCTGCCGAGCCTGGAACGCATGGTCGACGCCACCCGGTCGGGGGCCCGGCTCGCCGGACGGTCACCCGCGGACGCGGTGGAACAGCTCTGCCTGACCAACGTGGTGCAGCAGTTGGAACATCTGCGCACCCATGAGTCGGTGGCCCGGGCTCTGCGGGACGGGGCGCTGGAACTGCACGGGATGTATTTCCACGTGGGCGAGGCGCAGGCGTATCTGCTCACCGGGGCGGACGAGGACGGCGTCTTCCACCATGTGCGGGCGGCGGACCTGTCGGTGTGAGGTGAACCGGGGTGGCCGTGACCGTCGCCGCGGTCACGGCCACCTCATGTTCTGGTCACCCAGTCGAGTGTGAAGCGCGTTACAGGCGCTGAACTCCGCCTGGTCGGCGTCCGTGGGTACGAATGACCCGGGCATCGAAAATCGCCGCCCAACAGGTCTAAACCAATTGTTCGTCGGGCCTTGTCACCGGCCCCCGGGGTCTGATGAGCTGTGGCCCGGGACACAACGGACAACCCTGCGAAAGGGAGAAGTCGTGAGCAACGAAAGCCTGGCCAACCTGTTGCGTGAGGAGCGCAGGTTCGCGCCCCCCGCCGACCTGGCCGCGAACGCCAACGTCACCGCGGAGGCGTATGAGCAGGCCAAGGCTGACAGGCTGGGCTTCTGGGCCGAGCAGGCCCGTCGGCTGACCTGGGCCAAGGAGCCGACCGAAACACTGGACTGGTCGAACCCGCCGTTCGCCAAGTGGTTCAAGGACGGCGAGCTCAACGTCGCGTACAACTGCGTGGACCGGCACGTGGAGGCCGGAAACGGCGACCGGGTCGCCATCCACTTCGAGGGGGAGCCCGGCGACAGCCGCGCGATCACCTACGCCGAGCTCAAGGACGAGGTCTCCAAGGCCGCGAACGCCCTGCTGGAGCTGGGAGTCCAGAAGGGCGACCGGGTCGCCGTCTACATGCCGATGATCCCCGAGACGGCCGTCGCGATGCTCGCGTGCGCCCGGATCGGCGCCGCGCACTCCGTCGTCTTCGGCGGCTTCTCGGCGGACGCCCTCGCCAAGCGCATCCAGGACGCCGACGCCAAGGTCGTCATCACCACCGACGGCGGCTGGCGGCGCGGCAAGCCGTCCGCGCTGAAGCCGGCCGTGGACGACGCGGTCGAGCGGGCCGGCAACGTGGACCACGTGCTGGTGGTCCGCCGTACCGGCCAGGAGGTCGCCTGGAACGACAGCCACGACGTCTGGTGGCACGAGATCGTCGGGCGGCAGTCCGCCGAGCACACGCCCGAGGCGTTCGGGGCCGAGCACCCGCTGTTCATCCTGTACACGTCCGGTACGACGGGTAAGCCGAAGGGCATCCTGCACACCTCCGGCGGCTACCTCACCCAGACCGCCTACACCCACCACGCCGTCTTCGACCTGAAGCCGGAGACCGACGTCTACTGGTGCACCGCCGACGTCGGCTGGGTCACCGGGCACTCGTACATCGTCTACGGCCCGCTGGCCAACGGCGCGACCCAGGTCATGTACGAGGGCACCCCGGACACCCCGCACCAGGGCCGCTTCTGGGAGATCGTGCAGAAGTACGGGGTCACCATCCTGTACACCGCGCCGACCGCGATCCGTACGTTCATGAAGTGGGGCGACGACATCCCCGCGAAGTTCGACCTCAGCAGCCTCAGGGTGCTCGGCTCGGTCGGCGAGCCCATCAACCCCGAGGCCTGGATCTGGTACCGCAAGCACATCGGCGCCGACCGGACCCCGATCGTCGACACCTGGTGGCAGACCGAGACCGGCGCGATGATGATCTCGCCGCTGCCCGGTGTCACCACGACCAAGCCCGGCTCCGCGCAGACCCCGCTGCCCGGCATCTCCGCGACCGTCGTCGACGACGAGGCGAACGAAGTGCCCGACGGCGGCGGTGGCTACCTCGTGCTCACCGAGCCGTGGCCGTCGATGCTGCGCACCATCTGGGGCGACGACCAGCGGTTCCTCGACACGTACTGGTCACGCTTCGAGGGCAAGTACTTCGCCGGTGACGGCGCGAAGAAGGACGACGACGGCGACATCTGGCTGCTGGGCCGGGTGGACGACGTGATGCTCGTGTCCGGGCACAACATCTCCACCACCGAGGTCGAGTCGGCACTGGTGTCCCACCCGTCGGTCGCCGAGGCGGCCGTGGTCGGGGCGGCGGACGAGACCACCGGCCAGGCGATCGTCGCCTTCGTCATCCTGCGCGGCACCGCCGACGCCGATGACCAGGGTCTCGTCGCCGACCTGCGCAACCATGTCGGCACCGCCCTCGGCCCGATCGCCAAGCCGAAGCGGATCCTGCCGGTCGCGGAGCTGCCGAAGACCCGCTCCGGCAAGATCATGCGCCGACTGCTGCGGGATGTCGCCGAGAACCGCCAGCTCGGAGACGTGACGACCCTGACGGACTCGACGGTCATGGACCTCATCCAGGACAAGCTCCCGGCCGCGCCCAGCGAGGACTGAGCAGTCGTACCGCGCACAGCCAGGGCGCGGGCCCACAGCGCATAGGTACGGCGATGAGGGGCACCTGGTGACCAGTACGCCAGGTGCCCCTTTCGCGCCTAATGTGAGAATCGCCGTGTTCCTCCTCACGCATCGTAGGTAGGCTGACCACATAGGTGCGCCGGGAAGTCTGGTCGGCAAGTGTTCCGTCCTGCCCGCCGACCGGAGGTCTTTCTCGTGGCCGCGCCCCGCACCAGCCCCGCCCGCAAGGTTCTCGGACGTCTGTCCCTGCCCGAGCGGAACTACGTGGCGGACGCGCTGCGCACCGAGACCGTCGGAGGCGTACTGCTGCTCATCGCCACCGTCGCCGCACTGACCTGGGCGAACGTCCCGGCGCTGCAGGACAGTTACGCGAGCGTCAGCCACTTCCACCTCGGCCCCGCGGCCCTCGGCCTGAACCTCTCGATCGCGCACTGGGCCGCCGACGGACTCCTCGCGGTCTTCTTCTTCGTGGCCGGCATCGAACTCAAGCGCGAGCTGGTCGCCGGTGACCTCCGCGACCCCAAGGCGGCCGCCCTGCCTGTCGTGGCGGCCCTGTGCGGGATGGCCGTACCGGCGCTGGTCTACACGCTCACCAACATCACCGGCGGCGGCTCGCTCCAGGGCTGGGCCGTCCCCACCGCCACCGACATCGCCTTCGCGCTGGCGGTACTCGCCGTCATCGGCACGAACCTGCCGAGCGCCCTGCGCGCGTTCCTGCTGACGCTCGCCGTCGTCGACGACCTCTTCGCCATTCTGATCATCGCCGTCTTCTTCACCGACACGATCGACTTCGTCGCACTCGGCGGCGCCGCCGTCGGCCTCGCCGTCTTCTGGCTGCTGCTGAGGCTGGGCGTGCGCGGGTGGTACGTGTATGTCCCGCTCGCGCTCGTCAACTGGGCGCTCATGTACAACAGCGGAGTCCACGCCACCATCGCGGGCGTCGCGATGGGACTGATGCTGCGCTGCACGACCCGCGAGGGCGAGGCGCACTCACCCGGCGGGCACATCGAGCATCTCGTGCGGCCGCTGTCGGCGGGCCTGGCCGTGCCGCTGTTCGCGCTGTTCAGCGCGGGTGTCGCCCTCTCCGGCGGGGCGCTGGGCGACGTGTTCGGCCGGCCGGAGACGCTCGGTGTGGTCCTCGGGCTGGTCGCCGGCAAGACGGTCGGCATCTTCGGGGGGACCTGGCTGACGGCCCGCTTCACCCGGGCCTCGCTCAGCGACGACCTCCAGTGGGCGGACCTGTTCGCGGTGGCGACCCTGGCCGGCATCGGCTTCACCGTGTCCCTGCTCATCGGGGAGCTGGCCTTCGAGGGCGACGCGGCGCTGACCGACGAGGTCAAGGCCGCCGTCCTGACCGGATCACTCATCGCGGCCCTGCTGGCGACGGTGCTGCTGAAGATACGGAACGCCAAGTACCGCAGGCTGTGCGAGGCCGAGGAGCGCGACGACGACCTCGACGGCATCCCGGACATCTACGAGGAGGACGACCCGGCCTACCACCTGCGGATGGCCGACATCTACGACCGCAAGGCCGCCGAGCACCGACGGATCGCCGAACAGAAGGCCGCGGAACGGACGGCCGCCGGGCGAGCGGACGTGCCGAAGTGATGGGCGGGGCAGGCGAGGAGAACGACCGTCCGGCATGATCTGACGGGACGGTACAAAAGGACCGTGCAGAAGGACCGTACACAGCAGGCACACGCCGGATGGAGGTCGGGCACCAGCCCGGCGGACGTCAGGCAGAAGAGGGAGATCGCGATGAGTGCACCCGACGGCAGCCCGGTCGGCGCCGAACGCAGCATCGGCCAACTGTTCGCCTCGGCGACGACCGAGATGTCCGCGCTGGTGCACGACGAGATCGCACTGGCGAAGGCGCAGCTCAAGCATGACGTCAAGCGCGGCGCGACCAGTGGTGGCGCCTTCATGGTGGCCGGCGCGGTGCTGGTGTTCTCGCTGCCGATGCTGAACTTCGCGCTGGCGTACGGCATCCGGACCTGGAGCGGGTGGAACCTCTCGGTCTGCTTCCTGCTGTCCTTCGCGGCCAACGTGCTCGTGGCCGGCCTGCTCGCGCTGATCGGCGTGGTCTTCGCGAAGAAGGCCAAGAAGAGCCAGGGACCGCAGAAGGTCGCCGCGTCGATGAAGGAGACGGCGGGCGTCCTGCAGAACGCCAAACCGCACCCGCGGCCGGCCCTGGCGGACCGGGTCCCGGACGCGAAGGCCATCGAGGCTGTGGCACGCTCGTCCTCATGACGGACCCCGCCGGCTCTTCGGCGCAACCAGCCTCGGTCGTACGTGTCGACATCCCCGGCGGGCGAGAGGTGATCCACCGGGACGTCGCCGCCAACGGCGCGCGCTTCCACATCGCCGAGCTGGGTGACGGGCCGCTGGTGCTGCTGCTGCACGGCTTCCCCCAGTTCTGGTGGACCTGGCGGCACCAGCTGACCGCCCTCGCCGACGCGGGCTACCGGGCCGTCGCCATGGACCTGCGGGGTGTCGGCGGCAGCGACCGGACCCCGCGTGGCTACGACCCGGCCAACCTCGCCCTGGACGTCACTGGCGTGATCCGCTCCCTCGGCGAGCCGGACGCCGCGCTGGTCGGCCATGACCTCGGCGGCTATCTGGCGTGGACGGCGGCCGCGATGCGCCCGAAACTCGTACGGCGGCTCGCGGTCTCCTCGATGCCGCACCCGCGGCGCTGGCGCTCGGCGATGCTCGCCGACGTCAAGCAGACCCGGGCCGGCTCCTACATCTGGGGGTTCCAGCGCCCCTGGGTCCCCGAGCGGCAGCTCACCGCGGACGACGGCGCGCTCGTCGCCCGTCTCATCCGGGACTGGTCGGGGCCGAGGCTGCCGGACGACGAGGCGGTGGAGACGTATCGCCGCGCGATCTGCATTCCGTCGACCGCGCACTGTTCGATCGAGCCGTACCGCTGGATGGTCCGCTCCCTGGCCCGCCCGGACGGCATTCAGTTCAACCGGCGCATGAAGCGGCCGGTGCGGGTGCCCACGCTGCATCTGCACGGGTCCCTCGACCCCGTGATGCGGACGCGCAGCGCCGCCGGGTCCGGGGCGTACGTGGAAGCGCCGTACCGTTGGCGGCTGTTCGACGGGCTGGGCCACTTCCCGCACGAGGAGGATCCGGTCGCCTTCTCCACCGAACTGGTCAACTGGCTGAAGGATCCCGAACCCGATCGGTGACCGGGCCGCTGCAACCGGTGTCCGGAACTGAACACCTGTCCGACGAACAGCCAATTGCCTGGCGCATAGGCCAATTGGGGGCCCTGGGGGCGGTTATCGACCTTGGGGTGGGGGCAGACGTCGGGGTATGGGCTGGACGCACGACTACGGTGACGCAGCACGCAATCGACGCTCGGCCTCGGGCCTGAGCTCTCACCTGCGAGGCGGTGCTCCGGCGATGCCGGACGGCACGGATCTCCGAGTGGGCATTCCGCGCATCCTGCGCCGCCGGGCCCGCTGGGTCTCGGTACGCCTGCGCCATCCGCGAGGCTGACGCCCCGCCTTTTCCACGCTCCCACTGCCGGCCGGGCTCCTCGAAATCCGGCCTCAGAGTGCGCAGCTGTCGCTGTCCACCTGCTGGTTCGCGGTACGCCCCTTGTCGATGTCCTGTCGGATCTCGTCGGCGGTGAGCGCGTAACCCGTCTGGGCGCTGTCCAGGGACTTCGCGAACACCACGCCGTACACCTTCCCCTCGGGGGTGAGCAGCGGGCCGCCGGAGTTGCCCTGGCGGACGGTCGCGAAGAGGGAGTAGACATCGCGGCGGACGGTGCCGCGGTGGTAGATGTCCGGGCCGTTGGCCGTGATGCGCCCGCGCACGCGCGCGGCCCGGATGTCGTACGCCCCGTTCTCCGGGAAGCCCGCCACGATCGCCCCGTCCCCGCGACCGGCGTCCTGCGAGGTGAACCGCAGCGCGGGCGCGCTCAGCTCCGGTACGTCGAGTACGGCGATGTCGCGCTCCCAGTCGTACAGGACCACCGTGGCGTCGTACCTCCTGCCCTCACCGCCTATCTGGACGGTGGGCTCGTCGACGCCTCCGACCACGTGCGCGTTGGTCATGACGCGGCGGTCGCCGAAGACGAAGCCGGTGCCCTCCAGGACCTTGCCGCAGCTCTCGGCGGTGCCCATGACCTTCACGATGGAACGCTGGGCGCGGAAGGCGACCGGGCTGCGTGCGAGGGCCGGGTCGGGTGGCTTCACCTCGGGGATCTGCTCGTCCGAGAACGGGCTGAAGACCTGCGGGAAGCCGTTCTGCGCGAGGACCGAGGAGAAGTCCGCGAACCAGGTGTCCGCCTCGTCGGGCAGCGCCTGGGCGACCCCGAGGAGCACCTTGGAGCTGCGGACCTCCTTGCCCACCGTCGGCAGCGTGGTGCCGGCCAGGGCGGAGCCGATCAGCCAGGCGACCAGCAGCATCGCGACCACGTTGACCAGGGAGCCGCCGGTGGCGTCGAGGGCGCGGGCCGGGGACCAGGTGATGTACCGGCGCAGCTTGTTGCCGAGGTGCGTCGTCAGGGCCTGGCCGACGGAGGCGCAGACGATGACGACGACGACCGCGACGACGGCGGCGGTGGTGCCGACCTCGGCGTTGTCGGTCAGCGCGTCCCAGCCGACGGGGAGCAGGTAGACCGCGACGAGACCGCCGCCCAGAAAGCCGATCACCGACAGGATGCCGACGACGAAGCCCTGGCGATAGCCGACGATCGCGAACCACACGGCGGCGACCAGCAACAGGATGTCCAGCGCGTTCACCGGTTAGAGCCTCGCCTCATCACTTTGCACAGCACGGCAGACACAGTGTCATGCACGCCAGTCGAGAGGGACCTGCTTGTCCCGGTCCCAGGGGCGCTCCCAGCCCGCGTAGTGCAGCAGGCGGTCGATGATTCCGGCGGTGAAACCCCACACCAGGGCCGATTCGACCAGAAATGCCGGGCCCGCGTGCCCTCGGGGGTGAACGGCCGTGGCCCGGTTGCCGGGGTCAGTGAGATCCGCCACGGGGACGGTGAAGACCCTCGCCGTCTCGTTCGGGTCGACCACTCCCACCGGGGACGGCTCGCGCCACCAGCCCATCACGGGCGTGACGACGAAGCCGCTGACCGGGATGTACAGCCGGGGCAGCACGCCGAAGAGCTGGACTCCGGATGGATCGAGCCCCGTCTCCTCCTCGGCCTCGCGCAGCGCCGCCCGCAGGGGGCCGTCGCCCTTCGGGTCGCCGTCCTCCGGATCCAGCGCGCCGCCGGGGAAGGACGGCTGCCCGGCGTGCGACCGCAGCGAGCTCGCCCGCTCCATGAGCAGCAGCTCGGGGCCTCGCTCGCCCTCACCGAACAGGATCAGGACGGCGGACTGCCGCCCCGCGCCGTCCGCCGGCGGCAGGAAGCGGCTGAGCTGCGGTGGCTCGACCGTCTCCACGGCGTGCACCACCGGATCCAGCCAGCCCGGCAGGCCTTCCTTGCTGACCGTCACCGGGCCGCCCCGCGTATTGCTCGCGCGCGTCATCGCCACCCCCGTCGTCCTGCTCGGTCCAACGCCCGACGGCGCCGAGATCGTTCCTGGCCACGTGCACAAGGGTCGAGCCGGCGCCGGGTCATCCGGCCCCCAGCGGCGGGGCGGGTTTGCCGCCGGCGTCCAGGTAGGCCTGCGGGGGCTTCAGTCGCTGGCCCGGGAAGCCGCCCTTCTCGTACTTGAGCAGTTTCCTGGCCTTCTCCGGGTCCGTCTCGCCCTCGCCGTACGCCGGGCAGAGCGGGGCGATGGGGCAGGCGCCGCAGGCGGGCTTGCGGGCGTGGCAGATACGGCGGCCGTGGAAGATCACGTGGTGCGACAGCATCGTCCAGTCACTCTTGGGGAAGAGCGCACCGACGGCGGCCTCGATCTTGTCGGGGTCGGTCTCGGCGGTCCACTGCCAGCGCCGCACCAGCCGCTGGAAGTGCGTGTCCACGGTGACGCCGGGCCGCCCGAAGGCGTTGCCGAGCACCACGAAGGCGGTCTTGCGGCCCACGCCGGGCAGCTTGACGAGGTCTTCCAGCCGTCCGGGGACCTCTCCCCCGAAGTCCTCCACGAGGGCCTTGGACAGCCCTATGACCGACCTGGTCTTGGCCCGGAAGAAGCCGGTGGGCCGGAGGATCTCCTCGACCTCCTCCGGGTTTCCGGCGGCCAGGTCCTCCGGTGTGGGGTACTTGGCGAAGAGGGCGGGAGTCGTCTGATTGACTCTCAGATCGGTGGTCTGGGCGGACAGCACGGTGGCGACGATCAGCTGGAAGGGATTCTCGAAGTCCAGCTCCGGGTGCGCGTACGGATAGACCTCGGCGAGCTCGCGGTTGATCCGGCGGGCCCGGCGCACCAGGGCGGTGCGCGACTCACCGCTCGGCGGCTGGGCGGCGACGGTCTTCGCCGCAGCCGCCTTCTTGACCGGGACGGCGGCCTTCCCGGGCGCGACGGTCGCCTTCTTCAGCGAGGCACCCTGCTTCAGCGGGGCGGCCTTTTTGGCCGGGGCAGCTTTCTTGGCCGGGGCAGCTGTCTTGGACGACACCTTCTTCACCTTCTCCACCGGAGCCCTCTTTGTCGTATTTGCCGTTTTAATACCGCCGCCGGAGTTCTGTTCGCCCACAGCGGAATCCTGCCGCTCCGCCACCCGTCCAGCCCCCTTGACCTGTGCTCCCACCGGCTATTTGGACACCCGGCCAGACTAGAGCCCGACACTGACATACGCCCCGGCCCCAGAAGATCGGCCTCCAATTGGACCCCTGCCGCATACCCCGGCACACCTGTGCGGCATCCTTGTGACAGATCACACTGTTTGGACCGTCCGGCAAAATGGGGAACCCGGTCCCCTGGTAGACAGGGGGAGCAAGATCCCCTGAGCAGGTCGACAAGGAGAGAACTCGTGGACGACGTCCTGCGGCGCAACCCGCTCTTCGCGGCTCTCGACGACGAGCAGGCCGCCGAGCTCCGCGCCTCCATGAGCGAGGTGACCCTCGCTCGCGGTGACTCGCTGTTCCACGAAGGCGACCCCGGAGACCGGCTCTATGTCGTCACCGAGGGCAAGGTCAAGCTTCACCGCACCTCCCCCGACGGCCGCGAGAACATGCTGGCCGTGGTCGGCCCCGGCGAGCTCATCGGCGAGCTGTCCCTCTTCGACCCGGGCCCGCGCACGGCGACCGCCACCGCGCTGACCGAGGTCAAGCTGCTCGGCCTCGGCCACGGCGACCTCCAGCCCTGGCTGAACGTGCGTCCCGAGGTGGCCGGCGCCCTCCTGCGCGCCGTGGCCCGCCGTCTGCGCCGCACCAACGACGCGATGTCCGACCTGGTCTTCTCGGATGTCCCCGGCCGTGTCGCCCGCGCGCTGCTCGACCTCTCCCGCCGCTTCGGCGTGCAGTCCGAGGAGGGCATCCACGTCGTCCACGACCTCACGCAGGAGGAGCTGGCCCAGCTGGTCGGCGCGTCCCGCGAGACCGTGAACAAGGCGCTGGCCGACTTCGCGGGCCGCGGCTGGCTGCGCCTGGAGGCGCGGGCCGTGATCCTGCTGGACGTGGAGCGGCTCGCCAAGCGCTCGCGCTGACACCTTTCCTGACCGTACGTCGACGAGGTCCCGTCTCCTGATGAGACGGGACCTCGTCGTAGTCCCCGGCCCTGAGGACTGTGGGCGCCTCAGATGAGCCCGTGCTCCTCCAGGTACTCCAGCTGTGCCCGCACCGACAGCTCGGCCGCCGGCCACAGGGACCGGTCCACATCGGCGTACACATGGGCGACCACCTCCGCGGGGGCCGCGTAGCCGTCCTCCACGGCCGTCTCGACCTGGGCGAGGCGGTGGGCGCGGTGGGCGAGATAGAACTCGACGGCACCCTGGGCGTCCTCCAGGACCGGCCCGTGGCCCGGCAGCACCGTGTGCACCCCGTCGTCGACGGTGAGGGACCTGAGCCGCCGCAGGGAGTCCAGGTAGTCCCCGAGACGGCCGTCGGGGTGCGCCACGACGGTCGTACCGCGCCCCAGGACGGTGTCGCCGGTCAGGACGGCTTGGTCGGCCGGGAGATGGAAGCACAGGGAGTCCGCGGTGTGCCCGGGTGTCCCTACGACCCTCAGCTCCAGACCGCCGACCTCGACCACGTCACCGGCGCCCAGCCCCTCCTCCCCCAGCCGCAGCGCCGGGTCCAGCGCCCGCACCTTGGTGCCGGTCAGCTCGGCGAAGAGGGCGGCGCCCTCGGCGTGGTCCGGGTGGCCGTGGGTGAGGAGAGTGAGGGCGATCCGCTTGCCGGCCGTCGCGGCGGCGTCGACGACGGTGCGCAGGTGCCCTTCGTCCAGCGGCCCCGGATCGACCACCACGGCCAGCTCGGAGCCGGGCTCGGACAGGACCCAGGTGTTCGTCCCGTCCAGCGTCATCGCGGAGGCGTTGGGCGCGAGGACGTTGACGGCCCGCGGGGTGGCGGGCCCGGAGAGGACCCCGCCCCGTGGCTGGCCGGGAAGGGCTGCTGCGTCCGTCATGCGGTGGCTCCACCGGTCGGCAGGTCGGTCGGGATGTGCTTGGTGAACTCGTCATGCCCCGGCCAGGACAGCACCACCTCGCCGTCCGCCAGACGCGCCTGGGCCAGAACGGGCGTCAGGTCACGCTCGGGCGCCGCATCGAGCGCCTCGGCAGCTATGGCGTACCCCGCCAGCTGACGCAGGGTCGCGATGGTGGGCGGCATCATCAGCAGCTCGCCCTTGTCGTACGACGCCGCCGCCTCCGCCGGTCGGATCCACACCGTCCGGTCCGCCTCCGTGGAGGCGTTCCGGGTGCGCTGGCCCTCGGGGAGCGCGGCCACGAAAAACCAGGTGTCGTACCGGCGCGGCTCGAACTCCGGGGTGATCCACCGGGTCCAGGCACCCAGCAGGTCCGAGCGGAGGACCAGCCCGCGGCGCTCCAGGAACTCCGCGAAGGAGAGGTCCCGGGCGACCAGGGCGGCACGGTCGGCCTCCCACTCCGGGCCCGTGGTGTCGCCGACCACGGAATCGGAGGCCGGACCGGCGAGCAGGACGCCCGCCTCCTCGTACGTCTCCCGTACGGCCGCGCAGACGATCGCCTGGGCCTCACTCTCCGCCACGCCCAGCCTGTCCGCCCACCACGCCCGCGTGGGCCCCGCCCAGTGGACCTGGTGCTCGTCGTCACGGGGGTCCACACCACCGCCCGGGTACGCGTACGCACCCCCCGCGAAGGCCATGGACGCGCGTCTGCGCAGCATGTGGACGGCGGGGCCGCTCTCCGCGTCCTTCAGGAGCATCACGGTGGCCGCGCGCCTGGGGGTGACCGGAGTGAGCGTGCCGTCCGCGAGCGAGCGGATACGGTCAGGCCAGTCCCGCGGGTACCACTGCCCGTTTGCCATGGCCGGAGGCTATCTCCTGACGCGCGGATGTTCGAGCGGTCCCGCTGCCCTGAGCTGGAGCCGCCCACCGGCCCCGTTGTCCATCCAGCACCCTGCGCCGATGCGAGCGCCCCGGGGGCTCCGCCCCCAGACCCCCGCTTCTCACCCACGACACCCACCCACGGTGGGTCAAGAAGTGGGCCTCTGGCCCGGGAAAGTGGTCGCCGGTTGTCGCACTCGCGGACGGCGAGAAGGGGACGGGTCGGGGGTGTCCGCCCGCAGCGGTTGTCGCGTCAACACCGTCCAGTCGCCGAGAGACCGATTCCGCGACGTTCCGAGGACGGACACCCCCGACCCGGCCCCGACCCCCCACCGAACCGCAGGCGCCGCAGGCACCTACACCCCGGTCAACTCCACCTGCACCTCAACCTCCACCGGCGCATCCAACGGCAGCACCGCCACCCCCACCGCACTCCGCGCGTGCACGCCCTTGTCGCCCAGCACGTCACCCAGCAACTCACTCGCGCCGTTCACCACACCCGGCTGCCCCGTGAAGTCCGACGCCGAGGCCACGAACCCGACCACCTTCACGACACGCGCGACACGGTCGAGGTCACCGGCCACGGACTTCACCGCGGCCAGCGCGTTCAGCGCACACGTACGCGCGAGCTCTTTCGCCTCCTCGGCCGTAACCTCCGCACCCACCTTGCCGGTGACCGGAAGCTTGCCGTCCACCATCGGCAGCTGGCCGGACGTGTACACGTACACACCCGACTGCACGGCCGGCTGGTACGCGGCGAGCGGCGGCACGACAGCCGGAAGACGAAGGCCCAGCTCGGCCAACCGCGCCTCTACCGCGCTCACGCCTTCTCCCGCTTCAGGTAGGCCACCAACTGCTCGGGGTTGTTCGGCCCGGGCACGACCTGGACAAGCTCCCAGCCGTCCTCGCCCCAGGTGTCCAGAATCTGCTTCGTGGCGTGGACGAGCAGTGGCACGGTTGCATATTCCCACTTGGTCATGCGGCCGACTGTAGCCGCTGCCCGCTCCGCATCCGCAGCCACGTTTGTCCACAGCCTCCGGCGTAGCCCGCGCGCGGACTGGTTAGGCTCGAATACGTGAGCAGGCTCCAGGTCGTCAGCGGCAAGGGCGGGACCGGAAAGACCACGGTCGCCGCAGCCCTAGCGCTGGCCCTCGCCACCGAGGGGAAGCGGACGCTTCTCGTCGAGGTCGAGGGTCGGCAGGGCATCGCGCAGCTCTTCGAGACGGAAGCGCTTCCTTACGAGGAGCGCAAGATCGCCGTCGCGCCCGGGGGCGGGGAGGTGTATGCCCTGGCCATAGACCCCGAACTGGCCCTTCTGGACTACCTCCAGATGTTCTACAAACTGGGCGGCGCGGGCCGAGCCCTGAAGAAGCTCGGCGCGATCGACTTCGCCACCACCGTCGCGCCCGGCCTGAGAGACGTACTCCTCACAGGCAAGGCCTGCGAGGCAGTACGCCGCAAGGACAAGAGCGGCCGGTTCGCCTACGACTACGTCGTGATGGACGCACCCCCCACCGGCCGTATCACCCGCTTCCTCAACGTCAACGACGAGGTCGCGGGACTCGCCAAGATCGGCCCGATACACAATCAGGCGCAGGCCGTGATGCGGGTGCTGAAGTCGGCGGAGACGTCGGTGCACCTGGTGACGCTGCTGGAGGAGATGCCCGTCCAGGAGACGGTGGACGGGATCGCCGAGCTGCGGTCCGCGAGGCTGCCGGTGGGGCGGATCATCGTGAACATGGTGCGGCCGGAGGTGTTGGACGCGGCCGACCTGGAACTCGTACGGAAGGCCCCGCGGACGGCCGTCGCCCGCTCACTGTCGGCGGCCGGGCTCGGCGGGGCGCGACGTGGCGGGAACGCCGAGCGGCTGATCGATCCGCTGGTGGCGCAGGCCGACGAGTACGCCGAACGGTACGCGCTGGAGCACGAGCAGCGTGCGGTGCTCGGCGAGCTGGACCTGCCACTGCACGAACTGCCACTGTTCGCCGAGGGAATGGACTTGGCGGGCCTGTACGAACTGGCCACCGACCTGCGGGAACAGGGGATGTCATGAGCCCGAACCAGCCCCACTCCCAGGACACGCCCCCACAGAACACCCCCCACCCACCGCACCCTCATGACACCCCCCGCCACCACCTCTCCCCCACCCGCGTCCTCGACATCGACCCCCTCCTCGACGACCCGGAGACCCGCATCGTGGTGTGCTGCGGCTCCGGCGGGGTCGGAAAGACCACCACCGCGGCCGCGCTCGGCCTCAGAGCGGCCGAGCGCGGCCGGAAGGTCGTGGTGCTCACCATCGACCCGGCCCGTCGGCTCGCCCAGTCGATGGGCATCGACTCGCTCGACAACGTCCCCCGCCGAGTGAAGGGCGTCAACGACGCCGCGAGCGGCGAACTGCACGCGATGATGCTGGACATGAAGCGCACCTTCGACGAGATCGTCGAGGCGCACGCGGATCCGGAGCGGGCCACCGCGATCCTGAACAACCCCTTCTACCAGTCGCTCTCGGCGGGCTTCGCGGGCACGCAGGAGTACATGGCGATGGAGAAGCTGGGGCAGCTGCGCTCCAGGGACGCCTGGGACCTGATCGTCGTCGACACGCCCCCGTCCCGTTCGGCGCTCGACTTCCTGGACGCCCCGAAGCGCCTGGGGTCCTTCCTGGACGGCCGGCTGATCCGGCTGCTGACGGCCCCGGCGAAGCTGGGCGGCCGTGCCGGGATGAAGTTCCTGAACGTCGGAATGTCGATGATGACCGGCACCCTCGGCAAGCTGCTCGGCGGACAGCTCCTCAAGGACGTCCAGACGTTCGTGGCCGCGATGGACACCACCTTCGGCGGCTTCCGCACGCGCGCGGACGCGACGTACAAGCTGCTCCAGGCGCCCGGGACGGCGTTCCTGGTGGTCGCGGCGCCGGAGCGGGACGCGCTGCGGGAGGCCGCGTACTTCGTGGAGCGGCTGGCCGCCGAGGACATGCCACTGGCCGGCCTGGTACTCAACCGTGTCCACGGCAGCGGCGCCGCCCACCTGTCGGCCGAGCGGGCACTCGCCGCCGCGGAAAATCTTGAAGAGCCTCGCATTGTGGATCAGGGGGACGGGAAAGCAGTTCGTAACTCTCCCGACACGTACGGCAGTTCAGAACCTCCTGCTCCCGACGAAGGCTCCCCCACAGCCACGGACCAGGACGACACGGAGCTGGCCGCCACGGTTCAGGAAGCCCCAGCGCAAAAACCCGCACCACAGGACCACCCGAAGCATGACCAGGAACGATCCGTCGAACAACTGACCGCAGGCCTGCTGAGGCTGCACGCCGAGCGCATGCGACTGCTCTCCCGCGAGCAGCGCACACGTGACCGCTTCACCGCACGCCACCCGGAGGTGGCGGTGGCCGAAGTGGCCGCACTGCCCGGCGACGTCCACGACCTCGCGGGGCTGCGGGACATCGGCGACAGACTCGCGGCCAAGCGGCCGGAACTGCCCGAGACCGGGGCAGACGCCTGAGGCGCCGCCCCTCAGCTCACCGCCGCGTAGTGCTCGTAGACCTCGTCGTCGTCGAGAGGCAGGATGCCCGCCCCCCGCTCGTACTCCGTACGCGCGGTCTCCAGCAGCCGGCGCCAGGAGGTCACGGTCGGTCGCCTGCGCAGCAGTGCGCGGCGCTCCCGCTCCGTCATCCCTCCCCACACACCGAACTCGACGCGATTGTCGAGCGCGTCGGCCAGGCACTCCGTACGCACCGGGCATCCGGTGCATACCGCCTTGGCCCTGTTCTGCGCCGCTCCCTGAACAAACAGTTCATCCGGATCGGTAGTGCGGCAGGCCGCCTGCGCACTCCAGTCGACTACCCAGCCCATACCGGCGCCGTCCTCTCCCGAATCGAGGCTCCCCCACGGCGGCAGCGGCATATTCACCGCAGCCAGTTGAGGACGTTACGGAAGGTGGGCACAGCGCAACACCCCCTTCGGGCCCAATCTTGAATGGCCCGAACGGACTATGGGTAAGCGGCAGATCACCCGGGGGAGTGAGCTGACGACATACGTGACTATCCCGGCGAAACCAGGACAGTTATGTTGCGTCACAACGGGCACCAGGTGACACACAAGGCGGATTCGGACACGCCCCCGCCAAAAAAGTTGGGGAACCTCCGGAACGATTCGGGGTCGCCGGACGTATTGATACGTAGCCCTACAGCTGTGACAGTTGAGAGCAGCTTAGGCCAAGGCCTAGACGCGTGTCCGGCGAATGAGAACGTAGGCTGCCCCCATGCCAAAGAAGCGTTCGGGCGGTGGTCTGTCCTCCACGCAGCAGGCCGCGAAGTTCCTCGGTGTCAGTGTTCTCGCGGGAGCCGTGATGGCAGGCATCGCGCTGCCCGCGGCGGGTGCACTGGGGCTCGCCGCCAAGGGGTCGGTGGAGAGCTTCGACGAACTCCCGGCCAACCTGAAGACACCGCCGCTGAGCCAGCGCACCACGATCCTCGACGCCGACGGCGGCCAGATCGCCACGGTCTACTCGCGCGACCGCACGGTGGTCGGGCTCAAGGACGTCTCGCCGTACATGCAGAAGGCGATCGTCGCGATCGAGGACTCGCGTTTCTACCAGCACGGCGCGGTCGACCTGAAGGGCGTGCTGCGCGCGCTGAACAAGAACGCGCAGAGCGGCGGCGTCTCGGAGGGTGCCTCGACGCTCACCCAGCAGTACGTGAAGAACGTCTTCGTGGAGGAGGCAGGTGACGACCCGACGAAGGTCGCGCAGGCCACCCAGCAGACGCTCGGCCGCAAGATCAAGGAGCTGAAGTACGCGATCCAGGTGGAGGAGGAGCTCGGCAAGAAGAAGATCCTCGAGAACTACCTGAACATCACGTTCTTCGGCCAGCAGGCCTACGGCGTCGAGGCCGCCTCCCAGCGCTACTTCTCCAAGCACGCCAAGGACCTGACTCTCTCCGAGTCGGCGCTGCTGGCCGGCATCGTGCAGTCGCCGAGCCGTTACGACCCGATCAACGACGAGGCCGAGGCCACCAAGCGGCGCAACACCGTGCTGCGGCGCATGGCCGAGGTCGGCGACGTCCCCCGGGCCGAGGCCGACAAGGCGATGAAGGAGCCGCTGAGCCTGAAGGTCAGCCAGCCCAGGAACGGCTGCATCACGGCCGTGCGGGGCGCCAGCTTCTTCTGCAAGTACATCGGGAAGGTGTTCCTCAGCGACCCGGCCTTCGGCAAGACCAAGGAGGCGCGGGCCAAGCTCTGGAACCAGGGCGGTCTGACCATACGGACAACGCTCGACCCCAAGGCGCAGGACTCGGTCGAGAAGTCGATCAAGGACCACGTCTACAAGAGCGACAAGGTCGCCGCGGCCTCCACGCTGGTCGAGCCCGGTACCGGCAAGATCCTCGCGATGGGCCAGTCGAAGCCCTTCGGCTACGGCAAGAACGAGACGGAGTACAACTTCTCGGTCAACGCTGCGATGGGCGGCTCCAACTTCGGGTTCCCGACGGGTTCGACGTTCAAGCCGTTCCTGGCCGCGGCGGCGTTGGAGGACGGCAAACCTCCGACGCAGATCTACCCCGCGCCGTACCAGATGCCGTACCCGGCAAAGGTCCAGTCGTGCAGCGGGAAGCCCTGGGTCAACGACAAGGGCTACAAGCTCGAGAACGAGAACGAGAGCGAGGTCGGTCCTTACGCGCTGAAGGACGCCATGGCCAAGTCGGTCAACACCTACTTCGTGGAGATGCTCGCCGAGATCGGCATGTGCCCGGTGGTGAAGATGACCGACGCGCTCGGCGTGGTGCAGGGCAACGGCACCAAGGTCCCCGAGGTGCCCTCATCGATGACTCTGGGTTCGACGGGCCTGTCGCCGCTGACGATGGCGAGCGCCTACGCGGCCTTCGCCAGCCGGGGCATGTACTGCACCCCGGTCGCGATCGAGTCGATCACCCAGACCGTCGCCGGTGACAAGAAGTCGCTGGCGGTGCCCAAGTCGACGTGCTCGCGCGCGATGAGCGAGAAGACCGCGGACACCATAAACACGCTGCTGCGCGGCGTGGTCGACTCCGGTACCGGCAAGGAGGCCGGGCTGTCGGGCCGGGAGAGCGCCGGCAAGACGGGTACGACGGACTTGCGGAAGAACGCCTGGTTCGTCGGCTACACCCCGAACATGTCGGGCGCCGTCTGGGTCGGCAGCGCCACCCAGAAGGTCGAGATGACCGACATCACCATCGGCGGTTCCTACCATGCCGAGGTCTACGGCGGTGACACCCCCGGCCCGATCTGGCGGGACGCCATGGTCGGCGCGTTGGACGGCAAGCCGGTGGAGACCTTCAACCTCGTCAACATCCCGGATCCCAAGAAGGACAACGGCGACAAGGGAGACAAGGGCAAGGGGAACGGGAACGGCGACGGTGACAACGGTGACGGCAACGGCATCATCGGCGGCCTGACCGACGGCGGCACGAACGGCGGCGGCAAGCCGACGCCCACCTTCAGCTTCCCGGACGGCTTCTTCCAGGGCAACGGCAACGGCGGAAGGCGCGGCTGACAGATCCTCGCGCCCCGACCCGTTCTCACCGGGGCGACATGAGAAGGGGCCCGGCAGATGCCGGGCCCCTTCTCATGTCAGGGCCTCACGAGTACTCACCCACCCACGCCCGGCTGACGACGGGAGTTCCCTCGGGACGGATCGGGTCAGGCGGAGACGACGTCGCTGCAAGGGTGGACGTGTCGCCGGAGCAGACGCCATGACGCCCCGCTCCCCCCCCTGTACGCCTTTACGGAAAGCGAGCGGGCCCGTCCACCTTCTGCCGCCTCCCCTGCGGGAGCGAGCGGACTGCTCTCAGCCGGCCAGCAGCTTCTTGACCGCGGCGGCCACGCGGCCGCCCTCCGCCAGGCCGGCCACCTTCGGGTTCACGATCTTCATGACCGCGCCCATGGCCCGCGGCCCCTCGGCACCAGCCGCCTTCGCCTCCGAGACGGCCTGGGCGACGATCTCGTGCAGCTCCTCGTCGGACAGCTGCTTGGGTAGGTACGCGGCGAGGACCTCGCCCTCCGCCTTCTCCCGCTCGGCGCTCTCCGGGCGGCCACCCTGCGCGAAGGCGTCCGCGGCCTCGCGACGCTTCTTCGCCTCGCGGGTGATCACCTTCTGCACCTCGTCGTCGGAGAGTTCGCGCTTGGTCTTGCCGGCGACCTCCTCCTTGGTGATCGCGGCGAGCGTCAGCCGGAGCGTCGAGGAGCGGAGCTCGTCGCGCTCCTTGATGGCGGAGTTGAGATCGTCCTGCAGCTTCGACTTGAGCGTGGTCATGGGTTTGATTGTCGCAGGTGTCGCGGCCCGCACGCCCGCTCATTTAAGGGGCGTAGGCGCACGGGGCCCGGTCGGGGTCTGACACGATGGACGTATGCGAGCGCGATACGGAGTACCTCTGTCGATCGCGGCGGCCGGCGCCGCCGGTCTGGTGTACGCGGCGGGCTTTGAGGCCCGCTCATTCCGCCTCCGACGAGTGACGGTCCCCGTCCTCCCGTCCGGAATGCGCCCCCTGCGCGTCCTCCAGGTCTCCGACATCCACATGGTCGGCGGCCAGCGCAAGAAGCAGCGGTGGCTGCGTTCGCTGGCGGGCCTGCGCCCCGACTTCGTGATCAACACCGGGGACAACCTCTCCGACCCGGAGGGCGTGCCGGAGGTCCTGGACGCCCTCGGCCCGCTGATGGAGTTCCCGGGGGCGTACGTCTTCGGCTCCAACGACTACTACGGCCCCAAACTCCGCAACCCCGCACGGTACTTGTTCGAGAAGGCGCAGGGCCGGCACGGACTGAACGGCAACGCTCCCGCCGTCAACGCCGTCCACAACCCGTGGGAGGACCTGCGTGACGGCTTCGACGCGGCGGGCTGGCAGAACCTGACCAACACCCGCGGCGCGCTGAAGATCGAGGGCGTGTCGATCGAGCTGACGGGCCTGGACGACCCGCACATCAAACGGGACCGCTACCCCGAGGTGGCCGGCGGCCCGTCCGGCACCGCCGACTTCTCGATGGGCGTCGTCCACGCCCCCTACCTGCGGGTCCTGGACTCGTTCACGGCGGACGGCTATCCGCTGATCTTGGCCGGCCACACCCACGGGGGCCAGCTGTGCCTCCCCTTCTACGGCGCGTTCGTCACCAACTGCGACCTGGACGTGGACCGAGTGAAGGGCCTGTCGAAGCACGCGGCCCAGGGCCGTACGGCCTACCTCCACGTCTCGGCGGGCTGCGGCACCAACCGCTACACACCGGTCCGCTTCGCCTGCCCACCGGAGGTCACGCTGCTGACGCTGGTGGGGCGGGAGTAGTCGGCGGGGCGGTGCCGGGCCCCCGCCCCCGTCGCCCGGGCCCCCCGGGCCTGTCGCCCTGGACCAGCCCGCCCGAGCCCCACCCGTCCCCCCACGAAAACCGGATTTCGTCTCCAGCCACCAGTGGGCTAAAGTAAACGACGTCGCCGCGACGAGCAGCGACAATCGGGGTGTAGCGCAGCTTGGCAGCGCGCTTCGTTCGGGACGAAGAGGTCGTGGGTTCAAATCCCGCCACCCCGACAGCTGAGTAGCAGGTCAGAGGGCCCTTACCGGGTAGGTAAGGGCCCTCTGGCGTTGCTGCGTGTCCATCTGTGTGTGACTACCGCTCCAGAGCGCTTGAAGATGCTCGGTCACAGCCGTGCCGGATGCCCACGGGTCACGTCAGGAAACGGTGGCCGGACTACTGAACGACCCGGCTCATTGGCCCTTCCCGCTGAACCAGTCGATCAGGCCCTGGGCCGTGTTGTGGGGGGAGTCGATCCCGGGCATCTCGTCGATGACGGTCTCGGCGCTGCGGGGGAACATGACCTGCTCGTACTCGGTGAGCGCCGTCTCGATGTCGCCGGGGTGCGCGGCGAGGGCTTCACCGAGTTCGGCGCCGTCGAGCATGGCCAGGTTGGCGCCCTCGCCGTTGGGGGCCGCGAGGTGGGCGGCGTCGCCGAGCAGGGTCACCCCTGGCACCCGGTCCCACCGGTGCCCGGGCGGCAGGGTGTAGAGGGGGCGCAGGACCGGCGGGACGTCGCTGCCGGTGATCAGCGCGGTGAGCTCCGGCGCCCAGCCGTCGAATTCCTGCGCGATCCGCGCGGTGGCCGTGGCGGCGTCGGCGAAATCGATGGCGGCGAACCAGTCCTGCGGCTCGGACAGCCCCACGTAGGCGTGCAGAGTGTCGCCCTTTTCCCGGTGAGCGAAGATCTCCCTGCCGGGCGAAGGAGCGATCAGCATCCCGCCACCCACCGCTTTCGCGGCAGCCGGGTGCCGGGTGTCGGCGTCGAACAGGTGGGTCTCCACGACGGATTTGCCGATGTACTCGGGGGTGGCGGTGGACAGCAGCGGCCGGACCCGTGACCACGCGCCGTCCGCGCCGACCAGCAGGCTGGTGACGACGGTGGCGCCGTCGGCGAACGTCACCTCGTGGCGACCCTCGCCGAGGGCACGGGTACGACTGACCTTGTGCCCCCACCGCACGGTCCCTGCCGGGAGTGAGTCGAGCAGAACCTGTCGCAGGTCGCCCCGTGGCACCTCGGGGCGTCCGCCCGCGCCGTCGTCGGCTTGGTCGAGCAGCACAGTCCCGTCCCGGTCGAGGATCCGCAGCGCCTCGCGGCCCTCCAGGACGATGGCGTGGAACTCGTCCAACAGGCCGGCCGCCTTGAGTGCGAGCTGCCCGTTGTAGTCGTGGATGTCGAGCAGTCCGCCCTGTGCGCGCGCCGAGGGGGAGGACTCCGCCTCGTAGACCGTGACCGGGACGCCGTGGACGTGCAGGACGCGGGCCAGCGTGAGTCCGCCGAGTCCGGCGCCGATGATCGTGACAGGGGTGTGCATGGTGGCTCCTTCGGGATCGGGCCGGCCGGTGAGCTCCGGCCGGCCTTCACTGGAAAGGTGCCAACTCCCGCCTGCGAGCCACCGACATCCGACCGACAGCCCCGACAGTGCTCCGACATGGCGCCGACACCTCAGATCAGCCGGATGTCAGGACAGCGAGCTTGGCGTCGAGCAACAAGAGCGCGCCGAGGGCGGCTTCCTGGTCGTAGTAAGCGTGCGTCCGCCCCCGCGAGAGGAGGTGCGCGGCCGGCGCTGTATCGGGCAAGCTTCCGGCACGATGACTGGCCGGTGGAGCTGTTCGTGCACACCGAGGAGAGCTGGTACGCGTACGTCGACCGGGACATACGTACGCGCCGGTCGCCCCTCCTGTGGATGTGTGCTGACGGGCTGCTGCTCTTCGACACCGACGGAGTCGGGACGCGCCTCAACGACGAAGCCCGGAGGCTGGCCGCGGCAGGACCGCCGCCTGTGCCGGATGACGAGGTCGAGGACCGCCGTTACGCGATCACCGACCTCCTCGACGATCTCTCGGGGACTGCCGACCAGAGCGAGCGGCTGTTCATCGCCACTGAACTGGTCCGGTGAACAGGGGAGTTGGCGCTGGTCCTGGGCGGGTCTTGGGGTGGAGGCGGGAAGTGGCTGGCACGGCGCCTGGAGTCCACGGCGCCGGGGCTCGGCACGCGTCTGCACCTCGCCGTTCGTGAGGTGCTGAAGGGGCGGGATGATTCCCTCGTCGGCGTGGTGGACGAGGTGCTGGAGCAGGCCGGCGGCCGGTTGTGGGAGGGCTACGAGCGCGGTGGCGGGATGCCGTGAACGGGCACGGCACGGCTGCGACTCCGGCACGGTTCACAACTGCGCCGCCTGACGGTATCCGCGTGCAGATGGTAGGAGGTCTCGAAGGGTGGCACCCGTGGACGTGAACGAGACGCGGGACGAGTATGTCGAGCGCTTCAAGACCGCCCTGTACATCGAACACCTGAGGGAACGGATCCTCACCGGCCGCTACCAGGCGGGGGGCGGCCCCGGCGGCCGACATCGAGATCTAGCTCAACCGTGGACGCCCCCTGCGCCACTTCACGCTCGGTGACCTGCGCAACCGGGGCTCCACCCGTCGACATCGGTCTTACCTTCGACCGAGAACGCAACCGCTACCGATTCACCTGGAACGGGGAGCAAGCCGAGCCGGGCCAGGGGTGATCTGGTCGTCGTACGGGAAGGGCAGGGCCGATCGTGCGGGCAACCACACGGAGGGCTGACGGGGACCAAGTGGACGGCCAGTCAGGTCCCGCCGCTCCTCCGCCGCAGATCAGTCCTGCAGATGCCGCCAGAAGACCAAGCTTCCCTAGTTCAGTGTGCGAACGGTGCTGACGCAGGCGATGCTCTCCGATACGGTCCTGGCCCGTGACCAATGGCGACGGTGTGCCGGAGAAGGTGGCGTGGGTTCTGGTTCGGGACGACCGGGTGTTGGTGACGCGTAGTCACGGCAGAGATCGCTTCTACTTCCCGGGCGGTCATCGTGAGCCAGGCGAGTCCGACGGCGAGACCCTGGTGCGGGAGATCGACGAGGAACTGAGGGCGGCGATCGACCCCGGTTCCATGGTGCACTTCGGCACTTTCGAGATCGGTGAGGATCATCCGGAGCACGGCCCGTTCCGGATGATCTGTTACACCGCCGATCATCACGGTGAGCTGACCCCGTCGCGGGAGATCGCCGAGAAGGCGTGGTTCCGCTACGCCGACCGGGACCGGGTCTCGGCCGTCGACGAGCTGGTCTTCGACGCCCTCCACGAGGCCGGGCGGCTTTCCTGATCCCTCGACCGCTGGCGCTGTACCGCAGTGAGGTACAGGAACCACCGCAACCGCGGTCGGACGGCTTCACCCGCTCCGGCAGGTTCCAGCCGGTCCTCTGGCAGTTGTCCCGGTGCCAAGCGTCGCTGACACGGGCCGGCTACACGCTGGATAACCATGATCTTGGCGGTGCGGCGGTCAGCCCCCAGGGCTGACCGCGGTCACCGCCCCTACTTTGTCGTGTGCGTGGGGTAGACCTCTACGTCGGTGTAGGCGCCCTTGATTGCTCCCGCGGCCGCGGGCCACTTCAGGGTCACGGTGTGAGTCTCGTTCGGGGGCGTCACCAGGATGTTGGTCGGGGACGAGAGGCTGTCGCCGCTGCTGTCGATGTCGTATGCGAGGTTGAAGACAGCGGCGTCGCCAGGCTTCAGGGTGGTGACACGCGGCTGTGCGGGGCCGCGCTCGATCGGGTTCGAGGTGTTGTCGGCGTCCTTGATGTCGACGCCCGCGAAGCCCGTCGCCGAGCAGGTGGTCGAACCCCGGTTGATCATGGTGATGTTGATCCTGCCGGTGGTCTCGTCGGGCGCGGCGTCCACGGCGTCGATGGCCAGGTCCTCCGTCTTGCAGAACGTGACTTTGCTGCCGGTCTGCGTCGCGCCGTTCGCGGCCGCCTCTGCCTCGGTGTTTTCAGCGGAGCCCGACTTCGCGTTGCCGGCCTGCGCGCCGCCGGAGCCCGAGCCGCCCTCCGACTGCGAGCCCTCGTCCGAGGACGAAGAGGCCGAGGGCGAGGCCGAGGGCGAGGAGCCCTTGGAGGACGAGTCCTGCCCGGAATCGCCGTTGCCGCAGGCGGTGAGCGAGAGGGTGGCGGCGACGCCGATGGCGGCGAGAGCAGTGATACGAGTGGACTTCACGATGTTCCCCCAAAGAAGCGCGGTGCATGTGGTGAGAAGTATTTGTATCCCGCATCGAGTTACAGGGGGTTCTCCGCGATGTCTTCGTTCTGTCACTGGGGTATTGATCTCACGGTCCGCCAAGGCGCACCGGACGGTCAGCAGCCTGGCCCAAACGAGACCACCCAGGACCTTGCGCCGGTCCGGGCAGTGGAACGTGGCCCAGGTGGCCGGCTGCGAGGGTTTGATCTTGGTGGCGTCGGCAAGGTGAGCGACCGGGGCCGTGGGGTGAACTCGGCGACTGTCGAAGGGCCTTCGGGGTATCGCCTTTTATTTGACGGCCCGTCATAAGAGATTTCCCGTGTATGGAGGAGTAACTGATGAGCACGATCGGGCAGACGGTCGAGATCCCCCATCTGGGCGGGTCGACCGTCGGGTACACCTTCGCCAAGCCGTACGACCCCGCACTCCCGACGCTGGTCCTGATCAACTCGTACACCACCTCGGCCGATCTGTACCGGCCGCAGTTCGCCGACCCGGCGCTCGGGGCCGCGGGCAACCTGCTCGCCCTGGAGCCCTATGGGCACGGCCGCACGAGGGCTTCGTACCAGCACTTCACCTACTGGGACAGCGCGATCGCGAACCTGCAGGCACTGGAGGCACTCGGGATCCGCGAGGCCTTCGTGCTGGGGACCTCGCAAGGCGGCTGGGTGGCGGTCCGCATGGCGCTGCTCGCCCCGAACGTCGTGAAGGGCCTCATCACACTCGGCACGTCGATGGACTTCGAGAGCCCTCGCAGCCGCGACCTGGGGTGCTGGGACGGGGTCGAGTTCAACACGCCGCTGGTCGACGCCCTCGCCGACCCGGTCGGCGAGGACTGGGTCGTGCCGGAGGAGGTCGTGGACACCGTGCTCGACACCGCCCTGGGCGGCGTCTCGGCCGAGGAACGTGAGTTCTGGCTCGCCACCTACCGTGCGAACTACGCCGGTGACGCCGGGCGCCACCGCCTGCGCCTCAGCACGGTGAACCTGCGCGACCGCGACGGGCTCCACGGCAGGCTCGACGAGGTCCGCTGCCCCGTCCTGTGGTTGCACGGAACCGCGGACCAGGTGTACTCCGTGGCCAACGCCCAAGAGGAGATACGGATGTTCACCCACTCCCCCGAGGCGCGTCTGAAGATCATCGAGGGCGGACAGCACTTCCTGAGCGCCTCGCACCCCGCGGAGGTCGACTCCGCGGCGATCGATTTCGTGAACCGCTGGGTCTGAGCTGAGCAAGAGCAAGTACGGCCGAAGAACGAGTTGAACCGTTTCCCCTCTGCCCCGCCAATGTGCGTATGGACTTCTTTCTCCTCCGAGGTGCCTGGACCCGCACGCGACGAGGGTGCCCGGCCATGCTCGCCGCAGGGCGACGAATACCTCCTCGTCGGTGGTGGCTTCGAGGTGCACGTATGCCAGTCCGAGGGGGGCCAGTTCGGTCAGCAGGGCGGTGTAGAGGTCCAGGACGTCGGCCTCCTCGACGCTCCAGAACGTCCCGCCCGGTGAGAGACGGATGCCGGTCCTGTCCCCCGCCGACGGCCTCGACGGTGGCGGTGACGGACTCGACGGCGAACCTGATCCGGTTGGCGATCGGGCCTCCGTAGCGGTCCGTGCGCAGGTTGGCGTTGGACGAGAGGAACTGTGCGATGCCACGGTCGGCCGACTCGGTGAGATGCGGGGCAGTTCGCCGGCCGGTTGTCAGAAGTCATCGGTCCAGCAGGCCGGTTGAGGCGCCCGTCGCCACCTCCGCCCAGACCGTCTTGCCCACGAGGTCACGAGGCGTCGTACCCCAGCGCACCGCCAGGACGTCCACCAGGAGCAGGCCGCGGCCCGATTCGCCGTCGGGACACGACGAGGGCGTAGCGGCAGGCGGGCGTTTCGCGGCGGCGGCGTCGGCGACCTCGATCCGCACCAGGCCGGCAACCTCGTCCAGGCCGAGCCGGACACCGAAGTCGCGCCCCGCGACGCGGCCGTGCTGCACGGCGTTCGCCGCCAGCTCGCCGACTACGAGGGCGACCGAGCACGACACGTCCGACTCCGGCGGGTACCCCCACTCCTCCATACGCCGTACGGCGCGGAGCCGGGCGAGTCTCGCGCCTCTGGGTGACGAGACGAACTGCGCCGTGAAGGCGGGGTGCCCGGTGCTCCTTCGAGGGCCTTCGTCCGAGGTGGTCGTACGTGTCAGCACAGCGTGTCCGTCCTTGCCTGTCGAGCTTGGGACGTCCCGCGCCGCGCACGAGTCGTCACGTTCCGTACTCAAGCATCGGCAGACAGCCCTACCCTCGAAAGGTGACGCCGCCTTATCTTTCGGGTCGTAAGGACGGAAGTGACGCCTTGGCCAACGGAATTGACCCCAGTACGTCGATGGCGGCGCTGTTCGGGTCGCGGGTGCGCAGACTCCGTACGGCGGCCGGAATGACCCAGGAGGAAGTCGGTCAGAAAACACACGTGGTGAGCACCCGGATCACGCAGATCGAGCGGGCCTCCGGGGCGAAACCGACACTGGAACTCGCACGGGCGCTCGACGCCGTGCTCGGCGCGGACAATCTGCTGGTCGAGTTGTGGCCGTACGTATACCGGGAGACGTTTCCGGACTGGTCGCGGAAGTTCATCGCGTACTCGGAGCGGGCGGTGGTCATCCAGCAGTACGCCGCTCACGTGGTGGCCTACACAGAGGGCGCGGACTACGGCCAACTCATCCAAGAACCGGCCATCGTCAGCCGTTACAAGGTGATTTACGATCGGCTCCGGGCAGCAGCTCTGCCCCCCGCTCATGTCCCTCGACATGATCCGGTCCGTGATGGAGGGCGACCACCGTGGCACGAGCATCCCGTCCCGAACTGAACGGCGCCGCCTGGCGCAGGAGCAGCTACAGCAATCAAGCGGGGGGCGATTGCGTGGAGGTGGCCGACGGATTCACGGGCGTCGTGCCCGTCCGTGACAGCAAGGCCCCACACGGTCCCGCGCTGTGCTTCGGCGCCGCCTCCTGGGGCGCCTTCATGGGTGAGGTGAAGGCGGGGCGTCACCGTCCCTGAGCTGGTTGCCTGGCACCTCCTGACACGGCGCTGACAGCTCTCGACGACCCCTGTCAGCGCCGCGTCCGGGGTCTGTCAGCGAGGCCCGGCATCGTCACGGTGATCGAGCACGACGCATACCCGACGAGGAGCATCCGCAGCCGGACGCCGCCCACCCCTGGTAAAGGGTTTCGGGTTCGGGACGGCAGCTCGGCGTGCGGTAGCGACGCGCCGACGGCCGTCACGGGATGTTGACGGCCCCTCCGGGCGACGGCATGATGACCGACTGCGTGGCCTACGCCGAACCTCCCGCGACCGTCCCCAGCACGGTCTCCCGTCGGAGGCAAAGGGACCAGCGTCTCAGGTCGTTGTCGCAGCCCGATCGCCTCGGGCGAGGTTGCTGGGGAGCCGTCGCTCAAGGCGTGGAAGGCCGCGATGACAGCCCGTAGGAACTTCAAACGCCAGGTGCGTGCCCGTGCCGCCAAGACCGGCGAGTCCTACACGTCCGCCCTCCGGCACTTCCGTCCGACTCCATCAGGAGACGTCATGCCGGAAGCAAGGAATCCCCTGAGCGTGCGGCTCGCCGTCGCGCAGACCCTCGTACGCGAGGATCCCCGAGACGTTGAAGCGCTGCGCGAAAGCGGGCGTGAGGTCCGCGCTCTGATGCGCGAGGCTCGTGCTCAGGGAGCGAGGATCGTGCACTTCCCGGAAGGCGCGATCTGCTTTCCCAGCAAGCTCGTCATGTCCGTCGACGGCCCGGACGCGGTCGGCCCGGCGGACTGGGACCGGTGCCAGTGGCCGGTGCTCCGATCGGAGTTGGCCGCGATCGCCGAGTCGGCCCGCGAGTTGCGGTTGTGGACGGTGATCCCCTCGGTGCACCGCTTGAGCGGCCCGAACCGCCCGCACAACAGCCTGTACGTCATCTCCGATCGCGGCGAGATCGTCACGCGTTATGACGAGCGCCTGCTGTCGAAGACGAAGGTCTCGTACATGTACTCGCCGGGCGTCTCGCCGGTGACCTTCGAGGTCGACGGTGTGCGCTTCGGCCTGCTGCTCGGCATGGAGATCCACTACCCGGAGCTGTTCGCGGAATACGAGAAGCTGGACGTCGACTGCGTTCTGTTCTCCACCAGCGGCACCCCGGGCAACACCGCCGCCCAGGCCCAGGGCCACGCCACGGTCAACAGCTACTGGGTCAGCCTGTCAGGGCCGACGCAGGACAGCGCCACCGCACCGTCCGGAATCGTCGCTCCCAACGGCGACTGGCTCGCGCGGTGCCCCGCGGACGACTCGCCATCGGTGGCCGTGGCGAACCTCGACGACAGTTCCGAGGCCGCCGCCGACGCGGTGACCTACGGGCGCCCCTGGCGTCGTGAGGCGCGCTCGGGCATCTACACCGAGCACCAGGTGACCGACCCGCGCAGCGAAGACCGGACGGCGGCCTTCTAGTTCGGTGTTCCAGGGCATCACGGTCACCGCGAGGGCTGGTCGGCACCGCACCTGAGCCGACCAGGTCACGGCCCGCCCTCCAGGTCCGCCGGATCCTTGCCCGCGAGGCCCGGCGGGCCGCTGGCCTCCGGGGAGAGTTCTGGCACTGCTCGCGCTGACAGTCCGCAGGGCCTGCCCCCTACTGGTCGTTCACCGTCGCCCAGGTGTAGCTGTCCATGCCGTCGTGAGGGCCGATCCTGGAGAGTTCCGAGCCGTCGCGCCTCGCGGCCACGATGAGCGGTCGTGTTCCCCCGGAGCCTGTGGACGGGGACGTCCAGACGACGATGCGGCTGCCGTTCGCGGGCACCTCGACCCGTCGCTCGCCGAGGAGGAGGTGGTCCACCTCCGCGGCGATCTGGAGCTGGTTGGACCCGACCCAGGGGGCCGTTCTGATGGACTCCGGATCCGGATGCCGCAGGCGGTGAGCGCGGCTCAGAACACCTGCGCCTCCGCTGAGCTCGATCATGCCGATCTGCCCGGGCCCGCCCGCCGCCGATCTTCCCGGCGGCAGCTCGCCGTCTGATGCGATGCCGCCGCCCGTGTACCGCCACTGCTCACCGCAGAGTTCCATGAGCGCGGTGTGCGTCTCGGCTTTCGCGGACCCAGGGCGCGACACCAGCCAGACGGCGCCGATGCCCGCGTCGAGGTCGACGTCACCCGACACCACGGTCAGCCAGCGGCGAGGCAGCCAACCTGGCTGCGGCTCACGGCCGTTGACCACGCGCCGGAACACCCTCGGCAGGATGAAGTCCATCCAGCGTTGGTTTGGGCACATCCGACGCGGCTTCGCGGGCGTGGCCATGTTCGTACGGTACCCAGGGTGGGCGAGGACCGAATCCGACGTCCGGGCAGCTCGCGTTCACCCCGCCTGCCGGGTCGTACGGAGCGTCAGGTTCCGCTCGGCCCGCGGACCGGCCCTCCGAGTCACGACGTCGCCCCGGTCGGTCGCGGAGCCTGACCCGTGAGGGATTCGGGCCGCAGGAGCACGTCCAGTTGTTCCGGGGTGAGGAGGCCGGCTTCGGCGGCGAGGGTCTTGATGGGGCGGCCGGTGGCCAGGGCCTGGCGGGCGAGGGTGGTGCTGGCGGCGTAGCCGATGTGCGGGGCGAGGGCGGTGACCAGGCCGATGGAGCGGTGGACGCTGTCGTGGAGGTGGTCGCGGTTGGCGGTGATGCCGGGGACGCAGCGGGTGGCGAGGGTGTCGCAGGCGGCGCGCAGGTGGGTGAGGGAGCGCAACAGGCTGTAGGCGATGACGGGTTCGAAGGCGTTCAGCTGGAGCTGGCCGGCTTCGGCGGCCATCGTGACGGTCAGGTCGTTGCCGATGACCTCGAAGGCGACCTGGTTGACGACCTCGGGGATGACCGGGTTGACCTTGCCGGGCATGATCGACGATCCGGCCTGCACCGGGGGCAGGTTGATCTCGCCCAGTCCGGCGGTGGGGCCGGATGAGGTCAGGCGCAGGTCGTTGCAGGTCTTGGAGAGCTTCACGGCGACCCGTTTGAGGACGCCGGAGACCTGGACGAAGGCGCCGCAGTCCTGGGTGGCCTCGATGAAGTCGCCCGCGGGCTGGACGGGTTCGCCGCTGATCTCGGCGAGGTGGGCACAGGCGAGTGCGGCGTAGCGGGGGTGACCGTTGATGCCGGTGCCGATCGCGGTGCCGCCGAGGTTGGACTCCAGCAGCAGGGCAGCGGCCTCGGTGAGGCGTTGGCGGTCCTCTTCGATCATGACGGCGTAGGTGGTGAACTCCTGGCCGAGGGTCATGGGGACGGCGTCCTGGAGCTGGGTGCGTCCCATCTTCAGTACGTCGCTGAACTCCGCCGCCTTGGCGGAGAAGCTGTCGGCCAGGGCCCGCAGCGAGTCGCAGAGCCGTCGTAGTGCGGTGACCAGGGCGAGGCGGACGGCGGTGGGGTAGACGTCGTTGGTGCTCTGGCCCAGGTTGACGTGGTCGAGGGGATGGACGACCTCGTAGCAGCCGCGGGGATGGCCGAGGAGTTCCAGGGCCCGGTTGGCGATGACCTCGTTGGCGTTCATGTTCGTCGAGGTGCCGGCGCCGCCCTGGACGGGGTCGACGACGAACTGGTCGGCGAGGTGCCCGCCGCCGATCTCCTGGCACGCCGTGATGATCGCCCCGGCGATGTCCGGGGGCAGCAGGCCGAGGTCGCGGTTGGCGGTCGCGGCGGCCTGTTTGACCGCGGCCAGCGAGGCGATCAGGTCGGGGAACTGGGCGATGGTCGACCCGGTGATCGCGAAGTTCTCCACGGCCCGCACCGTGTGCACGCCGTAGTAGGCGTCGGCCGGGACCTCCTTGTCGCCCACCAGATCGTGCTCGACGCGCGTGGCCCGTCCCGTGCCCGGCCCGCGTGATTCCTGTGCTGTCTGTGTCATCTGTGCTGCTCGCTCCTCGTCGTCAATCGTCGGCCGCCGGCTTCGGCGGATGTGCCGTCGGAGTCCGGTACGGCGGTGCGGGACCCCTTGACAGGGCGCCGCCGTGAGGCCCAGTCTTACGGCCCAATACGCAGAGCGCAATATATTGGAGCCGCTAGGAGGCACCACCAGTGAACGCATCACCCACCCCGGACGCCGGCCCGTACACCCGCTCCGGACCTCGACCAGGGCTCCTGCGGCGAGTGCTGCGGCGATGTCTGCGGACGCCGATCGGCGTTCAGTCGATCATCGCCGTCGGCCTCGGAGCCCTGATCGGCACCCTCGCGCCGAACGCCGGCGAGCAGATGAAGATCCTCGGGGACGTCTTCCTCAACCTGGTGCAGGTCGTCGTCCTGCCGCTGGTGTTCCCGCTCATCGTGCTGGGCATCGCCCGCATGGAGTCGGTCAAGAAGGTCGGCCGGATCGCCGGCAAGGCCATCCTCTACTTCGAGCTCGTCACGACCGCCGTGCTGCTGATCGCGGTGGGCCTGGCCAAGTTCACCGGCATCGGCAAGGGCGCCCCCGTCCACGGGACCGACGCCAAGGACCTGGAGGGCCTGAGCCAGGGCGTCGACTTCCACGAGCTGGTGCTGCACGCCGTACCGAAGAACATCTTCGAGGCGTTCGGCGAGGGCAACCTGCTCGGCGCGATCACCTTCGCCCTGCTGGTGGGCGTGGCCATGGCCGCGATCGGGGAGAAGGCGGAACCCTTCGCCTCCGTACTGGAGTCCGTCGCCGCGGTGATGTTCAAGGTCGTCGGCTACGTCATCCGCGTCGCGCCCCTCGGCGTGCTCGGCTTCATCTCCTACGACGTCGCCCACTACGGCTTCGGCAACCTCCGCAGCCTCGCCGGCTTCATCGCCGTGGTCTACGCGGGCCTGGCCATCGTGGTCGGCGTGCTCTTCCCGCTCATCGCCACGATCTACCGCATCCGCTACGTCGAGCTGCTGAAGTCGATCGCCAACCTGGCCGGGATCGCCTTCGTCACCCGCAGCTCCGAGTCCGTCCTGGCCCCGCTGATGGTCAAGCTGGAAGCCTTCGGGCTCAGCCGGTCGACGACCTCGTTCGTCGTCCCTCTGGGCTACTCCTTCAACACCGACGGCTCGGTGCTGTACCAGGCCGCCGCCCTGGTCTTCCTCGCCAACGCGTACGGTGCCGACACCTCCCTGCCCGCCCTGCTGATCATGGTCGGCGTGCTGGTCATCCTCTCCAAGGGCATGGCCGGTGTCGCCTCCGCGTCCATCGTCGTCCTGATAGCGGCCGGCAACAGCATCGGTCTGCCCGCCGAGGGCATCGCCCTGCTGCTCGGCGTGGACTTCATCGTCGACATGGCCCGTACCGGCGTGAACGTCGTCGGCAACTCGCTCGCCGCCGCGGTCGTCGACAGTTCCGAGAAACGCCGCGAGGCCAAACGGGGCCCCGGCGAGGTCGCCCGCGACGCCGACGGGACGGCCGCACACGGTGACGGCACCCAGGCGAACGCCACCACCCGCCCCGAGCCGCCGCTCGAACACGCCCTCCAGAAGGGCACCGCGCAGTGACCAGCCCGACCGGCACCACGGAGATCATCGGCATCCTGGGCGGCATGGGACCGGCGGCCACCGCCGACTTCTACGCCAAGCTGGTGTCGATGACTCCGGGCCACCACGACCAGGACCACCTCAGGACGGTCATCTGGTCCGACCCCACCATCCCCGACCGCACCGAGGCCCTCCTCGGCAACGGCCCCGACCCCACCCCGTGGCTCCTCAACGGCGCCCGCGTCCTGCGCGAGGCAGGCGCCACCGTCATCGCCATTCCCTGCAACACCGCACACGCCTTCGTGCCGCGCATCGCCGACCACGTCGGCCTGCCGATCGTCCACATGATCGGGGAGGTCGCCCGCCATCTCACCGCCCTGCGGCCTGCCGTCCGCACCGCCGGACTGCTGGCCACCACCGGGACCGTCCACGCGGGCCTGTACCAGGAATGGCTCGACCGCTACGGCATCCGCCTCGCCCTGCCCGACCCGGTCCGTCAGCAGCCCGAGGTCATGGCCGCCGTCCGCGCCGTCAAGGCCGGCGACCACGGCGCGGCGGCCGCACCCCTGGCCGCCGCCGCACGGCAGCTCACCGGACAGGGCGCGCAGGCGGTCATCGCGGGCTGCACCGAGATCCCCCTGGGCCTCCCCGCCGACGCCGTCGACGTACCCCTCATCGACCCGGCCGTCATCCTGGCCCGGGCCCTGGTCCGCCGGGCTCTGGTCAGCGGGGCCCTGGTCGACGAGGCCCTCGTCCGCCGGGCCCGTGCGGACGTACCGCATGATGCGGCATGAGACCGGATCGCGCGGACCGGGATCGGGGCGCAATGTATCGTACGCAATATGTCACTCGACAGCCCTGTCTCCCGTCGCCTCCTCAGTGACGAGGTCTTCCAGCGTCTGCGCGACTCCATCGTGCTAGGCGAACTCGTCCCCGGGGAGAAGGTGAAGGACAGCGAGCTCGCCGAGCGTCTCGGGCTCAGCCGTACCCCGGTGCGCGAGGCGCTCGCCCGGCTCGCCGACATCGGCCTGGTCGAGGCGAAGCCCGGCGTCTACACCCGCGTCACCACCCTCAACCGCCGTGACGTCGAGAAGACGCTCGCCGTGCTGCGCTCCCTGGACCAGCTCGCCGTGGAGACCGCGGTACCGGTCATGACCGAGCAGGACCTGCGGCAGATGCGCGAGGCCAACCGCGACTTCGAACGCGCCGTCGCCGCCAACGACACCACGGCCGCCCTGGCCGCCGACGACCGCTTCCACGCGGTCCCCATCACGGCCGCGGACAACCCCGTGCTCAGCCGGATCGTCGGACAGCTGCACCCCCAGATCCACCGCATCCTCTACCGCAAGTTCTCCACGCTGCTCGGTGGCCGCAACACCATCGAGCATCACGACCAACTCATCGAGGTCTGCGCCGGCGGCGACGCCCGCGCCGCCGCCGATCTCTCCGGACAGCACTGGTCCGAACTCGGCGGACACATCAACCAGCTCTTCGACACGAACCAGTTCACCGAGTCGACGGACGATTGAGGCCAAGCACCTGAGGCCAAGCACCTGAGGCCAAGCACCTGAGGCCAAGCACCTGAGACCACGCCCCGATCGCCGGCTCTCCCTGAAACGGACGCCGCGCCCGATGCGTTGTGCGGGGTCGGGTCGGGAATGACTCGGGGATGACTCGGAACGGATCACGGGGGCGCGGCGCGTCGTCCGGCGCCGGTCCCTCCCCTCGTGGGGACCGGTGCCGGACGGTGCGGACGCGTCCATCCCTGCCGTGCGGGCGTGGATGGTGGACCAGTGCCGGACCCTTGTGGATCCCTCTCGCTCGGACGGAGAGACCGGCGGCGCTGTTCCGTGACGGCGGCGGAGGCCGACGGGGAACGCGCCGAGCGGTGGGGTGTCTCTCGGTCGAGCGCTGAGCTGGCCGGTCCTGGTGACGTCCGGTTGCCGCGCTGTTACGGGGTGATCCTGCCAGTTCCGGCCCCGCGCGAGGAGGTTCCGGCAGCCCTCCGGCATCATATCCGCAGGTCAGACATATAAAGTGAGTTTTCCGGTCCGGATGTTCAGGTGCGAACGAAGTGAGGGGTGAAGGCCTTGAGTGCCGATTCAGGGGCACGCACGGCCTTCGCGGAGCGTCTCGCGCTGTTGTACAAGGAGGCCGGTAACCCTCCCCTCAAGAGCGTCGCCGAGGCGGTCGTACGACTGCAGCGCGTCGACGAGCGGGGGCGGCCGGTGCGGGTGTCCGCCCAGCGGATCAGCGACTGGCGGCGGGCCAAGAACGTGCCGGCCCAGTTCGCCGCTCTCGCGGCCGTGCTGCACGTGCTGATACCCCAGGCCCGGCGGGCGCGGCCCGCCCCGGTGTCCAACGGGCTGTACGACATGGGGCATTGGCAGCGGCTGTGGGAACGGGCGGTGGCCGATCCGGTCGGTGACCGTCCGGCCTCCGAGACGGAGACGGGCGAGGAGCAGCGGGCCCGGGGCGACGCCTCACCCGTGGCCGGTGGGGTGTGTCCGTACCGGGGGCTGGCCTCCTACCGGCAGCAGGACGCCGGGTGGTTCTTCGGGCGGGAGCGGTGCACGGCCGCACTCGTCGCGCAGCTGCGGGCGACCGAGTCGACCGGCGGTCTGGTGATGCTCGTGGGCGCGTCGGGGGCGGGGAAGTCGTCCCTGTTGAACGCCGGTCTGGTCACCGCGGTACGGGACGGGGCGCTCGGCGACGGGAGCGGTCCGGCACGTCCCGTGCTCCAACTCGTCCCGGGTTCCGATCCGTTCAGGGAGCTGACCCGCCGGGTTCCCGAACTGGCCGACGTCGACCTGGACACGGCGGGGTCCGAGGCGTTCGCCGGGTCGGTGCGGGAGGCCTTCGCCGGGTGGGCGCGGCGCGCGGCGCCGGCCGGCGGGCGTCCCGTTGTCATCGTGGACCAGTTCGAGGAGGCGTTCACCCTCTGCTCGGACGAGGCCGAACGGCGGGCCTTCGTCCAGGCCCTGCATGCCGCGTCCACGCCCGCCCCGTCCATGCCCGCGCCCTCCATACGCTCGGCCTCCGCGCCCGGCGACGGTCCGGCCCCCGCGCTCGTGGTCCTCGGGATCCGTGCCGACTTCTACGAGCAGTGCCTCGGACATCCCGAACTGGCCGACGCGCTCCAGCACCGTCACATGGTGCTCGGCCCCCTCACCGCGGCGGAGTTGAGGGAGGCGGTGACCGGACCGGCCAGGGCGGTGGGGCTGGAGTTGGAGCCCGGCCTCGCGGAGCTGATCGTGCGGGAGGTGAGCGCCGACAGTCCGCGCGGGGCGCACGACGCGGGGGCGCTGCCGCTGCTGTCGCACGCGCTGCTCGCCACCTGGCAGCGGCGCAAGGCGGGACGGCTGACGCTGGCCGGGTACCGGGCGGCGGGCGGGATCCAGGGCGCGGTGGCCGCGACCGCCGAGCGGGCCTGGTCGGGGCTGGACCCGGCGGCGCGCACGGCCGCCCGGCTGCTGCTGCTGCGGCTGGTCCGGCTGGGCGAGGACACCCAGGCCACCCGGCGGCGCGGGACGTGGCGGCTGTTGTCGGAGGAGTCGACTGACCCCGGCAAGACGGAGGAGTCGCTCGAAGCGCTGGTGCGGGCCCGGCTGGTGACCCTGGACGCCGAGACCGTCGAGATCACCCATGAGGCGCTGCTGCACGCGTGGCCCCGGCTACGTGACTGGATCGACGAGAACCGCGGCGATCACCTGCTGCGCCAGCGGCTGGAGGAGGACGGCCGGTCCTGGGAGGGCTCCCACCGTGACACGTCGCTGCTCTACCGGGGTTCACGTCTGGAGCAGGCCCAGAGCTGGGCGAAGACCGCCGGTGACACGGTCCTGACCCGCAGTGCGGTGGACTTCCTGGCCGCTTCGGTCAGGCTGCGTCGGCGGACCGTGTGGATCGGCCGCGGCGCGGTGTCGGCGCTGGTCGTCCTGGCCATGCTGGCCGTGGGCGCGGCGGTGCTCGCCTGGCAGCAGCGCAACGAGGCGGTGTTCGAGCAGGTGGTCGCCGAGGCCGACCGCGTCCAGTACACCGATCCGTCGCTGTCCGCCCAGCTCGACCTGGTGGCACACGACTTGCGGCCCGACGACGAGGACACGAACAACCGGCTGGTCTCGATCGTGAACGCGCCGCTGGCCACACCGATGCCGGGCCACACCGGCGCCGTCTACCTCACCTCGTTCAGCCCGGACGGGCGGACCCTGGCCACCGCCAGCAACGACCGCACCGTACGGCTGTGGGACGTGAGCGACCCGACCCGGCCTCAGCCGCTGGGCAAGCCCCTCACCGGCCACACGAGTTGGGTGAGCAGCGCCGTCTTCAGCCCGGACGGCGACACCCTCGCGAGCGCCTCGGACGACGGCACCGTTCGGCTGTGGAACGTACGGGATCCCAGCCACCCGCGGCCGCTCGGCGCACCCCTGACCGGCCATGCCGGCACGATCTACCTGGTCGCCTTCAGCCCGGACGGGCGGACGCTGGCCTCCGCCGGGGATGATCGGACCGTCCGCCTGTGGAATGTGGGCGACCCGAGCCGGCCGAAGGCGATCGGTGCGCTGACCAGTCCCACCGACGCCGTGCGTGCCGTGGCGTTCAGTCCTGACGGGCGGACGCTGGCCGCCGGTGGCGACGACGACACGATCAGGCTGTGGGACACCAGCGATCCGCGTCGTCCGGTGCCGATCGACAGGGCGCTGACCGGCCACACCGGCCTGGTGCACTCCGTGGCGTTCAGCCCCGACGGCACGACCCTCGCCAGTGGCGGCGCGGACAACACCGTCCGGCTGTGGAATGTCGCCGACCCCCGTCGCGGGGCGCCGCTCGGCACGCCGCTCGCCGGGCACACCGGTCCCATCTGGTCGGTGGCGTTCAGCCCTGACGGAAGCAGGCTCGCCGCCGCCAGCGAGGACAGTACGGCCAGCCTGTGGAACGTCAGTGATCCGGCGTACCCGTCGCAGGTCGGCGAGCCGCTCGCGGGGAGCAACGGCGAGATGTACGCCCTGGGCTTCAGCCCGGACGGCCGGACCCTCGCCACCGGGAGCGGCGACAACACGGTCCGCCTGTGGTCGATACCGACGTCGGACATGATCGGCCGCACCGGAGCGTTCCGCCCGGACGGGCGGGTGCTCGTCACGGTCGCGCGCGACGGAAGGATCCGGTTGTGGAACGTGCGCGATCCCCACCGGCCCGTGTTGCTGGGCGAACCCTTCAAGCCGGGGGAGGGTGAGGTGAGTGTGCTGGCTTTCTCCCCCGACGGTCACACCCTCGCGGTGCAGACCGGAAGGCGCTCGGTGCGGCTGTGGAACGTCACCGACCCGGCACGGCCCGTCGCCTACGGTCCGCCCATCACGCTGCGGACCCGGATCGTGGCCGCGCTGGCCTTCAGCCCGGACGGGCGCACACTGGCAACCGCCCATGACGAACGCACCATCCAGCTGTGGAACGTCAGCGACCCGTCCCGTCCGCGTCCGCTCGGCAAGCCTCTCTCCGGTCACACGGGCTACGTCAACTCCCTCGTCTTCAGCCCGGACAGCCGCACGCTGGCCAGCTCCGGCGCTGACGGCACCATCCGGCTGTGGAACGTCGCCGACCCACGTCATGCCGCCCGTCTCGGCGCGCCGCTCAGGGGGCACCGCGGCCCCATCAACGTGCTCGCCTACAGTCCGGACGGCCATACGGTGGCCAGCGGCAGCGACGACGGCACAGTTCGGCTCTGGGACGTGACCGACCCCCGGAAGGTGACCCGGCCCAGTTCCCCCCTCACCGGCCACACCGAGGCGATCGTCTCGCTGACGTTCAGCCAGGACGGCCACAGGCTGGCCAGCGGCGGCAACGACAACACGGTGCGGCTCTGGAACGTGGCCCGCCCCTCCGACGCCTCGCCCATCGGCCAGTCGATGAGCCCGAACGCCAAGACCGGCGGTTTCCTGTCCTTCAGTCCGAAGACCGGCATGCTCGGAGTGTCGAGCGGGACCGACACCGTCCGGCTCTGGAATCTGGAGGCGGACGACGCCATACGCCGTATCTGCTCGACCACGCGGGGCGTACTGACGTCGGCGAAATGGCACGAGTACCTGCCACGCCTCTCGTACGACCCCCCATGTGACACGTGATCCCGCTCACAACTTCTCGGTCCGCCTCAGCAGTCGGCTCCCACCGGACATGCGGCGTTGTTAGTCTTGGCCATAGCCCGATCGCTGGTGCATCCCCCGTCGCCAGCGGTCGGGCCTTTTCGTGTCCTGCGGAGTGCGGTCCGTGTCCCGCGGAGTTCGGTCGGCCGCCGCTCCGGAGGGATATCCCCTAGCGTTCCGCCGCGGTGGCGAGCCAGTCGGCGACGGTACGGACGGTCGTCTCGTCCAGCCGGTCCACGAGGGTCTGTACGGCGGTCACGTCGTCCGGCGCGAGATCGTAGCGGCCCGCCTTGCTCAGGCCCGCCATGAGGACCTGGTGCCGACGGTCGTGCAGGCGCTCGGCGAGCTTGGTGGGTTCCGCGGAGACCGAGGGAGTCGAAGTGGCCGAGGGGACCGAAGCGGTCGGGGTGACGGGCGTGACGGGCGTGACGGGCGTGGCGGAGGCGTCGTAGCGGTGCCAGTCCTCGTCCTTCGGGCCCCACAGCGCGACGGTCACCTCGTCGCCGCGGGCCCGGAGGGTCTGCGTCATCTCGCCCAGCGCGTAGAGGACGGGTGAGCGGTCCGGCGACTCCGCGCCGAGCTGCCAGGAGGCCGTGTCCGGCCGGTAGAACAGCGCGACCCAGCGGGGAGTCCCCTGCGGTCGCGCGCACTCGGGTCGGGTCTCCATGGCACTCACCCCTTCGCCTGGGCAGGTCTTCCGTCGACGCCGCGCGGCGCGGCAAGGTCCCGCGGGGGGACCATAACTGACGGATCGTCAGATCTCCAGATCGGCGGTCACGACAGGGCCGCCACAGCCGGTACTCTGAGTCGGCTGCGGCACTCCCCACGCTCACCACCCCACGCCACGAGGTGAGTTCGGCCCGCGGCCGTCGACACGTCTCACGGCATGAGGATGACGAACAGGTGCTGATTGCGGGCCGATACCGGCTGCAGGATTCGATCGGTCGCGGTGCGATGGGGGAGGTCTGGCGGGGCTTCGACGAGACGCTCGGCCGGGCGGTGGCTGTCAAGCTGCTCCTCCCCCACGACTCCGACCCCACGGCCACCTCCCGTTTCCGACTGGAGGCCCAGACCGCGGGACGGCTCAACCACCCGTACGTGGTGGGGATGTACGACTTCGGCGAGTACGACGGCCGACTCTTCCTGGTGATGGAACTGGTCCAGGGCGACAGCCTCGACCGCCGCCTCCACCAGGGCGGACCGCTGCCCGCCGAGCAGGTGGCCCGGATCGCCGCCCAGGCCGCCGCCGGGCTCGCCGCCGCCCATGAACAGGGCATCGTGCACCGCGACATCAAGCCCGCGAACCTGTTAATGGATGCCGAAGGCACCCTGAAGATCGGCGACTTCGGCATCGCCCGCTTCATGGACGACCCGTCCGGCGCGCTCACCGCCACCGGGCAGATCGTCGGCACCAGCCTCTACCTCGCACCCGAACGGGCCCTCGGCCGGCCCGCCGGACCGGCCTGCGACATGTACGCGCTGGGCTGTGTGCTGTACCAACTCCTCACCGGTCGCCCGCCGTTCCACGCCGACAGCGCGGTCGCGATCCTGCACCATCACCTCGACTCCGCGCCCGTGCCGCCGCGGCAACTCGGCGTGCCCCTGCCGCCCGCCTTCGAGAACTACCTGCTCGGACTGCTCGCCAAGCAGCCCGAGGACCGGCCGACCGCGCAACAGGCCGCCGAGTGGTTCAGCGGCGGGGCGTGGCAGGGACGGGCCGAACCGCTGCCCGAGCCCGCGCCCACCCGGATGTCGGCACCGAGTCACACGCCGACGTCCCGGCACCTGCCCACGTCCGACGGGCCCCCTACGACGTACGCGCTGCCGACGGCCACCCGGCGGGCGGACCGGCGGACGCGGCGGACGAACAAGGGCGGACTGATCGCGGGGGCGGCGGTGTTCCTGGCCGCGATGATCGCCGGCATGCTCTGGTTCGCGCCGGGCCGCAGCAGCGCGGAGAGCCCGGCCGACGACACTGCGGGCACGTCGGCCCCCGCCGTCACTCCGGCATCGACGCCGAGCGCCGCCCCGGCCACCAGCGCCGCCCCGGCGGAGGCCGCGCAGCCCGACGTACCGGAGCCCGCGCCGACCGAGCCTTCGCCCACCGTGTCCTCGCCCGTGTCCTCGCCCACCGCGTCCTTCCCCACGGAGCCCTCCCCCGACGTGCCGGTGGAGGGAGAGGAGAAGGGCGAGAAGACACCACGTGAGCGGAACCCGGGCCCGGGCCCGGGCGCAGGCGCGGGCGCGGGCAGCGGAGAGGAAGAGGAAGACGGGCCGGGCGAGGACTGAGGAACAGGACTGAGGAACGGGACTGAGGAACTGAGGCCCGGGGCACCCGTCGGGCCTTCCAGCTCTCGTCAGTGGTTCCAGCTCTCGGCAGTGGTTCCAGGAATCGTCAGTTGTTCCAGGACTCGTCGTACGGGTCGTGCGGCGCCGGGACCGGCCTGGCGGCCGTGACGTCGAGGTACGGGATCGGTCCGTGGTTGACCGGGTCCTTGGCGCGGCGGGCGGTGTAGGTGCCGGTGACCTCCAGCCACGCGTCCGGTTGCAGGACCGGGGGGATCTTGCCGGTCAGGCCGATCTTCACCGGCTGCGCGTCGGCGGCACAGCAGTTGAGGGCCATCCGGACCAGGTAGGGCGCGCCGGAGTGGTCCAGGGCGACGAAGCCGGTGACTTTGACCTGCCGGCCCGCCAGGGAACCGCGGTCGTAGATCGCGCGGCCCGCGTAGTCGACCAGGTTGAGGCGCAGGGTGCCGTCGGCCGGGAGATCCGCGTAGCCGTACGGCTGTTGCAGGGCCGTACCGGCGCGCAGGGCGCTGTAGGAGCCGAGGGCGGGCGGTGCGACCAGGATCAGGGCGAGGAGCGGGAGGACGAGGAGCCAGGAGACCCGGGGCTCGCGGTGGACGTGCCCCGCGTGCCCGGCATCTTCCCCGTGCTCCCCGTGCTCCCCAAGCTCCCCGGGGCTCTCCTTCTTCGCCCGCCACTCGTACCAGACCGTCGCCAGGGCCGCCGCGATCAGTACGACGCCGGAGGCCAGCAGCATCGGGCGCAGGCCTGCCTTGACGTAGCGCAGGTAGAGGTCGGTGAAGCCCGCGTGCAGGAGGGACGCGCCGAGCAGGAACAGGACCGCCGCCTGTGCCTGGCGGTTCACAGCAGCACCGCCCCGGTCAGGACCGCCACGGTGATGCCCAGGACGAAGGTGGTGGGCGCGAAACGCAGGGCGAAGCCGCGGCCGAAGGTGCCCGCCTGCATCGCGAACAGCTTCAGGTCGACCATCGGGCCGACCACCAGGAACGCCAGCCGCGCGGTGAGCGAGAACTGCGACAGTGAGGCGGCCACGAACGCGTCCGCCTCCGAGCAGATCGACAGCAGCACGGCCAGCACCGCGAGGGCCAGCACGGACACCACCGGGTTACCGGCCGCCATCCGCAGCCACTCCTCCGGGACGACGGCCTTGAGGGTGGCCGCGGCCATCGCGCCGACCACCAGGAATCCCCCGGCGTGCATCACGTCATGGCGGACCGAGCCCCAGAACGCGGCCCCCTTGCTCTGGCCGTCGTAGGCCGCGCGGTCCGGCGGGCGCAGCCAGTCGGCGCGGCCGACGCGCTGCCACAGCCAGCCCATCGCGCAGGCCACCAGCAGACTCGCGACGAAACGGGCGAGGACCATCTCGGGGTCGTTGGGGAAGGCGACGGCGGTCGCGGTCAGCACGATCGGGTTGATCGCCGGGGCGGACAGCAGGAACGCGAGCGCGGCGGCCGGGGTGACACCCCGGCGTACCAGCGCCCCGGCCACCGGCACGGACGCACACTCGCAGCCGGGCAGCACCGCGCCCGCCATGCCCGCCACCGGAACCGCCAGCGCGGGCCGCCTCGGCAGCGCGCGGGCGAAGAAGGACGGCGGCACGAACACCGCGATGGCCGCCGACAGCAGCACCCCCAGCACCAGGAAGGGCAGCGCCTGCACGATCACCGCGACGAACACGGTCATCCAGCTCTGCATCACCGGGGCGGACAGCGCCCGCCGGATCGGGCCCTGAGCGAGCACCAGGAGGACGAGCAACAGGGTGAGCGTGAGCGGCGAGTCGAGGCGGCGCGAGCCCTCCGGGTCCGGCGCCCGACCGGTGTCCGCCCCGCTGTCCCGCGGGGCTGCTTTGGTGACGGCCACGGCCGAGGTACCTCCGGTGGTGCGGAAGGGCGCGGGTTCGCTCCCCTCTCATACGGCCGACGAGCCGTGCCCGTTCAGTAAATGCCTGAACCACCTGCTGGAACCACCTGTCCCGGTGAGGCAGTCTTGCCCCTTGTGGCAACCGTTCCGAATCAGAGTCCGTCGGATGACGCGCGTACGCACATGGTGGTGTGCGGCGACGACGGGCTCGCGCACCGGCTGGCCGCCGAGCTGCGCGGGGTGTACGGCGAGCGGGTCACGCTCGTCGTACCGCCGTCCGAACGCGGCGTACGGCCCCCGGTGGTGGGACGGGCCCGTACCGCGTCGGCGCTGCTCGACCGGGTGGTGAACGCGGCCGTGGGCCGGGGCGGGGGCACCGCCGCCGCCGAGCCGCCCGCCCCCGAGGCCCGGGTGGTGGAGGCCGCCGAGCCGGCCGAGACGGTCCTCGCCGAGGCGGGCGTTGAACGGGCGGCGGCCCTCGCGCTCGTGTACGACGACGACGAGACCAACATCCGGGCCGCCCTCACCGCCCGCCGTCTCAACCCGCGGCTGCGGCTGGTGTTGCGGCTGTACAACCGGCGGCTCGGCCAGCACATCGAGGAACTCCTCGACCAGGCGGCGGCGTTGGCGACGGGCGGTACGACGGGACCGGCCGCGGTGTTCGACGCGTCCACGACCGTGATGTCCGACGCCGACACGGCCGCACCCGCGCTGGCCGCCTCCGCGATCGTCGGCACCAGCAAGGTCGTGCAGACCGACGGGCTGTTGCTGCGCGCGGTGGAACGGCCGCCGCCGGGGCCCGGCCGGGTGGCCGACCCGGGGCTGGCCACCCTCGCGTTGCTGTCCGCGACCGGCAACGACCCGGCGGGCGCGGACGGTTCCGACAACGGCGACGACCAGGGTCCCCGGCTGCTGCCGGACGCGGCGACGGTACGGGCCGCCGCGGGGCGCGGGACCGTCGTACTGGAACAGGTCTCGTACTCCGGGCCTGCGCTGCCCGCGGGGCGCGGGATCGTGCCGCCGTTCGCGTCGCTGTTCTCTCGGCGACTGCGCTGGTCGCTGGCGGGCTCGGTGGGGTGCGTGATCGCGCTGGCGGTGGCGTTGTGGCTGGTCACACCCCATATGCATCCGCTGGCCGCGTTCTATCTGACCTTGCTCGATCTCTTCGCCATCGACGACCCGGCCATCGGGGCGTCGACCGGACGGCAGATCCTGCAACTCCTGTCCGGGCTGGTCGGGTTGCTGCTTCTGCCGGTGCTGCTGGCCGCGGTGCTCGAAGCGCTGGGTACGTTCCGCAGCGCGTCCGCGTTGCGGAAGCCGCCGCGTGGGCTCGGCGGGCATGTGGTGCTGCTCGGGCTCGGCAAGATCGGCACGCGGGTGCTGACGCGGCTGCGTGAGCTGAACATCCCCGTGGTGTGCGTCGAATCCGATCCCGACGCGCGCGGACTGGCGACGGCACGCCGGCTGCGGGTGCCGGTGATCCTCGGTGACGTCACCCAGGAGGGCGTCCTGGAATCCGCCAAGATCCATCGCGCGCAGACGCTGCTCGCGGTGACCAGCGCGGACACGACGAACCTGGAGGCCGTGCTGTACGCCCGATCCGTACGGCCCGACCTGCGGGTCGTCCTTCGCCTGTACGACGACGACTTCGCGACCGCGGTGTACCGCACCCTGCGGGCCGCGCACCCGTCGGCGTCCACGCGCAGCCGGAGTGTGTCGCACCTGGCGGCGCCCGCGTTCGCCGGGGCGATGATGGGGCGGCAGATCCTGGGGGCGATCCCGGTCGAGCGGCGGGTGCTGTTGTTCGCGGCGCTGGAGGTGGGCGGGCACCCGCAGTTGGAGGGCAGGACGGTCGGGGAGGCGTTCCGGGCCGGGTCCTGGCGGGTGCTGGCGCTGGACACGGGGCCCCTGGACGGCCGGCGGGAGGAGCCGGCCGCGGAGGAGGCCTATGACGACGTACGGCCGTCGGGGGGCTCGGGGCTGGTGTGGGACCTCCCGGACACCTATGTCCTGCGCGGCACGGACCGGGTGGTCCTCGCCGCCACTCGCCGAGGGCTGGCGGAGTTGCTGGGACGGCATAGCCGGGAGCGGGCGGGCACGTAGGGGGTGTTTCGAAAGTCCCGCGCCCACCCGCCGCCCGGCTCCCTCGAGGAGGCCTGTCGGGCAGGCCTAGCCCGCCAGGTGCCGGGCCGCGAAGTCCAGTTCCAGCCGCACCTGCTTGATGCGCTCGTCCACCACCAGGGAACCGTGTCCCGCGTCGTAGCGGTACACCTCGTGCACCGCTCCCCTGCTCTCCAGCCGCTTGACGTAGTTGTCGATCTGGCGGATGGGGCAGCGCGGGTCGTTGACGCCGGCCGAGATGTAGACGGGGGCCTTGACCTGGTCGACGTAGGTCAGGGGTGAGGATGCCTCGAAGCGCTCCGGGACCTCTTCCGGGGTGCCGCCGAGCAGGGTGCGGTCCATGGCCTTCAGGGCTTCCATCTCGTCGTGGTACGCCGTGACGTAGTCGGCGACCGGGACCGCCGCGATGCCCAGCGTCCACGCGTCGGGCTGGACGCCGAGGCCGAGGAGGGTGAGGTAGCCGCCCCAGGAGCCGCCGGTGAGGACGAGGCGGGCGGGGTCGGCCAGGCCCGAGGTGATCGCCCATTCCCGGACCGCCGCGATGTCCTCCAGCTCGATCAGGCCGACCCGGTGCTTCAGGGCGTCGGTCCAGGCGCGGCCGTAGCCCGTGGAGCCGCGGTAGTTGACCCGGATCACCGCGTACCCGTGGTCGACCCAGGCCGCCGGGGCGGCCGCGAAGGCGTCGCTGTCGTGCCAGGTGGGGCCGCCGTGAATGTCGAAGACCGTGGGCAGCGGGCCGGTGCTGCCCGCCGGTTTCTGGACCAGAGCGTGGATGCGGCCGCCGGGGCCCTCCACCCACACGTCCTCCACGGCGACGGATCCCGGGGACTTCATTCCGGGCGGGTCGAGGACGGACCGGCCCGTCGTCGAGCGGACGGTCGGCGGTTCGGCGGCCGAGGACCACAGGTACTCCACGCTGCCGTCCGGGCGGGCCGTCGCTCCGGAGACGGTGCCCGGCGGGGTCGGGATCCTGACCTGCTCCCGGGTCGCCAGGTCGTAGCGGAAGAGCTCGCTGCGGGCCTCGAAGCTGTGCGCGATCAGCAGGCCGGTGCCGTCCGGGTACCACTCGGCGCCGACGTCACCGGGCAGGTCCAGGGCGAGGTCGGTCTCCTCGCCGGTCGCCACGTCCCACACCAGGGGCTCCCAGCGGCCCCGGCGCTGGTGGCCGATCAACAGCCGGGTGTCGCCGTCCACCGGGGCGAAGCCGAGGACCTCAAGGCCGAGTTCCTCCGTGCCGCCCCGGGTGTCGTCGAGGTCGGCGACCGGTGTGCCGTCGGGGCGCAGGACGCGCAGCGCCGAGTGCATCGCGTCGCCGTGCTCGGTGTGCTCGACGGCGATCAGCGAGCCGTCGTGGGAGAGGTCGCCGACGCCCGCCGACTCGCGGTGGCGGTAGATCTGCACCGGTTCCTCGCCGACGCGGGCGACATGGATCGTCGTGCCGTCCTCGTCGGTGGAGCGGCCCACGACCGCGGTGCGGCCGTCCCGGGCGAGGGCCAGACCCGCCGGGTACGACGCCTCCAGGCCCGGCGTGGCGAGGTCGTCGGGCCCGCCCTCGAAGGGCTGGCGGCGCCAGACTCCGAACTCGTCGCCGTCCTTGTCGTCGAACCACCACACCCACCGGCCGTCCGGGGAGAGCACGCCGTCCGTCGTGCCGTTCGGCCGGTCGGTCACCTGGCGTTGCTCGCCCGTCGAACGGTCCCAGGCGTACAACTCGTAGGTCCCCGTCGCGTTCGACACGAACAGGGAGCGGTCCGGCGCGTCCTCAGCCCAGTCGGGCAGCGACACCCTTGGCGCCCGGAAGCGCTTCTCCCAGTCCGGCATGTCCGGCAGGTCGGACATCTCGTCGTTCCGCTCGGGCGGGGCGGACCCGTTGCTCTCAGTCATGACCCCATAGTGCCCGCCCCGACCGACAACGCGCAGGCCAGACCCCCAGCCTGTGGATAACTTCGGCCGGGCCCCGTCCGGAGCCCCTGCTCTCCCGGTCGGCGGGTGGGCCCGGCAGGCCACCCCGCGGCCCGGGCCGGTGCGGGAGCCCCGTACCGTGGAGGGTGTGTACCGGTTTCTGCTGACGCCCCGTTGGTGGGGGATCAACGTTTTCGTGCTGCTCGCCATCCCCTTCTGCGTCTTCATGGGGTCGTGGCAGCTGAGCCGCTTCGAGGGCCGGATGCAGGACCAGCGCAGCGCCGAGACACAGGCCGCGACCAGCGCGCGGGAGGCTGCCCGTCCGCTGTCCGAGATGCTGCCGGTGGACAAGGCGACCTCCGGCCGACAGGTCACCGCGACTGGACGGTACGGCAAGCAGCTGCTCATCCCTGGCCGCGAGCTGGACGACCGCGACGGCTACTACGTGCTGACCTTGCTGCGCGTCGACGGGGGCAAGGCCCTGCCCGTCGTCCGGGGATGGCTGCCGGGCTCCCCCGACCCGGCGAAGGTGCCCGCCGCGCCGCGCGGTGAGGTCACCGTCACCGGGGCGTTGCAGGCGTCCGAGACGCCCGGGGACAACGGGGTCAGCGCGCAGGGAGGCCTCCCGGCGGGACAGACCGCGGCGATCAGCGCGGCGTCGCTGGTGAACCTGGTGCCGTACGACGTCTACGACGCGTGGGTCACGCTGACCCGCGCGGACTCCGGGATGACGGCCGTGCCGGCGGCGGCGCCCGCCGACACCGGGCTGGATCTGAAGGCGTTCCAGAACCTGGGGTACACCGGGGAGTGGTTCGTCTTCGCCGGGTTCGTGGTGTTCATGTGGTTCCGGCTGCTGCGGCGCGAGGTGGAGTTCCTGCGGGACGCGGAACTGGGCCTGGTGCCGGAGCCCGATGGTGACCAGGAGCGGGTGGCCGTCTGAGGAGGCCGCCTCATGGGCCTCCCCATGAGGCCTCCTCATGGGCCCGCGAGCGACGACGTCGCCCAAGCCCCAACCTCAATCCCCAAGCCCTGAGCCCTAAGCCCTGAGCCCCGGGTCGGGCAGGCCCTACGACCCGGCCAGTACGCCCGTCCAGTACACCGTCCCGGCGCACGCGTTGGACACGACCGCCGAGACCGACGGTGCGCCACCCTCTGCCGTGTTGGTGACGGTCACGCTGCCGTCGGCCGTGGTGCCGTCCGCGGCCAGCTGGGGCGAGGTGCCGGTGTCGCCACTCGTGGTGCTGCCGCCGTCCGTGGTGGGGCCCTCGCTCGTGGGCGACGGGTCGGGTGACGGGCTGCCCGTCTCGCCGCCGGCATTGTCGCCGCCGGTCGTGGGGCAGGTCTCGGAGGGCACCCAGGCGAACTGCACCTGGTACGAGGAACCCGGCTGGAGCAGCATCGAGGTGACCTCCAGGGACGGGTCGGGCAGCGCGGCCGCCGCGTCCCCGGCGACATGCCGGACCGTGTTGATCTTGGTGGCGTCCGCGGCGCCCTGCGGCGACGGAGTCACCGAACCCGGCCCGCTGACCGTACAGGCGGTGCCGGAGACGTTGGTGAAGCGGAAGGTGCCGTAGACCGCGCCGACGGAGTCGGGGGCGTTGACCGTCTGGGTGGGCGAGCCGATCTCGGTGGCCGTGCACGCCGAGACGCCGGCCGGACTGGTGGGCGGGGCGCCCGCGCCGGTGGTCGATCCGGTGGCGCTGCCGGTGGCCTTGCCCTTGCCGTGTTCCTTCTCCGGGGCCTTGCCCTTGTCCTCGGTCTTGCCCGTGGTCCCGCCGGAGCTGGTCTCTCCGCCTTCCGGACCCTTGCCCTGACCGGCCCCGCCCTGCGCCATCGAGCCGTGTCCGGCGATGGAGGGGTCGGCGCTGAGGCCGTGGGAGTTTGACACGTGCCACAGGGCCGGGATGGCGGTGCCGACGAAGAGCGCGGCGGCCGCCATGCCGACGAGGGCCTGCCGCTTGCGGGCCCGTCGGGCGGGCACCGCCTTACGCAGGTGGTCCAGCGTGCCGTCGCGCGGCTCGACCTCCTGGACCGCCTGGTGCAGCAACCTGCGCAGGACCAGCTCTTCCGAGTCGAGCCCCATGGAGCTCTGGTCGTCGGGGCCGTGGTTCACAGTTCCGTTCCCAGCGTGCGATTGGTTCGGCTCTTCGGTGCCCGTCGGGTCTGTTGGCTCGTGCCACTCGTACGGCTCGTGCTCGTGGGTGACGTGCAGATGACGCCGCCCGTCGTGCTCGCGGCTCATGCCGGGGTCTCCATGGCGACCCGCAGGGCCGCGATACCGCGTGAACCGTACGCCTTCACGGAGCCCAGCGATATCCCGAGCGTCTCGGCGACCTGCGCCTCGGTCATGTCCGCGAAGTAGCGCAGCACCAGGACCTCGCGCTGGCGACGCTGCAGACCCTTCATCGCGTTGATCAGCGAGTCGCGTTCCAGCAGGTCGTAGGCCCCCTCCTCGGCGCTCGCCATGTCCGGCATCGGCTTGGAGAGCAGCTTCAGGCCGAGTATTCGGCGGCGCAGGGCGGAGCGGGAGAGGTTGACGACCGTCTGCCGCAGGTACGCGAGCGTCTTCTCCGGGTCACGGACGCGTTTGCGTGCGGAGTGGACGCGGATGAACGCCTCCTGGACGACGTCCTCGCAGGAAGCGGTGTCGTCGAGGAGGAGCGCCGCGAGGCCCAGCAGCGAGCGGTAGTGCGCGCGGTAGGTCTCGGTGAGGTGGTCGACGGTGGTTCCGGCCGCCACCGTGTCCTCGACGTACTCGGCTCCGTCACGCTGGTTCGGTATGCGGGTGGGTCGCGCTGCGGGCATGGGCGCGATCACCGGCAGGCCACCGGACGTGCCGGCCATGCGGGGTCGTAGGGCCGCACGGGGCGGCCGGAGAGCCGGGCCGCGCGGGACCGCGATGAATTCGAGAACCTCTGCCACGCCTGTTGGACACGCTTCACCCCATCAGGGTTGTACGAGACCGACCGTCTTCTGTCAGGCAGCACAACTGACCGTGCGTCAAACGCGCTCATGCCCTACCCGCTCTTCCCCTGTGTCCTGAATGACCGGAGCGTCCCCACGCTCCGAAAAACGTCCCCGCGCCCGCCGAAGGGCGTCCGCAAAGACGCTCCCCGCCCTCCGCGCGGTTGCGGAGGGCGGGGAGTCAAATCTTCGGACGCCGAGCAGGCTCGGTTCAAGTGGTCCGGACCATTATCCCGCACCACATGTCATCCACAGATCCTACAAATGAATGCGGTTTCAGCCACGACTTTTCCGGCAGTAATGCCGTGCAGCGCCACGTGTCGCTCGTAACACCAAGGGTTCGTGAAGGCGCTTCCATCAGGACAGATCAGCTAGGAAGGGGCAGTCGGGTCGGGAGGGACCAGTCGGTCCAGGACGGGACGGACTGGCCAGATCGGACCGGACCGGACTCAGCCGAACTCGGCCGCGACCAGCTCCGCGATCTGCACGGCGTTGAGGGCCGCGCCTTTGCGCAGGTTGTCCCCGCACACGAAGAGTTCCAGCGCGGTGGGGTCGTCCAGTGCCCTGCGCACCCGGCCCACCCACGTGGGGTCCGTGCCCACGACATCGGCGGGCGTGGGGAACTCCCCCGCGGCCGGATCGTCGAAGAGGACCACCCCGGGGGCCGTGGCGAGGATCTCGCGCGCCTTGCCGACGGTGACCTCGCCCTCGAAGCGGGCGTGGACGGTCAGCGAGTGGGTGGTGACGACCGGCACCCGCACGCACGTCACCGCGACCGGAAGCTTCGGCAGGGAGAGGATCTTGCGCGACTCGTCGCGCACCTTCATCTCCTCGGAGGACCAGCCGTCCTCACGCAGCGAGCCTGCCCACGGTACGACGTTCAGCGCGACCGGCTCCGGGAACGGTCCGGTGTTGTCGCCGACCGCCCGCCGCACGTCTCCGGGGCTGGTCCCCAGTTCCGTGCCGGCGACCAGGGACAACTGCTGGCGCAGGGTCTCCACCCCGGCCCGGCCCGCCCCGCTCACCGCCTGGTAGGAGGAGACGACCAGCTCGCGCAGCCCGAACTCGGCGTGCAGCGCGCCCAGGGCCACGATCATGGAGAGGGTCGTGCAGTTGGGGTTCGCGATGATGCCCCGCGGCCTGACGCGGACCGCGTGCGGATTGACCTCGGGCACCACCAGGGGCACCTCCCGGTCCATCCGGAAGGCGCCCGAGTTGTCCACCACCACCGCGCCCTTGGCGGCGGCGATCGGCGCCCACCGGGCGGCGACCTCGTCGGGGACGTCGAACATGGCGACGTCGACCCCGTCGAGGGCGTCCTCGGTGAGCGCCACCACCTCGACCTGCTCACCGCGCACGGCCAGCTTGCGGCCGGCCGAGCGCGGGGAGGCGATGAGTCGGATCTCGCCCCAGATGTCCGCGTGCTGCGAAAGGATCTGGAGCATGACCGAGCCGACGGCTCCGGTCGCTCCCACGACCGCGAGCGTCGGTCCTGCGGTCATCGCCCGGTGCCTCCGTAGACGACGGCCTCGTCGCTGTCGGAGTCGAGCCCGAAGGCGGAGTGGACCGCGCGCACGGCCTCGGTCACGTCGTCGGCACGGGTGACCACCGAGATACGGATCTCGGAGGTCGAGATCAGCTCGATGTTCACCCCCGCGTCGGACAGCGCCTCGAAGAAGGCGGCCGTGACGCCCGGGTTGGTCTTCATGCCGGCGCCGACGAGGGAGATCTTGCCGATCTGGTCGTCGTAGCGCAGCGAGTCGAAGCCGATGCCGCCCTTGTTCCGCTCCAGCGCGTCGATGGCCTTGCGGCCCTCGGTCTTCGGCAGCGTGAAGGAGATGTCCGTCAGGCCGGTGGACGCGGCGGACACGTTCTGCACGATCATGTCGATGTTGATCTCGGCGTCGGAGATCGCACGGAAGATCGCGGCGGCCTCACCCGGCTTGTCCGGCACACCGACGACCGTGACCTTGGCCTCGGAGGTGTCGTGCGCGACACCGGAGATGATGGCCTTCTCCACCTTCTTGTCCCCTTGCTCGATCGGCTCACTGCTGACCCACGTGCCCCGCAGCCCGCTGAAGGACGAGCGGACGTGGATCGGGATGTTGTAGCGGCGCGCGTACTCCACGCACCGGTGAAGCAGCACCTTCGACCCGGAGGCGGCGAGCTCCAGCATGTCCTCGAAGGAGATCCAGTCGATCTTCTTCGCCTTCTTCACCACCCGCGGGTCCGCGGTGAACACGCCGTCGACGTCGGTGTAGATCTCACACACCTCGGCGTCGAGGGCGGCCGCGAGCGCGACGGCCGTGGTGTCGGAACCGCCACGACCGAGCGTGGTGATGTCCTTCTTGTCCTGGCTGACGCCCTGGAAACCGGCGACGATGGCGATGTTGCCCTCGTCCAGCGCGGTCCGGATCCGGCCGGGCGTGACGTCGATGATCCGCGCTTTGTTGTGGACCGAGTCGGTGATCACGCCCGCCTGGCTGCCGGTGAACGACTGGGCGCTGTGGCCCAGGTTCTTGATCGCCATCGCCAGCAGGGCCATGGAGATCCGCTCTCCGGCGGTCAGCAGCATGTCGAATTCCCGGCCGCTGGGCATCGGAGATACCTGCTCGGCGAGATCGATCAGCTCGTCCGTCGTGTCGCCCATCGCGGAAACGACGACGACCACCTGGTGGCCGTTCCGCTTCGCTTCCACGATCCGCTTGGCGACGCGCTTGATGCCCTCGGCATCGGCTACGGAGGAGCCTCCGTACTTCTGCACGACAAGGCCCACGTGCGCTCCTCGCTCACTCAGTCTGTGTATCCGCAGTCCACACATACGCACATGTCCTGCGGTCGGCTCAGTCTATCGAGCGCCCGAAAAACGCCTCCGCGGTATCGCATGCTGAGACTTCGACGCCCAGGTCAGCGCATGCCCACATCGAGGCCTTCGGAAAAGTGCCAAGTGTCACAGGGGGAGATGGTGAATTAAGTTTCAAGCACTAGGGTTCGGCCTGTGCACGTACTTCTGGTGGAAGACGACGAGCCAGTCGCCCAGTCCCTGCGCCGCGGCCTGACCCGCTACGGGTTCGAGGTCGACTGGGTCGCCACGGGCGCGGCCGCGCTGGCCCACCCGGCCCCCTACGACGTCGTACTCCTCGATCTCGGCCTGCCCGACACCGACGGCCTCGACGTCTGCAGGGCGCTGCGGGAGCGCGGCGATGTGCCGATCATCGTGATCAGTGCGCGCAGCGACGAGACGGACCGGGTGGTGGGGCTGGAGCTCGGCGCCGACGACTACGTGTCCAAGCCGTTCGGGGTCCGGGAGGTCATCGCGCGGATACGGGCCGTGATGCGCCGCACGCAGCTCCGCACGGAGCCCTCCGCGGGCGGTGGCGCGCCCGGGCCCGACCGGTACGGCTCCCGGCTGACGGTCGACCGCAAGGCGGCCCGGGTCCGGCTGGACGGCGACGAGGTGGCGCTGACGCCCAAGGAGTACGACCTGCTGGCCTTCCTCACCGAGGAGCCGGGCGCGCTGATGTCGCGCGAGCAGATCATGGAAGCCGTCTGGGACGCGAACTGGTTCGGCCCGACGAAGACGCTGGACGTGCATGTGGCGGCACTGCGGCGGAAGCTGGCGGGCGCGATCACGATGGAGGCGGTCCGCGGGGTGGGCTTCCGGCTGGAGATCGTCACCGGCGGCGGTGAGGCCGGCGGGATCTCGTGAACAGCCAGCTCATCCGCAGCTACATCCTGCTCGTCGCGGTCGCCATCTTCCTGTTCACGGTCCCGGTCGCCTTCACCCTCACCAAGCAGCTGCGTGACGACACCGGGGTGTCCGTCGAGCGCGAGGCCGCCACCATGGCGCTGCTGCTGGGCAACGGCGACCGGACCTCGTGCGACGCCCTGGAGAAGGTGGCCACGGCGTACGACCGTGAGACACCCGGCACGGTCCAGGTGACCGCCACCGGCAGCTGCGCCCCGAACCTGCCGAGGCCCGCGGCGGACGAGGCCCTGACCCGGGCCGTGCGGGACGACGACTCCACGACCGACTGGGGCTCCGACTTCATCTGGGGCGAGCACCTGGTGGTCACCGTCCCCGCGCACGAGCCGGCGCCCGAGGGGGCGTCGGGCCGGGGCCGAGCCGTGGGCGCGGTCCGGATCGAGTACGCGACCGGGGACATGACGTCCCGGCTCTGGCAGATCTGGGGCTTCCGGGCGGCGCTGGCCGTGCTGGTGCTGGCGGCGGCGGCCGCGATCGGCGCGTTCGCCGCCGGCCGGATCACCCGGCCGCTGCGTGAACTCAACGACATGGCGAGCAAGTTCAGCGACGGTGACCTGACCGCGCGCTCCCCCGTGACCGGCCCGCCGGAGACGCAGACGCTGGCACGCACCCTCAACCAGGGCGCGGAACGCCTGGACACGTTGGTCGCCTCGCAGCGGATCTTCGTGGCGGACGCCTCCCACCAGCTCCGCACCCCTCTCACGGCGTTGCGCCTGTCGCTGGACAACATCGCGGACGGCGTGGACGACGAGTTCGTACGGGAGGACGTGGAGCAGGCGACCGCCGAGGTGGTCCGGATGAGCCGGCTGGTCAGCGGCCTGCTGGTGCTGGCACGGGCCGAGGCGAAGGTGACCGCGGCGGAACCGCTGCCCCTGCTGGACATCGTGGACGAGCGTCTGACGGTGTGGAGGCCGGCCGCCGACGAGCGCGGAGTCACCGTCGCGCTCAGGGGGAGTATCGACGACCGGCCGCTGGTGTTGGCCAGCCCCGGCGCTCTGGAGCAGGTGCTGGACAACGTGCTTTCGAACGCTCTGGAGGTGTCGCCGGACGGCGGCACGATCACGGTGCGGGCTCAGTCACTAGGTGACGAGGTGGTGCTGTCGGTGCTCGACGAGGGCCCCGGCATGTCGGACGCCGAGAAGTCCCGCGCCTTCGACCGGTTCTGGCGCGGCCAGGGACTGACCGGCCGGTCCGGCTCCGGGCTCGGCCTCGCCGTCGTCAAGCAGTTGCTGACCGACGACGGCGGGACCGTGACGCTCCGGGACGCTCCCGGCGGCGGGCTGTGCGTGGAGATCCGCCTGCGGGCGGCGCCCAGGAGCGTCGGCTGAGCGCCGGCTGAGGGTCAGCCCTCCGGCATCGCCGAGGAGTGGTGGTTGATGATCTTCCACTGGCCGTCGACCTTCTCGTAGGCGTACGTGTAGCGGGCCTTGACCAGGCGCTTCTCACCGGTGTCGTGGTCGGTGAGCGTGAACTCGTAGACACCGGTGTCGATCGCGGAGTCCCTGTCGATGACCTTGACGACCGTCTGGATCTTCTTGCCGACCGGCTTGTTCCGCAGGAAGTGCTCGAAGTAGTCGACGATTCCGGCGCGGTCCGTTCTGACCTTGTTGGAGACGGTGGGCAGCAGGACCGCGTCCTTCGCGTACAGGTCGGCCACCTTCTGCGGGTCCCGGGTCTGCAGGGCGGCGTTCCAGCCGTCGAACAGCGAGGCGACCTGCTTCGTGGTGGGCTTCGCCGGAGCCTTCGAGCCCGCCAGGCTGACACCGGCGGTGACGGTGCCGACGGCGACCAGGGCGGTGGCGGTGACGATGGCTGCGCGCTTGGTCATGGAACGACGGGTCATCGCTGTCTCCTGCGGTTCGAGGCGGGTCCTGCTCCCTCCGCGTTCGCTGCGGTGTGGAGTGACTCCAGACTCGCTTTCCGCTGGTTAGCGCCCATGCAGCCGACGTACAGGGCCGAGACAAGACACATCCAAGGTTCGGTGCCTGGCCGCTTGACCACGCGACGAGCGGCTTCCGCCGCGGGTGACGCCAATTCCCCTCACTAGCGCGCCTGTTCGGATACGGTCTGTCGATGGACGTATTGCGCTACGTGGCCTTCACCACCGACCCCGCGGGCGGCAACCCGGCGGGTGTGGTGCTCGACGCCACCGGAATCGACGACGCCACGATGCTCAAGACCGCGGCGGAGGTGGGGTACTCCGAGACGGCGTTCCTCGTTCCGGGCGACGACGGATCCCTGGACATCCGCTACTTCAGCCCGCTCGCCGAGGTGTCGTTCTGCGGCCACGCGACCATCGCGACCGCGGTCGCGCACGCCCAGCGTCACGGTGCCGGGTCGCTGCGGCTGCGGACGAAGGCGGGCGAGGTCACCGTCTCCACCGCCGCGGCCGAGGACGGCTCCATGACCGCCACCCTGGTGAGCGTGGAGCCCCGCTCGGTCCCCCTCGCCGACGCGCCCCTGGCCGAGTTGCTGGCGGCCCTGCGCTGGTCCCCCGACGACCTCGACCCCGCGCTGCCGCCCCGGGTGGCCTACGGCGGCGCCTGGCACCCGGTGATCGCGGCCAACAGCCGGGCCCGGCTGGCCGACCTGGCCTACGACATGACCGCGCTGTCCGCGCTCATGAGCCGCGAGGACTGGACCACCGTCGACCTGGTCTGGCGGGAGTCACCGACCGTGTTCCACGCCCGCAACCCGTTCCCTCCCGGCGGTGTCGTCGAGGACCCGGCCACCGGCGCCGCGGCCGCCGCGCTCGGCGGTTACCTGCGCGAACTCGACCTCGTGCCGCTGCCGACGACGGTGACGATCCATCAGGGAGTGGACATGGGACGCCCCAGCACCATCACGGTGACGGTTCCGCGCGAGCCGGGCAGCGGGATCGGGGTCTCGGGGGCCGCGGTCCAGATCTCCTGAGACCACCTACGAGGAGCATGCCGGACGGACGGGGCAGGTCCCAAGTCCCCGGGCCTTGAGGGGTGCTGGACCGGGAACGCATGATCGAGGCAGCCAACTCTCTGGCCAGGGCTGAAAGTTGCCCTACCCTGAAAAGTCAGCACGGATGTGGCATCGGGGGGCCGGCATGATCGTCCAGTGGTGTGTCAAAGGGATGTCCCTTCCCAGTGACGAGGTCGCCAGGCGACTGATCGACAGCGAGCTTGGGATCACCTGCCGCTGGTGGCAGCGGAACAATCCGCTGCCAGGAAACATGGTCGCGTCGAAACTCACCGCGCAGAACCTGAATCTGCACGTCAACCATTTCGAGTCCATCGACCCGGCCACGGGACTCCCCTTCTGCGAGGAGACCCCGTTCATCTCCCTGTCGTGCGGGACCGTCGAGCGGGACACGGTCGCGAAGACCAACTTCGTTCACACCGCCCGGCACACCGCCCTGTGGTTCGGTACGCAGTTCGGCAAGGTGCCGGTCGCCTACCTCTACGTCTGCTGGGTGGTCCTGGCGCCCCGTTCAGCGGTGGCCGTGCAGGGGGTCGCCGAGGAGATCCGGGACCTGAACACCTACCGCAGGTATTCGCCGTATCAGACCGAGGGCGAGGTGGCGGCGAAGATCCTCCTGCCTGCGAATCAGATCAGCCAGTGCGAGCGATGGGAATGGGACCGCGAGGCCAAGACGATCCGGCGGGCATGGGTCTACCGCAACTCCGGTTTCGTGGCACCCGAAGCACTGAGCAACGTCAGGGAGATGATCTGAGATGACCTCCCCTCCGCACAACCCGTTGCAACTCGACGAGGACCAGGTGAGGACCGCGGCCGACTTCCACGAGTCCTACGCGACATCAGTGCTACGGGGCGCGGAAGCCGCCGACGACCCCACGGCCGCCCTCATGGAGGCCGCGTCGGCCTACCGGCTCGCGGGCCAGTGGCGGTTGTTGCTCGAGGGCGATGTGAACGACGCCCGGGCCGTGTTGCTCCGCGCCGCCGGGCTGTTCACCCGCGTCGGGCTCGCGTACGGCGCGTACCTCGAAGCCTCACTGGCACCGGACAGGGTTGGTGACCGGCGGCGCGAGGCCTGGATGGACCGGCTTCTGCGCACCGGCGGACCACGGTACGCCGAACGCGGGCCCGAGTCGGACGAGCCCCGGCCGGATCAGTTCCTCGACCACGTCCAGCAGCAGACCTACCTGCTGTTGGCCTGCGCCGCGCTGACCACGCCCGGCACAGCTGACGCGGCGGAGCTCAGGTCCTTCGCGGCCCGCTCGCCGCACCGGGAGGGCGTCGTTCCCATGGGGTCGATGGCCATGCCGGTCCGGACGTTCTGGGGCCTGGCGCTGAGCATGCTCTCCCCCGAGGACGAGTCGACCGCCTACGCGCTCACGCTCACCGAGATGTCCCGCGCCTACGCCAGGACGGTGGACCTCGCCATGGCCAACACCCGGACCTGGTTCAACGCAGCGGCCCCCATCGACGTGGCGGACCTGGACGTGACCGGCACGATGGCGATGGCCGTACGACGCTTCGGCCCGGCCCGGATGCGGAGACTGCTGCGCGCGGACACCACCGGGCTGTCGGCCGTCGCCCGGGTCCCGCTGAACCTCGGCATGAGGGTGGCGGGGGGACCGGAAGGACCGGACCTGGAGGGACCGGCGCCGAGGGGGCCGGGAGGGCTGGGAGGACCAGAGGGAGCGGGGGGACTGCGGTGAACGACGCAACGCAACTGATCCGGGCACTGACCGGGATCGCCTGGCCGGTCTTGGCCGCGTGGGTGGTGTGGAAGCTGTTTCCGGAGATTCGGCACATCCTGGAGAAGCGGAGCTTCAGCCTCAAGGTGGGCAACAACGAGCTGACGGTGCAGCAGTTCACTGACAAGGTCGTGGAAACCACCGCGGAACTCCAACAGCAGCTCGCGGCACAGGCCGGTCAGGGGCAGGCCGGGCAACAGCCTCAGCCGCAGGGCGTGATCCACAGGGTCCTGTGGGTCGACGACGCGCCCTCCAACAACGCCTACGAAGCAGGGCAGTTGCAGGCGATGGGTGTACAGGTCGTCCAGGCCGAGTCCACGGACGAAGGCCTGCGGGCCCTGCAGGGAGCGCAGCAGCCCTTCGACGTGGTGATCTCTGACATGGGCCGCTCCGAACCCGCCGGGTTCGACCCCGACGCCGGCCTCAGGCTGATCGAGAGGATCCGCGAGACGGGCAGCACGACACCGGTGTTCATCTACGGAGGCACCGGGGCTATGGCCCGCCGGGACCAGGTGGCGAACGCCGGCGGCAACGGCGTCACACAGTCACCGACGGAGCTGTTCGCCCTGCTGGGGCAGGTGGGCCGGTTCCCGAGGACCGCTACTTGACCGGCCGCACTCCCAGCGGCGTCCCGATCTCCTCCGCCATCACGCGACCCGCCTCGAACTCCAGGGTCTCGTCACCCATGGACTGGTCCGTGTCGAGGCCGTCGAGTTCCGCCAGGGGCTGGTTCAGGCGGACGTGGGCGACGACCGACTGGAGTGCGCGCAGGGCCGCCGACGCGGTGGAGCCCCAGTTGGAGAAGTAGGAGAACTGCCACCACCACATGGCCTCCGTGGTGCGGCCTGCGCGGTAGTGGGCCATGCCGTGGCGGAGGTCGGTGATGACGTCCGTGAGGTCGTCGGAGATCCGGGCCGGGACCGGTGCCTTGCGGGGCTCGTAGGGGTCGAAGACCTCGGAGTAGACGTCGATCGGCTCCAGGAGGCGGGCGAGGTTCTCGCGGAGGTCGTCCACGTCCGGCTCCGGGCCCAGGTCGGGCTCGTAGCGCTCGTCGGGGACGATGTCCTCGTGGGCGCCCAGGCGTCCGCCGGCCAGGAGGAGCTGGGAGACCTCCAGGAGGAGGAAGGGTACCGCCGAATCCGGCTCGTCGCCCTTCGCGACCTCCGTGACGGCCACCAGGAAGCTCCCCACCTGGTCCGCGATCTGGACCGCGAAGTCGTCGGGGTTCTGGCTGGTCGCGTGCAGCGTGGCGTCAGACATCTAGGAGTCGTCTCCCCTCGAAGGCGCGGCCGAGGGTCACCTCGTCCGCGTATTCCAGGTCGCCGCCCACCGGGAGGCCGCTGGCCAGGCGGGTGACCTTGAGGCCCATGGGCTTGATCATGCGGGCGAGGTACGTGGCCGTCGCCTCGCCTTCGAGATTCGGGTCGGTGGCCAGGATCAGTTCCGTGACCGTGCCGTCCGCCAGACGGGCCAGGAGCTCCCTGACGCGGAGGTCGTCGGGGCCGACACCCTCGATCGGGCTGATCGCGCCGCCCAGGACGTGGTACTTGCCCCGGAACTCACGCGTGCGCTCGATCGCGACGACGTCCTTCGGTTCCTCCACCACGCAGATCACCGAGAGGTCGCGGCGGGTGTCGCGGCAGATGTTGCACAGCTCCTCCTGCGCGACGTTGCCGCAGGTCGCGCAGAAGCGGACCTTCGCCTTGACCTCCATCAGGCACTGCGCGAGGCGCCGTACGTCCGTCGGTTCCGCCTGCAGGATGTGGAAGGCGATCCGCTGCGCGCTCTTGGGACCGACGCCGGGCAACCGCCCCAACTCGTCGATGAGGTCCTGGACCACGCCTTCGTACAACGGAGTGCCCTTCCTTCCCTGCTTGTTGAGGGTCCTTCTGTCCGTACGGTAGTTGGCCGATGCCCGTCTTAGAAAGACGGGCCGGGAATCAGAACGGCAGGCCCGGGATACCGCTGCCGCCGCCGAGGCCCTGGGCCAGCGGGCCGAGCTTCTGCTGCTGGAGCGCCTGCGCGTTCTCGTTGGCCGCCTGGACGGCCGCCACGACGAGGTCGGCGAGGGTCTCGGTGTCGTCAGGGTCCACCGCCTTGGGGTCGATCTTCAGCGCGCGCAGCTCGCCGGCGCCGGTGACCGTCGCCTTCACCAGCCCGCCGCCGGCCTGGCCCTCGACCTCGGTCCGCGCCAGTTCCTCCTGGGCGTTCGCCAGGTCCTGCTGCATCTTCTGGGCCTGCTGCAGCAACTGCTGCATGTTGGGCTGGCCACCACCGGGGATCACGATCAGCTCTCCTTGGTCGGTACGGGTTTTCCCGTTCAGCACGAGCCTACGTGGTCTGTCCGGCCGCCGCCCCAGCACTCTTTCGAGTGAGTCGACCGTGAGTCCTATACCTGGCCAAGGACCCCTTCCGGGCGGAAAAGAGACGAAACCCGGCTCTTCGCCACCCTTGAGCGGTAGTAAGGGTGCGGCACATCAGCATCAGCCGTCACGTAGCGTGATCGGCCGGGATCAGGTAGGGAGTGCCGGGTGGGTCAGCCGGAGATGCAGCCCGAGGGTCCCCCTCAGGACGGTCGGGGTGAGGGGGAGCTTCGGGCGGGCGATCTGACGGGGCGGGCGTTTCCGCACGGCGACTGGGGCGAGCCCGCCGTACGGCTGGACGAGCTGTACCGGTGGGTCGAGCGCGGGGCGATGGAGACGGCGTCGTGGTATCTCGCGGACCGGGTGTGGAAACGGCGGGGCGCGCGGATGCTGCGGGTGGGCGCGGCGGGCGGCACGGTGGCGGGGGCGGCGTTGCCGCTGCTGGACCTGACGGGCGCGGTGGGCGGGGTGGCGCCCTGGGGGTATCTGGCGCTGCTGCTGGGGGTGGCCTGCGTGGTCGGGGACCGGTTCTTCGGGGTGACGTCCGGGTGGATGAGGGACGTGGCCACGGCTCAGGCCGTGCAGCGACGGCTTCAAGCGCTGCAGTTCGACTGGGCCTCGGAGAGCGTGCGGGAGGTTCTGGGCCCGGCGGACGGGACGGCGAGCGAGGCGGCGGAGCGGTGCCTGGGGGTGCTGCGGCGGTTCTCGGAGGACGTGACGGAGCTGGTGCGGGCGGAGACAGCGGACTGGATGGTGGAGTTCCGGACGGGAGCGGCCCAGTTCGGGACCCGGCCGGTGGGGACCGCGGGGCAGCGACACGAAGCGGGGGCGCCGGGATCGGGGCGGTTCACCTCACCGCCGGGGGCTGGCGCCCGGCCGAACATGCCCCGCCAGCGGCCGCCGGAGCCTAGGTGAGAGGTGCGGGGGGAGTCATACAGGGGGAGGTCGTACAGGACCGCCTGCGCCTAGTCCTCCGCGCAGATGCGCAGGCCCTCCGGGGTCGCGCACGGGATGTGGCCGTGGACGCGGATCACGTCCTGGCCGTTTCCGCGGGCGAGGTAGGTCAGGAAACTGGAGGCCAGGGAGTCGGCCGGGGGGCGGCCGTAGGTGTAGGCGTACTCGATCTCGCGGTACGGGTAGGGGTTGGTGCCGTGCTCGATGGCGTCCACGGAAGGGGTGTGGCCGTCGAGGCGGAGCAGGTGCAGGCCCTTGGATCGGGTGGCCGCGTTGAGCTCGCTGTAGCCGATCGCGCCGGGGAGGCCGGCGACCGTTGTCAGGACCTGATCGGTGGAGTCGAGTTCACAGCGGATGGCGGTCGCCGTGACGTCGTCCTTGTGGACGCAGTCGACGGATGAGTTCGCGATCTCGCCCCGCCCCAGTACCCGACGTTGGAACACCTGTCTCGTGCCCGAGTTGGCGTCCCGGCTGACCAGGTGCACGGGCAGGTCGGGGCCGCCCAGCTGCCGCCAGTTCCTGATCTCGCCCCGGTAGAGGCGTCGTACGTCCCGCGTCGACAGGTTCGTCAGTCGTACGTCGTCGTTGACCACCAGCGCGAACACCGACACCGCCACCCGGGTCTCGCGCAGCTCCGGCAGACCGCTCGGCTTGGGGCCGTCCGACAGGGCCACGATCGGTGGGGATCCCTTCGCGCCCGGCTTGGTGCCGGCCGCCGCCAACTCCCGTACGCCCGCCGTCGACCCGTGCGGATCCACCTCGATGGTCGCGCCCTCGCAGTCCCGCTCGTACTTCTTCGCCACCTCCGAAAGGACGGGCGCGAACGCCGTCGAGCCGGTGAGGGTCAGCGAGCCGGTCGCGCAGCCGATCGGGGGACGGGTGTCGTCACGGGTGACGACGATCGTGGCGAGGGTCAGGACGCTGGCCGTCAGCATGATGGTGATCAGGCGGGCCGCCCGGCTGAACAGGGGCGGCTTCTCGTCGGGCGTGGCGCTGCGGTTGGGGTGGACCTCGCCCTCCCGGATGCCGCCACTGAGCCGGATCTCGCTGCCGACGTCGCCGCCGGCGAGCATCACGAGCAGCTTGAAGTGGTCGCCCCGGTTGAGCGGGACGCGCGGGACGCGCAGCGTGTTGCCGTCGTAGCCGAAGCCTCTCGTGGGGGTGAAGTGGTCCATCAGGTGATCGGTGTCGGACGGCTGGGTGACGGAGACGCCACGGATGGTCCGGTCGGTGAACACGACGGTGAGACCGTGGACTTCGGGGCTCGTGTAGTCGTCGCGGTCGATGCCCTGCGAACCGTCGTTCTCGATGCGGAGCAGCACGAGGGTCGCGTCCGACATGCCCGGCGCCTCGTCGAACACGCCCATGCGGACATTGGCCCGGCCGCTGCGGACGTCGTCGCCGATCGGGTTGTCCATCTGGACGCGGTAGCCGATCCGCTTGCGGCGCGGCACCCGGCGTTCGTACCAGACCATCACCCCGGACGCGGCGATACCGAGCAGCGCGGTACCCACGGCGACGATGTTCTCTGCGCTCAGAAATTCCACCGTGGGTGCCCCCGCTACTCCCCGGAGAAGAAATGTGGGGTCACCGTACGACCGTGCGCGCGCGAATCGCGGTGTGGTCGGCGGAAGTTCGCCGGACGTTCAACGACGGCGTCGGGACGGCGCCCGGGTCAACGGCGGGTGTAGGTCAGTTTCTTGTCCGTGCCGGCGTTGGTGCGTTGCAGCCTGCCGTCCGGCAGCAGGCTGATCTCGCTCGCCGCGCCCGGCGAACAGGAGGAGCGCGGCTCGCCGGTCGTGACCGTGGAGGGACCGATCCGCAACGGGCCGCCCGCGCTGGGCGCTTCGGCCAGGTCGGCCTGGAACACGCAGTGGTAGCTGCCGTTCGCGGTGGGACCGTCGGCGACGAGGGAGAGCACCGGGTCGCCCTTCTCGCCCTGCTGGAGGGTGAGTTCTCGGGTGTGCGGGCCGTCGGCGCTGTCGATCGTCGCGTCCCAGGTGCCGAGGTAGTCGGCCGGGACGGTGCCGTCCGACGGCGGTGCGGGGGTGGTGGGCTGCGAGGAGGCCGGGGGCGACTGTCCGGTGGTGACCTGGCCTCCCGGGGTGGTGGGGGCCGTCGTCGAGGGGGTGGGCGTGCCGCCTGCCCGGTCGTCGTCGCCGCCGTTCATCAGCGCGTACACCGAGCCGCCGGCCGCCAGCGCGACGACCAGGGCGACGAGGACGAGCACGGCGGTGGAGCGGGAGGTGCTCCGGGGGTCCTGGGGGGCGGCGGGGCCGTAGGGCGGAGTGGGCGCGGTGGGCGGGCCGTAGGGCGGGGTCTGGCCGAGGCCGCCGTTCTGGTGGTACGGCGGTGGCGTGCCGGGGCCCGCCGTCCAGGCCGCGGGGGCGCCGGGCTGCTGCGGATGGCCGTACGCCGAGGGCTGCGGGTGGGGTTGCGGGTAGCCGTAGGCGGGGTGGGCGGGCGCGCTTCCGGGCGGGGGCGTCTGTCCGTTCTGGCCCGCGAGGACGGTGGGCAGGTGGTCCACGCGCTGCCCCGGCACCGGCGGACCGGGCGGAGCGTCGGGGGCGGGAGTGGAGGCCGGGGTCTCGGGCTGGGCCTGGGGCTGGTTGGGGGTCGGGGGCTGGTTCGGGGTCGCGGCCGGAGAGGAGTCGGCGGCGGCGCCGTGCTCGGGAGGCACCTCGGCGTCCACGGCCGCACCCTGCCCGGGGCCCGCGGCTGCACCGGCCCCGGCGCCACCCCCCGCCCCCTCCGGGTCCTCCGTGTCCAGCAACCGCACCGCGTGCCGTCCCAGTTGGGCGACGAGGGCGCTCGGCAGCCACGGATCCCTCGACCGGCCGCCCACGACCGTGTCCTCCGCGCCGGTGCGGTCCAGGACCTGGTGCAGTGTCGGGCGCGCCCCCGGGTCCTTGCGCAGACAGTCGCGGACGAGGTCGGCGATGCCCTCGGGGACGCCCGTCAGGTCGGGGTCCTCCTGGGCGATGCGGAACATCAGGGCGTGGACCCCGCTGTTGGCCGTACCGAAGGGGAGTTTGCCGGTGGCGGCGTACGCGAGGACCGAGCCCAGGCAGAACACGTCGCAGGCCGGGGTGATCCGGTCGCCCCGCACCTGCTCCGGGGCCATGAAGCCGGGCGAGCCGACGAGGGCGCCGGTGCGGGTGAGCCCGCCGTCGGTGACCGTCTCCAGGGCCCGCGCGATACCGAAGTCGATGACCCGCGGCCCGTCGATCGTGATCAGCACGTTGGACGGCTTGAGGTCGCGGTGGACGATCCCCGCCGCGTGGATGTCCCCCAGCGCGTGGGCGAGCCCGGCGGCGAGGATACGGACCGTGCGTTCGGGCAGGGCGCCGTGGTCGTGGCCGACGATCTGCTGGAGGCTGGGCCCGGCGACGTACCCCGTGGCGACCCAGGGCACCGCGGCCTCGGTGTCCGCGTCCAGCACGGGCGCCGTCCAGTACCCGCCGACCTGCCGCGCGGCCTGCACCTCCTGCCGGAACCGCGCCCGGAACTCGTCCTGCGCGGCCAGTTCCTCCCGTACGAGTTTGACGGCGACCGTCCGGCCACGGTCGGACCTGGCCAGATACACCTGCCCCATCCCACCGGCACCGAGGCGCGCCAACAGCCGGTACGCACCGATCAGTTGCGGATCCCCGGACCCCAGATTCTCCATCGTCGCGTCGCCTTCCCCCGCCCCGCACGTGAGCAACAGATCGAGGATAGTGCGGCCCACCCCCGCGATGAGCTGGGCTTTGTCTACGGTTCCGTAACAGGCGGGCCCACCTGTTCGAGCGCTGTGGACAGCCGTTCCAGCGCCCGTACCGGGGCCCCGTCCGACGATTCCGGTCTTCGACAACCTGTCGTGGATCGCCCCGTACCGCAGACAGGACGCCCATACCGCTTCCGGTCCGCGGACATCTACCCTCGGGCCCATGACCCCACAGCCAAATCCCGAGGCCGGCGCCGGCGTGAAGGCCGCGGACCGTGCCCATGTGTTCCACTCCTGGTCCGCGCAGGAACTCATCGACCCGCTCGCCGTCGCCGGTGCGGAGGGGTCGTACTTCTGGGACTACGACGGCAAGCGCTACCTGGACTTCTCCAGCGGGCTCGTCTACACGAACATCGGCTACCAGCACCCGAAGGTCGTCGCCGCGATCCAGGAGCAGGCCGCGAGCATGACCACGTTCGCGCCCGCGTTCGCGATCGAGGCGCGGTCGGAGGCGGCGCGGCTGATCGCCGAGCGGACGCCCGGGGACCTGGACAAGATCTTCTTCACCAACGCCGGAGCGGAAGCCGTAGAGCACGCCGTGCGCATGGCCCGGCTGCACACGGGCCGCAGGAAGGTGCTGTCGACGTACCGCTCGTACCACGGCGGCACCCAGCAGGCCGTGAACCTCACCGGCGACCCGCGCCGCTGGGCGTCGGACAGCGCCGCGGACGGGGTCGTGCACTTCTGGGCGCCCTACCTGTACCGCTCCCGCTTCTACGCCGAGACCGAGGAGCAGGAGTGCGCGCGGGCGCTCGAGCACCTGGAGACGACGATCGCCTTCGAGGGGCCGGGAACGGTCGCCGCGATCATCCTGGAGACGATCCCGGGGACCGCCGGGATCATGATCCCGCCGCCGGGTTACCTCGCCGGTGTCCGGGAGATCTGCGACAAGTACGGGATCGTCTTCATCCTGGACGAGGTCATGGCCGGGTTCGGGCGGACCGGTGAGTGGTTCGCCGCCGACCTGTTCGACGTCGTACCGGACCTGATGACCTTCGCCAAGGGCGTGAACTCCGGCTATGTGCCGCTGGGCGGAGTGGCCATCTCCGGGGCGATCGCGGAGACCTTCGCCAGGCGGCCCTATCCGGGCGGGCTGACGTACTCGGGGCATCCGCTGGCGTGCGCGGCGGCCGTCGCGACGATCAACGTCATGGCCGAGGAGGGGGTCGTCGAGAACGCGGCCCGGCTCGGGACGGACGTCGTCGGGCCCGCGCTGCGGGAGCTGGCCGGGCGGCATCCGTCGGTGGGCGAGGTGCGGGGCGTCGGCATGTTCTGGGCCGTGGAGCTGGTGCGCGACCGGGAGACGCGTGAGCCGCTCGTTCCGTACAACGCGGCGGGCGAGGCGAACGCCGCCATGGCCGCGTTCGGGGCCGCCGCGAAGAAGCAGGGGCTGTGGCCGTTCATCAACATGAACCGGACCCATGTGGTGCCGCCGTGCAACGTGAGTGAGGCGGAGTTGAAGGAGGGGCTGGCGGTACTGGACGCCGCGCTGTCGGTGGCGGACGAGTACACCACGGGGTGACGCGGCGGCTGCCGACGGCCGGGGTGTAACTACCAAGTATCCGGGCGTCTCGAACGCGTAAGGTGGCGTGCTCGTAGAGATGTACGAGCACGTCACCGCCACGCGACGAGGGAGACGCCCTGACCATGCCCGCCAGCAGCGGCAACGGCACCGTGACCCGCAGCACCCTGCGGCGGCAGATCGCCGACGCGCTTCGCGACGAGGTGCTGGCCGGGAGACTGCAGGCGGGGCAGGTGTTCACGGTGAAGGAGATCGCCGAGCAGTACGGCGTCTCCGCGACCCCGGTCCGTGAGGCGCTGGTCGACCTCTCCGCGCAGGGGCTTCTCGACGCCGACCAGCACCGGGGCTTCCGGGTGCACGAGTACACGGTCGAGGACTTCCGCGGGATGATCGAGGCCCGCAGCCTGGTCACCGACGGGATGTTCCAGGCCCTCGACGGTCACCAGGGGTACCGGGAGCTCGGCGACCCGCGCGCCGCGGCCGCCGTCTCGGGCCTGCGGCGACGGGGCGAGGAGGCACGGCGCGCCGCCGACGCCGGTGACCTCACCATCCTGATCGGCTACGACCTGCGCTTCTGGCGGGAGCTGAGTGTCCTCTTCGGCAACCCCTATCTCGCCGACTTCCTGCACCGGCTGCGCGTGCAGACCTGGGTGTGCACCGTGCAGCACCTGCGCCGGGTGACCGATCTGCGCGGCCGGCTGTGGTCCGGCCACACCGAGGTGATCACCGCCCTCGCCGAACAGGACACCAAGACCGCCCGGACGATGGTGGCGGCGTACAACGCGCACTCGCTGGGGCTGGTGGAGGGGTTGGCGCAGGACTGAGGGGCGGGGTGGGGCAGGGCTGGGTGGCCGGTTGGGGCCGGGCTGAGGGGCGGGTAGGGCTCGCCCCGAGGCGAGCCCCGGGCCGACGGCCGGGCTGCCGCGCAGGCGGGAATCCGCCGACCCGCGCCGCCCCTGGGTGAGCCGGACGGGGCCGGGTAGGGAACGTGCACGAGCCGAGCGGCGCGCCGCTCGGGAACCGTACGCGGGGAGCCGACCGGTGGCCGCACCGACTACCCTGCCTTGACCACCGTGCGACCACCACCGTTCGCCGCGCGTAACCGACGCGGGTACGCGACGCGAGTAGCAGAGGAGCTGTCTTTTGGCCTGTGACCTGTGGCTGGTGCCCCTTGTCGACGTGTTGTGCCACACCCCGGACAACCCGTTCGCCGAGGAACTCGCGCAATACAACAAGGTGCTCGCCGAGGCCGGGTTGCCGCCGGTGCCGGTGTACCAGTACATGCCGGGCCTGTCCGGCGACGTCGCCCCGGTGGCCGGGTTCGACTACGACGCCCTGCACTTCCTGCGCCGCGCCTACCTGCTCCAGGTCTGCGGACTGCCGGTGACCCCGGTGGACGAACTGGGCGGCGACTACGAGCAGTTGCTGGAGATGTTCGAGGCGACAGCCAAGCAGTCGCACCTGGTCTGGCACTACGACCACGCGGGCGCGTACGTCCCCGTCGACTTCCCGCACCCCCTCGCCAACGACGAACTCCTCGCGTCCGGCGGCCCGTTGGGCTCCGCGCAGAGCCTGTTGCGGGAGCTGGAGCTCGTGGCCCAGAGCATCGGCATCGACCCCGCCAACCCGCCGGCGCCCCCTGAACCTCCCCTCGCCCCGACGGAGTTGGAGGAGCCCGCCGTACCGGCTCCCTACGACCCCAGCCCGTTCGCCCGTGAGCGCCACGTCTGGCTCGGACTGCACGCGGCGGCGACCCGGAGCCTGGCCCAGGGGTCGATGATCATCTTCAGCTGAGGATCAGCGCCCCAGCTGGGCGAGGCCCGTCTGCACGCCCTCCATGTCCATCACCGGGGTATAGGTGATCTTGGCGCCCAGATTGAGGAAGAACGGTTCGCTGAGCACCGGCATCTGGGAGCTGTCCTGCATGTCGAAGACGATGTACGCGGTGCGTTCGCCGTTGTCGGTGGTGAAGTAGGCCGCTTCGGGCTTGATCTGTTCCATCGACTCCTGGATCAGTTTCCCCAGGGAGCCGTTGCGGATGGCCTCGTTCGCCCTCTCCGTGTCCATGCATGCCTTGAGCAGTACGCGCATCACACTCACCTTCTTCTGGTCGGCAGACGTTGATGCACGTTCCAAGGATATGCCCGTATGCGGCTTTTATCCCTAGCTGTTACGGCCGCTGCGGCGGTTGCCACGGCGGGAGAAGCCGGTCCGCCTCCCCCGGAGGGCGACGCCGGGTCGAGCCCGGTGGACCGAGGCCCACCGGGCTCAACTCGCCGGATGACCCGCCGTTACCGGATGGTCCAGCCCACGCCGCCGACGCCCGTGCTGTAGATCGCGCAGACGCCGGAGGACTCGCCGTACTGGCCCGGCGCCAGCGTCACCCACTGGCCGGAGACGTCGGGGGCCCAGCCGCAGACGACCTCGGCGCGGAAGGTGATGGTGTGGTCGGTGTTGTTCTCGCAGCCGGCGATGCCGTGGTCCGGGTTGTTGTTGTGCACCCAGCCGTCACAGTCGACGGTTCCCTGGGCTCCGGCCGGGGCGGCCTGGGCCGGGACGGCCACGGCGCCGACGGTCAGGGCCAGGGCCGAGACCGTGGTGGCCAGGCCGGCGGTGAGGATGCTCTTCCTGCGGTTCACTGGTGCCCCCGTGAGGTTGCGGTTTACTTGCCGACCTCAGTGAAGGGCACCCGGACCCGCGCGTGAACCTGAGACTTGTCAGGGTGACCGGCTGACCTGGGGCAGGGGGGCCGTCAGGACACCGCCACGCCCTTCAACGGCAGGCGCCCTGGCAACCACGGGACCCAAGGCACCGACCGGCGACCGACCACCCTCACGTCGACTCCCGCACCACCAGCCGACACGGCACCGTGTGCACCCCCGGCGCCGGGTCGGACGTCTCGATCGCCTCCAGCAACCGCAGTGCCGCGATGCGCCCGATCTCCGTGAGGTTGACGTCGATCGTGGTGAGGGGCGGGCGGGAGGCCAGCGCCATGGTGTCCCAGTTGTCGTAGCCGACGACGGCGACGTCGCCGGGGACGCCGATGCCGCGCTCCCGCAGGGTGTCCGCGACGCCCCGGGCGATCTGGTCGTTGCCGCAGAAGAAGGCGTCCGTGTCGGGGGCCGTGCGCAGGACCGCGTCGGCGGCGCTGCGGCCCCACGACTCGCTCCACTCGCCGAAGTGGACCCGCCCGGTGGACAGGGCGAACCCGGCGCTCTCCAGTTGCTCCACACCGTGCCGGGCCCGGTCGCGGGCGGCCGCGTGGTGTTCGGGTCCGGTGACATGGGCGATCCGGGTGCGGCCGGTGGACAGCAGGTGCTCGACGGCGAGCCGGGCGCCGCCCCTGTCGTCGGAGACGACCGAGGTGTGGACGGGGTCCGTGGAGGGGGAGAGCGCGTACACCACGGAGACCGACTCCAGGCCGTTGATGCCGGTCAGCGGCGGGCGTGGGTCGGTGCGGCGGCCGGTGACGATGATGCCGTCCACCCGGCGGTCCATGAGGTTGCGCAGATGGTGCTGCTCCCGGATGGCGTCGCCCCGGGTGTCGCACAGCAGGACCGAGATCTTGCCGGCGCCGAGCGCGTCCTCGGCGCCCAGCAGCACGGGGGTGCTGAAACGGCCGATGCCGTCCGTGGTCATCAGGCCGACCGTCCAACTGCGGCCGGTGTGCAGACTCTGGGCGTGCTGGTTGGGCCGGAACCCGAGCTCCGCCACGGCGTCGAGGACCCGCTGGCGGGTCTCCGGACGCATCCGGCCCCCGCCGTTGAGCGCCTTCGAGGCCGTTCCCACGCTGACGCCCGCGAGCGCGGCGACGTCGGCGAGCTTCGCCCGGTCGGCGTGGGGAGAGCCTGGAGCACCTGCGGCAGGGGGCACGAGTAAACCTTTTCCTTGATGACGCTGCTGGAGACTGTTCGGCGCCGTTCGGCATGGTTGCGTCGCCTGCCCCTGCCCGTACTGCCTGACGACCTGGGACCGCAACGTGCCCACCATCGTGACATCGGGCCGAGTCTAGTTCCAGCCCATGCGCCACCCGAAAAATCTGCCGCCGCGCCTCTTGACCCGACTTCCCCTCTCCCCCTCTACTTTCTCGTCAGGAAAACGATTGCTCATTTGTCGCCGCCAGCCGGCCCAGCACTGATCTTGACGCCCTCTCCCCCCTTCATGTCCTCTCCGCCTTCATGCCCTCCCCGCCGTCATGCCCTCTCCCCCATCCCGTTCCCCTGAGGAGCACCCCCTGCCATGAGCCGCACAAGACCGCTGACCGCCGTCCTCGGCGTCACCGTCCTGGCCGCCACCGCGGCCCTCGCCACCGGAGCCCCGGCCGAGGCGGTGCCCACCTCCGCCACCACCCTGGTGGTCAACGCCAACCAGACCCTGCGTTCGGTCACCCATGTCGGCACCGGCAGCCTCTACGGCCTCGCCGACGACAGCACCCCCGCCGACAGCCTGGTCACCCCGCTGAAGCCGAACACGTTCGTGCAGATGGCCCCGGGCGGCTCCCAGCTGCCCAACGGTGAGCCGCGCCCCGCCGGTGACGCGCTGGTCGTCGCGCCGAAGGCGGCCCGGGCGGGCGCGAAGGTGGTCGTACGGATGCCTGACTGGTATCCGAACTTCCCCTACAAGTGGGTGAGTTGGAGTGACTGGCTGTCGGCGGTCGACAAGCAGGTCGCCTCCGTGAAGTCCTCCGGCGCCACCGACATCGCCTCCTACGAGCTGTGGAACGAGCCCGACTGGACGTGGGACACCACCAACGCCGGCGCCTTCGACGCGGGGTGGACGCGCACGTTCAAGGAGGTGCGCACGAAGGACACCACGACCCCGATCCAGGGCCCGAGCTACTCGGCCTGGAACCAGTCCTGGATGAGCACCTTCCTCACCGACGCCAAGGCCGCCGGCACCGTCCCCGACGTCATCGCCTGGCACGAGCTACAGGGCAGCAAGGACATCGCCGCGCACGTCTCGGCGTACCGCGCACTGGAGTCCGGCCTCGGCATCAGCCCGCGGCCGATCTCCATCGAGGAGTACGCCACGCCCGACGAGATGGGCGTACCGGGTGCGCTCATCGGCTACGTCGCCAAGTTCGAGCGGGCGGGTGTGCACGACGCCGAACTCGCCTTCTGGAACCACTACGGCACCCTCGGCGACACCCTGACCGACACCGGCGGCTCACCGAACGGCTCGTACTGGATGTACAAGTGGTACGGCGACATGTCCGGGAACATGCTGGTCACCACGCCCCCGGCGCAGACCGGGATCGACGGCATCGCCTCCCTCAACGGCTCGGGCAACCAGCTCAGCGTCATCGCGGGCGGCTGCACCGGCTCCTGCGCGGTCACCGTCAACGGCCTGTCCTCGCTGCCGGCCTTCGGCTCCACGGTCCACGTGAAGCTGGAGTACACCCCCAACACCGGCCGGACGACCGCCTCCCCCGGCCCGATCACCGTCTCCGACGCCGATTACCCCGTCTCGGGCGGCTCCATCACCGTGCCGGTGACGATGAACGCCTCCGACAGCTACCACCTGGTCGTCACCCCGAGCGGCACCAACTCCTCGCTGGCCGGGCGCTACCAGGTCACCAACAAGAACAGCGGTCTCGCCCTGGACACCCTCAACGCGGGCAGCGCTCAGGGCACCTCGGTCGTCCAGGCGACCTCGACGACGGGCACGGACCAGAACTGGACCCTGGTGGCCGCCGGTTCGGGCCTGTACAAGATCGTCAACCAGAAGAGCGGTCTGCTGCTCGGCATCACCAACATGGGCACCAGCGACGGCAACACCGCCCTGATCTGGGGCGACAACGGCACCGCCGACCACCTCTGGCAGCTCATCCCGGCCCGCGACGGCTACTACAAGATCGCCAACTACAACAGCGGGCGTCTGCTCGGAGTGGACCAGATGAGCACCTCGTCCGGCGCCCAGGTCCTCCAGTGGACCGACAACGGCACCGCGGACCACTTGTGGAGGCTGACGGCACGCTAGGGGTGTTGCGAAAGCCCCAGGGAACACCTGTGCCCCTGGCCGATGTCGGCGGCCAGGGGCACGGGCGTGCTCAGACCCCGCGTCTGCGGCGTGATCCAAACGACAGACCCTAGATGAACGAGTTGACCTCGATCGTCTCGTCCCGGCCCGGCCCCACGCCGATCGCGGAGATCGGGGCGCCGGACATGTCCTCCAGTGCCTTGACGTAGTTCTGGGCGTTCTTCGGCAGGTCGGAGAAGGACTTCGCCTTGGTGATGTCCTCGGACCAGCCCGGGAGGTTCTCGTATATCGGCTTCGCGTGGTGGAAGTCGCTCTGCGAGTACGGGAGTTCCTCGACGCGCTTGCCGTCGATCTCGTACGCCACGCAGACCGGGATCTGCTCCCAGCCGGTCAGGACGTCCAGCTTGGTGAGGAAGAAGTCCGTCAGGCCGTTCACGCGGGTGGCGTAACGGGCGATCACCGCGTCGAACCAGCCGCAGCGGCGGTCGCGGCCGGTGGTCACGCCCTTCTCGCCGCCGATGCGGCGCAGCGCCTCGCCGTCCTCGTCGAACAGCTCGGTCGGGAAGGGGCCCGCGCCGACGCGGGTCGTGTACGCCTTCAGGATGCCGATGACCCGGCTGATCTTCGTCGGGCCGACGCCGGCGCCCGTGCAGGCACCGCCGGCGGTGGGGTTGCTGGAGGTGACGAAGGGGTACGTGCCGTGGTCGATGTCGAGGAGCGTGCCCTGGCCGCCCTCGAAGAGCACGACCTTGTCCTGCTCCAGGGCCTGGTTGAGCACCAGAACCGTGTCGGCGACGTACGGCGCGAGCTTGTCGGCGTAGGTCAGCAGCTCCTCGACCACCTGGTCGACGGCGATCGCGCGCCGGTTGTAGAGCTTGGTGAGGACCTGGTTCTTGACGTCGAGGGCCGCCTCCACCTTCTGGGTGAGGATCGACTCGTCGTACAGGTCCTGGACGCGGATACCGACGCGGTTGATCTTGTCGGCGTAGGTCGGGCCGATGCCCCGACCGGTGGTGCCGATCTTCCGCTTGCCGAGGAAGCGTTCCGTCACCTTGTCCACCGTCACGTGGTACGGCGTGATGATGTGCGCGTTTCCGCTGATGAGGAGCTTCGACGTGTCGACGCCACGCGCGTTCAGTCCGTTCAGCTCGGAGAACAGGACCGACGGGTCGACGACGACTCCGTTACCGATGACCGGGGTGCACCCCGGCGAGAGGATTCCGGAAGGGAGGAGGTGGAGGGCGTACTTCTGATCGCCCACGACTACCGTGTGGCCGGCGTTGTTGCCGCCCTGGTAGCGCACCACATAGTCCACCGAGCCACCGAGCAGGTCGGTAGCCTTTCCCTTGCCTTCGTCACCCCACTGAGCACCGAGCAGCACAAGTGCGGGCACGCGCGTACACCCCTTCCGGGCGGGGCATGTCCAAGGTCAGGGGGTACGCGGCACGGTTGCCTCGTACTCCGGCGGCCTTCGTTGGCCGCGACCCGTCGGACCGGATGCCCCGGAATAGACGAAGCCCCTGGCGCAATAGCGCAAGGGGCTCTTGCACAAAGATGCTACCCGAGAAGGCGAGGCAGGACCGAGGTGGTGACTTTCGCGACGTCCGACCAGCTGCTGGTGGTCATCGATCCGGTCGCCCGGAGGATGGACGGAGAGTCGGTACGGATCGCGAAAGACGTGCTCAGCGCGGGTGCGCCGAGCATGAAGGTGTGTCTGCCGGAAGGGCCGGAGGAGTTCGCCCGGGTGCTGACGCGGCGCGGATCGCGGCGGCCGGTGGTCATAGGCGATGACCGTTCGCTGGTCCGGACGGTGTCCCTGCTGCACCGGCGGCGGGAGCTGGCGGACTGCGCGCTGTCCGTGGTGCCGGTGGGCGGGTCGCTGTCGCTGGCCGGCTCCCTGGGCCTGCCCACCGGGGCGGTGGCGGCGGCGCGGGCCGTGCTGGACGGGGCCGAGCGGCGCCTGGACCTGTTGGTGGACGACAGCGACGGGGTGGTGCTGGGCGCGCTGCGGATACCGCCGCTCGCCGCGCGGGAGGAAACCGGGGCGGACGCGGGGCTGCGTGCGGGGCTGGAGTCGGCGGTGGCGTCGGGAGAGCCCACGCATCCCTGGCTGCGGACCTGCCAGTCGCTCGTCCGCACCCTGGTACCGGCCCGGCCTACGCGCCCCACCCCGCTCGACCCCGCGCCCGGTCCCTCGCGGCTGCGCGTCGAGGTGGACGGCGAGACCCTTGTCGACCTGGACCAGCCGGTGGAGGCGGTCTCCGTGACCCCGGGCGGCTCCGGAGCCGCGGCCGTGGAGGTCCGGCCGGCGTCGGTGGGCGCGGAGGCGTCCCCGCTGCTGGCCCGGGGGCGCCGGGTGACCGTCACGGGCGCGGATTTCCGCTACCGCGCGGACGCGACGGTCGCGGGACCGGTACGCAGGCGGACGTGGACGGTGTGGGAGGGGGCGCTGGGGCTCACGTTGCCGGAGGGGTGAGGCGACGCGGGCAACCAGGTGCCGCGCGGTGGCCTTCTGGCCGGCGTTCGCGCGCGCATCTCCGACCCGCCGTATGCCGGTATGACTACCCAGGCAGCGCGTCCGCCTCGTCCTTCAGGTCCACCCCGCTCCGCCCCAGCTCCCGCGCCCCGCGCAACAGCGCGGCCAGCTTCAGGGCCGCCCTCTCGTACGTCAGGCCCCTCGGGGGGCGGATGTTGGAGAGGCAGTTGCGGGCGGCGTCGGTCGTCTCCCCGGGCTTCGGGCCGTAGGTGAGGTACGCGCCCAGCGAGTTCGCCGCGGACATGCCGGGACGTTCGCCGACCAGGACCACCACGGACGCGGCGCCCATGGCGTGCGCGATGTCGTCGCCGAGGGCCACGCGGGCCTGCTCGGCGAGAACGACCGGGGCCACGCCGGTGCCGGGCGGCAGCACCGCGGTCGTCGCCCGCACCATCTCCGCCGCGTGCTCGTGCACCGCCCGGCTGGACAGCCCGTCCGCGATCACGAACACCACGTCCCATGCCCCCGTCGGCAGATGCGCCCGGTCGGTCGGGTGAAGCCGGCGGCCCAGGTCGGGGCGCTGGAGGTAGGTCAGCCGGTCGGGGGCGGCGCTGCGGACCCGTACCGTCGGCACACCGGTGAGCGCCGCGGCGATCAGGTCCGGGTCGAACGGCGAGTGCACGGCGTCCCGGGCAGCCGCGTGCGCGGCCTGGAGTTCCAGCCGGTGCCGGGTGGGCAGTCCTGAGCCGGCCCGGCCGAGGCCGATGCGGGCCTGGGTGTGGCGGCGCAGGGCCGACCAGAGGGCCAGGTCGCCGGTGCGAGCGGGTGGTTGGGTCATGCCGCCAGTTCCCTTCCGATCGCCGTCAGGGGATGCGCCCCCGCCGTATGGGACACGTCCCGGATCGCTCCCTGCTCGTCCAGCAGCCCCATCGATTCCAGCCATGCCTCGAACTCCGGTGCCGGGCGCAGGCCCAGCACCTCCCGCAGGTACAAGGCGTCGTGGTACGAGGCCGACTGGTAGTTGAGCATGATGTCGTCGCCGCCCGGCGTGCAGATCACGAACGAGGCGCCCGCGACGCCCAGCATGGTCAGCATGGTCGCCACGTCGTCGTCATCGGCGTCCGCGTGGTTGGTGTAGCAGATGTCGAGGCCCATCGGCAGGCCGAGGAGCTTGCCGCAGAAGTGGTCCTCCAGGGCGGCGCGGAGGATCTGCCGGCCGTCGTAGAGGTACTCGGGGCCGATGAACCCGACGACCGTGTTGACCAGCAGCGGTTGATACCGCCGTGCGACGGCGTACGCCCTCGCCTCCACTGTCTGCTGGTCCACCCCGTGGTGCGCGTCCGCCGACAGGGCGCTGCCCTGCCCGGTCTCGAAGTACATGACGTTCCGGCCCACCGTGCCCCGATCAAGCGCCAGGGCGGCCTCGTACGCCTCGTCCAGCAGCCCCAGCGTGACCCCGAAGGACGTGTTCGCCGCCTGCGTCCCCGCGATGGACTGGAAGACCAGGTCGACGGGGGCCCCGCGGGCCATGAGGTCCACGCTCGTCGTCACATGGCTCAGGACGCACGACTGGGTCGGGATCCCGTACCGGGTGATCACTCCGTCGAGCAGTTCCAGCAGGTCCCGTACGGCCTTCGGGCTGTCGGTCGCCGGGTTGATGCCGATCACCGCGTCGCCGGAACCCAGCAGCAGGCCGTCCAGCAGCGCCGCCGCCACGCCCGCGGGATCGTCGGTGGGGTGGTTCGGCTGGAGACGGGTCGCCAACCGCCCCGGCAGGCCGATGGTCGACCGGAACGCTGTCACCACGCGCGCCTTCCGCGCGACGGCCACCAGATCCGCGTTCCCCATCAGCTTGGAGACCGCCGCCACCATCTCCGGCGTCAGCCCGGGCGCCAGAGCGGCCAGCGCCGGCGCGTCGGCCGCCTCCGACAGCAGCCACTCCCGGAGCTCCCCGACCGTCATCCCGGCCACCGGAGCGAAGGCGGAGGGGGCGTGGGTGTCGAGGATCAGCCGGGTCACCTCGTCGGTCTCGTACGGGACGACCGGCTCGGTGAGGAAGGCCGTGAGCGGCACCTCGGCCAGCGCCCAGCGCGCGGCGACCCGCTCCCGTGCCGACGACGCGGCGAGGCCGGCCAGCCGGTCGCCGGAGCGCTCGGGGCTCGCGGCGGCGAGCAGCCGGGCGAGGGAGTCGAAGCGATGGCGCTCGCCGCTGACGGTGGAGGTGTAGGCGGTCATGACGGTGACCGTACGAGCCGCGTGTTGCCGTCAGATTTCTAAAGGTCTGATTGACAAACATTTAACGCGGCGAAACCCTTGCCCGACTCATTCGGGCCTCAGAGTTCCACCCCAGTGGCAGTGCGCGGAGCGCGAACACGGCAACCAGGAAGGGGCCACCCGATGGCAGTACAGGAGGGCGTCGCCCCCAACGCGGACACCGCCGGCGAGGAAACCGTCCATCGCCTCAAACCCAACGCCATCGGCCTGCTCGGCGTGGTCTTCATGGCCGTCGCGACCGCAGCGCCGATCACCGCGATGACCGGGAACGTGCCCTTCATGGTGTCGTCCGGCAACGGCATCGGCGCCCCGGCGAGCTATCTCGTCGCAATGGTCGTCCTGGCAATCTTTTCCGTCGGTTTCACGTCGATGGCGAAGCACATCACCTCCACCGGCGCCTTCTACGGCTTCATCTCCTTCGGCCTGGGCCGCACGGCCGGCCTCGCCTCCGGACTCCTCGCGACCTTCGCGTACGTCGTCTTCGAGCCTGCCCTCATCGGCATCTTCTCGACCTTCGCGACGACGACCCTCAAGGACCAGACGGGACTGCACGTCCCGTGGTGGGTGTTCGCGATCCTGATGCTCGCCGTCAACGCGATGGGCACCTGGTTCGGTGTCTCGGTCGCCGAGAAGCTGCTCGTCGTGCTCCTGGGCACCGAGGTGACGATCCTCGCGGCGATGGCGATCTCGGTCGCCCTGCACGGCGGCGGGCCACACGGCTTCACCTTCGGCCCGGTCAACGCGGTCAACGCGTTCCGGGGCACGAGTGCCGGCCTCGGCCTGTTCTTCGCCTTCTGGTCGTGGGTCGGCTTCGAGTCGACCGCGATGTACGGCGAGGAGTCCCGCGACCCGAAGAAGATCATCCCCAAGGCGACGATGATCTCGGTGCTGGGCGTCGGCGTCTTCTACGTCCTCGTCTCCTGGATGGCCATCACCGGCAACGGCGAGAAGGAGGCCGTGGCCGCCGCCTCGTCCGCGAACCCCCTCGCGCTGTTCTTCAACCCCACCGAGCAGTACGTCGGCCACTGGGCGGTCGTCGTCATGCAATGGCTGATGATCAGCGGCTCGCTGGCCTGCGGCATGGCCTTCCACAACTGCGCGGCCCGCTACATGTACGCGCTGGGCCGCGAGGGTGTCCTGCCGTCCCTGAAGCACACCATCGGCCGCACCCACGCCCGGCACGGCTCCCCGCACATCGCGGGCCTCGTCCAGACCATCGTGAGCGCCGTACTGATCGCGGCGTTCTGGATCGCGGGCAAGGACCCGTACGCCGGCCTGTACGTCCTCCTCGCCATCCTCGGCACCATGGCGATCCTCGTCGTCCAGGCCGTGTGCTCCTTCGCGGTGCTGGCGTACTTCCGATCCCACCACCCCGAGAGCCGACACTGGTTCAGGACCTTCACCGCCCCGCTCGTCGGTGGCCTCGCGATGCTCGCGGTCGTGGTGCTGCTGGTGTCCAACATGGGCGTGGCGGCCGGCTCGGAGTCCGGCTCGCTGGTCCTGAAGGCGACTCCGTGGCTGGTCGCCCTGGTCGCGGCGACGGGCATCGGGTACGCGCAGTACCTGAAGCGGCGGGACCCGTCCCGCTACGCGCTGCTGGGGCGGACGGTGTTGGAGGAGACGAAGGAGCGTTAAGGAGCGTTAGGGCCCTCTGACGGATGTTCGTGGAGAAGGAGCGGTGGTCGGCGCGTGCGATCGGCGGGTGGCCGGCGGGCGGGCCGAACGCCGCGACGCCGCGGAGATCCGTCAGAAGGACCCTGGCGCCTGGGAAGAGCCGAACGTTCGGTCCCGGTGGACGCGCCAGCGGTCCATCATGGCCGCGACCTCGCCCTCGAGGAACTCGAAGAAGGCGAGCGTCTCGGCCATCCGGCGGCCCGCGGGGGTCTGCGCGCCGAGGCTGGTGACGCCTTCGCGCAGGGCGCCCTCCCACCGCTTGAGGACTGCCTCGCGGTTGGTCAGGGCCTCGTACCACTGGTCGCCGCGCACCCGGTAGCGCTCCCGGCGCGAGCCGGGCTCCCGCTCGCGCGACACCATGTGCGTCTGGGCCAGGTAGCGCACCGCCCCGGACACCGCCGCGGGGCTGATCTTCAGCTGTTCCCCCAGCTCGGCGGAGGTCATCACGCCCTCGTCGGAGGCGAGCAGCGCGGCGAAGACCCGAGCCGCCATGCGCTGCATCCCCGCCTCGACGAGGTGCGCCGCGAACGACTCGACGAACCTCGACACGGCCTCCTCGTCCCGCCCGGCCCCGGCTGATTCCGTCATGGGTTCATCCTATGCGGGCTTTACGCAGTTCCTTAATTTCACAAATTTATGAACTCAGCGTAAGTTCCAAAACATGACGAAGGCAATCAGCGTCTCCGGGCTGCACAAGTCGTTCGGCGGGACGCGCGCGCTCGACGGCCTCGACCTGGACGTCGAATCCGGTGAGGTCCACGGTTTCCTCGGCCCGAACGGGGCCGGAAAGTCCACCACCATCCGTGTCCTGCTCGGCCTGCTGCGCGCCGACTCGGGCGCCGCGCAGGTCCTCGGCCGCGACCCGTGGGCGGACGCGGTGGGGCTGCACCGCCGGATCGCGTACGTGCCCGGCGATGTGACGCTGTGGCGCAACCTCTCCGGCGGTGAGGTCATCGACCTCTACGGCAGGCTGCGTGGCGGTCTCCACGCCGGGCGCCGCGCCGAGCTGATCGAGCGGTTCGAGCTGGACCCGACGAAGAAGGGCCGGACGTACTCGAAGGGCAACCGGCAGAAGGTCGCCCTCGTCGCCGCGTTCGCCTCGGACGTCGACCTGCTGATCCTGGACGAGCCGACCTCCGGTCTCGACCCCCTGATGGAGGAGGTCTTCCAGCGGTGCGTGGAGGAGGAACGGGACCGTGGCCGCACCGTCCTGCTCTCCTCGCACATCCTGAGCGAGGTCGAGGAACTCTGCGACCGGGTCAGCATCATCCGCCGGGGACAGACCGTCGAGACCGGCTCGCTGGCCGAGCTGCGGCACCTCACCCGCACCAGCGTGACCGCCGAACTCGCCGGTCCGCCGGGCGGGTTGGCGGGGCTGCCGGGCGTGCACGATCTGGACGCCCAGTCGACGGAAGGGGGCCGGGGGTGCCGGGTCCGCCTCCAGGTGGACACCGACAAGCTCGACGCCGTACTGCGCTCGCTCAGCGAGTCCGGCGTGCGGTCGCTGACGTCGACGCCGCCGACGCTGGAGGAGCTGTTCCTGCGGCACTACCAGGAGGACGTGGTCGCTCAGGGGGTGACCCGATGACCGCGACCGCCTTCGACCCACGGCCCACCGACGCGCGGCCCACCCGCTCACCGGCCACCTCCTCGCGCCAACTGGCCGGAACCGGCGTCCTGTTGCGTTTCGCGTTGCGCCGGGACCGCGTGATGATCCCGGTCTGGGTCGCGGTGAACGCGCTCATGGTCCTGTCCATGCCGAACACGCTGGAGGGCCTCTACGCCACCCCCGCCGAACGCGCCGACCTGTTCACGCAGATGTCGACCAACTCGTCGCTGCGCGCGATGGTCGGCCCGGTCTTCGACGACTCGATCGGTGCGCTGACCGCCTGGCGGGTCGGCGTGTACGCGGGCGCGCTGGCCGCCGTGACGAGCCTGCTCGTCGTGGTCCGGCACACCCGGGACGAGGAGGAGAGCGGCCGTCAGGAGCTGGTGGCCTCGGGCATGGTGGGCCGCCGGGCCTCCCTCACCGCGGCCCTGCTGGCGGCGGTGGTCGCCAACGGACTGCTGGCCCTGCTGGTCGTGGCCGGGCTGGCCGCCCGGGGAACCACCGGCGCGGTGGCGCTCGGGACCGGGATCGCGGGCGCCGGCATGGTCTTCGCCACGATGGCGGCGATCGTCGCGCAGCTCACGGAGAGCGCGCGGCTCGCCCGCGGACTGACCGCGGCGGTCCTCGGCGCCGCCTTCGTCCTGCGCGCGGCGGGCGACTCGGCCACCGACGACGGTTCCTCGGCGCTGACCTGGCTGTCCCCTCTCGGCTGGCTGGAGAACCTACGGCCGTACGCGGACGAACGCTGGTGGGTCCTGCTCCTGTTCGCGGCGGCTGTCGCCGGGCAGGCGGCGGTGGCGTACGCGCTCGCCGGGCGGCGGGACGTCGGCCTGAGCTTCCTGCCCACCCGGCCGGGGCCGGCGTCCGGCCGCCTGGCTTCGGCGGCGGCGCTGGCCTGGCGGCTGCAGCGCGGCAGCGTGCTCGGCTGGAGCGTCGGCTTCTTCCTCGCCGGCCTGGTCTACGGCGGCATGACCGAGGGCGCGGCCGACCTCGTCGGCGACAACGACAACGCCCGCCAGATCATCGAACGGATGGGCGGGCAGGCCGGCCTGACGGACGCGTTCCTGTCGGCGATGGTCGGCATGCTGGGCCTGGTCGCCGCGCTCTACGTCGTCGCCTCCGTCCTACGGCTGCACGGCGAGGAGACCTCCGGGCGCGCGGAACCGGTGCTGGCGAACGCGGTGGGGCGGCTGCGGTGGGCCGCCGGGCATCTGGTGATCGCCTTCGGCGGGGCCGCGCTGATCATGCTGCTCGCCGGAGTGGGCTTCGCCCTCGGCTACGGCAAGGAGGCCGGGCCGATCCTGGGCGCCTGCCTCGTGCAGGTGGCCGGCGTCTGGGTGGTCGGCGGTGTGGCGGTGCTGCTGCACGGGGTGGTGCCCCGGGCGGCGATGGCGGCCTGGGGTGTGGCCGGGGCGGTCCTGCTGATCGGCTGGGTCGGCCCCGCGCTGGACGTTCCGCGGAAGGTCCTGGACCTGTCCCCGTTCGGCCACCTCCCGAAGCTGCCGGGCGGGGAGATGGAGTGGGGGCCGGTAGTGGTGCTGCTGCTGGTGGCCCTCGCGCTGACGGGGGTGGGGCTGGCGGGGCTTCGGCGGCGGGACATGACGTCGTGACGTCGTCTTGGTCGTGGGGTGTGTTGTCGGGCGTGCGTGCGAACCGGGTGGGGGCGGCACGCGTCCTCCTGGGCATGAACCGGAATGCCATGGGGTGCGGTGGCTGTCTGCTGTCGATGGTGGGCGCGGTGACGGCGACAGGGCTGTGGCTCTCCTCCGCCCGCACCCGCGTCCACCTCGGCAAGGGCTTCGAGAACGAGGGCATGGACCTGAGTGTCCTGTTCACCGAGCTTCCCCTGGTGTTCCTCGCGGGAGCCGCCCTGCCGGCCCTCGTCCACGCCCTGCTCGCACGGGCGCTGGGCGGCAGAAGGGGCGCCTCAGACGACCACCGGTAGGCTCTCCAGGCCCCGGATCACGAAGTTCGGTTTCCGCTGCGGCTCCGCCGCCAGGCTCAGCGTGGGGGCCTTCTCCAGGAGTGCCGTCATGGAGGCCGCGAACTCGATGCGGGCCAAGGGGGCGCCGATGCAGTAGTGGATGCCCGCGCTGAAGGAGATGTGCGGGTTGTCCTCCCGGGTCAGATCGAGCCGCTCGGGGTCATGGAAGACCGCCGGGTCGTGGTTGGCGGACCCGAAGAGCATGGCGATCTCGGCGCCCCGGGGAATCACCGTGCCGTCGATCTCGATGTCGTCCAGCACCCAGCGTTCGAAGAGCTGCAGCGGGGTGTCGTAACGCATCAGCTCCTCCACGGCGGACGGGACCAGACGGTGGTCGGCGCGGAGGGCGGCGAGCTGGTCGGGGTTGCGGAACAGGGCCCACCAGCCGTTCACCGTGGCGTTGACCGTCGCCTCGTGGCCGGCGTTCAGCAGCAGCACGGCGGTGGAGATCATCTCCTGCTCGGTCAGACGGTCGCCCTCGTCGTGCGCCGCGATCAGCCCCGAGATGAGGTCGTCGCCGGGCTCCTTACGGCGCGCGGCGATCAGGTCCCGCAGGTAGTCCGAGAACTCGACGGACGCCCTGACCGCTCTCGCCGCCGTCCCGCTCGACGGGTTCAGCTCGTACATCCCGCAGATGTCCGCCGACCAGGGCCGCAGCGGTGCCCGGTCCGCCTCCGGGATCCCCAGCATCTCCGCGATCACCGCGACCGGCAGCGGTTCCGCCACGTCCGCCAGCAGATCACCGCCGCCGGCCTCCACCAGCGCGGACACCAGCTCACCGGCGAGCCCGTGCACATACGGCCGCAGCCGCTCCACCGTCCGCGGGGTGAACGCCTTCGACACCAGCCGCCGGATCCGGGTGTGGTCCGGCGGCTCCAGGTCGAGCATGCCGTGGTCGTTGAGCGTGTGGAACGGCTCGTGCTCCGGCGGCGGCGCCGTCCGCCCGAAGTCCTCGTGCGTGAACCGGTGCTGATACGTCCGCCCCAGCCGACGGTCCCGCAACAGCGCCGAGACGTCCGCGTGGTGCGACACCAGCCACTGATCGGTGGGCTCGTAGTACAGCACGCGGCCACGCTCCCGCAGGTGTGCGTAGCCCGGGTACGGGTGAGCGAGGAACGCCGGGTCCCAGGGGTCGAACGCGAGGTCAAAAGCAGCTGCCATGCCCGGACGCTAGCCCGCCGTCCCACCGTCTGACCAGGGGTGTCGACTCGGCGGCGCCGACGAGGCCCACGAGCGGCGGGTCCTCCTCAGCCCGGAGTGACCAGCCTGGCCTCGTACGCGAACACCGCCGCCTGGGTACGGTCCCGCAGGCCCAGCTTCACCAGGATCCGGCTCACATGCGTCTTGATGGTCGACTCGGCCACCACCAGCCGCTCCGCTATCTCCGAGTTCGACAGGCCCTGCGCGATCTGCACCAGCACCTCCGTCTCCCGTTCGGTCAGGTCGCCGTAGGCCGCCTGCGCGGAGGGCGCGAGACGTGGGGCGGCGGACAGCTTGGAGAACTCGGTGATCAGCCGCCTGGTCACCGAGGGCGCCAGCAGGGCCTCCCCGGACGCCACCACCCGTACCGCGTCCGCGAGTTGACGGGCCGAGGCGTCCTTGAGCAGGAAGCCGGAGGCTCCCGCCCGGAGCGCCTGGTACACGTACTCGTCCAGGTCGAAGGTGGTCAGCACCAGCACCTTCGTCGCGCCGTCCGCGGCGACTATCTCCCGGGTCGCCTCTATGCCGTTCAGCTCGGGCATGCGGATGTCCATCAGCACCACGTCCGGGGCGAGTTCACGGACCCGGTCGACCGCCTCCCGTCCGTTGACCGCCTCGCCGACGACCTCGATGTCCGGCATCGCGTTCAGCAGGACCGAGAAGCCCTCACGGACCATCATCTGATCGTCCGCGATCAGGACGCGGATGGTCATGCGTCACCCTCGCTCACCGGGGTCACCGAGGCCACCGGCAGGAACACCGTCACCTCATAGCCTCCGTCCTCCGACGGGCCCGCCGTCATCTCGCCGTTCAGCATGGAGACCCGCTCCCGCATACCGGTGATGCCGTGCCCCGCTCCGGGAGAGGGCTTCACCAGGGACGGCTCGGGCGGCGGGCCGTTGACTATCCGCAGGCCCAGCCCGCCAAGGACGTACCCGATCTCCACCCGGGCGCCGGCCCCCGGCGCGTGCCGCAGGCTGTTGCTCAGCGCCTCCTGCACGATCCGGTACGCCGACAGCTCCACGCCCTGCGGCAGTTCGCGCACCGCTCCGGTCACCGTCTTGTCGACGCTCAGTCCCGTGTCCCGCACATTGGCGAGCAGCAGGTCCAGGTCGGCGAGGGTGGGTTGCGGGGCGTCCGGGGCCTCGTAGTCCTCGGCGCGGACCACGCCCAGCACCCGGCGCAGTTCGGTGAGGGCCGCCACCGCGTTCTCCCTGATCGTGACGAAGGCCCGCTCCAGCTCCGGCGGCGGGTTCTCCACCCGGTAGGGGGCGGCCTCCGCCTGGATGGCGACGACGGACATGTGGTGCGCGACCACGTCGTGCAGCTCGCGGGCGATCGTCGTGCGCTCCTCCAGCAGGGTGCGACGGGAACGCTCGTGTTCGGTCACGGTCTGCTGGGCCGTCACCTCCTTCTCGGCCGTCCGGCGGGTGTGCCAGACGGCGACGACGAGGAGGATCAGCGCGGAGACGACCAGCATGGGCCCGGTGTTCGAGGAGTAGTGGCCTGCGCCGAGGATGAACTCCAACCCGATGCCGTAGGCCCCGGTCATGATCCACATCCAGGCAGCCGTGCGGGGCCCGGTCCGGACGGCGGCGACCGTCAGGACGACCAGGTGGGAGACGAAGCTGCCGGCCGGCCACGGCCAGTCGTCGTAGCTGTTGCCGAGCACCGCGGCGAACGGGGTGACCGCGATCGAGATCCAGAACGCGCCGGTCGGACGCAGCAGCACCAGCAGGATCGGGAACAGGGCCAGCAACGCGGTCAGCCCGCCAAGGGCTCCGCTGCCGTCGGCCGCGGAGGCGGAGGCGGCGATGATCGCCGCCAGCAGTCCGGCGAACGCCACCACGGCGTGCGGGGTCCAGGCCGCGTAGTCCCGCAGGCGGCCCGGCAGCCGCCTGGTCACGGGGCCGTCGACGCGCATACGGGGCAGCGGGTCGTACGCGAAGGCGTCGGTGAACAGCTCCTGTCGCAGGCCGCGCAGGGCGTCCGCGGCCAGCCGGTACTCAGGGCTGCGTGCTCTGGTTCCGCCCTGCGGCGTGGGGTGCGTCTGGGTCGTCTCGGTCACATACAGAACGGTAGGTGGAGGACGGGGTCGCGGTCGTCACCAGTGAGAGGGGTCCTTCGGGGTCCCTCTCAGGTACTACGAACACCGGCTGCCCTCACCGGCGCGGGGTCGCCGGCGCAGGTCAGCGTTCAGTACCCGGCGGGACGCACCAGTCCCGACTCGTACGCGAACACCGCCGCCTGTGTGCGGTCGCGCAGGTTCAGCTTCACCAGGATGCGGCCCACGTGCGTCTTCACCGTCTGCTCGGCGACCACCAGACTCTCGGCGATCTCCGCGTTGGACAGGCCCCGCGCGATCAGCGCCAGCACCTCCGTCTCCCGTTCGGTCAGACCTCCGACGCGTTCCTTGAGCGGGGCGCGGGGCCGGTCGCCCAGGCGGGAGAACTCGGCGATCAGCCGCCGGGTGATGCCCGGCGCGAGCAGTGCGTCGCCGGCCGCCACCACCCGTACCGCCTCCGCGAGTTGGTCCGCGGACGCGTCCTTCAGCAGGAACCCGGACGCGCCGGCTCTGAGCGCCTCGTACACGTACTCGTCGAGGTCGAAGGTGGTGAGCACCAGCACTCTGATGCCGGGCCGTTCGACGGTGATCCGGCGGGTCGCCTCGATGCCGCCGAGTTCCGGCATCCGGATGTCCATGAGGACGACGTCCGGGGCGAGTTCGGCGACCTGGGCGATCGCGTCCAGGCCGTCGACCGCCTGGCCGATCACCTCGATGTCGGGCTGGGTGTTCAGCAGCACCGTGAAGCCCTGCCGGACCATCTGCTGGTCGTCCGCGATCACTACGCGGATGGTGCCGCTCGTCATACGGTGTCGCCCTTCGGGTCGGTGGCCGGGTCCACGTACACGATGTAGCCCCGTGCCTCGTGGGGAGAGGCTTCCGTCGCACCGGGCGCCCGGTGAGCGTAGGCCAGGCCGTCGGCGAGGGTGGCCACCGGGATGAACGCGAACACCTCGTAACTGCCGTCGCGTCCCCTGGGCTCCGCGAACACGGCGCCGCCGAGCATGGTGGCCCGCTCCCGCATGCCGAGCAGCCCGTGCCCGGCGCCCTGCGACGGCGGCGCGGGCCTGGTGGGCGGCGAGTTGACCACTCTCACGGTCACGCCCGTCGCCGCGTAGTCGAGGCGGACGCGGGCGGTCGCGCCGGGCGCGTGGCGCAGTACGTTGCTCAGTGCCTCCTGGACGATCCGGTACACCGACAACTCCACGCCGGGCGGCAGGACCCGCCGTTTGCCGACGACGTCGAGAGTCACGGTCAGACCGGCGGCCCGGGTGTTCTCCACCAGCGCGGGGAGCCGGTCCAGGGTGGGCTGCGGGGCGTGCGGGGCGGTGTCGGTGTCGGCCTGGTCGGGCAGCCCCGGCCGGTCGGGGTGCTCCGCGCGCAGCACACCCAGGACCCGGCGCAACTCGGTCAGCGCGTCCAGCGCGTTCTGCCGGATGCCGGCGAGATTCTCCTTGAGTTCGTCCGGCGGGTTCTCGACGAGGTGCGGGGCGACCTGTGCCTGGATCGAGATGACGGACATGTGGTGGGCCACCACGTCGTGCAGTTCGCGAGCGATGCGGTTGCGCTCCTCCAGCAGGGTGCGCCGCGCTCGCTCCTCGGCGGTCATCGTGGTCTGCCGGCCGAGTTCCGCGCGTGCCTCGCGGCGGCCACGCACCGCGATGCCGAGCACGACGACGACCGCGAACAGGATGACCGCGAGCACCCCGGTGGGCTGGTAGTCGGCGGCGCCCCACAGGCCCTGTATCGCGTAGGTGAGAAGCGTGGTCACACCGAGCGCCTCGATGGACACCCGGGTGGGCACGCGCAGCGCGAGCAGCAGCAGCACGGCCATCTGCCCGATGATCCCGGCCGCCGTCCAGGGCCAGGTGAAGTCGTGGGCGCCACCGGCCAGCAGCTGTCGGCGCACCTCGACCGCGCCGCCGACCATGGCCGCCGTGGCGAGCAACCAGGCGGGGACGGGCCGCCACAGCGCGAACAACACCGCACCGCCCTGGGCGAGCCCGAGCAGGAAGGCGAGCTGCGTGCCCACTCCCCCGTTGTCCGCGAGCTGCGCCACGGCCCCCAACGTGACCCCGAACGCAACGACGCAGAGCAACCCGTGCGGCAGCCAGCGCACCCATACGGAGGGCGGCAGCGGGTGCGCCCGGACAGTGAGCAGATCGTCGCGGAGCACACGCAACCAACGCAGGACATACCGCCGGAGCATGTGCTCCACCCCCTCGGTCACGCGATCCAGCCTAGACATGACGCGCCCCCGCGCGTGGGGACGTCCGGTGCAGGCGGACCACCCGCGAGCGACCTGGGTACGCGGAACGCCGGCGGCCGCCCTGCTCGTGATGGCGGAACGCCGTCCAACACACCGCAAGCGCCAGGGTCAGCACCGGCAGCCAGGCCAGGCGGGCCGCGACCCAGTCCAGGCCGTCGGGGGCGGTGTGCAGGCCGGGCAGCCGGCCGACCAGGAGTCCGGTGGCCGTGGTGGCCATGAGGGCCGTCTGGTGCCAGAGGAATATCGTCATCGCGGAGAGGTTGACCAGCGCCACCGCCGCCCAGACCATCGGGCGCCGCATGGTCCGGCGCAGTCGGTCGCGCAGGAGCAGGGCCAGGCCGCACTGGGCGACACCGAAGGTGACCACGGCCAGCGTCGGCGGATACAGGTTGGAGACCTCGGCGCCGGGCACGCCGACCATCGACGCCGGGTAGCCGGCGAACGCGACCAGCAGCGCCGTCGTCACCGCGCCGCCCGCCAGCAGCAGCCCGCCCGCGCGACGACTGTCCAACTCGCCCCGCGTCCAGGCCGCGCCCAGGGTGTAGGGCACCAGCCAGCCCGCCGCCACGTTCACCCAGCCGAGCCAGGACGGGCCGCCGAGACCGAAGCGCAGAAGGTCCACATGGAGAACGACGGCCAGCGGCCAGAGCGGGTTGAGCCGTCGCACGAGCGGGGTCGCCGCGGTGAGGACGGCGAAGACCAGCAGGAACCACAGCGGGGACAGCGCCAGCTTCACCAGCGTGCGCACGGTCCCGAACTCGGCGCCCGTCAGGAGGAGGGCGGTCGCCGTCACCGTCCACAGGGTGAGGACGGCCGTGACGGGCCTGAGCAGGCGGGCCAGCCGGGCCGCCAGCCACTGGCCGTACGTCGTGCCGCGGGCGCGGGCCGAGGTGTAGCCGCGGGTCGCCACATGACCGCCCACCAGGAAGAACACGGCGAGTGTCTGGAAGGCCCAGGAGATCGGGGCCAGCCAGGGCATGTGCTGGAGCGGGCTCGCGGTGCGCAGTCGACCACCGTGGGAGACCAGGGCGGTCACCAGCCAGTGCCCGAGCACCACGCCGAGTATCGCGAGGGCGCGCAGCGCGTCGACGGCGCGGTCCCGCTCGGCGGGGGTGGCCGCGTCGACCCGGTCGGCGCCCTGTCGTATGCGCGCCCACACGCGGTGCGGGGTCTTCGTCTCAGGCACGGGTGACCTCCGAGGCCGCTCCGAGGACGATCCGGGCCAGGTTGGTCAGCGAGACCGATCCGGGTGCGAAGTAGTCGCTGTGACCGCCGTCGCCTGCGGCGAAGACGCGGGCCCCGAACGACGGGGAGGTCGGGTCGGTGCCGAAGCCGACGGTGGTGCCGAACAGGTCGGTTTTGACGTGCGGCACCTCGCCCACCCAGTCGTCGGCGCCGCGGGCCGCCCATACCCGGGCCCGGGTGCGCAGGCCGGCCGCGGTGTCGGCGCCGGTGCCGGGGCTGCCGACCAGGGCGATGTCGTCCACGTCCAGGCCGGCGGCGGCACGCCCGCAGACCACCGAGCCGTACGAGTGGCACAGCAGGGACAGCCGGGCCTTCTCCCCGACGATGCCGCGCAGTTGCCGTATGAACTCCCGCAGCCGCGGGGCGGCTTGTTCGGCGCGGCCGCTGGTGGCGACGGTGAGGCTGACGGTGGCCGGTGTCTCGTAACCGAGCCAGGCCACGACCGCGGTGCGGTGCCCGGTCCCCGTCCCGGTCCCGGTAGCGGTCCCGGTCCTGGTCCTGGTCCTGGTCCTGGTAGCCGTGCTCTCCGCGGTCTGTCGGTTCAGCTCCGTCCGCAGGTGGGTGGCCGTCGCGCGGAAGCGGTCGTAGGTGTCGAGTGAGGTGTCGGAGCCGGGGACCAGGACCGCGACGCGGTCGGCGTGCGCCAGGTCGCCGAGGACCTCCGCCGTACGACCGGCACCGCGGCCGTCGAAGGTGAGGAAGTGACGGGAGAGTGCGGCCATCGCACGGTCCGTCGCGGCGCGCGCCCTGTCGTCGTGGGCGTCGGCCATCCGGGACGCCCGCTCGGCGTTGGCCCGGTTCGCCGCGTACGCGTCCTCCAGGGTGGTCGCCGTCACCTTGCCCAGGGCGGCGGGAGCAGGCGCGGGGATCGCGGGTCGGGCGGCGCCGGAGAGGGGAACCACGACGGCCGCGGTGACGAGGACGGCGAGAAGACCACGCCGCCACCTCTGCGCACGGCGCCCGCCCCCGACCCCGTCTCGTGCCCCTGCCCCTGCCCCTGCCCCTGCCCCTGCCCCTGCCCCTGCCCGCGAACCAAGCCCCACCGTCGCGTTCCTTCCAGTCCGCCCGGTCATCGGGCTTGTATGGAAGGGAAGTTACGGATCCGTGCTCGTCGTCCGCGTCACGCCCGGGAGCTCACCTGCGAGGTAGCTCTCAAGTACTACGGGTACGACCGGGACCGGGACCGGGACGGGTCAGGGATTAGCCCGGCGAGGGCACCGGGCCGGACCACGGCACCCGCGCAGGTCACCACGCCAACTGCGCGATCTCCTCCGCCACCACCGCGCACGCGTCGGCGGCCGGGTCGATCAGCGGGAAGTGGCCGACGTCCGCCAGCATCGTCATGCCTACGACCTCGCCCGCCTTCGCCGCCGCGTCGGCGTACGCCTCGGCGACCGCCTCCGGGACGACCTCGTCCGCGCGGCCCTGGACGATGGTCGTCGCGATGCCGGTGGGGAGCAGGAGCGCCGGGTCGGCGTAGGGGCGGCGTTCGGTGAACTGCGCGTCGCCGCCCAGCAGTTGGCGGCAGGCGCCACCGCACACGTCCAGCTTGTCCGCGACCGCGAAGTCGGCGATCGGGGCGAGCGCGACCACGCCCCGCAGCGGGGCCGGACGGTCGATGCGCCACGGGGCGTCGGCGGGCAGGAGGTGCCGGGCCGCCGCCCACAGGGCGAGGTGGCCGCCCGCCGAGTGGCCGGTGACCACCATGCGGCGCGGGTCGGTCTGCGGGAGGGACGCCCGGGCCAGGGCGGGCAGCGCGTCCAGCGCGGCGGCGACGTCGTCGAAGGTGTCCGGCCAGCGGCCCGCGACCGGCCCGGCCTCGCCCTCGTTCCCACCCCCACGCGCGTCTTCCTCGCCCGCACCTCCGCGCGGATCCTCCGCACTGTCGCCCCCGCGCCGGTACTCCACGCTCGCCACGCCGAACCCCCGACGCGCCAGGTAGTCCGCGAACGGGGAGATGTGGCGGCGGTCGTACGGCGCCCGCCAGGCGCCTCCGTGCAGCACGACGACCAGCGGCACCGGACCGCCCGGACCCACTCCCTCGTGCGGGGCGTAGAAGTCGATCACCTGGTCGGGGTGATCGCCGTACGCCGCGGTGGTGTCGGGGTCGACCGCCGGGTGCGAGCAGGCCGACTCCTCTTCGGCTGCGGCACGGGCAGCTTCTCCATCGCGAGCTGCGGCGTCGTCCGGCATGCTCCAACCTCTCAGCGGCGAAACGTATGTGACGGACCGGGAAAGATCCCCAGGAGAGAATTCGGCCGTTGGCGGGGACGGTATCAGGCCCATGACGTGCACGGACACGGGGATGTCACGCTCGGTGAGGCTCGGACGGTCCTACTTCCGCGTCGCGCCGAAGGGGCCGCCCGCCCGGGAGACCGGCCCGTTGCACCATGCCGACCATTATGTCCGCCGCGTCCGACACCGTGCGTCCCGGAAGACGTACCGGCTGTGTCCGTACGGTCGTGCGCGGTACCGCAGTACCGCAGTACCGGGTACCGCCGTCCCGCCGTCCCGCCGCACGGAAACAGCCGGTAGACCTGGGCAGGCCCAAGTAGTCCCGTCAGCCGCCCCCGCCCCCCAGGATCCCCGCAAGCACCCCCGCCGCCCGCTCCACATCCGCGAACCCGACGTACAGCGGTGTGAACCCGAAGCGCAGCACGTCCGGGTGCCGGAAGTCCCCGACGACGCCCTGGTGGATCAGCCGCTCCATGACCTGGCCGGCGTCCGCGCAGCGCAGCGCGACCTGGCTGCCCCGCTCCCCGTGGGGCACCGGAGTCAGCGACTCCACGCGGCCCGCCGGAACGTACCGGGCCACGCACTCCAGGAAGAAGTCCGTCAGCGCGAGGGACTTGGTGCGGACGCTCTCGATCGAGACGCCGTCCCACACCTCGAGGGCCGCCTCCAGGGCGAGCATGGAGAGGATGTCGGGCGTGCCGACGCGTCCACGCGGGGCGCCGGCGGCCGGTGTGTAGTCCGGACGCATGCCGAAGGGGTCGGCGTGCGAGTTCCAGCCGGGCAGCGGGGAGTCGAAACGGTCCTGCAGGTCGCCGCGTACGTACAGGTACGCCGGTGCACCCGGGCCCCCGTTCAGATACTTGTAGGTGCAGCCCACCGCCAGATCGACCCCGTGCTCGTCGAGCCCGACCGGCAGGGCGCCCGCGCTGTGGCACAGGTCCCAGACGGCGATCGCGCCCGCCGCGTGCACGGCGGCCGTCAGACCGGGCAGGTCGTGCAGCCGGCCGGTGCGGTAGTCGACGTGGTTCAGCAGCACGGCGGCGGTACGGTCGCCCAACACCCCCGGGATCTCCGCCGGTGTCACCGGGCGCAGGGTGCAGCCCGTCATCCGGGCCGCCGACCCGGCGATGTACCCGTCGGTCGGAAACGTGGTCGCGTCGACGACGATCTCGTCACGACCGTCGCGACCGTCGCCCCCGCCCCCGTCGGCGAGCCGCGCCAGCCGCACCGCCCCCACAAGTGCCTTGAACACGTTGACACTCGTGGAGTCGCCGACCACGATCTGTCCGGCCGCCGCGCCGACCAGCGGGGCGATCCGGTCGCCGATCCGCTCGGGCGCGGTCCACCAGCCGCTCTCCTCCCAGGAACGGATGCGCAGCTCGCCCCACTGCCGCCGTACGACATCCTCGACGCGCCCGGGGACGGCCGTCGGCAGCGCGCCGAGCGAGTTCCCGTCCAGGTACACGGCCTCGTCCAGGACGAACCGCGCACGCACCCCCGCCAGTTCGTCACCGGCGTCCAACTCACGTGCCTTGACGCCGATTTCAGACAAGGGGAGTTCAGACATGGGAGCGCGCCGTCCACAGCTCCGGGAACACGTTCTTCCGGGCGCGCTTCTCCAGCCAGGCGACCCCGGCGGAGCCGCCCGTGCCGGCCTTGGAGCCCATCGCGCGGCGGGTGGCGACCAGGTGGTCGTTGCGCCAGCGCCACACCAGCTCGGCCACGTCGGTCAAGGCCTCGCCGAGGCGGGCGAGTTCGTCGCTCTCGTCACCGGAGTAGAGGGCCGTCCAGACGGCCTCGACCTGGTCGGACGGCTCGTACCGCTGTGAGACGTCACGCCGCAGCACCTCCCCGGGCACGGCGTGCCCGCGCCGGGCCAGCAGCCGCAGCACCTCGTCGTACAGGCTCGGCTCGTGCAGTGCCTTCTCCAGCTCCGCGTGCACCCGGGGCGCGCTGCGGTGCGGGACCAGCATGGAGGCGGACTTCTCGCCGAGCAGGAACTCCATCCGGCGGTACATCGCCGACTGGAAGCCGGAGCCTTCCCCGAGGGCGCTGCGGTACGCGTTGAACTGGGCCGGGGTGAGCTGTCCGAGCGGCCGCCAGGAGGCGTTCAGCGCCTCCAGCTCCCGTACCGAACGCTTCAGCGCGGCGACCGCCACCGGTACGTCGTCCTCGCGCAGGGCCCGCGACGCGGTCTCCCACTCGTGGACGATGACGGTGAACCACAACTCCATCACCTGGGTCGTGACCAGGAAGACCATCTCTCCGGGATCGTCGGAGAGGGTGTGCTGGAGGTGGGTGAGCACGTCCGCCTGTACGTAGTCCTCGTACGGGGTCGTGCCGTGGAAGTCGAGATGCGGGGTCTCGGGCTCCTGCGTTTCCTGAGCCTCGTGGGACATCGCTGTCTCCTGTTGTGTACTCCGGGTAGCGGTCCGCCCCTGCCGTTACCGACACGGGGGCCCCGGTCCCCGCCGGGCATCTTCTTCGATGGTCCGCCGAAAAGGCAAGGCCCGCCTGATCACGCAGGCGGGCCCGGAAGGGAGGACGACTCAGCCCAGGGTCTGGGCGGCCGCCGGGGAGGAGTCCTTCAGGAACTGGGAGCAGCGCTCGTACTCCTCCTGCTCGCCGATCGCCTGCGCGGCGCGGGCGAGGGCGTGCAGGGCACGCAGGAAGCCCCGGTTCGGCTCGTGCTCCCAGGGGACCGGCCCGTGGCCCTTCCAGCCGCTGCGGCGCAACGCGTCCAGGCCGCGGTGGTAGCCCGTACGGGCATAGGCGTACGACTCCACGACACTGCCCCGCTCGTAGGCCTCGTCGGCCAGCTGGGCCCAGGCCAGCGAGGAGGTCGGGTACTTCGCGGCCACATCGGTGGGTGCGGTACCGCCGGCGAGCAGCTCCCGCGGCTCGGGGTCGTCGGGGAGGTGGGTCGGGGGCGGGCCCCCGAGAAGGTTCTCGTGAATGGACATGGGACAAGTCTCCTCCATCCGGGGCGCGACAGCCCGCCGCCGTACTCCGTGGACCGCCACCGTCGTCGCCCGTCCCCCTACGACCACCGTCCAAGCCTCAGCCCCAGCCCCCTACGACAACCGCCCCCGAGCCCGCTCCCCCTCCAGCGGCGGCGCCGTCACGGACCCGTGCGTCAGGCACTCCGGCGTACGGCAGCCCGGCGGGGGCTTCCGTACCTTCGCGAAGGCCACCGCCGACCCGACCGCCAGCACCGCCGCGCACACCACCATGGCCCGCCCGAACGCGGCGTCGAAGGCCTGCGGCGACCGGTACGACTCCTCCCCCATCCCGGTGATCAGCGGCAGCGCGGCCACCGCGATCAGCCCCGCCGCCCGGGCCGCCGCGTTGTTGATGCCGCTGGCCAGCCCGGCCCGCGCGGTGTCCACGGACCCGAGGACGGTCGCCGTGAGCGGAGCGACCAGGGTCACCATCCCCAGCCCCAGCACCAGCAGCGCGGGCAGCACATCGGTGACGTACGAGGCCCCCGGCCCGACCCGCAGCATCAGCAGCATCCCGGCGGCGCACAGCAGCGGCCCCACCGTCAGCGGGATCCGCGGCCCGATCCGGGTCGCCAGCTCACCGGAGCGCGCGGACAGCAGCAGCATCAGGGCGGTCGTCGGCAGCAGGGCCGTACCGGCGCCGAGGGCCGTGTAGCCGACCGTCACCTGGAGCTGGAGCGCGGCGAGGAAGAAGAACCCGCCGAAGGCCGCGTACACGCACAGCGTGACCAGGTTGACCGCGGTGAACTGGCGGGACGCATAGATGTCGAGCGGCATCATCGGATCGGGTCGGCGCTTCTCGACGTTCACGAACGCCACCGCGGCGGCCAGACCGGCGACGGCCGAGACCACGACGACCAGGGTTCCCGAGCGGGCCTCGATCAGCGCGTACGTGACCAGCGCGAGCGCCGCCGCGCCGAGGACCGCGCCGAGCACGTCGAAGCGGCCGTGGGTACGGCTGTCCGCCGACTCGGGAACATGCCGTACGGCGATCGGGGCGCACAGCAGCGCCAGCGGCACGTTGAGCAGGAACACCCACCGCCAGCCGGGCCCGTCGACCAGCCAGCCCCCGACGAACGGTCCGACGGCCGCCCCGACCCCGCCGAACCCCGACCACAGGCCGACGGCGCGCCCCCGGTCGTCGGGGTGGAAGGAGGCCTGGATGAGGGCGAGGGAGCCGGGGGTGAGGAGTGCGCCGCCGACCCCTTGCAGGGCACGGGCGGCGACCAGCACCCCGACGTTCGGGGCCATGCCGCACAGCAGGGAAGCCGCGGCGAACCAGACGACACCGACGACGAAGACCTTGCGGCGTCCGAGGCGGTCGCCCAGGGAGCCGCCGAGCAGGATCAGCCCGGCCAGCGTCAGTGTGTACGCGTTGATCGTCCACTGGAGGGCGGCGAGGTCGGCGTCGAGGTCACGGCCGATGCGGGGCAGGGCGACGTTGACGACGGTCGAGTCCAGCAGCGCCATGCTGGAGCCGAGGACGGTGGTGAGCAGGATCCACTTGCCCTGCGGGGAGGCCAGCCGGACATCGGGCATGCCCCAGGTATACAGCGAGCCCGGTGCCGTGGCACCGGGCTCACCTCAAGCCGCCGTAAAAGGCCGCCATAATCGGCCGCCGCAGAAGGCGCCGTGAAGGAAAGGAAAGAGCTACTTGATCTTCGTGCCCGCCGAGCGCAGGTTCTGCGTCGCCTCGACGACACGCGCGGCCATGCCCGCCTCCGCCAGCTTGCCCCAGGTGCGGGGGTCGTAGGTCTTCTTGGAGCCGACCTCGCCGTCGACCTTCAGGACACCGTCGTAGTTGCGGAACATGTGGTCGGCGACCGGACGCGTGAAGGCGTACTGGGTGTCGGTGTCGATGTTCATCTTGACCACGCCGTTCTCCAGCGCGGTGGCGATCTCCTCCGCGGAGGAGCCGGAGCCGCCGTGGAAGACGAAGTCGAACGGCTGGGAGCCGGCCGGCTTGCCGTACTTCGCGGCCACACCGTCGTTCAGCTGCTTCAGGAGCTCGGGACGCAGCACCACGTTGCCCGGCTTGTACACGCCGTGGACGTTGCCGAAGGAGGCGGCCAGCAGGTAGCGGCCCTTCTCACCCAGGCCCAGCGCCTCGGCCGTACGCACCGCGTCGTCGACCGTCGTGTACAGGGAGTCGTTGATCTCGTGCGAGACGCCGTCCTCCTCGCCGCCGGTCGGGGTGATCTCCACCTCGAGGATGATCTTGGCGGCGCGGGCCTTCTCCAGCAGCTCCTGCGCGATGGCCAGGTTGTCCGCCAGGGTCTCCGCGGAACCGTCCCACATGTGGGACTGGAACAGCGGGCCCAGACCGGCCTGGACGCGCTTCTCGGAGATCGCGATCAGCGGCCGGACGTACGTGTCGAGCTTGTCCTTGGGGCAGTGGTCCGTGTGCAGGGCGACCGTGACCGGGTACTTCTCGGCGACGATGTGGGCGAACTCGGCGAGCGCGACCGCGCCCGTCACCATGTCCTTGCTGTACTGACCGCCCAGGAACTCGGCGCCACCCGTGGAGATCTGGATGATGCCGTCGCTCTCGGCCTCCGCGAAGCCGCGCAGCGCAGCGTGCAGGGTCTGGGTCGAGGTCACGTTGATGGCCGGGTAGGCGAACTTGCCTGCCTTCGCCCGGTCGAGCATCTCGTTGTAGACCTCGGGGGTTGCGATGGGCATCTGTCCGCTCCTTGGTATGTGCGGTTGGCGTTCTGCGTCCTACGGCCCTGACCTAGACCTTGGGGGTGACGTCATCGTCGGCCCCATCTTTCCAGACTTGACCGGATGGGCCCTCCCAGGTGTCCAAGGTGTGGATAACCCGGCACCTGTGGACACCTCAGTCCAGGCCCAAGTCGTCCTTGGAGTAGGCGAAGAGGTACGGCACACCCGCACCCTCCTGGATCTTCTCGGCGGCGCCGGTCGCCCGGTCGACGATGGTGGCGACGGCGACGACCTCGGCACCCGCCTCGCGCACGGCCTCGACGGCGGCGAGCGGGGAGCCACCGGTGGTGGAGGTGTCCTCGACGACCAGGACCCGGCGGCCCGCGATCTCCGGCCCCTCCACCCGGCGCTGCAGCCCGTGCGCCTTGGCCGCCTTGCGTACGACGAAGGCGTCCAGCTTCCGGCCACGGGCGGCGGCCGCGTGCAGCATGGCACCGGCCACCGGGTCGGCGCCCATGGTCAGCCCGCCCACCGCGTCGAACTCCAGGTCGGCGGTCACGTCCAGCAGCACCTGTCCCACCAGCGGGGCGGCCTCGCCGTCGAGGGTGATGCGTCGCAGGTCGACGTAGTAGTCGGCCTCCAGACCCGACGACAGGGTCACCTTGCCGTGCACGACGGCCTTGTCCTTGATCTGCTGCAGCAGCGCGCCGCGAACGTCAGTCATGCCTGTCAGCTTAGGGGCCCTCAGAGGCGACGCCACGTCCACGTGGTGGTGGCTTCGAGCGGCTCCAGCGGTGTGACCAGTCGCGGCAGAGTGTTCAGTCCGTCGGGCGGTCCGGTCTGCGGCTCCACGCACACGGCCGCCTCCTGCTCGTCGTACACGACGACCCACTGTTCGGGGCTGGTGACCCGCAGCTCCAGCCACCCCGGCCATGTCAGCGTGACGTCGACGCCGTCCGGCATGCCGAAGCAGTCGTCCCAGGGGCCGGGCTTCGGGTCGAGACGGTTGCCGGTCGGCAGGTGGTCGTCGCCGCGCTCCTCCTGCCAGGCGGCCGAGAAGTCGAGCGTGACGTCCTCCCGCCCCAGGTTCCGGTTGAACCAGGGGTGCCAGCCGATCTGGGCCGGGAAGGAGGAGTCGTACGTCTCCACGGCCATGGTCAGGGTCAGCGCGTCCCCGGTCAGGCCGACCACCTGTGTGACCCGGCCCGGGTAGGGCCAGGGCTCGACCAGGTCGTACGTGATGACCGCCTCGTCGTCGGTGACGCGGGCGGTGCGCCAGGCACCGTCGCGGGCGGTGCCGTGGATGGCGTGCGGCGGGGAGTTGAGCGGCATCTGGTGGACGGAGCCGCCGTCCCTGAACCGGCCGTCCCTGGTCCGGCCGCACCAGGGGACCATCGGGAAGCAGCCGAAGCGCTCGCCCTGCCTCAGGAGCTCGACCCCGTCGACCCGGAGCCCTCCGATACGGCCACCATTGCCCGGCTGCACGGTCACTTCCGCGTCGCCCGCGGTCAGCGTGATGTCTTCGTTACTCACGGGACGACCCTACTGGGGTGATCAAGGGGGCGGTCACCGGCGTTTGCGCAGCACTCTGGTCACGACGATCGCCGAGGCCAGCGCCGCCGCGGCCATCGGCGCGGCCCAGCGGAGGGTCTGGTTGGGGGAGATCGTCTGCGGGGCCGGAACGGGGGCGTAGCGGCCGCGCGGCGGCGCGTGGTCGACCTCCTCCGCGCTGCGACCGATCATCGTCCGGCGCGCGTGTGCCGCCTCGGCGGGCGGTCCACCGGCGTCCTCGAAGCGCTCGGGGAGGGACGACGGGGGGACCTCCGGAGGGGTGGGTGGGGTGGGCGGGGTGGGAAGCTCGGCGGCCTGGGGATCCTCGGGCTCCTGCCCGCCCGGCGTCTCCCCCGGGCCCTCCACGGCGCCCAGGTGCTCCGCGAACCGGCTGAGCAGACGGGTGGCGGCCGAGGCGACCGCGTCCGGCGGCAGTTCCGTGACCCGGCCGTCCGCGGCGGCGGTCCCCGAGAAGGTCACCGTGCAGCCGCCGTCCGCGTCCCGCACGGTGATCGTGAGCGTCAGCTTCACCGTGCCGGTGCCGCGAGCCTCGGTCGCGTCGCCCTCGACGGCGTACGAACCGTCGTCCCGCCCGGAGATCCGCAGCGAGCCGCGGTAGGTGATGGAGTGACTGCCGACGCGCACCTTCAGCCGCCCGGTGACGGGCTCGGCGCCGGCGTCCTGCTGGAGCCCCGGAACCGCCCGGGCGACCCGCGCGGGGTCGGCCAGTGCCTCCCTGAGCCGCTCGGCCGGAACCGGAACGAACACCTCATGCTCCATATCAGCGGACTCTACCCAGTAGGCGCCGTCGTGCACCTTCTTTGGCCCAAAGCGACCGCGCCTTGCCGCGCGGGACGTGGCGCCGGACGTCAGTACCTCGGATGCACCAGCGTCGACGCCGGCAGCCCCGTGATCCTCGTCCCCGCCGCGGACCGCGCGTCCGCCGTCAGGGACGCCTGGGTCAGGGTGCGCGGGCGCGGTCCGTCGGGGGCGAGCCGCAGGGGCGGTCGGGGCGCGGCGGACGCGAGGACGAAACCCCAGTCGCGCGGGGCCCGTTCCGGGCCGGCCGTGCGGTCGGGGCCCGCGGTGAAGCCGGAGTCACGGCCACCGACGCGGTAGGGCACGGTGTGCAGTCCGGCCGCCCGGACCGTCGTGTCCACCGTCCAGAACACCCGGCGGCGGGAGGCGACCGGCCCGGCGTGCACCACCAGTCGGCCGTCGTCGGCCAGGACGCGGCGCGCGAGGTCGTAGAACTCCCGCGAGTACAGCTTCGTGCTCGCGGTGATGCCCGGGTCGGGCAGGTCCGCGATCACCACGTCGTACGCCGCCGAGGGCGCCCGGCGCAGCCAGCCGAAGGCGTCCGCCGTGCGCACACGGACGCGCGCGTCGCCGTACACATGGCCGTTGAGCCGCGCCAGCGCCGGGTCCTGACGGGCCAGCCGGACGACGTCCGCGTCGATCTCGACGATGTCGACACGGCGTACGTCGGGGTAGCGCAGCGCCTCCCGCGCGGCCAGTCCGTCGCCGCCGCCGAGGACGAGTACGCGGGCGTGCGGGCCGTTCATCGCGGGGTGCACCAGCGCCTCGTGGTAGCGGTGTTCGTCCCGGCCGCTGACCCGGAGCCGGCCGTCGAGAAAGAGGCCGACGGGACGGCCGTCGGTGCCGCCGGTGAGGACGACCTCCTGGATGTCCGTCTGCACCGCCACCCGTACGTCGTCGCCGTACACCGCCTGCCGTGCGGCCCGTTCGAAGTCGTCGACGAGTACGGCGGCCGTGGCCAGCAGGGCGAGGACGGCGAGGTTGGCCGCCAGGAGCAGGCAGCGGGCCCGGCAGGTCAGGTCGCGGCGGAACAGACCGAGGACGAGCACGGCGCCGGCGACCGCGTTGACCGTGCCGGTGAGCAGGGCGCCGGTCAGCTGGCCCAGGCGCGGCAGCAGCAGGAAGGGGAAGGCCAGGCCGCCGACCAGGGCACCGACGTAGTCCGCGGCGAACAGGTCGGCGACCGCGCCGCCCGCGTCCTGGCGGCGGATGCGCTGGATCAACTCCATGAGGAGGGGGACTTCGGCGCCGATCAGCAGGCCGATGGCGAGGGAGAAGGCGACCAGGAGACAGCGCGGGCCGCTCGCCCACAGGCCGCCCCAGGCGCCGGTCCAGGCGAACACCGCGTACAGGGCCATCGCGCTGCATCCGCCGACCAGGGCGAGCGCGGCCTCCAAGGCGCCGAACGCGGCCGCCGCGTGCCAGCGCAGGCGCTTCGCGGCGAGCGAGCCGATGCCCATCGCGAAGACCATCACGGACAGGACGACGGAGGCCTGGGTGACCGAGTCGCCGATCAGATACGAGGCCAGGGCGACGAGTTCGAGTTCGTACACCAGCCCGCAGGCCGCACAGACGAAGACGCAGGCGAGGACGAAGAACCTGCCGGTGTCCGGGCGGACGGGCAGCCGCGCGGGGCCTGCCCTGGGCGGCCTGGTGCCGGGCGGGGCGGGCGCGTGCGGTTCGATCACGCTGAGACGTTACGTCACAGAAACGGCACGCTTCGTCACCCACACGTGTGAAACTCCGGGTCAACCGGGCGCCCGGTGTTTGAGCGGGCTCCCGGTTGACCGTCGGGGCTCAGACGCCGGACGGGCTGAGACGACTCTGCCGAGGGACGGTCTGAGCCGCCGTCACCCGGGCCCCGACCTTCGTCCGGGTGGCCACCAACTGGCCGTCCTGCGGGTACGCGTGCCAGGTACGCCAGTGCACCTGGCCCTCGTGACGGTGGGCCAGCAACGCGGTGAAGGCGTGCGGGCTGCCGGGGAAGACGCCCGCGAGGCCGTTGGGGTGGTCGGCGACCAGGGCCAGCAACTCCTGGGCGCGCGCCGCGAACTGGACCGGTGAGAGGACCTCGACGCGGGCGGCGAACTCGTACTCCCATTCGCCGACGCGCTTGGCCACGCCCAGCGGGAGGGGTGTGCTGCTGCCCGGGATGCATGCCACGGTCTCCGAACAGGTGCCCCGTGCCTCTTCCAGAAGCACCTGGTGGGATGCGCCGAGGAGTCTCAACTGGAGCGTGGACCCGGACAGTTCGAGGTCGAGCGTGGCCAGTGCGGGAAGCGGCTCGCGCCCCAGGGCCCAGGCGAGATCGGCCGCCTGCGTGTCGGTGTAGGAGGTGTTCAGGGTCGTGAGCATGGATCGGCTCCGCTAGCACGCAAAGAAAGGGAGGTGTGGGTCCGGCGCACCCAGGTCGACACCCGGAATGCGGCCACGGCCCAGTCGGAGTGTCAGGGAGGGTTCCGCGGGAGGTCCGAGGGCCGCTTTGGCGTTTTAGAGGGAATCATGAACTGTGGCGCCGCCACAGTGTTTTTACCCAACTTCGTGGGGTTTCCATCCCTCAGAGGGCTCCACAGCTCAACTGTTCACCCCGGCGTACGCCGAGGCGACGGGAGCGTGCGCCGGAGCAGTTCTACGCCCGCCGGGAGCGGTACCCGGCGGGCGTAGGGAATGAGTGACGCGGCGTGCGGTGGGTGACGACGGGCGGGGGGCCCGGTGACGTACCCGCTTCCCCCGCCGGGAGCTCAGCTGCCCCGTGTCAGCTGCCTCCCGTGGCGGCCGCCTCACCCGGGCCCTTTCAGCCGCCGCCGCCCCCGCATCCTCCCCCGCCGCCCCCGCAGGACGAACCCCCTCCGCAGGACGAACCTCCACCGCAGGACGAGCCGCCACCGCAGGAGTGGCCGCCGTGGTGCCCGCCCGAGGAGCCCGAGCCGCTGTCACCGGCGACCCCCGCGCCCCCCGCGGCCCACCAGCTGCCGTCTCCGGACCCGCTGCCCGACGAACGGCGGACCCGGCCGCCGCGCCCTCCCGCTCGCACCGCGCTCTGCCGGCGGTTCCTGGCCGTGGCGCGGAACGCGCCGATCAGGACGATGCAGACAACCGCCAGGATGATGCCGATGACCATGGCGTCACCCTCCTTCCGATTCCCCCGAAGCGACCCCCCGTGGGCGCCCCGCTGGGTGCGTGCCGAGGTGATGCCCCTCCGTCGCACGGGCCAAAGCAGAGTTGAGGAACTCCAGAGCTTGGGCGCAGGATGACCGGCATGACCTCCAGCGCACGCCCCCTCCTCAACCGCCGGCTCGCCGAGTTCGGGACGACGATCTTCGCCGAGATGTCCGCCCTGGCCGTGAGCACCGGGGCGATCAACCTGGGCCAGGGCTTCCCCGACACGGACGGCCCCGAGGAGGTCAGGGAGGCGGCGGTACGGGCCCTGCGGGACGGCCGCGGCAACCAGTACCCGCCGGGCCCGGGCGTGCCCGAGCTGCGTACGGCGATCGCCGCCCACCAGGAGCGGCGGTACGGGCTGTCGTACGACCCGGACACCGAGGTGCTCGTCACCGCGGGTGCGACGGAGGCGATCGCCGCCGCGCTGCTCGCCCTGGTCGAGCCCGGGGACGAGGTCGTCGCCCTGGAGCCGTACTACGACTCGTACGCGGCCGGCATCGCCATGGCGGGCGGCACGCGAGTGCCGGTCACCCTGCGCGCGCACGAGGGCGGCTTCCGGCTCGATCTCGACGAGCTGCGCGCCGCGGTCACCGACCGCACCCGGGTACTGCTGATCAACACGCCGCACAACCCCACCGGCACCGTCCTCACCCGCGAGGAGCTGACCGCGATCGCCGAGCTGGCCGTGGAGCGGGATCTGCTCGTGATCACGGACGAGGTGTACGAGCACCTGGTCTTCGACGAGGCCGAGCACGTGCCGCTGGCGACCTTCCCGGGGATGCGGGAGCGGACGGTCACCGTGTCGAGTGCTGGCAAGACCTTCTCGTTCACCGGTTGGAAGGTGGGCTGGGTGACGGCGGCCCCGGGGCTGGTCAGCGCCGTGCGGTCGGCGAAGCAGTACCTCACGTACGTCTCGGCGGGCCCCTTCCAGTACGCGATCGCCGAGGCGCTGGCCCTGCCGGACTCGTACTTCGCCGCCTTCCGCGCCGACATGCTGGCCAAGCGGGACCTGCTGGCGACGGGGCTCGCCGAGGCGGGCTTCAAGGTGTTCCGGCCCGCGGGCACCTACTTCGTCACCACCGACATCCGCCCCCTCGGCGAGTCCGACGGCCTCACGTTCTGCCGCGCTCTCCCCGAGCGCGCGGGCGTCGTCGCCGTCCCGAACGCGGTCTTCTACGACCACAAGGAGGCGGGGGCGCCCTATGTCCGGTTCGCGTTCTGCAAGCGTGACGACGTCCTCACCGAGGCCACCCGCCGCCTGCGAACCCTGGCGTCCTGAACCAGCGACCCCTTCGTCCCGAATGAGGTTCGGTTACTGATCTTGCCAGCGCGGATGACGTTTGCCCTGTTCAGAGGGTCGGGTTGTCGTGGCCTCGGGCGGTCTAGAAGGGACTCAGGGAGCGGGTTGGCTCCCAGATGGCTCCCAGCGGGGAGGGGTCAGCGTGCGTCGTCGAGCTTGCGCATCAGTTCGGTGACCAGCGCGCGATCACGTGCCGTGTCAGAACGCCCGGCGGAGTTCCACTGCTCCTGATCCTGCCGGAGCCGCTCGTCTCGCTCAGCTGCCCGAGCTGCGGCCACACGCTCGGTCCGCTCCTGCACGAGGGCGAACTCCTTCGGCAGCTCGTCCTCGGCACCCTGCTCCCAGAGGAAGTCCAGCAGCTCCTCCATCGAATCCGGGTACGCGTCGAGCGGTTCTCGCTCGTCCGCTCGCCGGCGCAGCTCGTCCAGGGCACATCGGACAAGGACTTGGGTCAACGGCTCACGGACCACCGCGGACGGTATCGCGTGCAGTTGGTGATTCAGCTCGATGCACCGGTACCAGTCGCCGGCTTCGGCGCTCTCCAGCAGCTCGGTGTGGATCACATCGGCAACCCCTTCCCGGAACTGCTCCGCGTGCTCCTGCGGCACCAGTGGGCTGGCGTCGAGCGCGTTGGCCAGGCTCACCAGGTGGGAGAGGGGGACGAAGTGGATGAACGGGAGACGCGTTCCCCTCGTCACGTAGCTGGCCAGAGCGGGGGAGCCCAGTAGCTCTGCCGTCTCCAAGGCCCACTCAAGATGGGTCGACAGGCTCTCGTCTCCATATGCTGGCCCGGCCTCCAGATCCTCTTCCATCTCACGGACGGCGGCGATCAAGGCTGGCTCGTTCTCCCGGAGTCCGGCTAGGATCCCCGCGCCGTCGGCCAAGCGGGCCGCTGCGACGAGCCGGTGCAGCTGTTCCCCGTGAATGACGGCACCGATCAACTCCGGGAAGCGGGTCCGACCGGCATCGAGGTGGAAGCGGACGTAGTCCTCGATCGAGGGGTTGTGGAACGCCACTCGCCCTTGTGCCACGGAGACCATCGTGCCGTCCAGTAGCTGCAGTGCCCTGCGGAACGTCCGGCCATCCACCGTTAGGCCCATTCCCTCGCGGTACCAGCGCCAGGACTCCTCTAGGTCCTCCAGAGCGGCGGCGCCGAAAGTGAATAGGATCTCCAGCATGTGGACGGCCTCGTCCGTCAGCTCGTTCTCCACGATGCGTTCCCAGACGCGGCGCGGATCGTCCAAGTTTTCCAACATCGCTGCGGTGACGTCTTGCCCCCGGCGCGAGGACAACCGGAGGGTCTCCTCGACCAGTCGCGGATTGAAATTCTTGTGCTGGACTACCGGACGCCAGACCGCCGGATCGGCGAACCGGCGCTTGTCGTCCGGCGGCAGGGAAGAACGGTGGACGTGGTTGTAGAGGATCTGGCCCCGTACGCGCAGATCCAGATCGGTCAGCTGGATCACGCTGACCGCGTCCGACACGTCCGGCTCCGCTAGCCGCTCGTGCCGGAGACGGGCGTGTTCCAGCAGGTAGCCACGGGTCGTCATCACGAGCGCTTTACACGGTGTCTTTTGGATCTCCCGAATCACCGACAGCAGGCGATTGTCCTCGTTCTTGTTCAACGCCGCGTCCAGGGTCGTACTCCCCAGGAAGTCGTCGTAGAGGAACGCCTGTCGGGTGTCGTCGCGCCACACGGTGCCGATCTCGTCGACGTCCTGGGAGATTTCGTGCACCTCGTAACCGTTGCCCATCAGCCAGGCCGTGAGCATCAGCGCCACTGTCGTCTTGCCCACCCCGGGGATGCCCGCGATGACACAGACTTGCTGGGTGTCCAGAAGCTGCTTGGCTCGTTCGAAGCCCTCATGCGGGACGAAGGTGTCGGCGACGCTGGGCAGCCGTTTCTGAAGCCACGACGAGCGCAGGTACTGGTCCTGGTTCAGCACGGTCTGAAGGACGGCGGTACTGCTCAGCCAGAGCCGGAAGTGTCGTCGGACCACGTCCGGGTGGCGCAGCAGCTCGGCAACGATCTCGTCCACGCCGTACAGGTCGCCGGTGCTACGTATGTATGGGGCGAAGGCGCTGCGGAGCTCGTCCTTGCCGCCAACGGTCAGACCGACCGTCGTGGCGACGATGTAGCGGTCGGGTGCAAGTGCGCGAACCTTGGGCAGTTCATCCTTGATCAGGCGTCCGATCAGCGTCTTCTGGGTCGCGCGCGGCCAGTGCTTGCACTGCACGACGGTTGTCCCGGCGGGACCAGTGTGCCGCAGGTCGATGCCGCGGTCTCGGCCGCGCGGGAAAATTTCCAGCGGTATACCGAGGACATCACTGAACAGATCACGGCAGACCACCTCAAAATCATGATCCGTCAACCGCCCCAACTCGAAAGAGTCCATGTCGTGTTCGCCTCTGGATGCCGACTAGCCTCCAGTCTCCCGCAGCAGTCCGGGCGCTGGCCAATGCAGGTCAGGGCCTTCTCGTGGATTGTCTCCGCAAGACGTCTGGGCGTACGCCGCGAAGAGCTGACCCTGCTGTCTTGGGACGGGGAAAGCATAGGCGGGAGTCGATGGCACCCGCCGTGCGAGGTATCTCCGCCATCAGAGTGTCTCGGATTCCCGTTATGGCGATGTCGACAACCGGGATCTGAATCTGTAGTCGTCCAATTCGCTGCTACTGCAGCTGGATTTGCTGCCATGACCTAGAGATTATCGACTGCGTTGCTCAGGGCCGAGGGCGCGTCGAACTTGAGCCCATCGGGAACACCCCAGCCGCTTTTCCCGCTCGCACGACCACCTCACCAGCACCTCGAGTCTCCAAGTTGCCAGCTTGATTGTTTACGGGCGATTTCTCAAAGCGACGAGCCTCGCGTGGCGCGCGTGCCATCAATATTTGTCAATCATTTCCGACCGTGGCTATGAAGGTCCCCAAGGGCATAGACGACTTGCCTGGATGGGCGAGGGTCACGGGAGTCGGCTGCGCCGCCGCTGAAAGGAGTTTTAGCCTGTGCGGCAAACCTAGCGCCCACGGTGTGGCGAGTCAACGAGTCGGACTTAGCGCCCAAATTGACGCTCGCGCGTCGCGTCTTCGGCCCTTATCGATTACCGCTCCGTATGTCAATTAATCGGGCTTTCGCTTGCGCTCGGCTGATCTGTCGCCCTAGCTTTTCCCCACTGGATCGAGGGAAGGCCAACGGCATCGCTCGAGGTCCAGGTAATTCACTTTTCAATCCAGGGGGAGGCGTCTTCGAAGTGGAAGACGTGATCGAAGCCTGCGTCGAGGCGCTCATGGAGGACAGCGAGCGTCTGGGCCGGCTTGAGCGTGCTCACGTGGTTCAGGTTGCGAGCCGTCGAGGCATCGATCCGCAGCAGGTGGGGCGCGTCATCACGGTGCTGCGCGAGTACGGGGTGCTGAGCGAAGAACCGGGGGGCGAGGGTGCGGATCGCGGTGGGATCAGGACGGACACCGGGCCGACGGCGTCCAGTGGCGACAACCAGTCAGATGCCTACCCGGGACGGATCGGGCGCCACCGCATCTTGACGGCCGAGGAGGAAGTGGCATTGGGCCGACGCATCCAGATGGGACTACGGGCAGCGGAGTCTGCGGAGGGTGGTGAGGCGTCGGATGAAGTGGCTGAGCTGGTACGTGACGGTGAGGCGGCCCGCAGGGTGCTCGTTCGGCACAACGTGCGCCTGGCTATCGATATCGCGAGGCGGTACTTGCCAAGCGCGGGCGACCTGGAGCTTGACGACCTGATCCAGGACGGAGTCCTGGGGCTCAACCGTGCGGCGGAGAAGTTCGATCCGACGCGGGGCTACAAGTTCTCGACGTACGCCAGCTGGTGGGTGCGGCAATCGGTAAGCCGGGCCATCGCGAACACTAGCTCCGCAGTCCGCTTGCCGGTGCACGTCCGCGACGACCTGCGGCGTGTGCAGCAGTACGCGCGCCGTTTCGAGGAGCGCAACGGACGATCCGCGACCGTGGCGGAGCTGGCCGAGGGACTGAGTGAGAAGCGAGAGGAGATCCAGGCTCTGTTGGACTACTCCGCCCCCATCATCCACCTGGATGTCCCAGTGGACGAGGAAGGCGGTGCCACTCTCGGCGATCTGGTGCTTGCCGCCAAGGCGGAACGGCCGGAAGACGAGATCATCCGCCGGCTCTTGAAGGAGCAGATCCTCACGACCATCAGCACTCTGCTCGACGGCACCGACCCACGTCTGGCGCGGTTGTTGGAGGGCCGCTTCGGACTGGATGGCGAGGATCCCATGACGCTGGACGCGTTGGGCAAGGAGTTTGGCTGCACCCGCGAGTGGGTGCGGCAACTGGAGAAGAAGTTGCTTGAGCGGCTGCGGGATAACTGCAGCCTCAGGCAGCTAACGCTGGAATTCTTGGCGATGGAGGCGGCGTGACGCAGGACGTGGTGGAGGCGCAGAGCCGGTTCGTGGACTGGCTCGACAGCCAGGTAACCGCAGAAGGGCGAGGGGACCGGGATAACGTCTTGGACGCGGACCCGGCCGGGGTGTACTGGTTGGGCCGGCTGGCTCCGGAAAGTGAAGCGGCCGCCGTACGTAGAGAGCGGCGTATGGACCCGTGCGCGATTGGCCTGCGAGTGCGGCCCGAGGTCGAGGGGCCATGGACACTGCGGGCACGCCTGCGCGCGCTGGCCTGGAACCAGGTGCGCGGTTCGGAGGGGCGAGGCGAGAAGTGGGAGAAGACGGCGTCGATCGACGTAGTGGTACCGATCGAAGTCCCATTGGGTGCCGCAGGAGTGGCCTTCGGCAGGCGTCAGATCGCCGAGGCCCTGGACGTGGCGGGTGCGGTGGGCTCGTGCGCGGAGGTGCGCGTAACGGACGAGTCTTGGCGCGGCAGCCCTGAGCTCGTGGTGGAACTCGTCAACACCACGCCTGAGGGCTCGCGTCAGCGAGGCGAGCGCCATCTCTTCGAAGTGGAGCTGACGGTCCTGGACCTGCGGACCGCCCCTTTCCTGCTGGAATCCCTGCCCGAGAGCTTCCGCTACGACCGGCGTTTGCCGGCCATCGGCATCAACTGCGGTGTTGCTTTCCGGGGCGCCAATGAACTTGTTACCACCGATCAGGTGGTTGTCGATCGATATCGCCCTGAATACACCTTTGAGCGGACCGACGCCGGGGTGTTGCCGCTGAGCTTCGAGCATCTGGCCCAAGAACCGGTGGCCACCCTCGCGCGGCTGGTGGAGGCGTATGAGGCTTGGGGACTCGAGCACTGGTCCTCGGAAGCCTTGCAACGCTGCGCCACAGAGGAGTCTTGGAAGCCGGAGATGCTCCAAGAAGCCATGGGAGCCGCTGCGGAGCACACGGCCGAACTCCAACGGCTACGTGCAGGCGTGGCCGTTCTGGAACGGGACGCCGATCTACGTCAAGCCTTCCAGCTCATGAATCGCGCCATGCTCCGCGCGGCCCGCGGGCGCTACGCGGGCTGGCGCCCGTTCCAGATCGGTTTCATTCTCTCAGTGCTGCCCTCCTTGGTGAATGAGGGCGAAGATTGGCAGCAGGTCGAGATCGTGTGGTTCGCCACCGGCGGTGGCAAGACCGAGACGTATCTCGGTCTACTCGTCCTAGCCGCCTTTCATGATCGACTGCGCGGGAAGCTCGCGGGCATCACGGCCTGGAGTCGATTCCCGCTACGAATGCTGTCCCTTCAACAGACCCAGCGCTTCGCGGACGCCCTAGCCGCAGCCGAGCTGGTGCGTCGTGAACACGCGATCGGGGGGGAGCCTATTTCTTTGGGGTACTTCATCGGCGCGGGCGCGACCCCCAACGAAATTCCTATCGCGCCCACCGAATACAACCCCATCGACGTGGACGAGCCTCGTATGGCGGACCGCTACCAGGTTCTTACCGCCTGCCCATTCTGCGGGTCGAAGGAGATCCGCATGAAGTTCCACCGCGGTGACTGGACCCTGCGTCATCTGTGTGAGGCACCTGGGTGCCCCAGCGATGGCAAGCCGCTGCCGGTGTACGTCGTCGACCAGGAGATCTACCGCTTCCTGCCCACCGTCGTTATCGGCACTCTGGACAAGGCCGCACTGATTGCCATGCAGGGAGGCATGCGGGGCTTCTTCGAGGGACCGGCCGGACGCTGCTCACGCCCCGGCCATGGATTCACGTACGCGAAGCGCGCTAAGCGGCCAACCGGCTGCCTGGTCCCCGATTGCCCCGGCGAGACCACGCCGCTGGCACCTAGGGACCGCGCGCGATTCGCCCCCTCCTTCCGGCTGCAAGACGAACTGCACCTGCTACGTGACTCCCTGGGCGCGGTGGACTCCCACTACGAGTCATTGCTGGACGCCCTGCAGACGGAGCTCACCGGTAGAGCCCCGAAAATTATTGCCTCGTCGGCGACTCTGACGGGATTCGAGCGTCAGGTAGATGTTCTGTACAACCGACGCGGCCGGGTATTCCCGGTTCCTGGTCCCTCTGCTCGCGAGTCCTTTTGGTCTCGTGAGACGGATCGACTGCTCCGCAGGTTTGTCGCGGTGTGGCCGCGCGGCGTCACACTTGAGTGGGTCTCAGACCGGACCACGACCATCCTCCAGCAGTCTGTGCGCCGTCTACACGACGAGCCCCAGGCCGTATGTGCCGAGGCAGGCGTCGACCCCGTCCACGTGCCCATGCTTCTGAACCTCTATGGCACTCATGTGGTGTACGGCAACACTGTGCGTGATGTTGAGGCCGCCAGGCGCTCCCTCGGAACGCAGGTCCCCGTCACGCCCCTCAACGCCGCCCAACTCACCGGTCAAACCCCATTCGAGGAAGTGCGCGAGACCTTGCAACGCCTCTTGCGTCCTGAGGCGAATTTCCTTGACCGCCTGCACGTGATCACCGCGTCCTCGATGATCTCGCACGGCGTGGACGTCGACAGGCTGAATGTGATGACTGTGCTCGGCGTGCCGCTGACAACTGCGGAGTTCATTCAGGCCACGGCCCGCGTGGGACGCGCCCATCCCGGCTTGGTGTATGTCATCCACAAGATCGGCCGCGAACGGGATTCCGCCGTCTTCTCCCAGTTCAGGCCCTTCATCGAGCAGGGCGACCGCTTCGTGGAACCCATTCCCATCACCCGCGCCAGCCGTCGTGTGCTGAAGCTAACCACCAGCGCCGCAATCGAGTCCCGCCGTCTGTTCGTCCACGAACCGCGTTCGGCTGGCAGACGGCTGACCACCGTGGACCTGCTCCGGAAGTACACCGCCCAGACGGGCTTGACCGCTGAGGAGGAGGCGCGGGCCTGCACCGCCGCCCTGGGCGTGGATGAAGAACACCATCTGGCCTTCACCGACGTGACCGGTCAGCTCGAGACGTACTTCATGCGCCTGGAGAACCCTGGAGACGGAGCCAAGTGGCCCAATCAACTGCTCGCACGCGCACCCATGCGTTCCTTGCGTGATGTCGAAGCCCAGATCCCCGTAAGCGACGACTAACCAAACCAGGGAAGGCACAGCGATGAAGGACGAGCGCAGCGGATCCCAGATCCTCTACAGCTTCCTCCCACAGCAGACCGCTGACCTCAAAGGCGGAATCTGGCGCACCACTGAGTGGAAAGACCCGCGCCCCGTCGATGTCGAGGATTCGATCATTAGGGGTCGCCTGATCTCCGAACTCGAAGGCTGGGTAGGCCGCGGCCTGGACGCCACCGCCGTAAATTATCTGCGCGCAGGCGGCCCGGTCGAAGTCGTGGGGGTTAACCCCGAACGAGGCGTACGCGTCGAGCGCTTTCCCCTGGTATGGGTGTGCCGGGGGTGCCGACGTGTGGAGACCGGCGCCGTTAAGACCTGTCAGTGCGGGAGCAACCACTGGAGGCAGCTGCACTTCGTCGGGTTCCATGACTGCGGACTGCTGGAACAACCCCCGATTCCTCTATGCCGGGAGCACCGACAGGTCCGCATGCCTCACCAGTCGAGCATGGATGCCGCACGCATCCGTTTCGAGTGTCCGGTATGCCAGAAGGAGATCCAGAAGGGCTTCGCATGGCGTAAGTGTTCCTGCGGGCGCCGATACTCAGAGGCCAAGAACGCGGAGTACCTGCGCTACAACGTCCACCGATCTGCCAGTGTCTACACGCCCCAGACCTTCACACAGATCAACCCAGCCAGCCGCGCCGCGATGCGCCGCGTCACCGAGTCTGGCGGACCGCGTCGTGCTCTACTTTGGGCCTTGGGCGGCTTTGAGGACTCCGAGCCTGGTGCAGGCCGCCAGACCCAGACCTCCCTGGTCGACCAGCTCGTCGCTTCCGGACTAACCCGCGCGGTTGCCGAGCAGATGGCCGCCGTGGCCGGCGCAGCAGGAGAATTGGGTACCGAGGAAGACCTCGGCGAGCTGGCTAATGCCCACAGCCTGCAAATCGAAGCCGCTGAACGGGAGGCCGTAGACGTCGCCTTGGCAGCTACCGAGAAGGGCTCCCGCCAGCGCGTTGCCGACCTCGTCACTGCTGCTACCCCGCCCGCTGTTCAGACCCGCTACCAAGTCCACTATCCCGCCGCTCTGCAGCGCGCAGGACTAGCTGGGGTGGACCTGTTCACAGACTTCCCCGTCCTCAAGGCCGTATATGGGTACACGCGAGGCGGCGGTGAGCCTGGCACCTCCCGCCTGAGCCTGTTCACGGGTAAAAGCGGACGACGGATCTATGCCGATCTGCGATCCACGGAGGCCCTGTTTTTCCGCCTCGACCCCCTCCTGGTCCACACCGCCTTGAGTCAACGCGGGCATGTACTACCGCCAGCAGACGACGCGCGCTCCGCCCGCGCCGTTCTCGCCGCTCGTGTCACCCCGCCTTCTCGCTTCAGCGACCCGGATGACGCGTCGCCCGTCGGCCGGGATATTCTCACCCTCATCCACTCCTACGCACACCGGGCCATCCGCCAACTCGCTGTCTTCGCTGGTGTCGACCGCGAGGGATTGGGCGAATACCTCATCCCTCGGCACAACGGCTTCTTCGTCTTCGCAGCCAGTCGAGGTGATTTTGTCCTTGGTGGCCTGCAAGCTGTATTTGAGAACGACCTGCACATCCTGCTCGCGAGCATCGCCGGCGCCGAGTCCCGGTGTGCTATGGATCCCGCCTGTGAACGTAACGGCGGCGCTTGCCCCGCCTGTTTGCATCTAGGCGAACCGGCTTGTGACCACTTCAATCGCTATCTGAATCGCACGGCCCTTTTCGGCCCCGACGGCTTCCTCGCCACCTCCGCACACCAAAAGCCGTAGCTTCGAACGCCATGCTCCCGGCGCTCGCCCAACCAACCAGGTCAGGCGAGCGCTCGCCCCCTCCACCACAACTTGGCCCGCAGAAGTGGGCGGCCACGGAATATCCGAAGAATCGCGTTCTAGGGCATCGTGATGAGCTCCGGGTTATCGATCATGGTTCGGTGTAGATGACTCAGGTCGACGCCGCAGTGATTCGCGAGCCGAACGTGACGCTCACGCGCGTGCTGGGGAATCGTTTCACCGTCCCTGGTGGTGATCACGATACCGGGGCGGGTGGACGAGTCGGTGGCCTCGTTCAGCGCTGCCCAGATGAGGTCTTTCAAGACTCCGGCCTTACCCCAACAGATGTAACGCTTCGCGTTCCCATCTGTGGCAAGGCAGTGGTTGGGCTTGCCCTCCACCGAGTCCGGGACCACCGACCAACCAGGTCCGCAGAAAAACTGGACGATCTCGTCCGCCCCGCGAAAACGGCGGCGGACGTACGGGACGAAATTTCCGATACCCTCCTGGGCCCGGGCGTACTCCTTCATCGGCACGTCCTTGATCCACACCCGGACGTCCTGGTCGCTGGCGAAGTCTCGGAGCTCCCCGCCAATTTCTGAGTCATCGAACCATCGGCGGTACTGAGCGGTCTTCCCAGGATTGCTCAGGAACTCCCAGTCCAGCTCGTCGGCGGTGCGGTACATGCTGAGGAGGATGCGGCGGCGGAGAGCTTCGGGAAGGTTGAGCTGGGGCAAGGCGACTACTCCAGGGCGGCGAGGGCGGACGGGAACTGTAGGCGGTGCTCGTCGTACGCGGTTTCGAGGCTGGCCGCGTCCTTGATCCACTCTTCCATAAGGGTCGCGACTCGTTGGTCGTTGAACTCAATGCGTGATGGGGCGACTTGGTCCAGGGTCTCCACCTCACCGCCCTCCAAGCTGCGCTTGATGTTGAGGGCCGCCGCGATCCGCCGCAGATCGCTGACGAAGTCGAGCACCGTCACGCGTTCCTTGCCCGTCCTGAGCCGGAGCCCCCGCCCCAACTGCTGGACGAAGATCCGGCGGGAGTGAGTCACCCTGGCGAAGCAGAGGATGTTGACGTCGGGGACGTCGACACCCTCATTGAGGATGTCGACAGAGGTGAGGATGGGGACCTCGCCGCTGCGGAAGGCGAGAAGGCGGCTCTGCCTCTCGCGCTTGGCCAGGCCCGCGTGCAAGGCCAAGGCTCCGGACCAAAGGGGGGTTCGACGCAGGAGTTCGGCCAGTCGTTCGGCGTGCTCAACCGTGCGGCAGAACACGATGGCGCGGGGGTTGGCGGTGGCCGCCCATGCCGCAGCTAGCTCATCACGGATGGACTCGTCACGCTGCGGCAGGAAGAGGTGGGAGTTGAGGTCCCCCAGGCCGTATTCATGCTCGCTGGCCGCTTTCACGACATCCCAGTCGACGTTATCGACGAACAACCGGTAGTCCACCTGCGCCAGGTAGCCCCGACGCATTCCCTCCTCGATGCCGAGTGTGAAACTCGCCGGCCCAAAATGGTGGCCGATGTCATGTGCGTCGCCTCGCCAAGGCGTGGCTGTGACCCCGAACTGCCTGGAAGCAGACAGAACTTCCAGCAGTTCGTCGTACTGCCCGTCCGCACCGACGTGGTGCGCCTCGTCAACCATGACAAGCGCCGGCCGGTAACCGAAGCGGGCGGCGGGCAGAGCGGAACCGACGGTGGCGCAGGTGACTCCGGACAGGTCGTCCGGGCGGGTGTCCCCGGTGAGCAGGCGGGTGGGGACTTCCCTGGGTAGGTGCCGCCATAGAGCGCGTTCGAGTTGCTGGACCAGATCCTTGGCGTGCGCCACTACAAGAACCTGATCCGTGGGGTGACGGCGGAGGTGCGCCGCGATGACCTCACCCCCCACCACGGTCTTGCCGAGCCCCGTCGCCAGGATGAGGAGGGCGCGTCCGTGGGAGTCCAGGTCCTTGTCCAGGGCCCAGAGCGCCTCGGCCTGGTAGGGCCGTGGTGTCACCTCCCCGAAGCGGGGTGCGATCCCCTTGAAACTGCGGGCGAGGTGACCGCCCTCCCAGAGGTGGATGCTCGGGCGGATGCGAGACAGTACGTCGACCCGGCGCCGGGCGTCCGAGCTAAAGCGGCTGTTGGTCACTACGACGGCCTGATGCGCGCTGTAGTGGTCCCGCGCGTTGTCGACCTCGTCCACGGCGTCAGCGCTGACGACTCCGCGCCGCTTCCACTTGCACTGGAAGACCCACAGCTCTCCGCGCCGGCGCGCGAGGACGTCACCACCCTCGTCGCCGGAGCCGTCGATGACGGCGACATCTGTGAAGCCGAGATGCCACAGGAGCCGCTCGACGCGCCTAGGGAACTGCAGTGGCCCGGCGTCGAGAAGCGGGCCTGGTTCCAGGAAGCTGTGCATCGCCTCTCCGATCCTCAGCTGTCGTCCGCGAGGTCACGGGCGATCAGGCGGCAGCTGACACGGATACGACCCAGCTCCTCGGGCGTGACCTTGGGTCGGTGCTGGGCGAGGAGCGCCAGGTCGCTCAGGGGGTTCATCAAGCGTTCCACCATCAAGTCACGCGCGTCCGAGGCCGACAGCGCGGCGTACGAGCGCCGGAAGACCTTCCCGTCCATGAAGAGCGCCGGAGACTCGCTGAGGACGCGCAGAATGGCGCTGGCGGGCGCGAAGCGGATGAAGTCACCGTTGTTAACAGCCTCGTTCCAGTCGAGACCGGGTTCGGATTCCAGGGCGAACCGCTCCTCGGCGGCCTCCCTTTCCTCTGCACGCAGTTGCAACCAGTGAACGGCCGGCGTCTCCGCGATCACTGGGGCCATCAGCGTGCGAATCCGCTCCAGGAGCCGCTCAGCTTCGTCGGCCATCGCGGTCGGCGTCAGCCGGGGGCTGGAGGAGCGCTCCTTGAACAGGAGCAGCAGCTGGGTCAGTGGCGTGGAGTTGTTGTTCTTCCGGACGCGCATGTACTCGGCCGCCTCCAGCAGCGCGACGTCACGCATGTCCACCCCGTGCTCGCGATAGAGCTGGTGATCGGAGTCGACGAAGACCTCCAGCTGTGGGGACCGCACCATGATGGCGAAGGCCGGGGTCTCCTGGTCCTTGGCGTTGGTGAGCCGCTGGTCCCGCACGGCCCAGACTCTCAGTTCGACTCGCCCCATCTCGGGGATCAAGTACTCCCCGGCGAGGTCGGGGAACTGGTCCGCGCTGTCACGGTAGCGTTGCAGCCGTTGCTCGAAGGTCTCTGCCGGTTCCGGATCCTCTCTTGTCGGCGGAACGTCATCGGTTGCAGGGGCCTCCTGGTCCTCGTCCTCCGCGGGCGACGCGGGTCCGAGACCGGGCAGAAGCTCGTCTACGTCGCTGCCGGTGCCAGGGTCTGGCTCATCCTGAACCGGGTGATCGTTGCTGTAGGCCGCCTCGTACCAGATCTCGTCGCTCTGGTAGTCGGGGTGTCCGTCCCGGAACAGCTTCGCCCATTGGACGGTCCTCTCGTGGATGGCCTCCTTGCCGTTTCCGGGTACCAAGTAGTTCAGGCCCGCGTCTTGGCGGCGGAAGCCTGAGTACAGGAGGGCGAGCGGACTCTCGTTCTCAGGCAGCCCTCGCCGCTTTGCGATCTCCGGACGCAGCGGGCTCTCGCCACGGATGGCTCGGAGCACCTGGTGCCACTCGGCGGTCTCGAACTCGAAGGCCGTCTTCTGGTAGTTCGGGGTGACGTGATCGCAATGGATCTCTCCGACGATGCGGCCCGTGGCCGCCTTGGAGTCGATCGGGTACTCCAATTCCGGCTCTCCGAGGCCGTCCTCGTCGGTCCAGTAGAAGACCCGCTTGTCCTTGAGTAGAATCTTGCGGCCGTTGCGGAGGAAGTCGATGCCGTAATCCGTGCGGTGCACGTAGCGCTGGACTCCGAGCCAACCCCAGATGCGACGGGAACGGACCTCAAGACGGTCCTGATCACACTCTCGGCAGCGTTCGACGTCCAGCGGGTTCCAGTACCCGCAAGCCATGCACGCCTTCTTGTCGGTGAGAGCGACGTCTATGCGCTGGACGGCGTTGATCTCCACGCCCCGTCGGGTGACGGTGCGCTTCTCGTCCCAGACACAGGGCTTCCGAGGGGGCAGCTTCTTGCCGTTGATCGTGAGCAGGAAGCCACGCTCCGTGAGGAGGTAGCTGTACACGTCGCTCAGCTTCTCCCTGATCACCTTCAGGGCGTTCGCACGACGAAGCGCCTCGAACTGCTCACCCTTGAGGTCGCTGATGGTGATGACGGTCCCGTGCTCCGAGGGACTCACTTTGGGCACCTGGCGGTGCGGCGCTTGGTACTCCTCCGACGCTTCGATCTCCGGAAGATCGAGCGTGACCTCCGTCCAGTAGGAGTCGCCGGCACGTCCCGTGCGTACGACGGTCTTGCGCCCGAGCCGGGCGGTCGCGATGTTGAAGCCCATGCCGAACAGGCCCAGGGCGCCGTGTCGGCCGTTGCCGCTCCAGCCGGCGCTGATCGCGTTGCGCACCTCGTCGAGACTCATGCCCCGGCCGTTGTCCTGGACGAGCACCTCAGCCGTGAACCGCGAGTCCTGAGCGGTCGGCAGTGAGATGCTCACGGTGGGCCTCTCGCTCCCCTTCTCGGGGGAGGACTGGAACGCGTCGAATGCGTTGTCCACGAGTTCGGCGAGGCACTGCCAGGCCGCGAACTCGATGTCACCCAGGACACCGAGGATGCGGGGGTGCGGCATCACGTTGATGTACTGGCCCTCAGACATAAGTTGTGGCTCCCCGGGCCCCGTGTACCGCGTCGTACTGGATGTAGTGCCTTGGACCGGCGGGGTGTGAGTCTCGCGTCGTCCGCGACTCGCCCCCCGAGATACCTCGCGTCAGCATGCATTCACTCTACTGACGCCCACTGACAACCGGTCCGGAATCAGCGGGATCCCGCCTGCCATCAGGAGTGATGCGCATCGCCGACGATCTTTCCTTAGTGCGTGCCAGACTGGCCCTCATGATCCGAGAGCCCGCCGAGGTAATCATCGACGAGAACGGTCGGGTCGAGCTGCCCATGGGGCTACTAGCAGAGGCCGGCCTCGGTTGCGGCAGCCGTCTGCTCGCCTACAGTGCGGGCGACGGTCGCATCGTGCTGCGCCGTGCCGAGGACGCCATCGCCGACCTTCTGGGGGATGGCAACTTGTGAGCCAGCGTGCCCAGGGGCCGCAGTACGGCGCCTTGCCCTAACGAGCGCGATGATCTTTTCGGCGGCCACCGATGGGTCCTCGTGCTCCCATACCCGCACAGGCAGCCAGCCCGACTCCTCCAACACACGGTTCGTCTCGGCGTCCCGTGTGCGGTTCCCCTCGATCTTGTTCCGCCAGAAATCCCCGTTCGTTGCTGGCCACCGACAATGGTCCGGGCAACCGTGCCAGAAGCATCCATCCACGAACACGGCCACCCTCACACCTGGGAAGGCAACGTCTGCGGTTCTCCGCAGGCTGCGCAGAGGGCGGTGGGAGACGCGGTACCGCACGCCCCGCTCGTGCAGGTGCTTACGCAGGAGCTTCTCCGGAGCCGTGTCGCGCGACCGGTTACCCTGCATCGATGCGCGAACCGAATGGCTCGCCGCCCATGAGGACGCCGACGCCTCCTCCTGGGGGCGCTGCACAAGGCCGCGATCGATGGCCCGGCGCCACGCCTCGGCGAGATTCTCGCGCCGAGTCTCGTGTTCGACCTCTCCGAGGTAAACGGGTCTACGGGTGGTCCCCTTGTCGGACCAGCGCAAATAGGCCCGGATCCGGCGGGTCTTGGTCAGTACCTTCAGCTCGACGGAGGCGCGGGCTCGGCGCCCCTCGCCCAAGTCCACCCAGCGCCGGTCAGGTCCGCCCGCGGCTTTGTCCTGCTCCGCCGACGCTTGGGCCCTTGTCCTACCGGACCGCCCTTTCCACGCCTTCTCGGGGGGCTGTTTGTCCTTCCAACAGCCCTGACGTGGAGCTTTCGCGGTCGTCACCGCGTGCTCCCCGCCTTGTCCAGGGCGTTGGCCACCGCCTTCGCGAAGAACTCGCCCAACAGAACGGGAACAGCGTTCCCGAGCTGGCGCATCTGCTCTCCGCGGGGGCCCTCCAACACCCAGTTGTCCGGAAACGTCATGACGCGGGCCGTCTCTCGCACGGTCATGTACCGGTGCTTGTACCTCCAACCCCCTGGAGTGGAAGGGTCACGCTCGCGTTCGTCGGTCAACATCACCGACTCCCCGCCAGGGACTCCGTGGACGCCCGCCTTAACTGTCTTCGCCGGACGGTCCAGCTCGTTCGGGGTGTGCCCCTTGTAGATACGCGCGCCAGGCCAGCCGATGTGGTTGGTCACGCTGCCCAGGTAGCGCTCCTGGCGGTCGAGATGGCCCCAAGGGACGGGTGGTAGGGGTGGCTCACCGTTCAGGCCGGCCAGTGCATCGCGGAACGTCCGCCACGGGAGGAGTGACGCTTCTTCCGTGTCATTCCGCTTCGGGAGCCCAGCCATAACTCGATCATGAACGTGGTCCGGGACCTGGTGCCGAACCCAGTAATCGCCCTTCGCCATTGAGCGGACCAGAGCGTCATACGAGTGGGTGGGCCTCACGCTCCGCTTGAACGCCTCGACGTCCACGCCGAGGTCTCGACGGAACGCAACGATGATCACCCGGTTCCTCACCTGCGGTACGCCGTAGTCCGCCGCGTTCACGGTCGTTGCCACTACGTCGTAGAGCTCATAGCCCCCGGACGGGTCGGAGGCACGGCCGGCCCGCAGCGCGGCGTCATACGTCTGCAAGAGGGCGTCGTGTTCCTGCCACGTGGTGTCCGGGTCGCGTTTCAGGTAGGGATACGACAGCTCGTTGAGGATGTACTGGAAGTACGGCTCGAAGGACTTCCTGCGAAGTCCGACGACGTTCTCGCAGATCACGGCCTTGGGTTGGATCTCGCGAACGGCCCGGAACATCTCCGGGAACATGTTCCGCTTGTCCTCGTCCCCCTTGGCGATGCCTCCGAGACTGAAAGGCTGGCACGGCGGCCCGCCGGCCAACACATCCACCTTGCCGCAGAGGTAGCGCATATCGAGCTCGCGGACATCCCCCGAGACGAGCGGCACAGGTCCACCGGGTTCGGGGATCCACTCCTCCTCGCCCCGCTCCTTGGCGCCGTTCGCCTCCAGCGTCTCGCAGGCGCGTTTGGCGACCTCGCTGACGAGGAGCGGTCGGAAGCCCGCTCGCCCGACGGCCATGGCCAGGCCGCCGCCGCCGGCGAACAGTTCCACCGCTGTACGGTCGGGCGATCGGTCTTCTTGCTGCTCAGGCATTACAAAACCATACCGCGGAGTACGTCTCGTTGGAAAGTGGAACACACAGATTCAGCAACTGAGTCAAGAGCGCACGGGGATGTATGGGGGCACGGGGCCGCGATACCTAGACCGCTGAGTCATGCACACGTACGGGTGGTGAGCCGTAGAGCTAACGCGGTCGGCGGCGGGGTCTCTTCTCAGCCCCGACACTCACCGATTTACCCGCCGGCAATCCCGCTGACCAGCGCGCGCATCGCCGGCTTCGAGAAGAGCAACGGCCCCCGGCTGATGTCCTTGGAATCGCGCACTGCGGCGTGGTCGCCTAGTGCGGCGACTTCCACGCAGTCGTTCGCGCCCCCGCTGTACGAGCTCTTCTGCCACCGCGCCTGCGCGACATCGACGTCGTACGAAACTGTCGTGACATCGTGCGGGGCGGGCATGCGGGGCGTGCTCACTCTTCGAGCTCCTTGCTGATGCGTGCGATGCGAGTGCGAGTCTCCGACGGGTCGAGGGCGCTGTCCCTCAACTGGTCGAAGATTTCCAAGTAGTTGTTCACGTCCCCCAGGGACTCGAGATACACGGAGTTCTTGGGGTTCTCCAACCACACCAGATCTGGCGTGGGGTCCGGAAAGGTCAGGATGACGAACGGACCGTACAGCCCGGGGTGCGCTCCGAGCGAGAACGGCAGCAGCTGCACGGTGACGTTCGGCCACTCGCTCGCCTCCACCAACTTCCGCATCTGGTCGCGCATCACGTCAACGGAGCCGACCGTCCTGCGCAGCACGGCTTCGTCGAGGATCGCCCGGAGTCTGGCGGGGGCCTCACCACCCAGGCGGTTGTTCTGCCGCTCCATGCGGACCCTGACCAGGGACTCGACCTGCGGCGGGGACAGGTCCTTCCTCATCTGGGAGATCACGGCGCGGGCGTAGTCCTCGGTCTGGAGCAGTCCCGGCACGAGCATCGGCTGGTAGCTGGCGAGGTGTGTCGCGCCGGCCTCCAGCGCGAGGTAACCGTCGTAGCGGGTCGGGCTGAGCACCGTCGAGTACTTCCGCCACCAGGGCTTCTGCTGCTCCTTGTCCGCCCGTACGAGATCTAGCACGTCGGCGCGCCGGTCTTCGTCCCTGACGCCGTACAGGTCCAGCAGTGCCCGGACGAGGACCGGCGTCGTGCCGCGTTCGCCGTTCTCGATCCGGCTCAGCGACCCCTGGTTGACCTCCAGTTGGTCGGCGACCTCGGTGAGGGTGAGCCCGGTCGCGTCACGCAGTTCCTTCAGCCGTGCCGCGAGCTGTCGCCGGTACACCGACTGCGGGACCAGGCTTCTCTTCAAGGCCATGCCAGAAGTCTCTCCGTACCGGCGACACCTCTACAACCCATACGGGTCAACTTCACCAGACATATTGCCTAGTTGGTGATTGCGTCGGCATGCTGTCAGGAGTCACGGCGCGCGTTCGTACGGGCATGCGCCGCAGCCGACCGATGGGCGAGCAGGCCACGACCTCGCTACCCGCACGCGCCTTCGCGTCGGTCCTGCACGCCGCACCAGGAGGGTGGGCCATGCCACGGACAACGCTGCTTCGGCAGCTGCTCCAGCAACGGCATCTGACGACGCACGAAGCTTTCTCCGCCCAGTACGAGCGGGCCGCCGCCCGGCTGGCAGAGCTCGACCGAGACCCCCGCCTGGCGTCCCTCCAGGTCTCTCCACGCCAGTTCGACCGCTGGTACAGCGGGGAGTTGCTGACCCTGCCCCGTCCTGACGCCTGCCGGGTTCTGGAGCACATGCTGGGCAGGCCCGTGTCCCAGCTGTTCTCCACGGCGTACGACGACGACTCCGCGCACGACCGCGACGAGGAGTCGAGCACGGTCCAGCAGGTGACGAGTGCGTCTCCGCCACGCGAGGACGACGAGAACCCACTGGACATCGTCACCCGGACCCGGCAGCTCACGGCCAGCAACACCGACGACGCGACGCTCGCCTTCCTCGGCTCCTCGCTGGAGGGCATCGCCAGCCGGTACGAACAGGACGGGCCGTACCTCCTCCGTCCCCAGGCCCGCCAGGTGCGGCAGCTCGCCCACACCCTGCTCGACGGCCGCCAGCCCCCACGCACGCGCCGGGAGCTCTTCCGCCTCGCCGCCCGCGCCTCCAGCCTGCTCGGCTACATGGCGGTGAACACTGGCGACTTCGCACTCGCAGAGGCGTACTGCACCGAAGCCCGGGAACTCAGCCGTGAGATCGGCGACCTGGACACCGACCTCTGGGCGTGCGGCACCCTCTCCTTCAGCCTCTACTACGCCGGCCGGTACGACGAAGCAGACACCTGCGCCGCCGCGGCCGTCGATCGAGCCCCACGCCACGCCCAGTCCATCCGCCTGCTCGCCAACGGCCGGGCCCGGGCCCTCGGTAAGACCGGCGACCGGCGTGCCGTCGAGCAGGCCATCGGACAGGCACTCCGCCTCTCCGACCTCCACGAGGTACCCGTCCGGCTGACCTCCTGCATCTCCTTCGAACCGTACGGACGAGCCCGGACGCTGGCCAACGCGGTCACGTCACACGTGGCGCTGCGCAACACGGCCCAGGTACTGCGCGACGCCGAGCACATCGACGATCTGGTGGAGCACTCGGCCTCCTCCTGGAGCCGTTCGCTCGTACGCCTCGACGTCGCCACCGCGCTGCTGCACCAGCGCACGCCCGACATCGAACAGGCGATGGCGCTGGGCCGTGAGGCCCTGCGGTTGTGCGCAGAGACACCGATCAGCTCCGTCTACCAGCGCTCCCGTGACCTGCATGAGCAGGCCGGGCCGTGGCGTGATCACCCGGCGGTGCGCGATTATGGCGAGGAGTTCCGGACCTGGAGCTCGCAGCCAGCGGCCCTGGCCATGGCGTCATCCGCGTCGTAGGCGCCGTGGGTGTCGTCGTACTCCGGGGCAGTGTGAAGCCGAAGGAGTACGTCGGGTGCCCCTGCTCAGCGCCGATCCCGCCGCGTTCCCCGCCGAGCCCCCCGCCGAGACGGACGACCCGGCGGTCACCGCGGCCCACGACTGGGCGGCGTTCAGCGCACTCGACGAGATGACCGACCACTGGGCACGCCCGGGCTGGTCGGACGGCAGCCGCGCGTACTACTGGATGCTGACCTTCCCGGATGATCAGCGGCTCGCGACTCTCGCCCAACACTGCCAGGAGGAGCTGGCCCCCCTCGCCCTCGACCCGGTGCCGACGGACGGACTGCACATCACCCTCGCCCGAGTCGGAACGCCGGGTGTCGTCACCCCCGGCCAGCTGGACAGCCTGGCGCGCGACGCCGAGGCGCTGCTGCCCTCCGCGTTCTCCGTACGCGCCATGCCGCTGGCCGGCTCCCGCGGCGCCGTCCGGCTGTCCCTCGGACCCTGGGAACCCCTGCTCCAGCTGCACCACTCGCTGGCCAAGGCGGGGAGCAGCGTCGGTCTGGCCCCGAAGAAGCCGACGTCCGCTTTCCGGCCGCACCTGAGCCTCGCGTACAACAACCGTCGGCGCCCCGCCGCGCCCGTTGTGGAGACGGTCTCAGGGCTTCGCGCTCTACCGGCTATCGAACTCTTCGTGCCCGCCGTCCAGTTGGTGGAACTCCGCCGTGAGGGGAGGACGTACCGCTGGGATGTACGGAAGAGCGTCCCGCTCGGATAGCCCACCGGCGTCCAGGGCGAGCACCACGACCACTTCCTTGCCGATCGCGGTCGGCCGGACCGACCACTCGGAGGCCAACTCCCCGACGAGCAGCAGTCCGAGACCACTGCCCGTCAGCTCATCCAGCGACTTCTCCGCGGAGCGTGCCCGGACCCTGGAGACATGCCGTTCCGCGTCGTGGACCCGCAGTACCGCCATGTCCCGGTAGACCTCCACACACATGCAGTCCGGTCCGCCGGCTGTGTGTCTGAGCGCGTTGCCCACGAGCTCCGAGGCGATCAGAACGGCGTCGTCGACCCGCTCCGGCGCGGCACGCCCCTCGAGGGACCCGCGTACATGTCTGCGCGCGAGGCCCGCAGGCTCGGTGCAATCGGCCAGCTTCACCCAATGACGCCGTACTGGTGTCCGCCTGCAGAGGCGCTCTTCGTTCACCGACTCCATCGCCGCTTCTCGTTTTCGGTAGGCACTGGACCGATCAGCCTCCCCATGCGTGAGCCGCGGCGGTACGCCGCGCCTCCGCCGCTTCGCGCGCCGCTGGAAGGCGGACGAACGGCGTGCTGACGGCGTACCGCCGCCGACTGCCCCCGGCGAGGCTCTTTGTCGAGGCGCCGGTCCTTGGCGTCTCGGCTCACCTGGCTGGAGGTAACGCGGAATGAGCAGCAGTGCGAGGCAGATCGCACCACACGAGGTGCCCCCAGGCACACGCCTGGTGCTGTACGCCTGCCTGCCCGCGTCGCTCGGTGAGGCAGCCGACCACAGCGTGGCCGGCGCACAGCGGTACGTCGACGATGCCGGCTGGGAGGCGGTGGAGACGTACGTCGAGCGGGCGGCACCGTTCGAGAGCCGCGTTCTGTGTGAGGGCTGGCACAACGCATTGGCCGTGGTCGAGCAAGGGAGGGAGGGCGGCCGGGATCGTCACCCCCTTGCTCGTAACGCCGGGCTATCTGGAGGAGGACAGGACGAACCTCGCTGCCTGGCAGGTCCGTGCCGAGGCGCTGATCACGATGCTGTGGGCGGTCGTCGACGCTGCCAAGGCCACGGCCCCACGGCGGTCGGCAGCGTGATGACCACCATGCGTCGGGGGTTTCTCCGGCAGATGCTGAGCCAGGTCGGATGGGTGCTGAGGCATCCGGCGAAGTACGTGGGCCGGTTCGGCTTCGACGCCTTCCAGGTGCTGTTCCTGCCCGTCCTGGTGACCGGCACAACGTTGACCACGCTCTACGCGGGCCAGTTCCGGTAGCCCCGGCCCGTGTCCTCGACCCCCCTCTCCGGATGCTCCGGATCCATGTCCCCCACGGAATCCGGTCAACTGGAGAGGGGCCGCACCCAAGGTGCGAATGCAGAAAACCGGCCCTGCGGCACTCCATAAGCAGGCGGCCGGGCAGCACGACGAACCGTTCGGATCCTTCCGAGAGAAGAGGAACTGCGATGACCGCAGCCACGCTCAGCCCGATCACAACGGCCACCACCGAGGCGTCCGTCACGACAGCCGCGCCCAAGGCGCCCGCCGACCCGTTCGACATCGACCTGACCGTCGTCACGGAGATCGGCGCCGACCTGCTCCCCAAGGCGTGCGGCACCGGTGACGGGTGCGCGGCGTCCTGTGCCTCGTCCTGCGCCAGCGCCGTCTGACGACGGCTCGTGCACGGGGTCGGGGGCGCTGCCGCTCCCGACCCCACTACTCGTTCACAGCATTGATGGCGGAGGCATGGGGATGGGAAGCGACGGAAAGCTCTACCAGCACGCGGGCGCAGCGCTGCTCCGAGCCGCCGCGATGCCGCTGACGGGTCTGCCGGGATGGTGGCCTGATCCGTCCGACACGGATGCGTGTGGCAGGTGGCTGAAGCAGGTGTGGGCCGATGCGCGGTTCGCCGGCGCCGTACGGCAGGCGAGCGGTGATCTCGCCACGCGGGTCGACGCGATCTGTGGCGGGCAGCCGGCACGCTCCAAGCAGGTCCGGCGCGCCGCCATGGCCACCGTCCGCTACTTGTTGCGCGCCACCGGGCGGCCGACCCCGTTCGGCCTTTTCGCGGGAGTCACCGCGGTCAGCGTGGGCTCGACGCCGCACGTGAGGTGGGGGGACGCCCACCGGGCCGTGGCCCGAGTGGACACTGAGTGGCTGGACGACGTCATCGTCCGCCTGGAGGCATGCCCGGCCCTGCTGGAGCGCCTGGATGTCGTCCTGAACAACCTGGCGGCGCGCCGCGGCGGACGCCTGCACGTCCCCCACGGCGGACCGATGGGCGCCACCGTCCGGCGCACCAGCGCGGTAGGTGTGATCGAGGACCTGGCACGCCGGCCGGTCCACTTCACCGCCCTTGCCGAGCAGTTGGCCGCCTCCTTCCGCTCAGCCGAGCCGCAGAACATCCGCACACTGCTCGGCGCGCTGGTACGCGAGAAGTTCCTGATCACCAGTTTGCGCGCGCCGATGACCAGCACCGATCCACTGTCCCACCTGATCGAACGGCTGCACGGTGCAGGCGCGGGAACGGTGCCGGAAGTCGCGCAGGTCCTGCACGAGCTGGAAGCGGTTCAACTCGCCGTACACGAGCACAACCGACGCCCTGCGAGCGTGCAAGGGCCGGCTCGGGAGGAACTCACGGGTCGGCTGCGTCGGCTCTCCGACGCGGGTCGAAGTCCTTTGGCCGTCGACCTGCGGCTGGACGCCGAGGTACGCATCCCCGAGAGCGTCGCGCAGGAGATGGAGAGGGCTGCCGACGCCCTACTGCGGCTCACGCGCCGACCGGCGGGCCAGGGTGTGTGGAAGGAGTATCAGGTCGCGTTCTGGGAACGGTACGGCACCGGCACGCTCGTGCCCGTGAAGGATGTCGTCGACCCGGCGTCCGGGCTCGGCTATCCCGCCGAGTACCCCGGCAGCCGCATGACCGCTCCGCCCCCGACAGTCTCCGAGCGGGACGAGCGGCTGCTGGCCCTGGCCTGGCAGGCACTCGCCGACGGCAGCAGAGAGATCGTCCTCACCGACCACCTGATCGACAGCCTGGCCGGCGAACCGCTGACCGGGCAGGAGGCACCACCCCACGTGGAGATGTGTGCGCGCCTGCACGCTGACAGCCTGTCCGCCCTGGAGCACGGGGACTTCACGCTCACGGTGACACCGGCCCGAGCCGCGGGAACGCTCACCTCCCGGTTCACTCCGGTCGCCATCGGTACGGGACTCGACGAGATCTACCGCCAAGTTCCCACGGGCGTCGAGAACGCCCTGACCGCGCAGCTCTCCTTCCCGCCCCTGTACCCGCACACGGAGAACGTCGCCCGTATCCCCGCTTATCTCCCACACGTGATCTCGTTGGGCGAGCACCGCAGCCCCGACGACACCTCGCCGACGCTCATCGACGTGGACGACCTCGCGGTCACGGCCACGCACACCCGCCTGTACCTGGTCAGCATCTCCCGCCGTCGCCTGGTGGACCCGCAGGTCTTCCACGCCATGGCGCTGGACAAGCAACCCCCGCCCCTGGCCCGGTTCCTGGCGCACCTGACCCGCTCCTTCGGTCCTGCCTGGACCGGCTTCGACTGGGGGCCGCACGGCGCACGGCTGCCGTTCCTGCCGCGCGTCCGCTACGGGCGCATGGTCCTCTCCCCCAGTCGCTGGAACCTGACAGCTGACGACCTTCCAAGCCGCGGCGCGGACATGCGGGAGTGGGCTGACGCCCTGGGCCGGTGGCGGAAGCGGTGGCATTGCCATGGTGCCGTCGAGCTGCGGGAGGACGACCGGACACGGCGGCTCCAACTCGACGTCCCCGCACACGCCATCGTCCTGCGCGCTCACCTGGACCGGGGAGCCCATGCCGCGCTCACGGAAGCGCCGGCCGAGGAGAGCTACGGCTGGATCGGCGGCCACGTCCACGAGATCGCCCTGCCGATGACCAGCACCCGCCCGCCGATACCCGACCCGCTGTCCGGCTTCCTTCCCGTGCTCACCAACGGCACCCTCGGACCCGTACCGGGGGCGGTGCAGGCACCCTGGCTGAACGCCAAGATCTACAGCCACCCCGAACAGTTCGAGGAGCTGATCGGCACCCACCTCGCGCGCCTCGTGGCCCAACTCCCAGGCACACCCGAGTGGTGGTTCGTCCGCTACCGGTCCCCGCGCGATCTCGACCACCTGCGCCTGCGCATCCGCACGCGCAGCCCCGGCCAGTATGCCGCCTGCACCGAGCTCGTCGCCGGATGGGCAGCCGGCCTGCGCCGCGAAGGGCTCAGCAGCAGGCTCGTGTTCGACACGTACACCCCGGAGACCGGCCGCTACGGCCCCGGCGCCGCCCTGCGCTGTGCCGAGGCGGTGTTCACGGCCGACTCGGCTCATGCCCTCGCCGCCCTGCAGAGCCTGGGAGCCGACGGCGTCGACGGACGCGCGCTGGCCGCGATCGGCATGGTGGACATCGCCTGCGGCTTGCTCGGCCCTGACGAGGGCATGCGGTGGCTGACTAACCGCCCCGCGCCTCCGGCTCGCGTTGGGCGAGGCGTCAGCGACCAGGCCATCTCGCTCGTTCGCCACAGCACGCCTCGGGCCCGCGGCTGGGGCGAAGCGCTCGCCCAGGCTTGGCACCGCCGCGGCGCGGCCCTGGCGCTGTATCGCGAGCGCCTCGCCGAGGGCATGGACCTCGACGCCGTCCTGGAATCCTTGCTGCACATGCATCACAACCGTCTGCGCGGCGCGGACCGGGAGGACGAGGGGATCTGCCGCCGCCTTGCCCGTCAGTCCGCCGTCGCACGGGCCGCCTGGCCGGGGGAGAGCCGCTGATGAACTACGACGTGGCGCCCACACCCACCGGGCCCGGCTGGGGGCAGTCGCTGTACTCCGGCGCGGCGGGGGTCGCCTTGCTGCACGCCGTCATGGCCCGCAGCGGCGAGGACGACAGGGACGCGCTCCGGCCGTGGGCCGCCGCCATGGTCAAGGACCCGATCCAGGCCGCTCCCGAGACATGCGGTCTGTACGAGGGCGCCCCGGCCGTCGCGTACGTGCTCAGCTTCACGCGCACGAACACCGCCACACGCGCCCTGGCGACCCTGGACACACACCTCGCCGACGTCACACGCCAACGACTCAAGCGGGCGCACGCCCGCATCGATCGCGGTGCGTTGCCCACCCTGGGCGAGTTCGACCTCATCAGCGGACTGACCGGGCTGGGCGTGTACCACCTGCACCGCGGCCACCAGACGGAACTTCAGGACGTCCTCGCCTACCTGGTGCGGCTGACGGAACCGGTCCTCATCGAAGCGCAACGTCTGCCCGGCTGGTGGACCAGCGACAGCCCTGATCTACGGCCGTCGCCGCGATGGCCCGGCGGACACGGCAACTTCGGCCTCGCCCACGGCATCGCCGGACCGCTGGCGCTGCTGGCCACGGCACTGCGCCACGGCCACACGGTGCCCGGGCATACGCAAGCCGTCGCCCGGATCTGCGACTGGCTCGACCAGTGGCGCAACGGCACCGGCTCGCGCGCCTGGTGGCCGGACCTGATCACCCGAGCCGAACACCGACACGGCGAGCTCCAGCGTCCAGGGCCGAGACGTCCGTCCTGGTGCTACGGCACCCCCGGCATCGCCCGCGCCCAGCAACTCGCCGGCCTCGCCTTCGGCGAACGTGACCGGCAGCGTCAGGCCGAGCAGGCCCTGGCTGGATGCCTGGCTGACGAGCAGCAGCTCGCCCAGCTCACCGACGCATCCCTCTGCCACGGCTGGGCGGGGCTCATGCAGACCGTCTCCCGTGCCGCCGTCGACGCCGTCGACGCCGAACTCACGTCGCATCTACCCCGCCTGAACGCCCGGCTCAACAAGCACCTGGACCACCACGGACCGCCGGACGGCGCCGGCCTGATGGGCGGCACGGCAGGCATCCACCTGGTCCGTCTCACCGACTCTGTCAACACGGCGGCCACCGCCCCCTGGGACCGCTGTCTGCTCCTGACGGGATGAAGCCGCGACCCGCACCCGCGCACCAGAACGAGTAAGTACGATCTGCCCCTGCCGCACGCACGGCCGGGCACCTTCCGGAAGGACGCGATGAACACCACCACTGGCGCCTCCCCCGAGGACCTGCGCAGCCACCTGGTCGACGCCATCTTGAAGGAGGACATCTCCGGCCTCCGCGACGCACGCGTCGAGACCGCCATGCGGGCCGTACCCCGCCACGCCTTCCTCCCCGACGCACCCATCGAGGAGGCGTACGCCAACAAGAGCGTGACGATCAAGGAGAACCCCGACGAGGACGCCCTCCCGCTGAGCTGCGCCTCCCAGCCCGACGTCGTGCACTTCATGCTGGTCCAGCTCGCCGTCCGCGAAGGCGGCAACGTCTTCGAGATCGGGGCCGGCACCGGCTACAACGCCGCCCTGCTCAAGCACCTCACCGGGCAGTCCGGACAGGTCACCACATGCGACGTCGACCCCGACGTGACCGCCTACGCCCGCCGGACGCTGGACGCCAACGGATACGACGACGTTCGCATCGTCACGAGGGACGGCGCCCTCGGCGCCCCGGAGTTCAGTCCGTACGACCGAATGATCGCCACGGTCGGCATGTGGGACCTCCCCGGCGCCTGGTGGGACCAGCTCGCCGTTGGCGGACGCCTCGTGGTCCCGCTGCGGTGGCGCGGGCTCTCCAGGGCCGTGGCCTTCCAACGTGAGGAGGGGCGGATGCGGTCCGACTCCGTGAAGATGTGTGGCTTCCTCCCGGTGATCGGCCAGGACGGGGAGCGGAACGGCTACATCGACGACGACCGGCTCGTCAGGCTCTACTGGGACGAGGACCAGTCCATCGCCTTGGACCTCCTGCGTGACGTCCTCACCCAACCGAAGTCGGTCGCTTGGACCGATGTGACGGTCGGACCCGTCGAGTCGTTCGACGGCGTCTGGCTACGGCTGAGCGCCACGGAGCGAGCGACGTGCCGCATCACCGTCAAGCCCGAAGCGATGGAGGCAGGTCTCCACCGCCCCGCCTCGCCCGCCCTGAGCCCCGCCCTCGTCGAGGGCGACTCCATCGCGTACCTCACCCTGGAGCGGACCGCCGAAGTCCCGGGAGCAGAGCCCCGGTTCCGGCTGGGAGCCGTCGGCTACGGCCCGGCCGGCGCCGATCTCGCCGAGCGGATCTGCGCGCAGATCCGCTCCTGGAGCCCGGCCCGGACCGCCGAACCCGTCGTCACGGCCTACCCTGCGGACACACCGGACAGCGACCTCGCCGACGGAGCCGTGATCGACCGGCCCTCCGTGCGGCTCGTCATCAGCTACTGATCTTGACGCAGGCGTGTGCGGCCGTTGCCAGGTGCGGCCGCGCCCACCGAAACGAGAACAGGGCGGCGTGGGAGCACAGTGGTCAGCGCTGCACGAGGTTCGCCTCACAGTCGGTGCACCGCCGCACAGCCCGTCGCCTCGGGTTGCCCGCGGTCGCGGTCGCGGGAGAAGCACTGCTCAACCGCTCCCAGAGCCCAGGTGGAGGATTTGGGATCCATCCCCACCGCGGGGGTCGTACGTCGTCCTCGGTCATGTGGTCGCACCAGCCGGGCCTGTGCGCGCACTGCGTCGGGGAGATCAGGATCGTGTCATCCGGGTGAGTACGCCACTCCCTCTTCACGAACGTACCTACGGAACGCGTGGGCGCCGACGCCGACGAGCCCGGCGGACACTCGCATCCGAGCCCGATGACGATCTTGCCGCCGCACTCGTCGCAGCGCTCTACTTCCACTGACCTCGTACCACCCTCACGCCGTGCCGGAGTCGACCCGGTAGACGATCTTGCCATCGGACTCGGTGAACCCGCGCGACTCGTAGAAGGCCCGTGCGCCTGGGTTGTCGCGGTCAGCCATCCATTCCACCCGGCTGCACCCGGGGCGTGCGGCAGCTAGGGCGCGGAGTTCGTCCATGAGGCGAGCACCGATGCCCTGCCGACGGAGGGTGTCGCGGACGTAGAGCTCCTTCAAGAACAGGGAGTGCGAGGAGCCGGCAGCCGGCCAGAGGAAGGAATAGGCGGCGAGTCCGACGATGTCACCGGTCTCGTCCTCGACGAGCAGGGCGGAAGCCAGCGGTGGCACGCCGAAGAGGGCTTCTTCCACCTGGAGGCGGCGCTCCTCGATCGGCTGGATATCTGTCTCGGTCGCCCCGTAGAACCGCTCGATCTCCTCGATCAGCTCGGCCACGGCGGGGACGTCCCGCTTCTCCGCGGGACGAATCGTCACGGTCATCGGCGCCTCCTGTCCTTCCTCGATTGCTCGGTCGCTGCTGCACTCGTTGGTTCCAACGCGTGATCCCCTCCTGGCGGTACGGCACACGCGTCTACGGCGACGAGGCGGCCCGCGCGTACGGGTTCCAGCCGTGCTGCCGCAGGGAGCCCTGGACGTGTCGGATGAGGTACTCCAGGTCCGTGCAGTAGACAGAGGGGTTCCGGTAGCCCTGGGCTTCGCTGAAGCGGTGTGGGAGGTAGCCACCGCCGCACACGTCCACGAGCGGGCAGGCGCGGCACTGCTCGGCGAGCGCATCCTTGCCGTGCTGCCGGTGCAGCAGTTTCGGATGCGACAGCGCCTCGTCGAAGGAGTGGCGGAGGACGTCGAGCCCGAGCCAGGAGGCGCCCTCCTCGACCGACCGCAGGGTGTCCACCGCTTCGATGGAGCCGTCGGACTCGATCACGACGCTCGTCGGCGGGGCCAGGCCGAGCGTCTCTACCGAGCCGCGCACGCCAGAGCTGAGGGCCACGATGTCCTCCAGCATCCGGACGCTGTGCCCGTACTCGGGCTGCGCGAGCCAGGCGTCGTACACCCTGCTCATCCACAGCCCGTACTCGGGCACGCTCGGGTCGGCGCGGTGCGGCGGGTCGTCGTGGGTGGCGTGCGGCAGCCCGAAGTCGATCACGGGCGGTTCGAACGCCGCCAGGTAGTCGTGGACCTCCACGGGGTCGTTGGCCAGGTCCACGACGGCAAGCAGCCCCGCGAACAGGTGTGGCCGTGACCGCAGTTGTTCGATGCCGCGCACGGCGGAGACGGCGCTCGACCGCCCGGCGTGGGTCAGCCGGTGCCGGTCATTCGCACGCGGCGGTCCGTCGAGGCTGATGCCGACCGCGACCTCGTACCGTTCGAAGAGGTCCAGCCACGCACCGGACAGAAGAGTCCCGTTGGTCTGGAGCTCGAAGAGGACCCGGGTCCCGGCCGGCGCGGCGTCCCGGACGGCCTCCAGCAGACCGGCCATGTGCCCGACGCCGACGAGAAGCGGCTCCCCGCCGTGCAGTACCACGTGGATGGTCCGAAGGCCGTGTGCGGTGGTGTGCTCACCGATCCGCCGGGCTGCGGCCCGGGCCACGGCGAGGTCCATTCGGGCGGGCAGGCGCCGCGCCGCCTGGTCCCTGGAATTGAAGACGAAGCAGTAGTCGCAGTCGATGTTGCAGCGGTTGGCGACCTTCAGGATGAACGTCCGGAAAGGAACCGCGCCTTCGGGTTCTGTCATCGAGCGGATGTGCTTACAGCGGCCACGGCCAGATGAGCGAGGCCGCGTGGGCACCGTCACCGACCCGGCTCGTCGCGCCTTCCTCGACCTCCAGCCGCTGCCGGACACGGGCGGCCACGCGGTCCAGGACGGCGGTGCCGGCCGCCGTCGGCTCCGCGGACGCCGGGCCGACGGGCGTGATGGTGCGTGGCGCGGTGACGGACGCGGGTGACGGCATTCGACGCTCCTCGTGAGGTACGTGCCGGAGGCGGCACGGTGCGACGGGGCTGAAGCGACAGATCAGCCGGAAACGTAGCATCCTCAACCACTCACCCGGCACAGGAAATTCGGCCACATGGTCGACGTCAACCGAACCGCGGCACCAGCAACCGTTCGATGTCTTCCACGGCCGCGCTCACTCCCAATCGCCGGTACACGGCCACGGCGGCTCGCAGCGAGTCCACTCCGTGACCAGGCCCGTCAATCGTCCAGTCGCAGCGGCCGATGCCCTCCAGCGCCCGTGCCTCCTCCAACCGGCAGTTGATGTCCCGCGCGAGCGTGAGCGCCTGCTCGAAGTGCCGACGGGCGGTAGGCGATTCATCGGAGGTGAACAGCAGCATCCCCCAGTGGTTGAGTACCTCTGCCTCGCCGCACCGGTCGCCCAGGTCCCGCAGGATCTCCAAACCGAGTCGGAACGCTTCAATCGCGTCCTCCCGCTCACCGACGATGCCGCGCGCCACGCCCATCTCGCTCAGCGAGGCGGCCTCACCCCCGCGGCTGCCGAGCTCGCGGTAGGCGTCCAGCGCCTCCTCCAATATCCGGATCGCCTCTGTCGCATCCCCCGTCACGCGCTCCACGACGCCAAGGTGACGGACGCTGGTCGCGCGGCCGAACCGTTCACCGAGCTCGGTGAAGTGCGTCAGGGCCTGGCCGTGTGCCGTCCGCGCTCCCTCGATGTCCCCGGTCAGCCGTCGGACGACGCCCAATTCGTTCAGCGCGTAAGCCTGGTGCACACGGTCGTCCAGCTCCAGGTAGATGTCGAACGCTTCCTGGTGATGCCTCGCGGCCAGGTCGTACGCGCCCATGAGGCAGTGCGCGACACCCAGGTCCCGCAGGGAATTCGCCTCCCCGTACCGGTCACCGAGTTCCCGGTAGATCGCCAGGGCCTCACTCTGCGCCTCTACCGCGGCGTCGAACCGGCTCAACTGCCGTTGTGTCATGCCGAGATCCGCGAGCGCGTTCGCCTGTCCGAACCGGTTCCCCAGCTCGCGGTAGAGGGCGAGGGCCTCGGTCTGGGCGCGGGCCGCGTCCTCGTTGTCCGCGGTCAGGTACCAGACGATGCCGAGCTGGTTGAGCGCGTCCGCCTTGCCGCGCCGGTCGTCGACCGCTTCGTACGCCGTCACGGCGTCGTTCAGGGCCTCGATCGCCTGTGGGTAGGCGGCCATGAAGCGGCGTACGACACCCAGCTCGGCGAGAGCGTCGCCCCGTGCCCGCTGGTCGCCTGTGTGGCGGGTGGCCTCGGCGGCGGTCCGGTGGAGCCCTACGGCCTGGTCCCAGGGGCCGGCCTGGCGCAGGAAGGGCGCCATGGCCGCGGCGAGCCGGACCACGAGGTCGTACAGGGCGAGGCCGTTCGCCCGACGGACGCAGGCCAGGATGTTGGCCCGCTCGGTCTCCAGCCAGCTCAGGGCATCGGCCCGCGACTCCAAGGCCGGGGCCTCCACCCGCGAGGCGTCGTCCGGCGCCGATGGCACCGCGGCGCCGCTGCGGACGATGTGCCCGTTCGCGACGACGAGAGCGGCCAGGTAGTAGGTGCACACACGCTGGACGGCCTGTACGTGGTCCATGCTGTCTCCCTCGCCGGCGAGACCGCGAGCGTAGTCGCGCAGGAGATCGTGCAGCCGGTAGCGACTCCCCGGTTGCTCGTCGATCAGGTGGTCGTCGTAGAGCGCCTCAAGATGCCGACGGGCCACCACGACCGAGACCTCACCAAGAGCCGCGCCGACGTGCGGGTCGAGATCGGTTCCGGGGAAGGAGCCGAGCTGTCGGAAGAAGCGCTGCCGCTCCGGCGCGAGATCCCGGTAGGAGAGATCGAACGTCGCGGTGACAGCGCGTTCCCCGGCGCGCAGCTCTCCCAACCTGTCCCGCGCCGCCACCAGCCGCCCGCGCAGGTCCTCGGCGCTCCAGGACGGATGGTGCCGCAGCCGTGCCGCGAGAAGCGACACCCCCAGCGGCAGACACCCGCACAGCCGCACCAACTCGTCCACCACATCACGGCCGAGAGCGTCGGCCGGCCGCCCACTTAGCCGTACGAAGAGGTCGACAGCGTGATCCGGCGGCAGCGCGTCCACCGACATGACCACCTCCTCGTTCGCCACCAGCCGCTTACGGCTGGTCACCAACACCAGGCACCCGCTTCCGCCGGGGAGCAATGGCTCCAGCTGCCGGTAGCTGGCCGCGTTGTCGAGAATCAGCAGCGCCTTCTTGTCCGCGAGCCTGCTCCGCCACATGGCGGCCCGAGCCTCCGTGACCGCTCCGACGTCGTCACCGACGGGAATCTGCTGCGTCGGTACGCCGGCGGCCGCGAGAAGCGAGGCGAGCGCCTCGCCTGCCTGTACCGGAGTTCGCCCCGGCGTGTGCCCGTTGAGATTCACGAAGAGCTGTCCGTCGGGGAACCGCTCCGAGAGCAGGTGGCCGGCGTGCACGGCGAAGGTGGTCTTCCCGACGCCGGGCATGCCGTCGATCACATGAACGGGCAGCCCCTCGCCACGTTCCTGTGAGACCCGCACCGACCCCACCAGCCGCTCCAGCTCCGCGGCACGGTCGGTGAACGCTGCGGTGTCGCGCGGCAACGAACGCAGCACCTGGGCGGCCCCCGGTGGCCCCACTCCATCCTCCGGTCGCCCGAGCGGGGTGGGAGGCCGCGTCTCGGAGAGCCCGGCGAGCAGGGCCGTCAGCCCTGCCATCGTCACGCCCAACACGACGAAAGAGAACCAGGCGTGCTCCTGTAACCACCCCAGCCAGCCGGGCCACCGCGACTCATCGGACACGGCGTTCGTGACGAGCCCGACCAGCATTGTGGTCACGGCGCCGCCTCCGGCGACGGCGGCGATCGCGATCCCGCGCCGGAGTCTCATACGGATGCCCCAGCAGCCCAAGAAGCGGCCGATTCCCCCTTGGTACCACTGACGAGACACCACACACTGCCAACCGACCTGGTCACGAAGGCAACCCCCGAGTACGACGCCCCAACCTCCCTAACGGAACAGTCCTACTAGACCTTGGTCAAGGGCGCCTGTGAGCCACGGCGTGCACCACGAAAGCCCCTGGCGGTCACACGCCGAAGCTGCGTGGAAGCGGCAGCACATCAAGGCCCCCACCCAAGGGCCGACAGCACGCCCGCCCACCGGCTCAGCCGGCCGCACGCAGAAGGTCCCCGGCGAGGCGGTCCCGGCACTCCCGGCAGTGTCCGGGCTCCGGTGCGCGGAAGGCGCGCTCACAGCCGTCGCAGGTGTGGAAGGGCAGCACGGCCGGGCGGTCGGCGATCGGTGGGCGGGGTGCCGGGGGCGGCGCGGGCAGAGGTGTTTCCCGGAGGCGGAAGGCGAGGATGCCCGCCGGGCGGGTCAGGAAGTGGTCGGGGAGGCGTGCGGTCAGCAGCGCGGTGATCTGGGAGGGCGCGACATCAGCCGCGAGCCACTGGGCGACGGCGGGCGCCAGCCGTACGGCCTCCTGCTCGGACAGGACGAGACGTGGATCGACGCGGCGGAGCGAGGTCAGAACGGCGACTGCCTGAGGGTCGGCGCCGGAGAGCGACGCCGGTTTCTGCCGATCCTGAGTGGGAGTGGGTGTCGCTTCGGTGCTGGTCGTCGAAGCGGGCGTGAGGTTCGCGGCTGCGGGCGACTTCCGGGGCCGGGGTGGCTTCGGCGGCCCGGACAGGCCTCCGTCGCCGCAGGGGACGTCGTAGAAGTACGTCCGGGTACGGATCTGCCCGGTGGACAGTCGCTCTCGGCGGCGCTCCAGGTATCCGGCCGCTTCGAGTTCCCTGAGTGCCCGCGAGATGAGGATCTCGCCCTCGGTGAAGTGCTCGCACAGGGCGGTGATGGTCACGGGGGTGCCGGTGGGCAGGGAGAGGATGTACACCGCGACGCCGACCGTGACCGCGCTGCCGCGTCGCTGGGCGAGGGCGTTGGAGATCACGGTGAAGTCGGCCGTCAGCCGGGTGCGGACGTGGATCACGCCGGTAGTCGGAGCTCCGGCGTCGGCGCGCAGGCGCGCGTTAGACTGCGGGTCAGCCATCGGGAAGTGGTGCTTCTTCCTGGTTGGTCAGGCCCTCGTTCGGGATTGCCGTCCCGGCCGGGGGCCGTATCTGTTTGCGGTTGTCGCGGCGAACGTAACCGCGCGCATCCCGCGCCTGCAAGCCGGTCACTCGGACGGGTGACAGGCGCCGCGCGGCCGGGGAGGGTGGGTGGGCGGGTGGTTCTTTCCCCCGGTTCTTCAAGGAGGTCAGTGGCCCGCCGGACCCCCGCGGACGAGGGACCGGTGTACCCGGGACACGGACGGCTGCCGGGGCCCGGCCGCTCCAGGGACGGTGGTGCCCGGCGGCGGCGCAGCGGCTGAAGACGCCGGCGGGCTGATCACACCGGGAGCGGTGCGGACGTGAGGGAGAGCCCGGCCCGGCACGCGACCTGGTTGGTCGGTTTCTGCAAGCGTGACGACGTCCTCACCGAGGCCACCCGCCGCCTGCGAACCCTGGCGTCCTGAACCAGCGACCCCTTTGCCCGACGACGCGGCCGCACCGTGAGTGCTGCTTCAGCGAGCGTTCGCCTCGGGCTCCGGGCGCGGAAGCTCGTCGAGGTCGAGGGTGAAGGTGCGGCCGTCGGCCAGCGGGATGGGGAGTTTCCCCGTGCCGTACTTGTGGGTGTGTGCCGCGATGTAACCGGTGGCGGTCGGCTCGGTGTGCAGGACGACTTCCTGGGCGTAGGGGTCCACGACCAGGTAGACCGGGATGCCGTAGCGGCCGTACTTCGCGGTGCAGTCGTCGTAGTCCTTGCGTGCGGATGAGGTCGAGACGACCTCGGAGATCAGCAGGACGTCCTCGAAGCCGTAGCGCTTGCCTTCGCGGCGGGCGTCCTCGCGAAGGATCGCCAGATCGGGGGCGGAGTTCTCATCGGCGGGGAAGTCGATGTAGACGTCGGAGGTGACCTTCGCGTGGCGTCCGAGGGACACGATCGTGTCGTACTGCATCGACTTGATCGTGCTGGAGTGCTCGAAGCTCTGCGGAGTCATGATCACCTTTCCGTCAGCTCCGAACAGGACCGTGTACCCCTTGGGGAACTCGGTGCGCACGATCGCGTCGACGCTCATGGACGGCTCCTTCCCGTGTGTGGTCAGGATACGACGGACAGTGCCGCGTCACCGAGGCTCTTCGAGTCCGAGCCCCGCGAACGGCGAGAGCCCGGCCCCGGCACGCGACCTCCGTGGTCGGTGCCCTGGCCGGGCTCTCCCTCGCGTTCGGCGGGTATCCGGTGGTACGCGCCGGACGCCGGTGCGGTGACGGGTCGAGGGCTACTCCTCGTCGTCCTCCGGCTTCTCAGCGTCGTTGATCTCCTCTTCCAGGCCGAGCTGTTCCACGAGCCACTTGTCGAACTCGATGGCGGCTCGTACCCAGCTGACCGTGGAGGAGACGAAGTGCTCCAGGCTCACCCCGGTGCCGATCAGCATCTGCGCCTCGCCGATGAGGCGGACGGTGCCGTCGTCGTGGGTGTGGCTGTAGACCTTGGGCCACAGGGTCCGCCGGTTCCAGTCGTCGATGGACTCCAGCAGCAGCGGCTTCTCGTCGATCTTGTGGGGCCGGTCGTAGAACGTCCGCACGGAGAAGACCTGCTGGTCCTCCTCGCCGCGGAACATGAAGTACGTACGGAACTGCTCCCACGGCGCCGCGAGGTCACCCTCGTCGTCGACGACGTACTTGAGCTCCATCTGGTCGAGGAGCTGCTTCACAAGATCCTGATCCGGGACGACGGGGCCCGCCGGTCCTTGCGGCTGCGGCTCGGGCTGGCCCCCGAAGTTCGGAATCGAGGACGGGTCGATGGTCACCGTGATTTTCCCTTCGTACGGATCCCGCCATCCTCCCCCATGCGGGGAGGGGGGTGGCAAGCCCCGACGGGGCCTGTCAGCCCTCGGCTGACAGGATCCGGTCGGTGCGGACGTACCGCGGACGTACTACAGAGTCTTCCCCGTTACCGGGCCCACGATCAGTCCCTCCCCGAAGGCGTCCACCCGGACCGTGTCGCCGTCCTTGATCTCGCCGGAGAGGATCTCCTTGGCGAGGCGGTCGCCGATGGCGGTCTGGACCAGGCGGCGCAGCGGTCGGGCGCCGTAGGCCGGGTCGTTGCCCTCGTCGGCGAGCCAGGTGAGGGCCTCGTCGGTGATCTCCAGGGACAGGCGGCGTTCGGCGAGTCGCCGGGCCAGACGGTCGACCTGGAGGCGGGCGATCCGGCTCAGCTCGTCCTTGGTGAGCGCCGAGAAGACGACCAGGTCGTCGAGCCGGTTGAGGAACTCCGGCTTGAAAGAGGCGCGGACCACCTCCAGCACCTGTTCCTTCTTCTCCTGCTCGCTGGTGAGCGGGTCCACCAGGAAATGGCTGCCCAGGTTGGACGTCAGCACCAGGATGGTGTTGCGGAAGTCGACCGTGCGGCCCTGGCCGTCCGTCAGGCGTCCGTCGTCCAGCACCTGGAGGAGGATGTCGAAGACCTCCGGGTGGGCCTTCTCCACCTCGTCAAGGAGCACCACGCTGTACGGGCGGCGGCGCACCGCCTCGGTCAGCTGGCCGCCCTCCTCGTAGCCGATGTAGCCGGGCGGGGCGCCGACCAGGCGGGCCACGGAGTGCTTCTCGCCGTACTCCGACATGTCGATGCGGATCATCGCCCGCTCGTCGTCGAAGAGGAAGTCGGCGAGCGCCTTGGCGAGTTCGGTCTTGCCGACGCCGGTGGGGCCCAGGAAGAGGAACGAGCCGGTCGGGCGGTCCGGGTCGGCGATGCCGGCGCGGGTGCGGCGGACGGCGTCGGACACGGCCCGCACGGCCTCGCCCTGGCCGATCAGGCGCCTCCCCAGCTCCTCCTCCATCCGCAGCAACTTCTGCGTCTCGCCCTCCAGGAGGCGGCCGGCCGGGATGCCGGTCCAGGCGGCGACGGTGTCGGCGATGTCGTCGGCGCCGACCTCGTCCTTGACCATGGTGTCCCTGGCGGCCTCCTCCTCGGCCTCCGAGGCGGCCTCCAGGTCCCGCTCCAGGGCCGGGATCTCGCCGTAGAGCAGCTTGGAGGCGGTGTCGAAGTCGCCGTCGCGCTGGGCGCGTTCGGCCTGGCCGCGCAGCTCGTCCAGCTTCTCCTTCAGGGCACCGACCCGGTTGAGGGACTGCTTCTCCTTGTCCCAGCGGGCGGTGAGGCCGCGCAGCTCCTCCTCCTTGTCGGCGAGGTCGCGGCGCAGCTTGTCCAGACGGTCGCGGGAGGCGGGGTCGGTCTCCTTGCTGAGGGCCAGCTCCTCCATCTTCAACCGGTCGACGGCCCGCTGGAGTTCGTCGATCTCGACGGGCGAGGAGTCGATCTCCATGCGCAGGCGGGAGGCCGCCTCGTCGACCAGGTCGATGGCCTTGTCGGGGAGGAAGCGGGAGGTGATGTACCGGTCGGAGAGGGTGGCCGCGGCGACCAGCGCGCTGTCCGCGATCTGCACCTTGTGGTGGGCCTCGTAGCGGCCCTTGAGACCGCGCAGGATGGCGATGGTGTCCTCGACGGTCGGCTCGGCGACCAGCACCTGCTGGAAGCGCCGCTCCAGCGCCGGGTCCTTCTCGATCCGCTCGCGGTACTCGTCGAGGGTCGTCGCGCCGACCATGCGCAGCTCACCGCGGGCCAGCATCGGCTTGAGCATGTTGCCCGCGTCCATGGCGGAGTCCCCGCCGGCGCCCGCGCCGACCACGGTGTGCAGCTCGTCGATGAAGGTGATGATCTGCCCGTCGGAGTCCTTGATCTCCGCGAGGACGGTCTTCAGCCGCTCCTCGAACTCGCCCCGGTACTTCGCCCCGGCGACCATCGCGCCCAGGTCCAGCGCGACCAGCCGCTTGTCCTTGAGGGACTCGGGCACGTCGCCCTTCACGATCCGCTGGGCCAGCCCCTCGACCACGGCGGTCTTGCCGACGCCGGGCTCGCCGATGAGCACCGGGTTGTTCTTGGTGCGGCGGGACAGCACCTGCACGACCCGCCGGATCTCCTGGTCCCGCCCGATGACGGGGTCGAGCTTGCCCTCGCGGGCGGCGGCGGTGAAATCCGTCCCGAACTTCTCCAGGGCCTTGTACTGGCCCTCGGGGTCTGCTGTGGTCACCCGGCGTCCTCCCCTTGCTTTCCGGAAGGCCTCCAGCAGCTTCTTCGCCGTGGCGCCCTGACCGGAGAGTACGTCGCCGGCCGCGCCGCCCTTCGCGGCGATGCCGATGAGCAGGTGCTCGGTGGAGAGGTACTCGTCCCCGAGCTCGGTGGCCCGCTCATTGGCGTCCGCGATCACCGCGAGCAGCTCACGGTTGGGCTGCGGGGGCGCGACGGTGGACCCGGTCACGCTGGGCAGGCCGGCCAGCACCCGCTCGACACCGGAGCGTACGGCTACCTGGTCGGCGTCGACCGCGGCGAGCAGGTCGGTGATGTTCTCGTTCTCCTGGCCCTGGAGCAGGGCCAGCAGCAGATGGGCGGGGGTGAGGTCCGGGTGCCCGTCGGACAGGGCTCGGTTTCCGGCCGCGTTGATCGCGTCCCGGCTCCGGTTGGTCAGCTCGGCGTCCACGTTCGCGTTCTCCTCCTGGCGTCATACCCGTGCCGGACTCAGCTCGCCGGCTCAGCTTGCTGACTCAGGTAGCGTACACAAACTTGAGTCTATTCCACTCAAGGCACGGGGAGGGCGAGATCCGCCCAGGAGGCGGGTACCCCAGAAGGAAAGCGCACGAGCGGTCGGTAAGAACGCGTCGGCGATCGGCCGGTTCCAGCCACTACGGGGTTCGGTCCAGATCACGAAATATCCCGTAAAACTGCAGCGGCGTCACCGTGTTCAGGTCACGGTGACGCCGCTGCGGGGGGAAGTACCTGAGCGATCTGTTACGACGGGGGAATCGCGTCAGGCACTGCGGGGGGTGGCTGAAATGGTTTGCAGGTCGGGTACGTCCGGCTCCGCCAGACGGTGATCCCGCTGATCCAGGTTCACAAAGATCATTCCGTACCGGATGGCACACCGGACGGGCTGTGGCGCGCCACGGGGCTTGCGCAGGCACCGGTACGCCCGTACGTCCTCGTCGTCGTCCCGCGTCACGACGACCGGCTCACCGAACACGGTCACCATCAACGAGTCACCGGCGTGGGGGATCGCGGTGGCCAGGTCGATGAAGTGCCAGCCCGAGCGGTAGGCGGTCGCCATCTCGCGGCGGAAGGAGCGGTCGTCCGGTGGAGTGGTCACGTCAGCTCCCGGCTTCTTCTGCCACAGAACCCGCCTCACTGGTGGCACCCGGGACATCGGCGTTCACGGCCACCGACGGCCAGCTGCTGTTCGCCCGAACGTCGTCCTTCCCACCGGTCGCACCAGCCAGTGCTCCTAGGGCCACAACGGCGGAGAAGGCGGCGACAAGTACCGAGCGAAGCATTTTATTACGCATAGTCGGCTTCGTCCTCACTTGAAAGTCCCCTTATCCCCCGTCGAGTACGACGATGGCTCATTCGGGCACGTCATGGCCACACAATCGATGCATCATGTTCCTGCACGTTCAGGACCCTGGGGGGTGGAGATTTGGCAACGAATCGCACTAAAGGCACACATCCCCATGCGATGACGGAGTTGTGCGAGGAAGGCGGTCGCCTTTACGCCACCGCTCTGCGCGTCGGCCGCATCGCCCGTGCCGACGCCGAAGCCGCCCCGTGCCTCATGGAGTTCGCCCTCCTGCACCCCGATCCGGACGACCCCGAACTCCTGCGTCCGGTGCCCCCGGCGGTGGCGCTGGCGCAGCGACTCAACCCCCTGGAACGCGAGATCAGCGAGCGCCGGCGCCGCTCCGTCCAACTCTCCGACACCTTCGAGCCGTTCATGGCGCTGAGCACGCAGGTGACGACGACGAGCGACTCCCTCACGGTCCTGGAGGGCGGCGACCGGATCAACGCGGCGCTCAACATGGCCACGGCCCAGTGCCAGTCGGAGATGCTCACGGTCCAGCCCAGCGACCGCATGTCCGAGGCCAGCCTGCTGCAGGGGATGGAACGCGACCGGCCGCTGATCGAGCGGGGCGTGCGGATCCGCACGCTGTACCAGCACACGGCCCGCTACAGCCAGGAGAAGCTGGCGTACGCCTCCCACCTCGCCGACGGCAAGGCGGAGTACCGCACCATCGACGAGCTGGTGGAACGCCTGATCATCTGCGACGAGACCGTCGCCTTCATCCCCACCAGGGACGACCAGCAGGTCGCCCTGGAGCTTCGTCACCCCGGCCTGGTGCGTTACCTGATCAAGGTCTTCGCGTACCTGTGGGACCGTGCCGTCCCGCTGAGCACCGGGGCGCCCTACGAGACCGCTCCCGACGGCATCACGGAGATCCAGCACTCCATCGCCAAGCTTCTCGTCGAAGGCCACGTCGACGAGGCGATCGCCCGCCGCCTCGGCATGAACGTGCGCACCTGCCGCGCCCACATCGCCAAACTCGCCAGCGCTCTGGGCAGCGGCAGCCGCGCCCAACTCGGCTACCTCATCGCCCAGTCCGGGATCCTTGATCGGGAAGAGTGACACGGGTCGCCTCCGGCTGCGGCGGCCCGTCGAGGCCCACCTGGGCGATCCGGACGCCGAGTTGGGTGCGGCTGGCCGCGCCCAGGGTCTCCGACAGCCGCGCGATGTGGGCCCGGCAGGTGCGGACGCTTATCCCCAGCCGTTCCGCTATCACCGCGTCCTGGTGGCCCTCCGCCAGCAGGGCCGCGATGGACTGCTCACGGTGCGAGATCCCCTCGATGCCGGTGTCGGGCAGCGGGGCGGTGAGCGGGATCGCCAGGCGCCAGAGGCGTTCGAAGACGGTGCCCAGATAGCCGACGAGGGCCGGGTGACGTAGTTCCAGGGCCAGCGTGCGGTCCGCGTTCGCCGGGATGAAGGCGACGGTGCGGTCGAACAGGATGAGGCGTTCGATCACCTCGTCCAGGCTGCGCGCCTGGACCGCGCCGCCCATCAACTCCAGGTAGGTGAGCAGGCCCTGACCGTGCCGGGCCACGTGGGTGTACAGGTCGCGCATGCGCACGCCCCGGGCGCGCAGGGCCAGCGCCCGGTGCAGGCCCTCCGTCAGCTCGTGCTCCGGGCGGATGCCGCCGGGCTGCACGCTGAGGACCTCGTTCGTGCACGCCTCGGTCGCCTCGTCCATCGCGGCCTGGATGCGGGACAGTCCGTCCAGGACCCGGATCGCGCTGCCCTCGGCGGCTGCCGCCTGCGGTCGCCGGCCGCCGAGCCCGGCGTACCACTCGAAGGCCGCGACCGCCGAACCCACCCGCCGCTGGCTCGTGCTGACCTCGTCGTACAGCCCGCGCAGCAGGCGTGTCATGACCTCCTGCGGCGCGGTCGGCACCAGCCAGTCCATGTCGTCGGGGTCCGGGTGCAGCAGGGCGAGGTCCAGCAGACAGGGCACCGGTTCCGCGTCGCGGCGCGGCACCCGGCCCCGCCGTACGGCCCGGGAGTACAAGCGGTCGCCGGCCTCGCACAGTCGGTCGGCGCCGTGTGGATGCTGCTCCGCCGCGTGCCCGGTCATCGCCCCGTTCACCCCCCGGTTCCAGCGTCTTCCGCAGCGCAACTATGCGCGGACCGGTCCGGCTCCGCAACACGGCTCTCCGCGCCACGGGCGCCGAAAAGTGGCTGTTCGACCCGTTATTCCCGGGCCCTCGACGGGCTCGCCGCAACCGGCTGACGGTGGTCCCACGCACCCGTGCAAAGCCCGAGGAACCCGTCCGTACGGGCACCCTCGGACCCACGCGTTCCGCACGTGAACTGCCGGAAACGAAGCAGTGATCAGCGTGTTACCCACCGCGCTTAGCGTCTGGTCATGGCGGACATATTTGACGCATACGCGCTGGCCGACGCGTGGGACGAGATGTTCGAGCGGCCGGGTGAGGTCAGGGCCGCCTATGAGCCGGTGCTGGCGGCGCTGCAACCGATCGAACCGAGTGAGCTGCGTTTCCGGGCGGACCAGATGGCCCGGGCGTTCACCGACCGGGGCGTGACGTACGCCTTCGCGGGCGAGGAACGGCCATGGCCACTGGACCTGGTGCCCAGGATCCTCGACGCCCTGGAGTGGGATCTCATCCAACGCGGGGTGAGCCAGAGAGTCAGGGCCCTGGAGGCCTACCTCGCCGACGCCTACGGTCCCGCCCGCGCCTTCGAGGACGGTGTCGTGCCCTGGCGGCTGCTCCTCAGCTCCCCCCACTTCCACCGCGCGGCCCACGGCGTCGAGCCTCCCGGAGGGGTACGCATCCATGTCGCCGGCATCGATCTCGTACGGGACGAGGCCGGGGACTTCAGGGTGCTGGAGGACAACGTGCGGGTGCCCAGCGGGGTCTCGTACGTCATCGAGAACCGCCGGGCGATGACCCGGATCTTCCCCTCCCTCTTCGCCGAGCAGCACGTCCTGCCGGTCGACGGCTACTGCCACCGGCTGCTCGCCGCCCTGCGCGCCGCCGCGCCCGACGGCATCCGGGATCCGCGCGTCGTGGTCCTGACCCCCGGTCCGAACAACGCCGCCTACTTCGAGCACGCCCTGCTCGCCCGGCTGATGGGCGTGCAACTGGTCGAGGGGCACGACCTGGTCTGCCGGGGCAACCGGGTATGGATGCGGACCACGCGGGGGGAGGTACCCGTCCATGTCGTATACCGGCGTCTCGACGACGACTTCCTCGACCCGCTGCACTGCCGCCCGGATTCGGTGATCGGCTGCCCCGGCATCATGGGCGCGTCCCTGGCGGGCAATGTCACCCTGGCCAACGCGGTCGGCAACGGCATCGCCGACGACAAGCTGTTGTACACGTACGTCCCGGACCTGATCCGCTACTACCTCTCCGAGGAACCGGTTCTCCCCAACGTGGAGTCCTTCCGGCCCGACGAACCGGGCCAGTTGGAAGCGGTCCTCGACCAGATCGACCAGCTGGTCATCAAGCCCGTCGACGGTGCCGGCGGCCAGGGCATCGTCATCGGGCCGAAGGCCGACCGCGAGACGCTGGAGCGCACCCGCGAGGCCGTCATCGCCGACCCGCGCGGCTTCATCGCCCAGCGCCCGGTCGCCCTGTCCACCTCGCCCACCCTCGCGGGTGAACACATGGCGCCTCGCCACATCGACCTGCGGCCCTTCGCCGTCAACGACGGCAACGACGTCTGGGTGCTGCCCGGCGGCCTCACCCGGGTCGCCCTCCAGGAGGGCAACCTGATCGTCAACTCCAGCCAGGGCGGCGGCTCCAAGGACACCTGGGTGCTCGCCGAAGGTCCCGCCGCGCGGCCTGTTCCGGTCAGCGCCGGCTCGCTGCCCGCCGTGGCCCCCCGCCAGCTCGGACCCGACGGCACCCCCACCGTCGTACAGGAAGGGGCGCAACAACAGTGAGCGACGACGTGATCCTCTCCCGGATAGCCGAGGCCCTGACCTGGACCGGCCGGTATGTCGAGCGGGCCGACAACACCGGCCGCATCCTCGACGCCTATCTGCACCGCATGCTGGAGGACCCCTGGCGCGACGAGGACATGGCCTGCCGGTCGTTGTACGCGATCCTCGGCGTCGACGCGGGCGACGAGCGCGTCCACATGCAGCGGGTGCTGGACCAACTGGCCTTCGACGCCCTGTCCACCTGTTCCATCGAGGGCGGGCTGGGCGCCGCCCGGCTCAACGCCCGCAGCGCCCGTGAGGCGATCTCCTCGGAGATGTGGGAGTGCCTCAACTCCACCTGGCACGCCCTCGCCGACCAGCGTATGGCGGCCCGCCGTACAGGCCCCTACGGCTATCTCGAACTCGTACGCAGCCGGGCCGCCCTCTTCTTCGGACTCGCGGACTCCACCATGAGCCGGGACGACAGTTGGCGTTTCGTCGTCCTGGGCCGCAGCCTGGAGCGGGTGGACATGACCGTGCGGCTGCTGTCGGTGCGGGTCCTGGACGCCGCCCACGCTCCCGACTGGCCGACGCTGCTCAGCGCGTCCGGCGCCGACGAGGCGTACGCCCGTGTGTACGGCGGTTTCGGCGACAGCCCGCGAGTGGCCGAATTCCTGCTGCTGGACCGCGACTTCCCGCGCTCGGCACTGCACGCGCTGACCACCGCCGAGGAGTGCCTGTCCGCCCTCGGCCGCCCTCGCCAGGACCCGGCGCGCCGCCCGATCGGCCGGATGCGCACCCGTCTGGAGTATCTCGACTCGCAGGCCCTTCAGGACCAGCTGCCGAGCCTCCTGCGGGATCTGCAGCAGTCCTGCATGACCTCCGCCGACGGAGTGGCCGAGCGGTTCTTCCCCTACCGGGGGCCCGTCGAGTGGGCCCAGGAAGGAGCCTGAGATGGCTCGTCGTCTCCGCATCCGGCATGTCACCCGGGTCTCCTACGCCCAGGCCGCAGTCTCCTCCCACAACGAGGTCCGCATGACCCCGCTGACCCTGCCGGGGCAGACCACGCTGGACTCCCGGGTCGCCATCAGCCCGACGGCCACCACCTGGTCGTACTGGGACTACTGGGGCACCCAGGTCACCGGCTTCGACCTGATGGACCCACACGCCGACCTCACGATCACCGCCTCCAGCCTGGTGGAGACCAGCGCTCCGAACCCGCTCCCTCGGGCACCCGACTGGCCGGAAATCGCCGAACACACCTCCCGTTCCCGGCTGCTGGAGTTCGCGGGCGACACCCCCCGTACGAAGCTCTCCGCCGAGTTGCTGGAGCAGGCGAGAGAGGCGGCGGCCCGCCTCGACCCGCACGAGACCGCCGCCGTCGTGTCGTCCCTGGTCGCCGACCGGGTCTCCTATCTTCCCGGCTCGACCGGCGTGACCACGTCCGCCGCCGAGGCGTGGGAGCAGGGCGCGGGCGTCTGCCAGGACATCGCCCATGTCACTCTCGCCCTGCTGCGGGGACTGGGCCTGCCGACGCGGTACGTCTCCGGTTACCTCCACCCCGAGCGGGAGGCGGAACTGCACCGGCCGGTCGCCGGGCAGAGTCACGCCTGGGTTGAGTACTGGGCGGGCGACTGGTGCGGCTACGACCCGACCAACCGCACCCGCCCCGACGAGTCCCACGTGGTCGTGGGCCGGGGCCGCGACTACGACGACGTCACCCCGCACAAGGGCATCTACCGAGGCGTGGCCGGCGGGCCTCCGGAGGTGACGGTGGAGTTCACGCGGGTGGCCTGAAGCCGTTCTCCGTCCGCGCTTCGTCGTTCACCTTTCGCCTATCGCGATCTCCTCCCCTGTTGCCTAAAGTCTCTAGGGAGATACACAATCGCTTCCCGCAAACAGGAGGAAGCTTATGGCGCGCGTGGGGCTGACCCCCGAGCGGCTGACCCGGGCGGGGGCCGAGCTGGCCGACGAGGTCGGGTTCGAGCAGGTGACCGTCTCGGAGCTGGCACGACGGTTCGAGGTCAAGGTCGCGAGCCTGTACTCGCATGTCCGCAACTCCGACGACCTGAAGACGCGGATCGCGCTGCTCGCCCTGGAGGAGCTCGCCGACCGGGGCGCCGCCGCACTCGCCGGACGGGCCAGCAGGGACGCGCTGACCGCGCTGGCGGACGTCTACCGCGACTACGCCCGCGAGCACCCCGGCCGTTACGCGGCGGCCCAGTACCGGCTCTCCCCCGAGGCGGCCGCCGCGAGCGCGGGCGGACGGCACAACGCGATGACGCGGGCCATCCTGCGCGGCTACGACCTCACCGAACCGGACCAGACCCACGCGGTCCGGCTCCTCGGCAGCGTCTTCCACGGTTACGTCAGCCTGGAACTGGCGGGTGGTTTCAGCCACAGCGCCCCGGACAGTCAGGAGAGCTGGACGCGGATCCTGGACGCCCTCGACAGCCTGCTGCGGAACTGGCCCCCGTCCTGACCCCGCTCCACACCGCCTGGGGCTGTGCCCGTGCGGCTACTCCAGCCCGACGGCGGCGCAGGCGCTCTGGAACTTGCCGGCGCAGATCTCGGACACCTTGTAGAAGCCGTCCTGGACCAGCGTGCTCTTGATGTTGCCCTTCGTCAGGGCGACCACGGGGACCAGCTGCGCGGGGATGTCCTTCTCGGTGGGGCTGTCGACCCGGTCCGAGGCGAGGGCGTCGAACTCGATGTCCTTGCCCTGGATCTTCGCCACCGCCATCTCCGCGGCGAACTCGGCCTCCTGCGGGTACGACTTGTACACGCTCATGTACTGGTCGCCCGTCAGGATCCGCTGCACGGCGGGCAGTTCGGCGTCCTGCCCGGTGATCGGCGGCAGCTTGGTCACGCCCGCGGCCTTCAGGGCGTCGATGATCCCGCCGGCCATGCCGTCGTTGGCGGAGTAGACGGCGGCGATGTTGCCCGCGCCGATCGCGTCGATCGCCTTCTCCATGTTGGCCTTGGCGTTCTCCGGCTTCCAGTCCACGGTGTCGTACGACTTGGCGACCGTCACCTTGCCCCCCAGCTGGGAGAGCGCGCCCGCCTTGAACTGCTTGGCGTTCGGGTCGGTGGACGAGCCGTTCATCATGACGATCTTGTCCGAGGTGTCCCGGCGCGAGCCCAGGGCGTCGATGACGGAGCGGCCCTGCACCTCGCCGACCAGCTCGTTGTCGAAGGAGATGTACGCGTCGATCGGACCCTCGGTGAGCCGGTCGTAGGCGATGACGGGGATGCCCTCGTCCTTCGCCTTCTTCACACCGTCGGCGATGGCGTGCGAGTCGACGGCGTCCAGCACGATCACGTCGACCTTGTCGTCGATCATCCGCTGCAGCTGCTCGGTCTGCCGTCTCGCGCTCGCGTCGGCGTTGGCGTAGTCGACCTTGCCCTGCTTCCTGGTGAGTTCGGCGACCTTGGCCTCGAAGAACGGGTGGTCGAACTTCTCGTACCGGGTGTTCGCCTTCTCCGGCAGCAACAGGCCCACCGTGATGTCGTTCCCCTTGGTGGGGCTGGCCTCGGTACTGCTCCCGGCTACTCCCAGCGCCCCGCAGGCGGACAGGGAGAGCGTGAGGGAACCTGCGGCCACTGCTATGCCGCTACGACGCATACGGGTGTTCACTGCGCTTGCCTTCCGAACGAGGGTGCTGTCGCGACCCAGGTGAAGAAAGCCAACGCGGCCTTCACAGAGTCGTCAAGAAGCAATCACTTATCGAGATGGCAACGTTAATACGTGGGGTTCCTGTGAAGGCGTGGGGGACCCTGGGCGACCTTGAGGTACGAGCGCGGCCAAAAAAGTCACGTACAACCAATCTCCACCATCGTCAGTCCTGATCATCAACGCTCTGCCTGCCGTTGCTGATCAGGACTGAAGGACCGAATGACCCCAGTCAGACGCACGACCGCCGCGACCTCGGCCGCCGTCGTGCTCGCCACCGCGGGCGGCCTGCTCACCGCCGTCGCCACGCCCGCGTCCGCCGCCACGACCTGCGCCTCCCCCGTGTTCAAGCGGCAGTTCTTCGCGAACACCAGCTTCTCCGGCACACCCAAGAAGACCGACTGCGACAGCGCGATCGACCAGAACTGGGGCACCGGCGCCCCCGCCTCCGGCCTGCCGCGCGACAACTTCGGCGTCCGCTGGAGCGTGACCCGCGACTTCGGCTCCGGCGGACCCTTCGCCTTCACCGCCGCGGTCCAGGACGGCATCCGCGTCTACGTCGACGGCGTCCGCAAGGTCGACGCGTGGAAGAACGTCTCGACGACCGTGAAGAAGACCGCCAACGTCACCATCCCCTCCGGCAGCCACACCCTCCGCGTCGACTTCGCCAACTGGACCGGGGCGGCCAGCGTCAAGTTCGGCTACACGCCGCGCACTTCGGCGTCCGTCGACAAGGTCAAGCCACTCGCCCCGACGGCAGCCACGGTCACGTACGACAAGGCCACCGGGAAGGCGAAGGTCACCTGGGCGAAGAACAAGGAGATGGACCTCGCCGGGTACCGCCTCTACCGGCGCCTGAAGGGCACGGCCTTCCCCGCCAAGGCGCTCGGGACCACCACCTCCACGTCGTACACCGACGCGAGTGTGCCGCAGACCGGCAAGACGTACTACTACGAGGTCCGCGCCCACGACACGGCGGGCAACGAGTCGGCGGGCAGCGCCGACCAGCCCGTCACCACCGTCGACCGGACACCGCCGGCCGCCCCGTTCGTGGAGTGGGACGCCTGCCCGGTCGACCAGCCCTACGCGGCCCCGCAGCTCATCACCACCGCGGAGAACAAGGCCGACATCTCCTGGTACGAGATGCAGCGACTCGACCCCACCGGGTGGATCACCGTGTACTCCGGTGCGAAGGGCGCGATCTGCGACACCGGGTACCCCGCCGACGGCAGCAAGGTCACCTATCGCGGGCGGGCGCGTGACGCGGCCGGGAACTGGTCGGCGTACTCGGCCGCCACCACGTTCACCACGTCCGACCTGACCCCGCCGCCGCCCGTGGCGGAGGTCGATGTCGCGTACGAGTCGGGCCTTCCGCACCTGACGTGGTCCCCGGTCGCCGGGGCCTCGTCGTACCAGGTCGTCCAGTACGACCCGGCGACCGGGGGGCTACGTCGACGCCCTGCCCGGCAAGGGCACCACCGACCGGACTGATGTCGTACCCCGCCAGCAGGCCGCGGTCGCCGACAGCTACCGGTACGCGGTGCGCTCGGTGGACGCGAAGGGCAACGCCGCCGCCCCGGCGGAGATCACGCTGAAGATGGCCGACCGCCCCGAGGCGATCCCCGCGTTCCAGACCAGCGCGAGCCGGTTCGACGAGGGGGTGATGATCGAGTGGAGCAGCGCCGACCCATGGACCTTCGACGAGGGCCCGCTGCTCACGTACAAGATCGTCCGCACCGACACGGCCACCGGCGAGAGCAGCACGGTGGACAAGTGCAAGCCGAACAGTTCGCTCGAGCTGCCGCTGGAGGACCCCAGGACGTACTGGTCCTGGGCCGGTGACGACGCTCCCGCCTACGCCGGCCGCAAGCAGATCAACGGCGTCTGCTGGGACGTCTCGGGCGCGTCCGAGACGACGTACGAGTACCGGATCATGACCGTCGACCCGTACGGGAACGTGTCGCGGCCCGGCCCGGGCGCCACGGCGACCACACCGGACACCGAGCGTCCGGCCCCGGTCGAGAACCTGACCGCTGAGCGGATCCCGCTGGGTGTCCGCCTGACTTGGACGCCGCCCGCCGACGACGACGTCACCGGTTACCGCGTGTGGCAGGGCGTCACCGACCCGGACAGCGGGGAGACGGTCTGGAAGGACAACTGCTGGAACGGCAGTTCCCTGGCCCGCACCGAGATCCTCTGCCCGACGGTCCCCGACGGAGCCACCCACGTCTACAAGGTGGCCGCCACTGACGGCTCCCCCCTGGTCGACAGGGACGCCGGCCCCGAGGCCTTCCACCCCGCCGAGGTCTCGGTCGCCATGCCCGACACCCGGCCGTCGGGCTGGACGTCGACGGAGGTCCAGGAGGACCAGTACCCGGAGCTGTACGTCCGCTGCGGCGTGACCGTCTTCGACAGACCGTGCGAGGACTACACGGACTACCGCTGGGAGAAGTGGGATCCGGCCGCCGGCTCCTGGGCCCCGTTCGCCACGGGCAAGGTCGACCACCCACAGTTCCACATGGACAGGACGGTGAACGAGGACCGGCTCGGGCTGTACTACTACCGAGCCGTCTACATCGACCCCGCGGGCAACGAGAAGGTCGTCGAGCAGGAGGCCTACGGCATCTGGGACTACTGGCTCTGACCAACCGCCTCAGCCCTGCCTCAGCCCCGCTTCGGGCCCGTGATCCCCTCGCCGATCACGAAGCCCTTGGCGGGGCCTTCGGGCAAAGGCCCCGCCGTCCTCATCCAAACCCTCAGGAGGCGCCCAGCGCCACGCATTCCGCTGCGACCCAGCCATCACGACCATTGAGTCGGACGGTTTTCCAGTAGCTGGACGTGCCACCACACGCCGTGTACTTCTGTCCGACTACGTCGCCTTCTCCGAGGCTCCCACAGGGGAGCTTTCCGCCGGCGGCGATCGTTCCCACGACCGAATATCTGGTTCCGGCTCCGCCTCGCACGTTCAAGGTCTCTCCGGACCGGTTGTGGGCGTAGCAGCTGACCGCGGTCACGGATGCCTTCTCCGCGAAGCCGATCGCAGGTGCGGCGCTGACAGGGCTGACCGCAGCGCCTACCACCCCAAGTGCGGAAAAGGCGACAGCTGCGGCTTTCAGAGGCACACGCATGTATCTTCCCATCTTCATCTGGCTAGCAGCCCAGCCAAACCCAATGGCACCATCACAGCAAGATCATTTTTAGCCATCGCCCCGAGCTGCGCGAGCGACACCCCTCTATCGTCTGCATGTACGGACGCAGCGGAGGGAGTGCCATGCGGGTGCAGGTCAGGGTCGCGGCAGATGACGGTGGTGAGACGCTCACCGATCTGTACCGCTGGTTCCGCGAGGACGGCGACCTCCGAGACCATGCCGAGGTACGGATACGGACACCCCGCCAGACCGGCGGCCAGCTGGGCGTCGTCGAGATCATCGACGTGATTCTCAGCAACGCCATCGGCGGGGGCGGCCTGGCCCTCTCCTACGCCGCGTGGCGCCGGGCGCGCCCCGGGGCGGCCCGGGAGGTGACGTTCACGGTCGACGACGTCGAGGTCACCGTACGAAACGGCGACGACGACTCGGTGAGACGCATCGTGGAGTTGCTCCGCCCACAGGTCGATGAGACACCGGAAGCACCGGGAGACGACTGAGGGGCCCGGAGGTTCAGGTGAACCTCCGGGCCCCTCAAGTCAGTCGACCAGGCGTCAGTCCGACGCCCCCTGGCGCTTCGGGCGCCACACCACCAGCGCGCTGGTCTGCTGGACCTCCTGGTACGGGACCAGGTCGCGGCGGTACGACGCGTGCACCGCCGCCTCGCGCTGCTGCATCGCGGCCGCCGCGCCCTCCAGGGCCCCCTGCAGTTCCGCGACGCGGGACTGCAGGGCGACGACCTGGTTCTCCAGTTCGATGATCCGTTTGATGCCGGCCAGGTTGATGCCCTCGTCCTGCGACAACTGCTGGACGGTACGCAGCAGTTCGATGTCGCGGGCCGAGTAGCGCCGGCCCCGGCCGGGGGTGCGGTCGGGGGAGACCAGGCCGAGACGGTCGTACTGGCGCAGGGTCTGCGGGTGCAGGCCGGAGAGCTGGGCCGCCACCGAGATGACGTAGACCGGGGTTTCCTCGGTCAGTTCATACGGATTGCGTCGACGACCGTCCATCTCACTCATGCTCCCTTCGCGGCCTGGAACAGCTCCGCCCGCGGGTCCTCACCCGCGGTCGCCTCGCGATACGCCTCCAGCGCGTCACGAGCCTTCCCCGTCACGTCCCTCGGAACACTCACCTCGACGGTGACCAGAAGATCGCCGCGGGTGCCGTCCTTACGGACCGCGCCCTTGCCGCGGGCGCGCATGGTGCGGCCGTTGGGTGTGCCCGGCGGCAGCTTCAGCGTCACCGGCGGGCCGCCCAGGGTGGGCACCCTGACCTCGCCGCCGAGGGCCGCCTCCGCGAACGTGACCGGGACGCTCACCGTGAGGTTGTCGCCCTTGCGGCCGAAGACCGGGTGGGCGTCGACGTGCACCGTGACGTACAGGTCGCCGTTCGGGCCGCCCCGTTCGCCGGGTGCTCCCTTGGCGCGCAGGCGGATGCGCTGGCCGTCCAGGACCCCCGCGGGGATGCGGACCTGCATGGTCCGCGACGACTTGGCCCGTCCGCTGCCGTGGCAGATCTCGCAGGGGTCCTCGGAGATCAGGCCGCGGCCCTTGCAGTCCGGGCAGGGGTCCGTCAGCGAGAAACCGCCGCCCGAGCCCCTGGCGACCTGCCCGGTTCCGACGCAGGTCGGGCACACCCGCGGGTTGCCGTTCTTGTCGCCGGTGCCGGAACACGCCTTGCAGGGCTGCTGCGAGGACATCCGCAGCGGGACCGTCGCGCCCTCGATCGCCTCGGTGAAGCTGAGGGTGACCTCGGACTCGATGTCCTGGCCGCGCCGGGGCTGGGTACGCGTCCCCGCGCCCGCGCCGCCCCGGTTGAACAGGCCCCCGAAGACGTCACCGATCCCGCCGCCGAAACCGCCGGCGCTCCCCCCGCCCGGGGCTCCGCCTCCGAAGAGGTCACCCAGGTCGAAGTTGAAGGAGCCGCCCTGGCCGGCCGGCCCCGGACGGTAGCCACCGCTACCGAACAGGGCGCGCGCCTCGTCGTACTCCTTGCGCTTCTTCGGGTCGCCGAGGATGTCGTTCGCCTCGGAGACCTCCTTGAAGCGGTCCTCCGCCTTGGCGTTCCCCTTGTTGGCGTCCGGGTGGAACTCGCGGGCGAGCTTCCGGTAGGCCTTCTTGATCTCGGCCTCGGTGGCGTCCTTGGGGACGCCGAGAACCTTGTAGTAGTCCTTCTCGATGAAGTCCTTGGTGCTCATCCTCGACGCCCCTCCTTCCTACTTGTCCTTCTCGGTTCCAGCTCAGCCCTCGTCCGGGCCACCGGTCTCCTTGTCGTCGGCCGTCTCCGCGGACTCGTCCGCCTTGACGGTCTGCGCCCCGGGCTGAGGTTCGGCGACGGCCACCCGCGCGGGGCGGATGGTGCGTTCGCCGAATCGGTACCCGGGCTGGAGAATCGCCACGCACGTCGTCTCGGTGACGTCCGGCGCGTAGCTGTGCATCAGGGCCTCGTGGATCGTCGGGTCGAAGGGCTCGCCCTCCTTGCCGAACTGCTGCAGGCCCATCTTCGCCGCGACCGACTCCAGCGACTCGGCGACGGACTTGAACCCGCCGAGGAGTTCGCCGTGGTCCCGCGCGCGGCCGATGTCGTCGAGCACGGGCAGAAGCTCGGTCAGGAGGTTCGCGATGGCGATCTCCTTGACCGTGATCCGGTCCCGCTCGACCCGGCGGCGGTAGTTCTGGAACTCGGCCTGGAGCCGCTGGAGGTCGCCGGTGCGCTCGTCGAGCGCCGTGCGTACCTGGTCCAGCTGGGCCGTCAGGCCTGCGATCTGTGCTGCTGCGTCCCCGGCCGGGGCCGCCGCCTCCCCCGAGGAGGGGGCGGCGGCCTGCGGCTCGGCGTCGTCGGGGGTGGCGCCGGAAGGGACGTCAGGCTTCTCGTCGAAGCCCGGGGTCTCCTCCGTCACGCGGCACCGTCCTTGCGCTCGTCGTCCACGATCTCGGCGTCCACGACGTCGTCGTCGGCCTTCGCGTCACCGTCGGCGGCACCCTCGGAGGCGCCACCCGCGGCCTGACCGGCCTGGGCGTCGGCGTACATGGCCTGGCCGAGCTTCTGCGAGACGGCCGCGACCTTCTCGGTGGCGGTACGGATCTCGGCGGTGTTGTCGGCCTCGGCGGACTCGTTCTTGAGCGCGTCCTTCAGCTCGCCGACCGCGGCCTCGACCTCGGTCTTGATCTCGCCCGGGACCTTCTCCTCGTTGTCCTTGAGGAACTTCTCGGTCTGGTAGACGAGCTGCTCGCCCTGGTTGCGGGTCTCGGCGGCCTCGCGGCGGCGGTGGTCCTCCTCCGCGTACTGCTCGGCCTCCTGGCGCATCCGGTCGACCTCGTCCTTCGGCAGCGAGGAGCCGCCGGTGACGGTCATCTTCTGCTCCTTGCCCGTGCCGAGGTCCTTCGCGGTCACGTGCATGATGCCGTTGGCGTCGATGTCGAACGACACCTGGATCTGCGGGACGCCACGCGGCGCCGGCGGCAGACCGGTCAGCTCGAACATGCCGAGCTTCTTGTTGTACGCCGCGATCTCGCGCTCGCCCTGGTAGACCTGGATCTGCACGGACGGCTGGTTGTCCTCGGCCGTGGTGAAGATCTCGGAGCGCTCGGTCGGAATCGTGGTGTTCCGGTCGATGAGCTTGGTCATGATGCCGCCCTTGGTCTCGATACCCAGGGACAGCGGGGTCACGTCGAGGAGCAGGACGTCCTTGACCTCACCCTTGAGGACACCGGCCTGCAGGGCGGCGCCGATGGCGACGACCTCGTCCGGGTTGACGCCCTTGTTGGCCTCCTTGCCGCCGGTCAGCTCCTTGACGAGCTCGGCGACGGCGGGCATCCGGGTGGAGCCACCGACGAGGACGACGTGGTCGATCTCGTTGATGGAGATGCCGGCGTCCTTGATGACGTTGTGGAACGGCGTCTTGCAGCGCTCCAGCAGGTCGGCCGTCAGCTGCTGGAACTGAGCCCGGGTGAGCTTCTCGTCCAGGTGCAGCGGGCCCTCGGCGGACGCGGTGATGTAGGGCAGGTTGATCGAGGTCTCGGTGGACGAGGACAGCTCGATCTTGGCCTTCTCCGCCGCCTCACGCAGACGCTGGAGAGCCATCTTGTCCTTGGCCAGGTCCACGCCGTGGCCCGACTTGAACTGCTGGACCAGGTAGTCGACGACCCGCTGGTCCCAGTCGTCGCCGCCGAGGTGGTTGTCACCGTTGGTGGCCTTCACCTCGACCAGGCCCTCGTCGATGTCGAGCAGCGACACGTCGAAGGTGCCACCGCCGAGGTCGAAGACGAGGATCGTCTGCTCTTCCTTGTCCAGGCCGTACGCCAGCGCGGCCGCGGTGGGCTCGTTGACGATGCGCAGGACGTTGAGACCGGCGATCTCGCCGGCTTCCTTCGTCGCCTGACGCTCGGAGTCGTTGAAGTACGCCGGGACGGTGATGACCGCGTCCGTGACCTTCTCGCCCAGGTACGACTCGGCGTCGCGCTTGAGCTTCTGCAGGATGAACGCGGAGATCTGCTGCGGGTTGAAGGGCTTCCCGTCGAGCTCGATGTTCCAGTCCGTGCCCATGTGGCGCTTCACGGAGCGGATGGTCCGGTCCACGTTCGTGACCGCCTGGCGCTTGGCGACCTCGCCGACGAGCACCTCACCGTTCTTGGCGAAGGCGACGACGGACGGCGTGGTCCTGGCACCCTCGGCGTTGGTGATGACGGTGGGCTCGCCGCCCTCCAGAACGCTGACGACGGAGTTAGTCGTGCCCAGGTCGATGCCGACCGCACGTGCCATGGTGATCTTCCTCCAGCTGACTTGAGTGGAACGGGCTCAAGTGTGCACGACGCCCGGCCTGCGGTCAACAGACCTGAGTCGGGAGGGCTCAACTCTTATCCGTTCCTTACACGCAACTGGGCTCCGACCTGCGCTTTCATCGGGCGGCGCGGCCCGTACGGCCGCACTCGAAGGAGTCCCAGGACGAGCACCAGAACGCCCGCCGCCACCCAGTACACCCCTGACCCGGCAATCCACCCCAGATGCGCGAAGACCGCGACGAGTACCCCGCAGGACGCCCCCACACCGAGCACCACCGTCGCCCCGCAGGAGGTGAGCCCGAGCCGCCGGAGCCGGTGCGCGAGGTGGTCCGGGCCGCTGCGCAGCAGGGGCCGCCCGGCCAGCCGGCGGGAGAGCAGCACGAGGATCACATCGGCGGCCGCGACCGCCGTCAGCGCGAACAACACCCCCGCGCTGGACGCCGGTTCGTACCCGGCGCGGGTGACCACGGCCGCCGACGCGAGCACGAACCCCGCGAACAGCGCCCCGCAGGATCCGAGCCCCGCCCGCGCGGGGGGACGGTTGTGCATCAGGAACCCGGTCAGGGCTGCGGCCAGCACGCTCAGCAGGGCGGCCGGCCCGTCCATCATCTCGGCCGCCGCCAGGGCCCCCACCCCGAAGGCGGTCACCACGGCCACGGTTCCGGCCAGCGCGTCCGCGTGATCGAGCGCCTTGAAGCCGACGGCCACGAACACGATCCAGCCGGCCGCCAACACCCCGCCGACGATGCCGAGTTCGCTGTACGGCACCACCCAGGCCGCCGCCACCGCCGTACCGCCCACCAGCAGCCGGGCCTTGACCCGCCGCACGTCGGCGACCAGCCCGAGCACGGCGACCGCGGCCCCGGCCTCGAGCAGTTCGCGGACCTGGCCGTCGAGCGGCGCGATGCCGGTCCACTCACCGGCGGCCGTGACCAGGCAGGTGGCGAGCGCGACGGCGATCCCGCCGCAGAGCGGAACGGCCCGCTGGCGCCGCCGGTCGACGATCCCGAGCCGCCGGGCCGGGGCCCGGAGCAGAGCGGTGAGCACGACGGCGAGGAGCAGGGCGGTGGTGGCGGCGACGATCCCGTAGAGCACGGAACTAAGTTAGGGGTGAATATACCAATTTGGCATGAATAACACGATCGGATCGCCAGGGATCTTTAAGGTGACCCTCAGCGACACAGATCACCGCACGGCTGACTACAGTGCGACGGAAGATGGGGGTAGTCTCAAACCGACTGGGTAAGTTACCGCTTAGTAATACCCCTTAGTAATGACGAGGACCTCCGAGGACTCCCCTCGAGGACCCCCCTCGAAGAGTCCCCCGCAAGATCCCCTCGCAGGCCCGAGGAGCCCCGAAATGCAACTCGCCGCGATCATCGTGTCGCTGGTGCTGACCGTGGTCGGCGTTGCGCTGCTCGCACGCGCCATCGGCCAGTTCGTCCGGTACTTCAAACTGGGCCAGCCGGTGCCCGCCGGCAGCCGCACCGACGACCCCTACTCGCGCAGTGTGACGCTGGTACGGGAGTTCCTCGGCCACACGCGGATGAACCGCTGGGGCATCGTGGGCTTCGCCCACTGGTTCGTGGCCATCGGCTTCCTGACGCTGCCGCCGACCATCATCACCGCCTACGGCCAGCTCTTCCAGGCCGACTGGACGCTGCCGGTGATCGGCGGCTTCCTGCCGTACGAGCTGTACATCGAGTTCATCGCCGCGATGACCACCCTCGGCATCGTCACGCTGATGGTCATCCGGCTGCTGAACCTGCCCTCCCGCCCCGGACGCAAGTCGCGCTTCGCGGGCTCCAAGATGGGCCAGGCGTACTTCGTCGAGTACGTCATCCTCACCATCGGTCTGGCCATCTACGTCCTGCGCGGCCTCGAGGGCGCGCTGCACCACGTGGACCACTTCGAGGCCGCGTACTTCGCCTCGTACCCGCTGATCCTGGCCTTCAAGGGACTGAGCGTCGCGACGCTGCAGAACCTCGTCTACCTCACCGCCATGATCAAGCTCGGCACCACCATGATCTGGATGATCACGGTCAGCCTGAACACCAACATGGGTGTGGCCTGGCACCGCTTCCTCGCCTTCCCGAACATCTGGTTCAAGCGCGAGGCGAAGGGCGGGACCGCGCTCGGCGGGCTCCAGCCGATGACCTCCGGCGGCGAGCCGATCGACTTCACCGACCCGGGCGACGACGACGTCTTCGGCGTCTCCCAGGTCGAGCAGTTCTCCTGGAAGGGCCTTCTCGACTTCTCCACCTGCACCGAGTGCGGGCGTTGCCAGTCGCAGTGCCCCGCCTGGAACACCGGCAAGCCGCTCTCCCCCAAGCTGCTGATCATGTCCCTGCGGGACCACGCGCACGCCAAGGCGCCCTACCTGCTCGCGGGTGGCGGCAAGACCATGGAGGGCGAGGAGAAGGCCTCCGAGGAGCAGCTCGCCTCGGTGCCCGCGGCAGCGCTGGCCGAGGCCGAGCGCCCGCTGATCGGCACCGTCGAGGAGAACGGCGTCATCGACCCGGACGTCCTGTGGTCCTGCACCACCTGCGGCGCCTGCGTCGAGCAGTGCCCCGTCGACATCGAGCACGTCGACCACATCGTCGACATGCGCCGCTACCAGGTGATGATCGAGAGCGCGTTCCCGTCCGAGGCGGGCACCATGCTCAAGAACCTGGAGAAGAAGGGCAACCCCTGGGGCCTCGCCAAGAAGCAGCGCCTGGAGTGGCTCAAGGAAGTCGACTTCGAGGTGCCGGTCGTCGGCAAGGACATCGAGGACCTGTCCGAGGTCGAGTACCTGTACTGGGTCGGCTGCGCCGGCGCCCTGGAGGACCGCGCCAAGAAGACCACCAAGGCCTTCGCCGAGCTGCTCCACATGGCGGGCGTCAAGTTCGCGATCATGGGCGGCGACGAGAAGTGCACGGGTGACTCGGCGCGGCGGCTGGGCAACGAGCCCCTCTTCCAGGAGCTCGGCATGGAGAACGTCATGGCGCTGAACATGGCGTTCGGCGAGGAGACGGACGACGAGGGCAAGGTCCTGCCCGAGTCGGCGAAGCCCAAGTCCGCGAAGAAGATCGTCGCGACCTGCCCGCACTGCCTCAACACCCTCGGCAACGAGTACCCGCAGCTCGGCGGCGACTACGAGGTCATCCACCACACCCAGCTGCTCCAGCACCTGGTGGACGAGGGCAAGCTGGTCCCGGTCACCCCGGTCGAGGGCATCATCACGTACCACGACCCCTGCTACCTGGGCCGCCACAACAAGATCTACACGCCGCCGCGCGAGATCATCGCGGGCGTCCCGGGCCTGCGCAACGAGGAGATGCACCGCCACAAGGAGCGCGGCTTCTGCTGTGGCGCCGGTGGCGCGCGGATGTGGATGGAGGAGCGGATCGGCAAGCGCATCAACAACGAGCGTGTCGATGAGGCCCTGTCGTTGAACCCCGACATCGTCTCCACCGCCTGCCCGTTCTGCCTGGTCATGCTCACGGACTCCGTGAACGGCAAGAAGAACGAGGGCAAGGCCAAGGAGTCCGTCCAGGTCGTCGACGTGGCCCAGCTCCTGCTTCAGTCCGTCAAGACCCCTGTCTCCGACTCCGACGAGCCCCCGGCGGGCACGTCCGAGTCGGAGAACGAGCCGGAGCCGCAGCCGGTGAAGTAGCCGTAGATCTACGGCCGTTCGGCGCCCCCATGTCCCGTTCTGGGCATGGGGGCGTCGTCGTGTCCCGTCCTGGGCATGGGCGCCGTGTCCGCGACCGTCATCCCAGGCTGCGGACGGACCCGAGGAAGTACGCCAGGAAGACGAGGACGAAGCCGCCCCCGGCGAAGAGCGCTTCCACGAGGTGGGGGTCCTCCCCCAGCAGCAGCGGGCGCCAGCCCAGGAACACGGCGGCGGCCACCGCGGCTCGTACCGTCTGCACCCACGGGGACCAGGCCACCTCCTGGAGGTCGTCGGCGTCCGGCACCAGGCTGAAGACGGGCGCCAGGATCCCCCCGAAGAGCATCAGGACGATGAACGCGACCAGCGCCCCGCTGCCCAGATCGCCGTCCGGGAACGCCTTCCAGCGGCGCTCGGCGATCGCCGGCAGGTCCTGGGTCTCGTTGACGTATCCGCCGAGCCGCTGCGCGGACCGGGCCCACAGGACGTCGACCTCGGCCCCCTCGCGAGGCTTCTCCTCCGTGTACGCGCCCTTCACGGTGAGGCGCGCGGGCCCTCCGGGCACGGAGACGACCAGCCGCGACGAGTACCCCTGCACGGCGTCCTCGTCGTCCACGTCCGCCCGTACCGCCTCCGGCGCCCGCATGACCGTCGCGACACTGACCTCGGCGCCCGCGTCCCGCAGGCCCTCGACCCGGTCGTCCCAGTCCGGGGAGGTCAGAATGCCGACGAAGAACGCGCCCGAGGCGAACGCCACCAGCAGCCAGACGGCACCCGTGCGGAGCTTGGCCCAGACCTCCCAGCCGTGGAAGGAGAGGTCGTGCGGGTCGCCCCAGTCGAGTTCCCAGTCGTCCCAGCGGTCCCAACGACCCCCGCCGTCCCCCTGCTTCTCCTTGCTCAGGGAGACGCCCGGTGAGTCGCCGCCCCGCCGCCGACGCCGCCGGGCCACCCCGACCACCACCCGCGGTACCCACAGCAGCAGCGCCCGCGCCACCGCGCACGCCACCGCGACGGCCCCCCACACCAAGGGCCCCTCCCACGGCTTGGGCGTGGGCGCCACACCGAGCAGCCACGTACACGCGACCGCCGTCGCCACCCACCCCACCAGCCCGCACAGCCGCACGGCCCAGACCAGCACCCAGCGCATGAGTTCCCCCCGTCCCCGTTCCCCGTCCGGGCGTCACACGCGGCCCCTGCCCGACCAGCGCGGACTCCGAACGACCTTTCAAAAAGTTACCGAACTCACGTACAACCCTTACCGATCTCCGCAGGTCTCCTGATCGCCGACCGCCCCGTGCACCCGGCCCGGACCTCTGGAACCGAACACGGACGGCGGACGCTCACCATTGACTGCGGATGCCCCGCCAGGCATCCCCCGCATGCCGCAGGAGACCCCGCATGCACAAGCGCTTCAGACTGACCTTCGCGACGGCCACCGCCGCCGCGTTGACGGGCGGTCTGCTCACCTTCTCGGCCGCGACGGCGACGGCCGCGGACTCCACGACCGTCCCGCAGGCCGACTTCAACGGCGACGGCAGGGGCGACGTCGCCTTCTCGGCCTCCCTCTCCCACGTCAACGGCAAGAAGGAAGCCGGTCAGCTCGTCGCCCTCTACGGCACCAGCACCGGCGTGTCCTCCGCCAAGCGCACCACCATCAGCCAGAACACCTCCGGCACCCCGGGCACCGCCGAGACCGGCGACCACTTCGCCAACGACACGGCGTACGCCGACTTCAACGGCGACGGCTACGACGACCTCGCGGTCGGCTCCGCGGGCGAGGACGTCGGCAGCGACGTCGACGGCGGCGGCGTCGCCATCCTGTGGGGCTCGGCGTCCGGCATCACCGGCAAGGGCGTCTCGGTCGCCGACCCGGCCCCCGGCTCACACGACTTCTGGGGCCGCAGCCTCGCCGCCGGCGACTTCGACGGCGACGGCAAGGCCGACCTGGCCGTCGGCAGCACCGGGGCCGCCGTCTACGTCTACAAGGGCGGCTTCGCCTCCTCCGGCACGGCCGGCGGCCGCTACACGATCAAGCCTCCCATCATGGGCACCGACGGCCAGGGCCCGCTCAACCTCACCGCCGGCGACGTCAACGGCGACGGCCGCACCGACCTGGTGGTCGACGGCTACGAGACGGCCACCCCGTACGGCTGGAACCGCAACTACTTCGTCCCCGGCACCGCGAACGGCCTGAGCATGGCGTCCGCCAAGACCCTCAAGCCCGGCACGATCACCGCGATCGGAGACATCGACGCCGACGGCTACGGCGACATCGTCAGCGGCGCCTACTGGAACACCACCACCAGCGACGGCACGACCATCCCGGACTCCGCCAAGGGCGGCAAGGTGTGGGTGACGAACGGCTCGGCGAGCGGCCCCGGCAAGGTCACCGGCATCACCCAGGACACCGGCAACGTCCCCGGCGCCTCCGAGGCCAACGACTACTTCGGCTACGAGCTCGATCTCGGCGACGTCAACGGCGACAGGTACCTCGACCTCGTCGTCGGCGTGGCCGGCGAGAACATCGGCAGCTACGCGAACACCGGCGCGGTCACGGTCCTCTACGGCACGGCGAGCGGCCTGAACACCAGCTCCGGCGCCCAGTCCCTCGCCCAGAGCACCGCGGGCGTGCCCGGCGGCGACGAGAAGGACGACATGTTCGGCATGGACGTCAAGCTCGACGACGTCACCGGCGACGGCAAGGCCGACCTGCTCGTGGGCTCCGCCGAGAACGCGGGCGACGGTGCGCTGACCTACCTGCCGTCCAACGGCACGAAGATCACCACCACCGGCTCCCGCACGGTCTCCCCGAGCGCCTCGGGCGTCTCGACGACGGGCACGCCGTACTTCGCCGCCAACTTCGCCGACTGACCGCGCCGACCGCCCCTCACCCATTCGGCACCGGCCGGGCCCGCAACCCGCGCGCCCGGCCTCACCCCCTTCCGGAGACCCCGCCTTGCGCAAGCGCACACTCCTCGTCGCCACCACCCTCGCCACCGGCCTGCTCACCGCGGTGCCCGTCAGCCCGGCCGCCGCCGCGCCCTCCCGGCTCGCCGGGGACTTCAACGGCGACGGCTACCGGGACGTCGCCATCGGCGCCATGAGCGCCGACGTCGGTTCGGTGCAGGGCGCGGGCGCCGTCGTCGTGCTGTACGGCTCGTCGTCCGGGGTCTCCGCCGCCAGGAAGACGGTGATCACGCAGAACTCCACCGGCGTCCCCGGCACCGCCGAGTCCGGCGACCGCTTCGGCAACAGCCTCGCCGCCGGCGACCTGAACGCCGACGGCTACGCCGACCTGGTCGTCGGCTCCCAGTACGAGAGCATCGGCGACCGCGACGGCGTCGGCTCGGTCACCGTCATCTGGGGCGGCACCTCCGGCCTCACCGGCGGCTCCTCCCTGCCCGCGCCGTCGTCCCAGCTCAACGAGTGGGGCGGCTACGGCTCCGGCGTCGCGACCGGTGACTTCGACGGCGACGGCAAGACGGACGTCACCGTCACCGGCCAGAGCTACACCGGCATGTACAAGGGCCCCTTCACCCGCACCGGCACCCCGGTGAGCCAGACCGGCGTCTACGAGGTCGGCTCGACGTACGACGTGATCGCGGGCGACCTGAACGGCGACAAGAACGCCGAGCGCGTCTACCCGTACACCGTCGCCGGCGACCACGGCGGCGTCATCGGCTACCTCGGCTACGACCCCGCGGGCTGGGAGTCCCACCCCGAGTCGGACTACCGCGAGACCCCCCTGCCGAAGGCCGACGGCGCCCTCGGCTCGGTCGGCGACATCAACGGCGACGGCTACGGCGACCTCGTCCTCGGCGACTACGAGGACCCGCGCGCCGACAAGCCCGGCGGCCACAAGGGCGGCCAGATCACCGTCTGGTACGGCGGCCCGAACGGCCCCGACCCGGCGCAGAAGCCGACCGTCATTCACCAGGACACGGCAGGGGTGCCCGGCGCGGGCGAGTCTGAGGACCGGTTCGGCTCGGCGGTGAACGTCGGCGACGTCAACGGCGACAAGTTCGCCGACGTCGCGGTCGGCGCCTCGGGCGAGGACAACGGCACGGCCAGGGACTCGGGTTCGGTGACCATCCTGTTCGGCTCGGCCACCGGTCTTAAGGGCTCCGGCGCGAAGTCGTACACGCAGAACACCGCGGGCGTCCCCGGCGCCAACGAGAACGACGACGCCTTCGGCATGTCGGTCCGCCTGGTCGACCTCGACAAGAACGGCAAGGCCGACCTGGTCACCGGCTCCGGCTACGAGAACGGCTACGGCGCGATCACCGTCCTGCGCGGCTCCGCCTCCGGCCTCACCACCACCGGCGCCACGTCCTTCACCGCCCGCGGTGTCTCCCTCAAGGGCGGCGCGGACTTCGGCTGGGTGATCGGCCAGTGACGTACCGCCGACTGGCCGTCCTGCTCGCGGCCTCCCTCACCCCGCTCGCTCTGTCCGCCCCCGCCGCTCACGCGGCGTCGCCCGCCGCCCCGTTCGACTTCAACGGCGACGGCCGGGCCGACCTGGCGATCGGCGCCCCCGGCGCCACCGTCGGCGGCAAGGCGAAGGCGGGCGCCGTCTCCGTCGTCTACGGCAGCTCGACTGGCCTCAAGAGCTCCACGTACCAGCTGATCACCCAGAACACGACAGGCATCCCCGGCGCCGCCGAGACCGACGACGCCTTCGGCTCCGCGCTCGCCTCCGCCGACCTGGACCGCGACGGTTACGCCGACCTCGTCGTCGGCACCCCCGGCGAGGACCTCGACGGCGACACCAACGACGGCATGGTGGCCATCGTCTGGGGCTCGAAGACCGGCCTGTCCGGCGGCCGTGAGCTACGCAACGACAACCACCGCGAGAACGACCGCTACGGCAAGGCCCTGGCCGCTGGCGACTTCAACGGCGACGGAGTGCCCGAGGTCGCGACCGGATCGACCGGCGGGTTCGAGCTCAACTTCGTGTACGGCCCGTTCACCAGGACCGGCGTCTTCGGCGGCGGCAAGGGCGGGTCCATGTCCGGCGGCTCCCACCCGTTCTCCCCGTCGTACGGCGTCGAACACCTCTCCTCCGGGGACGTCATGAAGCGGGGCTTCCCGCAGCTGATCGCCCACGGCCGTCTCGACGGCACCGACGACGCCGTCACCACCCTGGTGGACGGCAGCATCGACAACTTCAACGACTGGCTGGTGAACCTGCCCGCCGGTCACGTCTCCGCCGTCGGCGACATCGACCACGACGGCTACGCGGACATCGCCGTCGGCAACCAGCGCGAGACGTCCGCCGACCCGGCGGGCGCGAAGGGCGGCAAGGTCACCCTCTGGTACGGCGGCCCGGACGGCCACGACTCCGGCCGCGCCCCGCTCGTCATCACCCAGGACACGGCGGGCGTGCCCGGCGCCGCCGAGACCGGCGACGCCTTCGGCTCCGCCGTCTCCCTCGGCGACATCAACGGCGACACCTACGCCGACCTGGCGATCGGCGCGTCCGGCGAGTCCACCGGCGCCGCGACCAGCACCGGATCGGTCACCGTCCTGTACGGCTCGGCCTTGGGCCTGACCGCCAAGGGCGCCACGTCGTACACCCAGGACACCGCGGGCATCCCCGGCGCCGCCGAGAAGTCCGACCACTTCGGCGGCCGCACCAGCCTGCTGGACCACTCCGGCGACCGCCGCGCCGATCTCTCCGTCTCCGCGCCGGGCGAGAACGCGGGCGACGGCGCGGTCTGGGCCCTGCGCTCCACGGCGGCAGGGCCCACCACCAGCGGCGCGACCAGCTTCGGCCCCTCGACGACGGGCATGTCCACGACGGGCAGCCCCGGCTACGGCTCGACTCTGGGCAACCGCTGACAAACCCCTGAGTGAACCCTGAGCGATCCCCGAGCAATCTGTGCGTCTCCCCTTAGGGGATGTCACAGCTCGGCCGCAAAGCCGGGTCCGGAACGCCGGGCCCGGCACGTGACTCTCCGAGAACAGGTACGTTCGAAGACGTGGCTGGATTCAGGATCGGACGCGGCCGGGACAACGGCGCTCCTCAAGCGCGACCGCAACAACCTCCGTACGGGCAACAGCAATCGCCCCGCGGGCAGGGGCAGCAGGCGCCCCGGGGACAGACGTACGGCACGCCCCAGGGGCGTCCGTCGTACGGCTACCCACCGGCGCCGCAGCCCCACCCCGGGCAGCAGCCGTACGGGGGCGGCGGCACCCAGGCCGGTGGCTATGACGAACCGGAGTACTTCGGCGACGGCGGCGCCTACCCGCCGCAGCCCGGCCCGGACCCGTACGCCGCCAACAACCCGGGCAGCACCCAGGCGTTCTCGGTCGGCGACGACCCGTACAACCAGGGCGACACCTACCGCGCGGGCTCGGCTCCGGCCGGACCGATCGGGCCGCGTCTGCACTGGAAGGACCTGCTGAGGGGCATCTTCCTGTCCCCCGACCAGACCTTCCTCCAGATGCGCGACTACACGATGTGGGGCCCCGCCCTCATCGTGACCTTCCTCTACGGCCTGCTGGCGGTCTTCGGCTTCGACGGCGCCCGCGAGGACGCGATAAACGCCACCCTCTCGAACGCCGTTCCCATCGTCCTGGTCACCGCCGTGGCGATGGCCCTCTCGGCCTTCATCCTGGGCGTGGTCACCCACACCCTGGCCCGCCAGCTCGGCGGCGACGGCGCCTGGCAGCCGACGGTCGGCCTGTCGATGCTGATCATGTCCCTCACGGACGCCCCCCGCCTGGTCTTCGCCATGTTCCTCGGCGGCGACGCGCCCTTCGTGCAGATCCTGGGCTGGGCCACCTGGATCGCGGCCGGCGCCCTGCTGACCCTGATGGTCCGCCGCTCCCACGACCTGCCGTGGCCGAAGGCCCTGGGCGCGTCGGCGATCCAGCTGATCGCCCTGCTGTCGATCGTGAAGCTGGGGACGTTCTAGTCGGGCTCGGTGGTAGGTGGTAGGTGGTACGGAAAAGGGCTCCCGGTGCGTACGCCGGGAGCCCTTCTCTCGTCCCTCAGGCGTCGAGAACCTGGCCCTTGCGACGGGCGACGGGCGGCTGGACGGACCACGGGAAGTTGATCCACGCCTCGGTCCGCCTCCACACGTACTCGCACTTCACGAGCGACTGCGACTTCTCGTAGATCACGGCGCTGCGGACCTCGGCGACGGTCTCGAGACAGAAGTCACGCACCAGCTTGAGCGTCCTGCCGGTGTCGGCGACGTCGTCCGTGATCAGGACCTTCTTGTCGGAGAAGTCGATGACGTCGGGCACCGGAGCGAGCATGACGGGCATCTCGAGGGTGGTCCCCACACCGGTGTAGAACTCGACGTTCACGAGGGAGATGTTCTTGCAGTCGAGCGCGTAGGCGAGCCCGCCGGCGACGAAGACACCCCCGCGGGCGATGCTGAGCACGACGTCGGGCTCGTACCCGTCGTCCGCGATGGTCTGCGCGAGCTCACGCACGGCGACACCGAAGAGCTCGTAGGTCAGGTTCTCCCGCACGTCGCTCACGCCGCCGCCCCCGTCCGTCACACCTGGGTCCGATGGAAGTTGAGGAAGGACCGGGAGGCGGTGGGCCCCCGCTGTCCCTGGTACCGCGATCCGTACCGCTCACTCCCGTAGGGGGACTCGGCGGGCGAGGTGAGCCGGAACATGCACAGCTGGCCGATCTTCATGCCGGGCCAGAGCTTGATGGGGAGCGTGGCGAGGTTGGACAGCTCGAGGGTGACGTGCCCGGAGAAACCGGGGTCGATGAACCCGGCGGTGGAGTGGGTGACCAGCCCGAGCCGCCCGAGGGAACTCTTCCCCTCGAGCCGCGAGGCGAGATCGTCGGGGAGTGAGACGACCTCGTACGTCGAGGCGAGAACGAACTCCCCGGGGTGGAGGATGAACGGTTCGTCCCCCTCCGGCTCCACGAGCCGGGTCAGGTCCACCTGCTCGACGGATGGATCGATGTGGGGGTACCGGTGGTTCTCGAACACCCGGAAATACCGATCAAGCCGTACATCGATGCTGGACGGCTGCACCATGGATTCGTCGTAGGGATCGATCCGTACCCGTCCGGCGTCGATCTCGGCCCGGATGTCCTTGTCTGAGAGAAGCACGCCCCGAGGATACGCAAGGCGCGCGGACCGACCACAATCGGACGCCGCGCGCCTGCGCTCCTGCCTGTACGTCTGCTCTCTACTGCGCCCTACTGCTTGCCGACGCTTCTGTCCTTCTGTTCAGCGGCTGTGGCCGCTGCTTCCGGATGCTGCCTCCGACCGCTGCCGCTGGTTCTCCAAGGCCACCGGCACCACACTGCGGAGCCGGGCACACCGTGGACACCGGAGGAGCCGACCGGGGCCGAGCCGCTCGGCCTGCTGCATCGGGAACTGAGCGGTACTGAAGACGTGCCCATCGGCACATCGGACGACGGTGCGCTCCATCAAGTCCTAGAGTCCCTTCCCCAAGAGCGTCGTCGGGCTACTGCTCGCCTGACAACAAATGCGACGTTACGGGATCAAGGGGGCGACTCTACAGGCGGCACCACGGCCTCGCCCGGACCCCCTCCCACACCTCCACCGTACGCCCCAACTTCCGTGCCCCGCAGCCCCGTCCCACCCCCGGAAACGTGTCCGGCCCCCACTGCTTCAGCACCGGGGGCCGGACATGAGGTAAAGTGACAGCGCGTACTGACACCGGCCCTGACCGGCGTCTTTCGCGGGTGTAGTTTAGTGGTAGAACATCAGCTTCCCAAGCTGAGAGTGCGAGTTCGATTCTCGTCACCCGCTCCAACACGAACCCCCAGGTCGTCGACCCGGGGGTTGTTTGTTGTCCGGACCGGCGGGCGGGGCGCGCGCCGCATCCGCACCATCAGGGCGAAGCTTGCTGCCCTTGCGCTTCTCATCATGATGCGCAGGGTCGTGATCATTGCCCTTGTGGCGCTTCGCACGCTCGGCGCGGACCATGCCGTCGAGCCTCGCCGCCAGATCCCGCTGCCAACGGCGCGGGAGCCTCGTGCGTTGCGCACACCACCGGCGTCACCCGATCGATGGCCGAACTGAAAACGCTCAGTGTTCTGCGCCAACTCTGACCGGCCCGGCCCCGTGAGTTGCTCTGCCACATCGTCGTAGGAGTCCTGGTGGAAGAGCGCAAGCGCGAGTGTGAAGTGGACTATGAACCCCGCCGGCAACGCTCCCGGCCGATGGTCCCGTTTGCGGCACTCCGACAGGACCTCGTCCACCAACTCGGGCGTAACCCACTGCGTGATCAAGCCCAGCCGCACTCGCTCAGACACCCCGCTCCGCGGATGCACACTCTCCGTATAGCGGCGCGACGCTCAGTCCGTCACTGCCAACTCAAATGGACCTTGAAACAACGGCACCGTTGGAGCTTCCGGCGCCGGCGGTGACCAGCAGGCGGGAAGCTCGCAGAAACCGAGGAGTTATTGTTCGGCAGCCTCTTGGACTTCGGGTCCAGTTGCGACGGGCTTTGATTGTCGTGCGGGTGTCGAACGGCGCTCCGGAGAGTACTCCCGTCGGAGTAACGTCGTACCGCCTGTCTCCCGAGGGATGACGACCGCAGTATGACGAAACAGAACGAAATTGGGCCTAGCGTTGAGGCTATCCCGGAACCTGAAGTCCACTGCGGAGGTTCGGGGTGGCCACCATGGCGCTGGCGGCGGCGTTCGCTGTCGGCGCCGGCGGGCTGTTCGTCGACCTGAAGACGGCCGAAGCCTGCGGCGTCGGCTGGCAATGTTTCGGCGGGACCGGCGTGAAAGGCGCCGAAGTAGAAGAGGGGGAAGCGGCGTGGGTGGACACCTGGAGGCGCCTGGTAACGACGAAGGGCCGATCTGAAGTAATGCAGACGGATGCCGCACGGATACCGCACCACACAAACACCTGAAGAGAGACTGACATGAATTCCATGGGACGCCGCAGTTTTCTATCCGCCACGGCAGTTGGCATTGGTGCCGGCTTGTCCACGCCTGCCATTGTCTCCTGCGCGGCAGCGAACGAGAACGAGACTTCGGACATTTCACAGCGAGACAAGGATCTGCCCTTCATCGGCACGGAAGAGACCTTTTCCACCCGTGAGTTGATGGTGCTGAACGACAGGCTGTTCCTCGAAGATACTGGTCTTGCCGAGATCGGCCCGCGCCGCATCGGTGCAATGGATGAGGCGGGGCTCAACGTTCAAATCCTCTCCGCACATACGCCAGGTGTGCAGAACGTCCCAGGTCAGAAGGGCATCGATTTTGCGTATCGTCTCAACAAGATGCTCGTTGATGGACCGATGGTCACCTATCCGGGGCGGTTTGAGGCATTTGCAACCTTGCCGCTGCAGAGTCCGGAAGCCTCGGCAGACGAACTGGAACGCGCAGTTCGGGAAGATGGATTCCTGGGATGTTTAACCAATGGAATCATCGGCAAGAAATTCCTCGACCATCCCGACTTTGAGCCCGTGCTGGCGCGCGCCGAAGCCCTTGATGTGCCGATATACATCCATCCGGGCCTGCCGCCTGACGAGGTTTTCCAAATCTACTACAGCAATATGCGGCCGGAATATCAGAAGGAGTTCCAGGACCAGGTTCTCAGCATCTCTGCATATGGATGGCACCAGGAAGTCGTTACTCAGTGCCTCCGAATGATCACCTCAGGGGTATTCGACAGGCATCCCACGCTCCAGATTATCATCGGCCATATGGGAGAGGGCCTCCCGTTCTTCTACAAGCGCGTTGTGGAGAAGATGAGCGAAGTGACCAAGAGGAGCCTGGACAAGCCGTTCGAGCAGTATTTCCATGACAATTTCTGGTTCACAACCAGCGCATTCTTCCAGGATGACCTGCTCGATCTCCTACTGAAGTACATAAGCGTGGATCGAGTGATGTTTGCAACCGACTACCCGTTTGCAAATATGAAGGAGGGAACCGACTGGTTCCGGGCAGTCGATTTGCCACGCGAAGCCAAGGAAAAAATTTCGTTCCGAAATGCGGAAAAACTGTTCGGAATAAAAGTCTGACACGTCCCGACGGGCAGAATGACGCCCGTGAAGTGATGCGCCAGCGTCGGCAGAGGTGGAGAATGTTTTGGCTGTAAGGCGAGAGTACAGCCAAAGCATGCGATGCGCGGCTGCCGCATCACGCGGTCTTCGGCGGCTTCATGGATGTCGGCTCGGCGTTCCCAACGGATCGTGGTCGCAGCCGCGGTCGGCGAACAGCGAATCGGGTTTGCGGCGTGGTCGGCCGACACGGCCGCGGACGGGTGGGATCGCGTCGAGCAGGGGCAGGAGCTAAGTGACGTCGTTGCGGTTGCCGCCGGTCAACAGGGCAGCCAGCGCTGGCCGAACGCTCAACTCCCGTCACAGACACGGCCATCAGCGCCCATCCACCTCTGGTCGACGTCAGGGCATGAAGGAAGGGCCTCTTGGTAGCTCGCGGTTGCCCGCCCCGGGTCAGCCGCGCTCCCGCTCCTCCCTGGCGGCGCGCAGACCGAGAACGACGATGCGGAGCCCGTATTCGAAGCCGACGTCGCCGTCCATGCCGAGCAGGTCGCTCGACGCCTGGGCGGTGAGGGGGAAGCGTTCGGCATCGATCATCGCGGCGAGCCGCTCGGGGGCGTAGGGGTTGTCGTCGCCGTACGCCGCGCTGGTGTGGGCCTGCTCCTCGATGGTGTGGCCGATGGTGTAGTGCAGGACCGCCGGGAAACCGCGTGCCGCCTCGCTGAGGGTGAAGCCGGCATCCCGCAGGGTTCGCAGGTTCAGCTCCACCGCCCGGTGCACGGCCTCGTGGTTCACGTAGGTGCCGGCGAGGACGCGTGCTCCGTCCCGATGGCTCAGCATCGCCTGACGCAGGTGGCGGGCCCAGTCGGCGAGCCATTCCTCCCAGGAGGAGCCGTCGCGGGGTGGCTCCAGCTTCTCGGCCGCCTCGACGTACACCAGGGTGGCCATGGCGTCGAGCAGCTCCTGCTTGTTCTTGATGTGCCAGTAGAGCGTGGGGGCTCGTACGCCGAGGTCCTGGGCGATGAGGCGCATGGTGAGCCCGTCGAGGCCGACGTCGTCGAGCAGTCGCAACGCCGTCCGGGCGATCACCTCGGAGTTGATCTTCATCCCGCTCCCTCCTTCCTGGGCACTTGACACCCTAACACCGTTAGGGGCACTCTCTAACGACGTTAGGGGCTCTAACGCCGTTAGAGACGGTGGGCTGGAAGCCGAACCGGAACAGGGGGACATGCAGATGACCGACACAACGACGGACACGGATGTGGTGATCGCGGGCGCCGGGCCGACGGGCCTGGTACTCGCCTGCGAACTACGGCTGGCGGGGGTCGACGTGGTGGTGGCCGACCGGCTCGCCGCGCGGACCGGTGAGTCGCGGGCCGGCGGGATGCACGCCCGGACCATGGAAGTGCTGGACCAGCGGGGCGTCCTGGACCGCTTCCTGGCGGCCGGCACAACGCGCCCGATAGGGCACTTCGCGGGGCTGTGGCTGGACTTCGACCAGTTCGCGACCAGGCATCCCCGGTCGCTGGTGCTCCTGCAGTCCCATATCGAGCGGTTGCTTGAGGAGTGGGCCACCGAACTCGGTGTACGGGTGCGCTGGTCGTCCGAGGTGACCGGGATCCGACAGCACGACTGTGATGTCGAGGTCGAAGTAGGCGGACCGGAGGGCTTACGTTCGACACTGCGCGCCCGCTACGTCGTGGGCTGCGACGGCGGGCGCAGCGCGGTGCGCAAGCTCGCCGGAATCGGCTTCCCCGGCACCCCGGCGACAGTGACCGCGCTGCTCGGCGACGTCGAACTCGCCGATCCGCCCGCCGAATCGCTCTTCATGCAGCGGCGAACGGGCGGTGACTTCTCGGTGTTCGCCTTTGAGCCGGGCTGGTACCGGGTGATCACCACGGAGTACGACCGTGTCGCCGGCCAGGGGGAACCGGTGACGTTCGAGGAGCTGCGGGAGTCACTGCTGAGGATCGCGGGCACCGACTTCGGCATGCACAGCCCCCGTTGGGTCTCCCGGTTCGGCGACGCGGCCCGGCAAGCCGAGCGGTACCGGGAAGGCCGGGTGCTGCTGGCGGGCGACGCGGCTCACATCCACTTCCCGGCAGGTGGCCAGGGACTCAATCTGGGGGTCCAGGACGCGGTCAACCTCGGCTGGAAACTCGCCTCGGTGGTGCACGGCCGGGCGCCGGAGAGCCTGCTGGACAGCTACCACGCCGAGCGGTATCCCGTCGCGGAACGGGTGCTGCACAACACCCGGGCACAGACGGCGCTGACGCGTCCGGGCCCGCAGACCGACGCGCTGCGCGACGTACTCCGTTCGCTCATCGAATACGACGACGTCAACCGGCACCTGGGTGGCATGATCACCGCGATGGACCTTCGCTACCCCATGAGCGACGGCCACCCGCTGACCGGCCGCCGGGTCCCCGACGTCGATCTGAAGACCGGTGACGGCCGGCGTCGCGTCTTCGAACTGCTGCGCACCGCGCGCCCTGTGCTGCTCGACCTCCGCGGTGACACCGCACTGGCGGCCACGGCCGAGGGCTGGGCCGATCGCGTCGACCTCGTCGAGGCCCGGTCCACGGCCGACCGCTGGCCCGTCTGGCCGGTCGACGAGACCCCCGCCCCCGCCGCGCTCCTCATCCGCCCCGACGGCCACGTCGCCTGGACCGCACCCGCCGGCACCACCCCCGACCCCGCCGCCCTCCGGACCGCCCTCACCGCCTGGTTCGGCCCCGCCACGGCCGACTGAACCGAGGCGTCCAGTTCCGGACGAAGGAGGTATGCCGGAAGGGCGCACCCCTCTCGCTAGGGATGGCTTCTGAGGTCCCCGCCGGACGGCGGTGTTCAGATCGGCAGGGGTGGGCAGGCGCGGGTGGCAAGGGTCGTGCGCCGGAGACCGATCAGGAAGTTCACACCATGGCTCACACCGCACAAGCGACAGCCGTCCCCGGCTGGGTCCTGAAGTTCATGGACGCCATCGACACCCTGGAGTTCGGCAAGGGCTTCGCACCACTGACCGACAACACCGACATGTACTTCGGCACCGCGCACATCCACGGCGTCGAGGCCATCAAGGAGTTCTTCGTCAAGATCGACGCGCCGCTGGTCATCAGCCATGAGGTCATGGAGTTCTGGACCGCGGGCGACGGCGTCCGTCTGCTGCGCGGTGAGGCGGTCATGGCCAAGAAGAGCGAACCGGAGCGGGTGGTGCGCGCCCCCTTCATGCACATCTTCTACCTCGACCAGGAAGAGCCGGTGCGCATCCGGACGCTCCGTGTCACCGCCGGCCCACTGCAGACAGACGCTGTGATGTGACCCGGCTCAGGGCAAGGCCCCCGCGAGGTCAACAGAACTCACTCCCGCTCAGTTGTTAGGAACGGTCAGACATGAACTCGGTGCACCACCGGACCGCCACTGTCGACGGCTATGAGATCTTCTACCGCGAAGCCGGCCCCGCCGACGCCCCCGTGATCGTCCTGCTGCACGGCTACCCGACCAGCTCGTTCATGTTCCGCGAACTCATCCCGCTGCTGGCCGACGACTACCACGTCATCGCGCCGGACCACCTCGGCTTCGGCCACTCCGACGCCCCCCTCGTAGGGGAGTTCACCTACACCTTCGACGCCCTCACGAAACTCACCTCCGGACTGCTCGACCAACTGGGCCTGCAGCGCTACGCCCTCTACGTCCAGGACTACGGCGCCCCCATCGGATGGCGGCTCGCGCTCCAGCACCCCGAACGGATCTCGGCCCTCGTCACCCAGAACGGCAACGGCTACGAGGACGGTTTCGTCGAGTCGTTCTGGGCCGACGTGTGGGCCTACGGGGCGAACCCCGGCCCCGACACCGAACCCGCCGTCCGCGCCGCGCTGGGCGTCGACGCCATCCGCTGGCAGTACCTGCACGGCGTGCCCGACCCGAGCCTGGTCAGCCCGGACACCTGGGAGCACGACGTCGCCCTCGTCTCCCGCGAGGGCAACGACGAGGTCCAGTTGGCGCTGTTCCGGGACTACCAGAACAACCGCCCGCTCTACCCGCTGCTGCACGAATTCCTACGCACCAGCGAGGTCCCGGTGCTCGCCGTGTGGGGCCGCAACGACGAAATCTTCGGCCCGGCGGGCGCGCTGGCCTTCGCCCGCGACGCCAAGGACGCGGAGGTGCACCTGATCAACGGCGGCCACTTCCTGCTGGAGAGCCACCTGGACATCGTCGCGGGTTACCTGCGCGGCTTCCTCGGGCGGGTGCTGGGATAGCCAGGGTCGGGCATATGAGTTCCTCTCACGGCAGACCGCGGGGTCCAGGAGGTCAGCCTGTCAGGTCGCAGGGACGGGCAGCAGGGACGGGCAGCAGCCGGTAGGCGTCCCCGTGTGTGATCACTCGGCCGGCGGTGGGCGGCGGGAAGTGCGTGCCCAGCAGGAGGGTGCCCGTGTCGGCGAGCGAGCTGAGCAGCTCGCGGCGCGACTCCTCGGACTGTGCCGGATCGATGTCGACGCAGGAGCCGATGGCCGGGTGGGCGAACTGGACGGGGTGGTGGATGCAGTCGCCGGTGATCAGCGCCGTTTCCCCGCGGCCGGTCAGCTGGACGGCGATGTGGCCAGGGGTGTGGCCGGGAGTGGGCAGCAGGCGCAGGCCGGGGGCGATGTCGGTGCCCTCGGGCGGCACGTCGACGAGATCGAGCAGGCCTGCCTCCTCGACCGGGATCACGGAGTCGTTGAACATGTCCTGCCGCGGCTCGTCCATGTCATAGCCGGCCCAGAAGTCCCGTTCGGTACGGGAGGTGACGTAGCGGGCGTGGGGGAAGGTGGGTACCCACTCGCCGTTCACCTCGACGGTGTTCCAGCCGACATGGTCGGTGTGCAGGTGGGTGAGGATGACCAGGTCGACGGAGTCCGGGGGGAATCCGGCGGCGGCGAGGTGCTCGAGGTAGCCGGTCCGCAGGTTGTGCCAGGCCGGGTTCGCCCGCGTCTTGCCGTTGCCGATGCCGGTGTCGACGAGAACGCGCAGGCCGCCCGTTTCGAAGGCGAAGCCATGGCTGTCGAGGTGCAGGACACCCTCGTGGTCCGCGAAGTCGGGGCGTAGCCAGGCCTGTTGCGAGACCACGTCGGTGGTGGCGTCGGGCAGTAGCCAGGTCCCGGTCGCGGGCGGCAGGAGGACTTCGTCGATGCGGTGGACCGTGATGTCGCCCACCGTCCAGGTGGGGACGGAGGCCGGGAGATGGGCTTCGTTGGCCGATGGGGTGTGCATGGTCCGTCGTTTCCCTTGTCTGTCGGATACCTGTGGGACGTCTGGAAACTTCCGGCTGTGTGGCGGTCATGTGGAACGCCAGTCGAGCAGGATGGCGGCCGCGGCGTACGCAGTGGGACGCGGTCCGCAGCCGTACAGGTGGGTGGCGGCGCCTGCGTCGATGGCACGCCGAGCATGCCTCTCTCTAAACGCAACTGATTTGCTTTAGTGCGACGGTAGGCCCTACCGTCGCACTAAAGCAAACGATGAGCTTTTAGGTCGGTCGCTCCGCTGCTCCGGCCCGAGCACAAAGACCCGATCAGGGGAGAGAAGCCCATGTCCACCGATGACCTCACGCCGCCGGAGGCCGCCCGCTGGGCCGCCTGGGCCGGACTGCCCCTGGACGACGCCCGCCACGCCGAGGTGGCGGCCACCGCCCAGCACATCCGCTCCGTCGTCTCCGTCCTGCGGGAGCTGGACTTCGGCGCCACCCCGCCCGCCCCCACCTACCGTGTGGGAGAGGAGAAGCACGATGCAGCCGTTTGAGCTGTCCCTCGCCGCCGCCGCGGACGCGATACGGCAGCGGCGGGTCTCCCCCGTCGAGCTGGTGGACTCCGTCCTCGACCGCGTCGAGCAGGTGGAGCCACGGGTCGGGGCCTACGTCACGGTCACGGCGGAGCAGGCACGCCGGTCCGCTCTCGAAGCCGAGCGCGAAGCTGCGTCCGGCCGTTTCCGGGGCCCGCTGCACGGGATCCCCATGGGATTGAAGGACCTGATCGATGTCGCGGGCGTGCCGACGACGGCCAGCTCCCGCGTCCGGGCCGACCACCGCGCCGACTCCGACAGCACGGTGACCGCCCGCCTGGCCGCGTCCGGCGCGATCCTGGTCGGCAAGACCCACACCCACGAGTTCGCCTACGGGCTGACCACACCGCAGACACGCAACAGCTGGGACCGGGAGCGGGTCGCGGGCGGCTCCAGTGGCGGGTCGGCCGTCGCCGTGGCGGCCGGCGCCGCGACCTTCGCCCTGGGCACCGACACCGGCGGCTCGATCCGGGTGCCCGCCGCGCTCAACGGGGTCGTCGGCCTGAAGCCGACGTTCGGACTCGTCCCCCGCCACGGGGTGACGTCACTGTCCTGGTCGCTGGACCATGTCGGCCCTCTCACCCGTACCGTGGCGGACGCGGCCGTGGTCCTGTCCGTCCTGGCCGGACACGACCCCCGCGACCCTGCCTCCCTGCCCCTCCCCGCCGGGGACCACCGACCGGACGGACCGGACGCGAGCGCGGACCTGACCGGGCTGCGCGTCGGAGTACCCCGCAATTACTACTTCGACCATGTCGACCCGCAGGTGGAGGCTGCGGTCCGGCGCGCCATCGACCAACTGGAGGCGCTCGGCGCACGACTCGTCGAGGTCGAGATCCCGATGACGCGCTACATCCAGGCGACGCAGTGGGGCCTGATGGTTCCCGAGGCCACCGCCTACCACGAGCGGACTCTGCGCACGGTCCCCGACCTGTACGGCGCGGACGTCCGCGTTCTCCTCGAAGCCGGCGAGCTGATGCCCGCCGGGGACTATCTGCGCGCCCAGCGCGCCCAGGCGCTGATGCGGCAGGAGTGGGCGCGCATGCTGGAGCAGGTCGACGTGATCGCCGCCCCGACGGTCCCGATGACCGCGGTACCGGCCGGGCTGCAGGCGATGACCTGGTCCGACGGTACCGTCGAGAGCGTCTCCGACGCCTACGTACGCCTCTCGGCCCCCGCCAACATCACCGGAGTGCCCTCGCTGTCCGTACCGGTCGGCCACGACCGCGCGGGGATGCCGATCGGCATGCAGCTCCTCGGGCGTCCTCTGGGGGAGGCCGTGCTCCTGCGGGTCGGTCATGCGTACGAGCAGTTCGCACCTGCCCGCGAGATCGCACCCGCGGCCTGACGATGAGCGTGGGCCCGGCCTGAGGACACTGAGGGCACTGAGGAACTAAAGCCAAGATTTTGCTTTAGCGGGCTACAATGCTTTGCGCGCCGCTGAGGGCACAAGCATTCTCAGAACACGGTGCACGACAACGAGAAACTCGCTTCGAGGTGGAGTCATGGGTCGCAGACAGATGGTGCGCCCGGGCGGGCGCAGCGCCCGGGTGCAGGCATCGGTCCACGCCGCGGTACTCGCTCTCGAGTCCGAGGTGGGGCGCGACGCCCTGACGGTGCCGCTCGTCGCCCAGCGCGCGGGAGTGACGGCGTCGACGATCTACCGTCGCTGGGGCGACCTGAAGGAACTGCTGTCGGACGTCGCCGTCGAGCGTCTGCGCCCGGAGGCGGCGCCGGAGGACCATGGTGACCTGCTGTCCGACCTGGCCTCCTGGGCCGAGCAGTTCCTGGACGAGATGGCCTCACCCACGGGCCGCGCCTATATCCGCGACGCCCTGCTCGGCGACCCGGAGGGCAGCAACGCCGGCCAGTGTTCGGCGTACGCGGCCGAGCAGATCGGCGTCATCCTCGGCCGTGCGATCGACCGCGGGGATGACGCTCCCGACGTCGAGACGGTCATCGACCGCGTCGTCGCCCCTCTGATGTACCGCATCCTCTTCCGCCCTGACGGGCTCGATGCCGCCTACGCCCGTCGCCTCACGGCAGGGGCCCTCGGCGCGATCGGCACTTGATGGGTTGAGCAACACGGGGAGTGGATCTTCACGGGCCCGGCGTGACCGGTCCGACGGCCTCGCGGACAGGGCCCGGTCTCGAACCACCGCGGGCGAGGGCCTCGGTGACACGTCGTCAGTGGACGCGGCCGCGGTGAACGGGACCGAGGCGGTAGCCGTCCGTCGACGCCTTCACCCCTCGCACGGCTCAGGGGCGCCGCTGCGCGAATGCGCGGCTCCGTTTCCGGGGCGGCAGGCCCTACTCTGATCCCCGTGAGGCAGGCCGGCGCGGGGGAGGATGATCGGCGATGACGCCCCTGAGCACCGGGGACCCGGAGTCCATAGGCGGGTACACCCTTCTCGGTCGGCTCGGGGCGGGCGGCATGGGAGTCGTCTATCTGGGAGTCTCCGCTTCGGGACGGCAGGTCGCGGTCAAGCTCGTACGCGGGCCGTATTCCCAGGAGGAGGAGCTCCGGACGCGCTTCCGACAGGAGATCGCGGCGGCGCGCAGAGTGAGCGGCGCCTTCACCGCCCCTGTCGTGGACGCCGACCCGGACGCCGACCGGCCGTGGATGGCGACGCTCTACGTGCCGGGGCTCACCCTTTCCGAAGTTGTGGAGAAGGACGGCCCGTTGAGCGGTCGGGACCTGCGCGCGCTGGGGCTGGGGCTCGTCGAGGCGCTGCGCGACATCCACCGGGTGGGCCTGGTGCACCGGGACCTCAAACCGGGCAACGTCCTGATGACCGAGAACGGGCCGCGCGTCATCGACTTCGGCATATCGCGCGCTTCCGAGAACCAGAGCCTCACCACGACCGGGCGGATGATCGGCACTCCGCCCTTCATGTCGCCGGAACAACTGGCCTCTCCCCGAGAGGTCACCCCGGCCTCGGACGTGTTCTCGCTGGGGTCACTGCTGGTGTTCGCGGCCGTCGGCACGGGACCGTTCGACGCCGACAGCCCGTACATCACCGGTTATCAGGTGGTGCACGGGACCCCGGACCTCGGCGGGGTGCCCGAAGGGCTCCTGGGCATTGTCGAGCGCTGCCTGGACAAGGACCCGGCCGCACGGCCGGAACTGACGGACCTTCACCGCATGCTCCAGACACTGCCGGAATCCGACGCCATCGCGTCTCCGAGGACCGGGCAGTCCGCGAACTCCTGGCGCCACCCCACTTCTCCGAGCGCGGCCACCACCTCCGCGGGCGCCGCGACCGGCACCAGCACCAGCACCGGCACCGGCATCCGCGAGGGACGTCGGACCCGGATGCTGCTCACCGGCCTCGGCGCGGCGCTGGCCGTCGCGAGCCTGGGTATCGGGGTGAGCGTCCTCGTGTCCGGTCCGGACGCCACCACCGCCTCCGGGACCGCCGCCTCCGACGCCACGGCCACCACCCGTGCCGCCTCACTGCCCGGCGGCTGGCGGCCGTGGCGCACGAAGCTGCGGTACGACGTGAAGGGTGCTCCTCTCGACTACAACAACCCTGGATGCGTGACGGAGGAGAATGCCCTGTTCTGTGGCGGTACGGGCTTCACGGTCGCCAGGATCGACGCGGCCTCCGGCCGCATCCTGTGGCGGACCGGCACCCGCCCTCAGGGGGTGCAGCCGATCGGCGTCCGCGACGGGCTGGTCTACGCGTACGAGGAGCCGGACGACACGACCAGGCGCGTGGTGGCCCTCGACGCCGCCACCGGGCACCGGCGCTGGCAACGTGACATCAACAAGTCCCAGGACGCGGTCCTGTACGACGGCGGACTGCTGACCATGTCCCCCGACTACTCGTCGTTCGTGACCTACGGGCCGTCCGGAAAGGAACTGTGGCGGGCGTCCTCACTGGACGAGGTCTGCACTCCGTCCGCGCTGGGAGGCGCCCCCTACGCCCTGTGCTCGGCCGGCAACGAGCCCGGTCAGGCCCCGATCGAGCTGATGAAGCTCGGCCCCGGCAGCCTGACCGAGATCGCCACCCTGCCCAAGAAGGCGGAAGCGCTCGGCGCGGTCGGCGGGCAGCCCCTGTTCCTCGCCCCTCAGACCGCGAAGGACGTGTACGAAGCCGGGTACGAACGGCCGTACAACGCGCTGCTGCGGGTGGCCTCGGACACCGGGCAGGTCAGACGGATACCGCTGGCACATCCGCTGACCGGCGCGGCCACCCTCGTGGACGGCGTCGTCTACTTCGTCCGGTCCGACGGGTCGGTCACCGCGGTGTCGGCGGACAGCGGCAGACAACTCTGGCAGAAGGTGACGGACGTGGAGAGTCTGTCCGCGCCCGCGGTGTCGGCGACGTACCAGCGAGTCTATTTCTCCAACCGCTTCGGCCGTCTGCTGGCACTGGACAGCCGCACCGGAGCAGAGGTCTGGCGCACCTCCGCGCTGGACGCCCCCGGGGACAAGGCGCAGAACTACCCGCCGCGCGTGCTGCTCGTCAAGGACGCGCTGGTGGCGACGGCCGGCGACACGGCCTTCTCCCGGAGCCCGGACGGACCCACCTGACCGGCCGAGGCGATCGCCACGAGCGGGGTCCGGGGCGGCCGACGCGTCATCGGGCCGTGGCAGTGCTCATACCCGGTACGTGAGGTCACGTTGGCGAGATCCGGGGAGCGCGAGTACGCCCGTCGCCGCGGCGGTACGGTATGCGGCAGTCGATCGCGCGTTCTACGATCGCTGACCAACATTGGGGGTTTCATGAAGCACCGCCGCCCGCACCACCGTCGAAGAGGGATCGCCAGAGCGGTCGGCTCGGCGGGTGTGCTGGCCCTCGCGCTGGGTGTGGGGATGACACCGGCGTCGGCCGCCGGGAAGACGTCCGACAAGCCGGCGGCCACCGGGTCCCCGGCCGGCCAGCCCGCCCCGAAGACGCCCTGGGCGCCCGAGAACGACGAGCTGCCGCAGCAGCTCAAGTCCGCAATCCCCGAGGGGCTCGCGTCCGCCCGCACGGCCACGGCAGCCCAGCAGCTCACCATGCCCGCGCCGACCGGGGCACACAGCGTGGGCATGGTCGGCCTGCACCTCGTCGACAAGTCCCGTACGGACCCGTACGTGCCCGGCAACAAGCCGCGCGAAGTGATGGTGTCGCTCTGGTATCCGGCCACCTCCACGTCCGGGCACTACCAGGCACCGTGGATGCCGTCGATCTCCGGCTCCCACTTCCTCGGCACGCGCAGGCTGACGCCGCAGCAGGTGACCCTGCCGAAGACCGCGGGCCACGTCCTCGCCCCGGTGAAGACCTCGCTCGGCAAGCTGCCCGTCCTGCTGTACTCGAGCGGGCTGCACTCGGACCGCGCGATGGGCACCGCGCTCGCCCAGGATCTCGCCAGCCGCGGCTACCTCGTCGTCACCGTCGACCACACCCACGACGCCAACGAGGTGCAGTTCCCGGCCAACCGGCTCGAGGTCAGAACGATGCCGTCGACCGCCCACTCCTCCGACACGCTCAAGGTGCGCGCGGCCGACATCAAGTTCGTCATCGACGCGCTCGGCAAGATCAGCAGTGGCGGCAACCCGGACGCCGGCCGCGCGACGCTGCCCTCCGGGCTGTCGAAGTCGGTGGACACCTCCCGTATCGGGATGTTCGGCTGGTCGCTGGGCGGCGGGGCGGTCGCCACCGCCATGCAGCTCGACAAGCGGATCGACGCCGGTGCCAACCTGGACGGCCAGTTCTTCGGAACGGCTCAGAACAAGGACCTGGACCGGCCCTTCATGCTCTTCAGCTCCGGCAACCACAACCGCAACAACGACGGTTCGTGGCGGAACATGTGGTCGCACCTGAAGGGATACCGGGTCGACATCAAGCTCAAGGGCGCGGCGCACCTGTCGTTCAGCGACAACGAGTATCTGGTGCCGCAGTGGGCGCGCCTGACCGGGACCTCCCAGGCCACGATCCAGGAGCAGTACGGCACGATCGCCCCGAACCGGGCGGTCCTGATCCAGCGCGTCTACCTCGCCGCCTTCTTCGACCAGCAGGTGCGTAAGAAGTCCGGCACCCTGCTCAACGGGCCCAGCACCAAGTACCCGGAGATCTCTTTCGTCCGCTGACCGGACATCCGAGGGGCCGGACCTGTTCGCGGGTCCGGCCCTTCGGCGCGTGGTGGCCCGTATGTGTCGCCGCCGGGCAGCGTCCCGTTGTCGCGTACGACACATGGGGGGAACCTGTGATAGCCATGTGATGATGAGGCGCTAGAATGTTTGCCTTGTCGAACATTTGGGCGCTCGGCGCCAGTTGAGGAAGGATAAGCTCTCCTGTCCTCCGCACCTCGGGCGCCGCGACGCCACCGCATCCGTCGCCGCGCCGATATGCCAATACTTGGCGGGGTCCGCCCGCCGATAGCCTCACTCGTCGTACTCCTGCTGATGGTCGCCGCCCTGACCGTGATCGGCCTCGACGGCATCCACACCGCGGGTGTCCCCCAGGCCGTGCTGAACGGGGAGCAGCAGATCGCCGCGGACACCGCGCTGTCGATGCGCTCCGCGATCGACGCCGAGGCGAGCGCGGTACGCCGTACGGCCGACGCGTACCCGGCGACGAGCGCATCGACCCCCACGACCACGCTCAAAGCGCTGACCGCTGCCAGGAAGGCGGCCCTCGGCAGTGCGCTGCTCGACCAGCGCAACGGCAAACTGCTGGCGGCCGGCGGCAAGACGGTGCCGCTGACCGGGGTGGACGTCGCCAGGACGGCGTCCGGGCCCGAAGCGGTCCCGCCCCGGCTGGTGACGTCGGGCGGCACCCGGCAGCTGCTGTACTTCGCGAAGGTCACACTGCCCGCGCAGGACGATCCCGACCAGGACCAGTACCAGGCCCCGACGCGGCCCGACCGGCAGTTGCTGCTGGTGGTCTCCGAAGCGCTCCCCGCCCTCACGGCGTACGGCGAGGGACGCACCGCCGAAGTGCTGGACGCGAGCGGCAAGGCGCTGGCCACCGCAGTCGGTGGCACGGCGTCCGGGACCGCCGCCCACAGCGGTCTGTCCGCGGCGGCGGCCCGCGCGGCGAACGGGTCGAGTAGTGGGACCGACGCCTCGGGATCCCTGCTGGGCTCTACCACGGGCAGCCGGCGCACCGTGGCCGGCTGGGCCCAGGTCGCCTCGGCGACGGGTTCGGGCGCGACCGACGACCTCGGCCTGGTGGTGCTCACCTCCCGCGCGGCGCCCGCCACGGCCCCCGCCGCCGACTACTCGCGCTTCGCACTCGGGACAGCCGGGACGCTGGCCGTGGTCGCGCTGTTGCTGGGGCTGGCGCTGTACTTCTCCGTGCAGCGGCCGCTGCTGCGGCTGTATCTGTCCGCCGGCCGCCTGGCCCGGGGCGTGACCGGGGGTGGGCCGGCCGGTGGCCCGGCCGCGGCGGCGGAGCTGTCCCGGCCGGTTCCGGTGCACGGCTTCGGTGAACTGGCCCGGATCGGGCGGGCCCTGGACTCACTGCGCGGGCAACTGCTCGGCGAGAGCGGCCCGCAGCAGTTCCCGGCCCGGCGCGGGCCGGGCTACCGGGCTCTGGCCGCGGTCGGCGTGCTGGTGGTGGCCTGCTGGGCGGTACCGATGATCTTCCTGCTGAACCGGGCGGACGCCGCGACCGCGGTTCCGGCTCCGGTCCTCGCCGACCAGCAGGCGCGCACCGAGATCGCGACGCAGCGGATCCGGCAGTCCCTGGACCAGTCGTACACCGACCTGAGCGAAGCGGCCGCGAGTCTGCCGGGCAGGAGCCGGGCCGCCCAGACCGAGGTCCTGCGGCAGTCCCTCGCCGACCACAAGCAGTACCGCTCGTTGTATCTCCTGGACCGCTCGGGCGGCATCACGCTGCGGGTGGGCGGCACACCCCTGCGCACCCTCGTCCACGTGCCCGGCGGCGGTGGGATCACCACCGTCAACACCTCGGGCCGGATACCGGCGATCGCCGCCTACGCGCAGGTCCGGTCCGGCAAGGGCCAGGCCCCGGCGGCCGGGGTGGTCCTGTTCGGCGAGATCGACGTGAAGGCGCTCAACTCCATTCTGTCCAGGCCGAAGCTGGGCAAGGTCTGGGTGACGGACGGCGACGAGAAGGTGCTGGCATCGAGCGTGGGCTACCGCGCCTTCCAGTCGCTGCCCGACGCCGGCCTGACCCGTCTCGCCAACGCCACCCAGGGCGCCCCGGGGACCGCGGGCACCGCGACCTCGGCGGTGCACAACACGTCCTCCGGACCGTCGGTCGACGCCGCCGCTCCGCTGGCGCAGAGCGGCCCGACGGCCCGTCTCGGCTGGCACGTGGTGACCGCGGAGCCCGCGGCGGCGCTCCAGATCCCCGCGGTGCAGGCCGAGCAGCGCACCATGCTCGCCGGCATCCTGGGCCTCGCCGTGAGCGCGGCCTGCCTGGGCTGGCTGTACGTCGTGGTGATCCGGCCGCTGCGCGCGGTCGCCGTGCTCGTCGAGCGGCTCGCCGGCGGGGACCGCCGCACCGTGCTGCATCCGGTCAACCACGACGAGATCGGCTCGGTCACCCGCAGCCTGGAGCTGGTGCGCCAGGTCCTGGCGGAACGCGACCGGGCGGCCAGATCCGGCCAGGCCGCCGGGCGCTCCCGGCCCCCGCGTGCGAACACCCACCAGCGGTAGAAGGACGGAATCGGCGTGCTCTTCCTCTATGTCATCGTCCTGCTGTGCTGCACCACGCTGTGGATCGCCGGAATCCTGGAGCAGCGGCGGCACTTCGCCTCGCTGGAGCAGATACCTACGCGGGTGCTGGTCAACGGCATCCGCGGCAAGAGTTCGATCACCCGGCTGTGCGCGGGCGCGCTGCGCGGCGGCGGCCTGGTCACGGTGGCCAAGACCACCGGCACCGCCGCCCGGTTCATCCATCCGGATGCCACCGAGGAGCCGGTGTACCGCAAGCTCAACATCGCCAACATCGTCGAGCAGATCGGCATCGTACGGCGGGCGGCGACCTACCGGCCGGACGCGCTGGTGATCGAGTGCATGGCGGTGATGCCCGCGCTCCAGGAGATCAACCAGGAGAAGCTGATCCGTTCCACGATCGGCGTGCTGTGCAATGTCCGCGAGGACCATCTGGAGGAGATGGGCCCGACGCTGGACGACGTCGCCCGCTCGCTCTCCCGCTCGATGCCGGTGGGCGGGGTGTGCGTGACGGCGGAGAAGGACCGGCTGCACATCCTCCAGGAGGAGGCCGACAAGCGGAACTGCCGGCTGATCGCGGTCGATCCGGAGTCGGTGACCGACGCCGAACTGCGCGGCTTCAGCTGGTTCACCTTCAAGGAGAACGTGGCGATCGCGCTCGCCGTCGCCGAACTGCTCGGCGTGGAGCGGGACACCGCGATGCAGGGCATGTGGGACGCGCCGCCCGACCCGGGCGTGCTGTCCGTGGAGCGCTATGTCACCCCCGAGGGCAAGCGGCTGCGGTTCGCGAACGTCTTCGCGGCCAACGATCCCGAGTCGACGCTGATGAACGTCAAGCAGCTGGAGGAGCTGGGCGCGATCAGAGGGCCGATCGGCGTGGTCATCAACTGCCGCCCGGACCGGGTGGAGCGCAACGGCCAGATGGGCACGATCGTCCCCGACCTCGCCGCCGAGACGGTGTTCCTGATCGGCCACCCGACCAAGAGCGCCCGCGACGCGATTCCGGCGGGCTTCACCGGGCGGGTGGTGGATCTCGGCGGCGACCGCCGGGACCCCGAGGAACTGACCGCGGCGATCCTCGCCGAACTCGGCCCGGATTCCTCGCTGGTGGCGATCGGCAACATCCACGGCCAGGGCGAGCTGTTCCTTGAATGCCTCGCCGAGCTGCCGCTGGACGACTCCGAGGACCTGCTCGACGTCGTCACCGGCGACGGCCTGGACCAGGAGACGATCCAGATAGCCGTACCCCGACCGCGTGTCTCGGTGGCCCGCCCGCCCGAGCCGGAGCCGTACAGCTGGGTGGCACCGCTGGAGACACCGACGTACGCCTTCCGCATCCCGGAACAACGCGACCTCGCCCGCCGGGCCGCCGCCCGCCAGGAGCGGCCCGACGAATGGAACACCGCGGGCGACCCGAACCCCGCCCGCGACCCGAACCCCACCCACGATCAGTACCACGCCTACGATCCGCCCCAGTCCATGAGGAACCCGTGATCCCCCCCGACCTCAACGCACAGACCGCCGCACTCGGGATCGCCCTCGGGCTGGTCTTCTCGCTCGTCTGCTACCTGACCACCAACCTCTCGCCCGGGGGAATGATCACCCCGGGCTGGATCGCCCTCACCCTCGTCACCGACGTGTGGTTGGCCGGGCTGATGGTCGGTGTGGCGACGCTCACCTACTTCTTGACGAAGCTGTTGCAGCGCACGGTGATTCTCTACGGCAAGCGGCTGTTCGCCGCCGTGGTGCTGTGCGCGGTGCTGACGCAGACCACTGTGATGCTCGCCCTGAGTCATGAGTTTCCGCTGCTGTACACGTCCCAGACCCTCGGCTTCATCGTCCCCGGCCTGGTCTCGTACCAGATGGTCCGCCAGCCCATGGCGGCCACGGTCATCTCGACCACGGCGGTGACGCTGGCCACGTACGTCGTGCTGGTCTCCGGCCTGTTGATGGGCGCCCTGCCCACCGGCTGACCTGTCCGGCACCCTCTCACCTGACACTTCCAGGAGGATCGGTCATGCACTCCACACCAGTCGGAAGAGGCAACAACCCGACCCGCCGCGCCGTGTTCCGTACGATCGCCGGCGTGGCGGTGGCCGGGGCGGCGGGCGGGCTCGCCTGGGACCGCTTCGGGCGGGGCAGCGACGACGATGCCGGTACGACCGCCGACGGCACGGGCTCCGGCCCGAGCGCCCGGTCCGCCGGGCCCCACACCTACGAGCGGCTGTCCGCCCCCGGCCGCACCGTGGTCCGTGCCGCCGACGGCGGCACGCTCGCCACGTTCACCGACGGCGCCCGTACGGCCGTACTGACCGGTCCCGCCCGCACCTTCAGCGAGCCGCGGACCACCGAGGCCACGGTGACCACGGACGCCTGGGTGCGCGTGCTGCCGCACGCGTGGCAGCAGGGCATGGAGAAGTCCGCGTGGTTCAAGGGCTGGTTCCCCAAGACACTCGGCGCCAAGAGCCCGGACGTCTTCGCGGTGGCGTTCCAGTACAGCAGTGCCGGGGCGCGCGACAAGAAGAACGCCGACGGGGTCCGCTACGCGGGCACCGCGCACTTCGGCCCGCGCAACGCCGCGGTCAAAAACCCGTTGGACTTCGCCTACTACGACGAGAAGTCCGACTTCTACGACTATCTGGGCATCGACTGGGACTTCCCGGACGGCACACGCGCGCAGCCGGAGACCGACCGCTACGGCTGTGTCGACTGCTCCGGCTTCCAGCGTCTGGTGTGGGGCTACCGCATGGGCGTCCCCCTGCACAACACCAACACCAAGGGCACCGGTCTGCCGCGCCGCGCCTACGCCATCGCCGCCTACGGTCCCGGCCGCAAGGTGATTGAGCACACCGGCACGCGGCAGGCCACCGACCTGGACGTCCTGCAACCCGGTGATCTGGTCTTCTTCGCCATCATCAAGGACCGGCCGGACTTCATCGACCACGTCGGCATTTACATGGGCCTCGACGACAAGGGCCGGCACCGCTTCTACTCCAGCCGCTCCGCCGCCAACGGCCCGACCCTGGGTGACCTGTCGGGCCACGCGCTGCTGGACGGCACCGACTTCTACGCCCGCGGCTTCCGGGCGGCCCGCCGACTGTGAGGTGACTCCACGAGGTGACTCCACCGCCGACGCATCGCCGCTTGACCTGACCTGCTGATCCGAGGACCACCGCCATGACAGCCATCCCCGCCGTCCAGCCCACCGGCGCGCGCCGAGGCCGCAAGGCGGCGAACCGCCGCTTCAGCCTGCCGGAAGACGCCCCGCGCTGGGAGCGCCCGGCGCTCGCCGCGGTGCTCGCCGTCGCCACGGTGCTGTACTCCTGGGGCATCGGGCAGGCCGCGCTCCACCCCTTCTACGGTGCGGCGATACGGTCGATGGCGGGCAGCTGGCGGGCGTTCTTCTTCGGCGGGCTGGACGCCGGCGGTTCGATCAGCATCGACAAGCTGCCCGGCGCCTTCTGGCCCGACGCGGTCTCCGTCTGGCTGTTCGGCCCGCACACCTGGGCGGCCGCGCTTCCGCAGGTCGTCGAAGGCGTGCTCACCGTATGGCTGTTGCACCGGATCGTACGGGCCTGGGCCGGTCCGTTCGCCGCGCTGATCGCCGCGCTGGTGCTCACCGTCACCCCGGTCACCGTGGCGCTCAACCGTGCCACCATCCCGGACACCACGCTCACTCTGCTCCTGGTGGCGGCCGCCGGAGCGCTGCAGAAGGCGGTACGCACCGAGCGGCTGCTGCCGCTGATCACCTGCGGGGTCTGGGTCGGGCTCGCCTTCCAGGCGAAGATGCTGCAGGCGTGGCTGGTGCTGCCGGTCTTCGCCGCCGTGTACCAACTCGTCGCGCCCGGCGCGCCGTTGAAGCGGGCCCTGCGTCTCCTGCTGGGCGGGGCGGTCGCGTTGGCGGTCTCCTGCTTCTGGATACTGATCGCCTGGGTGACACCGGCCGCCAACCGGCCGTACCTCGACGGAACGTCCGACAACAATCCGTTCGCCCTGGTCTTCGGCTACAACGGTCTCAGCCGCTTCAGCAGCGATTCCACCGCGTTCGGCGCCGTCGCGGGCACCGCCGCCAGCCGCACCACCGGCAACACCGGCTGGGACATGCTGATCAACGAAACGGTCGGCCCGCAGATCGCCTGGTTCCTGCCGCTCGCCGTGCTGGCCGCGGTCCTGGGCGTGGCCCGGCGCGCCGGCCGGCCGCGAACCGACCTGACGCGCGCGGGATTCCTGTTGTGGGGCGGCTGGCTGGCCATGCACGCCCTGGTGTTCAGCGTCTCCAACGGCAACCACGCCTACTACACGGCCGTCATCGCCCCGGCGCTCGCCGCGCTGGCCGGTGGCGGCCTCGCGCTCTTCCACTCGGAGTACGAGGCGAAGTACTCGGCGAACGAGGCGAAGCCGGAGCCCGGGGACAAACCGAAGCAGGAACCGGAACCGGGGTACGAGCAGGAGACCTGGTACCAGCTGGGGTGGGACCCGAGATACGACCCGGAACCGGAACCCGAGCCGGAGCAGGCGGCGGAGCACGAGGCGGTCGGCCGACGGCACTTGGTGCTGCCGGCGGCGATCGCGCTGACGGCGGCGTGGGCGCTGGTGCTGGACTGGCCGACCCGATTCGTCTCCTGGCTGCTGCCGGTCGCCGTGATGCTCGCGCTGTGCGGCGTGGTGGGCCTGTGGAGCCGTGGGCCGCGCACTTCCCCGCGGATGGTCCACGCCGCCCTGGCCGCCGGGATCGCGGCCACCCTGGTCGTACCGGCCGGCTGGGCCGTCTCCGGCCTCGACCCGCTCTACGCGGGCGCCACCGCCTCGCCGATGGCCGGTCCGGTCGGCAAGTCGTACCTCGAGCATCCCCATCGCGCTCCGCGCAGGAGAGGGCTCGATCAGCCCAGCGCCCGCGACGCCGCCCTGCTCGACTACCTCACCACCCACCGCAAGGGCGAGAAGTACCTGCTCGCCGCCCAGGCCGCCTACGCCGCCGAACCCCTGCTGCGCGCGAAGTCCGAGCCCATCCTCGTCATGGGCGGCTTCACCGGCAGCACCCCCTTCCCGACCGCCCAGCAGCTCGGCAGCCTCGTCACCGCCCGCCAGCTGCGCTATGCGCTGCTCACCACCGAGCGTCCCACCACTCCCACCACCACCTGGGTGAAGTCCCACTGCACCCGCATCCCGCCCACCGCCTACGGCCTCCGCACCGACGGCAGCTTCACCCTCTACGACTGCGCCGCCAAGAGGTGAAGTGATGCCGGAGACACGAAACGTCGTCGCGGCGACACGGAGGTCGGTGAGCTGAGATCGGGGCTCCCCTTCGCGCCGGCCGCCGGCTGTCACTACCATCCGCCCATGCCTCTTCGTCGGCGCCATGACAATCTCGCCGCCTTACCGCGCGATCCGCGAGCTGACGTCTACCCGATGCCGGCCGTCCCCTACGGGTGGTACGCCGTGCTCCGCAGCGTCGAGTTACGCCCGGGCGAGATCGTCAGCCTCCACTACTTCGGACGGGCGCTCATCGCTTTCCGGGGGGCCGATGGCCGACCAGCCGTACGGGACGCGCACTGCCCCCACTACGGCGCGCACCTCGGCACCGGCGGCAAGGTCGTGGAGGGCACCGTCGAATGTCCGTTCCACGGTTGGCGGTTCGGCCCGGACGGGCGGTGCGTGCTGGCCCCGTTCGCGCCCCGGACCCCGAAGGTCTCCCTCGGCGGCTTCGCGGTCCGTGAGCACAGTGGGCTCATCTTCGTCCACAGCGGACCGGACGAGCCGTCATGGGAGGTGCCGGAGATCCCGGAAGCGGGAACCAGGCAATTCGCCCAGCCGATCGACGACACCTGCCGCGCGCGCATCCACGTCCAGGAGATGCGCGAGAACATCGTCGACGAGTCCCACTTCCACTTCATTCACGGCCAGAGCGAACCGCTCGTACAGGAATGGCGGTCGAACGGCCCCTTCGCCGAGGCCCGCGGCCGGATCAGCCGGCGCATCCTCGGGTGGGACATCGACAACACCTTCGACGCGTTCATGTACGGACCGGGCGTCATGGTGGTCCGCACCCACGGCTCCGCCCTCTCGGTGACGGCTGTCGCCCTCACCACCCCTGTCGACGACCGTACGAGCGAGATGCGGATGCTGTACTACATCCGCAAACCGGCCCGGCTCCCGTTCCTGACGCCCGCGCTCAAACTCGCCTTCCGGGCGGTAGCCCTGGGCGAGGTGCGCGAGGAGGTCCGTATCTGGGATCACAAGGTCCACCAACCGCGTCCGGTCCTGCTCCCCCACGCAAAGGGCATCAAGGCGTTGCGTCGCTGGTACGCGCAGTTCTATCCGCCCGGCCCCCTCGCGCAGTCGGGCGACCCCACCTCGCCCGCGGGGACCCGGAGCAACGACCGGACGAGCGGCGACCAGGGGTGAGCTGAAGTGCGCCCCTTCGTGCGCGTCCCGGACCTCTAGGGCGTGTTGCGGCTGTCGCCGTCTCCATGGCCCAGGGCGCGCCGGCCGCCCACTTGCGTCGAGGAAACCGATCTGTTTTCCTGAATGGAAACAGATCGGTTTCCGGCCGATGGTCGGACCATGCCCGGCGACTAAGGGGAAATGTGAGTACCACCTTCGACCGCGGAGCGCCCGCCTCCAGGAGTACAGACCCGGGCCGCCGCGGCTCACATGCCGTGCGCTGGTGGGTGCTCGTCGTGCTGGGCGTGGCACAACTCATGGTCACGCTCGACGCGACCGTCGTGAACATCGCACTGCCCGAAGCGCAACATGACCTCGGTTTCAGCGACGGCAGCCGCCAGTGGGTCATCACGGGGTACGCCTTGGCGTTCGGCAGCCTGCTGCTGCTCGGGGGCCGACTCGGTGACCTGTTCGGCCGGCGCACGACCTTCGTGACCGGCCTGATCGGTTTCGCGACCGCATCCGTCGTCGGCGGCGCGGCCGGCAGCTTCGACATACTCGTCGCGGCACGCGTGGCCCAGGGCCTCTTCGCCGCGCTGCTCGCGCCCGCGGCGCTCTCCCTGCTCAGCGTGACCTTCACCGACCCGTCCGAAAGGCCGAAAGCCTTCGGCATCTTCAGTGCGTTGTCCGGTGCGGGCGCCGCGGTCGGGCTCCTGCTCGGCGGCATGCTCACCGAATGGGCTTCGTGGCGCTGGGTGATGTACGTGAACGTCGTCTTCGCGGGCGTCGCGCTGGCCGGTGCGCTGCTGTTGCTGGCCAAGCCCGTGGTCACCGAACGACCCAAGATCGACCTTCCTGGCACCGTCGTGGTGAGCGCCGCGCTGTTCGGCATCGTCTACGGGTTCGCGCACGTCGAATCCACCAGTTGGACCGACCCGGTCGCCCTCGGCTCCATGCTCAGCGGCCTGGTGCTGCTCGCGGTGTTCGCCTGGCTGGAGCTCAGGGTCGCGCATCCACTGCTGCCGCTGCGCGTCGTGCTGGACCGGACCCGAGGGGGTTCGTTCCTGGCCGTGTTCGTGCTGGGCATGGGGATGTTCTCGATCTTCCTGTTCCTGACCTACTACCTGGAGGCCAGCATCGGGTACTCGCCGATCGAGGCCGGTCTGTCCTTCCTGCCGATGGTCGGCGGCATCGTCGCCGCGTCGACCACGGTGCCTTCACTGCTGCTGCCCAGGGTCGGCCCCAAGGTCGTGGTCAGCGCCGGCTTCCTGGTCTCCGCATCCGGTATGGCCCTGCTGACCCGGCTCACACTGGACAGCACCTACGTCGCCCACATCATGCCGGGCATGATCCTCTTGGGTGTCGGTATCGGCGGGGTGATGACCACCGCGTTCCAGGGTGCGACCGCAGGCGTGCACCACGAGGACGCGGGCGTCGCGTCGGCGCTGATCAACACCAGCCAGCAGGTGGGCGGCTCGATCAGCACCGCACTGCTGACCACCGTCGCCTCGTCGGCCGCGACCGACTACCTGTCCTCGCACAAGCCGGGCGCGCTGACCGTGGCCCAGGCCGGGGTCGAGAGCTACACGGCCACCCTGGCGTGGGGAGCCGGGATCTTCGTGGTCGGTGCGATGCTCACGGCGTTCCTGATGCCGAACGCGGCTCTGGCGCCGTCGGAGGGCGAGCCTGTGATCGCCCACTGAGTCCCGCGGCCGACGAAGCCTGAATATCGTAAACCGATCGGTTTCAAACGGGCCGGAATCGAGTTAACCTCGCATTATGACCACCGAGGCGAAGTCAAGCTCCCGAGAGCGGCTGCTGGAGGCAGCGGCCACGCTCACCTACCAGGACGGCGTCAGCATCGGCGTCGACGCGCTGTGCAAGGCGGCAGGGGTGTCGAAACGCTCCATGTACCAGCTGTTCGAGAGCAAGGACGAACTGCTGGCGGCAAGCCTGGAGGAACGTGTCTCCGCCTTTGTGACGACCCTCCTTCCCGCGGCGGACGACCACCGTCCACCCCGCGAGCGGATCCTGCACGTCTTCGCGCAGATGGAGTCACAGGCCGGCGCTCCCGACTTCCAGGGCTGCCGGTACCTCGCCGTGCAGATCGAGCTCAAAGACCCGAGCCACCCCGCGAGCCAGGTGGCCCACCGGGTCAAGGCGAACCTGACCGGCTTCTTCCGCACCGAGGCCGAACAGGGCGGGGCGCGCGACCCGGACCTGCTGGCCCGTCAGCTGATCCTGGTCTTCGACGGCGCCAGCGCCCGCGCGGGAATCCAAGCCGACAACCTCGCCGGGCTCATCGCACCCACGGTGACCACCCTGCTGGACACGGCAGGCGTGCGCTGACGGTCCCGTCACCCGCTCCCGCCCATTTCCGAGGTGAAGACCAACGGGTCGCTGTCGAAGCCCCGGATCAGCTCGTGGAACTCCCAGGTACCGGAGCCGTCCCTGGTGAACTCCGCGACCGTCGTGGCGGTCGAGTCGGCGACCGCGGTGAAGTCGTGTGCCAGCAGCTCCTTGTACCCCTCGACGACCAGCACACCCGCGTTCACCATGTCGCCGAAGGTGCGGGGCCCGCCGTCCTGATGGATGGCGACCCCCACCACGACCCGGCCGTAGGTGGGTGCCAGTCGGTCGAACTCCAGGGTCATGACCTCGACGTAGCCGAAGCCCATGCCGGTCCGGCTGTGCCGGGACATGTTGATCGTGCCGTCGGGTGACCGGCTGTCGTAGTGGACGACATAGACCGGCCGCCCGTGGAGGTCGTCCGCGGAGTAGGTCGTGGCGATGATGTCGAGATGCCGAGGCGGTTCACCCAAGGGACTCGGATCCCACTTGAGTCGCACCTCGACCTTCCCGAGTCCCTTGCCCGAGTTGCTCACCGGACACCACCCTCCCCCGCATCGAACCATCCCGCGGCCGCCTGGCCCCTACTCGTGAAGTATGGACTGTGACCAGCCAGTTGATGCTTCCTTGGCGCCCTCCGGGCCGAGCCGAGCGGCGACGGGAGCGCGCGGGGCCGCCTCTTCATGGCGGCCGCCCGCGGTCCGAGAGCGCTCCACGGCGGTCTCTCCCTCGGCGGCGAGTCCGTCAGGCTGGTCACCGACGACAGTGACCAGGTGACTCCCCTGGTCGGGGACTGGTGGGACAACGGCATGCACGGAGCCATGGCGGAACTGCTCACGGCCGTCCACGAGCGCCGCACGCCCTCGAACGCCGCCCGGTCGGCACTGCCCGGCCTGGCGCTCTGCTTCGCGGGCCTCGAATCGGCACGGACCGGCCGCCCCGTCGACCCCCGGACCATCACCCGCATACCGGAGTGATCAGGACCGCTGCCCGCGGCAGTCCGCGGTCCCGGGGGTCAGACCGTGGTGTTCAACAGGTCGGCAAGGACGTCGGGCCGTTCCAGGGCGATGAAGTGGCCGGCCTTCGGCACCTGCGTGACATCGGCGGCCGGCAGCAGCCGCATGTTGGCCTCGCGGTCCGAGGGGCGGGACCAGTCCTTCTCGCCGTAGACGAGGTGGACGGGGGCCTTGACCTCGGGGTAGCGCGAGCGTGCGGCGATGAGGCTGGGCAGGGCCTGGTACACCGCCCGGGCGACGGTCGGGTAGCCGGGGCGGCCGCCCACCTGGAGGAGTTCGTCCAGGTAGTCCGCCCGCAGCGCGCTCTTGTCGCCGAGGCCGCCCTGAAAGATCCTGCGGAGGGCGGGCTTGGGCTCCACCCCGGCGATCACCGGGCCCACTCCGGGGGCGAGGACACCGCTGACCACCACGCGGGCGAGGAGAGAGGACCGGGCGATGCCGCCGCGGAAGTCGTACGTGTTCACCGCGACGACGCGCCGGACTCGCTCCGGGAGGTCGGCCGCGGTGGTCAGGGCGAGCACCGCCCCCATGGACTCCCCCACCAACGTCACGTCGCGGAGGTCGAGTTCGGTGAGGAGCCGCTCGACGCCCGCGCGCATGGCCGGCTCGTCGTACGACGCACCGGGCACGATCTCGGAGTAGCCCATCCCCGGCAGGTCGAGGGCGTACACGGTGTACCGGTCCGCGATCAACGGGATGAGGTGGCGGAAGTGCTCGGCCTGGGTGCGCACGGTGTGCAGCAGGACCAGGGGAGCGCCGGAGCCCGCCTTGAGGTAGCGCAGTGTTCCCGCACGGCTGCCGCGTCCCGCGCGCGGGGCGATGGTGTGGCTGGTGGTCCCCGGGATGTGGATCGTGGGACGTGACTCGTGGCTGGGCATCTCAACGACTCCTTGGATGTGAAGGCGTTACTTCGCCAGCTGGGCGTACAGCCCCGCCAGGTCGCCGGCCAGGCCCGCCTTGACCTGCCGTGAGATGTCGTCGGCGAGCACCTCGTACGCTCCCGCCTCCACGCCGTCGAGGGCGAGTACGGCGACGTCACGGGGGTCGGACTTGGGGGCGTCGACACCCGCCGCCAGGTCCGTGTCCACGTATCCCATGTGCAGTCCGGTGACGGAGATGCCGCGCGGCTGGAGCTCCAGGCGCAGGGAGTTGGTCTGCGACCACAGGGCGGCCTTGGAGGCGCTGTAGGAGCCGCCGAGCGCGATCCAGGAGAGTACGGAGTGCGCGTTGACGAGGTGGCCGCCTCCGTTGCGCTCGATGACCGGCACGAAGGCGCGGGTGACCAGCAGCGGGCCGTAGAAGTTGGTCTCGAACTCGCGGCGGACGTCGTCGAGCGGGGAGTCGAGGAAGGACGCGCCGACCGAGGCACCGGCGTTGTTGATCAGCACGGTGACGTCTTCCGCCTGTGCGGCGGCGGCCGCCACGGAGGCCGGGTCGGTGACCTCAAGCGCCACCGGGACGGCGTCCGGGTGCGTCACGGAGCGCGGGTCACGGGCCGTGGCGTAGACCTTGCCGGCGCCGCGTGCGTACAGCTCCTCCACCAGCGCCTTGCCGATGCCGCGGCTGCCGCCGGTGACGAGGACGTTCGCGCCCTTCAATGCGGTCATGACTACCTCCGAGAATGGGAAACTGGTCGGTTTCCACCATCACCGTAAACCGGTCGGTTTCCCTGCGCAAGCCCCGACAGGACCCGCGAACCCTCGGCGGGTGACGTCACGAGCCCGCCGAACGTGATCGACGCGGCCTGGCTGCGGGAACTGTGTCTGGCGGCCGGCGCGGACGACGCGGCCGCGGTCAGCCTGGACCACCCCGACCTGGCCGGCGAGCGTGAATACGCGCAGTCCGCGCTGTCCGGCACCCGCACCCTGATCGCGATGTCGGTCCGGATGAACCGCGACAACTGCCGCTCACCGGCCCGCAGCGTGGCCAACCAGGAGTTCCACCAGGCCGGCTCCGCTTCCACCGACGGGGACACACGTACGTCATGAGTGGCGTGCGCTCCTTCCGCGTCCTGCGCGCCGCCCGGTCGTCGCCGACCGGCCGGCGGATGATCACCGCGCCGCGGGGCCGGTGCAAGGCGGCGCGTCGACCAACCGGCGTCCACCGCTGAGGTGTTGCTGTGTCACAGCTGTGCCACGGCGGCGTCCTGAAGGGACGACTGGCGTGACCTGCGGGCCCCTGAACCCCTCATGATCAGTACAGAGCGGGGAAGCGGCGGAGAACGCCGCCGCTTCCCCATCGCCCGCCTTGGAAGGAACCTCCCTTGATGAACCGCCACCTGCGCAAGGCCGTCGTCGCCACCGCCGCGATCACCGCCGGGCTGCTGATGACGGCGTGCCAGAGCGGCACCGACAACTCGTCCGGCACGAGCGGATCGGACGCGGCGGCGGTCGCGGAGAAGGTGTCGGGCTCCAAGAAGTCGAAGGGCGTCAGCGGTTCGTTCGAGAACGGCAAGGTCACCTATCTCGCCCCGGGCAAGTTCATCGTGACCGTACCGGGCAAGGGCGACCAGCAGTTCCTGGTGGCCGACGACACCGAGGTCTACGGCGTCGGCACGATATGCGGCGAGGCCGGGTCCAAGGTGGACGCGCCCTGCACGCTGGACGAGCTGGAGGCGGCCGCCAAGAAGGGCGCCGTGAACGCCGACGTGAAGATGAAGAACGGCATCGCGACGCTGGTGAGCGAGCGGCGTGCCGCCCAGCAGGGGGCCGGGGCGGGGTCCGCGTCTGGGTCTGGGTCCGCCAGTGGGGCTGGAACCGGGTCCGGTTCCGGTTCCGGTTCCGGTTCCGGTTCCGGTTCCGGCGAGACCGTCGTCGAGGGCATCAACAAGGGCAAGGGGGTCAGCGGGACCTGGTTCGGCAACGTCTCCTACCTGGCGCCCGGCAAGTACACGGTCTCCGACATGAAGGGCGTGGAGCAGCAGTTCTTCACGGCCGAGGACACCAAGATCTGGGGCTACGACGACATCTGCGACGCCGTGAACACGGGCCCCGGCGGCGAGGGCGGCACCGAGTGCACCGAGGCCCAACTGGAGACGGCCGCCAAGAAGGGCTTCAGCGCCGAGGTCGTGATCAGCAACGGCATCGCGACCAGCATCCGCGACGACCACTGAGACCGCTGATGTGGGCGAAGCCGCCCGCGGTGTTATTCAATGAGGTGTGCGGTCAGGAATCTCGGTACCCCGTCGCACAGGCTCGGGTCCGGCCCCGGCACTGTGCCGGGGTTGGCGAGCGAGCTGAGGGAGCCGCATGGACTCCACACCTTCGCCCTCGTCTCCGTCGCCGTTCGACCTGGTCAGCAGCGCCCTGGGACGCTACATCCCGCAGGGCCCGGCGGCAGCGGCCGGCGGTTCGGCCTGCCCGCAGGGCGACCCCACCGCACCCCAAGGTGGCCGCACCGCCCCGACGCCAGGCCGTCAGGAGCAGATCCTCGGCGCGGTCAATCTGGACTGTGACCTGAGAATCACCCGCTGCAATCTGGACGCCCCCGTCTTCGCGGGCCTCGACGCGGTGACCGGGAGTTCCTTCCTCGACCTTCTGCCTCCCGGGGACGTACCGACGGTCACCCGGCGGTTGCGGCAGGTCCTCGAGACCGGTGAGGCGCATGTCGCCCGGGTCCAGCGCCTGCGGCGTCGCGACGGGTCGGAGCTGGTGGTCTCGATGAGCATCCTGGCCGCCGCGACGCCCCAGGAGGGCCTCACCGTCTCCCTGATCGCCATAGCCAGGAGGCTGCACCTGTACGCCGCCGAGACCGCGATCGGCACCTCGCTGGACATCGGCGAGACCGCGCAGTCGCTGGCGGAGTCCCTGCTGGCCTGGGGAGACGTGGCCGCGATCGATCTCGACTTCGCCGTGTGGACGGGCGAGGTGGTCCCCGAGCAGCCGCAGGGGCGGATCCGGCTGCGGCGGGCGGCCCTGGTCCCGGACCGGGCGTGGCCCGACGGCTACGTGACTCCGGGCGACGATCTTCCCAGCGACGCCAGTCTCCTGCTGTCGCAAGCGATACTGCGTGACGATGCGGCGCAGGCCATCGTCATACCCGACCGGGAGACGATCGAGCGGGTACTCGGCAGTCCGCGGCTGGCGCGTGCCCTGGAACCCGGTGACCAGGTGTCGGGCGTGGCATGCATCCCGCTGGTCCTGGCCGGTGCGCCGCCCGTCGTGCTGGGCGTGGCGGAGGTCTGGCGGCGGGCGGACCGGCCCTTCCACGACAGTGAGCTGCTCGACCTCCAGGAACTGGTGGACAGGACCTCTCATCACGTCGACCTGGCCCGTCAGCACCAGCGCGAGCACCGGCAGGTGCTGGCGTTGCAGCGTCGACTGCTGCCGCGGACCGGCGGCGACACCGTCGAGACCGCCAGCGTCTACCAGCCCGCCACTCCCGACAGCGCGGGCGTCGGCGGTGACTGGGTGAACAGTTTTCCGCTGGCGGACGGACGTACCGCACTGATGGTCGGTGACGTCGTCGGGCACGGCCTGGGAGCCGCGGCGACCATGGGACAGCTGAGCATGGAGGCCCGCGCGCTGCTGTCCGCGGGGCTGGCGCCCGACGAGGTGCTGGAGCACCTGGACGAGACCGTGTCGCTGCTGGACGACGCGGACTCTGGGCTGGCGGCCGGCTACAGCGCCCTCGGGTCGACCTGCTGCATCGCCGTGTACGACCCGGTCAGCCACCAGATGGCGCTGTCCAGCGCCGGCCATCTCCCCCCGGTTCTGCTTCCCCCCGACGGGCCCGCCGGACCGCTCGCCGTCCGCCCCCACCCCGGCCTGGGCGCCGAGTTCGCGCTGCGGGAACCGTTCGACGTGCACACCTTCGCCGCGCCCCCGGGCTCGCTGCTCGCCCTCTACACCGACGGCCTGGTGGAGGATCCCTCCCTGTCGATCGACGAGGGCATCGACAGGCTGGCGGACGCCGTGTCCACGGTGCACCCCTGGGACGCCCTGCCGCAGGCCGCGCGGCGCCTGGTCTCCACGCTGGCGCCCGTGCACCGGCGTGACGACGTGACGCTGCTGCTCGCGCGCATGATCGGCTACCGCAAGGGGGACACCGCGACCTGGCGTCTGCCCGCCCGCGCCGACGCGGCCGCCCGGGCCCGCACGCTGGTCCGCGCGCTGCTGGGGCAGTGGCAGACCAGGGACGACATCCGGGACGACGTGCTGCTGGTGCTCAGCGAACTGGTCACCAACGCGGTCCGCTTCGCCCGCGGACCCCTCACGGTACGGCTGATCAGGTCCGGTCACGGGCTGCTGTGCGAGGTGGGAGACACCGGCAACGGCAGGCCGCGGCTGGGCCGCCCCGCGCTCCTCGACGACGGTGGCCGCGGCCTGCACGTCGTGCACGGGCTCACCACCCGGTGGGGGGTGCGGTGGACGGACACCGGCAAGGTGGTCTGGTCGGCCTTCGCGGTGTGACGGTGGCGAAGGCTCGCGCTACAGCCACTCGCCCGCCATCGAGGTGGCCGTGAGGCCCGGGGCCGCCGCGTACAGGACGGCACGACTGCCCGGTTCCTGACCGGAGTCGTGTGCCCTGCGCAGGATGTCGAAGACGGCGGCGCCGCCGCGGTTGCCGCTGGTGTAACTGTCCCGGCTGTAGTCCAGCAGCCCCGACGGCCACGTGTCGGGCATGGTCTGCTCCATGTACTCCAGCACGCGGGTCCCGCCGGGGTGCGCGAGCAGGACGTCGGGGTGCCAGGAGTCGGGGTCGTCCTGGTAGTGGACGCGCAACCACTCCCACATCGCGGTGACCGTCTCCTGCACGGCGCGCGGCCCGCGCCGGTCCATCACGAAGTGGGTGCCGTCCGCCCGTGTCTCCAGGCGGTGCAGGTCCTGGGTGCCGGGCAGGGTGTGGTGCCAGGCGGCGTCAAGGCGCAGCGCCGACTCGGGTCTCGGGCGGCCCGTGACCACCGCGGCGACCGCGGTGTCCGCGAACAGCAACCGGACGATCAAGGATTCCAGGGTGTCGTCCGCGGGCTGGTAGGTCGTGCTCAACGCCTCCGCGATCACGACCAGGACCACCCGGTCGGGATCCGCGGCCACGAGATCCGCGGCCAGTGCCAGGGACCGGGTGCCGGCGACGCAGGCCCACTGTGTGGCGGGCAGCAGCATCACGTCGCCCCGGAGCGGGAGCGCGTCGGCCAGGGCTATGTCCAAGCCCGGCAGCGCCGGGGTGGTGGAGTGACTGGTGATCAAGCAGTCGACGTCCGCGGTGTCCAGCCCGGCTGTCTGCAGGGCCCCGCGCGCCGCACGCTCCCCGTAGGACCGCACGGCCTCCCAGGCCGGCGCGGTGCGCTCCTGGACGGTCTGCGGCGCGGGTATCGCCTCGAGGGCGGCGATCACGCGGTCCACGTCCTGCTCGGTGAACCCGTCGCGGGCCAGCGCCTCTCGGGCCGGGCCGATACCGGCGGCGGGCAGGCCGCTCCCGTTGCCGGGCGCGACGGCGGTCTCCAGCGGCAGCATCCACCCGCGGGTCTCGATGCCGGTACTGGCCGCGATGTGGTCGATCCGCGGCGCCCACGCCGCGTGCGGGTGCCGGTCGCGCACTTCCGCCACGATCTGACTGGTCTTCACGGGGTGCTCGCCGTGGATCACGGCAGGAGGGCACAGGTAAGCAGGCACAGTTGCACCTTTCTATGGAAAAAGGGACATAACACCGCAAGTGCCGCTCTGTGGACTCTTGCCGCATTCCACGTCCAATTCGATGCCGATACGCCCCGTTTGGGCATTGGCGTCCGGTTGAGCATGGACGCTAAATGGACATTTCCGCTGTGACCCAGGCAACGTGGACTGGCTTTGGAGTGCGTGAGACGGCACACACCGCTGGACAAGGGGTCAAGGGGATCAAGAGCCGGGTCGCCGTAGAACTGCACGGCGGTGCGCCCTTCTTGGCGGACGCTCAGACGCTCGGCTGAAGGCAGGCACGGGGAGTACGGCGGGTGCGGGGGGTGCGGCTACCACCGCACGTGCAGGGTGGGCGGCTTGCGGAAGACCAGGCCGTGCGGGGCGGCGGGGTGGTCCGGGTCCAGGCGCAGGGCGGGCAGCCGGGCGAGGAGACGCTGGAGGGCGATGCGGGTCTCGAGCCGGGCGAGATGCGCGGCGATGCAGTGGTGCGGGCCGTGCGCGAAGGCCAGCTGGAGACGGGCGTTCTCGCGGCGGACGTCGAACCGGTCGGGGTCGGGGAAGACGGCCGGGTCGCGGTTGGCCCCGGTCAGGGAGACGGTGACGCGGTCACCCCGGCGGATCGTGGCGGGGCCGAGGGCGGTGTCGCGGGTGGCGTAGCGGTCCACGACCGCCGCGCCGGGTTCGAGACGCAGTGATTCCTCGATCGCGCCGTCCAGCAGATCGTCGTCGGCCTTTACGAGGGCGAGCTGGTCGGGGTGTCGCAACAGGTGCAACAGGGCGTTGACGATCATCGCCTCGGTGGTCTCGATGCCGCCGAACATCAGTACCGCGGCGTTGGACGCCACCTCGGGCAGCGTCAGCCGCTCGGCGGCGGCGCCGAGAAGGGAGGAACGGCCGGGTTCGGCGACGGTCGCCTCCACGGCGGTCCGCAGCCCCGCGTACGCCGTGGCACCGCGGGGATCCTCCGGCCGTCCGGAGCTGATCTCCGAGACGGACTGCACGATGGCGTCGTACCAGGACAGCACCGTGGCCGCGGTGACGCCCTCCAGCCCCAGTGCCTCCGTGACGACGGCGACCGCGAGCGGACCGGCGAAGGCACGCCGCAACTCGGCGGCGCCCGCCGCTTCCAGACCGGTGATCAGCCGGTCGGTCTCCCGCTCGATGAACGCGGCGAAGCCGTCACGCACCGCCCGGGGCCGGAAGGGAGCGTTGAACGGGCCACGGTGACGGGCGTGCCGGTCGCCGTCCAGGGACAGCATGCTCGGCCCGACGACCTGCGCGGTGGAGAACCTGGGGTCGTCGACGGTGAAGGTCGCGGCATCACGCATCACGTCCAGCGCGAGGTCGCGGCGGGTCACCAGCCAGCCGTCCAGTTCGGGCAGCCAGGACACCGGCTCATGAGCCCGGAGCAGCGCCAGTCGTGGGTGCGGATCCCGGGCGAGTTCGGCGAGCGTGGTCGCGGCACCGAGCGGGAACGAGTCGACGTCTTTCATCGCGAACCGCCGGGCCTCGGGAAACCGATCACGGTCGAGGATAACCACCGCCGCTCACAGCGAGGGTGGACACAGGGAGTGGTTTTCGTGGGGACCCACCACACCTTGCCGTCTCACTTCACGGGCTTGTGGGACGACCCGAGGGCGCGTCCCCTCGCGGAGGGGGTGAGGGTGGCGGCCGGGGTCGGGGACGTGGTCCGAGTGGGCTCGGCGGTGGGCTCGGACGTGGTCGTGGGGGCGGTGGGGGACGTCGAACCGTCGGTGGGACCGGACGTGTCGGCGGGGGCGGTGGGGGATGTCGAGCCGTCGGTGGTCCCGGAAGCCTTCCGCGCTCCTGGGCGGGAGTCCGTGTCCGTCTGCGCCGTGGTGGGGCTGGGGCTCCCAGTGGAGGGGCCCGTGCCGGAGGCGGAGTCGGGCGGGGAGTCCGGCGCGGAGTCGGGTGCTGTCGCGCGGGGCGCGCCCGGGTGCGTGGACTCCGGCTGCGGGGCCAAGGGAGAGCTGATGCCGGGTCCGCCCAGCATCGCGCTGATCAGCAGGGCGACGTAGCCGCCGGCCGGAATCAGCAGCAGCCTGGTGGCCCGGAGCAGACTGCGTGGGCGGCGATGGCGTCGCCCCGGGGATTCGGAAGCGACGGGCCGCCCCGACTCGCTCGCCGACACGTCCGGCTCCGTCACGGGAGGGCCGAGTGGGTCGAACTCCGGAAACGGCACGGTGAGGACGTCACCGTGGGGAGAGTCCCACGGTGCGGGGTCCCACGGTGCGGGGTCCCACGGTGACGTGGCGGTGCGGGCGGCGCCGCTGTACTCGTAGCCGTGGGCATACGCGTACTCGGCGCCGTCGTAGGACGGAACCTCGCCGTACCCGCCGCCGATGTCGTTCGTCCCCTGCACGAGTCGTGACCCCCTGTCCCGGCCGACCGACGCGGTCGCCCACATGGACAGAGCGCACTCGGCCGGAAGTGTTACACCTCGGGCCGGGGAGCGGCCGGAACCCCGTGCAGTGGGCGGGGCTCCGGCCGCTCCGTCCCTCTCCGTGGCGCTCCCGGGGGGACGGAGGAGCCAAGGAGAGGGGTCCGAGGGAGGGTGGACGCGGTGCCTGAGTCCGCCCGGACGGTCGTCCTGGCTTTCCCGCACGGGCCCTGGCCCTCCAGACAGCGCGGGGCCGGCGGGAAACGTCACCCGGCCGGACCACGTGAAGGACAACGGCGGATTGTGACACTTCGGTGAGTACGGACGCTGGTCATGGTGGGGCCGTCGAAGCGACCGGAGCGCGGCGGACGACATGAACGCCATGAACCGGTGTGAACGAGGACGGTCTTGGGCCAGGTGCGGCAAACCCGGCGCGTACAGGCGTACGACGGGGAGTTGGGCGCGGCCGTCGCGCGGGCCCAGGACGGTGACGAGACCGCCTTCGCGGTCGCGTACCGGATCGTGCAGCCGGGCCTGCTCGGCTACCTGCACGGACTCGTCGGTGACGACGCGGAGGATGTCGCGTCCGACGCCTGGCTGGAGATCGCTCGCGACCTCGGGCGGTTCAAGGGTGACGGGGCCGGGTTCCGCGGCTGGAGCGCGACGATCGCCCGGCACCGGGCACTGGACCATCTGCGCCGCCAGCGGGTGCGGCCCCGGGCGGGCGGGACCGAACAGGACGTACTGAACCTGCCCTGGCCGCACAGCACCCACGAACAGGCCCTGGAGTCCCTGTCCACCGAACGGGCCCTGGAACTGGTCCGCAGCCTGCCGCAGGACCAGGCCGAGGCGGTGCTCCTGCGAGTCGTCGTCGGCCTGGACGGCCCCGCCGCCGCACGCGTCCTGGGCAAGCGCCCGGGAGCGGTGCGCACGGCCGCCCACCGGGGGCTGAAAAGCCTCGCCCGTCAGCTGGGTGTCGGGAGCGGGGCGGGCGAGGGTGTGACGGATGAGGCTTCCTGAACGCTGGGTGAGTCGAAATGAACGACGACGGCACATGAACGACGACGGCGACCGTGGGCACACCGGTCGGCGTTCGGCGGTCGGCGGTCGGCGGTCGGACCCCGGGATCCGGCGCCCCCAACGAATCGAACCCGTCGGACCGGAACGCCAGTGGACAGGAATGGAAGCGGACATGGGTGAACGGATGAACGGCGGCGCAGTTCCGGGCCGTCGGCACGTGCACCCTGGCGGCGTGCCGGGTCCGCGGGACGGACGTGACGCCGCCGCGCTGGAGACGATGCTGGGCGCCGCCATCCGCGCGGTCGAGCCCGACCCTGCGGCCGAACAGCGGGCCGTGGCCGCCTTCCGGACCGCCCACGGCGCGGGCGCGCACCGGGCGCGCACCCGACGCCGGGACGACTGGCGGCTGCCCGCGGAGCGGCGTTCCTGGCACCCGATGAGGATGACGTTCGGCGTGGTGTTCGCCAGCCTCACCCTGGGGGGTGTCGCGGTCGCGGCCATCGGCGCGGTCGGCTCCTCCAAGGACGATGCCGGTGCCGACCGGGAGACCAGGTATCCGTCGGCGGCCGCCCCGGACCAGCCGGGCGGAAAGGCCTCGTCGCCGACGTCCTCCGCGGGCCCCGGATCGACGGGCGGGCCGGCCGCCGCTCAGGACACCGAGGCCCACTGCCGCGCCTACGAGAAGGTCAAGGACCGCGGCAAGGCGCTCGACGCGACGGCCTGGCAGCGGCTCGTCGCGGCCGCCGGCGGCTCGGCCAAGGTCGAGGGGTACTGCTCCGAGCAGCTGCCCCGGGCGAAAGCCGCGCCGAGCACACCGGCCGGCACGGACGGACCCAGCGGCGGCGACCCGAACGTCGACAACCCGACGGCGGGCCACACCGGCACGGCGGGCAACGGCACGGCGGGCCACACCGGCACGTCCGGCGACGACGCGTCCGGCGACAAACCCGGCGGCACGGACAACGCGGCCGGGAACGGCGGCCAAGCGAGCGGCGGCCAGGGCAGCGGGAAGCACCGGTAGCCTCCGCGCACCCGATCGCCACCCCAGCGACCGCTCTCCCTACCGGTGTTCGGGGTTCTCGAAGTCGTCTCGGCAGCCGGCGTCCCAGGCGGTGCGCTGGTTGCCGTAGGCCGGAATGCCGCCCAGGTCCTTCAGCGCCCGTGCGAGATGCAGAAGGTTCCAGGTCATGAAGGTGGTGTTGCGGTTGGTGAAGTCGTTCGCCGGGCCGCCCGAGCCGGGGTCGAGGTAGGAGGGGCCGGGGCCCGCCTCGCCGATCCAACCGGCGTCCGCCTGCGGCGGGATGGTGTAGCCGAGATGCTGCAGGCTGTAGAGGACGTTCATGGCGCAGTGCTTCACACCGTCCTCGTTGCCGGTGATCAGACAGCCGCCGACCCGGCCGTAGTAGGCGTACTGCCCGGCGTCGTTGAGCAGGCTGGAGCACGAGTAGAGGCGCTCGATGACCTGCTTCATCACGGAACTGTTGTCGCCGAGCCAGATGGGGCCGGCCAGCACGAGGATGTCGGCCGCGAGGACCTGCCGGTACAGCTCCGGCCAGACGTCGCGCTCCCAGCCGTGTTCCCTCATGTCCGGCCAGACGCCGGTCGCGATGTCGTGGTCCACCGCCCGCAGGACGTCGACCCGCACTCCCTGCGCGTCCATGATGGCGGTGCTGCGGTCGATCAGCCCCTGGGTGTTGCTGGTCGCCGGCGAGCGCTTGAGGGTGCAGTTGATCACCAGGGCGCGCAGGTCGTCGTACCGGGCGGGTGGTGCGTCGGTGGCGGGCGACGAAGCAGTCACGAAGTCCTCCCAGAGGGTGCCACCAGGACACGTCCGGACGGCCCTGGCTGGTGCGTGCGCGAGATGGGACACGGATGACCGCCACCGTACGATCCTGAATACCCTTTATGCCCCTTATTGTGGCGTTTGGTGTGTCGTGTCCGGTGGATGGGATGGAGTGGGGGCCGTGGCGTTCGCGGAGCCGGCCGGCGGCGGTGGGTCCACGCCTCCTCCCGCGTCGGACCCCGAGCCCGAGCGAAGGTCCTGGGCACCGCTGCTGGCGGTGTGCGCCGGGTACTTCATGGTGATCCTGGACGTGACCGCCATCAACGTCGCGGTGCCGGTGATCGGCCGGGAACTGTCGGCCTCGCTCACCGGCATCCAGTGGATCACCGACGGGTACACGCTGGTCTTCGCCGGGTTCCTGCTGACCGGTGGCGCGCTGGGCGACCGGCTGGGCAACCGTCGGGTCTTCTGCTCGGGCGTGGCGGTGTTCACCCTGTCCTCGGCCGCGTGCGCCCTCGCGCCGACCGCTCCCTTTCTGACCGCGGCCCGGCTGGTGGAGGGGCTCGGGGCGGCCCTCATCGTGCCCGGTTCCCTGGCCCTGCTCCAGCAGGCCTACCCGGCGCCCGCCGCACGCTCGCGGGCCTTCGGGCTGTGGGGTTCGATGGCGGGCATCGCGGCCGCCGCCGGACCGCTGCTCGGTGGGCTGCTCGTCTCCACCGTGGGCTGGCGCTGGGTGTTCCTCATCAACCTGCCCGTCGGCGCCGCCTGCCTGGTGCTGACGCTGCGGCACGTGGCCCGCTCGCCCCGGCGCGCCGACCGGGCCCTGGACTGGCCGGCGCAGTGCGCGGTCGTGGCGGCGGTGGCGCTGCTGACCGCGGCGCTCAACGAGGCGGGCCGGCGGGGCTGGTCCGATCCGGCCGTTCTCGCCGGGGTGGGTCTGGCCGTGCTGGCCACCGCCGCGTTCGCGGTGCGTGAGCGGCTGGCCCGGTCTCCTGTCCTTCCGCCGAGCCTGCTGCGGTCCCGGGCGATGAGCGGTGGAGCCGTCATCGGCCTGCTGTTCAACTTCGGTTTCTACGGCATGGTGTTCACCGCCAGCCTGGAATTCCAGCACCAGCGCGGCTTCAGCGCCCTCGGTACCGGGCTGGCGCTGTTCCCGGCGGTGGCGATGACCATGTTCGCCTCCGTGCTGTCGGGACGGCTGACCCGCCGCACCGGTGACCGTCCGCTGGTGATCTCCGGCATGCTGCTGGCCGCCCTGGGGCTGGCCGGCTGGGCCGCGGCGGGAGCCGACCCGGCCTACCCGCTGCTGGTGGCGCCGATGATGGCCGCCGGATTCGGTACCTCCTTCGCCCTCACCGGCTCGACCGCCACCGTGATGGGTGCCGCGCCGCAGGCGTACTCGGGCGCCGCCTCAGCCCTGTTCAACACCACCCGCCAGATCGGCAGCGCCACCGGCGTCGCGCTGGGCGGCAGCCTGCTCGCCACAGCCACCGACTTCACCACCGGTCTGCGCACCAGCATGGCCATCGGCGCGCTCGCCTACCTGGCCGCCGCGGGCCTGGCGTGGCTGTGCGTGCCGGCGGCACCGAAGAAGACCTAGTGCCGCGGCAGGCAACATTCGCCCCGTCGCGACGCCCGGCACACACCGCCGCTGAAGCGGTAAACAACCCCTGGATGTACGGGAGTTGGCGTCACGGTGTTGCACGAGCGACGAATGGGGCGGCAGTTGGCGTACGGGCCTGCACCGGCCCCGTCCGTGCGTAGCGTGAACCCGTGCGGACGCAGCGGCAGGCAGGGGACGGCAGAACCGACGCCTCTCAGGAGGGCCCCCGGTCACCTCGTACCGGCAGGCCGCCCGGGTCCACGACCGGCCTCACGCCGCCCGCCCTGCTCGCCCTGCAGCGGTCCGCGGGGAACGCGGCCACCGCGCGGGCACTGCGGCGCGGGGAAGAGGGCACCCGGCAGCCGGCCGGACGACGACAGCTCTCCGCGCCGCCGCCCCGCATCGACGAGGAGCGCACCGAGCCGGGGCTCGTCCTGCCGCCGTACCTGATGGCCCTGGAGGCGGCCGGTCTGTCCACGGCGTACGGGCTGACCGGGCACGAGTTCGTCCGGAACGCGGTGGCCGCCGTCGTCGGGCACGGCGACGGCACGGTCGCCGACATCGGCGCCGAACTGGCCGGACGGCCGGAGTCCTTCTTCGGCCAGGGCCGCGCCTTCGGGGTCCAGGGCAAGGACGGCAAGGAGTGGTTCGACGTCACCGTCACCATCTCCCCCGCCCCCGAGGACCGGCCGCCCGTCTTCCACCCCGAGAGCACACTCGCGAACACGATGCCGGACCCGGGCGGGGCGCCGCTCGCCGCGGTGGACGAGGCCGAGGGCAAGGAGACCAAGGTCGACGCCCAGCACAACACCGCCACCACCGTGGCGACGACCGCCGGCGGTTCGTCGACCAGAGGCCTGGGCGGCATGGCCTTCGGGCTGGCGCCCGTCGTCCCCGGGTTCTGGGCGGGCGCCGCGGCCACGGCCAACGTGCAGCCCTGGCAGTCCTCGCGGGAGTCCCGCAGCCAGCGCAACGTGGCCGAACCGCGCGTGCTGCGCAGCGACAAGGGCTCGGTCGAGGTGCCACGCGCGGTGCGTTACGGCGTACGGATCGCCCGACGCGGCACCGAGGACGCACGGACCTTCGGCGGCTCGGGCACCCTCACCCAACGCGTGCCGACCGAACACCTGGTCCTGGCCGGCACACCGGCTCCCCCCGTGCCGCTGCCCGTCGGGGCCGACACCGCCCGGCGTGTCCCGCTCGCCGACTCCCTGGCGCCGGTCGCCGTCACCGACACCGCCGCCCCGCACCAGGGTGGCGGCGGGCTCTTCGACACGGTCGCCTCCGTCCTGCACCCCTCGCTCACCGCGCCCGGAGCGCCCGGCCGCGTCCGGCTGTACGAGGCGACGTCCACGACGACCGTCCTGGAGGACCTGCCCCGGCTGCTGGGCGACGGCGTCGTCGGTGAGGACCTGCGGTCCAAGGACGGCAGCAGCGTGGGCAGTTACCGCATGCGCGCCGCGATCACCGGCCTGTCGCCCGCCTGGAGCACCGGCGCAACCCAGCTGCGCACCCATCAGCAGACCCAGCACACGGTCACCGAGAGCGCGGGCAAGGGGCGCGCCGTCGCGGGCGGCGCGGGCCCGGCGATCGGCGTCGGAGCGGCCGCGAACGCCGCCGCCGTCCGGGCCACGGCCATGCCGGTCGCGGCGGCCCGCAAGGCACGGTTCACCGTGGCCGAGCAGACCGTGTCTAGCCGGCAGGGCGCGGAGGTCCGGGGCGACAAGGTGCTCTACCTCGGGACCGCGACGTTCACCGTGGAGGGTACGGGTCCCCGGTCGGCGCAGATGATCCTGCGCCCCGGCACCCGCAGCGCCGAGCACTCGATGACGGTGTGGATCAGCCTGCGGGCCGACGAGGCGCGGTCCCTCGGGCTGCCGTTGCCGCCGGGCGTCACGGCCGGGGAGTTCATCGAGAAGCCGAAGCGGACCGATGCGGACGGCAACGAGGCGGACGTCGAGCGTCATCTCCCCTTCGGCGCCATGGGCAACAGCGTCACGCTCAGCCAACTCGACACCGGGCCCATGGTGAAGGCCGTGACCGAGCTGTTCGCGACCGATCCCCGGCTGGCCGGCTATCTGCCCACCTTCGGCGCGACCCCGCCCGCCGCGCCCGTCGGCAAGGCGGAGGCCGAGGTGCAGCGGCGCAACTACCGCGAACTGATGGCCGTCCTGTCGGAGACCAACCTCCGCGTCAACAAGGACCAGTTGCTGTCCACCGGCATCCGGGTGCGGCTGCGCCGCAAGACCACGATGCACGCGCACGACGTGCAGATCCGGGTCAAGGGCGCGCTCCGCGAGACCGGCTACCTCGGCGACACCGACGACTGGCTGGTCCGCAGCCACTCCGGTGTCGCCGCCAACACGCAGAGCGGACGCAGCAGTTCGCGTTCCGTCGGCGGCCTGGTCCTCGCCCAGGCCAGGCTGGTCCCCGGCGCCCTCACCGGCTCGGCCCGCTACGAGAGGCACAGCGTGGGCACTCGCCGCAACCAGGCCGGGCCCACCACCCGTACGGACGTCCTGACCAACGGCTCCGAGAAGGCCGGCGTCTTCGGCGCTGCCCTGCGCCTCGACGTGGACGTCACCATGACGTCCCGGCAGCGCAAGCTCACCCGCGGTCTCACCCCCGGATCCCCGGGCCGGGACGCGCCGGAGGCGAGGCTGGTGGGCGGGTTGCACCTGGAGGAACAGGACGTACGGCTCGTCACGCCGACGGAGTTCACCCTCGACGAGGAAGGCAGGCAGCGGCATGACGCGGTGATCGACAAGCGCGCGGCACGGGCCGCGCGGCCCGACCACGCCGTCACCGCCGAGGGCATCGGCGACCTGGCCACGCTCACCCCCCGGCCGTCCACCGGGCGGGCGCTGCGGGACTGGCAGCTGGTGGAGACCGTCGGTGACGGCCAGGCCGTCCGGGATCTCGCCTTCCAGCTGCTGTCCCGGGCCGCCGCCCGCACCAAGGGCGTCCGTGAGGATCCCGCGCTGGGGACGGAGGGGCTCGCGCCGCGGCTGGCGATCGAGGAGCGGTTCAGCCCGCAGGCCATCACGGCGTCGCTCCGGCAGGCCGCGTCCTCCGGGTGGGTGGTGAAGAACCTGCGCCACCCGCGCCGGCTCGCCGCGCTGAACGGCGCGGTCGGCACCCGGCTCACGCTGGCCAACCCGACGTTCGTGCACCGGGGTGCGGGCCCCGGCACCGAGACCTTCGTGCTCGGTGGCCACCAGGCCTCCGGACAGCAGGGGCACGGCACCATCCGTACAGCGCAGGCGGGGGCCGTCGGCTCGCAGAACGGGCCCGAGTGGCGGCTCGGCGAGGGCCTGTCCGCGAGCCGCACCGCCGGCACGGGCGACGCCCGGTCCGCCGCCCTGTCCGGCACGGTCGAGCGCAACGCCCACACTCCGAGAAAGGCACCGCTCTACCTGGTCCGGTGCGACCTGCTGGTCACCATGGTCGCCGAGGTCGAGGTCACCGGCGGCGGGCCCTACGTGGCGAAGGCCGCCCGGACCCTGCCGGGCGAAGCGGCGGTGTGGCTGACGGAGGAGCAACTGCCGGCACCGATACGGCGGCAGCTGAAGCTCGACGCCGATCCGGGCGTGATGTCGTCTCCCCGGAAGGGGGAACCGTCGTCGTCCCGGAACGGGGAGCTGTCGTCCCGGTCGAAGGGAGAGACCGGGGCGGAGAGTTCGCGGGTGGGCGCCGGGCGCGAGGCCGGGGAGTCGGCCCGGGCCTCGGACACGGGTGGTTCCTCCCCGGCTGCCTCGTCCGCGCGGGTCCACTCCGGCCCGTCCTTCGACCGCGGGCTGCCCCTGGGCTTCGGCATGATCGAGAACCTGCCGAACTTCGTACCGCTGCTGGAGCGGCTGCGGACGCGCCTCGCGGAGAGCGGGCAGCGGGCTCTCGCCGACGACCTGCTGCCCAGGCGGCAGTTGGAGGACCGCAACGACAACGTGCAGCGGCTGCTGCGCGTCCTGGACCGGGACGGTGCCGCCGGGCTGCTGTCCGGCGCGATGGACGGCGGGGTCACCGTCGAGCTGTTCGACGGCCGCAGGACTCCGTACTGGGCGGTGTTCAAGGTCAACCGCCAGGGCGACGGCACGTCGGAAGGGGCGGCGGGCGACGGCCGGGACATGGAGTACATCACCGCGGCCGTCGCCCAGCAGGGCACGTCCCACGACGAGAGCGTGACCACCGGCGCGGAGGGCGTCCTCGCCGGTTCCGGCAAACCGGACGGCGGGGCAGGGCCGTTGAAGAGCACGGGCGGCTCGACCGGGCTCGGCGTCGGCTCGAGCGACTCGCGGCGCACCGGTTCGGCCGGCCGCGGCCAGCTCGGCATGAAGACGGTCGCGGAGGCCAAGACCGCGAAGTCGACGAAGATGCGGGTACCGATCGAGGCGACCCTGGAACTGCACCGGGGCGGCCGCCGGCTGGCACTTGTCTCCCTGGGCCGTCAGGCGCTGACCCACCGCGTCCTGGAGAAGGACCTCGCGGCCCTCGGCAAGGTGGCCGTGGAGCGGGCAAGCGCGCCCGCTGCCGCCCCCGGCCCGCGGGACAACCGTTCCGCCGGGCTCGGCGCCTGGCGCTCCGCGGGCGTGAAGCTTCCGATGGAAGCGCAGGTCAACGGTTTCCAAGGGGCGCCACAGGTACGGGAGTTGGTCAACTCCGCGATCCGGGACGCGGGCGGCGGGGACCGCTTCAGACAGCAGGGTCAGGCGGCCGCGTACACCCTGAACGAGGCGGTCTCCACCGAGTGGCTGATCGCGGCGCTGCCGCTGCTGACCTCGGCGGGTGCGGAGCTGCCGCCGGTACACGCCTCCGGTGCCGAGGGCCAGGACCTGCGCGCGTCACTGCACGCGCGGCTGCGTGCCGGGCGGGTCCTGGGCGTGGGCGACAAGATGACCTTCGAGACGGTGGGCCAGAGCCACCTGGACGCGCCCCGGCCCACCCAGACGGACGGTCAGAGCTCCGCCGACCACGGCAGGTCGGCGCAGGGTCTGGCGGGCGCGGGGCTGCTCAACGCGGACCAGTTCCGTCTCAACCAGCTGATGGGCAACGCCGGCGGCGCGGGCGGCACGTCCGACGCGGCGGTGAACGCCTCCGGCACGATGCCGCTGCACAAACCCAAGATGGAGTCGGCCCTCGTCCAGTTCACCCTGGACGTACGGGTGGTGGCCCGGGTGACCAACCGGGTGCGCCCCAGTCGTACCGGGACCGCCGTACGGGAGCTGACCCTGCGGCGGCCGGTCGTGATCCGCATGCCCGCACCCGTGGTCCGGCGCATGCTGGTGACTCAGGGGGCGCAACTCCGGGACCCGGACGGCCACTTGCAGCGCTCTGTCAGCTCGCCCTAGGGCGGTGGCGGGAGGTGCTCTGTCGCGGCGGCAGGGTCAAGGTGATCTGCCGGACCAGTTGCTGGAAGCAGGCCAGGGACGCGAGGGCCGGCAGGGCGGCTCCGGCGATTCCGGTGAACGTCCGCTCGGCCTGGGTGACGCACAGCGCCATGGCCACGGAGGAGAACATCAGAACGACGAACCAGGAGTGCAGAGCCCGGCGTCGGTGCAGGGCGGCGCGCAGGATGGACAGCGAGGCGACGACCCAGGGGCCGTACACGAGAAGGGGCCACCAGGAAACCGTGCCGCCCTTCGCACCGGACGTGACGTGCTGGAGGGGCGCGTAGGCCACCACGCCGCCGAAGACGCTGACCATCGCCACGATGACGGCGACGAACGCGACGATCACGAAGCTGCCGGTCTGCAACCACCTGAAGCGGAGTTTGCGGTCCGGGATCTTCCGGTGCCCGGACGAACGCCGGATGGGCGGCAACTGCGCCGTGATCTGTGCGAGATTCTCCAACGGGTCGGTGAAGTCGGCGCCCGGCAACGGCTCGTTGCGCGGCGGTGGTACGACGGCGGCCCGTTCCGCCGGCACGGCGTCCTGTAGGAGATGGGCGAGTTCCTCGACCGGGTCCCACCCCGCATCGGGGGGTTCCAACGGGGTTCCCGAGTGCAGGGCGTCGACCGGACTGCCGTGCCAGCTGGTACCCGCCCCGAAAGGGTATGCGTCGGGGTACCACTCACGTTGGGTGAAAGCGAGATCCGCGTAATCGTGATTCATGATGATTCGCCTACGTCAGATGCGGTCCGTATGGCAGTCGGAGTTTCGCTGTCCGCTCCATCGCCGGTTGAGATCCGCCTGGGCGGCGTCCAGCAGTGTGAGGAACTCGGTGAGCAGCGACTCGGTAACCCGGTTCTCGACCCGGACACCGTCCCCGAGCAGAGTGCTGCGGGCGTCGAGTGCCGAATATGCCGTACCAGCCGTGTAAGAGTATTTCCCAACGGTCATATCGCTGTCCGCGGAATGATTCTGCGTTCGCGCACCGCGGCGGGGCAAGCCGAAGGGCATTGGTTTCGTCATGTCCCGCTAACGGCCCGCCCACTCCTCCAGTTGCGCGGCAAATGAGTGACCGTGGCGTCGGTGAAACGTTGATGAGAGCGTTTTTTCATTTGTGTAATCCGCGCTTCGTTCAGCACGTGATGAGTTGAGCGGCTTGTCTTCAAAGCGGGGGCGGAACCGGATCTCAGGATCCGTTTCCCTGGCACTGCGGGCACCACACCGTGCCGCGGCCTGCCGTACGGGACCGGCGCAGCGGGGTACCGCAGCGCGGGCAGGTCGGATCGGGGCGGTCGCGGTGGCCGGTGAGCCAGGAGTCACGCGGTGGGACGCGGCCGGCGGAGACGGCGGAGCGCAGCGTGCGGCGCATCTGGGTGTACAGGCGACGCCGGTCGGCCTCGGTGAGGTCGCTCGCCCGGGTCGTGGGGCGCAGCCCGGCGCGCCACAGGATCTCGTCGGCCAGCAGGTTGCCGAGTCCGGCCAGCACGGACTGGTCGATGAGGGCGGTCTTGACGCTGCCGCGGCGGGCGGAGAGCGCGGAGTCGAACTCCTCGCGGTCCACGGCCAGCGCGTCGGGACCCTGGCGGTCCAGCAGCCGTGCGGTATCGCGGTCGTCGTCGGCGAGCCAGAGTCCCTGGAGCTTGCGCTGGTCGCGGTAGCGGAGCTGACGGTCGCCGCCCACCGTGAACAGGACGCGGTCGTGGGTCTCGTACGCGTCGTCGGGCCGGGCGCAGACCAGTTGACCGGTCATGCCGAAGTGCAGGACGAGGGTGGGGCCGCCGGTGCGGGCGAGCAGCCACTTGCCGTGCCGCTCCGGCTCGGTGAACCGCCGGCCTTCCAGAGCGTCGCGCAGCCGCCGCGCGCTCACCCCGTGCAGGACACCCGGGTCGCGCACGTCGACGTGTCGGATGACCCTGCCCCGCGCGCAGGACCTGAGCACCTCGCGGAATCCTTCGACGTCCGGCAGCTCGGGCATGGGGTACGTCCTCTCGGGCGAGGATCCGCGCGCTCGGCGTGCGGGCCGTGGCCTCCTCCAGGACATGGTGACTCCTGGGCGGCCGGCGCGCACCACCACCCGCGAACGGGAGAGAGCACCACCACCCGCGACCGGGAGAGGCCCATCCGGCAGCGGGCGCCCTCACGATCCGTCCGCTGCGGCCCCCGCCACAGACGCGGTCACGGCGGACGCGGCGGCGGTCGCGAGGAGGGTCCCCAGCATGACCATCGCCACGCCGACCACCCAGAGGCCGCTGGAGTCGTCCGACCAGTCGTAACCGGCGGCGGCGGTCAGGCCGACGGTGGTCCCGAGCACGGCTGCCGCGAAGTGACGCCGGTAGGCCGCCCCGCACACGGTCAGCAGCAGGGTCAGCACCAGGCCGATCACCTGCCACGCCTCGTAGGGGCCGGTCGTCGATCCATCGGGGTGCACGTCGCGATGCTGGTCCCAGCCCAGCCAGGCGGCCCAGGCGGCCAGTGACACCGCGGCCGACACGAGGATCCCCAACAGGTGGAGAAGTGGTTTCGACAGTTTTGATCGCATGTACCCAGCGTTTCGGCTCGCCCGGTCATCGACCAGAGCGCTCGTACTCAGTTCCACCCGAGTACCTCAGCGGCCGTGGTTCCCCGCCCGGTGCGGTCGGCGGGGCGGGGCGGGCCGCGCCGGGCCTTGAGGGGACTGGACCAGCTCCTTGGCTACTCTTGGTACGAAACACTTATTACCCAGCAATCTCGGACAAACTCCCCTAAGGAACCGACGATGGGTCTCGGTGTCAGCCTTCCGGCCTTGAAGCGCAGGTCCGCCACGCCCGCCTCCCGCGCCTCCCGAGCCGCCGCGGCGGTCGTGCTGGCGGCCGGCCTGGCCCTGACCGGGGCCTGCGGCGGCGGCAGCGGAAGCGGCAGTGGAGGCGACGACATCACCGTCGGGGTGCTGCTCCCGGGGGGCGGCGCCTCCCGGTTCGGGCAGTTCGACAAGCCCCTGATGGAGAAGCAGCTGAAGCGGCTGTGCCCGCACTGCCCGCCGGCGGCGGTCGCCGCCACGGGTGAGCCGGCGGTCCAGCGACAGCAGCTCGAAGCCATGATCACCAGGGGGGTGGACGTCCTGATCGTCGCCGCCGTCGACCCCGAGGCGCTGCAGTCGTCGGTCCAGTCCGCGCACCAGGCCGGCATCCCGGTCATCGCCTATGACCGGCTCGCGCAGGGCCCCATCTCCGGTTACGTCACCTTCGACGGCGCGACGGTGGGCAGACTCCAGGGCGAGGCCCTCCTGAAAGGCATGGGAACGAAGGCCGACGGCCGCCAGATCGTCATGATGAACGGCGCCACGATCGACCCCAACGCCGGCTGGTTCAAGCGGGGAGCGCTCTCCGTCCTCAAGGGCAAGGTCGACATCGGCAAGTCGTACGACACCGTCGGATGGCGGCCGGAGAACGCCTACGTCAACATGACCGGCGCCATCGCCGCCCTGGGCGCGGGCAACATCGACGGCGTGCTGGCCGCCAACGACAGCCTCGCCGGAGCCGTCATCTCCGCCCTCAAGGCCAGCGCGGTCAGGCCGCTGCCCCCGGTCACCGGCCAGGACGCCGACCTCGATGCCGTGCAGCGCATCGTCCAGGGCGACCAGTACATGACCGTCTACAAGCCGTACAAGGCGGCCGCCGACGCCGCCGTCGAGATGGCCCTCGCCCTGGGCCGCGGCGAGTCGGTCGACTCCATCGCCAGCACCACCGTCGACAGCGTCACCACCAAGGACATCCCTGCGGTCCTGCTGCCGTCGGTCACGGTGATGGCCGACAACATCAAGAACACTCTGGTGAAGGACGGTATCTACACCATTGACCAGATCTGTACCCCTAAGCTCCGGTCCGCCTGCGACAAGGCCGGACTCACCGGATGAGCGTTCCCCGAAGGCGGAAGGAGGTGGCCCGTGGTTCAGCCCCTGCTGGCGTTGCGCGGCGTCTCCAAGCGCTTCGCCGCCGTCCAGGCCCTCGTGGACATCGAGCTGGAGATCAGGGCGGGGGAGGTGGTCGCCCTGGTGGGCGACAACGCCGCCGGCAAGTCCACCCTGGTCAAGGTGATCTCGGGGGTCGGTCCCGCGGACAAGGGTGTCATCGAGTGGGAGGGCAGGGCCGTCCAGATCAAGCGCCCCCAGGACGCCCAGCTCCTCGGGATCGCGACCGTCTACCAGGACCTCGCGATGTGCGGGAACCTCGATGTCGTCGGCAATCTCTACCTCGGCCGGGAACTCCACCGGTTCGGCGTCCTCGACGAGGTGGAGATGGAGCGCCGGACCCGCGAGCTGCTGAAAACCCTCTCTGTCCGCATCCCCGACGTGCGGGCGCCGCTCGCCACCCTGTCCGGCGGCCAGCGGCAGGTCGTCGCGATCACCCGCTCGTTCCTCAGCGCGCCCAGGCTGCTGCTGCTGGACGAGCCCACCGCCTCCCTGGGCCTGGAACAGACCAACCAGCTGCTCGACCTCATCGAGGAGCTGCGCGACCAGGGCGCCGGGGTGCTCCTGATCAGCCACAACATGGGTGACATCAAGGCCGTCGCCGACCGGGTCGCCGTCCTGCGCCTCGGCCGGAACAACGGCTTCTTCGACGTGAACACCACCTCGCAGGAACAGATCATCTCCTCCGTCACCGGCGCGGTGGACAACACCGTGCCCCGCCGCCCGCCGAGCCCGGAGGAGGTATGGCCGTGAGATGGAGGGGAGGGTGGAACGGCAGGTGGAAGGGGATCCGGTCGCGCTCCACCGACGCCACGTCCGCCGCCGACGCCCCACCCGACGACGACCCGCCCGCCGCCGACACCGCGCACGATGCCGCACCCGACGACGCCGCGTGCGACGCCCCGTCCGGCGCCGACCGGCCCGGCGACGGACACCGTCGGCCCACCGGACACCTCCGGGCCTGGGCGGGTGCCGCACGCCGCAGACTGCACGACGGTGAACTGGGCCCCACCGCGCCGCTGCTCGCTCTCGCCGTGACCTGGATCGTCTTCCAGTCCCTCAACGACAACTTCCTCTCGCCGCGCAACCTGTCGATCCTCAGCGTGGACATCGTCGGCACCGGCATGGTCGCGATCGGTGTCGTCTTCGTGCTGCTGATCGGCGAGCTCGACCTGTCGGTGGGCTCGCTCGCGGGCCTGTCGGGCGCCATGTTCGCGGCGCTGAACGTGAACCTCGGCATGGCGGAATGGCTCGCCGTGATCATCGCGGTGCTCGTCGGTGCGGCGGCCGGGGGATTCCAGGGGCTGGTCTTCACCAAGATCGGCGTACCCGCGTTCGTCGTCACCCTCGCGGGCCTGCTGGCCTGGAACGGCCTGATGCTCTACCTGCTGGGGCCGGAGAGCTCCATCGGTTTCAGCGAGGACGGGCTGGTCTCCATGCTGACCAGCCACTACTTCAGCACCGTCGTCGTCACCTACGGCCTGGCGACCCTCGGCACGGCCGCCTACTTCCTCGTCTCCTACGCCGACCGCAGGCGGCGCAGCGCCGCCGGGATGCCGCACCGGCCGGTGGGCGAGATCTGGGCGCGGACGGCTCTGCTCGCGGCGGTCGCGTTCACCACCGTCTACGTGCTGGGCCGGTTCGAGGGCCTGCCGCTCGCGCTGCTGATCTTCATCGGCGCCCTCGTCGCCTCCGACCTCTTTCTGCGTCGTACGCCCTACGGCCGCCAGGTCCTCGCGCTGGGCGGCGGCGTGGAGGCGGCCCGGCGGTCCGGCCTCCATGTGGCACGGGTGCGGATCTGGGTGTTCCTGGCGTCGGGAACCATGGCCGCGGTCGGCGGCCTGTTCGTCGCGTCGCGGCTCTCCTCGGCGACCACCGTCCCGGGCTCCGGCTCGCTGCTGATCAACGCCATCGCCGCCGCCGTCATCGGTGGCACCAGCCTGTTCGGCGGACGGGGCTCGACCTGGTCCGCGCTGCTGGGGGTGCTCATCATCCAGTCGATCGCCTCGGGCATGGCGCTGCTGGGGGTGGAGCCCGCGGTCCAGTTCATGATCACCGGTGGGGTGCTGCTCACCGCGGTGGTCTTCGACTCGCTGGCGCGACGCGCCGCGGAGTCGCGCGGGCGGGCCTGAGGGAAACCGGTCGGCCACCGGCCGGGACGGTGACGGTCGGGTCCATGCGGGCGCCCGTCCCGCCCCGGTAGTGCGGTTTCCCCGTGCCTGGTGTTCAGGAGCGGTCGCGCTGCCGCGGAGTCGTCGTCCCGCTGCCAGACTGGTGGGGACGAGAGGGCCCCGGCCACCGCGACTCCTACCGGTCGGGTGGGAGCAAGGCGAAGAAGCCCGTGGCAGCGTGGCCGTCACATTCCGGAGGCATCGTGTCCGTACGCGTACCGGAGGACTTCGCGGTCGTCATCGACGCCGGTGGAGCGGTCATGGTGTGGAGCCCCGGGGCTCAGCGGCTGCTCGGACACGAACCCGCCGAGATCGTGGGCCGGCCGGCCGCCGGACTCCTGGCCGCCGGGCTGCCCGCGTCCGCGCTGCGACACCTGGCCGACGGCGACCCGGTGACCAGCGAGGTGGCGCTCCGGCACCGGGACGGCGAGCGGTTCGTGGTGCGGCTGCAGGGGACGCCGCTCGCGGACGCGGGCAGCGGCCGCCCCTGGCTCGTGACGGGAGCCGCGCAGACGAGCGTGGCGGGACGGGCCGAGCCGGGCGCGGAGGCCCTGTGGGACCTCACGCTCACGCAGCTCCCCCTGCCGGTGGCGGTCTACAACCGCGAGGCCCGGCTGGTGGGCGCCAACGCGGTCATGGCGCAGGTGATGGGCATGACCGTGGCGGAGATGCGGGGGAAAACGCTGTGGGAGATCCAGCCCACCCAGCCTTTCGACGAGTACGACCGCCTCCAGCGGCAGGTCCTGCGCACCGGGGAGACGGTGTTCCACGAGGACCACGCCAAGGCGCCCGGAGAGACCCGGGAGCACGCCTGGTCGATGTTCATCTTTCCGTTGCAGGACGAGAGCGGCACGGTCCAGGGACTGGCCTCGGCCGTCTTCGACACCACGGAGCAGTACTGGGCCCGCCGCCGCCTCGTGGTCCTCAACGACGCGGGGCTGCGCATCGGCAGCACCCTGGACGTGACCAGGACGGCCGAGGAACTGGCCGAGGTGGCCGTGGACGGGTTCGCGGACTTCGTCACCGTGGACCTGCTGGACTCCGTCGCCCTGGGTGACGAACCGGCACCGGTACCGCCGGGCAAGCCGGTCACCGTGCGCCGCACGGCCCAGCGGTCGGTGCTGGAGGGCGTCCCCGAGTCGGTGGTCGCCTCGGGGGACACGACCGTCTACCCGGTGGGGACACCGCCGATGCAGACGCTGATCGCCGCCCGGGGCACCCGGCACGCGGCGGGAGAACCGGGGATGCAGGAGTGGATCAGGTCCCTCGAGGCCCGCGCCAGGATCGTGACCACGTTCATGATCCACTCGGTGATGCTGGTGCCGCTGCGTGCCCGCGGAGTGACCTTGGGTCTGGTGCACTTCCTGCGGCACCGGACCGCGGAGTCCTTCACCGACGACGACCTCCTGCTCGCGGAGGAGATCGTCGCCAGAGCGGCGGTGAGTGTGGACAACGCCCGCCGCTACACCGGTGAGCGCCGGACGGCGCTGGCACTCCAGCGCAGCCTCCTGCCCGACCAGCCGCGGGACCTGGCGGCGCTGGAGGTGGCCTACCGCTATCTGCCCGCCGGTTCCGGCGTGGACGTGGGCGGGGACTGGTTCGACGTGATTCCGCTGTCCGGCGCCCGGGTCGCCCTGGTCGTGGGCGACGTGGTGGGCCACGGCGTTCACGCGTCGGCCACGATGGGCCGGCTGCGGACCGCCGTACGGACGCTCGCGGACGTCGACCTGGCTCCGGACGAGCTCCTCACCCAGCTGGACGATGTCGTCCTCAGGCTCGACCGGGAGGAGGGGCCCGAGGCACGCGGGCTTTCCCAGGACACGTCGGGGGAGGTCGGGGCCACGTGCGTGTACGCCGTGTACGACCCCGTGTCCCGGCGCTGCACCATGGCCCGCGCCGGACATCCACCGCCCGCCCTGGTGCACCCCGACGGCGGCGTGCGGTTCCTGGAGCTGCCCGCCGGGCCCCCGCTCGGCCTCGGCGGCCTGCCGTTCGAGGCGGTGGAGGTCGAGTTGGACGAGGGCAGCCTGCTCGCCTTCTACACCGACGGTCTGGTCGAGGCGGCCGACCGCGACATCGACGTCGGTCTCGCCCTGCTGCACCAGGCGTTGAGCGACCCGTCCGCTCCGCTGGAGGAGACCTGCGACCAGGTGCTGCGCGCCGTGCCGCGCGACCGTCCCGGCGACGACATCGTGCTGATGCTGGCTCGCACAGCCGCGCTCGACTCCGGAAAGGTACGCACCTGGCAGCTGTCGCGGGACCCGGCGGCCGTGGCCGGGGCCCGCAGGATGGTAGGTGGGCAGCTGGCCGCCTGGGGGCTGACGGAGGCGGCGTTCGCCACCGAACTCATCGTCAGCGAGCTGGTCACGAACGCCGTCCGGTACGGCGCCGACCCGGTCGTGCTCCGGCTCATTCGCGACTCGACACTGATCTGCGAGGTGTCCGACGGCAGCAGCACCGCCCCGCACCTGCGGCGGGCCCGCGTCTTCGACGAGGGCGGCCGCGGGCTGATGCTGGTCGCCCAGATCGCCGACCGCTGGGGCACCCGCCAGACCCCCACCGGCAAGACCATCTGGGCGGAACAGGCACTGCCCACCGAGACGCTCGTGGACCCGCCCTGAGACGCGGTCACCCACCACCGGCTCCCGGCCGCCGGGAGCTCACTGGGCGCGGATGGCGTCGGCGGGTGGGGTGCGCAGGGCACGGCGGGTGGGGAGTTCGGTGGTGAGGAAGGCCGTGGCGGTGACCGTGAGGGCGAGGGCGGGCAGGAGCCAGACCGGGCCGGACGGCCACGGGCGGCCGAGGAAGCCCTGGCCCAGCAGGGCGAGGGGGAGAGCGGACAGGAGCAGGGCCGTGACGAGGGCGGTGGCGGCGGTGACCGCGGCCTCCCGGCGCATCATCGCGCGGATCTGGCGTGGGGTGGTGCCGTTGAGTCGGAGGGCGCCCATCTCGACGCCACGCTGGGCGGTGGCGGCGACGAGCTTGTTGGCGATGCTGAGCAGCAGGTAGACCAGCAGGACCACGATGGTGGCCAGGTTGATCCACACCTCGGGCGGGGCGTCCTTCAGGCCGCCCACGGAAGCGGGGTGCGTGTCCTCGAGGGTCAGGCCGGGGCGGGACGCGGCCAGGGCGGTGAGGTGCCGGCGGGCGGTGTCCGTGCCGTCGGTGCGGACCAGGACGGACTGGTCGAGTCCGGTCGTGGTGTGTCCGGCGGCCAGGTCGTGGGAGAGGGCGACCGTGCCGAAGCCGAGGCCGCGGCCGTACACGGCGACGACCTTCGCGTCGACCCGGGCACCGTCGCCCAGGACCAGGCTCACCCTGCTGCCGAGCCCGGCCCCGCGGGAGCGGGCGGCATCGTCGCTGACGGCGACGGTGGCGCCGGTGAGACCGCGGAGGCTGCCGTCCCGCACGTCGAGGTCGAGGACGTCCGCCGCGTCCGGGGTGAGGATCATCGCGGAGCCCGCCTCGGTCGTCGGCTCGCCGAACTCCTCGTACGTCCACGCGACGGTGGTCTCACCGACGGGGGCCGCCGCCCGTACGCCGCGGGTCTCGCGTACGGCGGCCAGGGTGCCGTCGGGCAGGCCGCCCAGGTCCGGGGCGCTCAGGCGCTGCTGGGCGAGGGTGCCGGCCCGGGTGTCGTTCGCGGTGGCGGCCAGCACGGTGGTCTGGGCGAAGGTGTAGGTCAGGACGAACATGACCGCCATGGCCAGGGCGCTGACGATCCCGGCGTTGCGCAGGGCGTAGGCGCGGACGTTGGACATCGCCAGCCAGGTCGGGGCGGAGGTGCCGGAGCGGGTACGACGGGACGCGGCGGCTCCGACGCCCCGGACCAGGGCCGGGCCGGCCAGCGCCAGGCCGATCGCACCGACGATGCCCGCCATGGAGGTGCCGGTGGCGCCGATGACGGTGCGGGAGAACAGCGGCAGGACCGACATGGTGATCGCGGCGAGGATGACCAGCAGTCCGGCGCGGGTACGGGCCTTCGACGGGTCACGGGGTTCGCTGCGGGATTCCGCGACCGCCTCGGTGGCCGGCCTGCGGGAGATCCGCCAGGCGGCGCCCCGGGCCGACAGCTGCACGGCCAGCGCCGTCAGCAGGATCGTCGCGAGGGCGGGCAACGGGCTGTAGGTGAGGGGCAGTTCGGGCGGGACGACACCCCGGTTCGCCAGCAGCTCGCGGAACTGCCCGGCCAGCGGGTAGCCCAGCGCCACACCCGGTACCAGCGCCACGGCCGCGATGACCGTGGCCTGGGCGGCGGCCAGCCGGCGGATCTGCCGCCCGGTCGCCCCGACGGCCCGCATCAGCGCCAGGTCCCGGCGCTGCCCGCCGACCGACACGGCCAAGGCGCTCGCCGTCACGAACCCGGTGATCAGCAGGACGATCCCGGCGAGGGAGGAGGCGAGCAGGATCAGCAGTGAGCGGGACGCGCCCGCGCCGGGTGCGACCAGGTCTCCGCGGTCCGCGCCGGTGACCGCCACCAGCCCGGCGCCCTTCGTGAGCTTCGTACGGACCTCCGCGGCGACCTTCTCCGCGGCGCCCGGCGCGGTACGCAGGCCGATCAGGTCGACGGTGTCGGCCCGCGTCCCGGCGTCGCCGCTCGCCCGGCCGGACAGTCGCCGGGCCGTCGGGTCGGCGAAGAGGATCCCGGCGCCCGGGGCGTCGACCACCGCCGAGACCCGGTAGCGGGCGGCGGGCCGGGCGCCCACGACGACCTCGACCCGGTCGCCGACCCGGACCCCCGCCGCGGTGGCGGTGGCGGAGTCCACGGCGACCTCGCCGGAACCGGTGGGCTCGCTTCCGTCGATCCCCGGGGCTTCCAGCAGGCCGGTCGAGGACCAGCCGTGCCCGGCGGAGGCGGGGTCCTCGGCCGGTACGACCCGGCCGCGGGCGTCGACGAGGGCGGCGGGGAAGCCGAGGTCGCCGACCGTGGCCTCCACCCCCGGCAGCCCGGACAGTTCGGAGACGAGGCGGGCGGGGACCCTGCGGCGCTCCGGGAGCGCGATCGGCAGGTCGCCGCTCGGGTGGATCACCTGGTCGGCGGCGACGACGACGTCCGCGCCGGCCAGGCGGCCGGCCGGCAGGTGGGAGCGCAGACCCGACTCGGCCAGTACTCCGGTGCCGGTGATCAGGGCGGCGCCGCCGAGGACCGCGCAGGCGACCGCGATCAGCGCGGTGATCCGGTGCCCGGCCATGCGTATCGCGAGCGGGAACATGACGCTCACACCTCTCCCAATTCGACGAGACGGTGGGCCAGTTCGGGGGCGGTCGGTTTGTCGAGGGCCTCCACCACCCGGCCGTCGGCCATCACCAGCACCTGGTGGGCGCGGGCCGCGGCGGCCGGATCGTGGGTGACCATCACCACCGTCTGGTCCAGGTCGTCGACCAGGTCCCGCAGCAGGTCGAGGACCTCGTGGGCGGAGCGCAGGTCCAGCGCGCCGGTCGGCTCGTCGGCGAACACCACGGCCGGCTTGGTCACCAACGCCCGTACGACCGCCGCGCGTTGCTGCTGGCCGCCGGAGAGCTCGGTGGGCCGGTGGGTCAGCCGGTCGGTGAGACCGACCCGCCGCACCAGGGCCCGCAGCCAGTCCTGGTCGGGCGCGCGTCCCGCCAGCCGCAGCGGCAGGGTGATGTTGTCCTCGACGCTGAGCGACGGGATCAGGTTGTAGGCCTGGAACACGAACCCGACGCGTTCCCTGCGCAGTTCGGTACGGCGGGTCTCGTTCATTCCGCCGATCTCCCGGCCGTCGACGCGGATGCTCCCGGAGGTCGGGGTGTCCAGCCCGGCGGCGCAGTGCATCAGCGTGCTCTTGCCGGAGCCCGACGGCCCCATCACGGCGAGGAACGTGCCGCGGTCCACGGTCAGGGACACGTGGTCCAGGGCGCGTACGCCTCCCGGGTACTCCTTGCTGACGTCCGTGAGGGCGATGGCGCTCATCGACGGCCCCGCAGGCTGCGCACGACGAGGGCCCCGCCGCAGAGCACGGTGAGGGCACCGAAGGCCAGGTGCACCCAGGTGTTCGCGCCGCCGAACGACGCGGCCATGTTGGTGACGGCGCTGACCACGACCACGATCCACAGGAGCGTGCGGGCGACGTCCCCCCGGGTGAGGCGGTCGGACTCGGCGGATGTGTTCGTCATGGGGTCTCCCGTGCTCTGGGCGGTCCTGGTCCGGTCCGCGTTCGGTGCGTGTGCGGTCCTCGCTGTCGTCACCGACGCTATGGATCAGCACCCCTCGCGGCCGATCCCGCAGCCGACCCGGTTCAGGTACAGCAGGCTGTACTTCCCGGCCGCTCAGCCACCCGCCAACCGGGCGCCGACGTAGGGTCGTTCGCGACCGAGGGAGAACCGAGGGGGAGTGGATGGCATCTCACGAGGACACCACTGTCACCGCCGCCACCGACCGGGGCGCGGACGTCAAGGACATCGCCGTACGCACCCTGAGCGCCGCCGGCACCGCGATCGGACAGCTCGCGTCCGGACTCAACACGGCGCTGCTCGCCCTGCTGGTGCTGCTCTGCACGGCCGTCGCCGCCGTGACGAGCCTGGCCGGGGTGGGGCTGCTCCTGGCGCCCGCCGTGCTGCGCGCGCTGCACGCCCTCGCCGGACGGGAACGCGTACGGCTGGCCCGCTGGGGCCCGGAGGTCGTCGCCCCGCAGCCCCCGCCGACCCGGCTGCGTCCCGCCCTGGTCGACCCGACCACTCGACGGGAACTGCGCTGGCTGGCGCGGCACGCGACCCTGGGGTTCCCGCTGGGGCTGCTCGGTGTCCTGCTGCCGATCCTGGCGGTGCGGGACAGCGCCTTTCCGCTGTACTGGAAGCTCCTGCCCGGGGACACGACCGCCACCTCCCTGGGGATGGGCTCCGCGCACTCCTGGCCGGACGCCCTCGCGGTGGCGCTGCTGGGCCTGAGCTGGGTCATCATCATCCTCGGGCTGGCGCCCGGCATGGCCCGGCTGCAGGCCCGGCCCGGCAGGCAGCTCCTCGCCGCCGGTCCCGACGTCGATCTCTCCCTGCGGGTCGCGGAGTTGACGGCGACCAGGGCCGCCGCGCTCGACGCCCACGCCACCGAACTGCGCCGTATCGAGCGCTCGTTGCACGACGGCACCCAGAACCGCATCGTCAGCGTCACCGTTCTGCTGGGCGCGGCCCGACGCATGGTGGCCCGTGACCCCGCCGGTGCCGACGAACTCCTCGAACGCGCCCAGTCCGCCGCCGAACAGGCCCTCGCGGAGCTGCGTACCGTCTCCCGGAGCATCCTGCCCCCGGTGCTGGCCGATCGCGGACTGGCCGGCGCGCTGTCCGGCCTGGCCGTGAACTGCGCGGTGCCCTGCCAGGTCGACGTGGACGTACCCACGCGGTGTGCCGCCTCCGTCGAGGCGACCGCCTACTTCGTGGTGGCCGAGGCCCTCACCAACATCGCCAAGCACAGCGGCGCCGCCCACGCCACCGTCACCGCCCGCAGCAGCGGAGGCCGACTGCGCCTGCGCGTACAGGACGACGGCCGGGGCGGCGCTGGGGGCACCTCCCAGGCCATGGGCACTGGGGGAGAGGACGGCGGTTCCGGGCTCACCGGAATCCGCCGCCGGGTCGCGGCGCTCGACGGTAGCCTCACCCTGGCCAGCCCGCCGGGCGGCCCGACAACCCTTGAAGTGGACCTTCCCTGTGGATCGTGACGCTCGTGTCCTGCGGATCGTGATAGCCGAGGACGACCCGTTGCTGCGTGAGGGGCTCGCCCTGCTGCTGCGGGCCGAGGGCCTCGACGTGGTGGCCACCGCCGGTACCCCGGACGGGGTGCTGGACGCCATCGACGTACACAAGCCGGACGTCGCCATCCTCGACGTACGGATGCCGCCGACGCACACCGACGAGGGGATCGTCGCGGCGGTCGAGGCCCGGCGCCGACGGCCCGACCTGGCCGTCCTGGTGCTGTCCGCGTACGTCGAGCAGAGCTTCGCCACCGAGTTGCTCGGCGGCGGTGTCACCGGCCTCGGCTATCTGCTCAAGGAGCGCGTCGGGCGGGTGGAGGAATTCCTGGACGCCCTGCACCGGGTGGCGGACGGCGGCACCGCCATCGACCCCGAGGTCGTCGCGCAGCTGTTCACCCGCTCCCGCCAGGACCCCCGGCTGGAACGGCTCAGCCCGCGCGAGCGGGACGTACTGGCCCTGATGGCCGAGGGGTTGGGCAACACGGCCATCGCCGAACGCCTCGTCGTCACCGACGGAGCCGTCCACAAACACATCCGCAGCATCTTCGCCAAGCTCGACCTGTCCCCCACCGACCAGATGGACCGCCGGGTCGCCGCGGTGCTTCGGTATCTGGAGGACGTCCGTCGCCTGGGGTGAGCGGCGGCTGGGCCCTTATGGCGGATTAGGGGCTGTTTCACGTGAAACAGCCCCTCTCGCCGGCGTCGTCGACTGAGCGGCCCGACCCGGTGCGGAACTCACGCCACCCGTTCGTTCTGGTTCTGCAGGGCTGAGCGCATGTCGCAGAGGAGCCTCAGGGCGCGGCGGTGGGTCCAGAGGACCCCGTAGCAGAACCCGGCCGTGGCGACCGCGAAGACGATCGGGAAGGTCAGCGAATCGGTGAAGGCCCCGAGGACGACCAGGCCGAGCGCCACCAGGCCCATGAATCCCAGCCAGTACGGCAGCCAGCGGCGGCCCCGCTCAATCTGCCCCAGTTGCTCGGCGACCAGCCGTCGCATGGTCGCCCGCTCCTCGGGATCCCTGGGTACCTCGCGGTGCCGGATCTTGCGGTTGAGTTCGGCGACACCGTCCGCGTCGGTGCCGGCCGCACGGCTGGTCCTGCGGCGCCGTGCGGCCACGAACGCGATGGCGATGCCGGCGTAGATCACTGCCTGGATCACCCACAGGACGGGATGGTCGTCCCGGCGGAGCAGGGCGCTGAGCCCCAGGCACAGCAGGAAGAGCAGGACGGCTTGCGCGGTCAGACTTCGGTCGAGCCAGCGCTTGAAGGCGCGCACGGCACGTACCTCCTCGGAATCGGCGGATCACCCGCGGTTACTGCGCGGGTACCCCGCCGATCCCGGACTACGAGCGCCAGGCCCGACCGATCTGACCGTGCGTCACCAGGCCAGGGCGTCGTCCATGGTGTACTGCCAGTACGTGACGCTGATCGAGTCGTCGACGTACACGCCCTTCGCCGGAAGCGACGGCTTGGCGGTCCCCGCGTCGCCGTTGAAGTAGACCGCGAGGGTCTTCGCCGTGTAGCCGTTGGAGCCGCTGCCGTCCGCTGCCGCGAGACGGACGCCCGCGTACCCCGACTCACCGGGCGCCAGCGTGACCACGGCCTGCGGCTTGGAGTCCTCGAACACCGGCGGGACGGACTGCGCCGGGCCGAACTGGACGGCCGGGAAGCCGCGGAGGTCACAGTTCTTCGAGCCGGTGTTGGTGACGGTGAGAAGCAGGTGGTTCAGCGGGCGGGAGACCGGCGTGGCGGTCATCCTGACGGAGGCGCTGGTGCAGGGGGCGGAGAGGGACTTCGAGCTGCCCGAGCCGGAGGAGCCCTTCGCGGCCGAGGTGCCCTTGGAGCCCGAGGCGCCGGTGGAACCGGAGGAGCCGGAGGCCTTGGTGGAGCCGGAGGTGCCGGTGGAACCGGTGGTCCCCTTCGAGCCGGCGGCGGCGACCTGCTCCGCCCCCGTGGACGTCCCCCTGCTCTGGGACGAGCCCGAGGCGGATGCCGTGGACGACGAGATGGATGTGGACGTCGAAGCGCCCTCGTCGCGGGTGCCCTGTCCGTCGCTGCACGCCGTCAGAGTCAGAGTGAAGGCCGTGAGTGCGACGGCGGCGAGCGTGCGGTTGCGACGGGTACGTGCGGACATGTGATCCCCCTGATGCGGTACGGGTGTTGGCGTGGGCCGCCCGGCCGGGTGCCGGGAGCGGCGTGCTTGGATGACCAGAGCTTGAGCGGTGATCCGTCCCGGCCGCCACAACTGGCGGGACATCCGGAACGCTGGAACACCTGCGATAGCGCTGACCTGGGGGAATGACCATCTCCTGGAACGAAGGTCCGGGACGCGGGGAGAGGGAGGAACGATGGCCGGGGGTGAGTTCTCGGAGCTGTTGGGCCAGTTGAAGGAACGGTCCGGGCTCAGTTACGGGGTACTCGGGAAGCGGCTGCACACGAGTGCGTCCACGCTTCACCGGTACGTCAACGGGGACGCCGTACCGACGGACTACGCGCCCGTGGAGCGGTTCGCGCGCGTGTGCAAGGCGACGCCCGAGGAACTGGTGGAGCTGCATCGGCGGTGGATCCTCGCGGACGCCCTGCGGGGGCAGAAGGCGGCCGGGGCTCCCGCGGAAGCAGCGGCTGAGGGGGTTCCCGAGGGCGAGCGCGGGGCCGGCGAACGCGAGGTGGACGTACCCGACCAACGCGGGGCTGACGAGCCCGGTGGCGACGAGCCTCGTGACGAGGAGCTAGCCCTCCCGGCCACCGCTCCCGTGCCCCGGCGCCGACGTGCCGTCATCCTGGCCACCGCCGCCGTGGTCGCCGTCGGCGTCTCGGTCGCGCTCGTGGTGAACCTCGTGCCCGGCAAGGGCGAGGACGACCGGAGCGGGAAACAGTCCGTGGGGGCCGCCGCCTTACCGACCGCCGCGAAGGGCCACTCGGTCTCACCGTCCGCCTCACGCAGCGCCCGCCCGAAGGCCTCCGCCTCCGCATCCGCCTCCACCGCCGCGTCCGCCTCGTCCTCCCCCTCCGTCTCCGCCTCCCGGAGCGGCGGGGCCCAGACGGCGCGGGACGGCGGTTTCACGGACGGGGCCACGGCGCCCGCGGTCGCCGTCAATCCGTACAAGTGGGACAGCCCGTGCAGCCAGCACTACCTGATCAACCAGAAGCCCGAGCAGGTGCCGCCGCCGCCGACCGAGCCGGACGCACGCGGGTGGGTCACCGCGCTCGGCGGGGTCGCCGGCGGGCAGCAGATGCTCGCGCTGACCGTGCAGGGCAAGGGGAAGGCGACCGTCGTCCTGGAGGCACTGCACGTGCGGGTGGTGGAGAAGAGCGCTCCCCTGGCCTGGAACGACTTCTCGATGGGCGTCGGGTGCGGCGGCGGCGTGGAGACCACGTCCTTCGGCGTCAACCTCGACGCCGGGCGGCCCGCCACCTCCCCCAAGGCCGGGCAGCGCGACTTCCCGTACAAGGTGAGCGAGTCCGACCCCGAGGTCTTCTACGTCTTCGCGGACGCACGCGCGCACAACGTGAGCTGGTACCTGGAACTCGACTGGTCCAGCGGCGACAAGCAGGGCACCATACGCGTCGACGACAACGGCAAGCCCTTCCGGACCAGCGGGAACGTGGGACGCCCCGCGTACGACTACCCGCTCGGTGACACCGAGTGGGGGCGGAACGAGTACGAGCCCGACGTTCCCGAGTGAAGCGGAGTCGGGGGCCGGACGGCGGGCGAGGGCGACGAGACCGAAGACCGAAGACCGGCGGATGATGAGGCCATGCGCATCCGTATCGACGCGACCGACCTGCCCGGCCGCACCTGCCGGGCCCCCGCCCCGTCCGCCGACCCCGACGCCGACGCCCCGGCGTACGGCAACGTCCACGTCGCCGTACAACGCCGGGACCGTCCGGCCGAGTTGCTCGCACCGCAGCCCGGCGACGCGGCGTCCGCGACCTGGACGCTGGAATGCACCGCGGACTCCTCGCCGACGGGCACGGACGTCCGCGGCCCCTACGTGCAGGACCGGCTGGGCCGCAGGTTCATCTACCTCTCGTGGGGCACGGTCGACGACGCGGGCGTCTTCACCATGTTCCGCCGCGCCAAGCTCATGCTCGACGTCATCCCCGCCGAGGTGCTCGCCGCCGCCGCCCGCCACGGTCTGCTGGTCGGACGCCTCGGCCTGACCGACTCCTTTGGCAACCCCGTGTGCGCACGGGTGGAACCCCCGCGGATCACCTGGACCGCCGAAGCCGCCGAGACCCCCTAGCGGGTCCCGGTCAGGAGCCGGGCGGGGCCGCCCGTACCAGGCCGGTCTGGTAGGCGATGACGACCAGTTGCGCCCGGTCGCGGGCGGCCAGTTTCGTCATGGCCCGGTGGATGTGGGTGCGTACCGTCAGCGGGCTGAGCGTGAGGTCCTCGGCGATCTCGGTGTTGGAGAGGCCCTCCGCGGCCAGGGCCATCACCTCGCGTTCGCGGACCGTGAGGTCGGCCAGGCGCTCCGGGGGCGCCAGCTGGGTGCCGGGGGCGGGGGAGGTGAGGAAGCGGGTGATCAGGGTGCGGGTGGCGCCGGGTGACAGGAGCGCCTCGCCGGAGGCGACGGTGCGCAGACCGGCGAGCAGGGTGTCGGCGGTGACGTCCTTGCCGAGGAAGCCGCTGGCACCGGCGCGCAGCGCCTGGGCGACGTAGTCCTCGGTCTCGAAGGTGGTCAGGATGAGGACGCGGGTGTCGGCCAGTTCCGGGTCGGCGCAGATCGCGGAGGTCGCGGCGAGACCGTCCGTGCCCGGCATGCGGATGTCCATGAGGACGATGTCGGGGTGGTGGGCGTGGGCGAGCTCGACGGCCTCCTTGCCGTCGGACGCCTCCCCGACCACCTCCATGTCGTCGCAGGAGTCGATCAGGATCCGGAAGGTGGCCCGCAGCAGGGCCTGGTCGTCGGCGAGCAGTACCCGGACGGTCATGGTGTGTCGCTTTCTCGGACGGCGGAGGGCTGGAGCGGCAGCGCGGTGGTGACCTCGAAGCCGCCCTCGGGGCGGGGGCCCGCGCACAGCTCACCGCCGATGGAGTGGGCGCGTTCGCGCATGCCGATGACGCCGAAGCCGGAGCCCTTCCGGAGGGCGGGGGCGGGGGTGACGGCGGGGCCGTCGTTGCTGACGGTGATCTGCAGCCGGGAGTCCGCGTAGGCCAGCCGCACGTGTGCGGTCTCCGTCGCGGCGTGCTTGGAGACGTTGGTCAGCGCCTCCTGCACGATCCGGAAGGCCGTCAGATCCACGCCGGGGGACAGCGGCTGCGGCTCCCCGTCCGTGGTGACCGCGACGGTGAGCCCCGCGGACGCACACGCCGAGACCAGCTCCGGCAGACGGGCGAGGCCGGGGGACGGCTCCAGCGACACGGACTCCGGGTCGTCGCTCTGCCGCAGCAGCCCGAGGGTGGCCTTCAGCTCGCGCAGCGCGGCGGACGTGGTGCCGGTCAGGTCGGTGAGGATCTTCTTGGTCTGCCCCGGATCGGCGAGCGCCAGGTGGGCGGCGGTGCCCGCCTGGGCGTTGGCGAGGGCCATGTGGTGGGCGACGACGTCGTGCAGCTCGCGGGCGATGCGCATGCGTTCCTCGGTGACGCGCAGCCGGGCCTCCTCCTCGCGGGTGCGTTCGGCGTGCTCGGCACGGGCCTGCACGGACCGCAGATAGGCGCGCCGCAGTTGCGTCATGGTGCCGGCGGCCAGGGGCAGCATCAGCCAGAAGAAGGGGCCGATCGCCCGGAGCACCAGGGACAGGTGATCCATCGAGTCGGCGAACACGGCCGCCAGCGTCAGGGACAACGTGGTGACGATGCCGTAGACGCGGATGGTCTTGCGGTCGGTGAGGGTGGCCATCCAGTAGAGGGCCGCCATGACGGGGCCCAGCAGCAGGGGGGTGAGCAGGTACCCCAGCGAGATCGCGATCACCGTGCAGACGGCGGTCACGACGACGGCGACGCGCGGATGGGTGCGGTACCTCAGGAGGGCGAGACAGGACACCGCCATGAGGATGGTGGCGGCCCCGTCCTGGTCGGGCGGGTCGGCACCGGGCATGGTGAGCGAGCTGCCGAGGGTCGCGCAGCCCATCAACGCCAAGACCACCGCGACGTCGATGACGAGGGTGTGGCGCTCCGCGTACCGCTCGAAGCGGTCGGTGTAGCGCTCCAGGCTGGTGCTCATCGTGCTCTCCGGTGGGGTGGACTGGTTCCATCGTGGACGCTTCCGGGCGGGAACCGCCGACGGGGCCGCCCGTGTCCTTCGTCACGGGCGGCCCCTGGTGGGGGGTGGGGCGGTGGTGTCAGGCGCGGGCCGGGGCCGGCTCGGCGGTTTCGGACGGCGTGGGGTGCGGGTCCGTCTCGGGGCGGCGGCTCAGCGCCTCGCCCTCGACGTCGACGCGGGGCAGCAGCCGGTCCAGCCAGCCGGGCAGCCACCAGGCCTTGTCTCCGAGCAGGGCGAGCACGGCGGGCACGATCGCCATCCGGACCACGAAGGCGTCGAAGAGGACGGCGCCGGCCAGCCCGAACCCGATCATCTTGATCATGGAGTCGCTCTCGCCGATGAATCCGGCGAACACCGCGATCATGATCATCGCGGCGGCCACGACGACCCGGGCGCTGTGCCGGAAACCGCTGGTGACCGCCTCGGCGGGCGAGTCGCCGTGGACGTACGCCTCCCGCATCCGGGAGACCAGGAACACCTCGTAGTCCATGGCCAGGCCGAAGACGATACCCACCAGGAAGATCGGCATCAGGCTCATGATCGGCCCGGTCTGCTCCACGCCGAGGAGTTCGGCGCCGTGGCCCTGCTGGAAGACCAGCACGACCACGCCGAGGGAGGCCAGCACCGACAGCAGGAAGCCGAGGGCGGCCTTCAGCGGGACGAGCAGCGACCGGAAGACCACCAGCAGGAGCACGATCGCCAGGCCGACCACCACGATCAGGTACGGGACCAGCGCCGACTGGACCTTCTCGGCGATGTCGATGTTCAGCGCGGTGGTGCCGGTGACCTCGAAGGTCGCCCCGGTCTTCGACTCGACCGCGGGACGCTCGCCGCGGATCGTCGTCACCAGGTTCTTGGTCTTCTCGTCGGTCGGCGCGGTGGTGGGCACCACCGAGAAGACCGCCGTGTCACCGGCCTTGTTGAACCGCGCCGGGGAGACGGACACGACACCCTCGGTGGCGCCGATCTCCTTGGCGACCGTGTCCGCGGCGCCCTTCGGGTCGGAGTCGCCCTTGGCGTCCACGACGACGGTCAGCGGACCGTTGAAGCCCGGCCCGAAGCCCTCGGCGAGCGCGTCGTAGGCGCGGCGTTCGGTGGTGGAGGTCGACTTCGCCTCGTCGCCGGGCATGCCCAGCTGCAGGCCGGTCACCGGTATCGCGAGGGCCCCGAGGCCGACCACGCCGAGCAGCAGGATCGGCAGCGGCCGGCGCAGCACGAACCGCGCCCAGCGGGTGCCCCCGTTGTCCTGAGAGGCCTGCTCGATCTGGCCGCTCCGGCGGGCCCGGCGGGTGAGCACGGCGTTCGGCCAGAAACCAAGCAACGCCGGGACCAGCGTCAGCGCGATCAGTACGGCGACGACGACCGCGCCGGCCGCGGCCAGGCCCATCTTGGTGAGCATCGGGATGCCGACCACCGAGAGCCCGGCGAGCGCGATGACGACGGTGAGCCCGGCGAAGACGACCGCGGATCCGGCCGTGCCGACCGCCAGGCCGGTCGCCTCCTGCGGGGTACGGCCCTTGGCGCGCTCCTCGCGGTAGCGGGAGACCACGAACAGGGCGTAGTCGATGCCGACCGCGAGGCCCAGCATCATCGCCAGGGTGCCGGTCGTGGTGGACAGGCCGAGCGTGCTGGCCAAGGTCAGGATCGTGGCCATGCTCACGCCGACACCGATGACGGCGGTCAGCAGCGGCAGCCCGGCCGCGGCGAGGGAACCGAAGGTGATCAGCAGGACCACGGCGGCCACCGAGATACCGATGATCTCGGCGGTGCCGCCCGCCCCGCCGCCGTCGGACATCGCGCTCCCGCCGGCGTCGACGGTCAGTCCGGAGTCCCGCGCCTCGTCCAGGGCCTTGGTCAGCGCGCTCTTGCTGGCGTCGGTGAGGTCGTCGGCGGCGACCTTGTAGGTAACGGTCGCGTACGCCGTCGTGCCGTCCTTGCTGACCGACTTCGCCTGGAAGGGGTTGACGGCGCCCGCGACCTGCGAACCGTCGCCCAGCTCGGTCACGGTCCGCTCGACGATCCGCTTGTTCTCGGCGGCGGTGACCTTCTCGCCGCTCGGCGCGACGAACACGACCCTGGCGGTCGCGCCGTCGGCGGTGGCGCCGGGGAAGCGCTGTTCCATCAGGTCGAACGCCCTCTGGGACTCGATGCCCGGCATGGAGAACCCCTCGTCGGCGCCTGCCGGGGCCTTGACGGCGCCCAGGCCGACGGCGGCCAGGACGGCCGCCCAGACCAGGGCGACGTACCAGCGCCGCCGGAAGGCCAGGCGGCCCACTCGATACAGGAAAGTAGCCACGTCAGGGGGTCTCCACATCTGGTGCCGAAGGTGCCCCCAGGCTGTCCGGTGCGGGGCCGTCCTGTCGTCGTGCGGCTGCCGACACTCCGCGCTACTCAGAACGCAGTAGGGACCGGCCGCCGGGTCAACCGCTGGTACTAGGGGGCGGGCTCCGGTGTCGGAACGAGGTCTCCTCGGACCGGTGACATGACGAGCGCGGTAACTACCGCCGGGTAGTGCAGAGATCCGGTAGAAACCTGGGCGTGAATGTTCACCGGGGGCCGTTTCCCCTCCGATCACGCTCGGGTTGGGCTAGACATTCCCCGAACGCACCGTCACCGGTGGGTTCTTGGCGGCACACCGGCCCGAGGAGAAACACGCAGTGACTACGCCAGATCATGTCCCCGCCGAGGGCGGCAGACGCCCGGCGCGCCGGTTCGGGCGCGGGTCCGGTTCGCGGGCGCGGAAGGGGTTCACCCGCCTGCGGATCGCCCTGGCCGCGGCGAGCGCGCTGATCGTCGCCGCCGGGACGGGGGTGCAGGTGATGGCCGCCCAGGCATCCCCGGTGTCCTCGTCCCCCGAACCGCCCGTGCCGACCCTGACCTGGTCGGACTGCCAGGGCGGCTTCGAGTGCGCGAACGCCCAGGTGCCGCTCGACTACCGCGACCCGAAGGGCCGCACCCTCACCCTGGCGGTGATACGCAGGAAGGCCACGGACCCGTCGAAGCGCAAGGGGACCCTCTTCCTGCAACCCGGCGGGCCGGGCAACTCCGGCGTGGACTTCGTCCGCGGCAACTACGCCAGCCTGCCGGCCGCCCTGCGCGACTCCTTCGACGTCTTCGGTTACGACGTACGCGGTGTCGGCCGCAGCTCACAGATCCAGTGCTGGGACGACCCGACGTACACCCAGGCCGTCACCGCGGCCAAGGGCGTGCCCGGCCCGGACGCCTACGAACCGGCCGTGCGGCAGGCCGCCGAGTTCGACCAGGCCTGCCAGGACAACGCGGGCGACCTGCTGCCGTACGTGGGCACCGAGTACGTCGCCCGCGACATCGACCTGCTGCGCCAGGCCCTCGGTGAGGACCAACTGACGTACTACGGGCGGTCGTTCGGCAGTTACATCGGCACCGTGTACGCGGCCCTGTTCCCGAAGCGGGTGCGTGCCCTGGCACTCGACGGCGCGTACGACCCGGAGCACTACTCCTACCAGCCGTACAAGTACGACCGGCCCCAGTACCTCGCCCTGGACGGCGCGATGAGCCGCTTCCTCGACTGGTGCAAGGCCGACCAGGCCACCTGCGGGTTCGGCGACGGCGACCCCCGGGCGGCGTTCGAGAAGCTCAAGGCCGACCTGGACGCCAACCCGGTGCCGACCGCGAACGGCGGACAGGCCAACGGCTACACCCTCGTCTACCGCCTGATGTTCAACATCAACGAGGGCAAGGTCATCTGGCCCTCGTTCGGCGAGGCCCTGCGCAAGGCCCAGCAGCGCGACAACACGTCCTTCCTGCTGCGGCCGCCGTCCCCGGCCAGCTTCGACTTCCTGAACCCGAACGTGGTCGTGGAGTGCGTCGACAAGGACTACCCGAGTGACCCGGCCCTGCTGAAGCGACAGGTCACCACCAACGCCAGGCTGGCGCCGCTGCTCGGTCCGGCCATGGCGTACGGCCCGCCGACCTACGACCACCAGCACGCCACCGCCTGCGCCCAGTGGAAGGGCGAGCACCCCAGCCGCTACGACGGCTCCTACCGCGCGAAGGGCTCGGCACCGATCCTCGTCGTCGGCAACACCGGTGACCCGGACACCCCGTACCAGGACGCGGTGGCGCTGTCCCGGGAGCTCGACAACGGCCGTCTGCTCACGTTCAAGGCCGAGGGGCACACCGCGTTCGGCCGCAGCGTCTGCGCTTCGGACGCGGTCACGAGCTACCTGGTGGACCTGAAGGTCCCGGCCCGCGGCACGACCTGCGCGGACGAGGCCCAACCGCCGTCCTCCACGCCCACGGTGGCCCCGTCCGGCACCACGCTCGGCGAACTCCGCCACGGCGTCGACGACCGCCTCGACCGCATCGGCGTCGCGCGCCGCTGACCCGTAACACCCGGCATCGACCGGCCGCTCCACCCCGGCACCCGAGGCGCCGGGCCCTCCCCGGGCCCGGCGCCTCACGCGTGAAAAACCCTTTCTCCACGGCGTGCAACCTTCCGGGATACCCGGTCGTCTCACCCCATAGCAGCTTTACCTGGCCCAGTATCACCAAGGGGGACAAAATGCGACGAATAGGAGCCGCAGTCGCGGCGCTCGCCCTCGCGGGCGGCCTGCTGGCGGCCGGAGCCGCCACCGCGGGCGCCTCACCGTCGGCCACCACATCCGCCTCCGCCTGCCCGACGGGCTGGGGCAGCGGCGCCAAGGGCGGATTCACCGCCGGCGCCGTACCGCTGAAGAACATCAGGACCGGACAGCACGACTGCTACGACCGCATGGTCTTCGACGTCCCCGGCGGCGGCACCGTCGGCTACTCCGTGCACTACGTCGACAAGCTCTACCAGGACCCGTCCGGGGCCTACATCCCGGTGAGCGGCGGGGCCATCCTCGAAATCCGGGTCGCCGCGCCCAGCTACGACCCGGAGAGCGGCCAGGTCGCCTACCCGGGCCGGGTGGCTCAGCCGCTGCCCGGTGTGAACATCAGCGGATACCGCACCTTCAGGGACACCCGGTTCGCCGGCAGCTTCGAGGGCGACACCCAGATCGGCCTCGGCGTCCGCGCCCGGCTGCCGTTCCGGGTGATCCAGCTGCCCGACCAGCTGGTGGTCGACGTGGCCCACAGCTGGACCGCTTGAATCCTCACTTCCCTGAAGGGAGGTGATTCCTGGCTCAGGCTGCCTCCTGGAGCAGCGCTCCAGGAGGTCTTCTGCCATCAGTACCAGCCGGGTTGAGACCAGCCCGGACGAGCATCACGCGTGCGGAGTTCTTGTCCCGTGGGGACACGACTCCACATGCGGTGCAGGTGTAGGTGCGCTCACCCAGCGGCTGGGGGTCCTCCCACGCCCTTGAGGCAGTGGGGGAGCGATGCTTGGCTCTCGCATCGCAGTGCCCGCAGTCCATCGTGGTGTGCGCGGGGTGTACGAGGCGGATGTCCCGCCCGTGTTTGCGGCCCATCTCGGTCAGGGCCGTCTTGGTGGCGCCGATGGCGGCGTCAGCAGCCTTGCGGGCCATGGTGGTCCTGGCGAGGCACTTCGGGCGGAAGTCCTCGACAGCGATGGCGTCGTGGTCGCGGACCACTTTCTTGGCCCACTTGCGGCCGGTGTCCGCACGCTGCCTGGCCACCTTCTTGTGCGCCTTGGCCCGTAGTTTCTTCGCCTCGCGGTAGCCCTTCGATGCGGGTTGGCCCTTCTTCGGTTTGCGGCGGGCCATCATCCGGTCGTACCGGGTCAGCTTCTTCTGCGCCTTCTGGCCGTGTCCGGCGTGCGGCAGGTCGTGCGCGTCGGACGTGGTGGTCGCGGTCTCCTTCACACCCCAGTCGACGCCCAGGACCCGACCGGTCTCCGGCAGCGGCTGGACCTGGGCGGGGACGACGAAGGAGGCGTACCAATGCCCGAGGCTGTCCTGGTACACGCGCACCGAGGACGGCTCCCCCGCCAGGTCACGCGACCACACCACAGTCAGGATGATGCCCCCGGCCAGGTGCAGCCGGCCGTCCTTCAACCGGAACCCGCGCCGGGTGTAGTTGAGGGTCGGCAGCGCCTCGCGCTTGGATTTCCACTTCGGCATCCCCGCCCGGCGCGCCATGGGCAGGCGGTCCCAGATGTCCTTGTGCGCCTTGCCACGGGAGCGGCCGAAGTCACGGATGACCTGCTGCTGGACAACCGACGAGCCCTCACGCAGCCACGGCGTACGGGCGCGGGCCTCGGTCAGCATCCTGTCGAGCTGCGCCGGACCGCACGTCTGGTTCTCGCCGGTCGCCTTGTTGTGCAGATGCACGGCCCTCGACTTGGCGACACACTCGTTCCACACCCACCGGCACCGGTCCCACTCCGCCACCAGAGCGGTGCGAGCGGTGGACGACACACGCAGCCGGAAGGTGTATCGGGCATGCCCATCCTGCGCCACGACCCCCGCCTGCGCCATCTCGCCCCCTCACCATGTCCCGGCCAGGACGACATGCCGCCCCGAACCCTGCGTAGGACCATACGTACGACCACCGCACACACATCCCCCAATCCCACAGTCACCACCCCGACCAGCGACCACAGGAGCACGCGTTCGCATCACGACAGCGGTACCAGCGCTCCGCGCCTGAACCCGATGCGGCGACGACTGGCGTCGCGACACCGGATGCGATTCCTCCCCGGCGTGAACGCCGGGGCCTCCTCGCAAGAAACAGGTGAAGCCCTGCACCGGGCGGGCTTCTCGGCCGCGACGACTGCACCTGCCACGCGGGCGTCCCAGGTCAGCGGGGCACGAGGCACTGACGGCCGCGGGCCTCGATCGGCCGGCCCCCGTCCAGTGGTCAGTGCTCCAGGCGCACAGGCATCAGGATCGAGAAGGTGTCCTCACTGTCGGTCCGGCGAATCGCCACGGGCGCCGCGGGGCCGCCGAACTCCAGGATCAGCTGGTCCCGGGCTCCGGCGGCCAGCGCGTCCACAAGGAACTCACGGTTGACGGCGACCTGGCCGGGGTCGTCGTCGCCCTCATCGCAGACGGTGACGCCGCCGGCGGCCGGCTTGAGCACGGTGAGGTCACCGGAGGCACCGTCCTGCCGTGCCTCGCTCGCCCGGACGGGGCCGTTCTCCACCGCCTCCCGGAGGGCCCTGACGTCGATGAGGGCACGGTGCCCGGCCGGCAGGTGAAGCAGGCGACGGTAATCAGGGAAGTCGTGATCGAGGCACTGGCCGGCCGCCTGCCGGTCCCCCGCCTCCAGGACCACGCGGTCACCGTCCACGGTGAGCTGGACGGACGCGTCGTCGCTCGACAGCGCCCGCATCGCGTCGGCGAGCGGGGACGGCACGATGACCTGTACCCGGGGTCCGCCGTGCCCGGTGGTGCCGACGTGTGCGACAGCCATCCGGTACCGGTCGGTGGCCACGACCTGGAGCGCCTCGCCCTCGATGTCGAACAGGACACCGCCGAGCATCGGCAGTTCCGGGTCGGTACCGGCGGCGAAGCGGACCGCGTCCAACGCGGCGGCCAGCTCGGGCGCGGAGACGGCCAGCCGGACGGCGGCGGTGCGGAGCATGGTCATGGGTCTCTCCCTGCGTTCGAGTAGTGCTCGGAGCGTGGAGAACTCACCGCGGGCATCGGACAGCCCCCGTTCAAGACGGCGCAGATGTGCCTCGAGCAGCTTCAGGACCAGGTCGGTGTCCGCGCTCGACCAGCCGGCCAGTACCAGCCGGATGTCCGCCAACGGCATGCCCGCCCGTCGCAGCCGGGCCAGCAACCGTGCCTCGTCCACCTGTTCGCCTTCGTACCAGCGGTAGCCGCTCACCGGATCCACCCAGGCCGGGATCAGCACACCGGCACGGTCGTAGAAGCGCAGCGCGCTCACGCTCAGTCCACTGTCCCGGGCCATCCCGCCGATACCGCGCATCTCGCTCTCCACACCCAGGACTCTGCGCCCTCAACCAGGTCGAGGGTCAACGGCTGACTGAGGAGTTCCCTTTCATCCAGGTGGACATTGTGTGGATACCTCTCGGTAGCGCTCCTGCCGTACCCGCAACGGCCAATTCGGACTGATAACTTCCGCTTCTCCGGCTCGGGGGAACCATCGAAGCCGGTAGCAGACCCCCACAAGTGAATCTGGACGGAACGCCTTGCGTACCTCTCGTAACGACCCCCAGGGAAGACACCGTTGGCGGGTGCCGAGGAACCGACGCGGTCGCATACTCCTGGCCGGCGCGACCTCCGTACTGGCGCTGGCGCTCGTCGCGCCACTCGCCTCGGCGGCACTGACCGACTCGCCCACCCCCACCGCCCCGCCCCCGGCCGACCGGGTCACCGACACCTCTCAACTGCCGTCCGGCTGGCGGCAGTCCGACGACCGGATCGTCACCTACGACGGGGACGCCACCGGCCTGCACGTCCTGGTCGCCGACGCCTCGCGGGCCTACGCCTGGCGCACCGCGGCCACCCTCACCGAACCGGGCGTCGACACCGACCAGTGGATCGGCCAGAGCTGTGTCACGGCCTCGGGCGACCGTGCCGTGGTGGTCTACGCGCCCCGGCAGGCGGTCAACGACCAACAGGGCTTCCAGCAGGGCGGCTTCGCGGCCGTGGTCGACCTCGCGGACGGCACGGTGACCAAACTGCCGCGGCTGGTGTCCCTCGCCTACTTCAACCCCGGCTGCGGCGACGGCGAACAGGCCGTGCTGTCCGTGCCGCAGGGTGACCGCACGGAACTGCTGACCGTCGACGCGCAGAAGGGAAAACTGACCCGTGACCAGACCGTCCCGGGCCAGCTGAGTTCCGCGGTGCCCTTCGGCGACGGCATCGCGGCGGCCACCGGGAACTCCGTGGTCTCGGTGGACGGCCGAGGACACCTGCGCACCCTGGCCCGTACGGCGAGGACGCCGTTCCGGCTGGTGCCGGACGCCCACGACGGCCTCGCCTACCAGGTCCCTGACGAGGGTACGAAGGTGCAGGTCCGCCGGGTCACCGAGGACGGCCCCGACCGGCTGCTCGGCTCCGGCGCGCTGGGCGCCCTGGCGGTGCACGGCACCGGCGGCCGGGTCTTCGTCACCGGGCCGCACGCGAGCAAGGCCGTCCCGGGCTCCGCCCTCCCGAAGAGCTGGCGGGCCCTCGACGTCCCGGCCTCCTCCGAGGTCTCCACCACCGGCGCCCTCGCCCTGACCGGCGTCGGCACCGGCACCGAGGCGGCCGGCCGCAGGACCGTCGACGTCCTCCCCGCCCCCGGCACCGCCACCGACACCGCACAGCCGGTCGGCATCCACGCCCTGTCGACGGGCACCGACGCGGCCTTCGACTTCCGTGTGAAGCCCGCCGCACCGCAGCGGGAACAGGGCACCGAGCAGTCCCCGGCGCTGTCCGCAGGCACCCCGGGCGGCGACGGCGAGAGCCCGTCGCCCGGCATGCGGCTGGACAGCGTCGACGACGACCCCGCGCACACCACCACCGACCCCGACCGGGCCTGCGCCGTGTCCCGCAACGACCCCGGGCTCCAGTCGCTCCAGCCGTCCCCCGCGATGGTCGAGTGGGCGGCCGACCTCGCCGTACAGGGACGCCTCGACGTCCGCCGCCGCAGCGGATGGAACGGCACCGACCTGGCGTCGTACACCCCGCAGGGGCTGTTCCCGCCGGTCGCGCTCAAGGGTGGTGGCCGGGTGCCCGCGCAGGTCCTGCTCGGCGTGCTCAGCCAGGAGTCCAACCTGCTGCAAAGCACCTCCAGGGCGTCCGCCGGGGAGAGCGGCAACTTCATCCAGGGCGGCTACTACGGCAACGCGGGCAGCGTCCACACCGTCGACTGGTCCGCCGCCGACTGCGGTTACGGCATCGGCCAGGTGACCAGCGGCATGGCCCGCACCGACACCACCTACACCGCCGAGCAGCAGCGGGCGATCACCGTGGACTACGCGGCCAACATCGCGGCGAGTGTGCGGATCCTCCAGGACAAGTGGAACCAGCTGTACGAGCGGGGCATCCTCGCCAACGGCGGTGACCCCCGGTACCTGGAGAACTGGTGGTTCGCGCTGTGGGCGTACAACAGCGGCTTCAACGAGCCGAACGCTTCGGACGCCACCGCCCCCTGGGGCGTGGGCTGGTTCAACAACCCGGCCAACGGGCTCTACCCGCCGGACCGCACGATGTTCCTGTCGTCCGGCGCCGACGACGCCCGCAACCCCAACCTGTGGACGTACCCGGAGCGGGTCCTCGGCTGGGCGGCGTACTCCCAGCAGAAGACCGACCCGGCGACCGGTACCGCCTCCGCGGCCTTCGCCGTCGGCAGTTGGCCGGCCGGCGGGGCGCCGGAGGCCCAGCCGCCGCACGACGCGTTCTGCTCCCCCGAGGTCAACGAGTGCGACACCTCCAAGCCGCGCCAGGTGGAGGGTTCGAGCCAGCCCGCGGGGCCGTGCCAGCGGGACGACTTCAAGTGCTGGTGGCACGAGCCGTCGACCTGGACGGACTGCGCCACCACCTGCGGTACGGAGGTGCTGACGTACCGGGCGACCGATCCGGAGCCGAAGGTCACCGCGCCGCACCCGGCGTCCTGCTCGTCCTCGCTGCCGTCGAACGCGCTGATCGTGGACGACGTGCCGAACACGGTGAAGTTCCGGGTGGGCGACACCAATCCCTGTGCCGGCAAGCACAACTGGACCAGCCGGGGCACGCTGTCGTTCACCTTCGGCTCGGCGGTGCGGGACGGTACGACCGTCTACCCCTCGAAGATCGACTTCCATCAGCTCGGTTCGGGCTTCGGCGGTCACTTCTGGTTCACCCACACCCGGGTGCCGAGCCTCACCGACTCGGTCGTCACCGGGACCTGGACGCCGGACCGGTCGGTCGAGGGCTGGGCGCGGGTCATGGTGCACCTGCCCGACCACGAGGCCGACACCGACCAGGCCACGTACCGGGTCGACCTCGGTGACGGCACCGTCCTGGAGAAGACGATCTCCCAGGACACCGGGGGCGAGAACACCTGGGTGTCCCTGGGGTCGTACGAGTTCCACGGCACTCCGAGCGTCTCGCTGAGCTCGGACACCGCGGACGGCACCGGCGACGACTCGATCGCCTGGGACGCCCTGGCCTTCGAGCCGTTGCCCGACAGGCCCTCGGACGCCGTCACGGCGTCACCGTCAGCGACTCCGGCCCCGTCCCCGTCCCCCGCGCCGCAGCCGTAGAGCGCCGGGGCGCATCCCCGCTCGGCCCCGGACAGGCACCCCTGTCCGGGGCCGAGCCGGTCGAGGGCACGGTGTCGAGGGCGCGATGTCGAGCACGCGTCGCCCGCGACGGCGTTTCGCCCCGATTGACCTGGAATTCCCGATGCCGGACGGGTCGCGCGGTTCTACGATGACAAGTGGGCCGGCAGACAGGGAGCCAGGCATGATCCGTTCAGCCGACATCCGCGAGTGGCGCAACCACGACGTGGTCGATCCCAGGGGCCGCAAGATCGGCATGCTCGAAGCGGTCTATGTGGACACGGCGACGGACCAGCCCGCGGTGGCCACGGTCCGCACCGGGCTTCCCACCCGCCAGCGACTGATCTTCGTCCCGCTCGACGAGGCCGTCCTCGGTCCCGACTACGTGCGGGTCTCCTACGCCAAGACGGCGGTGCGCAAGGCCCCTTCGATCGGGACGGACGACGTACTGCCCGCCGGACGGGAGAAATCGATCTTCCAGTACTACGGAATGGCGTATGAGCCGGGCGTCAACGGGGAACGCCGGCTCGCCCGCCGCTGACCCGGGAGGTGTTCGCAATGATGGTGGCCTTCCTGCTGCTCGTCCTCGTGGCCGTCGCCCTGGGCATCATCGGCGCGGCGGCGGACGGTCTGGGGTACCTGCTGGCCATCGGCATCGTGGTGTTCATCGCCGCTGTGGTCTTCATCACGGTACGAGGGACACGGCGGGTCCGGCGGCGGCCCGTCCGCTGACGAGGTCGGCGGCACACCGACCCCCGCAGACCCGCACATTTGCTGGTGGGAGCAGGGCCGGGCGCGGCGACCGAACGCGCCCGGCTGCGACGTTGCGGTCCGGGCGGAGCAATATCTGTGGCCATGAAGTGAGAATTCGACGCGACGCGCGATGAGTATTCCCGGACCGGCGACCTGATCCTCTCCGGATCCGAATTACCCGCCCGACGCAGCCGATCACGCCATGCTACTGTCGTTCCCAGTTGCAGTTGTGGTGGCCAGAAGGTTTTTTCCGACGGGCTGATCATCACGGCGACCGGAGTTGGGCATACCGCGAACTCCGAACACCGTACCGAAGGAGATTGACATGGCTACCGGAACCGTGAAGTGGTTCAACGCTGAAAAGGGCTTCGGCTTCATCGAGCAGGACGGCGGCGGCGCCGACGTCTTCGCCCACTACTCGAACATCTCCGCCTCTGGCTTCCGCGAGCTGCTGGAAGGCCAGAAGGTGAGCTTCGACATCGCCCAGGGTCAGAAGGGCCCGACGGCCGAGAACATCGTCGTCGCCTGATTTGGCCACTGACGCCTGATCGCAGCTGGGGCCCGCACCTTGGGGTGCGGGCCCCAGCTCGCTGCATTTCAGAGAACCTCGGAGATGCTCCGCGTATCTCCGTGAATCCCCAGACACATACCGGGGATTCTGCACCCCCCGTATTCATCGCTCTCGGTGTGTGAAACACCAGAGCCCCCGGCTCGTTCTTGCGATTCCCTGCGCCGCTCATTCACCGCGGGAATTCCTTGATACGTGCCATATCAAGGAAGGTTCCGCATGAACCGCGCACGAACGAACGACCGATACGCCCGCAAGCGCACCGGGACGGCGTCGGCCTCCGGGAACTCCGGCTACGGCGGCGGCAACCGCTCCGGCGGCCCCCGCCGCTCCAGGGGCCAGGGAAGCCGGCCGGCCGCCCTCCAGGGCGAGTTCGCCCCGCCGAAGACGATCACCCCGGCGCTGCCCGCCGTCGAGTCGTTCGCCGAACTCGACATGCCGGCCCGGCTGTTGACCGCGCTCGGCCACGAGGGTGTGAGCACGCCGTTCCCGATCCAGGCGGCGACCCTGCCGAACTCCCTCGCCGGACGTGACGTGCTCGGCCGTGGCCGCACCGGTTCGGGCAAGACCCTCGCCTTCGGCCTCGCGATGCTCGCCCGCACGGCGGGCCGACGGGCCGAGCCGCGACAGCCGCTCGCCCTGGTCCTGGTCCCCACCCGCGAGCTGGCCCAGCAGGTCACCGACGCGCTCACCCCGTACGCCCGCGCCGTGAGCCTGCGGCTGGCCACGGTGGTCGGCGGGATGTCGATCGGCAGGCAGGCCGGGGCGCTGCGGGGCGGTGCCGAGGTCGTCGTGGCGACGCCGGGGCGGCTGAAGGACCTCATCGACCGCGGCGACTGCCGACTGGACGACGTCGCCATCACGGTTCTCGACGAGGCCGACCAGATGGCCGACATGGGCTTCATGCCCCAGGTCACCGCGCTGCTCGACCAGGTGCGCGAGGGCGGCCAGCGGATGCTGTTCTCGGCCACCCTCGACCGGAACGTGGACCTGCTGGTCCGCCGCTACCTGACCGACCCGGTGGTGCACTCCGTCGACCCGTCCAAGGGCGCGGTCACCACGATGGAGCACCACGTGCTCCATGTGCACGGCACGGACAAGCAGCGGACCACCACCGAGATCGCCGCGCGCGACGGCCGGGTGATCATGTTCCTGGACACCAAGCACGCGGTGGACAAGCTGACCAAGCACCTCCTGAACAACGGTGTCCGCGCCGCGGGCCTGCACGGGGGCAAGTCCCAGCCGCAGCGCACCCGGACCCTGGCGCAGTTCAAGGACGGGCATGTGAGCGTGCTGGTGGCGACCAATGTCGCGGCCCGCGGCATCCACGTCGACAACCTCGACCTGGTCGTCAACGTGGACCCGCCCACCGACCCCAAGGACTACCTGCACCGCGGCGGCCGCACCGCCCGGGCCGGCGAGTCCGGCACCGTCGTCACCCTGGTGACCCCGGAGCAGCGCCGCGACATGAGCCGCCTGATGGTGTCCGCGGGTGTCACCCCGCTGATCACCCAGGTCCGTTCGGGTGAGGAGGAGCTGACCCGCATCACGGGCGCCCAGGCCCCGTCCGGCGTCCCGGTCGTGATCTCGGTGCCCGCGCAGGCGACGGAGCGCCCGCGCCGCGGCAACCGCTCCTCGTCCCGGGGCCGCCGACGCGCTCCGGGCAGCGGCTCCACGGGCACGGGCGAGGGCAGCCGTCGTAACGGCTCCACCGGCGAGGGCGGCCGTCGTGGCGGCGCCACCGGCGAGAGCGGGCGCCGCGGCGGCTCGACCGGCGAGGGTGGACGCCGAGGCGGTTCGACCGGCGACGCCCCTCGTCGTGGCACGGCGCCGCGGGCACGGTCCAGCTTCGGCTCGGCCGCCTGAGTGCCGGTACCCCACCGGTCCCGCTTCCTCCCCAGTCCGCTCTTCCGCCCTCTGTGAGGCATCATGCGCTGCGTCATCGCCCGGTACCCGTTCGACCTCACCAAGGACGGCGTTCTGGAATCGATGAAGGGTGTCGACCCCGAACTCGTCGTCGGTGAGTCCGTGACCATCGGACGGCGCCGTTACCCCGTCAAGCAGGTGGGGCAGATCATCACCCGGCAGGACCGCCGCGACTTCACCAGCGGCGAGGTCGTCCGGGCGATGACCAAGCTCGGCTTCACCTGCCACCAGGAGCCCGCGGCCACGCCGGCCCCCGAGCCCTCGCTCAGCCCCCTCCAGGCGGCGTCGGCGATGCTCGGCGGCACGTCCGCCGACGAGAACGGTGGCCAGGCCGGGTAGCACCCGCACAGCACCACAGCCACGAGGGCCCTGCCGACGCGCGTCGGCAGGGCCCTCGTTCTCGTTCACGTCCCGCCAGCCCGGTCACCGGCGCGGCCGCCGCTCAGGTCACTGGTCGGAATAGCTGAAGTCGCCCACGGTCCAGGCGCTGACATCCTCGATCGCGACCCGGTACATGCCGCCCGTCTCGGGGATGCCGGTGGTGCCCTGAAGGATCCGGGCGAGATGGAAGTGCAGATGGGTGGGCACTTCGCCGGGGTCGGGCCGGGGCTGCGTCCGGTCGGTGGTGAAGACGTCGGAGAACGGACCAAGACGGTCCGAGTCCTTGAGGACCTCCGACACTCGCTCCCTCCACAAGGATTCGGGAGCCAGTCGTCCGGTGATGACGGCACCTGCGACGACGACGGTCAGCGACATCTGGTTGCTCTGCTCCCGCTCCACCATGACGGCAAGGGCGGCGAGCAGTTCGTCGGGGTTCGACATGAGAGCCGATTCTATGCCGGACCGCTCCCTTGGACCCCGTACTCGATCAGAAGGCGAAGATTCCTTCCGCCCTGGTGAGCTGAAATCTACGTTGGTCACCATAGACATTACTGATTTGCATGGGTATGGTTTCTGCGTTCAGTTTTCTCGGGGCCCTGGTGCCGTACGGCGTCAGGGCCCCTTCCACGCGTTGCTCAACGAGGTGACATGCCAGCGGATACTCCGCTCAGCGATCGTCTGGACGACGACGACTACCCCGCATACACGATGGGCCGGGCCGCCGAGATGCTCGGTACCACACCCGGATTCCTCCGGGCCATCGGAGAGGCCCGTCTGATCACTCCGCTTCGTTCGGAGGGCGGACACCGCCGCTACTCCCGCTACCAACTCCGGATCGCCGCGCGCGCCCGTGAACTGGTCGACAACGGAACCCCGATCGAGGCAGCCTGCCGCATCGTCATTCTCGAGGACCAGCTGGAGGAAGCCCAGCGCATCAACACCGAGTACCGGCGGGCCGCCCGCGACGGTGCCAGCACCGGCACCGGCTGACCCGACGGGCCGGCGGGGCCGGCGGACGCCCGCGCGCATCGCGCTCAGGCCCGCGCCCGGGCCGCCTTCACGAACGCCGTGATCAGAGCGGGATCCTTCACCCCGCGGGTCTGCTCCACGCCGCTGGACACGTCGACACCCCACGGACGTGTGGTGTCGACGGCGTCCCGGACGTTGTCCGGGCTGAGGCCGCCGGCCAGCAGCCACTTCTCCCCGGGGGCGGCCGACGGCTTGCCGGACCAGTCCCAGGCGAGGCCGGAGCCCGGGACGGGAGCGTCGAGGAGGAGCATGTCCTCGCCCATCTCCCCGCAGCGCGGCACGGGGTCGCCGAACGCGGTCGCACGGATCAGGGTCCAGCCGCCCGCCGCGAGGTCGTCGTAGTAGCCGCGGTCCTCAGGTCCGTGCAGCTGGACGGCGCGGATGCCCGCCTCGGTGGCCAGCGACCGCACCTCGGCCAGGGGCTCGGCGCGGAAGACACCGACCGTCAGCACGTGCTCCGGTACCCGCTTGCACAGCCGTGCGGCCGTGGCGGCGTCGACGCGGCGCGGGCTGTCCGAGAAGACGAACCCGATGGCGTCGGCGCCCGCCTCCACCGCCGTGTCGACGTCCCGCTCGGTCCGCAGGCCACAGATCTTGACGAACAGGGAATCGCTCACGTGCTGCTCCATCGCGTTCGGCGTACGTCGTCGGACCGGGGCAACGCTACTGGGGCCCGTCCGACAAACCGGCCGGCCGGCCCACCGGGACGGCGGCGACCGGCCCTCGCGGGGGCTACTCGAGGCCGATCGCCGCGCAGTCCGACGCGTACTTCGGGGTGCAGATGTCCTTGACGGTGTAGACGCCGTCCTGGATCACCGTGTCCTTGATGTTGTCCTTGGTGAGCGCCACGACCTTCACCAGCTGCGACGGGATGTTCTTCTGGGTGGGGCTGTCGACCGAGTCGGGGGTCAGCGCGTCGAACTCGATGGAACGGCCCTGGACCTTGGACACCGCCATCTCCGCGGCGTTGTCCGCCTCCAGCAGGAACGACTTGTACACGGTCATGAACTGCTCGCCGGCCACGATCCGCTGCACCGCGTCCAGATTCGCGTCCTGGCCGGTCACCGGCGGGATCTTGGTCGCGCCGGCCTCCTTCAGCGCGTCGATGACGGCGCCCGCCATGCCGTCGTTGGCCGAGTAGACGGCGGCGATGTTGCTGAGTCCGATGGACTGGATGGCCTGCTTCATGTTGGCCTTGGCGACCTCGGGCAGCCACTCCCTGGTGTCGTACTGCTTGGCTATGATCACGTGGCCCTCGAGCTCGCTGAGCGCGCCCTTCTTGAAGCGGGCCGTGTTGGGGTCGGCGACCGACCCGTTCATCATGACGATCTTGCTGGTCGCGGCCTTGTCACCGAGGGCACCGACGATCGCGCGGCCCTGCACCTCACCGACGAGCTCGTTGTCGTGCGAGACGTACGCGTCGATCGGGCCCTGCGCGAGCCTGTCGTACGCGATGACCGGTATCTGCGCGTCCTTGGCCTTCTGGATGGCCGGCGCGATGGCCTTCGCGTCCACGGCGTCGACCAGGATCACGTCCACCTTGTCGGCGACCATCGTGGCCATCTGCCCGCTCTGCTTGGACTGGCTCGCCTCGGCGTTGGCGTAGAGAACCTTGCCCTTGTTGTTGGTCAGCTCGGCGACCCGCTTCTTGATGAGGGGGTAGTCGAACTTCTCGAAGCGTGCCGTCTCCTTGTCGGGCAGGAGGAGCCCCACCGTGATGTCGTTGCCCTTCTTCGGGACCGCGGAGCTGCTGCTCCCGCCGACACCGTCGACCACACCGCACGAGGCGAGAGCGAAGGCCGAGGTGGCGGCGGTGACGGCGGTGACGATCCGACGGACCGCGGGACTACGTGGGGGGGAAGCGTTCACAACGGGTGCCTTCCGGAGGCGAGAGAGCAGCCTGTCGACCAGGGTGGCTGAAAGCCAACGCGGTTGCGGTGCACACCGTCAAGGGCTGCGGTTAACGAGATCGCAACAGCAACTACTGACGAGTTGCACAACGAGGCCTGCGTGTGGGGGGCCGGTGTCCGAACTCCGGTGAGCGTACTGCGGTGGATCATCCGGTCGCCGGGAAAGCGTCAGACCTGTCCGCGTCGCCCACCGCGTCGCCGGGGCCCCGGAGTTGACGGGCCGGCCGGTCCCCGGGCCGCTGTCCGCGGTCCTGGCCCCGCTATCCCCGCGCCGCGTGCAGCGCGGTCCGCAACTCCGCCCTGCTCCGGATGCCGAGCTTGCGGTACGTGCTGGTCAGATGGGTTTCCACGGTGCGCCGGGCGATGTGCAGGACGTCCGCTATCTCGGTGTTGGTACGGCCGTCGGCGGCGAGTTCCGCGATACGGCTCTCGCTGCCGGTGAGCGACCTGGAGCCGGTGAACGCGGCGGCGGAGCGGCGGGCACCGCCCGCTCGCAGGGCCTCCTCGACGCGGGTCCGCAGCCGTGGCGCGCCGAGCCGTTCGGCACGCTCGGCCGCCTCACGCAGACAGTCCCGGCCCCGCACCCGATCCCCGACGGCGGTCAACAACCGTCCCTGCGCGAGCAACGCCTCGACCAGTTCGTGCCCGCCGGGTGCGGGGCGCAGCACGGCGACGGCCTCCTCGGCCGGCTCCAGGCCGCGTCGGCCGCCGGTCGCCAGCCCCAGCACCCGCAGCGCACGGCCCAGCGTGCGCGGGGTGTCCCACACCCTCGCCAGCCGCAGTTCCTCCTCGGCGAGCTCCAGCGCCTCCCCGGGCCGGCCCATCGCGAGCCGGCACTCCGCGGCGGCCGTCCGCCACGGCGTGACCACGGGACTGACCACGGCCCGGGCCTCCTGGCGCCGACCGCACTCCAGGAAGTCGTGCAGGGCGCCCGTGACGTCACCCTCGGCGAGACGCAGCACGCCGCGCGCGTACAGGAAGCGGTTCATCTCCCAGGAGTCCGGCGCCCGACCGGGATCGAAGCGGTCCGCGAGCCGCCGTGCGGCGTCGGTGCGCCCGGTTTCCACGAGCGCGATGACGGCGTGCGCGTCGGCGTTGGCCGGGCTCGTACGGTGCTTCGGCACGGTCCGCTCGCCGTGCTCGGCGAGGACCCGGCCGTAGTCCCCGCGGGCGGCTGCGATGTCGGTGCGTACGTCAAGGAGGGCCCGCTCCATCGGGTGCAGCAGCGGGGTGTGCCGCACCGCCAGGCCGCGCTCCACCAGGCGTTCGGCGTGGTCGAGTTCGTCGGCCCACTGGGCGACGGCGGCGGCCGTGCCCAGCAGGAAGGGCTCGGCCAGTGCTTCGGCGGGCTGCGCCAGCAGCGTTCCCAGCCGGGCCATCGCCTCCTCGGCCGACACGGCACCGGCGGTGGCCGCGTACCGCACGAGCAGGGCCTGGCCCGCGGGACCGGCCGCCTCCGGGGACCGTTCGACGATGTCGCCCAGCCAGCGGTAGGCCTCCTGACGGATGGTGTGGTCGTGGTCGGACAGCAGCGCGGACGCCGTCCGCACGGTGTGCGCCAGGTCGGGGTGGCCGGTCAGCCGGTCCTCCAGGGTCCGCAGCACGTCCACGGCCGCCCGCACCTCGCCCCGGCGGGCCAGCGCGGTGCCGAGGGCGATCGCCGTGCGCACCCGGTCGTCGGGGCGGGCCGGCAACTGGAGCGCCTCGGCCAGGCGGGGGATGCCGGGGGCGTCGGTGGCGGCGTACTCCAGGGACCCCAGCTCGGTCAGCAGCCGCTGCCTGAGGTCGTCGTCCAGCGGCTCCTCCAGGGCCCGGCGCAGATAGTCGACGGCGTCTCGGGGCCGCGACTCCAGCAGGGCCGCCCGCGCCGCGTCCCGCAGCACACGCGACACCCATGGGGGGCGGACGGCCCCGGGGGGTGTTTGCGGAGTCGGGTTGTGCGCCGGGAGGGCGGGGGGTGCGGGGTCGGGTGGGGCCGTGTGAAGGGCGGGCCGTGCGGCGTCCGGCGGGCCCGCACGGAGGGCGGGCGCTGCGGGGCAGGCCGGGCTTCGCGGACACCCTCTGGTCCGCAGTAACGGCCTGGCCACCGCCTCGGCCGGGTCACCGCGCCGTACCATCGCCTCCGCCGCCGCCAGGTACACCTCCTGTCGCCGCCCGACCGGCCACCCGGCCAGCACCGCGTCCCGCAGCAACGGATGCGGGTAACGCGGGCGCCCGCCCGCATCGGCCCGCAGCACCCCGAACCGCAGCATCGCGGTGAGCCACCCGGCGACCCGAACGGGGTCGGCTCCCACGGCCTCGGCGAGGAGATCCACGGAGTCGGGCGCGGGCGCCGACGGTTCGCGCGCAGGTAACGACGGTTCGGGCGCGGTCCCTGTCGATCCCGACGCCGGGCCGACCGGGGGAGCCTCGGCTCCGGGTGCGTTGCCCGCCGCTCCACGTAACGGGCGCGCGGGGACACCGGACACGTCCCTCGCCGTCCCGTCAGCGGCGTAGGCCGGACGACACCCCACATCCCCGCGCGCCGAAGCGCCCGTCGCCTCGTCGCCCCCGTCCGGAGGCCACGTCGGTTCGAGGGCGGCGAGGGCTCGGGCGACCTCGGATGTCGCCGGGCCCGCGCTGTCCAGCCACCACTGGACGGCTGCCGGGTACGCGCCCGGGTAAAGGGCGGCGCCGGTGTCCGGCAGGGTCGGTGGGAGGGCCGTGGGCGGCAGGGCGCCCAGGTCGTCGAGCAGGGCCCGCAGCAGCAGCGGGCTGCCCGCGGTCGCGGACCAGCAGTCCGCCGCCCATCGCGCCGAGGCCGAGGGGAAGGTGGCGCGGACGAGTTCCGCCACCGCGGTGGGGGTGAGCGGGGCGAGGGTGTGCGAGCGGACGAGGGAGGGGGACAGCGCGTGGGCGAGTCCGGCCGCCGGCGGGTCGACGTCGTACTGGCTGCGCTCGGTGGCGACGAGCAGCACCGGTAATCGGTCGACGCGGCGGGCCGCGTCGACGAGCCAGCGTCGGGAGGCGTCGTCGGCGAGATGAACGTCGTCGACGGCGACCAGCAGCGGGGCCTCGTCCGCGTACGAACGCAGCAGCCGCCACAGCCGGGCCGCGCTGTCGCGTTCGTCGCCGCCCGCCGTCACCTCCGCGAACCGCGGTACCGAGCCCAGCAGATGGAGCACCGCGGCGAAGGGCACGTCGGAGTCCTCGGGGGAGCAGCGCCCCCGCAGCACGCGCATCCCGCGTGCGGCAGCGGCCGCCGAGGCGGCCTCCAGGACGGCCGTGCGGCCGGTGCCGGTGGCACCGCGCAGCAGGACGAGGCGGCCGTTCCCGGCGCGGGCACGCTCCGCCTCGGCTGCCAACAGCGCCTGCGCGGCCTCGCGTTCGTGCAGCGGTCCGGTCATCCCGGCCTCCCCTGATGGATGCGTCGCCCTCGGTGAGCAGGACGCGGGTGCACCGTGCCCGGTGCTGTGATCTGCGCCACGGACGGGGCCCGTCGCAGGCGTACCAGTGGGTCGGTGGGCGGGTTCCCTCCCCGTGCTGTGGCGAGGCTCACGGCGCCGCCCGGAGCGACCGCTCCGAACCGACCATCGCGCCCCTCACCCCAACTGACCTGCAACGTTGCCCGCACAGAGCGCCCCTGGCGGCGATCGCGCCGCTGGTCTCGTGGTCCGCCTCGTGGTGCTCCACGATTGCGCACGCCACAGGGGCCCCAGAAGTGTGGAGCACACCCACCCGTCACCGGTCCATACCGGACGGCGGGCCCGCGAACTTGGGGGAAACGGTTGCTCAGCTCACCCCGGACCACACACAGCGGCGCCACGGCCACCGGCGCCGCCGGACCCGGGCGCCGCACACCCGTGGCGGTGACGGCCTCCGACCCGCTGTCCCGTGAGGGCGCCGTCAGTCAGCTGCGCCGGCACCCGGAGATCGAACTCCGCGAGGAGACCGGCCCCGACACCGTGGCGCTGCTGATCGAGGACACCCTCGACGAGGCGGCGCTCACCCGGCTGCGCCGGACCGTGCGCAGCGAGGGCGCCCGTGCCGTGCTCGTCGTGGGCACGATCCGCGAGAACGAACTGCTGGACGTCATCGAGTGCGGCGTCGGAGCCATCGTCTGGCGCCGCGAGGCCACCCCGTACCGGCTGGTCCAGGCGGTCCTCGCCGCCGCCCGCGGGGACGGCGACCTGCCCTCCGACCTGCTCGGCAGGCTGATCAGCCAGGTGGGGACCCTGCACCGGGGCGCGGCGGGCAGACCCGGCACGCCGTCCCTGGGCCTCACGTCCCGCGAGGTGGACGTCCTGCGACTGGTCGCCGAGGGTCTCGACACCGGAGAGATCGCCAGCAAGCTGTCCTACTCCGAACGCACCGTCAAGAACGTCATGCACGGGCTCACCACCCGACTGCATCTGCGTAACCGGGCGCACGCCGTGGCCTATGCCCTGCGCGAGGGCTACCTCTGACCGGACGGGCAGATTCCGTCGCCCCCGCGGGCAGTACGGGTGCCCGGCCGCCGACCCCGGCGTGCCTGCGGCCGGCACAGCGCACGGGGGACGATCGGTGACGGACGGCACGGAGCGCGTCCGACAGCACCGCAGGGCAGGAGCGAGACAGTGATCCACGAGGTGGACGAGGTCCTCAAGAGCCTGCTCGGCGGCGGTGCGCTCACGGGTTCCGGCATCGAGGTGTCCTTCGAGGCCCCGACCCGGGACTGGGCGGCCCGGCGCAACGCGCCCGTCGTCAACGCCTACCTGTACGACATCCGGGAGGACGTGGCCCGGCGCCAGCGCGGTCAGATGGCCGTGCGCGACGAACGGGACGTGGTGGTACGGCGACGCCAACCGCCGCGCTGGTTCCGGCTGTCGTATCTGGTGACCGCCTGGACCAAGACACCGCAGGACGAACACCGGCTGCTGTCGGCGGTGCTGGCCACGATGCTGCCGCGCGAGCTGCTGGCCGCCGACGAACTCCCCGGGTCCCTGGGCGCGTTGGGCCTCGCGGTGCCGGTGACGGTGGCGGGCAGCCAGACCGAGTCCCGGTCGCTCGCCGAGATCTGGTCCGCCCTGGGCGGCGAACTCAAGCCCTCCCTGGACCTGGTGGTGACCGCGCCGTTCCCGGCGTACCCCGAGTACGACGCCGGACCGCCGGTCACCGAGGGCGCGGCGGTACGGGTGCGGGGCCTGGACGGGGACCCGCCCGAGTCCGCCGAACGCGCCCACCGCCCCCACCAGGTGGCCGCGGCCAAAGCCGCCCGCGCCGAGGCCGCCGCGCGTCGGACCGACCCGCGATGACCGCTCCGTACGCCGACATCCCGGGCGGGACTGGGGGAGCCGACGGTGCCATCGACCCCGCCCACCCGCTGCTGGTACGCCTCGCCGGGCTGCGGGAGCGGGTCGGTGCGCTGGTGGAGCGGCGGTCCGTCGACGACCCCACCGCCGGTGATCCGCTGCGCGGCCTGTACCTCTCCGAGGAGGCCGTACGGCATCTGCTGCACACCACCCCGGCCACCCCCGACGGCTCCTCCGGGGACGCGGCGTTCGCGCTCGGCCCCGGTGACCGTCTGGCCGCGCTGGCCGCCCGGACGGATCTGACCGAGCTGGACACCGCCATCCTGCTGGTCGCCCTGGCCCCGGACCTGGACCGCACCTTCGAACCGCTCTACGGCTACCTCAACGACGACGTCAGCCGCCGCCGAGCCACCACCGCACTCGCCCTCGACCTGTGCGCGACACCCGTGCACCTGGCGTCGGCCCGTGCCCGCTTCCACCCGTCGGCGCCCCTGCGGGCGCTCGGTCTGCTGGACGTGGAGGAGCCCGAACGCCCCTTCCTGTCCCGGTCGTTGGGCGTCCCCGACCGGCTGATCGCCCATCTGCTCGGCGACGACACCCCGGACCCCGCGCTGCACGCCCATCTGAGCCCGATGGCCGAACCCCCGCCCGCCGACGACGACCTCGTGCACCGGCTGGCCGCCCGCCTACGCTCCGGTCCGCTCACCGCCTACCTCCGTGAACACCGCGAGGGCGACGGACTCGCCGCGATCGGCGGCGCCCTGCGTGCCGCCGGTCTGGACGCCCTGCACTTCTCGGGCCCCGAGGACCGCGTCCCCGACCTGCTGCGCGAGGCCCGGCTCGGCGGCGGCGCCGTCGTACTGTCGGGCCTGCCGGACAAACCGGGCCCGCTGCTGCGGGCGTTGACGGCGGCGACCGACGTCACCGTGCTGCTGACCGACCCGCACCCCTACGACCCGCAGTGGAGCGTGCGCGACCCGCTGGTGCTGGAGGCTCCCCGGCGCGGGGCCGGCGGTACGGCAGCCTGGTCGGCGGCGCTCGGGCCGGAGGAGCCGGGGTTCGACCTGGCCGCCACCGTCGCCCCGTACCGCCTCGGCGGCGACCGGGTGGCCCGGGCCGCGCGGTCCGCCCGCGCCCTCGCCGCCTTCGAGGGCAGCCCGCTCACCGCGGCCCACGTCCGGCTGGCCGCCCGCCAGCAGTCGGCGTCCGGTCTTGAGCGGCACGCCCGGCGGATCCGGCCCGAGGTCGGCTGGGAGGACCTGGTGCTGCCCGACCGGCCCCTGACCCAGCTGCGTGAACTGGCCCTGCGCGCCCGCCACCGCGACCGTGTCCTCGGCGACTGGCGGCTGAGCGCGGGCGGCGGCCGGGGCCGGGGCGTGCTCGGGTTGTTCGCGGGCGAGTCCGGCACCGGCAAGACCCTGTCCGCCGAGGTCGTCGCCGCCGAACTCGGGCTCGACCTCTACGTGGTGCAGCTGTCCTCCGTCGTCGACAAGTACGTCGGCGAGACCGAGAAGAACCTGGAGCGCATCTTCACCGAGGCCGACCGCACCGACGCCGTGCTCCTCTTCGACGAGGCCGACGCCGTCTTCGGCAAGCGGTCGGAGGTGAAGGACGCGCACGACAAGTACGCCAACATGGAGAGCGCCTACCTGCTGCAGCGCCTGGAGTCCTTCGACGGCATCGCGCTGCTCACCACCAACCTGCGCGCCAACATCGACGAGGCGTTCACCCGCCGTCTGGACCTGGTGGTCGACTTCCCGTTCCCGGACCCCGAGCAGCGCCTGGCCCTGTGGCGGCACGGCCTCTCCCACGTCCCGTGCATCGCCGGCATCGACCCGGCGCCGCTGGCCAAGGACTTCGAACTGGCCGGCGGCTCGATCCGCAGCGCGGTCGTCACCGCCGCCTATCTCGCCGCCGGCCGGGACGAACCGGTCGGCGCGGACGACCTGCTGGAGGGGGCCCGCCGCGAGTACCGCAAGGCGGGCCGGCTGGTGCCCGGAGAGGCCAACTGGTAGCCGCGGTACCCGACTCGGGGGCGCGGGGCGGCCGGGTACCCATCGGTGCTCCGCACGCCCCCGCACCGATCACCGATCACCGATCACCGATCAGATCGTGAACTTGACGGCTTCGAGCCAGCGGTCGTTCTCCAGGGCCCCACCGAAGATGTACTTGGGGCGCTGTTCCGCGCACCCCTGCGGGCCCCAGTCGAAGCCGTGGACACGGGCGGTCTGGCAGACCTGGCCGCTGCCGATGTTGATGGCGAAGCCCAGCATGGCCGGCGCGTCCTTCTTGCTGCTGCCGATGTAGTTGTTCTTGCCGTCGGCGACGATGGCCGTCCAGGACGGCGACCACTGCCCCTTGCCGTCGGTCGAGTCGGGCTTGTGGAGGAAGGCGTTGGCCGCCGAGCCGCCGGCGCCGTACACCGCGATGTTGAGGGCCTTGATCGGCTTGTTCTGGCCCGTCGTGCCGGAGAACGTGCCGTCGCACACCGGCTTCTGCCAGCCGTCGCCGGTCACGAAGGCGCGGTAGCAGATGTGCCGGCCGGTCGGGTCGTCCTTGGCCAGGCGGTTCACGGCGGTGGCGGCGGTGTCCTGCGGGGGCCGCGCGGTCACGGTGGCCTTGCCTCCGCCGCCTCCGCCTCCGCCCCCGCCGCCCTCCGCGCCGGCCGCCGCGCCCTGCGTGTTCTCCACCACCGGGGCGGGGGGCGTCACGGTGGGCTGCGGCGGCGGGGTCGGTGTCGCGGTGGGGCTCGGCGGCGCGAGGGTGCTGCCTACCTCCTCGGACTTCGCCTCCGCCAGGCTGACCACCCGTGGCTTGTACGAGATCCAGATCATCACGAACGCGATCGCCAGGGCGAGCGTGATGCTCAGCGCGGTCGCCAGCCAGCGCGGCAGGAACCCCCGCTGCACGAAGGTGCCGTCCACCTCCGTCGGCTGGACGCCCGACCGGCGCACCGCGAGCCGGTAGGGCTGCTCCTCCTTCGATCCGAACCAGATGATCTGCCGGGGCCGCAGCGTGGTGTTCACGAACGCGGCCCGGCCGGGCTCGATCTGCACATTGGCCGGCTGGATCTCGTACGACAGCCGGTCCCCGGTGTCGCTGCCGCTGAGCGAGGCGGTGACCTTGGTGTTGCCCAGGTTGTCGATGGCGAGCCGCGGCCGTCCCCGGAACCGCCCCTTCACCGTGTGCGGCACCAGCTCGGCCCGCACCTCGCTGAACGGCGTGATGGTGAGGTTGCCCTCCGGGACGGTCACCGCGTCCGGATGCTCGGTCGGCGTGATCCGCACCGCGAACGGATTCGGTCCCGCCGTCGCGTCCGGGGTGCGGGGCGGCGCGAACGTCAGCTCCACCGTGCCCGTCGTGCCCGGATAGAGCCGCAGCGTGGGCGGCTCCACCGTCGTCCACGGCGCCACCGCCCCCACCGGCTCGAAGCGGTACTCGTCGACGACGTCACCGGTGTTTCTCAGCCGCAGGCGTACGCGCGTGCTGCTGCCGGGGTCGACGGTGGCGGAGGCGGGTTCGAGAGAGGTCCACAGGCTCACGCGAGGACGCTACGGCCGGTCCCCGGCCCGGGGCAGCGGACCGAGGGGCAGAGGTGGGCGCGGAAAGTCACCCACGCGCTGCCCGGAAGTCCCTTTCCCGGGGCCGCCGTGCCGGCGGCGACGGACACCCGGACACCCGGACACCCGGACACCCGCCGCACGGTCGCGGTCCGTCGCCCCGGCCGCCGGTCAACCGGACCCGGGGATCCCCAGTTCGGGCGCCGCCCCCTGGGCCAGCCGTCGGCCGTTCGCGGCGGACTGGACCTCGAAGGGGTCGTCGGCGGAGGAGACCTTCGCGCCCGCGCCGTTGTCGGTGCCGGGCACGGGGCCCAGGCTCTGCTGCCGGACGTGGTCGATCTCGTGGTAGATCGTCTCGTCGTCCAGCTGCGGGGACGCGGAGACGATGTGCGCGCCGGTGGTGTAGGCGAGAGCGCCGAGCTCCGTCGCCGAGCGCTGCGCGACCGGGCCGCTGTGCACCCGAACATGGCCCAGGTTCATGCCGTAGGCCTGCTCCGCCGTCGCCCGGATACGCGCGTCCAGCGGCCGCCAGGGGGACGCGACGGCGTCCTCCACCGACGGACTCCGCTGCACGCTCGGCTCCTCGGCGGCCGACTGCGGGTCCGTGGACTGCTGGACGGCGGGCGACCGCGGGGCGGTGGACTGCTGGACGGCGGGCGACTGCGGCGCGGTGGACTGATGGACGGCGGGCGACTGCGCGTGTCCGCATCCGGGGGCGTGCTCGTGCCGCTCCTGTTCGATGGCGCGGGCCACGGCCGCGTTCCCGGCCAGGCGCTGCAGGGCCAGCAACCGATGCGCGGGCCCGCTCGGCGCGCTCGCCCGGCGGGCCTGGTCCTGGCCACCGGTCTGCTGGGCCCGTGTTCCGTGTGCGCGCACGACGCTCCCTTCGACACCGGACGACTGGCCGTCCACCTCTACCGGACCGGGCCGGAGGGTCGAAACGTCCTCCGGGGCAACATCGCGGGCAGCGGGCCCACCCCGACGGACCGAAGGCCGCGCAGAAGTGCCCTTGAGGGCAGGAGGGTTGCCCCCGATCCGGCACCCGAGGCCGTTTCGGCCGACGCGCTTCGCGCGTGAGGTGAGAGGCGACCTGACTCGTACCCCGAGGAGAGCACAGTTATGCCGTCCTACCTGTCGCCCGGCGTATACGTCGAGGAGGTGGCCAGCGGCTCCCGCCCGATCGAGGGGGTGGGCACCTCGGTGGCGGCCTTCGTCGGGCTCGCCCCGACCGGCCCTCTGAACGAGCCGACCCTGGTGACCAACTGGACGCAGTACGTGGCGGCCTTCGGTGACTTCACCGACGGGTACTACCTCGCCCACTCCGTCTACGGCTTCTTCAACAACGGCGGTTCCGCGGCGTACGTCGTCCGGGTGGGCGGTTCCTCGGCGGGCGCCTCCGGCGACTCGGCCGCGCCGGCCGCGGTGTCCGGTTCGGCCGCCCCGGCCGCGCTGCCCGCCGGTGAGCCCAGGCAGCTCGGCACGTTCGCCGTGACCGCCAACGCGACGGGCCAGAACGGCAACCCGCTGAGCGTGGAGGTCGCCGACCCGGAGGGCGAGGGTCCCGCCGAGCGGTTCAAGCTGATCGTCAAGGACGGCGACAGGCCGGTCGAGACGTTCGACGTGACGGCCAAGAAGGGCAACCGCAACTACGTCGTCACGCAGGTCAAGGAGCGCTCCAAGCTCATCACCGTGGCGGAGGCCGCGCCGGCCGCGCAGCTGGCCCGCCCGGACAACCAGACGATCGCGCTGGCCGCGCCGCCCGCCGTCCCGGCCGGTGTCGAGGAGCCGCCCGCGCAGTCCGTGGGCCCGGCGCAGTACCTCGGCGACAGCGCCGACCGCACCGGCTTCGGCGGCCTGGAGGCGGTCGACGAGATCTCCATGGTCGCGGTGCCCGACCTGATGGCCGCCTACCAGCGCGGCGCGATCGACCTGGAGGCCGTCAAGGCCGTGCAGCTCGGCCTGATCGCGCACTGCGAGCTGATGGGCGACCGGGTCGCCATCATCGACCCGCCGCCGAGCATGAACGCCCGTCAGATCCGGGTCTGGCGCCAGGAGACGGCCGGCTACGACTCCAAGTACGCGGCCCTGTACTACCCCTGGATCAAGTCCTTCGACCCGGCCACCGGCCAGGCCCGACTGGTCCCGCCGAGCGGCCACGTGGCCGGTGTGTGGGCCCGCAACGACTCCGAGCGCGGCGTGCACAAGGCCCCGGCGAACGAGGTCGTCCGCGGCGCCGTCGACCTGGAGATCCAGATCACCCGGGGCGAGCAGGACCTGCTCAACCCGATCGGCGTCAACTGCATCCGCGCCTTCCCCGGCCGCGGCATCCGGATCTGGGGTGCCCGCACCCTGTCGTCCGACCCGGCCTGGCGCTACCTGAACGTCCGCCGGTACTTCAACTACCTGGAGGAGTCGATCCTGATCGGCACCCAGTGGGTGGTGTTCGAGCCGAACGACCACGCCCTGTGGGCCCGGATCCGGCGCAACGTCTCGGCGTTCCTGGTCAACGAGTGGCGTGCGGGCGCCCTGTTCGGCGCCAAGCCCGAGGACGCCTTCTACGTCAAGTGCGACGAGGAGTCCAACCCGCCGGAGTCGGTCGACGTCGGCCGGGTGGTGTGCGAGATCGGCATCGCGCCGGTCAAGCCCGCCGAGTTCGTGATCTTCCGGCTGGCCCAGTTCTCCAGCGGCAACGGGGAGCTGGAGGAGTAGCCGCGCCTCCGCTCCCGCACATCGAGTCAACTCCCCTAGAAGGACGAACAGATGAGTCTCCAGCCGGGTGACGCCCTCACTTCGCACAATTTCGGGCTGCAGATCGACGGCGTGATGGTCGAGTACCTCGCCGAGGTCAGCGGCCTCAGCCTGGAACAGGACGTCATCGAGTACCAGCAGGTCTCCGCGCAGGGCAAGCCCGTCACCAAGAAGCTGCCGGGCGTGAAGAAGGCCGGTACCTGCACGGTCGTACGCGGTATGACGCAGTCCGCGGCGTTCAACACCTGGATCACCGAGTCGATCAACGGTGTGATGGGCAGCGCCCGCAAGAACGCCACGATCATGGTGATGGACTACCAGAACAACCCGGTCAAGCGGTACAACATGCGCAACGCCTGGTGCAGCAAGATCGACACCAGCACGGTGAAGGCCGGTGAGGCCTCGGCGCTGACCGAGACCGTGACGATCACGTTCGAAGAACTGGTCATCGAGTAATGCGGCGTACCGCTGTACGGGCGGCGGCGGGCGGGGAGCAGGTCGCTCCGGCGCCCGCCGCCGTGCCCGCCCCGGCGCCCGTTTCCGCTCCCGCGCCGACGGCACCGGCGTACCGCCTGCAGACGGAGTTCCCCTTCGAGCTGCCCCGCGGCTACGTCGACGAGGCGGGCACGGTCCACCGGGACGGTGTGATGCGGCTGGCGACGGCACGGGACGAACTCGTGCCGTTGCGGGACATCCGCGTCCAGGAGAACCCCGCGTACCTGTCGGTGGTGCTGCTGGGCCGGGTCATCGCCCGCCTGGGCACGCTGCCGATGGTGCACGACGGGATCGTGGAGAACATGTTCGCCTCCGACCTGGCGTTCCTCCAGGACTTCTACCGCCAGATCAACGCCGAGGGCCACACCCGCGCCTCGGTGGAGTGCCCGCACTGCGCGGAGCCCTTCGAGGTGGAACTCGGCGGGAGCCGCCTGGGGGAATCGTGACGTACGCGACCGACCGGCTGCACGAGGAGATCGCGTACGTCGCCTTCCACTTCCACTGGAGCCAGGACGAGATCCTGGACCTGGAACACCACGACCGGCGCCGCTACGCCGACCGCATCGCGTCCCTGGTGACGCGGGGCGGGGCGGAGGGCTGAGCCATGGGGCTTCTGGACCGATTCCGGGGCCGGGGGGCGAGCGCCCGTCCGGGGGCCAGTCCGGTCGCCGGCCCGCAGGCGGCCGCCGGCACGGAGAGCGCTGGGCGGGGCGAGACCGAGGGCGGTTACGCGCCGACTGGTCCCACGCCAGCCGACGCGGTGCGACCGCGCCCGGCCGCCTGGCCCTCCCTGCCGCCCATCCAACGGTCGGCCCGGGGCACGTCGGGGGTGGCCGACACCGACTTCGGCAACCGCCTGGCCACCTGGCGCAACCCCTCCTTCGGCGACCCGCGCCCGCATGTCGTCCTGAACACGGCACCGGACGGGCTGACGGTCAACCGACTGTCCGCACCGGCGCGCCCCGCGGAACGGGCGGGGGCCGCGGGTACGGGGGCAAGAGGTTCGGTTGGCTCTGCGGGGGCCGGGGGCTCTGCCGGTTCTACGAGTGCTGTGGATTCTGCGGGTTTTACGGGTGCTGCGATCCCTGCGGGCTTTTGGGGCGCTGTGGGGTCTGTCGGTTCCGCGGGCGCTGCGGGCTCTGCTGGTTCCGCGGGCGCTGCGGGCTCTGCCCGTACCGCCGACGCTGCGGGTTCTGCCGGTTGGGTCGGCCCCTCGAGTCCTGCGAGGTCGGTGGAACAGCCCGTCCCCGTCCAGCCGGTGACCGCACCGCCGCCACCGGCCGACCCGGCTCCTCCCGTACAGAGACGGGGTATCCGCGTACTCCCGACACCCCCGGCACCGCCCCGCCCCACCACGCCACCGGCCTCGCTGACCAGGTCGACCACGCCTCCGGTACAGCGGCGCACGCTGCCCGCCCGGATACCGGGCACGCCCGCGCCTTCCGGGGCCGCCGCGGGCGGGAGCTCAGAAGCGGGCGGCGGCGGGGAGACCGGTGGCGGCGGGACGGCCACCGGCAAGGAGCCCGCTCGGGGCAGCGTCCCACTGCCGGATGCCGGTGGCCTGCCCGCGTCGGACGGTCCGGTCCGGGAGTACGACACGGGGGCAGCGGCCATCCAACGGACACCGTCTGTGCGGCCCGGCCCGACCGGTGATGCGTCCGACGCGTCGGCTGCCGTGCAGCGATCGGTGAACGCCGGGGAGACCTCCACGGCTGCGCCCACCGCACCCAAGTCGGCTTCTTCGGCGGCCGGTTCGGTCCCGAGCGTCCAGCGGAGCGCCTCGTCCACCGCGTCCACCGCGTCGCCGCGTCGCGCGGGCTTGGGTGCGCCGGCCCCACGGGGGGACGTGCCGGGGTCCTACGGGGCCAGCGAGGCGCTGTTTCACGTGAAACAACGCCCCTCGCCTCCACCGACCGGTCAACCGACGGTCCCGCAGACCTCACCGTCCACCGAGCGGGAGGCCACCGGGGCCACCGGACCGAGCACGCCGTACACCCCTCAAGGCACACCTCCGGCCTCGCCCACCGCCCCGCGGACCCGGCCCTCCATCCAGCGGTCCACCCCATCGAATCCCCAGCCCGTCACCGCCACCGGGCCGGTGTCACAAGGGACTTCACCTACTTCACCGACGGCGCAGGAGGCCACGCCCGCCTCCCCGGACACCCCCACCGACACGCAGTTACCCGCCCCCGCCTCGCACGGCACACCTACGACCACGCCGTCCGCCCATCCATCCACACCCCCGGCCCCGCAGACCTCCCGCTCCACCGGGCCCGCACTACGAGGAACCACGCCCGCCCCTCCGGGCACGCCCTCCGCCCAGCGATCCACCGCGCCCGCCCCGCACCGGACTTCGCCAGCGCCCCAAGGCTCGTCCACCACCCCGCCGCGCCCCCCGACCGCCTCGCAGGTCACCTCGAGGACCGCACCGACCGCGCCCTCCGCCCAGCAGTCGCCCGCGCCTGCCCCGCACCGGGCGGCACCCCCGCCGCAGACGGCCGCGCCCGCCTCCCCAGGCACGCCGACCACCCCGCCGGAGGCCCCGGTCACCCTCGGGGGCACGCACACCGCGCAGCGATCCACCGCGCCTGCCCCGCCCGGGACTTCGCCCACGTCGCCCGCACCGACGGCAGCGACCGCACCCTCCGCCCAGCGATCCACCGCGCCTGCCCCGCCCGGGACTTCACCCAGCCCGCCCCGTCCCGCAGCCGCCCCCCAGGGCGCCCCGTCCACCTCGCCGAGTCCCTCTGCCGCCGCACCCGGCACGCCGCCGACCCCACAGGCCACGCCCTCCGTCCAACGGGCCACCTCGTCGGCGCGGCAAGCCTCCCCCTCGTCCGAGCACCCCACCGTGAACGCCCCACAGGGAAGTCGGCCGGTCCCTCAGCCCACCCCCGCCGCCGCTGCCGAGCCGTCAGACTCACCCACACCGCAGAGGACGTCGCACGGCCCGCACGCCACGCCTCCGGTCCCGCAGCCGGCACCGGCCACCCGACAGGCCACCTCGCCTGCCCCGCATGGGACTTCATCCACTCCGCGAACCACACCGCACGTACAACGAGCCACCCCCTCACCCCCGCGGCCCACGCCATCCACCGAGCAGGCCACCGCACCCGCGCCGCAACGGACATCGTCCGCCCGCGTGGGCACCACGACGGGCACGCCCGTTCAAGCCCCGCCGTCCGTCGAGGCCTCGCTCCCGGCCTCCGGGCCCCCGCCCACCGAACCCGGCGCTACGACACAGAGCCCGAAGAGCCCACGGATTCCACGAGAACGACGGGACGCACGGCCACTGCCCCCGGTCCAGCGCACCTCCGCCCTGGGCGCCCCCCTTCCGCACGCCACCCCCGCCCCGCCGCGAACCCGTACCGCACCGGCCGTCCGCCACGCCCCCGCGTCAGCCGCTCGTCCCCCGCTCGGCGCCCCTCTCTCCTCCCGCCCCGTCGACGCGACGCCGCTCGGCAGTACGGGAGCGGTGCCCGCCGTGCAGCGCACCGCCGCCACCCGCCCAGCAGGCGCGCGGAGTTCGGCGCCCGGGGCCCCGTTTCTCCCCACCGCGCTCACGACCCCTCGCGCCGCGACCCCGCTCCCGCCGCGCGCCCAGTCACCATCCGCAGCCGAAGGCCACCCCGTGCCCGCACCCACACCCACCCCCGCGCCCTTCCCCTTCACCACCCCGGCGGCCCCCACCGCCCCCACCACCCCCTCCGCCGCGACCAGCACCACCCCGACACCCATGAAGCCCACCCCGCAGACCCCACCCCGCCCACCAGCAGCAGCACCGACAGCCCCCACCGCACCGACCGCACCGACCGCACCCACCATCCAGCGCCGCCCCACCCCGACGGCCGTACCGCTGCGTCGTACCGCACCCGGTGCCGAACCCCGGCCCGTCGTCCACCCCCAGCACGCGTCGGCGCAGAGCACCGCCCCCTCGGCGAGCCCCCGGCCCGCCGCCGCCCCCGCCACGCAGGCCCCCGCCATCCAGCGCACCCCCGAGAGGGCCCCCGCCGCCCCGAGCCCCACCCTCGCGGCGGCCCCGCCCGCCACCCCGCCGCCCCCGTACTCACCCTCCGGCAGCCCGCCCCCCTACTCCGAGGGAGCGCCTCCGCCGGCCTACAGCCCTGGCCCGACGCCGCCGCCCTCGTACTCGGCGGTCCCCAAGGACGCCTTCGACCCCCGTGCCCTGACCGACTTCCAGCTCGACGAGCTCACGCACCGCCTGACCGGCCGCATCACCCGGCTCCTGCGCACCGAACTACGCCTCGACCGGGAACGCATCGGCAGACTCCGCGACCCCCGCGGCTGACCCGCACCACACCACCCACCACCCACCACCGCCCCCCCTCACCGCAGCGCAGCGCACCACCCCGTAGAACCCGCCCGCCCCCAGAAAGGCCCCCGCGATGTCCCGCGATCTCGACCCGGGCTCCACCATCTTCTTCACCCTGACCATCGACGGCGAGAGCCTCGGTTACTTCAACGGGTGTGAGGGGCTGTCGTCCCAGGTGGAGGTCGAGCACCGGCAGGAGGGCGGCAACAACGGCTTCGTCTGGCAACTCCCCTCCCGTGTCACCTTCTCCACGATCCGGCTGACCCGTCCGCTCACCCCGGACACCACCAAGGTCGCCAAGTGGATCTCCTCGGTCACCACCGGCGTCACCCGCCCCACCGCCCAGATCGCCGCGCTGCGCGCGGACGGTTCGGAGGTGGCCCGGTGGGGCCTGATCGACGTGCTGCCGGTCAGCTGGAAGGGACCGTCCCTGGATCCGGCCAGTCCGGGGGTCGCGACCGAGGTCCTGGAGATCGCCCACCACGGGTTCACGGACTGACGGGAGCAACGACCATGGCCAAGGGAAACAAGGGCGGTGCGGGCAAGAGCCTGGTCCGCGCCACCCTCGCGATCCACGAACCGCCGGTGGGGACGAGCACCAAGCCGGGCGGACTGATCAAGTCGTTCGCGTTCGACTTCAACCCGTCGCAGCTGTCACTGTCGCGCCGCTCCCAGTGGAAGGCGACGCCGACACCGGCCGTACGGGACGGCGCCACACCGGAGTTCATGGGGCCCGAGCCGCGCGAGATGACCGTCGAGATCTTCCTGGACTCCTCCGCCGAGCCGAGCAGCAACAGCGTGCTCAAGAAGGTGGAGTCGCTGCTGGAGTGCTGCGAGGTGACCACCAAGAGCATCGCGGCCAAGCAGCCTTCCCCGCCCTGGGTGGTCTTCCAGTGGGGCTCCTTCTCCACGGCCCGGTTCACCGCCTACGTCAGCAGCGTCGAGGCCACGTACTCCCTGTTCGGGACGACCGGGGTGCCGATCCGCGCCACCTGTCAGGTGAACCTGCACGAGATCCCCAGCAAGACCAAGGGGCAGAACCCGACGTCCGGCGCGCTGACCGCCCAGCGGGTGCACCGGGTGGTGGCCGGCGACTCCCTCCAGTCCCTCGCGTGGCGCGAGTACGGCGAGGCGTCCGCCTGGCGGTCGATCGCCGAGGCCAACGGCATCGACGACCCGAGCAGGCTGCCCACCGGCATCGAACTCGTCCTGCCCGCCGCCGAGGAGGTGCGTTTCTGATGGTGCAGTCCGCCTACTCCAGCGTCATCCAGGTCACCCTCGGCGGCCGTCCGCTGCCCCCGGACTTCGCGCCGCTGCTGGTGGACGGCTGGGTCGACCAGGGACTCGGAGTGCCGGCCGCGTTCCGGCTCACCTTCCGCGACCCCTACCGGCTGGTCCTCGGCAAACTCGGCGTGAAGTTCGGCACGCCGGTGGTGATCACCCCCATCGCCGACGGCAAGGGCGGATCCGACCCGCTGCTGACGGGTGAGGTGAGCGGCCTGGAGGCCGACTACGACGGCACCGGCTCCTTCACCGTCATCCGCGGCTACGACCACGGGCACCGGCTGATGCGGCAGCGCCGGGTGGCCGCCTACCGCAACCAGAGCGCCTCCGACATCGCCCGGAAACTGGCCGCCCAGGACGGCGTCCCGATCGGGCGGATCCAGTCGACGAAGACGGTGTACGAGTTCATCAGCCAGGCCAACGTGACCGACTGGGACTTCCTGGCCCGCCTCGCCGACGAGAACGAGATGGTCATGTCGGTCGACTCGCAGGGGAAGTTCCAGTTCGTGAAGCCGGACCCGGCGTCCGGCGCCCCGGCGGTCAGCACGCCCGGCGACAAGAGCCCGTTCGTCCTGGAGGCCGGCACCGACATCCTGCGGCTGCGGGCCTCGGTGACCGCCGCCGAGCAGGTCAACACCGTCGAGACCCGCGGCTGGGACGTGACGACGAAGAAGAAGCTCACCGCGACCGCGCCCGCCACCTCCAACCCGGGCATCAGCATCGGCACCACGCCCGGTGAAGCGGCGGCCAAGTTCAAACCGGCCAAGCTCGTCGACCCGCAGACGCCGTACGACCGGCAGTCGGAGGTGAAGTTCGCCGCCGAGGCGCTCGCCGACGACGTCACCGGCTCGTTCGCCGAGCTGGAGGTCATCGCGCGCGGCACACCCAAGCTGCGGCCCGGCCTGCCGGTCACCCTCGCCGACGTCGGCCCGCCCTTCGAGGGCAAGTACACGGCGACCTCCGTACGGCACGTGTTCGGCGACGGCAAGCACTACGAGGCCTGGGTCACCGTCAGCGGACGGCAGTGGCGTTCGCTGTACGGGCTGTCCTCCGGTGGCGGCGGCACCGGCAACGGCCTGCGGCTGCCCGGCACCGCCAACGCCCTGGTCACCGACGTCCGGGACCCCCTCAGGCAGGGGCGCGTCAAGCTCCAGTTCCCCTGGCTCGACGACGCCTACGTCAGCGACTGGACGCGTGTCGTGCAGTGGGGCGGCAAACGCGGCGGCTCGATCTTCCCCCTCGACGTCGGCGACGAGGTGCTGGTCGGCTTCGACCGGGGCGCCCTGGACCACCCGTACGTCATCGGCGGCCTCTACAACGGCAAGGACAAGCCGACCCCCGTCAAGGACGTGCCCCTGCACGACGGCGCCCGGCAGCGCGCCTCCCGGCACACCCTGTCCGACCGCGAGGGCAACCGCCTGGACCTGCTCAGCCAGCGGACCGGCGGCAAGAAGGGCGTACGGCTGACCAGCGGCGACGACAAACTCGTCATCAACCTGGACCGGGCGCAGACCGAGATCACCGTCGACAGCAAGGGCTCGGTCAGCATCAAAGGCAGCCGCTCGGTGTCCATCGAGGCCGGCACCGACCTCTCGCTGAGCGCACGGCGGAACCTGACCATCAAGAGCGGCGGAATGCTCACCATGCAGGGCCGCGGCATCGTCAACCTCAAGTCGCTCGGCGGCGCGGTGACGGTGGACGCGATGGGCGCCCTCAACCTCAAGGCGGTGGGCGCCACGATGATCAGCTCGGGCGGCACCCTCCAGGTCAACTCCATCGCGAACGTCGGCATTCGCGCCGCCACGCTGCTGCTGCAGGGCGTGGTGCTGGTCAACAACAAGCCGTATCCGCTGCCGTGACGGCGAAGCGGTCGGACGAGAGATGTCGTGACAGAGAAAGGCGGGTGGCCCTCTGATGGCCGAGCAGTTCGTCGGATCCGGATGGGCGTTCCCGTTGCGCATCGGGCCCACCGGAGGCATCGCCCTGGTCAGCGGGGAACGGGAGATCGAGGAGGCGATCCGGCTGGTGCTGGCCACCGCGCCGGGCGAGCGGCCGATGCGCCCGGAGTTCGGCTGCGCCATCCACGACCTGGTGTTCGCGCCGGTCAACGAGGCCACCGCGGGCCGTATCCAGCACGAGGTGTACGCCAGTCTCGACCGCTGGGAGCCGCGTATCGAGGTCAATGACGTCGAGGTCAGCGCCGGCGCCGAACAGGGCGTGCTGTTCATCGACGTCCGCTACTCGATCCGCGGCACCAACAACCCGCGCAGTCTCGTCTTCCCCTTCTATGTCATCCCCTCCCACGAGGAGCCGGGCTCGTCCGACGGCCCCGGCAACTCCCCTGAAAGCGACCGCTGATGGCCCTGCCCTCCCCCAACCTCGACGACCGCCGCTTCCAGCAGTTCGTCGACGACGCCAAGCGCTACATCCAGCAGCGCGCCCCGGAGTGGACCGACCACAACGTCTCCGACCCGGGCGTGACCCTGGTCGAGACGGTGGCCCACATGGCCGACCAGATCGTCTACCGGCTCAACCGCGTCCCGGACAAGAACCATCTCGCGTTCCTGGACCTGGTCGGCATCCGTCTCTTCCCGCCCTCCGCGGCCCGTACGGACGTCACGTTCTGGCTGTCGGCACCGCAGGAGGAGCCGGTACTGCTGCCGGTGGGCACTGAGGTGGCGACGGTCCGTACCGAGAGCGAGGAGGCGGTCGTCTTCGCCACCGAACGCGAACTGGCCGTCGTGCCGTGCTCGTTGACGTATCTGGTGGTCCAGCTCAAGGGTGAGGCGGTGGTCGACCGGACCACGGACCTCGTCGAGGGCAAGGACCTGCTGTGCTTCGCCGAGTCACCCCGGGTCGGTGACTGCATGCTGCTCGGACTGAGCTCCGCCGTCCCGCACTGCGCCCTCGCCCTGGAGCTGGACAGCAGGGTGGACGGCGTCGGCGTCGACCCGCGCCAGCCGCCGCTGGTGTGGGAGGCGTGGACGGAGGACGGCTGGCAGGCCTGCGAGGTGGACCGCGACGGCACCGGCGGCCTCAACCGGCCCGGCGAGGTGGTCCTGCACATCCCCGGCGGCCACGTCCTGTCCCGCTCCGGCGGCCAGGAAGCGGGCTGGCTGCGCTGCCGCGTCACCGAACCGCTGCCGGCCCAGCCCTTCTACACCACCTCCCCGACGGTCCGCTCGGCGGACGCCTTCACCATCGGGGGCACCGCGCCCGCCGTGCACGCCGAGACGGTGTACGACGAGGCCCTCGGCGAGTCGACGGGACTGCCCGGCCAGCGGCTGCGGCTGGCCCACGCGCCGGTCGTGGGGGACGACCCGCCTCTGCTCCTGCAGACCGCCGAACACGAGGGCTGGACGGACTGGCAGGTCGTCCCGCACTTCGCCGCGTCCGGCCCGCACGACCGTCACCTCACCCTCGACGCCGCCACCGGCGAGATCGCGTTCGGCCCGTCCGTACGCGAACCCGACGGCACCCTGCGCCAGTACGGCGCCGTCGCCCCCAAGGGCGCGGTGATCCGCGCCCGCCGCTACCGCACCGGCGGCGGCCGGGCGGGCAACGTGGCCCGGGGCGCCGTGCAGGTGCTGCGCACCTCCGTGCCGTACGTCTCGGAGGTCGTCAACCGGGAGGCCGCGCGTGGCGGGGTCGACGGCGAGACCGTGGACGAGGCGAAGGTCCGCGCGCCCATCACGCTGCGCGCCCAGGAGCGGGCGGTGACCCTGCGGGACTACGAGGAGCTGGCCCGCCGTGCCGCGCCGGAGACCGCGCGCATCACCTGCCTGGAGGGCCAGGAGGGCGAGCACGGGGCGTACGCGGTACGGGTGTTGGTGGTGCCGCAGGCCGTTCCGGACCCGGGCGGCCGACTGCGTTTCGAGCAACTCGTGCCCGGTGACGCCCTGTTGGAGCGCATAACCCGGCACCTGGACGAACGCCGCCTGATCGGGACGAGGTTGGCGGTCGGACCGCCCTACTACCAAGGGGTCACGGTCGTCGCCACCGTGCACGCGTTCCGCGGGGTCGACACCGACCGGGTGCGCCGCCAGGCCCACGACGCCCTCTACCGCCACCTCGACCCGTTGACCGGCGGCACGGACGGGCGGGGCTGGCCGTTCGGCCGGCCGGTGCAGTCCGGTGAGGTCTTCGCGGTACTGCAGCGGGTGCCAGGAGTGGAGCTGGTCGACCAGGTCACCCTGCACCCCGCGGACCCCCTCACCGGCAAACGCGGCGACGCGACCGACCGCATCGACCTGGACGCACCGGCGCTGGTGTTCTCCTACGACCACCGCGTCCGGGTGATCGGCGACGGGTCCGAGGGGGCCGGCCGATGAGGGGATCCGTCGACGGGCTCGGCTCGTCCGCGCCGATCGGGATGATGCTGCCCGCGGTGTTCGCCGACGACGACCTCGCGCAGCGTTTCGTCGCCGGGCTCGACGAGGTGATCGCGCCGATCCTGAACGTCCTCGACTGCCTGCCCGCCTACTTCGACCCGGCCCTGGCGCCGGTCGACTTCACCCGCTGGCTGTCCGGCTGGGTCGGCGCCGAGACCGACGGCACCGAACCGGAGCGGAGGCTGCGGGCCGCCGTCGCCGCCGCCGCGTACCTGCACCGGGTCCGAGGCACCCGGCGGGGCCTCGCGGAGGCGGTACGGCTCGCGTTCGGCGTGGAACCGGAGATCTCCGAGAGCGGCGGTGCCGCCTGGAGCGCCCGCCCGCTCGGCCCGGTCCCCGGCGCGCCCCGCCCCCACCTTCATGTCACCGTCCGGCTGCCCGACCCGGGCCCGGCCGACGAACACCGCCTGGACGCCCTCGTGGCGGCCGCCCGCCCCGCCCATATGCCGTACACGGTCAAGGTGACCGCGGCCGAAAGGATTCCGGAGAGATGACCACCCAGAACTGCGCCGAGTGCGGCACCAGGGCAGAACCGGGCCAGTCGTTCTGCGACGCGTGCGGCGCCGTACTGAGCTGGACGGACCGGGGACGGACAGGTACGGCGGAACGGTCCGGCGAGCGGTCCGGCGGGCGGTCCGGAGGGGTCGCCACGGGAGCCGGCCCGAACGACGGTGCGGGCGCCGCCGCCGGGGCGGTCGGCACGGCCACGGTGAGCGGGGGCCCCACCGCGTCCGGTGACCGCCCGGCACCCGCCGACGTCCCCCGCACGGACACCGACCGCACAGACCCGGCCCGCACGGCCCCGGAACGCGCGAGCGCCGACCCCGTGAGCGCGGGACACACCCACCCCTCAAGCACCCCGCACCCCGGCCCCGATCCCGACGCCGACCCCGCCCGGCAGCCTGCGCCCCCCAACCCCTACTCCACCCACCCCGCACCCGACGACACGGCACCCACCGAACCCGTCCCCACGACCGCGTCCCCGGCGTCTCCCGCGTCTCCCGCGCTCGGGGACACCATGGCCGCCCGCGCCCGTTCCCTGCTCGTCCCCGTCGCCGATCCGGAAGCCCAGCATCCGGCGCCGCAGCCCGTCGCGCCGGTGCTGCCGGGCCGTCCGGTGGCGGACCGGCCGCAGGTGCGGGCGCCCGGACCGGAGCAGGGCGCCGAGAACGGGCCGCCCTGCCCGTGGTGCGCCACCCCCAACCGGCCCGGCCGGCACTACTGCGCACGCTGCGCGATGCCGATGACCGGGGACGACCGCGCACCGGAGCGCCACCGCCCGTGGTGGCGCCGCCTGTTCGGCTTCGGCAACGGCGAGATCCCGTGGGCCGGAGACCGCCCCCGGCTGCGGCGGACCTTCGACCGCGTGGTCACCTGGGTCACGGCCGCGGTGGTCCTCGCGCTCCTGATCACCGCCGCGATCTACATCCCGGACGCCGTCCAGGGCACCCGGGACCACTTCGCCAAGCGCGCCCCGATCCCCCCGGACCGGGTCGCCGCGTCGCGTTCCTACCCGCAGCACAAGCCCGAACTGGCCTTCGACATGCTCAACAACACCTGGTGGGGCCCGGGCGTAGGAGGGTCGGGGAAGGGCGAGTGGATCGAGGCCAGCTTCGACGAGCCGACCCGGCTGCTGGACGTGATCATCACATCGGGCGTCTCCACCCGCCCCGAGGACCGCACCAAGGCGGCGCTGCCGCACCGCCTCACGGCGACCATCACCACGAAGGACGGCAGTACGACGACCCGGCAGCTCACCCTGGACCAGTCCTCGGGCGGCCAGCGCCGCGCGTTCCGCGTCGGTGAGGTCACCAAGGTCCGCTTCACCATCGATTCGGCCTTCAAGACCTCCGGCAGCAAGCAGGTGTCCATCGCCGAGATCGAGTTCTTCGGCCGGTCGAGCGCGAACTCGTCCTGACCGCACCGTGAACCGTGGTGTGCCGGGGCCGCTCAGCCCAGCTGCAGACGGTCGGCCAGTCCGGCGGCAGTGAACGCGGCCACCAGGTCCTCGCGACCCTCGGTGAAGTGGGCCCAGCTGTCACAGTGCGCGGGGACCACCCGGCGGGCGCCCAGGATCCGCGCGGCCTCGGCCGCTCCGGCACTGTCGAGGACGATCGGCGCACCGTCGAAGAGGACCGGGAAGCGGGGCGCCCCGGCGAAGAGTACGGCGGTGTCCACGGGCCCGAAGCGCTCGGCGATCCGCTCGACCATGATGAGTGAGGCGTTGTCGCCGCTGACGTAGACCGTGGGCAGGTCGGCGGAGGTCAGCACGAAACCGATCACCTCGCCGGTGACCTCCTCCACGCCCTCGACACCGTCCGGTCCGTGCAGGGCGGGCGCCCCGGTCACCGTCACGGTGCCACCGTCGGGACGGCGCAGTTCCACCGACTCCCAGGGCGCGAGCCCTTGCGCGGTGCCGCCGAGGCGGGGCGCGCCGCTGGGCGTGGTGAGGGTGACGGGTACGTCGGCGAGGAAGGCCCGGCCGGAGTGGTCCAGGTTGTCGGCGTGCTCGTCGTGCGAGAGCAGCACCGCGTCCACGGGGCCGAGGTCGGCGGGGGCGACGGAGGCGGGCGCGGTCTTGGTCAGGGTCGGCCGGCCCGGCCTCGAGTAATCGCCCGGGGCATCGAAGGTGGGGTCGGTGAGTATGCGCAGCCCGCCGTACTCGATGAGGGCGGTCGGCCCGCCGAAGACACGGACGGGGACCTGCTCGGCGGACGCGCGGGCGGCGGCAGGGGTGGGTAAGGACACGAGAGAACTCCTCACGGATGACAAGGGGTCTAGCCGTGAGAGACGGTAGCCGTTTCTCACGGATGGACGCAAGACGTACCATGAGAACCATGAGAGACACCGTGACCGGGTCGTCGGGGCGGACGGCGGCACCGGAGCCGACCACCACATCACCATCGGCCTCACCGGACGACTCGTCGGCCTCGCGGGCCGAATCGTCGGCCACCGCGCCGGAGGCGGTTGTCCCGCCCGCCCCCGGGGCCGAGCAGTACGCCGCACTCGACTTCGCGAACAGCGTGATCGCCCTGCCCGGCGGTCAGATTCTGGACTTTCTCGATACGCCCGCCACGACGAAACAGTGGCTGATGGACCGCGGTCTCGCCCCGGTGGACGTCGACATCCAGGAGATGTGCGCGGCCCGCTCCCGGGCCCTGCGGGAGCAGATCCGGGCGCTGCTCGCCTCCCGGGTCGACGACCTGCCCGCTCCCGTCGGCGCCCTCGCCGCTCTCAACGACGCGCTGACCAAGGCCCCCGCGGCCTCCCTGCTGCGCTGGGATCCCGAGCGGGGTCTGTACCGCGCTCCCTCCCACCCCACGACACAGATCGTCGACCACGCCCTGGCGAGCCTGGCCGCGGACACCGCCGACCTGCTGACCGGCCCGGACGCCGAGCGCCTCACTGCCTGCGGATCACCCCCGTGCAACCGCTTCCTGCTTCGGCACGGCCGCCGCCACTGGTGTTCCACCCGCTGCGGTGACCGCGCCCGCGCCGCCCGCGCCTACGCCCGCCGGACCAACACCGGCACCAACACCAGCACGAACTGACCGCGACCACCGCCGGCCGGCCGCCCACCGACGCGGCCCCGTACCCGTACCCCGACGCCGACGCCGACGCCGACGCGACGACGCCGACCCGTCAGCCTGAGGGCCGGCGGATCGGCGTCGGAACGCTGCGTGGAGAGTGCGGGGCGGTCAGCCGAGGGTCGGGAAGGACTCCGAGCGGGGCGCGGGGGTCTCCAGGGGCGCTGTGTGACAGGTGAAGCCCAGGCGGGTGAGCGCCCTGGTGACCTCGAAGGCGGTGAAGTCGCGGCGGTCCTGTCGGGTGATGATCTCGCCCACCTGCTTGACCGGGAACACCTTGCGCCCGATGGCCACGCAGGCCCCGGTGGCGGCCTCCGGTCGGACGCCCTCCATCTGTGTCTCCACCTCGGACTTGATCAGGTCGAAGGGGTAACGGGCGATCACGCAGCGCATGGGTGCCTCACCAAGGGTCGAGGGAACGGCGGGGGGATGCCTTCGGGGCCGGTGTCGGTCAGCTGCCGGCCGGAGCGGTGCCCGGCCGTGACCGTGGTCCGCGGACGATGGTCAGCGGGGCTGTGCTTCGCGGACCGGGATCAGCGAGGGCTGGGGTCCGCGGTGGGCAAGTCGGCGGGGGCCGTGGTCAGCACGGCTGTCCAGGACGCCCGGGCGCGTATTCGCGAGGGTCGATCACGGGGGACACGCCCGACATCACGGCGCGGGCGGCGCGCCAATTCGGGGATCTGGATCCGGCTCGGTTTCCCGGCGGAACAGGGGAAACAAACGGGGCCCGCACCTTGGGTGCGGGCCCCGTTTCGCCGAAGCGCGCGAGCGATCGCGGATAAATCAGGCAGGGACGATGTTCTCGGCCTGCGGGCCCTTCTGGCCCTGCGTGACGTCGAACGTCACCTTCTGACCTTCCTGCAGCTCACGGAAGCCCTGGGTGGCGATGTTCGAGTAGTGAGCGAAAACGTCGGCGCCGCCGCCGTCCTGCTCGATGAAGCCGAAGCCCTTTTCCGCGTTGAACCACTTCACGGTACCGGTGGCCATGTCATATCTCCTGAAGGCAGTGCTTGGGGACCCGCACTGCGCGGGCCTCCTCATCGCTGCGATGATCACCTGCCCGGAAAAACCGGCAGCAAAATGGCAACCACACTTGCAACTGAGTCCGAGCCTAGCACGGGAGGTCCGGAAACAAATCGGAGGCAAGGGCGAAGTAATGCGACCGAGTTAAATGCGCTAAAAGCCTGCCGGGATTCACCGAGGAATTCTTTTCCACCGCGGCCCGCAATCCTGCTCCGACGATGTCAGGTTTTCACTCGCCGCGCGCCCCTGCTCCGGAGACCCCCGCCGGGCGGCGCAGCTCCTCGTTGTCCCGCAGGGCGTCCTCCAGCCGTTCCTCCAGACCGATGATGCGGCAGGCGGCCTCGACGGGCGTGCCCTGGTCGACCAGCTCCCGCGCTCGGCCGGCCAGCCGCAGTTGGTGTCGCGAGTAACGGCGGTGACCGCCGTCCGACCTGGACGGGGCGATCAGCCCGGTTTCGCCCAGAGCCCGCAGGAAACCGGGCGTGGCACCGATCAGCTCGGCCGCCCGGCCCATGGTGTACGCGGGGTAGTGGTCGTCGTCGAGCGGGTCGCCGGCGGGCGGCTGCTCTTGTGGGGGCATGTGCGCCTTCCCGCGGGCCGCCGGAGCGCGCCCGCCACAGGGGCTGGGTCCTGCTCCAGAACTTTAGTCGCCCGGGTGGAATCCCTGCTGCGGCGAACACAGATATTCAGCTGGATGTTCAGCTGCCGTACCCGTTCCGCTCAGGGATCGACGACGAGCGCCCGGCGCGGGCCGGACGGCGTACCGAGCAGACCGTCGTCCCGGGGTTCGGCCGTGACCGACCGCCACCCCCAGGACCGCAGCGCCTCCAGGGTCGCGACGTCGCCCCGGTCGACCAGGAAGACGCCGAGCGCGCCGTCGTGGTCGCTGAGCAGCCGTTTCTGCAGGCGCCTGGCGAGGTTCCAGTCACGGTCCTGGTCATGGGCCCGCACCCGGTCCGGCACCAGGATCCCGGAGACCGCGAAGAGCCCGCCGGAGGCGGCCAGACGGAGCAGGTGCCCAGGGAGGCATCCGTCCAGGCCCCGCCACCAGGGGCCGTCGACTCGTACCGGAAAGCCGTACGCGCACCCCGTCAGCACGGACGTCTCGTCACGGACGACGGTCTCCGCGACCAGCAGCGCGAACCCGGGCTGCCGTACGTCGACCGCCAGCCGCCGCAGAAAGGCGGCGCGGGACCCGGCCCACTGCCCCGGCTCGACGCCCGAGGTGTCCGCGTACAGATCACCGAGTTCCCGCCAACGGTCCTCGACCTGACCTCGGCTCAGCGGGCGCACCCGTTCCCCTTCGAGGGGCGAGGGGTATCGGCGCCGGCGCTGCGGCGGGGTGCGAGGGGGCACGTCCAAGGTCATCGCCCGAGCCCTGCCCCGGGCGCGGACGGGTCCGGCCCGGCGTCGTGATCCGCCGAGAGCGGCACCGCGGGAGGGGCGCACGAGAAGCCCTCGGCCCTTTCACGGTACTCCCGCCCGCACACCACCAGCCCGGCCCCGCACCGTCCGACCGGCCACAACCGCCCTGGCGTACGGTGGACATAACGGGCATGCGGCGAAACCGGAAACAGGTGACCGTGATGCACACGAGGTCCGACAGTTCCCCCGGCACGCAGCGCACGCCGACGGCTCCGCCCGTCTCCACCCCCGTACGCACCGAAGCGGACGCGCACTTCGCCGCGGGCATGTCACCCCCCGAGGGCGAGGGTCTCGCCGAGGTCCGCATCATCGCGGAGGACCCCCTTGTCAGCCAGCGCGTCGCGCTGCTGCTCCGCCACGGCTTCCACTGCGACGAACCGCGCAGCTACCCGGCGGACCCGGACGGCCACGGCACCCTCCTCCACCTGACGGTCGACACCCGCCAGCCCCCGGACGAGCCCCCCACCGCCGCCGCCCCCTGGCTGATCAGCAGCCGCTCCCAGGCCGCCCGCACCCACCCGGACGAGCCCTGCTGACCGACCGGCCCGGCAGGCCGAAAGTCTGCCCGGGAGGACCTTCAGGGGTGGGCCGGATGCGGCTAGAGAGGAGCGGATGGCGGGCCCGGCGTCGGGGGCTGCCCCCAGGAAAGGTGTTGCTCTTGCGTGCCCACAAGTCCGAGCAGTCGTCGCAGGTCCAGGGGGCGCCGTCCCGGCGGGGCGGGGCCGTGGGGCGGACGCCCGCGCTGCTGGAGCTCCAGCGCAGCGCGGGGAACGCCGCCGTGAACCGGCTGCTGGGGGCCGGGGACGGTGGCCGGGCTGTCGTGCAGCGGGCGCCCCTGAGCACGGAACGGCCGCTCGTCGAGTCCGCGGAGGGCCTGGCCTCGTCGCAGCCCATGCGGTTCCTGGAGCAGATCTTCGACGGGCTGCGGGTGGACGACTTCCGCTTCCGCCGGGGCGAGCAGGGCAACCTCGGGCTGAACATGATCTCGGAGTGGGTGACGGTGCCGCTGGACGGCGGGGGCAGCCTGGCCGTGCACCTCAACTGCATGGTGCGCGCCTCGCAGTTGCAGGGCGGGGCCATCCGGCTGCACGTCGCCCAGTTCCACCTCACGGCCCGGTCGACCAGCACCCAGCGGACCATCGACACCCACGGGCCGTCCGCGGCGACGGCCGGTGCGAGCATCCACATCAACACCTCCACCCAGTGGGGGCGCCCCGACAACATCAAGGCCCTGGCCGCCGAGGTCGCCGCCAACGGTGGCGAAACGGTGCTGATCCAGGGCCTGACCCGGACGACCGGCTACTCGCACCCCTATGTGAAGTGGCTGGTCGACCACTTCAAGGAGCGGGTGCGGCACGCCGTCCAACTCCGCCTCGGTGGCGGGGTGGAGCTCTCGTGGAGCGGCGACGCGACGTTCTCGTAGGCGGGCGGCGAACGGGGCGGGGGCGGTCGTCGTCGGAGCGGACCTCGGCCGGTCAGCCGACGCTCCCTACGCCGACCCCGTACCCGCTCCCGCGCCCTCGCCCGCCATCCGCTCCAGCTGCGCCGCCGTGACCGCGCGGACCATGAAGACCCCCGCCACGGCCGCGGCCACGATCGCCGCGTCGGCGGCCAGGAGCATCCCTACGTCGGTGTAGGCGCGGGCGATGATCTCGTCCGTGGTGTCGTCGGACATGACGCCGACGCCGCCGACGAAGCCGATCAGCCACAGGCCCCACCACCAGTTCACCGAGCTCGGCAGCCGCCTGCCGGGCGCGCTGGCGCGGTGTATGTCGACGACGAGACCGCGCGGGATCCAGAGGTTGGCGATCGGCAGGATCCAGCCCAGGTACATCCAGATCCAGGAGTAGCGGGCCGGTTCGCCGGACAGGGCGCGGGCGTTGTCCCGTACCCGCCACAGCCAGGACAGGAACAGCAGCGCGCAGAGCACGACCGTGGCGCCGCCCAGGGTGTTGACGAAGTGGTACGCGTTCTCCAGCGAGGTCAGTTTCCGGTGATTGCCGTCGCCCTGGTCCGGAGGCCCGGACGCCGGCTGCCCCGTCATCGCGAGGCGGGTCTCCCACACCGCCCGGGCCAGCCAGGCGACGCCGGCGAGGACGAGGGCGGCGATGGCACAGCGGGCCGTCCACAGGACGGGCCGCAGGTCGGAGGGAGAGTTGGCGGGCTGCGGTGTTTGATCGTTCATCCGGTCAATCTTGAAGGGTGACGTCAAGCGCGGGCCATCACCAAAGAGCCCCGCGTTTGTCACAGCCATGCCATACGACCATGCCATACGGTCCGAAGGCGGCGTCCGGTACCCGTCCCCGTGATCAAGCCGGGGACAAACCCGACCTCACAAACTTCTCGTTTTCGTCCATAATCGACATATGAGTACGGCGACGTTTGTAGTGGCGGCCACGTCGAACGAAGTACTCAACGTGATCGCCGCCTTCGCAGGTGGGCTGTTCATCGCCGGCGCACTGGTATGTGCCGTGGTGTTCGGCATGCGAGTCCGGGACCGGGAACTGCCGCGGCCACGCCCGGAGGATCAGCCGCACCTTCCCACGACCGGCCCGATCCATGAGATACGGGAGATACGTGAGCCGGACGAAGTGCCGGTGTCCGAGGAGCGGGAACGGCTCATGCCGTACCAGCTCCACTCCTCCGGAACCCGGCGCGGCAAGGACCAGGTCCGAAAGCGCTGGCTGCCGGGTTCCAGCGGCTCCTTCGGCAGCGGCGGCATCGGTCACACCTGAGCCCTGCCCCGGCTGGAGCAGGGGTTCCCGGCGGAGGAGGGGCCGCCGCCGTGAGGGCTGAGCCATGCCGTGCCATGCCGTGAGGGCTGAGCCATGTGGATGCACCCGGCATGCGCCCGTCCCCACGCGGACCTTCACTGGACGGGACACCCCACACCCCGGGAGGCGAAATGGCCGGTACCCGTGCGCGCCGGACGAAGGGCGCGGCGCCGACGGCGGTCACGACCGCCGCCCTCACCGGTCTGGCCCTGACCGGTCTGGGCCTGGCCGCGCTGACCGGCCTCGCCGGCTGCTCCGGCAACGACAGCGCGTCGAGCACGGTCAGCGAGGCCGAGTCGGCCGCCCGGTCGGTCGGCAAGGAGGCGACCGCCGCCGCGTCCTCGCTCGCCTCGGAGGCGTCGGAGGCCTCGTCGGCGCTGGCGTCGGCGACGGCGGAGGTGGGCCGGAAGCTCGACGACATCAAGGGCGGCGCGAACGCGAAGGGCTCCGTCGGACTGGGCGAGCCGACCACCGCCGACGACCGTACGACGGTGCAGGTCATCGCAGCGAACTCCACCGACTCCACCAAGTCCTTCGCGGTCCAGGTCGACTTCACCGACCAGTCCGGAAAACTGCTCGACGCGGTCGTGGTGACCGTCTCCGACGTCCCGGCCGGCGACTCCGGCAAGGCGACCGCCCGCAGCAACCGTCAGCTGACCGGCAAGGTGCGGACGGAGGTGGCGCGGGCGGTGCGGTACTGACCGGCAGACCCACCGAAAGGGACCGTCGGCCAGGACAGCCAGGCAGAACGGCCAGGCAAGACGATGACTGAGATACCAAAAGGCCTGACACCGCACGAGCAGGACTACGCCGCCCGCATGGACCGCGCAGCCCGCTATGCGGCGACCGTCGGGCTGTCCGGGCTCCTCGTGACCCCCGGCCCCGACATGGTCTGGCTCTGCGGCCACCGCCCGACCGCGCCCACCGAACGCCTCACCCTCCTCGTCGTCACCCCGGGCTCCGCCCCCCGGCTGCTGGTCCCCGCGTCGGAGCGCCCGGACGCGGAGGCGTCGCCCGGGGCGGGTGCCCTGCGAATCTCCGCGTGGAGGGACGACCAGGACCCGTACGCCGTGGCGGCCGGGCTGCTGCGTCCGCACGGCCGTTACGGCGTCAGCGACTCCACCTGGGCGCTGCACCTGCTGGGCCTCCAGGAGGCACTGCCGCTGACCACGTACCGCCCGCTGACCGTCGCGCTGCCGAAGCTGCGGGCCGCTTCGGCGTCCGCGTCGAGGACGTCGTGAGACTCAGACCGCCCACCAGCAGGCCATCAGGCCATCAGGCCATCCAGAAGAAGACGGCCGTCATCCGCTTCTCCGCCAGCGTGCGGCCGAAGTAACCCGTCGCGCTGTGCACGAGGTTGGCGTTGTAGAGGAGCAGACGGTTGTACCGGTGAGGCACGCGTACGTCCTCCTCGAAGGCGTCGGGCGCGACGAACCGCGTTCCGAGGGCGTCGACGAGGTTGTTGTGCGGGGCCTGCACGACATTGCCGCCGAGCCGCCCGCCGGGCAGGGACTGCCGGTAGAAACTGGTCCCGCAGTCCTTGGGCACGCCGGGGTTGAGATACAGCACGGCGGCGTACCGGCACAGCGACCGCGAGTCCGTGTGCGGCCGGGGCGTGCTCTCCCCCTCCCCCACCACCTGCACGCAGTTGTGGTTGAGGGTGCCCCCGCCGGGCGCCTTCTGCACCCAGAGCTCCTTGACCCCGGTCGCCTGCCTCACCACCCGCTCCACCCGCGCGAGTTGATCCTGATCGAGCCCCGGCATCGCCCGTAGCCCCGGCCACGCCTCCGGCTTGTGCGGATAGCCCTCGACCCAGTCGTCCTTGCCGAGGCAGCCTTCCCGCACGGCGTCGACGTCCGGCAACACGTCGTCGATCACCCAGTAGTCGCGGCCCTTGGTGGGCTTGCGGTAGGGGAGTACGGGGAGAGCCGCGGCAGCCCTCCCGGGCCGCGAGGACCGCTGTGGCATGGACATGCCGCGAACCTAGGCCCGAGGCCGGTCAGGAGTCTCCCGCGTTTGCCTCCGCAGTCTCCCGCGAAGTGGTCAATGTTCGGTCAACCGAGAGGAGAGACAACGGAGAGGCAACGGGAGAGGCCACGGAAGAAGGTGCCGCAAAAGGAAACGCCCGCCTCCGAAGTGGTGCCCGCGCGCGCCTACTTGGACTCGACCCTCCCGAGCGGGTCGGGACTCGCCGCCAGCTCATCGCACGCCGTCCGCCAGGCCGCGTCCCCGGGGTAGAGCTCGCTGCGCAGGTAGGCCCAGGTCAGGCGCTGGACCGCGGACACTCGCTCGGGGTTCTCGTCGGTGGTCTCGGCGACGTCGTATCCGGAGACCCCGCCGAGCCCGTGTTCCGCGTCGAAGAGGGTGAGCAGGGACTTGGGGCCCGGGGCCAGGTGGTACGGGTCGGTGTGCCAGTCCGGGCCCCGCACCGTCAGGTGGCCGGAGGTGTCCTTGTCGCCGGCGACCACCAGCGTGGGCGTCGTCATCCCGGAGAAGTCCGTGGTCAGGAAGAAGGGGAAGGACTCGGCCACGGACTCGGTGAGGGCGTCACCGCCCCTGCCGGGCGCCGCCAGCAGGACACCCGCCTTGATCCGGGGCTCGGCCAGGTTCACCTCCGTTCCGTCGTCCGGATCGGTGAGCCGGGCGCCCAGCAGCAGGCTCGCGGTGTGTCCGCCCATCGAGTGCCCGGCCACGGCGGCCCTGCCCCGGTCCAGGCGCCCGTGGAGCTGCGGCACGGCGGCCTCGATCACGTCGAGACCGTCCAGGACGCGCGTCATGTCCTCGGCTCGGGACCGCCAGTGCAGCGGTCCCCCGGGGGTGTCGGGATCCAGGCGCAGCGTCCGCGAACTCAGATGGGTGGGCTGGATCACGACGAAGCCGTGCGCCGCCCAGAAGTTGGCGAGGGGGGCGTAGCCGTTCAGTGAGGAGAGGTGGTTGGAGTAGCCCTGACCGTGCGACAGGAGGATGACCGGCAGGTCGGTCCCGGTCACGGGCGCGGACACCCGCACCTCCAGGTCCACGGCCCGGCCAGGAGCCGGCAGCACCACCGGGCTGACCGAGAGGACGGGAGCGGGCGAGCCGAACATGTCGGCCGGGTACGTCGATTCACTCATGGGGTGACTTCCGTTGAAGGGCCTCTGCCGCGTAATGCCGGGCCTTCGGCCGGCGAGCTTGGGCGAGGCGGTCAGGAGCGTCCGGCTTCAGACAGGCTGAAACGGAGCAACGTTCCACTTACGATACGGAACACCGTTCCGCTTTGTCAACGGTCATCACGGTCCTCGAAAGAGCCTGGCCGCGGCGGCCGCCCGCGGACACGGGAAGCGGGAAGTCCCCCGCATCGACGGCGACTTCTCCCCGCCCCCACTCACACCCCGAGCATTTTTTTGCCAATCCGATGAACTTCAGGGGCCCCCTCATCCGTACCTCTGTGCGTCAGGCCCGCCGACCGGTGGGCACCCGGCCGGGGCAGGAGGCACCGTGGGCATGTCGCGGAACGCAATGGGAACTCTCTTCGTGGGCGGAGCTCTCACGTTGACCCTGGCAGCGCTCGCCTATCCCTCGATGCTCGGTCTCGACACCGTCTCCAGCGCCCAGGACAGAGTCATCTCCCAGACCCAGTGGGGCCCGCTGACGGAGGGGGACCGGGACTTCGTGGTCAAGGTCCGCGCGGCCGGGCTGTGGGAGTACCCGGTGGGGCAGATCGGAGTGAGCAAGGGGACGGCGAAGGAGGTCGTGACGGCCTCCAACCACCTGATCGACGGTCACGCCGCGCTGGACACCACGTGTCGCAAGATCGCCCCGATGCTCAACATCACCCTGCCCAACGTGGCCAGTCCGCAACAGGTGGGCTTCGTCAACCAGTTGACCGCGGACCCCAAGGGCACGCAGTTCGACTCCGACTTCGCCAACATCCTTCGGGTGACGCACGGTTCGATCTTCAACACCATCGCGAAGGTCCGGTCCACCACGAAGAACAGCCTGGTGCGGCAGCTGGCCGACCAGGCCAACGCCACCGTCCTGGACCACATCACGGTCATGGAGAACACCGGCATGGTCAACTTCGACCAGGCCCTCTTCACCCAGACCACCCCGCCGAAGCTGCCCTCGGACCAGCTCACCCCGCCCGCGGCGCAGCCCGGCGAACCGATGGTCGTCCTCACCCCGCCGCCGACCGCCACGACGACCCCGCCGACCATCAAGCAGTAGTCGGCCGGCTGAGGGGGCCTACGCGACCCACACCGTGGTGTCCGGGCCGAGCCGCCCGTCCGCCAGGGAGGCACTGCTCAGCAGAACCTCTCCGGGCGGCAGCGGCACGGCCGTCCCGGACAGGTTGGCGACACAGCGCCAGCCGTCGTGGCGGCTGAAGTCGAGCACCCCGGGCGGGCCGCCGTCCGCCCAGGTCAGCGACTCGCCCTCCTGGAGCTTGCGGCGCACCCGCAGGGCCGTGCGGTAGAACTCCAGGGTCGAGCCGTCGGTCCCGTCCTGCGCCTCGACGGCGTACCGCGCGAAGCTCTCCGGCTGCGGCAGCCACGCGCCACCCGCCCCGAAGCCGTACGACGGTCCCGTCGTCGCCCACGGCAGCGGCACCCGGCATCCGTCACGCCCCTTGCGGACACGTCCCGTCTGTTCCCAGATCGGGTCCTGGAGCACCTCGACGGGCAGGTCGGCCACCTCGGGCAGGCCGAGCTCCTCACCCTGGTAGAGGTACGACGATCCGGGCAGCGCCAGCATCAGCAGCGTGGCCGCCCGGGCCCGTCGCAGGCCCGCCGCCTCGTCCACCGCCGGGGCGTGGCCGCCGGACAGCAGCCAGGCGTTGTCGTCGGTGCCGGGCGGCAGCATCAGGCGGGAGGCATGCCGCACGACGTCGTGGTTGGAGAGCACCCAGGTGGCGGAGGCGCCGACCGCCCGCGCGGTGGCCAGCGAGTCGGTGATGACCTGGCGCAGCTCGTCCGCGTCCCAACCGGTCTGCAGATACTCGAAGTTGAAGGCCTGGCCGAGTCCGTCCGGGTGGGCGTACAGCGCGCGCCGGGCGCCCGGGACCCAGGCCTCGGCGACGGCCATCCGGGGTGGACGGTAGGCGTCGAGGATCTTGCGCCAGTCGCGGTAGATCTCGTGGACGTCGTCACGGTCGAAGAAGGGGTGGGTGCCGGGCGGGAACTCGGACAGGGCCGCCTCGGCGCTGAGGGCGGGGGCGCCGAGGTCGCGCAGCGGTTCGTCGAGGTCCTTGGCGAGGGCGTGGGCGACATCGACGCGGAAGCCGTCGACCCCGCGGTCGGCCCAGAAGCGCAGGGTGGTCCGGAAGTCGGCGCGGATCTCGTCGTTCGCCCAGTTCAGGTCGGGCTGCTGGGGCGCGAACAGGTGCAGGTACCACTGCCCGTCGGGCACCCGCTGCCAGGCGCTGCCGCCGAAGACGGACTGCCAGTCGGTGGGCGGGAGCTCGCCGTGCGTGCCGCGCCCGTCGCGGAAGACGTAGCGGTCCCGGGCGGCGGAGCCGGGACCGGCGGCGAGCGCCTCCTGGAACCAGACGTGCTGGTGGGAGGTGTGGTTGGGGACGAGGTCGACGATCACCTTGAGGCCGAGCCGGTGGGCCTCGACGGCCAGGGCGTCGAAGTCGTCGAGGCTTCCCAGGCGCGGGTCGACATCACGGTAGTCGGCGACGTCGTAGCCGCCGTCGGCGAGTTCGGAGGGGTAGAAGGGGCTCAGCCACAGGGCGTCGACCCCGAGGGCGGCGAGATGGGTCAGCCGGCGGGTGACGCCCTTCAGGTCCCCGAGCCCGTCGCCGTCGGCGTCGGCGAAGCTGCGGGGATAGACCTGGTACACGACCGCCTGCCGCCACCAGTCGGGGTCACGGGAGGACAGGTCGGCAGGCAGGTCGGGGCGAGCGGAACGGTCGGAGTGCGGGGCGGTCACGCGGTCTCCCTCGGGGCGGTGGTCAACGGCTGGCACTGCGCCACTTACGTACCTGTCCCCATTGTCGGTAAAGCGAACTCGAACGCCTTCGGAGTGATTCATTCCCCGTGTGATGAAATTGTGACGACCCCTTGAACCCTCCCCGCATTGCCGCAGGTTGACAGCTTCCGCACGGAGATCCACGATGTGCGGACACTGTGATTCACGTGAGGCACGTGACGCGCAAGATGCACATGACTCATGTGCTGCATGTGATGCATGTGCTGTTTCTGATGCATGTGATGCCTACGTGCTCCATGTGCTTTATGTGCTCCGTGTGGCGCACGTGACGCATGTGCTGCATGCAGGCGATTCGCCTGACCAGTGAACCCGGTGACTGTCACGACGGTGCTCTGCGGAGCACCCGCCACCCCCTCACCCTGATGGGATCCGCATGTCCATAGCCAGACGTTTCACCGCGCGCCGCCTGCTGGGGACGGGTGCCGCGGCGCTCGTCCTCTGTGCTGTCTCCGCCCCGAACTCCTGGGCCCAGGGCACTCCCGGCGGCGACGGCTGGAAGTCCGGCGGCACCTACAAGCCCGGCACGGGCGCCGGCACGGAGACCGGAACCGACCGCTGCCAGTTCTCCCTGGACGGCACCGGCTTCTTCGACTCCGTCAAGGTCGACGACCAGAACCTCAAGCCCACCGACGACGGCAAGGTCCACGTCAAGGTCCGCACCGCCGGTGACGCCGACTCCTGCACCGCCTCGCTGGCCTCGTACCTCGCCCACGGCGCCTCCTTCAACACCTCCGGACTGCAGGTCTTCGTCGACTTCGACACCGTGACCGTGAAGCCGGGCCAGACCGAGTCCCTCGACATCGCGGTGCCGGACGCGGGCTGCTTCGCGCAGGTCGACCTGTACCGGGGCGCGGTCAAGTTCGACGGCGAGCTCGACGCCAAGGACGGCTTCGTCCACGGCGACCTGCCCAAGGGTCCGGACCGCCCGGTCATCAAGGACAAGCTGATCGCGAGCTGGAACGGCGGCACGAAGGACTGCACGACGGTCCCGTCCGAGCCGCCGACCACCCCGGCCTCCCCGCCCGCGACGACCCCGGAGAAGCCCTCCGAGCCCGCGACGCCGCCGGCGGAGGAGACCACGCCCCCGGCCGCCACCGAGCCGCCGGCCAGCGAGACCCCGGGCACCGACAGCCCCACCCCCTCGGCCTCCGAGTCCACCACCGCCCCGGCCGTCACGCCGAAGGGCGGCGGCGACGACCTCGCGGAGACCGGCGCCAACAGCAGCACCGGCCCGATCGCGATCGGCGCGGCCGTGCTGCTCGCGGGCGGCGCGGGCCTCGTCGTGATGACCCGCCGCCGGAAGGCGACGCGCTCCTGACCGACGGGGACTGAGCAGTCCTGGCTGACCTGAAGAGGCCGCCCGCCATCATGGCGCGGGCGGCCTCTTCGGCGTTTCTCGGCTGCGGTTTCTCCTCGCGGCGTTGGCTGGAATCACCTCACCTCCCGGAAACGGTCTGGGTGTTCGCTGTCACTGCTGGTAGTTACAGTTACTTACGAGTCGTTGACTGTTGATGACCTACGGGGGAGGACAGGGTGTCGCCGAGCGACAGTGGCGCGGCGTCTGGGCCGTCATGGGTGTTTGACGTGTTCGACATGGCACAGGAGGCTGCCGGCGCGGCAGCCGAGGTCGTCGCGGAGTTCTCGTCCTTCACGAAGTTCCAGGCCCGCGTCGACGAGCTGATCCGTGACCTGAAGAGTTCGGCGGCGGGCCCGGACAAGGTCCGCCAGGAGCAGCTCGTACGCCACCAACTCGGCGGCGGGGACGGGGCGTGGGCCGAGGCGGCCGGCCTGTACACCGCGTACGAGACGGTGATCGGCGAACTGGAGACACTGTCGAAGCTCCTGTCCGACTCCATGGAGGGCATGAGCATCGCCGTACTGGCCTCGCACAAGGGCTACCAGGGCATCGACCTGGACGTCCGCGACCGCATGGTGGCGATCAGCACCGAGACGACCAAGCACTACGGCGGAAGCTACGACCCCGAGAAGGCACGGACGGGTCAGACCGGCGCCCACAAGGGCCCGTCCGACAGCGACGCCGGAGGCTCCATCTGATGTCTGCCGAAGCACCCTCGGGCGGTACGCCCTTCGAGGACATGAGCCACGAGCAGATGCTGGCGTGGCTGGATCAGGCCAACTCAGGCACGGTGCAGGCCGCAGCCGACCGCCTGATCGCGGCGGCCAAGGAGATCCGCAGCATCGCCGAGGACCTCAAGGTCCGCCCGCAGTACGTGGAATGGAAGGGCGACGGCGCCGAGGCCTTCCGCACCTGGGCCGGCGACCTGGCCAACTCCACCCTGCGGCTGGGCGACTTCAGCGAGGACGCGGCGAAGTGGCTGGGCCAGACGTCGGGGGCGATCGCCACGGCACAGGCGTCCATCCCACGCGACATGCCGGGCGCGAAGGCGAATCTCGCGGCGGCCCAGTCCGCGCACAATGATCCCGACGCGGCAGCGGTGAGCGCCAAGTCCCGCACCGAACTGGCCGCGCTGCAGGCGGACCGGGAGAAGGTCCGCCTGGAGGCGGCCGCGCAGATGCGGAAGCTGGGGCAGACGTATCAGGTGTCGGCGACGGAGATGGGGAAGCTGGAGAGGCCTAAGTTTCCGCCGCCGCCGGAGGCGTTCGTGCCGGTGCGAGACACTGAATACAAGGACCTGGCTCGTCCGGCGGCTTCCGGACAGAACATGTCCCGGGCGGGCACTGTTCCGGTTTCTCACGCGACGCACGGCTCGGATACACGGTCCGATGCGACCGCTCCTCGCCAGTCCTCAGCAGTGCCATCGCCTGAACGCCGTCCACAGCTGGACTTGGATCAGCCCACGCGGATGGGCATCGACTCCGTTGGCACGCTGCCTCCGCATACGCAGTCCCCGCATGGTGTGCCAGAAGTCTCGCCCAGCCCGGACCAGTTGAAGGGTGGCCCGACGCCTCAGACTGGCGCGGCTCCACCGGCGTTCGGCACCCTAGTCAACACCCCGCCAGTGCAAGGGCGGAATCCTGGCATGGGCCGGATGCCCGTCCAGCCTGGGCTGGGGGCGTCGGCGAGTCCCGCAGGGATGGCCCGGGGCGGCACCGGAGGCGGTAACGGTGTGGTCGGGGGCCGCCCTGTGCCACAGTCCCCAGGCAAGTCAACGGGCATCCCACGCGGCACCATCGTAGGCGGCGAGGGTATGCCCACGCGTGGGCCGATGGGTCCGACCGCCGGTTCGACAAACCCAGTCGGTCAGGCGATGGGCCAGCAGGGACAGGCGCCTGGTCGTCGTGTCTCGAACGGTGGCGTCATCGGTGGGCGTCCACTGCCGAACGAAGGCGCGGGTACTGCCCGTCCCCAGCAGCCGGGACGTGCGGGGGCGGCGGTGTCCAGGCCTGGCAACCCAGGCAGCGCAGCGAGTCCTGGCACTGCGGGCCGCGGCGCGTCCACACCTGGCAACCCAGGCACCGCCGCCAATCCCGGCACCGCGCGCCGTGGTGTCGTAGGCGGTACGTCCAGCGCGGGCCGTCAGGGCGAGAGGCAGGGGGGCGGATCTGGTGCGTCTCACCGGCCTCCGGGGAACAGAACACACGACGGCAACGGCAACGGCAACGGCAACGGCAACGGCAACGGCAACGGCAACGGCAACGGGCGACCATATGGCGTGGTCGAGGATGAGGAGACCTGGCGACAGGGCGTCCGCCCCGCCATGCCGCCGGTCATCGACTGACGTATCCGGGAACGAAGAGAGCGAAGTTCATGCGTACCAGTAGCACTCGACACAGGGGCCGCCGAGCCACGGCAGCGGCGGTCCTCGGCCTGCTACTGGTGGGCGCCGCAGGCACGCCGGCCAGCGCGGAGTCGACCCGCGAGAAACAGTGGTTCCTCGATGCCATGAAGGCCGAGCAGATGTGGCAGACGAGCACGGGCAGGGGAATTACTGTCGCTGTGATCGACACGGGAGTCGATCCAGACAACCCCGATCTGAAGGGCCGAGTGCTCGCCGGGAAGGACCTTGCACCCACAAGCCGTGCCGGTGACGAGCACACGGACTACGACGGCCACGGGACAGGGATGGCTGGGCTCATCGCTGGTACGGGTGCATACGAAGGTGGAAAGGGCGCGTTCGGCCTCGCACCGGGCACGAAGATCCTCCCCATCCGGATGCCGGGCAAGTATGACGAAAATCCCTTCTCAGGACCGGCCTACCTCAGCAAAGCCATTCGTTACGCAGCCGACTCTGGCGCACGGGTCATCAACATCTCAGCCTCCACGACGGCCCACTCGCCCGAACTGGATGCTGCTGCGAAATATGCCCTGACTCGCGGTTCGCTTGTATTCGCAGCTGTGGGCAACAGCGGAGACAAGGGAAACCCGGTTGAATACCCAGCGGCCACACCCGGTGTCGTAGGCGTGGCATCGGTAGGAAAGAACCTCCGGCGGGCTTCCTGGTCCCAGTACGGCCCTCAGGTGGACATGGCCGCTCCCGGTGAGGACATGGTCCACGCCTGCGGACGCGAGACCGGCCTGTGCGAGACCAGCGGCACCAGCGACGCCACCGCCCTAGCCTCCGCCAGCGCCGCCCTCATCTGGTCCAAGCACCCCACCTGGACCAACAACCAGGTCCTCCGCGTCATGCTCAACACCATCGGCGCCCCGACCGACGGCAAGAAGCGCAACGACGCCATCGGCTACGGCATCGTCCGGCCCCGCATCGCCTTGCAGAACCCCGGCGACCCCGGCAAGGCCGACGCCTACCCCCTCCCGGACCTCGCAGCCGCGGAGGCATCGGCATCACCGAGCTCGAAGGCCTCGGCGCCTGAAGCCGGAAACGCCCCTGCGAAGGGACCCGACTCCCAAGCCGCAGCTTCGTCCTCGGAGGACAGCGGGAGCACAGGCCTCTGGATCGGCCTTGGCATCGGGGCCGCAGTGCTGTGCGGGGCTCTGGCCGGCTTCGTCGCAGTCAGGCGCCGACGCGCATGAGCCGCGGATATTCTGCCGTGCGGATTTGCCGCGCGATCACCTGGTACGACCGGGCACGGGGAGAGGCATGACGATGGCTGGCACGGGACTGGGCGAAGCTCCGGACAGCGCAGAAGGACCGTCGGTGGGTATGCGGCTCAACCAGCTGCCGGCCGACTCCGGCGGGACCACCACACCGCCTCCGGTACTCGGCGGCGGCCAGAAGGATCTGGCCTCCTCACCCGCCGAAAAGAAGGCCGCCGCGAACGCGATCGAGCAGCACATCGAGCCTGATACGGGCAAAGCGGGCCGATGGGCGGATGAGGACACCGAGTCCGCGATCAAGGCGTTCAACGCCAAGGACGGCGAGGGCTGGCTGACGTCGTCGGCTCTGAAGAAGGCACACAAGACGTGGGGCGAGCAGGTGAAGTCCCTGATGGATCGGCTCGGCTCGGAGAAGGAAGCACTGCGTAGCGCGAACACAGTGCTTCAGAGCACGGACCTGACCGTCGGATCGAGGGTGCGGCAGGCGTCCTCGCTGGACGGGTTCTGACGGTCGCCGCCCGACCACCGCAGCCCTACTTCGCTTCTCAGAGGAATTCTCGGGGAAATACATGCCGACGTATCACGAGATCATGAGCACCGACCTCTCCGCACTCACGACTGCGGCCGACCGCTGGGACGGCATGGCAGGCGAGTTCGAGAAACAGGAGAAGGCGTACCGGCGGGACGTACACGGCATCTCCCTGGGCAAGGCGTGGAACGGTCTGAGCGCCGAGGCTGCCAACGCCCGCTTCAACGTCACACTCAAGGAGTTCCAGTACGCACAGACGGAGGCAAAGGCCGTTGCCGGACTGCTGAGGGACGCGCACACCCAGTTCGTCGAGCTGCGCGGAAAACTGAAGTCCGCGCGGCAAGAGGCCATCGCCGCAGGCATGAAGGTGTCGGACCAGGGAGTCGTCAGCTTCGACACCGAGAAGATGACCGAGGCGGAACGCAGCGCGCTACACCATGACCCCGGTTATATGGAGGCCGCGCAGTCCTGGCAGCAGCTAATCAACAACGCGGTCCGGGACGTTGCGGACGCGGACGCGGGTGTCGAGATCGCCCTCAAGTCCGTGGTGATCGACTCGAGCATCATCGCCGGCGGCAAGGGCTTCAACGGCGAGGCCACGAACGACATCGAGAAGTACGAGGGGCAGGCGGCCGAAGAGAGCTTGAAGAAGCTCGGCAAGGGTGATCACCTCTCGGACAAGGAACTCGCTGAGCTCGAGCGCCTCTTCCGCGACAACAGCGACAACCAGGCGTTCTCCCGGACACTCCTCGACGGACTGGGCGCCAACGGCACGATCCAGCTGACGAACGAGCTGAACGACCTCATCCACGTCAGGGGCGGGGACCGAGTCCGCGACTACTCCACGATCGAGACGGGCCTGGCGAACTCCCTCGCCACAGCGACCAAGAACACCAAGTCCGACTGGTACGAGGACTGGCGTGACGACATGCGGAAAGCCGGCGTCGAACGGCACGCCACCGACGCCCAGGGCGCCCGCCTCGACAAGGCCGTCGGCTACCAGTCGCTCGTCACCCTCATGGAGAAGGGCCACGGGTATTCGCCCGGCATGCTCTCGGATCTCACCGACGACATGATCGCGGCGGAGAAGAAGGACCCGGACATCTGGCAGTTGAAGGGCGAGTACAGCGGCAAGAAGGGCGGCTGGTTCGCCAACGACCCGGTGGACGGCATGCTCGGCATCATGAGCCACGACCCTGACGCGGCGGCGAACTACCTCAACTCCGATGACCGCATGAAGTACCTCATGAAGGATCGCGACTGGGACGTCACCCTCCACGAGCACGAAGGCCCGAAGGTGTCCACGTACTCCCCCGGCCTGGACGCCGACGACCGCAAGGGCTTCGGCTCGGCCCTGCAGGCAGCGGCGACCGGTATCGATCCTTCGGACGAGAACGCGAAGTACGTCAAGCACAGCGCAACGAGCAACGCCGTCTTCAAGTCGGCGTTCACGTACTTGGCCGACAGCGGAGACGACATGCCCTCGTCGTTGAGGGAGCCCATGGCGAACATCCTCGTCAACCGGGGTGACACGGTACACGCGTCCATGAGCGAGATCGACATCAGCAAGGCCCCCTTGGACCAGGGTGATCTCTTTGAGGTCGTGAAGCAGGTATCCAAGGACGAGGACGCGTACGGAACACTGAACGGCGGTCTCAACCAGGCCATGGTGGCCGACATCCACGCAGATCACTCGAAGTCCGATGAGCCCCTGCTCCGCAGCGGCCGGACGGTGGGGTTTCTGGAGGAAGCCCGCGTTCAGGCACAGGGAGACCCCGAGGTCGCGGAGTTCGAGGCAAAGCCTCTCGTCGACAAGGCAATCAGCTATATCCCCGTGGCCAGTGACGACGTCCAGGCGGGGTTCGACTACGTCACGGACAAGTGGCTCGAAGACGAACAGAAGCGCCTTGACGAAAAGGCGACCGAGGACAATGTGGCTCACTATGAGAGCCGTAAGCAGCAGTTGATGGCCTTGGCGGACGTGTGGAACCAGAATCACGGGGATAAGCAGCCCGAACTCTATGGCGTCCAGAATTCGATTGACGAGGCAACAGAAGCCGGCATTCGACAGGCTCGTGGAGTCTCAGGAGAGGCCAGTAAGTGAGTAGGAATTTTAAGATCCTTCTGTCTGTTGTCCCGGTCGGCTGCTTCATCGTTCTCGTGATCATCTGGCGTACCACCTGGGCCGCTTCTCCCGAGACACCGAAGTCCCTCTGCGGCACGCCCGTGAGTACGAAACTGTCAGAGCCGCTGCTGGACCCGCGCGGCGACGTGACCGAGTCGAACCGGGTGAACAGAAGTAAGCCGACCATCGGCGAGTATTGCTTCATTCGCGTTGACGGCAAGGAAGCCATCGAGTTCGAGTTCAGCTGGCATGCGGGAACCATCGACCCGTTGAAGTACGCCTCTCCGGGTCACGAATCCACAACCACACTTCAGAGTCCGCGACGCATTCAAGGCCTTGGCACCCGGGCGGTCGTCGGGGATGACGGCGCGTTTGTAACAGCCCCCTGCAAATCATCAATCGACAGCAGTGACGGCCCCAAGGAAACTGACGAGTTCTCTCTCTTCATGCGGGTGTCCCGAGATATTCACGGCGCCGATCACCGCGAATCCATCGAGAAGTTCATGCGTACCTACTTCCCCGCCGCCATCGAAACATTGAATTGCGCCTAAGGGATCGTCTCGATAGGGGGCGACCCGTCAGCCGGAAACTGAGCTACGCTCCGCGTGGTAACTCGGTTGCGATGGGCTTGGCCACCTGAGCGAAGATGCCTGCATGAGCCCAGAGATAGATGAGGTACGCGCAGCGATCGCAGGTGAGGTGCGCCTTATGAACCCCAGCGTGCGTATGTCACGCTCGCTTGCCCGTCAGCTGCTGGACCCGGATTTCGTTGAGGTCGGCGCTTCGGGGCGACGGTGGACGTATGACGACATGCTCGCCGCGCTGCCCGAGCTGGACGGTGCGGGAGAGAGCGGTCCGCGCTATGAACCCTCAGAGTTCACCGGGGTCTTGCTGGCACCCGGGCTGGTGCACCTCACCTACGAGACCACGTTCGATGGAAACCGCGCACGGCGGAGTTCGCTCTGGCGCAAGCAGGGTGCGGCCACAACGTGGCAGATGTACTACCACCAGGCCACACCCATCCCGCCCGACAGCATGTAGCTACGAGTCGCGGACGGTGATCGTTCGGCGGCGGAGAGCTGACGATCCGGCAGTACTCCCGGCGATCAATATACGTGGCCACAACAGGGTGCACCTGGCGACAACTGCCGCCGGTCTTCGGCGCTTCCTGGCAGACCGTGCACCACCGCTTCACGTACTGGTCCAGGGCCCGAGTGTGGGCCAAGCTGCACCGTGTCGTGCTCGATCGACTCGGCACGAACGGCGAGTTGGACTGGTCGCGGTGCGCGATCGACTCTGATCGATACACCTAGCGCCCGCCGAGAGGGGCCGGCACCACATGTCCATCGACCAGACCTCCTGGGAAGCCGCGGTACGCCACCTGTTCGCGGACGCATACCCGTACGACGCCACCGGTCCGCGGCGCCACAAGGACTGGGTCCTCGACGTCCTCGCGTTGATGGCCCGAGCCGTCCCGGACCCCCGGGGCTGGACCGGTCTGGACCACGCGGCGCAGGCCCCGGAGCGCGAGGCGTTCCCCACGTACCCGTTCGCCGTCCACCCGCCGGAGTACATCGCCCCGCGCCTCCATGAAATCGACCGGACCAGCGCCGAGAACCTGCTGCTGGCCCTCACGGACGACTGCTGCACTCTGTCCAACCTGAAGCGCTTCACGGAGAGCGAGGAGGAGTTGCGGGACATGGCACGCACGATCCTCGCGCGGTACGGGGATGCGGCCACGTACCACACCAACGTCAGCAGGCCCGGCCCTGTGCCCGGCACACTCGACTTCATGACGTCGCACTGGGGGTACAGCCCGCTGGCGCTGAGCAAGGACCACTCGGAGGACTGCGGTTTGATCGTCGTCTCCGACACCGAAGTGGGCATGTTCTGGAACTTCTCCGACTACTGATCCGGCTGCCGATCTGTGCAAGCGCAGCTTCTGACCAGGTGATCTGAGAGGCTGCCCCCATGCTGACCCGCTCCGCCTCCTACCCCGACCGGGACACCGCCCACGGAGCCACCCAGCAGGTGGTGACCGCCAACGAGCAGGTGATCCACCGCTGGCTCGCCCAGGGCAATGCGTTCCAGTCTCAGGGTCCGGATGCCGACCCGCCTATGACGTGGGCTTCACAGCTTGTTCAGCGTGCACCTCTGCTGGGCCGACACTGCGGGTTTCTGACGAAGTCAGAAAGCTACCCCCGGTCGACCCCGAACTCATAGGCCACTTCCCAGCGAACGTCCGGCACGACGATGTCAGCGGTCTCAACAGGCCGCCCGCCGGTGTCGTAGTACGTTCGCTCGATCTCAAGCACCAAGTCCCCCACGCTGATGCCCAGCAGGTTGGCCTGAGCCTGGGTCGCCCTGGCGGGGCGCGGCACTTCCACCGCGGTCTCGACCTCCACGCCGATGGAGCGCAGGCGCTCGACCACGCCCGCGCCGGCCAGGGGCCCCATTTCGGGGAGCACGATCGGTGTTCCGTCCGTGACGGCCATCGGCTCCCAGGACTCGGACAGTTGGACCGGGCGTCCGTCTGCCAGGAACTCGTACCGGGTGGTCACGCAGAGATCCCCCGGGTCGATGGCGAGCCGCTCCGCGATGGGTTCCGGGGCGGGGACTCGGGCCTGACTGTGCGATTCCCAGGTCCCGGCCTGCCCCCGCTCCCTCATGTCGGCGCGGAAAGGGGAACCTCCTCGGCGTTCGCGGTGTCGTGAGCGGACCATGCGCATCCGTTCGCGCGGCCTGCGGACGTAGGTGCCTGATCCCGCGCGTCCTTCGAGGAGCCCCTCGATGATCAGGCGGTCCATGGCTCGCTGCGTGACGTTACGGCCGACGCCGTACTCCTCGGCGAGCTGTGCCCGTGAGGGGAGGCGGACGCCGACCTCCCACTCTCCCCTGAGGATCCGGGCGCGCAGCGAGTCGGCTACTTCGAGGTACGGCGCCTCTCGAGGCATGGGCTCTCCGATTCCTCCGCGATGCGATGCGGTGGGTCTTTCCGACGACATTGACAAGCTACTGCATCAGGTAGAAGCTACTGGAGTAGAAATACTCTCCGTACTCACAACGTCACAGGAGGTTCTTCGTGTGTTCTGCGAAGTCGCGAGCGGTCGCACTGGCCGCCCAACTCACTGCTCTGGCAGGGAGCGCGGCGCACACCGAAGAGTTCTCCGACCGGATCCGCGTCCGGATCACGCTTCCCCCACACCTCCCTGATGGCCGGCGCCGCGCGCTTCTGGCCGCGCTCGCCGACGCCGACCGATACGGCCACGACGTGACAGCGGACCGCTCGGTCATCTGGGTCGAGGTCGAGGTCGAGGTTGACGACACCGGTGAGAGCGGAGTGACGCAGGACCCGACCACGGCTCGCCCAGATCGGAGTTGACCACATGTCCCACGCGCTCGCTCGCACACTGGACCGCGTCCGAACCCTCTTCGCGCCACAGGGGAAGCACCGTATCGAAGTGCTTTCGTCGCATCCCGCCCCGTGGAGATGGTCCACGGTATGTATCGGCACTGCGGAACCTCCCTTTGATCAACCGCAGGCGGAGATCGCCCCCACGGCCCGCCCCTGGTACACCCCCATCGACGCCACCTCCACCCCCCTCGTCCGCCCCTACCTCGCCGCCCGCGAGCGCGAGGAGGAGGCACGTCTGCAGCAGGTCCGTCGTGACACCCCCTGGTGGGCCACGTACGGCGTCGACCTCGATGCCCGCGACCTCCACGCCTGTCTGGGGGTGGCCTCATGAACGACGAGACGAGTGGCGGGACGAGTGGCGAGACGAGTCACGCACGGCTCCTGCCCTGGACCGGCGCCCATGGACAGGCCTGTCTGCTCGTCACTGACGGGGACGGGGCCGTTTCCCGGATCGCCGACCGGGCCGAGGACGTGCAGCTCGGGCTCGCGCAGAGGCTGTTGGTGCGGGCGCGGGAGGTGGTCGCGATGCCCGAGCTGTCGGCTGGTGAACTGGGTGAGCTGACAGTCCAGTTGGTTGATGCGCTGCACGATGCACTGCTCATCGCCGGTTGCCGGAGTGCTCGTCTCGCATGGGCGGAGCAGTCGGGAGTGCGCGAGCAGGACGGGACACCGGGGGCACGTCCGACCCCGGTCGAGGCCGTCGTCCGGCTGACGCTTCCGGGCCACGACCGTGCCTCCGCCGGCGTCGCCCGACGCCATGTGCGCGACACCGCCAGATCGTGGGGGCTGCCTTCGGGTGCGACGGACGATCTGGAGACGATCACCGGAGAGCTCGTCGCCAACGCGGTGGAGCACAGCGGGAGTCACGCCATCACGATCACGTGCGCACTCTCCGCCCGGTCGGCCACGGTCAGCGTGACGGACGGAGGCGGCGGACGACAGATGCCCGTCGCTCCGGCCGTACCGCCACCTCCGGACCAGGAACACGGACGCGGTCTGCTGATCACCGACGCGCTGGCCGACCGATGGGGAACGCGACGGGCGGGCGGCGAGCTGACGGTCTGGGCCGAAGTCGGCATCGAATCGCTCGACTCGCCGGAAATCGCCGAATGACCCTGGCCGCGCCACGTGCCCGTGAGCCGTCGTCAGGTCGTATCGCGCCCGAACCTGACAACGACTGTGTCGACAAGGTGCAGGCCGCTCCCCGACGAGTATCCGGGTCTGCGCATGACCCCGTACACATCCTCACCATCTCCCGCCGGAGCCTGGCCGGCCGGTCCGCACGGGAGGTAGGCCATCGCGCTCAGCTGGTCTTCGAGGGTGTCGATGACGGACTCGATCCATTGCCGGCGCCCGGGCGCCTGGCCGGGGGGCAGGCGCCATCCGTGACCGTGGCGGACACATTGACGGTCGCGGGGACGAGGTCGTGGCCGGGAGTCCTGACAGCCGTGGTGACGTGCATGCAGAAGGCGCTGTCGATGTCTTGGCTGGTGACTTCGTAGTCACCGGCGTTGCTGTCGCTGACGTTGCCGTCGCTGTCGGTCTCCGTAATGTGTTTCACCGTGGGCGTGACCCCGTGCTGTGGCCCCTTGCCTGACTCGTCGATGAGCTGTGCGATGTCGTCCTCGAGAGGTTCGTCGGCGAAGTAGCCTTTGACGGGTCCGTCGGCGGACTCTGACCGTTTGCCCAGCTCCACAGCCGCTTGCTGCACCGCGTCCCGGAGCTTGTCCTTGTCCCAGTGCGTCTCCGTGTCCAGCCAATACCATCCGATCAGTCCGGCCACCAAGACGCAAAGCAGCAGCCACGCCCCCGCCGGAATGTGGAGCTTTACCTTCGGACGCCGGGACTTCGGCAGGGCTGTGACGCTGCCTTGGTGCCACGGGGGCGAAGGCGGAGCAGAGGCGCCAGGGTCTGTCCACGCGGCGGGAGGCGGGTCGCTCGCAGGGGCAGGGCGCGGCGCAGTTGGATCAGGGGGACGCACCAGGACGAGATTGCCTGCGTTGTTGACCACCCGGCGCTGAGGCCGCGGCATATCGCGCACCGCGAGATCACGTCGTACCTCGTCGAAGAGGTCGTCCAGGCTCAGCTCCACCGGCCCTCGCAGGGCCGCGAGCAGAGCGCCGGTAAACGCCGTGTGCGTCGCGCCTTCGGGCGCGTAGGCGACGGCGTTCGCGGAGGTGGAGGCGAGCGTGTAAGTGCCGGCAACGTCGATCTGCCCGGCGACCGTGCTGTGCCCGCTCGTCATCGCCTCGATGGCCCGTCCGGAGAAGCAGCAGTCCAGCACGAGCACTCGGATCGCCGCCGGGCTGTCGAGCAGTTCCTCCCGCAGGGTTTCGAACGGCAGCGCGGTCCAGCGGATGTCTGCGGCATCGGTGCGGGGTAATGCGAGGTGGAGCCTGCCCCGGTCGTCCACCAGCCCGTGCCCGCCGTAGTACACGAACAGCAGGTCGGTCGCTTCCGTGGCGGCGCGGGCGAGGAGGGCACCCACCTCGCCCGCGGTGGTGGGATCAGCTGCGGTGATGCAATGCTCCACTGGCAGGGAGCCGGTGGCCGGATCGGTGAGCACCTGCCGCAGGTCTGTGAGGTTGGCGCCGATGGCGGGCAGACTGGGCAGACCGGATCCGTCGGCGTGGGTGCCGGTGCCTATGAGAACGGCGCGCGAGCGATCCGGGTCCGGCAACCGCGTCACTGCGGATTTCCCTCCGCTTCATCGCTGTTGAGCATGCGCTCGATATCCCGGGCGAGCGCCTGCGGATCGACGCCCTTGGCGTCCACCTCTACGGTGCGGCCGTCTCGCGTGCTCACCGTGATCCGCATGTCAGAGCGTCGTTGGCCGATCCAGGTGGACAGGCAGTTGGCGAGCACCGCGCCCATACCTCCGGACCCGACGGCCACCGCAAGCGCATCCAGCGCTCCGCCCATCTCCCCCGGAGCGATCGGGGACTGGAATGCCCGCACCCTGCCCCGCAGTCCGTCCTCATGACGCAACCAGTCCCTCAAAGAGCGCAGTTCGTCTTCCGAACCTGATACGCGCAACCACAGTTCCCGTTCGCCTTCGCTCATCACAAGTCCATCCTGGCCCATGTTCCGTCCCGTCAGTCCCGGACTACGGAAAAGTGGATCAGCGAGGTCGGAGGGTGGACATACGGGCCAGGAACTGTCCACGACCGGGCGACGCTTGATCCCGGCGTGCCCCTCAAAGACGACTGCGGTCCGTACACGGCTGCGACTTCGCCCCGTGCGCCGTGATCATCACGCGATTCCGTCTCTTGCCGGCCGCCATGAACACCAGGCCCCGCAAGGGCGGCTAGCGGGGTGTGTCTAGGCCCCTTCCACCGTCGTCAGCCACAGCTTCACGTAACGTTCCACGTCGACGCCCAACGCCACGTCCACCAGGGGCTGTTCGCGGTGGCCCTCGTGGATCTCGGACTCGCCGGGGCGTGGGCGGCGGTCGACGATGGTCTGGCCGCGGGCGGGGCCGGAGGTCAGGTTGACCTCGACCGGGAGGGGTTCGGTGGTGATGCCCGCCGGGTCGACGACCGAGCAGACCGCGCCCGCGTCGCCGAGGCCGCCCGTGGGGGTGGGGTCGCCGGAGGTGGCCGGGTCGCGGTGGGCGAGGAGTTCGCCGGCCAGCCGGAGCCGGGGTTCCGAACTGGCGCGCAGCCGCTGGACGTCGGCGGCCGGGACGAGAACCTGCTTGAACACGTCGAGGCCGTACATGGTGATCGGTACGCCCGCGGTGAGCAGGACCGCCGCCGCCTCCGGGTCGTGCCACACGTTGAACTCCGCGACCGGTGTGGCGTTCCCGGTGGCCACCGCGCCGCCCATGAACACGATCCGCTCGATGTTGCGCACCACCTCGGGGTGGGTGCGCAGCAGGAGGGCGATGTTCGTCAGGGGCGCCGTCGGGATGAGCGTGACCGGGCGCGGGGAGGCGAGGATCTCGCGGCGCAGCAGCGTCACCGCGTCCACGTCCACCGGGACCCGGGTCGGCGCGGGCAGCCCCAGGTCGCCCATCCCGTCCTCGCCGTGCACATGCCGGGCCGTGCGGAGGGGCTCGATCAGCGGGCGTTCGGCGCCCCGGGCGACCGGTATCCCGGGGGCACCCGCCTGTTCCAGCACGGTCAGGGTGTTGCGGACGACCCCGTCCACGTCGGTGTTCCCGGCCACGCAGGTCACCGCGCGCAGGTCGAGCGCGGGGTGCCGTACGGCGAACAGGAGGGCCAGGGCGTCGTCGACACCGGTGTCGCAGTCGATGATCACCGGGATGGGCTGACCGGTCATGGCTGGATCCTCTCGCCGGGCTGGAAATCCGACCTTACGCAGCCGAACTCACGCAGCCGAACTCACACAGCCGACCTTACGCAGCCGAACTTACGCGCCCCACGTCCGCGACCGGGGGCCCGGCCTTACGCGGCGTCCGCCCACAGTTCCGCCCCGCGATCACCGACCCGGGCGGCGATCCGGTCCAGCAGCTCCTGGACGGGCACCGCTCCGGGGCGCCTGCCGTCCCTCAGCCGTACGGCGGCCAACGCGTCGTCGGCCTCCCGTTGCCCGATCACCGCCTGGTACGGCACCAGCCGCGCCGCGCGGATCCGGGCGGCGAGAGTGCCCTCGCCGGGGCTGTGGAGTTCCGCCCGCAGCCCCCGGGCCACGGCCTGCCGTACGACCTCGTCGGCCTGCTCCTCCTGCGCCTCGGCCACCGGCAGCACCGCCAGCTGCACGGGGGCCAGCCAGGCCGGGAACGCACCGCCGTGTTCCTCGATGAGGTGCGCGACCGCCCGTTCCACGCTGCCGATGATGCTGCGGTGCACCATGACGGGCCGGTGTTTCGCCCCGTCGGCGCCGATGTAGTGCAGGTCGAAGCGTTCGGGCTGGTGGAAGTCGATCTGGACGGTGGAGAGGGTGGACTCACGGCCGGACGGATCGGTGATCTGCACGTCGATCTTGGGGCCGTAGAAGGCGGCCTCACCCTCGACGGCCTCGTACTCCACGCCGGACGCGTCGAGCACCTCCCTCAGCAACGCGGTGGCCCGCTGCCACAGGTGCGGGTCGGCGACGTACTTGCCGCCCTCGCCGGGGAGGGAGAGGCGGTGGCGGGCGGCTCGGATGCCGAGGTCGGCGTAGGCCCGGCCGATCAGCTCCAGGGCGGCCCCGGCCTCCGCCACGGCCTGGTCCAGGGTGCAGAAGATGTGGGCGTCGTTGAGCTGGATGGACCGCACACGGGTCAGGCCGCCGAGCACCCCGGACGGCTCGGAACGGTACATGCCGCCCAACTCCGCGATCCGCAAGGGTAGTTCGCGGTAACTGTGGGAGCGGGAACGGTAGATGAGCGCGTGGTGGGGACAGAGGCTGGGCCGCAGCACGACCTCCTCCGCGCCCAGCGCCATCGGCGGGAACATGTCGTCGCTGTAGTGGGACCAGTGGCCCGAGATCTCGTACAACTCCCGCTTGCCGAGGACGGGCGAGTACACGTGCCGGTACCCGGCGGCGCGCTCGGCCTCCCGGACGTACTCCTCCAGGGCGTGCCGTACGGCGGCCCCGTCGGGCAGCCAGTACGGCAGCCCCGCGCCCATCAGCGGGTCGGTGTCGAACAGGTCGAGATCACGGCCGAGTCGTCGGTGGTCGTACACGGTGGGCTCTCCTCACGGTCGCCCGGACCGAGCACCCACACGACAAAGCCCCGGGGCACTCGCCCCGGGGCTCGGAAACTGACTCGTTGATCAGCGCGCCGGGACACTGTCCGGCGTCGTCGTGGAAGACGGGCGTACTGCGTGGGCGCGCTGCATGCGGGGACGGTAACAACGGGGCGGGGGCCCGGCAACGGGATTTCGGCCCACCTCGGGCTCCCCGTCGGGGCAGCGGGCCGGTCCCTCACCCGGACGGCCCGGCTCGCTGGTGGAGCGTCGGCGGGGGTGGTGCCGTAAGAGGGCGTACTCGACCTTGGACGCCGCCCCAAGGAGGCACCCCCGTGACCCCGTCCCCGGCCCGCGCCCGCTCCCTCGCCGCCTCCGCTCTCGCCCTGGGTGCCCTCCTCGGCACCGCCTCCTGCGACGCCCTCAGCACCCCGCCCACCGCAGAGAAGCCCGACTACGCCGCCACGACCGCCGCGCCCACGGCGTCGCCGGGCGGCACCCCCGCGCTCACCCAGGCGCAGGCGCAGGCCGCCCTCGTCACGGCGGCCGACCTGGGGGAGCAGTGGACGCCCACGCAGGGAGTGGCGACCTGGCACGACGGGTTGCTGAAGGCGACGGCCCAGCGGCCCGACTGTCGGCGCCTGCTCGACACCCTCTACGCCGAGGACCTGTTCGGCGCGAACACCCGCGCCCATGCGGTGATCGGCCTCGACGACGTCTGGAACGGCTCCCAGCTGCGCTATCAGGTCGTCACCCAGAGCCCGGCCGACGTGGACCGCACCGTGGCCTGGCTGAAGACCCTCCCCGCGAAGTGCGCCGAGTTCACGGTGACCACGGCCCACGGCACTGTGCAGAACGTCCAGGTCACCGACGCGGGCCTGCCGGGGGTGGGGGACGCGCGGCAGGGGCTGCGGATCACCCTGTCGGGCGCGACGTTGAACGACGAACCGGTTCTGCTCACCCTGGACGTCGCCGTCGTCCGGGTCGGCGACGACGCGATCGGGCTCACCCACGGCGGCCTCGGCGACGTCTCGCCCGACGTCACCCAGGCTGCCGTACAGCTGGGGGCCCAGCGCCTGGCGGAGGTCCGCAAGACCGGACGGGCACAGATCTGATCCCGGCCGGCGCCAGCGCCGGGGTCTGTCGCAGCAGATACTCACGATTCACCGTCGATGCTCGCGATCCCCCGTCGATGCTCGCGATTCACCGTCGACACTCGCGGTCGCCCGTCGATGCTCGCGATTCACCGTCGGCACTCGCGGTCGCCGGTCACCGGTTATGGCGGTCGCCCGTCACCAGTCCCGGTCGAATCTCTCCCGGTGCGCGACCACGTCGCGCGCCGCCTCCAGGGCGGTGCGGTCGTGCGCGAAGGCGTGGGCCCGCAGCCGGGCCAGCGCCTCCTCCGAGGCGACACCGAGCTGCGCCATGATCATGCCGATGGCCTGGTGGACCTCGTCATGCTCGGTGGCCAGGCCGCTCAACCAGGGTTCCTCTCCTCCATAGCCGTTCTCCTCCCCCCGGGGCAGCGCCATCAGGGCCGCCGTCATGACGTCGGCGACGAGCTGAGCGGTGCGCACTTCCTCGGCGGTGAGCCCGCCCGGGGCACGTCGGTAGAAGTCGATCGTTCCCACGCACACGGCGTCCTGTGAGAGGGGGAGCGAGTACACGGCCTGCACCCCGGCGGCCGTCGCCTGTTGGGCGAAGACCGGCCAGCGCAGGGCGTCCCGCCCGTCGGTGAGGTCGGCGGCGAGCACCGGGGCGCCGGTCTCGGCCGCGTACGTGCAGGGTCCCTCGCCCAGGGTGGCCTGGACCTCCGAGAGGTGGGCGGCCTGGTCGCTGCTCGCGCTCAGCTGGATGGGCATGCCGTCACTGCGCAGCGACACGCTCGCGCCGACGACCGGCAGCAGCTCGACCGCGACCTCGCACAGCCGTCCGGGGATCTCCACGGGTGCCGCGCCCCGCACGCATCCCGCGATCGCGTCGGCCGCCCCCACCTGCTCATGTTCCCGGCCCTGTTCCGGTGCACGGTTCTGCTCGTGAGGGGCGTGGGGGTCGGTCTGCCCGGGATCGCCGCCGCTCGACGCGCCGGACGGACCGGGCTCGTCGCCCTCGGGGGTCCTGGGCCGCACGCCCACCGCCTCCTTCGATCAGCGCGGCCATCGTCGTCCGTGGTCTCCCGCTGCGGGCGCATCCGAGGCAGGGTCACCAGTCGTGGCGCCCGCGCGGGGCGCAGCCCGACTACCCTTCGCCCGAGGGGCGAAACACACCGCGCGCACGGTGAGCCGCGGGCCGACGGGACGGGCTGTGCGCCGTCCCGGTCATGTCACACCGAAGGCTGCGCGGGCGCGGGTCCCAGGGTGGTCGTCCCGGGGGCCGTACGGTGCCCCAGTCCCGTCCGGTAGGCGTCCAGCGCCGCCTCCACGCGTCCGGTACGTCGCAGCAGGTCTCCCAGCAGCCGGCACAGGTCCGCCAGGTCACCGGCGGCGCCCGCGCGTTCCAGCAGGCTGAGCGCGCGGACGTAGTGCTCCTCGGCGGCGTCGGTGTCCCGGGCGTCCTCGGCGATGATGCCGAGGAGACGATGGGCGGCGGCGGAGTGCAGGGCGCCGCGTTCGGGGCTGAGGTCGCTGAGCACGTCGTGCAGCAGGGCGGAGGCCTCCTCGGACTTGCCGCGCCGGTGCAGTACGTCGGCGAGCTCGACGGCGGCCTGGCTGGAGTAGAGGGCGGCGCGGCGGGCCGAGAGCATGGTGAGCGCCTGCCTCAACTCGTCCTCGGCGCGCTCCAGTTGGCCGTTCTGCGCGTACACGTAACCGCGCATCCAGTGGCAGTTGGCCAGCTCGGTACGGAGTTGCAGCTGCCGGTACAGCTCGGCGGCCTTGGCCAGTGAGGCGTCGGCCTCGGCGACCCGGCCCTCGGCGATCAGGGTGCGGGCGACGGCGCGGTGCATCCGGGCGACCAGGGCGGGGTCGCCGGACTGCGGGGCGAGGGCGAGGGCGAACTCGGCGGCCTGGGCGGCCCGGGCGTGCGCGCCCATGTCCATGTACGGGCCGATGACGCTGGCGTAGAGGAGGAGCAGGGCGTCCGGGTCGTGCAGGCCGGTGCGGTTGAGCTCGTCGATCGTGGACTCCAGCAGGTAGACCGAGTACCGGAGTTCACCCGCCAGGTAGTGCGACACGGCCCGGCCGCGCAGGGCCGGGACGCGGACCGGTAACGGGACGTCCCCGAACGCCTCCCCGGCCCGCTCGAAGTAGCGGCGCCCCTCGTCCAGCTCGCCGGTCTCCAGGGCGCATTCGCCGAGCCCGAGCAGGGCCGCGGCGCGCATCTCCCCGAGGTCGAGCGACTCGGCCTCGGCGAGCAGGCGGGCGTACTGCTCGGCGGCGGCCTCGGCCTCCCCGGTGGCGAGGGTGCGCTGGGCCTCGGTGAGCCCGAGCCGCATCTCGGTCACCAGCCGGGCCGGCCGACCGGTCGCCAGTTCCTCGAAACCGACGCCGAGCCGGTCGGAGAGATGCCGGAGCGCGTCGTCGGAGGGGCGGACCCGGCCGGCCTCCAGGGTGGAGATGTACGCCGGGGTGTAGGCGGGCTCGGCCAACTGTTTCTGGGTCAGCCCGCGTTCCACGCGCAGCAGCTGCACCCTGCGCCCGATCTTCACCGGGTCGTCGCGCTCCGACATCGCCCAACTCCCCTTGTCCCTCTTGCCGTTCACCTCTGACAGCCCCTAGGTTAAACGGCGTATTAAGCGTGCTTAAGTTGTCGCTGAGCTGTTCTGCGCTGTTGTGAGCTGTCGTCGCTGCGAGGTCGCCGTGCTTGAACGCCCCAGCACCACCCGGCGTTACACCCGAGGCGTGGCTGCGGCCGTGATCGCGGTCGCCGCCCTGGTCCTGGCGGCGAACGCCGGCCCGGCGCGGGCGGTGGAGCCGACGCAGGTCCAGGGACAGCATGCCGCCCCTGACACGGACCCGTCCGCCCGTTCGACAAGTCAGCGGTCGTAATCGGTTCTTTCACCGAGCCCGGGCCCAGATCTGAGCCCGGGCCCGGGCCCGGGCCTGGCCTGCCGGGCCTCGACCGCCGTGGTACGGATCAGAGCTGGAACTCCGCCGGCGACACCCCCAGTGCCGCGCAGGCCTCCCTGAGGACCGTCTGCTCGGCCTGGGAGAGGTGGCCGTCGGCGCCGGCGATGACGATGCCGGTCTGGATCACCGCGCGTGCCTCGGTCGGCTTCTTGGCGGCCTTGGCGATCTCCTGCATCGCCTCCGCCCTGCCCTGCTGGAAGTCCCGGGTGAGCTGGCTGACGTGCTTGTGGAAGCGCTGCCGCAGCTGCTCCGGCGGGAAGTTCTGCAGCACCTCGTTGCGGAGGATCAGCGACTCCACCTGCTGCTGCTCGGTCGCGTCCACGTGCCCGTCGGCGGCCGCGACCAGCGCGCACATCGCCATGCTCGCGTCCCGGTAGGCGCCGCTCTTCAGCTCGGTCTTGAGCGTGCCGAGCTGCGTCTTCAGCACTCCGACCAGCTGGGCGCGCGAACCGCCGGACCCCGCGCCGCTCCGCCCGCCGGTCGTCGGGCCGCGCCCGCCCTGAGACTGCTGCAGTGTCTTGGCCTGGTCCTTGAGCTTGTCCCACAGCGGCATTGCCGTCACCTCGGTCGTAGTCGGAGCCATCACCCGACCAACGGCCGCCCCAAGGTAAAGGTTCCACAAAGCCCGCCCGTTCCTCCCGAAGGGTGACCGGCGCCGGGCCCTGCTAACTCTGTGTCTGCAGCTGCCGCAGCTGGCGGTGGATGTTCTCCAGCGCGCCCTGCCGACGCCCGGGCACCCGGCCCCGCAACTCCGCGAGCAGGGAGCCGAGTTCACGAGCGGCCGCCAGGTCGCGGATCTGGCTCCACTGGTGGTGGGCCCGGTCGACGGCCGCCTCCACGGCAGGCGAGTCGGACGTCTGCCCAGCGGTCAGCCGAGCCCCGGCCACCGCCAGCCAGGTACGGCAGCTGCGCACCGGATCACCGGCGAACATCGCCAGGTCCGCCCGCACCTCCGCCCAGTGCAGGGCCTGCTCGGAGCCGGGCCCATGCGCACGCACGGCGGCCTGCTCGTGCTCGGCGGCGAGCGCGTCGGCGTCATGGTGCCGACCGGACTGGACGGCTTCGGTGATGTAGGCGTGGGGGTCGTCGTCGGCCGTTCCCGGACGACGGTCGGGGGTTTTCGGCGCGGCGTCGGGGTCCGGGCGCCGGTCGGGTGCTTTCAGCTGGTCGTCAGTGACGGGGGGCGGGGCAGAGGCAATCAGCCCGTCGTCAGCGTCCGATCGCCGGTCCCGGTCCGCTGCCCGCAGCCCGTCCTCAGCATCCGGTCGCCGGTCAGGTGCGGTCACTTCCAGCCCGTCCGGCGTTTGAGGACGAGGCCGTTCAGGCCGATACGGGGGTCTGGGGGCGGAGCCCCCATAGGCCGGCACCACAACCTGCGGCGCCGCAGGTGAAACGGGCACCTCGCCCGCCGGGGCCGGCACCACAACCTGCCGCACCGGAGGAGGAACCGGCACCCCGCCCCCAGGAACCGGCACCGTCACCACCAGGTCCCCGTACGCCTCGCTGCCCAGCCGGGCCAACGCCTGCTGATGCAGCTCCAGCAGGTCGGGCCGACGCCCGCTGCGCAGGATCGTCGCGATCGCCTTCATGTACGCCGGCGCCGCCACCGTCCGCCGTGACGGCGGCGGCGCGATCCGCCCGTACACCGCGATGCCCCTGCCGCAGTCCAGGGGGTTGGCCCGCAGCCACGCCCAGGTCTCCGCGTCCGCGTGCAGATCGAGGAACAGGGCCGTCGACCCGGGCGCGCGCAGCCGCAGTTCCTCGCGGATCCAGTGCCAGGGGAAGGCGGTGTAGCGGGCGGTGGACGTGGTGGTGCGGGCCAGCGCCAGGTGCGGCAGGTGCTGACGGCGGTCGAGCAGGAGCTGGCCGGTGAGGAACACGGTCAGCGGTCCGGGCGCGGTCGCGGCGGCCCGCAGGCGGGTGAGGACGGCCTGCGGTTCCAGCGGGTCGGCGAGCTCGACGACGTTCGCCGTGTCGGTCCCCGACAGCACCGCGGGCGACACCGCCGCCAGAACGGGAAGCACGGACGCCGCGTCCACCAGACAGCCCTTGCCCACCGGTGCGGCGGCGAGCAGCAGCACGGTCCCCGGCATCGGTCCCTCCCCATCCCCCGTCGATCACGTACCTCAGCACCGTAACCGCTGCGGCTGCAAAGGAGGACCTCAGGACTGCAAACGTCCCTTTCGGGCGGTCTCCCGCCGGACGTCAAGCCGGCCGCTTCCCCGAATTGAAGCGTCCCGCCGACTTGCCAGCGCCTGTCTCCAGGTGTGCTCTGGAAAGGCGGGCGGGGCGAGGAGAGAGGAGCCCCCTCATGACTCATGCGGCACCCGCGTCCGGCGGCACGCGCGGAACACTCAGCATCCGCAGAGCCCACGCGAGGAACCGGATGGTCAGGCCGGTTCACACGCCCGACGTCTTCGACGAGCGGGTCCACCGGATCGCACGGGTCGCGATCCCGGTGGCGCTCGGACTCGTCTACGGCTACTGGGCCGCGGCCAACCGACGCGCCGGCGGCCCCATCACCGGCTGGAACATCCTGTTCGGCTTCATGACCGCTCTCGCGTTCATCGTGCTGTGCCTGGCGGTGGCGACCTGGGCCCCGCTGCTGAAGCGCGAACTGCACTCGGGCGTGAAGTCCGCTTTCGCGGGCGCGTCCATCGGCTTCCTCTACAGCCAGAGCGGCGACAGTGTCCTGCGCTCCGCGGTCCTGGGCCTGCTGGTCGGCGCGGCCATATACGTCGTGTTCTTCTACCGCTACTACACACGCGAGGACGCGGAGGGCAACCGCGTCCGCTGACTGGCGCTGTGCCCCTGCAACACGACGTGAGGCAAAACCACGTTGGTCAACACCACGTTGGTCGACACCACGTGGGCCAACACCACGTAGAGCAACGCCACGTGGACCCCGGCGATACGGCCGGGGCCCACGTGCTTCCCTCATCCCTCCACTCACCGGCCGACCAGGACCAGGTCCCGGCCACCCGACGAGGTTCCGGCGACGCTCTCACGGGGCCACTTTCTTCCCCTCACATCCAGGAAACACCCGTTCGGGCGAACCCTCCACCGGAGGGCGGACTCCCCAGCTCCGCCAAGGGTCGTGGCGGGCCACCGGCCCGTTCGGGGCGCGCTCCGCACCCCGGATGCAGTCACCCGGCTCGCGGCTCACGTGCCCCGGGTCTTGCCTGGAAGGGTGCTCATACCTCTCCGCAACGCCCTGTCGGCCGCGCTGATAGCCGTGGCCTGTCTCCTCGTGCCGTTCGGCGCGCTGGCCGCCTGGGCGACGTACGGGCTGGCCGACACGGGCCGGTACGTCAGCGCGATGGCGCCGCTCGCCTCCGACCCGGCCGTGCGGGACGCCGTCGCGGACGAGGTCGGCGCCGAAATCACCCACGAGGTACGCATAGCCCGGTCGATGCGCCCCTTCGTCAAGGACGCGGTCCGCTCGTTCACCCGCACCGAGGCCTTCCGGACGGTCTGGGACTCGGGCAACCGGGCCGTCCACGACGCGGTGCTGCGGGCGGTGCGCGAGGGCGACGAGCACGCGGTGATCGTGGACCTCGCTCCCGTCACCGCGCAGGTGAAGGAGCAACTGGCCGACGCCAACATGCCGTTGGCGCGGCGCATCCCGGTCCGCCACACCGAGGTCGCGGTGCTCCCCGCCGCGGACCTGGCCCGGCTCCGGAAGGGGTACGACGTGCTCGACGTCGCCGCTTTCTGGCTGCCCGCCGGGGCGGCCGTCCTCGCCGTCGCCGGGATCGCCGTCGCGGCCTGCCGCCGTCGCGCGGTCACCGCGACCGCGCTCGGCACCGCGCTCGGCGGCGTGCTCCTCGGCGTCGCGGTCGCGATCGGCCGCCGGCTCACCCTCGCCGACCTGCCCGATCCGGCCCACCGGCCGGCTGCCGGCGCGATCTACGACGCCCTGACGGCCACCTTGCGCACGGTCTCCTGGCTGCTGATGGCGCTCGGCCTCACGGTGGCCCTGGCCTGCTGGCTCACCGGCCGCTACGGCCTCGTAGCGCGACGTCGGCGAGCGTCCGCAGCGCTCGCCGCAGATCCGGCTCGGCGGCCGACCCGAGTGCGAGCCTGACCGCGTCCGGGGTGCGGCTGGGATCCACGGCGAAGGCGGGCCCCGGGGTGACGGCGATCCCGTGCGCCGCCGCGGCGGCCGTGAAGGTGTCCGCGCGCCACGGGGCGGGCAGCTCCCACCAGGCGTAGTAGGCGCGCGGATCGGACCGTATCCGGAAGCCGTGCCCGTGCAGCTCCCGGGCGAGGATCCGCTGCCGGTGCGCCGCGTCCGCCCGCTTCGCGGCGACCAGCCGGGTGACCGTGCCGTCCCCGGCCCAGCGCACCGCCGCCTCCAGCGCGAACCGCCCCGCGCTCCACCCGCCGGACCGCACGGCGGCGGCCACCGCGTCCACCCGGTGCGGCGGTACGACGAGGAAGCCGACGGTGAGGCCGGGCGCGACCCGCTTGGAGAGACCGTCGACGACATGGGTGAGAGCGGGCGCGTGCACGGCCAGCGGGGTGCCCGGACCGGCTAGGAAGGACCAGACGCGGTCCTCGACGACCGGGATCCGCAAGGCGACGATCGTGGCCGCGAGGTGGCGCTTGCGCTCGTCGCTCGTGGTCAGGGACGTCGGGTTGTGCAGGGTCGGCTGGAGGTAGAGGGCGGACAGCGGCGTGGCGCGGTGGGCGGACGCGACGGACTCCGGACGGACACCTTCCGCGTCCGAGAGCAACGGCACCAGCGTGATGCCGAGCCGGGCCGCGATCTCCTTGACCATGGGATACGTCAGCGCCTCGACGCCGACCCGGCCGCCCGGCCTGACCAGGGAGGCCAGGGCGGCGGCGATCGCCTGACGGGTGTTCCCGGCGAACAGGAACTGGTCGGGCGCGGGACGCCAGCCGGGTCCGGTCAGGACATCGGCGGCGGCCTCCCGGGCGGCGCGGATGCCGGTTGCGGCGGCCGGACGGAGCGCCTCGGTCAGCACGTCGGGCCGGAGCAGGGGCGCGAGCGTCGGGGCCAGCAGTTCCGACTGGCCCGGCGCGGACGGGTAGTTGAGCTCCAGGTTGACCGGAGCGGACGAGATCGGTTCGGTCAGCGCCCGGCCCGTGGGCGCGGCCGGAGCCGCCCGCACGAATGTCCCGCGCCCCACCTCGCCGACGACCAGTCCCCGGCGCACGAGTTCGCCGTAGACCCGCCCGGCCGTGGACCCGGCGATCCCGCACCGACGGGCGAACACCCGCTGCGGGGGCAGCCGTTCACCGGGCGCGAGCCGTCCGGCGGCGATGTCGTCGGCGAGCCGGTCGGCGATATGCCGGTAGTCGTTCATCAAGTCCCCTCATGTCCCCCGTGGAGCTGTCCCGGCTGATTGCACCGAGAGCAAAGATCTTATTGCACCGAGGAGTTGGGGCGCCCTAAGGTCACTCACATGACCTCTTTCCAGGAGTTCCTCGCATATGACGACAAAGGCTCCGATTCCTCCCTGGCTCCCCTGGTTCTGGTCCACGGTCATCCCTTCGACCGCACGATGTGGGCCCCGCAGATCGCGGAGTTCTCCGCCACCCGCCGGGTGATCGCCCCCGACCTGCGCGGCTACGGCGCCTCCCCGCACACCCCAGGCGTCACCCGCTTCACGCACTTCGCCCAGGACATCGAGGAGTTGCTGGACCACCTCGAGGTGGAGACCTTCGTCCTCGCCGGGCTCTCCATGGGCGGCCAGATCGCGATGGACGGCTACCGCCGGTTCGGCGACCGGGTCCGCGGTCTGGTCCTCGCGGACACCTTCCCGGCGGCGGAGACCCCGGACGGCAGGCGAACGCGCAACGCGATGGCGGACCGTCTCCTCGAGGAGGGCATGCGGGGGTACGCCGACGAGGTCCTGGACAAGATGGTCGCCCCGTACGCCGATGCCGAGGTCAGGGCCCACGTCCACCGCATGATGACGTCCGCGCCCCCGCGCGGCGCCGCGGCCGCCCTGCGGGCCCGCGCCGAACGCGCCGACCAGCGCGACCTGCTGACCCGGGTCACCGTCCCCGCGCTGGTCGTGGTGGGCGCCGACGACACCTACACCCCGGTCTCCGACGCCCAGGACATGCACGCGGCCCTCCCCCACTCCACGCTCCGGGTCATCGAGGGCGCGGCCCACCTGCCGAACCTGGAGCGCCCCGCGGAGTTCAACGAGGCGCTACGGGAGTTCCTGGCGCGGGTGGACGCCACCTCGTAGCCTCAGGACGGTGAACGACCAGCGGGGACGGCGACTCGGCGGCTGGACCGCCGCCCTGCTGTTCGCCGGGGTCAGCGTGGTCGTCGGGTGCCGGGCCGCCGACACCGACGGCATCACCCCCGTCCCCCAGCTCCTCGCCTTCCTCCCCTGGCTGCTGGCGCCCGCCGGACTGGGTCTGGCCCTCGCGCTGCTCGCCCGGTGGTGGACCGGGGTGGTGTGGGGGGTCGTGGTCCTGGGAGCGCTGGCCTGGTTCATCGAGCCGTACGGCAAGACCTCCGTCCCCGGCGGACCACCACTCGCCACGTTCCGCGTGCTCACCTCGAACGTCGAGTTCGGGCGGGCCACCACCGCCCTGGTCGCCGCCGTCCGCCGTGAGCGGCCGGACGTGGTGTTCGTGGAGGAGTGCGAGTACACCTGCGACGCCACCCTGCGGCGGGACCTCGCCACCGCCTACCCCTACCGGCGGGCCGCGGCCGCGGGCGGCTCGAAGGGCTCCGTCATCCTCAGCCGCTTCCCCCTGGAGGGCACCGACGGCGTGCCCGGCACCATGGGCATGCCCGGGGCCCTCGCCGACGTGAACGGGCACCCCGTACAGCTGCAACTCGCGCACCCCATGCCCCCGCTGCCCGGCCAGCTCGACCTCTGGCGGCGGGAGCTGGGCGCCCTGCGCGACTTCGCCGCCGACCGCGCGGACACCCCGACCGTCCTGGCCGGCGACTTCAACGCCTCCCAGGACCACGCCGCCTTCCGCCGCGTCCTCGACACCGGCCTGCTTGACACCGCCCGCCTCGCCGGAGCCGACCGCACCGCCACCTGGCCCGCCCGCACCGCGCCCACCCTCGGCGCGCAGATCGACCACGTCCTGGTGTCCGAGGACTTCTCCGCACGCGACGCCCGCCTCCTCGACCTGGCCGACACCGACCACCGGGCCCTGATCGTCGAGGTCACGCTGCACGGGCGGCAGTGAAAGAGAGGTTGCACGGGCGGCAGTGAAAGAGAGGGGGCGGCCCCACGACGGGCGCCACCCCCTCTCGCACGTCACACGCCGATGTCGTCACCGTCCGCGCGCCACACCGCCACCACCGCGGGGCGGACGATCTTCCCGGGGCCGTCGGGCCAGGCGCTGGCCGGCTTCTCCACGGTGGCGCCGCTGATCTCACCCGGGTGCTGTACGGACACCAGCACCCGCCGGTCCTGGACGATCGGGCCGCAGGTCTCCGCGCCGACCGGCATGGTCAGGAACTGCTTGAGCTCACCGCGCCGTTCGCCCTTCGTGGCGACACCGAAGAGGCCGTCGTGGGAGCCGAGCTGGGCGCCGTCGGTGGATATCCACAGGTTGCCGTGCGGGTCGAAGGCCACGTTGTCCGGGCAGGAGATCGGGGAGACCTTGTCCTTCGGGAAACCGGCGAAGTACGTCGCCGGGTCCTTCGGGTCGCCCGCCACCAGGAACAGCGTCCAGGCGAACCGGGTGCTGTCGGCACGGTTCCAGCGTTCGGTGAGCTCCAGGATGTGCCCGTGCTTGTTGGCGTTGCGAGGGTTCGCCTCGTCGACGGGGGCGTTGGCACCGACACCGCGGTTGGTGTTGTTGGTGAGGGCGACGTACACCTTGCCGGTGTGCGGGTTCGGCTCGATGTCCTCGGGCCGGTCCATCTTGGTCGCGCCGACCTTGTCACCGGCGAGCCGGGTGAAGACGAAGACCTCGTCGGCGGTCATGCCCTTGACGTGCGAGACGGCACCCTTGCTGGTCGCGGTGGCCAGCGGGATCCACTCACCGCCGCCGTCGAACTCCCCGTCGGCGGGCAGCTTGCCGCTCCCGTCGATCTCGACGGCGGGGGAGTCGCCGGTGAGCCGGGCGACGTACAGCGTCCCCTCGTCGAGCAGGGAGAGGTTGTGCTCGCGCACCGCCCTGGACGTCCCGTGCTTCATCTTCTTGCTGCCGACGAACTTGTAGAAGTAGTCGAAGCGCTCGTCGTCACCGGTGTAGACGACCGGACGCCCGTCGTGCGTGAGCCGCACGGTCGCGCCCTCGTGCTTGAACCGGCCCAGCGCGGTGTGCTTGCGGGGCGTGGAGTGCGGGTCGTACGGGTCGAGCTCGACGACGTACCCGAAGCGGTGCGCCTCGTTCGGCTCCTGGGCGACGTCGAACCGCTTGTCGAACCGTTCCCACTTGCGCTCGCTCGCGCCCGTACCGATGCCGTAGCGCTTGTCCGTGTCCCGGCTCGCGTTGGCGAAGTACTGGTTGAAGTTCTCCTCGCCGTGCAGGGTCGTGCCCCACGGGGTGGTCCCGCCCGAGCAGTTGTTGAGGGTGCCGAGGACCTTGCGGCCGGTCGGGTCGGCGGACGTCCTGAGCAGCGCCGACCCGGCGGCGGGCCCGGTCAGCCGGAACTCGGTGGTGGCGGTGACGCGCCGGTTGAGGTGGTGCCGGGGCACGGGGGTGAGCCGTCCGCTCCTCCGGTCCTCCTCCACGACGACGGCGGACAGCCCGTGAGCCGCCCAGGCGATCTCGACCTGCTCACGGGTCGGGGCGGCGGCGTCGTACCCACGGAACATGAGCACCTCATCGGTGTACTCGTGGTTCGCGACGAGCACCTGCCGTCCACGCTCGCCCGGCAGCGGCAGCAGCGCGAGGAAGTCGTTGTTGTACCCGAACTGACCGGCCTGGGCGGCGGCGGTCTGCTTCTGCGGGTCGAACGCGGGCGCACCGCGCAGGATGGGCTCGCCCCAGCGGATGACCACGTTCTGCCGGTAGCCGTCCGGGATGGTCACGGCATCGGCGGTGTTCGGCGCGACGGCGGTGAACCGCAGCCCACGCGCGCCCTTGCTTCCCTTGCTGCCCTTGCTGCTGTTGGTGCCGCTGGTGCTGTTGGTGCCGCTGCCGCTTTCGGCCGCCGCGACCGGCGAGGCGAGAGCGGCCCCCGCCGCACCGGCCACGGTGACGACGGCGGCGCCCCGCATCATCGAGCGACGGCTCAGCGCACCGGCGATGACATCGCCCACGTACGGGTTGGCGGAGGTGTTGGGCGCCGGATGGAAACAGGCGTCACCACACCGGAAACGGCACGTCAGGGCGGACCGCCCGCCAGGATGCGCATCGGACGACGTGGAGTTCGTGATCAACGGCAACTGCCTACGCACTTTGCTCTCCCCTTGCTTCCCCTTGAATCCAGCGTTACGGACGGTAGGGGCGCGTCCGTGCGGGAACGGGGCGTGGCGATGAACGACGGGTGAACCTGAGGTGGCTGTAGGTCGGTCGCCGGTGACCGGATGTGAGCCTTGACGCCGGCGGCACCATGTGGGCGGACCCGGCCTAAGATCGGCCACAAGGGCCGCTAACCTTACGTGTCCGTCCTGGCCAGGGATTGACGGGCTACAACTCACGCGAAGGGTTGCGCACATGGGCATTCTCACTCTCCTGCGGAATGCGTTGGGCAGGTCCCGCAAGGGGCGGACCGCCGATGCAGAGGGTGCGGAACGGACTCCTTCGCAGGAAGCCGAGCAGATTTCCGCACCGGAGGCGGACCGGGCTCCGTCCCAGGAGACGGTGCCTTCAGCGCCGTCTCCGGCGACCGACCCGGCCCCCGAGCAGCGGCCGACGGCCGCCACGACGACACCGGCACCGAAGCCGGCGGAGCCCCGCAGGTCCCGGCTCACCGCGCAGGAAGAGCACGACCTGGTCGCCGCCGCCTTCGACAACGTCGCCGTCCCGAAGCAGGACGCCCCGACGCCGGCCACCCAGGCACCCTCCGCCGACCGGCCGACGCCGACGAAGACAGCGACCTCCGAGGAAACGCCCGCGGAGAAGCCGGACACGGCGGAGCCGACGGCGAAGGCGGAGCCGGTCGCCGAGGCGGAAGCGAAGGCTGAGCCGGAGCCGGTCACCGAGGCGGAAGCCAAGCCCGAGACGAAGCCCGCCGCCGAAGCGGAAGCAAAGGCCGAGACGAAGCCCGCCGCCGAAGCGGAAGCAAAGGCCGAGACGAAGCCGGAGCCGGTCGAGGCAGAACCGGCGGCAGAGCCGGTCGCCGAGGCGAAGCCCGAGCCCGTGGCCGAGACGAAGCCGGAGCCGGAGCCTGAGCCTGAGACGGAGCCCGCCGCCGAGACGGAAGCCAAGGCCGAGACGAAGCCGGAGCCGGTCGAGGCAGAACCGGCGGCAGAGCCGGTCGCCGAGGCGAAGCCCGAGCCCGTGGCTGAGACGAAGCCGGAGCCGGTCGAGGCAGAACCGGCGGCAGAGCCGGTCGCCGAGACGAAGCCCGTGGCCGAGACGAAGCCGGAGCCGAAGGCTGAGACGAAGCCCGCCGCCGAGGCGGAGCCGAAGGCCACCGCCGAAGTCGCTCCTCAGCCCGAGCCCGAGCAGAAGGCAGCGGTAGAGACCGCCGCCGAGCCTCCGGCCACCAAGGACGCGGAGCAGCCGCAGCCGCAGGAGTCGAGCGCCGAGGTCACCGCGGAACCGACCCCCGAGCCCGCAGCCGCGGCCGCCGACGGCGAGGACGCCCCACAGGGGCCACCCGCAGCCGACGACGAACCCGTCACGGGTGGTGCGGGTGGGAACACCCCGGCCGAAGGCGAAGCCGAGGCCCCGGCCGAGCCCGCAGCCGCGGCCGCGGCCGCCGACGGCGAGGACGCCCCACAGGGGAACACCCCCGCCGAAGGCGAAGCCGAGACCGTCCCCCCAACCCTCCGCACCGCCTACACCGCCGCCGCCACCACCCTCACCGCCAAGAAAATCACCGGCACCACCGCGAAGGTCTACCTCGTCCTCGACCGCTCCGCGTCCATGCGCGGGTACTACAAGGACGGCTCCGCCCAGGCCCTCGCCGAGCAGACCCTCGCCCTCGCCGCCCACCTCGACCCCGCGGCCCCGGACGCCAAGGTCCACGTCACGTTCTTCTCCACGGAGGTGGACGGCACCGGCGAGCTGACCCTCACCGACCACGACAACAAGATCGACGAGCTCCACGCGGGCCTCGGCCGCATGGGCCGTACCAGCTACCACGTCGCGGTCGCGGAGGTCCTCGCCCACCACGACAAGGAAGCCCCCGGCACCCCCGCCCTGGTCGTCTTCCAGACGGACGGCGCCCCGGACGCGAAGACCCCCGCCACCCAGTCCCTCACGGACGCGGCGGCCAGCCACCCCTCGGTCTTCTTCTCCTTCGTCGCCTTCGGTGAGCACGACAACAAGGCCTTCGACTACCTCCGGAAACTGAAGACCGACAACACGTCCTTCTTCCACGCCGGCCCGACCCCCCGCGAGCTCACGGACAACGAGCTCTACGAGGGCGTCCTGGCGACCTGGCGCCCGTAACCCAGCGCCGTAACCCGCCACCACACCCGTACGACAAGCGGCCGCCCCCTTCCCACCCGTAAAACGGGAAGCGGGCGGCCCACCCATGTCGGCTACGATTTCAAGGTTCGTAAGACGACCCGACCTGGGAGCAGCCCCCGATGGCTCGACACCTCATCACCAGCGCCCTTCCGTACATCAACGGAATCAAGCACCTGGGCAACATGGTGGGGTCCATGCTCCCGGCGGACGTGTACTCCCGGTACCTCCGCCAGCGCGGCCACGACGTGCTCTACATCTGCGCGACGGACGAGCACGGCACCCCCGCCGAGCTGGCCGCGAAGGAGCAGGGCATCCCCGTAGCGGAGTTCTGCGCGCAGGCGCACGAGGCCCAGAAGGCGGTCTACGACGGCTTCAGCCTGGCCTTCGACCACTTCGGCCGCAGCTCGTCCCCCCAGAACCGCGAGATCACGCAGGAGATCGCGCGCGAGCTGAAGACGAACGGGTTCATCGAGGAGCGGGCCATCCGCCAGGTGTACTCGAACGCGGACGGCCGCTTCCTGCCGGACCGCTACATCATCGGCACGTGCCCGCACTGCGGCTACGACAAGGCCCGTGGCGACCAGTGCGAGAACTGCACGCGCGTACTCGACCCGACGGACCTCATCGAGCCCCGTTCGGCGATCAGCGGCAGCAGCGACCTGGAGATCCGCGAGACCAAGCACCTCTTCCTCCTCCAGTCCGCGCTGGCCGGCGAGGTCGAGTCGTGGGTCGACGAGCGCGCCGACAACTGGCCGGTGCTCGCGTCCTCGATCGCCCGCAAGTGGCTCACCGAGGGCCTGCACGACCGCGCGATCACCCGCGACCTGGACTGGGGCGTCCCGGTCCCGGCCGACACCTGGCCCGACCTGGCGGCCGACGGCAAGGTCTTCTACGTCTGGTTCGACGCCCCGATCGAGTACATCGGCTCGACGAAGGAGTGGGCGGACCAGGACCCGGCCAACCGTGACTGGCGTTCGTGGTGGTGGGAGTCGGACAAGGACGTCCACTACACGCAGTTCATGGGCAAGGACAACGTCCCCTTCCACAGCGTGATGTTCCCGGCGACCCTGCTGGGCACGCGCGCGCCGTGGAAGAAGGTCGACGTCATCAAGGCCTTCAACTGGCTGAACTACTACGGCGGCAAGTTCTCCACCTCGCAGCGGCGCGGTGTCTTCACGCACGACGCCCTCGAGATCCTCCCCGCCGACTACTGGCGTTACTTCATGATGGCGAACGCCCCCGAGTCGGACGACTCGTCCTTCACCTGGGAGCACTTCACGGCCACGGTGAACAAGGACCTGGCGGACACCCTCGGCAACTTCGTCAACCGCGTCCTGTCCTTCTCCCGCAAGCGCTTCGGCGACGACGTCCCGGCGGGCGGAGAGCCCGGCGAGGCGGAGGCGAAGCTCGGCGAGCAGATCACCGAGCTCCTCGCCGAGTACGAGTCCCAGATGGAGGCCATCCAGTTCCGCAAGGCGGCGGCAGCGCTGCGCGCCCTGTGGTCGGCGGGCAACTCCTACCTGGAGGAGAAGGCTCCCTGGCTGGAGATCAAGACCAACCCGGAGGGCGCCGCCCTGACCCTCCGCACGGCGATGAACCTCATTCACCTGTACTCGGTCATCTCCGAACCCTTCATCCCGTCCTCGGCGAAGGTGATGCGCTCGGCGTTCACCCTGCCGGACGACACGGCCGCGTGGGTCACGCCGGACGAGGCCCGCGCCCTGCCCCTGGTCCCGGCCGGAACCCCGTTCACGGTCCCCCCGGTCCTCTTCGCCAAGCTGACGGACGACGACCTGGCCGCGTACAAGGAGCGTTTCGGCGGCGAACCGGCGTAGCCGGCCGGAAGAACGAAGGGCCCGGGAAAGGCGCCACCGCGCGCCACTTCCCGGGCCCCTGCCGTACCCCCTGCCAAAACATCCACGCCAGACCGTATGGTTTCCGCCATGGCAATGGCAGTTCCCGAGGTCATTCCGATCGCCTACGCACCCAGAAGCCACACCGAGAGCATCGGCCGGTACGCGAACGGTCAGTTCCTGGCGTCGATCACGTATGCCTTCCCCGAAGGGTTCCGTCCCGACGAGGGCTGGGAAGAGCGCAAACGCCTCTACACGGTGCTCCACACCTTCGACGCCGAGGGCCACTACCGGGACTCGGAGATCTGGTGCGCGGGCACCTGGGCCGAACAGCAGCGCGCGCCCTCGGGTGACGACTCGGTCCTCGGCCGCGCCCGGATCCACCTGGCGAAACTCCTGCGCAGCCTCCCCCGCCGCTCCTACACCCACATCGCCATCCGCCCCTTCCAGGTCACCCTCGACGGCGTCCGTTTCGGCCTGGTGATCCGCGAGGCGGAGGGCGAGACCTGGGCGGAGCTCTACCCCGACCGCCTCGAATTCGCCGAACCGTGGGACGGCCGGTACGAGACCTGAGCCGGGCCCCTCGCCGACCGCTGGGGCGCCCGACCTCCCGGGCTGGTGAGCGGCTCAGTGCGGGTCAGGATATGGCCCGGAGACCGCCGTGGGACCGACGGCTGAGTTGGTCGACAGCCTGCGCCGTTTCTTCGTCCACGGGGAGGAAGACGACCAGTTGTTGGGCGTCCGAGGAGAGTTCGAGTGTCTCGCGGAGCAGCCGAAGCTGGCATCCGGACGGGTGGTTGAGGCGAAGTTCTCCACGTCGCGGAACCACGTGGCGGTTCAGGCGGCCCGTGAAGTCGGGACCGGCGGTGGGGGCGAGTTCCGCGGTGAACCACTCCGAGCTCTCGACGGAGGGGGCGAGCCACAGATCGAAGACCTGCTCGTCCGCGACGTCGTCCCAGTCCGCGAAGAACGCCTGGGCGCGGGAGTCGGTGAAGAGGTAGCGGGTGAGGTTCGGGATGTCGGCGTCGAGCAGTCCGGTCCCGCTGGTCACCGACTCGTAGCCGCTGGTGTGGGCGAGGATGTCGCCGAGCCGGTTGGTCACCACGGCGATGCCCGGTTCCAGGAGGCGGAGTGTCTGCAGGACCGACGGACGGACGGTGCGGGGCGGTGGTGCGGGCCGGGTGTGAGCGGAACATGCGCCGCCGGTGATCTTCGTGAGGTAGCGCAGGTGGTTGCGTTCCGACGGGTCGAGGCTGAGCGCATCGGCAAGCGCGTTCACCACGGCCACCGACGGATTGCGGTCACGGCCCTGTTCAAGGCGGGTCAGGTATTCGACGCTGATGCCCGCCCGCGCGGCGAGATCCACCCGCCGTAGACCCGGTGACCTGCGGCGGCCGTGATCCGGCAGCCCCAGCGATTGAGGCTGGGTGCTGTCGCGCTTGGCCCGGATGAAGTCCCCTAACGGCGTACCCATGTGGGGAGCATACGGCGCCGACTGCTGATCGCCGACTGCTCAGGCTGGCCCTGCTGGGGCCAGCCTGAGCACGGTCTGGCTGGCGCCACGGTGCGGGCTGATCGTGGTGGGCATGGAGAAGAACAAGCACAAGCTGGTGATCATCATCGGAAGCGTCCGGGAAGGACGATTCGGCCCGACAGTGGCCTCATGGGTCGCCGAACAGGCCGGTGTCCAGGGTGGTTTCGATGTCGAAGTCGTCGATCTGGCCGAGATCGACATCCCATTGGCGCTTCCCGCGGTGTCGCCGAAGTACGCCGGCGATGATTACCCCCGTCCCGCCGGGATGGCGGCACTGACGTCGGCTCTGGAGGGCGCTGACGCGTTCATCGTGGTCACGCCGGAGTACAACCACAGCTACCCCGCGTCGTTGAAGGCGGCCATCGACTGGCACTTCACCCAGTGGACAGCCAAGCCCGTCGCCTTCGTCAGCTACGGCGGTGCGGCAGGCGGCCGGCACGCGGTGCTGCACCTGGAGAACGTGCTGACCGAGTTGCACGCGGTGACGATTCGCGATGGTCTCGCCTTCCCGAACTACTTCACGGCGTGGCAGGACGGCCGTCCCCTTGCCCCTGAGACCTTCGGGTACGCCAAGACGCTGCTCGACCAACTGGCCTGGTGGGCGGGCGCGCTCCGCTCTGCACGCGACGCCACTCCCTACCCGGTGTGACCGTGACAACGTCGCGGCCCGGCCCGCAGCCGCAGGCCTCCCGCCTGGGACGCGAGGGCCGGGAGGCTCGTGGTCACCCGGCCCGCGCGCGTCTTTTGTGCTACTTGAGCTCGCCCGCTCCCGTCGTCGTCTCCAGGGACGTCGGCAGGTTCGTCGGGGATCCGTGGGACGGCCAGTACGAGACCTGAGCCGGGTCTCGAGGGGTGCGGATGCCCCGGCCTCGAGGCCCTCGTCGACCGCTGAGGCCCCGACCTCCCGGCCCCGTCCCGCGCAAGCCCGTCCGGCCCGAACTGAACCTTCACAAACCGGAGCATGACGAACCATGCTCCGGTGCGACCGGCGGTCTTTTTCAAGAACCACGGGGAGAAAGAACCCCACCAAGCCCCACCCCTCCCGCCCGCAGCGCAAACTCACTCCCGCGAGTGAATATGCCCAACTCGGCTGGATTCGGGACCGGTTGTCTGCCGTACGCTCAGCGCGACACAGAGCACAACCGCGACATGCGGCAGAAAATGCGACGGCCCCCGCCGGGAGTGCAATCCCAGTGCGAGGGCCTGACCACCGAGGAAGAGGAAAGCTTCCCGATGGACACCGAAAACCCTAGCGCGCCGCCGCGCGCCCAGTCCCGTATCCCGGGCAAAAACCACCCCCACAGGCGCCCTCATTCCGGCGTCGTGCACGACAACGCCCGTCACACCACCCGCTTCACGGTGATCGGCAACCACCTCGCCCAGCACCCGGAGCTGTCCGGACTCGCGATCGGACTTGGCGTCCACATCCAGTCCCTCCCCACCGGCGCACCCGCCGACATCAAGACCCTGGCCGCCCGCTTCCCCGAGGGCCCGACCCGCATCGCCGCCGCCCTGCGCGAGCTGGAGACCCACGGCTACCTGCGGCGCACCCGCGAACGCACACCCGACGGCCGCATCGTCACCCGCACGGTCTCCTGCAACCAGCCCGGCCACCAGGGAACGGCATCCGACAACGCACGGACACCCGCCCGACGGCCCGCCCCGCCGAACCGACCACCCCGCAAGAAACTCCCGGCGGTCCCCAGGCCCACGCACATGTCCCCCACCCTCCTCCAGGCAGCCACCGACCTCCTCGCCGGCCTGCGTCGCGCGGACCCCCGCCTCCTCCTCTCCGCCACCGATGCCCAGCACCTCGCGCCCGGAGTTGCCGCCTGGCTGGAACGCGACCTCACTCCCACCGCCGTACGCGCCGCCCTCACCACGAACCTCCCCCAAGAGCCCCTGCACCGCCCGGCCGCCTTCCTGGCCCACCGCCTGGCCGCCCAGCTCCCACCCCCGCCCCCGTTCCGAGCCCCCTCACCACAACCGGCCGTCCGGCATCCACTCCGGAACTGCGAAGGCTGCGACCGCGGCTACCGCGGCCCGGAGCCAGGCGTGTGCGGCGACTGCCTAGCCGCCCGCCAACGCCCTTGAGTACGAGGGAAACCCATGGTCAGCTCGCCCCACGAGGCGATGCACCGCATCTTCCAGGAGCACCCGGACCTCTTTTCCCGGGTCTCCGAGGTGCTCGGCGTCGACTTCCCCCCACCGACCTCGGTCACCGTCCTGCCCAACGACCTCACCGACACCCGCCCGATCGAACGTCGCGTCGACACCTTGCTGCGGCTGGAGACGGAAGACGACGAGCCACTTCTTCTCGCCATCGAGGCCCAGGGCAAGAAGGACCCGGACAAGCTCGCGAGCTGGGCGTACTACGCGTCGCACCTGCTCACGAAGTACCGGCTACAGCCGATGCTGCTGGTCGTCTGCCAGGAACGCGCGACTGCCGAATGGGCAGCGCAACCGGTCCACTTCGGCCCCCGACAGTGGCCCTTGCTCACCCTGCGCCCGCTGGTCGCGGGCCCGCACAACATGCCGTTGATCACCGACCCCACCGAGGTCCGCAAGGACCTCGCGCTCGCCACACTGTCCGCGATCACACACGGCAAGAGCCCGGACATCGGGGCCATGCTCAAAGCGATGACGACGGTTCTGCGCGACACTGAGGACACCATCAAGAACCCCATCATCGAATTCGTCTCTCAGGGCCTGGGTAGCCTGCCTGCCGCAGCGCAATGGAGGAAACTGGTGGCCGTGGACCTTTCTTTCTACAAGTCGGCCCTCTTCGAGGAAGTCCGCGACGAAGCCCGGGCCGAGGGCGAGACGCGCCGCGCCGCCGAGGACGTCCTGGCTGTCCTGGCCGAGCGTGGCATCGACGTCCGTGAGGACACCCGGGAGCGCATCACCGACTGCGGAGACCCGGAGATCCTTAGTTGCTGGCTTCGGCGCGCCGTCACCGCCCCAACAGCCGAGGACATCTTCGAGGACTGACAGCTGGGCGGCAGCGTTGTCAGACTGCCCGACCGGAACGACCTCTCACCCGGGGTTGAAAGAGGCCGTGTTGGTCAGGTGTTGTCCGGCCATGACGGAAGCGGCTTCTGGGGTGTCGGGGGTCGCCTTGGTGAACCAGGTCTGGGAGGAGACGGGGACTGCCCCGTATGCCACGCCCCAGACGATGAGGAGAGCGATGGCTCCGGCTTTCCACTGGCCGAGACCGGGCAGGAGCAGCGTGGCGGCCGTGATCATGCCGGCGGCGGTGCCGAAGGTGGCCCGTGAGTCGCCGGTTGGATCCGGGGCGCGGGGATTGGATGGGCGACAAGGCCTCGGACGTCGGGGACGGTATTTCCGACGGGGCGAAGAGGCTGGGCAGCGCCCTCAACCCGTTCGACTGGCGAGGAACAACATGCACACGACCATCAGCCCGTTCACGCTCAGGTACTGGAAGGAAAAACAGCCCGTCGGGCGAACGAAGTTCGGCTGGGAGGGCACTTCACCGGAGCTCGGCGACATGCGGGTGGTATACCCGGCGGGCCGGGACGTGCCGAATGCAATCGTCACGGATGTGCGCGGTGCCCTGATCCCCACGGCCACGTTCGAGACGCGTGGAGCGCACACGGACGTCGTGTCGATGCCGACCCTCAACCGCGCAACGCTCCGGGTGGGCGACGGGCTCGTCCGGATGAACCGGACACGGTGGGCGCTTACGCACCAGGGGCGCTCCCTGCACATGACCTACCTGGGCGACGCGTACAGGCTCACCGCGATCAACCGCCGGGCGTACAAGCTGTCCCGGCAGCCCGACGCCGAAGACCCTGGTGTCGTCATCACGGTGCGGCAGTCGGGTATCGGCAGCGGCAGGAAAGTAGCCGTGCAGGCGGCGGGCCGAGTCCTGCCCGCCGATGTCTCCCTCGCGGTTCTCTTCTCCGGCGTCGACAGGTCCGTGCTCACGCGGCGCGGCGCCGTCCGGGCGGGCTTCTCGAGAATCTTCAACTTCTGGGCCGATTCCCAGTCCTGAGCGACTACCAGGTGAGCTCATCGGTGAGGAGCACGTCGTAGCGCACGAGGCCTGGCCCCGGGCAGTCCGAGGCCGAGGGCCGCACGCCAGCCGCGCAAGCCGCGCCAGGCCTGACTCGAGCCTGGCGCCTCGCGTGATTCGCGTGCTCGGGCTTCCCGCCTGGGACGCGAGGGCCGGGAGGCTCGTGGTATCCCGGCCCTCGCGCGTTTTGGGTGTTACTTGAGGACGCCTGCTCCGGTCGTCGTCCCCAGGGACGTCGGCAGGTTCGTCGCGGAGGTCTCCAGGCCCGCCGTCAGGGTCGGGGTCCAGTTGACCGTGGTCTTCAGGTCCTTTGACGAGGCGGCGTTGTACGCGGCGACGACGTCGGTGGCCGTGCCGTTGACGAGGTTGCCGGAGCCCTTGACCGCGCCGGTTCCGTCGCCGCTCAGCAGCTTGGCGACCTTTCCGTCCGACGGGAGCTTCCAGTAGTTGTTCTGCGCGACGACCTGGGCCTTGGCGCGGGAGTTGATGCTGTACTGCGTCGCGTAGCCGTTGAGGGTCGTGACGTCGTAGTAGTTGTTGTAGATGTGGATCTGGCCGATGCGGGCCAGCGGCGCGCGCTGGACGATGCCCTTCCACACGTTGTGGTGGATGGAGACCCGCAGCTTGCCGACGCTGTCGGTGTCGCTGCTGCCGATCAGCATCGTCTTGTCGTGGTTGGTGAACTGGTTGCGCGAGACGGTCACCAGGTCGGAGCCCTTGGTGATGTCGAGGGACCCGTCGTGGATCTGGTACTCGCGGCCGTAGTACTTCGGGTTGGCGCTGTCGAGGTGGGGCGCGTCGGTGAACGTGTTGTGGTCCGCCCAGACGTGACTCGCGCCGCGCAGGGTGACGGAGTCGTAGTTGGAGTTCCAGTTGCCGTCGTCGCCGTCGGTCGGGTCCCACTGCGGGAAGCAGTCCTCGGTGGCGGCGAAGGTGAGGTTGCGGACGATGACGTTGTCCACGCTCTGGATCTGGAGCATGCCGCCGGTGATGCCCGCCTTGGTGCCGGGTAAGCCGACGACGGTGGTGTTGGCCGGCACCTTGAAGACGATGTTCTTCGCCTGCTTGGACTGGGCGGCGGCGCGGGCCGTCTCCTGGGTACCGGACGGGAGCTTGGAGCGGCCGTAGGTGGCGGGGTCGAACGCCTTCAGGTACGCCGACAGCGAGTACCCCGTACCCGCCGCGTAGTCCGCGCAGGTCAGCTTCTTGCCCGCGTCGTCGGTGTTGGCGTCGATCGTGCCGTTGACCTTGATGATCCGCGGGGTGGTGTCGGAGGCGGACCCCAGCGCCTTCACCAGCTGCGCGCGCGTGCTGACGGTGAAGGTGTGCGCGGCGTCGGCCTTCGTACCGCCGGTGGTTCCGGTGCCGGAGGACGCCCAGCCGTCCTTCGCGGCGAGCGTCTGGTGGTACAGGTCGACGGCATCCGCGTTCGCGTTCATCACGAAGAAGGAGGCACCGAGGCCGGCGGCCGCGACGGCGGCGGCGGAGACCACGAGGGTGCGTCGCTTGCGGAGGGACCGGCGGTGTGAGGGGGTGGCCACGAAGGGGGGTCCTTAGGGTGCGTGGGACGTACTGTCACCCCGTCAGTGGCCGCGGGTCCCGAAAGGGTTGCCGCTCGCGATCACATCTCTCGCACCCCTGTACACACTTGCCCCTCGAACGGTATACAGCACGAAGATCATGTGAAGCCGGGGCGTAACGGGACGCGCCCGGCCACATGAGCCAACCACATGGGGGGATCCACATGGGAATGTTCGGAAACGCACACACCGTCGACCCGAGCCAGGCGCAGCAGGACTACGCGCGGCTGCTGGGCGCGGGTGAGCAGGTGCAGGCCGCCTACCAACTGGTGCGCGACGTCATCCTGTTCACCGACCGCCGCCTGATCCTGGTCGACAAGCAGGGCATCACCGGCAAGAAGGTGGAGTACCACTCCATCCCGTACCGCAGCATCACCCACTTCGCGGTGGAGACGGCCGGCACCTTCGACCTCGACGCCGAGCTGAAGATCTGGGTCTCGGGCAACTCCGTCCCGATCGAGAAGACCTTCACCAAGGGCGTCGACATCTACGAGGTCCAGGCGATCCTCACGCAGTTCGTGGCGCGGTAGTGCGACACCGCCCGGGTGGTGACGCCCGGGCGGTTCGTGACGGGGGTCAACGGGTGGGAGCGTCGCGGAGGTGGTCCAGGAGGGCGGCGAGGGTGGCGGGGGCGACGGTGAGTATTCGGGCCGGAGCGTCGCTTTCACGGAGGAGCAACGAGGCTTCTCCGGGGGCGAGTTCGACGCATTCGTTACCGTCCGCTCCGCCGGAATACGTGGACTTCTGCCACTGGATCACGTCTACAGCTCCTTCGCCAGACGGTGGATGAAGTCCCGCGACTGAGCAGGATCGAGGGACGCCGACTCCACCTTACGGAAGAGTGTTCGCATGGCGAGAAGCTGAGCAGCGGCATCCAGGAAGGCCGATCCGTAGGGGGTGTCCCGCTGCACCGTGTCCAACGCGGGCACGCGTCCGCCCGCGTACACCAGCGCCGAACTGGCCCCGCCGAATCCGTCGACGTCGAACGGGATCAACCGTAGGGAGACGTTCGGCCGCTCGGACTGCTTGAGCAGCTCACCGAGCTGCGCGAGCGCGACCCGCCGGTCGGCGACGCGGGTCCGCAGCACGGACTCATGCAGGACCGCCTCGTACGGCACCGCGTCCTCGCGAGACACGACCACTTGGCGACGCATGCGGTAAGCAACACGCAACTCGATCTCATCCGGGGGAAGTTCCGGAACCCAGTACCTGAACACGGCCCTCGCGTAGTCCTCGGTCTGGAGCAGCCCCGGCACATGAGCGGTCGCGATCACCTTGAGGAAACGCGCGTGATGTTCCAGCTCCGCCAAGTCGAGGAAGGTGGGCGCGAGCAGGTCCCGGTACTCCTCCCACCATCCGCGCGTACGGTCAGTCGCCAACTCCACCAGCGCGTCGATCAACTCCCGCTCCGAGCAGGCGTACTGAGTCGCCATCCGTCGTAGCCGCGCCTCACTGACGCCGGTGACGCCAGACTCGATCCGACTCATCGTCACCGAGATCGTGCCCAGCATCTGAGCTGCCTCCCGGGCCGACAGCCCCGCCGCCTCGCGCAGTTTGCGCAACTCGCGCCCGAGCCGCTCCTGCCGCACCGTCGGCTGCTTGCGTGGCACCCCGCCTCCCCACTTCCATGACAACGAGTTACCAGATTACGACAACGAGTTGCGCCAGGCTAATTTTTCACTCTACCGTCAGTGACGCGACGCACACTCTGCGGAACCGGGACCCCGGAAGCGCATCGCTCCGCCCTGCCATGGCGGACGCGGCAATGCCACCGCCCGCGGACGCCGCCCCCCACCGTCACCGAACGGAGTCCACCCATGCCCGAACCCGAAACCGAACCCTGGGAGTACACGCTGTACATCCCCCAGGACCCCCGAGCCGTCACCATCAGCCGCCGCACACTCCGCCTCATCCTCACGATGCACGGCCTCATCGGCCTCGTCGACACCGCCGAACTCCTCGCGTCGGAGCTGGTCGGCAACGCCGTACGCCACACCAAGGGCCCCGCCGCCCTCCGCGTCCGATGGTCGGCCGGGGTCCTGCGGATCGGCGCGTGGGACGCCGACCCGGAACCACCCGAACCACCGGATGAGTTGGCGTGCCTCACCGACGCCGAAGAGGGCCGCGGCCTCGCCCTCGTCCGCGCCTGCGCCGACGTATGGGGCTGGCAGCCACTGTCGAGGCACGGGAACCGGGGGAAGTACGTGTGGTGCGAACTGGGCGTGACGGCTTGAACGTCGCTGCGACACGCGAAACGGTGATCGCCATCCGTCGGCCGGTCCTCGTCCCCCTCTCTTGGGGCGGCGGGCACCGCGCGTTCTACGTAGCTGATCCGGCTCGGGGGACGTCCCCGGCAACGGGCCTTCCGAAGTCGAGCCCGAGGGCGGTCCGGGCCTCGCTGACGTGCTGGAGTCCTTCCACGGCAGTGCGTTTCACCTGGGCGTACTCCGTACCGGAGCGGGCGGTGGCGAGTTGGGCGCGGGCGGTGCGGAGCCGTTCGGTGGCGTCCGTCAGGGACTGGACGGCGTGACGGTCGGCGCCTGCCAGGGTCCGTACGTCGAGGGCGGACAGGCTGCCGCCGAGCCGTACCACCCACCGGTTGGCCTCGGCCTCCCCGTCCAGGGCGGACAGCTCGGACAGGTCGGGCAGGGCGTCCGGCCGGTGGGCGCGGCGCGCCGCGACGGCCGCGCCCACCGCACCGGCGATCAGCAGCAGGGAGAGCAGAACTGCGAATGTCACGGTTTCCACCTCCGGCGACTCCGGGTCGTACGCGAGTCGTACGGCTGTCGTGTTCCCCATGAGACCGCTTACCCCTGTGCGTCCCCCGCGAGAAATCTGTGCGGCGCCCATGAGGTGCCCGGCCTTAGGATCCGCGTGTGACGTCGGCGCACACCAGGTGCGTCTGAGGCGGAGGGGGCTCACTCACATGAACGGCGCTTTATCCAGAGGCGGTTGGAGACCGGCCGCCGTCCTGCTCGCAGGACTGATGGGGGCCTCGCTGCTGGTCGCCTCCCCCGCTGCGGCCGTGCACGGAGCCGTGCCAGGTGACTTCAACGGCGACGGCTACCGCGACGCCGTGCTGCCCGCGCCGGGCGCGAACGTGTCCGGCAAGGAGGCGGCGGGAGCGGTGGTCGTGCTGTACGGGTCGGCCGCCGGCCTGTCGGCGCCCCGGCGCAAGACCATCACGCAGAACTCCGCGGGCGTACCGGGCACGGCCGAGGCCCACGACGGCTTCGGCACCGCCACCGCGACGGCAGACCTGAACCGGGACGGATATGCCGACCTGGTGGTGTCGTCGCCGAACGAGGACAGCACGAAGGGCACCGACGCCGGCGCGGTCACGGTTCTGTGGGGGAGCAGGAACGGGCTGACCAGCGGCACGGACCTGCCGACGCCGGCCACGGCATCCGACGATCCCACGTACTACGGCCTCGATGTCGCCGCGCTCAGCACAGGACCGGGCACGAAGACACGTGTCGCGGTCGCCGGCTACGACGGTTCCGTGTTCTTCAGCGGACCGTTCAGCCGGACGGGCACCTTCGGTTCCGTCGCGTACAACCGGGAGACTCCCTCCACCGAGGCCGTCGCCCTCGGCGACTTCGACGGCGACACCGTCCCCGAGCCGACCGTCGCCACCACGCGGCTGCAGGGCCTGAGCGGCGGCCAGGTGTACGCGAACCCGGCCATCGGAGAGGAACTCCAGCAGGGCAACGGCCTGATCACCGCCACCGGCGACCTCAATGGCGACGGGTACGCCGATCTGGTGGCGGGCGACCCCGACGATCCCGACGTCGCGGGCGTCGACGGCACGCTGGGTGGTCGCGTCCTGGTGTGGTACGGCTCGAAACGCGGCATCGAGACCGACTCGAAGCCCGTGCAGATCACGCAGAACACCGCGGGGATACCCGGCGCGAGCGAGAAGGACGACAACTTCGGCGGCGCGCTGGCCGTGGCCGACCTGAACCGGGACGGCCTCGGCGACATCGTGGTCGGCTCGCCGTACGAGGACCTCGCCAAGGCCGACGCGGGCCAGGTGACCGTCGTCCCGGGCCGCCGTTCGGGGGCGCTCGGCACCGGCGCATACTCCTTCTCCCAGGACACCGCGGGCGTCCCGGGGGCTTCCGAGGCCTACGACCACTTCGGCGGGACGGTCTCGGCCGGGGACATCAACAAGGACGGCAAGCCCGAGCTGTTCGTCGGGGCGCCCGGCGAGAACAACTACACCGGGGCCGTCTGGGTGTTCCCCGGTGCCGGCTCCCGCCCGACCGCCACCGGAAGCCGCCTGTTCTCGGCATCCTCGGTCGGCCTCACCCAACGGGACAGCACGTACCTCGGCGGCAACGGCCTGCTCTGGATCATCTGACGGACGCCCGCGTCCGGCCACATCGTGACGAAGGCGCCCGGGGTGCGATCCCCCGGGCGCCCTCTCGTGTCTTCCGGTGTTCAGGAGACGGCCGGTCGCGCACCCGGCTCCGGGACGGTGGTCCGCGCGGGGGCGTCGGACATCCCCCGGGTGTTCCTGATGAAGACCACCCCGATCACCGCGAGCAGTGACGCCGCGGAGAGGGTGTACAGGCCGCCGTTCGTGCTGCCGGTGGTGTCCTTGAGGTAGCCGAAGAGCGTGGGGGAGACGAAGCCGCCCAGGTTTCCGATGGAGTTGACGACGGCCAGTCCCGGTGCGGCGATCTTGAGGTCGAGTCCGGACTGGGCCATCGGCCAGTACAGGGTGGCCGCGCACTTCCCGCCGACCGCGGCGAGGGTGAGCGCGGCGAGTCCGAACCAGGGGGAGCCCAGGGTGGCGAGGAAGGTGCCCACGGCCGACAGGACCAGGGCGATCGCCAGGTAGGGGCGGCGGTCGGGCGCCTTGTCGGTGTAGTGGCTCACCGTGTACATCGCGATCACCGCGCAGATCCACGGGATGGCCGTGAGCAGCCCGACCTGGAAGGGGGAGAGCCCGCCGATGTCGTCGACCAGGCTCGGCAGCCAGAAGGTGATCGCGTAGCCGGTGAGGGCCATCGCGAAGAAGACGCCGGTCAGCAGGGCGACCTGCGGATGGAGAATGAGCTTGAGGCGGGACACCTTGGGGGCGCGTGCGCGGGCCTCCTCGTCACGGGCGACCGCCGCGCTCAGCGCGTCCTTCTCCTCCCGGCTGAGCCAGCGGGCGTCCTCGATCCGGGAGACGAGGAAGAACCCGGCGATGACACCGACGAGGATCGAGAAGGCGCCCTCCAGGGCGAACATCCAGCGCCAGCCGGCGAAGCCGCCCGCTCCGTGCAGTTCGAGCAGCGCGCCCGTGATGGGCCCCGTCACGATGTACGCCGTGGCCGAACCGCCCAGGAAGATCGCGCTCGCCCGGCCCCGGCTGGAGTCGGGCAGCCACTGGGTGAAGTAGAGGAGCACTCCGGGGAAGAAGCCCGCCTCCGCGACACCGAGGAGGAAACGCAGGACGTAGAACATCGTGACGTTGTGGATGAAGCACATCGCCACGATCACCAGACCCCAGGTGATCATGATGCGGGTGAGCCAGACCCGGGCGCCGAAGCGCTCCAGGAGCATGTTGCTCGGCACCTCGAACAGCGCGTACCCGATGAAGAAGAGGCCGGCGCCGAGACCGTACGCGGTGGCGCTCACCCCGACATCGGCCCGCAGTTCGTCCTGGACGAACCCGACGTTCGTCCGGTCCATCTGGTTGACCAGCAGCATCAGGACCAGGATCGGCAGCATGCGGCGCAGGAACTTGCCGACGGCTCGGCGCTCGGCGTCGGGTGGAGTGACGGGCTCCGACATCGTTGTCTCCCCTCGGTGCACATACGTGAACTGCAATCACGCACGCGGGCACTGAGGGACGTTACGGAGGCTGATCTTCCGGGTCAATGGGTTGGTACGAGGTTCACATATGGGAACCAGGTGAACCGGGTAAACCATGCGATACCCATTGACCCGGGCGATGATCAGGTGCCGTCGTTCGTCTCGTCCGGCGCGACGCCCATCGTGAGGGTGCCGAGAACGCCCCGGGCGATGTTCTTCTTGTTGTACTTCAGCTTGAGCAGACCGCCCTGGGTGCCACTCTGGTCGTAGATGGTGTCCTCGGTGAGCGTGGTGCGCTCGGTGGTGCTGGTGGAGTACGGCTCGACCTCGGCGGCGGCGAGCACGGACGCCTCGTCGAAGAAGAACTGACCGGTGTGGCAGGCGTGCCCGCCCTCGTAGCCGGCGTCCGTCCACTCACCGTCCACGTGCACCTTGGTGTGGATGTGGACGCAACGGCCCCGGTACCAGCCCGGGAAGATCGTCTTGAAGGTGACCTGTCCCTGCTTGTCGGTCTTCCAGGTGCCGCGCAGATACCGCTCGTCGTCGGTGGGCTCCTGGTGGCCCCCGCCACCGCCGGGTCCGCCGGACGGCCCGCCGGACGGCGGCTCACCCGTCGGGGTGCCGGTGGGCGTGCCGGTGGGCGTGCCGGTGGGGGCGTCGGTCGGGGCGCTGCCGCCGCCGGTCGACTGGCTCTTGTAGCCGGAGTAGATGCCCAGCGCGTCGCAGTGCCAGATGTCGACGGCCGCGTTCCTGATCGGCTTGCAGGTCTCGGAGTCGATCACCTTGAGGGTGAGGGTGAGCGGGATGCCCTCCTTGTCCTCGGTGATGTCCCGGCGGAGCTTGTCGGCGTCGATGTAGTAGGGGCCCTCGGTGGTCTCCGAGGTGAGCTTGTAACACGTCTCCGCGGCGGTCGACGTACTCGACGCCTTGCCCGCCGCGGTCGCTGCCGTGGACGCCTCGTCCGCGGAGGCCGACATGGCGAGGACGCTTCCGGCGCCCACGGCGGCCACCGCCGCGCCACCCGCCACAACGACCTTGCGGCGCGTCAGATCCCTTTTGTGCTGAGGCCCATCGGCCTGCTGGTTTCCGGTCATGACAAGGGAAGCTAGGGACGGCGCCTGTCAGGAACATGGGTAAGAGCTGAGTGAGAGCCCTGTGTACGAAAGTGGCTCGGAACCGATGTCGGTTCCGAGCCACCCTCGCTGTCGAAGCTACTTCGGCTGCGGCTTGCGCACCGACAGATGCAGCTCCCTGAGCCGCGTCTCGTCCAGCTCCGTCGGCGCGCCCATCATCAGGTCCTGGGCGTTGCCGTTGAGCGGGAAGGCGATCGTCTCGCGGATGTTCGGCTCGTCCGCCAGCAGCATCACGATGCGGTCGACGCCGGGCGCGATGCCGCCGTGCGGCGGGGCGCCGAAGCGGAACGCGCGCAGCATGCCGGCGAACTCGCGCTCGACGGTCTCCTCGTCGTAACCCGCGATCCCGAACGCCTTGAGCATGATGTCCGGCTCATGGTTCCGGATCGCGCCGGAGGACAGCTCGACGCCGTTGCAGACGATGTCGTACTGCCAGGCCAGGATGTCCAGCGGGTCCTGGTTCTCCAAGGCGTCCATGCCGCCCTGGGGCATCGAGAACGGGTTGTGCGAGAAGTCGATCTTCCCGGTGTCCTCGTCCTTCTCGAACATCGGGAAGTCGACGATCCAGCAGAACCGGAAGACGTTCTCCTCGAAGTGCCCGGCGCGCTGTGCGGCCTCGACCCGCACCGCGCCCATGATCTTCGAGACCTCGTCGAACTCGCCCGCGCCGAAGAACACGGCGTGGCCGGCGGCCAGGGACAGCCGCTTGGTGAGCTCGGCGACGTTCTCCTCGGTGAGGAACTTGGCGATCGGGCCGGAGAGCGAACCGTCCTCGGCGACGCGCACCCAAGCCAGGCCCTTGGCGCCCTGCGAGACGGCGTAGTCACCGAGCTGGTCGAAGAACTTGCGGGGCTGCGCCGAGACGTCCGGCACCGGCAGCGCGCGCACGTGCTTGCCGGCGAACGCCTTGAACTCCGAGCCCGCGAAGATGTCGGTGATGTCGACGAGCTCCAGCTTGGCGCGCAGGTCCGGCTTGTCGGAGCCGTACTTCAGCATCGCCTCGCGGAACGGGATGCGCGGGAACGGCGAGGTGACCTCGCGGCCGCCGCCGAACTCCGTGAACAGCTCGGTCATCAGCTGCTCGATCGGCTGGAACACGTCCTCCTGCTCGACGAAGCTCATCTCGACGTCGAGCTGGTAGAACTCGCCCGGCGAACGGTCCGCGCGCGCGTCCTCGTCCCGGAAGCAGGGCGCGATCTGGAAGTAGCGGTCGAAGCCGGAGATCATCAGCAGCTGCTTGAACTGCTGCGGCGCCTGCGGCAGGGCGTAGAACCGGCCCGCGTGCAGACGGGAGGGGACGACGAAGTCGCGGGCGCCCTCGGGGGAGGTCGCCGTCAGGATCGGCGTCGCCATCTCGTTGAAGCCGAGGGTGACCATCTTGTGCCGGATCGCGGAGATGACCGCGGTGCGCAGCATGATGTTGCGGTGCATGCGCTCGCGGCGCAGATCCAGGAAGCGGTACTCCAGGCGCCGTTCCTCGTTGACGCCGTCCTCGGCGTTGATGGTGAAGGGGAGCGGCTGGGCGGCACCGAGCAGCTCGACCTCGCTCACCTCGACCTCGACCTCACCGGTCGGCAGGTCCGGGTTCACGTTCTCCGTGCCACGGGAGACGACCTGGCCGTCCACGCGGACCGTGGACTCCTTGGTCAGCCCGTCGAGGGCCTCGTAGGCGGGCGTGCCGGGACGGGCGACGAGCTGCGTGATGCCGTAGTGGTCGCGCAGATCGATGAAGAGGATGCCGCCCAGGTCGCGCCGATTGTGCAGCCAGCCACTCAGCCGGACGTCGGTGCCGACGTCAGTGGCGCGGAGCTCGCCGCAGGTATGGGACCTGTACCGGTGCATCGTCGTTTCATCCAGTCTTCGCGGATCGGGGTCTGTCGCACACGCCGCACGCGTCTGTCGCACGCGTCCGTTGCACGCTTGTGTTTCGCGCGGCTGTTTCACGTGAAACTCCGCCAAGCGTACCGGGCACCCCGAGATCGACTCCCCACCATTTAGGTCCGCGGATCAGTGGCAGTCTCCGACCGCCTCTCCATAAAGTGGGCCAATGCGTACTGGAGAGCCCCTGCCCGCCGTGGGGGAGGCCCTCGTCGCTCTCGCGACTGGCCTGTGGCGCTGGGACAACGACGCGGGGCTCGTCATCTTGGACGCCGAGGCCGCGCGGCTGGTCGGGTTGCCCGCCCGGCCGATCACCCTCACCGAGGGTGCCATGCGCTCCCGCTTCCACCCCATCGACTGGAACGAGATCGACGGCATAGTCCGGCTCGCCGCCGCCGAGGGGACCCTCGCGGAGGCCCGGCTGCGGATCATGGACGAACGCGGCCGTGTCATCCGTACCGTGCGCAGCCGCTCCAAGCCGCTCGTCGACCCGACCACCGGCGAGTACGAGCTGATCGGCACCCTCCAGGAGGTCGCCGAGCCGCCGCCGGGTACCGCCGCGCGCACCCCGGTCACCGGCGACTGGCGCCGCTCCCGCGAGGCGTTCCTGCTGGACGCGGGCCGTGCGCTGGCCGAGGCCCGGTCCACTGCGGAGGTCCTGCGGGTCGCGGCCGGCCTGTCCATGCCGGGTTTCTCCCCGGACGGCCTGTCCGTCTTCGGGGTGCAGGGCGACCGCCTCACGATCATCGGCCAGCACGGCCAGCAGCCCGGCGACGAGAGCCCCTTCTCCCACATGGCCCTCGCCACGGACTACCCGGCGGCCGAGGTGGTCCGCACCGGCCGTGCCGTCTACCTCTCCACGCCCCAGGCCTACAAGTCCCGCTACCCGGCCGCCTGGCCGCTCGCCCAGCACTTCGGCCGTCACTCCTGGGCGTTCCTTCCCCTGACGGTGGCCGGCCGCACGATGGGCGCGTGGATGGCGGCCTTCGCCTACCCGGTGGCGTTCACGCCGGACGAGCGCTCGGTCCTGACGACCGTGGCGAGAATGCTCGCGCAGGCGCTGTCCCGGGCGGGCCTGGCGGAGTCGGAACGGGAGCTGACGGACGGCCTCCAGCGGTCGATGCTCCCCTCCCTCGGTCCCGGGATCCCGGGGATGAGCGTCGCGGCCCGCTATGTGCCCACCGGCGGCGGTCTCCAGGTCGGCGGCGACTGGTACGACATGATCCCGCTGCCCAACGGCCGTTTCGCCCTGGTCATCGGTGACGTCCAGGGTCATGACGTGCGGGCGGCGGGCGTGATGGGCCAGCTCCGCATCGCGCTGCGCGCGTACGCGTCGGAGGGTCACCGCCCCGACGCGGTCCTCTCCCGCGCGTCCCGCTTTCTGCACGGGATCAGCTACGGCGACCCGGACACCGCCGACCTGCGTTTCGCGACCTGCCTGTACGTGGAGGCGGATCCGACGACCGGGATCCTGGACGTCGCCCGGGCCGGCCATCCCGACCCGGCGATCCGTATGGCCGACGGCACGGTCCTGGCCCGCCCGACGGCCGGCGGCCTTCCGCTGGGCATCGACCCGGACGCCGACTACCCCACCACCCGGATCACCCTGGAACCCGGCGAGACGCTCCTGCTGTGCACCGACGGCCTGATCGAGACCGGCGGCCATGACATCGAGACCGGCTGGAAACGCATCCGCGGGATCCTCGAGGAACACGAGGGTGACCTGGAGGAACTGGCCGACGCCCTGGTCCAGGGCGTCCACGGGCCGTCCTCCCACCACACCACCGGCTCGCTGGCCGACCGTCGCGAGGACGACATCGCGGTACTCCTGCTGTGCCGGCAGGGGGAGGGCTGCGGCTGCGGCGACACGGTGGTCATACGCCCCATGGTCCGGCGCACGATGCTGTCGGTGGCCCAGGCGGAACCGGAACGGGTGGCGGTGGCCCGCCATCAGCTGCGGGAGCTGCTGCACGACTGGAGGTCGGCGGACCAGGTCGACTCGGCGGTGCTGCTGTTGTCCGAGCTGCTGACCAACGTCCTGGTGCACACCGACGCGGACGCGCTGCTGCTGGCCGAGGTGCGGGGCGGGCCGGACGGGCCGGACGGGCCGGGTCGGCGCCGGGTGCGGGTGGAGGTCACCGACACCAGCGACGACCTCCCGCACCGGCGCAGCCCGGGCGAGCTGGCCTCCTCCGGACGCGGTCTGATGCTGATCGAACTGCTCGCGGACGCGTGGGGGGTGGATCCGCGGGGCGAGGGGAAGAGCATCTGGTTCGAGCTCTACGAGGCGCCGGACGTGCCATTGGACGGGTCACCGGACGGGCCCTCGGACGGACCTTCGGACGGGCCCGAAGGAGGCTCGTCCGGCGAGTTCGCCGAAGACTCCACCGGGACTCCGTAACGCGTCCGCAGTTCGTGTATGACGCCGAAGGCGGCGGCGGTCAACGGCACGGCGAGCAGCATCCCCAGGATCCCCGCCACCGAGGCTCCCGCCGTGATGGCGAGCATCACCATCGCCGGATGCATCTGCACGGTCCGGCTCTGGATCGCCGGCTGCAGCACGTGCCCCTCCAGCACCTGCACCGCGACCACCACCCCGAGCACCCACAACGCGATCACAAACCCGCGGTCGGCGAACGCGACGAGCACGGCGAGCGCGCCGGAGAGGAACGCGCCGAGATAGGGGATGTAGGCCCCCACGAAGACGAGCGCGCCCAGACCGACGGCGCCCGGCACATCGAGGATGAGCAGCCCGACAGTGATGCAGACGGCGTCGATGAAGGCGATCAGCGTGGTCCCCCGCATGAACCCCTCGACCGCCTCGAAGGCCCGCCGGGCCATGGCATCGATGAGGTCACCACTGTGCCGCGGGGCGACGGACCGCAGGGCGTCGGCGGCCCTGTCGGAGTCCCGCAGGAAGAAGAAGACGAGCAGCAGCGCGAGCACGGCCATGGCGATGGTCTCGCCGACGACACTGACCCCGCTGATGACACCGGAGGCCGCCGTCCCCCCGAACTTGCCGAGGAGTTCCCGCGCGTTGGAGGCGAGGTCGTCCAGCGAGGTCCCGGCCGCCCCGAAGTGCTCCGCGACTCCCTGCGCCGCGCTCTTGAGCGAGTTGACGATCTCGTCCCCGGTGTCGATGAGCGCGGCCACCACGATGTACACGGCTCCACCGACGACGCAGACCACCGCGACACAGGTGAGCCCGGCGGCGAGGGACCGGTTGACCTTCGCCTTCACCAGCCGCCGGTGCAGCGGCCTGAGCAGAGCGGTCCCGAGCAGGGCGAGCAGGACGGGCACGACCGCCGTACGGAACTCCACGCAGAGCCGGATCCCGACGTAGACGACCCCGGCGACCAGCAGGACGACGGCACACCAGGCACCGAGCCGCCGGACGGGATCGGGGAGGAGCGGTCGGGGTGCGTGCACGCTCCTATCTGGCCATATGTCAGGTTCGGTGTCGCGCTGCGGCCCGCCGAATGGATTCAGGTGCGCATGTTCGACACCTTGATCCACTTTCGAGTGAACATCCTTGCTGTAAACGCGAGTTGCGCGGGCCTGTGCCTACCTTCCGAAGCGGAGGTGATGCTCGATGTACGAGCAGAACAACACACCGCCGGACCAGCCGGCGGAGCGGAAGCAGGACGCGATCGACATCAACGACTTCGTGTTCGCGGCCACGGGGGCGCGGGTGCGGAGGATGACCTTGCCGGATGGGACGCACTGGTTTCCGGCAGTGGACGTGGCCACTGAACTCGGCTACACGAACACCCGGGATGCACTGCGTCACGGCGTCGCGCAAGAACACACAGCATCTCTTGACGATCTTGCACGAACCGTCGACAGGATCGACGGTTCGAGCAAGATTGCAGGTCACGGGCTCAAGAAGCACATGAAGTTGGTCAACCTTCGCGGCCTCATCCAGCTCGTCAACGGCTGCACGAAGCCGGAGTCCCAGCCCTTCAAGGCATGGGTCTCCGACGTCATCACCACCGTCCAGCGCGAAGGCACCTACTCCCTGGAGCCGGCCCCCGTACCCCTCCCCGCCACCGGCGGCACCGCTTACCTGATGCCCCAGCAGGTCGCCGACGCCATCATGCGACTCGAAGATCGCAATTTGGCGGCGGACGAGATGCTGGCGGCCTCCGCCGGGGAGCGCAATGATCTGCTCCGGCAGATCAGCCTCAGTCAGGACAGAATCGCCGACGCGCTGCAGAGCCTCGCTCAGTCTCTCCACCGACGGCCCACCGAAAGCACCGGCTCCACTCCGGAACCGAGGTTGACGGCCCAACAACTCCTCGCCGCCTGGAAGGCGAAGAACCTCGTCATCACCGACGACGTCCACTCGGTCGCGGCCTGCCTCGCCCCGGCGCTGGTACAGGGCGAGACCACTCCTCGCATCGAGGAGATCGCCAACCGCACGGGCCTGCCCCAAGACCGCGTCCACGACTGCCTGCGGATGCTGCTGAAGAGGGGGTGCATGCGACAGGTGGGATGCAGCCGGGAGGGAGCGCCGATCTACGTACTGCCGTAACGCCGTAAGGCCACCGGAGCGAGACAGGGCCCGAAGCCGCAAAACAAGGTTGCGGCTTCGGGCCCTGTCGTACCGTACCGGAGATCTACAGCCCGCCCTCGGTCATCCCGTGAACCGCCGGGATCGTCCCCAGCAGTCCCTTCTGGAAGTCGTCGAACGCCTGCTGGAGTTCGTCACGTGTGTTCATGACGAACGGGCCGTAGTGGGCCATCGGCTCACGGATCGGCCGGCCGCCGAGGAGGACGACCTCAAGGTCCGGGGTGTGGGAGTCCTGCTTCTCGTCCGCGCGGACGGTCAGCGAGGAACCGGCGCCGAAGACCGCGGTCTGCCCCAGGTGGATCGGACGTCGCTCCGCGCCCACCGCGCCCTTGCCCGCGAGCACGTACGCCAGACCGTTGAAGTCCTCGCGCCACGGCAGGGTGAGCTCCGCACCCGGCGCCAGCGTCGCGTGGACCATCGTGATCGGGGTGTGGGTGACACCGGGACCGTCGTGACCGTCCAGCTCGCCCGCGATGACGCGCAGGAGCGCGCCGCCGTCGGGGCTGGTGAGCAGCTGGACGTTGCCGCCGCGGATGTCCTGGTAGCGCGGGGGCATCATCTTGTCCTTGGCCGGCAGGTTCACCCACAGCTGGAGCCCGTGGAAGAGACCGCCGGACGTGACGAGGTGCTCCGGCGGGGCCTCGATGTGCAGCAGGCCCGAGCCGGCCGTCATCCACTGGGTGTCGCCGTTGGTGATGGTGCCGCCGCCACCCTGGCTGTCCTGGTGGTCGAAGATCCCGTCGATGATGTAGGTGACGGTCTCGAAGCCGCGGTGCGGATGCCACGGGGTGCCCTTCGGCTCCCCTGGCGCGTAGTCCACCTCGCCCATCTGGTCCATCATGATGAACGGGTCCAGGTGGCGATAGTTGATCCCGGCGAACGCCCGGCGCACCGGGAAGCCCTCACCTTCGAAACCGCTCGGCGCGGTCGTGACAGTGAGTACGGGACGGGCCACGGCGTCCGCGGGTGCGGCGACTCGCGGCAGCGTCAGCGGGTTCTCGACGGTCACTGCAGGCATGTCGGTACCTCCTTGTGCTCCGAGTTTAGTTGAGCGTTGAACTTTCTGCCACCCCTAACCGGCACAGCGGTGCAGGAATTCCCACCGGGTTCCGGGAGGGGGCGACGGACGCGGACAACGCCAGGAGGCCGGTGCCCCGCGCGGGGCACCGGCCTCCTGTGACCACTCAACCAGGCTCAGGCGATCAACTCGGCCTTCTTGGCCGAGCCTCAAGGGCGGCTACGCCGATGCCAGGGGCTTCTAGCCGTACATCCGCCGCATGGCGAACTCGACCATCTGCTCCACGGCCTTCGCGTCGAACACCATCCGGTGCTCGCCCTCCATGTCGAGGACGAAGCCGTACCCGGTCGGGAGCAGGTCGATCACCTCGGAGCCGGTGATCACGAAGTACTTGGACTCCTTGCCCGCGTACCGGCGCAGCTCCTTGAGGGAGGTGAACATCGGGATCACCGGCTGCTGGGTGTTGTGCAGGGCGAGGAAGCCGGGGTTGTCGCCGCGCGGACAGTAGACCTTCGAGGTCGCGAAGACCTGCTGGAAGTCCTCCGCGGTCACCTGGCCGGTGGTGAAGGCGCGCACCGCGTCGGCGAGCGAGGGCGGGGACGGCTCCGGGTAGGCCGGCGACTGCTGTCCGTAGCCGCCCGCGCCGGACATGGGCTGCTGCGGCGGGGCGTACTGCTGCTGAGCACCGACGTTCTGGTCGTAGCCGTACATGCGCGCAAGCGTACCGACTAGACCCTTCTCACACTTGGCCGGTTGGGGGTTGCTTCTTATTACCGACGGGTAGCATCATCGGAGCTACTTATTGGTACGTGAACTAGGTTGCGAGGAGTCAGTGCCTCGCCGATCCCTTACGGAGCCGTCGCCATGGGGCACTACAAGTCGAATCTCCGCGACATCGAGTTCAACCTCTTCGAGGTGCTCGGGCGCGACAAGCTGTACGGGACCGGCCCGTTCGCGGAGATGGACACGGACACCGCGAAGAGCATCCTGGAGGAGCTGACCCGCCTCTCGGAGAACGAGCTGGCGGAGTCCTTCACCGACGCCGACCGCAACCCGCCGGTCTTCGACCCGGAGACCAACACCGCACCCGTACCGGCGTCCTTCAAGAAGAGCTACCAGGCCTTCATGGACTCCGAGTACTGGCGCCTCGGCCTGCCCGAGGAGATCGGCGGCACGACCGCACCCCGCTCCCTGATCTGGGCCTACGCGGAGCTGATCCTCGGCGCCAACCCGGCCGTGTGGATGTACTCCTCCGGCCCCGCCTTCGCGGGCATCCTCTTCGACGAGGGCAACGACGTACAGAAGAAGATCGCGCAGATCGCCGTCGACAAGCAGTGGGGCTCGACGATGGTGCTCACCGAGCCCGACGCGGGTTCCGACGTGGGCGCCGGCCGCACCAAGGCGGTCCAGCAGGAGGACGGCTCCTGGCACATCGAGGGCGTGAAGCGGTTCATCACGTCCGGTGAGCACGACATGTCGGAGAACATCCTCCACTACGTGCTGGCCAGGCCGGAGGGTGCCGGACCCGGCACCAAGGGGCTCTCGCTCTTCCTGGTCCCCAAGTACCTCTTCGACTTCGAGACCGGCGAGCTCGGCGAGCGCAACGGCGCCTACGCCACCAATGTCGAGCACAAGATGGGCCTGAAGGCCTCCAACACCTGCGAGATGACCTTCGGCGACCGGCACCCCGCCAAGGGCTGGCTGATCGGCGACAAGCACGACGGCATCCGCCAGATGTTCCGGATCATCGAGTTCGCCCGGATGATGGTCGGCACGAAGGCGATCTCCACGCTGTCCACGGGCTACCTGAACGCGCTGGAGTACGCCAAGGAGCGTGTCCAGGGCCCCGACCTGGCGAACTTCATGGACAAGGCCGCGCCCAAGGTCACCATCACGCACCACCCCGACGTGCGCCGCTCGCTGATGACGCAGAAGGCGTACGCGGAGGGCATGCGCGCCCTGGTGATGTACACCGCCGCCGTCCAGGACGAGATCCAGGTCAAGGAGACGAACGGCGAGGACGCCGCCACCGAGCACGCCCTCAACGACCTCCTCCTGCCGATCGTGAAGGGCTACGGCTCCGAGAAGGCGTACGAGCTGCTCGCCCAGTCGCTGCAGACCTTCGGCGGCTCCGGCTTCCTGCAGGAGTACCCGATCGAGCAGTACATCCGCGACGCGAAGATCGACACCCTGTACGAGGGCACCACCGCGATCCAGGGCCAGGACTTCTTCTTCCGGAAGATCGTCCGGAACCAGGGCGCGGCCCTGAACTCCCTCGCCGAGGACATCAAGAAGTTCCTGGCGCTGGGCACCGGCGGCGAGGAGCTCTCCGCGGCCCGCGAGCACCTCGCCAAGGCGGCCGTGGAGCTGGAGGCGATCGTCGGTCTGATGCTGACCGACCTCGCGGCCACCGAGCAGGACGTCAAGAACATCTACAAGGTGGGCCTGAACACCACCCGCCTGCTGCTGGCCTCCGGTGACGTGGTCGTCGGCTACCTGCTCCTCAAGGGCGCCGCGATCGCCGCCGAGAAGCTGGAGACGGCCTCCACGAAGGCCGTGTCCGCCAAGGACGTGGCCTTCTACACCGGCAAGATCGCGGCGGCGAAGTTCTTCGCGGCCAACGTCCTGCCCGGCGTGACCCTGGCCCGCAAGATCGCCGAGGGTGTCGAGCTGGACCTGATGGAGCTGGACGAGGCCGCGTTCTAGGGGGTGTCCGCAAAGTCGCGTCGTCCGCCCGAAGGGCGGGCCCTGCGGCGTCCGGTGCGTGCTCTCGGCGTGCCGGGCGGACGCCCGCGTACTGGTCGTACTCGGGTGTTCGCCCGGTGCGGCGAGAGGGCGTGCCGGGCGTCGCAGGGCAGGCGGGACTTTGCGGACACCCCCTAGGCCGGTTCCAGGATCCGTCCACCGCCACACAGCCCCTACGAAGGCCCGCTCCCGCGCGATGGGGAGCGGGCCTTCGCCCGTCGTTAAGGTGAACCCATGACCGAACCCTCCCGCTTCGACCGCGGACTCACCGATGACCTGATGTCCTTCCTCGCGGCCAGCCCGTCGCCCTACCACGCGGTGGCGAACGCCGCCGCGCGGCTGGAGAAGGCCGGCTTCAGGCAGGTCTCGGAGACGGACGCCTGGGACGGGACGAGCGGCGGCAGGTACGTGCTGCGCGGCGGGGCGATCGTCGCCTGGTACGTCCCCGAGGGCGCCGCCGCGCACACCCCGTTCCGGATCGTCGGCGCGCACACCGACTCCCCCAACCTCCGGGTCAAGCCGCGACCGGACATGGGGGCGCAGGGCTGGCGGCAGGTGGCCGTGGAGATCTACGGCGGGCCGCTGCTGAACACCTGGCTCGACCGCGACCTGGGGCTGGCCGGCCGGCTGACCCTGCGGGACGGTTCGACGCGCCTGGTGAACGTCGACCGGCCGCTGCTGCGGGTGCCCCAACTCGCCATCCACCTGGACCGTTCCGTGTCGGCCGAGGGCCTCAAGCTGGACAAGCAGCGGCATCTGCAGCCCGTCTGGGGCCTGGGCGGCGATGTGCGCGACGGCGACCTGATCGCCTTCCTGGAGGAGGAGACCGGGCTCGGCGCGGGCGAGGTGACCGGCTGGGACCTGATGACCCACTCCGTGGAACCGCCGGCCTACCTCGGCCGCGACCAGGACCTGGTCGCCGGACCCCGTATGGACAACCTGCTGTCGGTGCACGCCGGGGTGACCGCGCTGGCGGCGCTGGCCGGGGACCTCGGCAACGACTCGGCGGCCGCGCGGCAGGGAGCCGGCCCGTACATCCCGGTGCTGGCCGCCTTCGACCACGAGGAGACCGGCTCGCAGTCGGACACCGGCGCGGACGGTCCGCTGCTCGGCGGTGTGCTGGAGCGTTCGGTGTTCGCGCGCGGAGGGTCGTACGAGGACCGGGCGCGGGCCTTCGCGGGCACCGTCTGCCTGTCCTCCGACACCGGCCACGCGGTGCACCCCAACTACGCGGAGCGGCACGACCCCACGCACCACCCGCGGGTCAACGGCGGTCCGATCCTCAAGGTCAACGTCAACAACCGCTACGCCACGGACGGTTCGGGCCGGGCGGTGTTCGCCGCCGCCTGCGAGAAGGCCGGCGTGCCGTTCCAGTCCTTCGTGTCCAACAACTCCATGCCCTGCGGCACCACGATCGGCCCGATCACCGCGGCCCGGCACGGCATCCACACCGTCGACATCGGTGTCGCCATCCTGTCCATGCACAGCGCCCGCGAGTTGTGCGGCGCCGACGACCCGTATCTGCTGGCGAACGCGCTGGTGGCGTTCCTGCGGGGATAGGGACCGCTCCGGAACGGCTCGGCGCTGCATGGGGGTTGACAACCGGGGTACCCGCAGTCATGGACCGGAACGACCGGACCGGACAGGGAGGCAACAGCCATGGGCCTCGGCGGATGCATCATCCTCATCGCCGTGGGAGCCATCCTCACGTTCGCGACCGACTGGGACATGCAGGGGGTAAACCTCGACCTGGTCGGCATCATCCTGATGATCGTGGGACTGATCGGCGTCTCGACGTTCAGCAGCATCGCGCGGCGCAGGCGGGTCGTGGCACCGCCCACGACCACGGTCGTCGAGGAACGGCACCACACCCGCGACGGATACAGCGACGGCTACGGCGTCTGACACGGCGTCTGACGGCGGCAGCCGCATGGTCGGAGACCGGATTTCGGGCACGGGCGGTTGTGGGCCGAAGTCCTTCCGGTCGCCGGCGTCTCGGTCACGAGCATTTCGGGCACGAGCATTTCGGACACAAGCACCGGAGCGGCACAGGACCCCCGGCACGGTATGCACAGGGTAAGAACCGACAACCTTGAGCATTCCGTGACCTGGGGTGTCTTGTGTGGTTGTGTGAGTGTCGTGAAAACTCTGGGTTCTGAAGCCCGGAGGTGGAGGCAGTACCGGGCCCTACCACTGCACCTCGGGGGGTCCACGTGCTCGACCTCGCTTCCCCTGCGGCGACCGCCCCGGCCGGCGACCCGTACCCACGCCGCCACGGCCGGCACGCCGCCCGCCGGGCCCACGCCGCCCCCGAGGCCCCCGGCCCCGTGCCGCGGCTCGCGGTGCTGATACCGGCCCACAACGAGCACGACCGCATCGCCGCCGCCATCCAGGGCCTGTGGGACCAGACCAGGCGCCCGGACCTCGTCGTGGTCGTCGCCGACAACTGCACCGACGACACCGCGGCGATCGCCGAGGCGTACAGCGCGCAGGTCTTCCACACGCACGGCAACACCCACAAAAAGGCCGGTGCTCTCAACCAGGCCATCGCCTGGCTCCTGCCCCACCTGGACGACCTGGACCTGCTGCTGGTGCAGGACGCCGACACCGTTCTCGACCCCACGTTCGCCGAGACCGCTCTCGCCACCGTCAACCGCAAGGTCGGCGCCGTCGGCGGCGTCTTCTACGGCGAGCCGGGCGGCGGCCTCCTCGGTCTGCTCCAACGCATGGAGTTCCACCGCTACGCCTGGGAACTGGAACGCACCGGCGGCAAGGCCCAGGTCCTCACCGGAACCGGGACCATGTTCCGCGCCCGGGTGCTGCGCGAGGTGCGCACCGCCCGGCGCGACGGGGTGATCGGCGGCGGCACGAGCTACTACAGCCTCGCCTCGCTCACCGAGGACGACGAGATGACCAAGGCCGTCAAGACCCTCGGCTACCGCACCATGTCACCGGCCGGCTGCGCGGTCACCACCGAGGTCATGCCCACCCTGGGCAAGCTGTGGCACCAGCGTATGCGCTGGCAGCGCGGCGCCCTGGAGAACCTGCGCGACTACGGCTGGACCCGGGTCACCGCCCGCTACTTCGTCCAGCAGTTCCTGATGGGCTTCGGCGCGCTGTCCTTCCTCGTCTACCTGACCTTCATGGCCACGTACACCACGTTGTACGGCTGGCCCGGCTTCTCCCCGTTCTGGACCGCGATCGGCCTGATCTTCCTGGTCGAGAAGACCGTCTCGGTGCGCCGCGCCGGCCCCCGGGCCGTCCTGGTGGCGGCGTTGATGATCCCGGAGATGCTCTACGACCTGTTCCAACACGCCGTCTACTTCTCCTCCCTGTGGGGTCTGCTGCGCCGCAGCGAGGAGAAGTGGGTGGCCACCTGAACCGCCCCCCACGCCGCAACGCACAACCCTCCTAGGAGAACGACCATGTACGGAAGAGTGATCGGCGCCGGTACCACGGGCGCGGGCGGTGCCACCCTCGCCGCCACCGGCATGTGGCTGAACAGCATGGCGCTGATGGTCACGGCCACCACGCTGGTGGCCGCGGGCTTCGCCCTGTACAAGCTGGCGCCGCGCCCGCGCCGGCGCTGACCACGACGCCCGAAAGGCGCCCGGGCCTTCCGCACCGAGGAGCCGGGCGCCGTGGCGTGCCGTCGGTGCCGGGTCGGCCGGCGCGTGGCCCCGTTGTCGCGTCCACGTGCTCCGGCGCGAGACCGGGCTCAGCCCGTCGGCCTACCGGCGGCGTTTCGGACCCGCCGCCGGGGAAGCGGTGACGGTATGAGATTCCTCGTACGCGACCGGCTCCTCGGCATCGGTGACGACTACTGGATCGAGGACGACCACGGCAACAAGGTCTTCCTCGTCGACGGCAAGGCCATGCGCCTGCGGGACACCTTCGAGCTGAAGGACACCCAGGGGCGGGTCCTCATCGACATCCACCAGAAGATGTTCGCGCTCCGGGACACGATGGTGATCGAACGGGACGGCGAACCGCTGGCCCGCATCAGGCGCAAACGACTGTCGCTGCTGCGCAACCACTACCGGGTGTCGCTGGCGGACGGCAGCACGGAACTCGACGTCAGCGGCAAGATCCTGGACCGCGAGTTCGCCGTCGAGTACGACGGTGAGCTGCTCGCCGTCATCTCCCGGCGGTGGCTGCACGTGCGGGAGACCTACGGCCTGGACGTCGTACGGGAGGACGCGGACCCGGCGCTGCTGATCGCGGTGGCGGTGTGCGTGATCCACCTGGCGGAGAAGGAGCGGGAGGGAGATGGGGACGAGGACTGAGCCGGGGCGGTCCTGCGTGGGGAGAGCTAGAGAACCCGGTCCTTGAGGGCGGGGAACTGCTCCCGGGTCGTCGCGACCTTCCCGGGGTCGAAGTCGACGGTGAGGATCTCCTCGTCCGGGCCCGCCTCCGCGAGGACCTCGCCCCAGGGATCGACCACGATCGAGTGACCGGCCTGCGGAACTCCCGCATGGGTCCCGGCCGTTCCACACGCGAGCACGAACGCCTGGTTCTCCACCGCCCGCGCCTGGGCCAGCAGCGTCCAGTGCGCCCGGCGGCGCTCCGGCCAGCCCGCCGGAATGACCAGGGTCTCGGCGCCGGCGTCGACGAGACCGCGGAAGAGTTCGGGGAAACGGAGGTCGTAGCAGGTGGCCACACCGAGGACGGTCTCCGGCAGACGGACCGTCACCAGGTCCCGGCCCGCGCCCATCAGCACGGCCTCGCCCTTGTCGAAGCCGAAGCGGTGGATCTTGCGGTAGGCGGCGGCCGGCTCACCGGAGGGTGAGAAGACGAGGGAGGTGTTGTAGAGGGAGCCGTCGGGGGCACGTTCGGGAATCGAGCCCGCGTGCAGCCACACACCCGCGTCGCTCGCCGCCTTGGCCATCGCCTCGTACGTCGGTCCTTCGAGGGGCTCGGCCTCGCGCCCGAAGTCCTCGTAGGCGAAGGCTCCGGTGGTCCACAGCTCCGGCAGTACGACGAGGTCCGCCCCGGCCTGGCCCCGGACCGACGCGGCCACCCGACGTCGTCGGGATTCCACCGATTCGCCCTCGCCCACGGCGATCTGGATCAGAGAGGCGCGCACACTACCACCGTCCTGGCGTTCAAGCCGTCCATACGGGCCTACGATCGTCACACGAAAGCACTGCCGGGGTGCCTCTTAGCAGCGTAACTTAGCGTTCCAAGACACCCGCCGACAGCCACCTCCCGCAGGCAACGCCGCCGCCACAACCGCCCGAGTACCGAACGCCGAGGGGTCCCGTTCCGTGAGTCTGCATCCCACTCTCCAGCCCTACGCCGACGCCTGGACCCACTCCATCGATGCGATATCCGAGCTGGTGCAGCCCCTCGTGGAGGGGGAGTGGAACCGGCGCACCCCGTGCCCCGGATGGTCGGTGCGTGACGTGGTCTCGCACGTCATCGGCCTGGACTGCGAGATGCTCGGCGACCCGCGTCCCATCCACTCGCTGCCCCGCGACCTGTTCCACGTCACCAACGAGCACCAGCGCTACATGGAGATGCAGGTCGACGTCCGCCGCCACCACACGGCGCCCGAGATGACCTCCGAGCTGGAGTACGTGATCATCCGGCGCAACCGCCAGCTGCGCAACGAGTCACGCGACCCCGGCACGAAGGTGCGCGGCCCGCTCAGCACGGAGCACACGCTCGAAGCGTCCATGCGCGCGCACGCGTTCCACGTGTGGGTGCACGAACAGGACCTGCGCACCGCCCTCGGCCGCCCCGGCAACCTCGACTCCCCCGGCGCGTACGTCGCCCGTGACGTGCTGCTCGACGAACTCCCCGAGGTCGTCGCGGTCAAGGCCGACGCCCCGCGCAGCTCGGCGATCGTCTTCGACGTGCACGGCCCCATCGAGTTCCTGCGCACGATCCGCGTCGACATCCAGGGCCGCGGCACCCTCGAATCCACCCCCGCTCTCGGCCCCGCCGCCACCCTCTCCCTCGACTGGGAGACGTACGTGCGTCTGGCCTGCGGGCGCGTGACCCCGGAACAGGTGAAGGACCGCCTGAAGACGGAGGGGGACCCCACCCTCACCGGGGCGATCCTGCGGAACTTCGCGGTGACTTCGTAGCGGCGGGCGGTCGGGCCGTCGGCGCCGCGCGGGTGGGCTCCGGTGGACGGTGCGGCCCGGGGGACGCGGGCGGCGCCCCGCGGTGCCGGTCCGCGCGAGACCTCCCACCAGCGCACCGGCCCGGGGGACTAGGCGGGGACGTGCACCGTCTCCACCCGGCTCGCGACCAACCGTTCCCGCTCCCGGCGCGCCGCCCGCTTGCGCAACCGCAGGATCTGGCTGACGCCCACCGCCTGCAGGACGAACACCACGGAGAACGCGACGCGGTAGTCGTCCCCGGTCGCGTCCAGCAGGACCCCGATCGCGAACAGCGTCGTCATCGAGGCGACGAAGCCGCCCATGTTCGTGATCCCGGACGCGGTCCCCTGCCGCTCCGGCGGATTCGCCGGCCGCGCGAAGTCGAACCCGAGCATCGACGCCGGTCCGCACGCCCCCAGCACCGCGCACAGCACCACCAGCAGCCACATCGGTGCCCGCCCACCGGGATACGTCAGCGTGAGGGCCCACATCAGCGCCGTCGCCGCCACGGTGCCCAGCGCCAGGGGCAGCCGCGCCTCGTGATGCCGGGCGACGACCTGCCCGTACACCAGCCCGACGACCATGTTGGACAGCACGACCAGGGTCAGCAGTTCGCCGGCCGTCGCCCGGGACAGTCCCTGCGCCTCGACCAGGAACGGCAGCCCCCACAGCAGCAGGAACACCATGGCCGGGAACTGGGTCGTGAAGTGCACCCACAACCCGAGCCGGGTCCCCGGCTCCCGCCAGGACGCGGCGATCTGCCGCCGGACGTACGCCGCGCCGTGGTGCGGGAACGGCTCCGGTTCGTGCCCCCGCGGATGGTCCTTGAGGAACAGAAGCACCAGCAGGAGTACGACGGCACCGGCGAGCGCGCTGCCCGCGAAGGCGGCCGTCCAGCCGATGCCGTGCAGCAGCCTGGCCAGGACCAGGGTGGAGACCAGGTTGCCCGCCATGCCGATCAGCCCGGCGAACTGCGCGACCATCGGTCCGCGCCGGGCCGGGAACCAGCGGCTGCCGAGACGCAGTACGGCGATGAAGGTCATCGCGTCTCCGCAGCCCAGCAGCCCACGCGAGGCGAGGGCCATCCCGTACGACGGGGAGAACGCGAACCCGAGCTGTCCGGCCGTGAAGAGCACGGCCCCCAGACTCAGCACCTTCTTCGTGCCGAGCCGGTCGACCAGCAGTCCGACGGGTATCTGCATGCCCGCGTAGACGAGGAGCTGGAGGATGGAGAAGGTCGACAGCGCGGAGGCGCCCACGTGGAAGCGGTCGGCCGCGTCGAGGCCGGCCACCCCCAGGGACGTACGGAAGATGACGGCGACGAAGTAGACGGAGACGCCGACGCCCCACACGGCCATCGCGCGGCGTCCGCCCGGCGGATCGCCCGGCAGCGAGACCGAGGCAGCCGAGGAGGAGCTCATCGGACCTCACCCCGGGCCAGGTGCGAGAACCAGCCGACGTGCCGTCGGACGAGGCCGACCGCGGCCTCCGCGTCGCCCGAGCGCAGCGCTTCGAGGATCTCCTCGTGCTCGACGAGGGTCTTGGCGATCCGCTCGGGGTTGGAGTGCATGAGGGCGACACCCATCCGCAACTGGCGGTCGCGGAGCTGGTCGTAGAGCCGGGAGAGGATCTCGTTGCCGCCGCTGCGGACGATCTCGGCGTGGAAGCAGCGGTCGGTGACGGCGGCCGCGGCCAGATCACCGGCGGCGGCCTGCTCCTTCTGCCTCGCCAGCAGTCCCTCCAGGCGCTCGATCAGCCCGGCGGGGGCCGGTACGGCCTTGCGGGCCGCGTGTTCCTCGACCAGGAGCCGGGTCTCGACCACGTCCGCGATCTCCTGGGCGGAGACCGGCAGGACGAGCGCCCCCTTTTTCGGATACAGCTTGATGAGTCCCTCGACCTCGAGCCGCAGCAGCGCCTCACGGACCGGCGTCCGGGAGACGCCGACGGCCTCCGCGAGTTCGCCCTCGGTGAGGAGGATGCCGCCTTCGTAACGACGGTCCAGGACACCCTGCTTGACGTGGGCGTAGACACGGTCGGCGGCGGGAGGTTGCTTCACGGCCAGGCTCATGCCGACATCATAGATACAACAGGTACCCATGGTGCGGGCCGGTCCGGCATACGGAACGGTAGTGATGCCTTCGCCACACGGACGGGGGATCTTCCGGCAAATAACCCCACCCCGGTCCAGCGGCCGCACAACCTTCTGTGCTACTTACGTGTCACACACCTGCGGCCCCACTTTCTTCGCACCATCTCAACCGGCCGCATCTCAGGGGCATTCGAGACAATCGGGGTATCTCAGTTGATAATCGGCATCAAGGACGGCTTCCAGGTTGTCCGCTTCCGCCGAGCCGCCGCCGTCGCCGTGACCGCCGGCGCCGTCCTGGCGACCGGAGCCCTCACCGCGGCGCCCGCGCAGGCCGTCACCGCGCCCACGATCGTCGCCAAGGGCGGCTACGTGATGAACAACGCGAACGGCGCGGGGCTGTACAGCAAGGCCGCGAACACCAAGCGCTCCACCGGCTCCACGACGAAGATCATGACCGCCAAGGTCGTGCTCGCGCAGTCGAACCTGAACCTGGACGCCAAGGTCACCATCCAGAAGGCCTACAGCGACTACATAGTGTCGAAGGGCGCCTCGTCGGCGCGTCTGATCGTCGGTGACAAGGTCACCGTGCGTCAGCTGCTGTACGGGCTGATGCTGCCGTCCGGCTGCGACGCCGCGTACGCGCTGGCCGACAAGTTCGGCTCGGGCTCGACGCGGGCGGCGCGCGTGAAGTCGTTCATCGGCAAGATGAACGCCAGCGCCAAGAGCCTCGGCCTGACGAACACGCACTTCGACTCGTTCGACGGCATCGGCAACGGCGCGAACTACTCGACGCCGAAGGACCTGACGAAGCTCGCCAGCAGCGCGATGAAGAGTTCCACGTTCCGCACGGTCGTGAAGACGAAGGCGTACACGGCGAAGACCATCACCAAGACGGGCAGCACCCGCACGATGGCCACCTGGAACAACACGAACACGCTGCTCAGCAACTACAGCGGCACGATCGGCGTGAAGACCGGTTCGGGTGACGAGGCCGGGTACTGCCTGGTCTTCGCCGCCACCCGCAACGGCAAGACGGTCTACGGCACCGTCCTCTCCTCCACCAGCGCCCCCCAGCGTGAGACGGACGCGAAGAAGCTCCTCAACTACGGCTTCGCCAAGCTCGCCTGACGCCACAGCGGGTAACACGGGTAACACATGGACAACGGGCCCCTCGCCGACGGCGGGGGGCCTTCACCATGTGGTCGTGACGATCCTCCCGCCGCCCCGCGCCCCGCTCTGCACGCCTCTCGACGACCCGCGTACGCACCCAGGAGGCGGACGATGACCGAGGCCTCGTATCTCGCCGCGGTGCGCACGTCCTACGACACCGTCGCCGACGCCTACACGGAACTGGTCAAGCGGCCCGCGGACCTGGACCCGTTGTCCCGCGCGCTGCTGGCCGCGTTCGCGGAGACCGTGCGGTCGGCGGGGATCGGGCCGGTGGCGGACCTGGGCTGCGGTCCCGGTCTCGTGACCGCGCACCTGGCCGAACTGGGCGTGCCGGCGTTCGGCGTCGACCTGTCCCCCAGGATGGTGGAGCTGGCCCGGCGCGCCCACCCCACCCTGACGTTCAGCGTCGGCTCGCTCACCGCCCTGGACATCGAGGACGACACCCTCGGCGGCATCCTGGCCTACTACTCCACCCACCACACCCCACCCGAGCTCCTGCCCCGCGTCTACGCCGAGTTCCACCGCGCCCTCGCCCCCGGCGGCCACCTGATGCTCGCCGGTTACGTGGGAGACGGCGAACAGCTGCGCCCCACGCAGGCTTACGGCGGCCTTCCGGTGTCGTACGAGTCCCACCTCGTGCCGATGGACCACCTCGCCGAACTCCTCGGCCGCACTGGACTGGTGGTCAGCGCGCGGATGGTGCAGGAACCTGCCCACGGGGTGAAGAGGCACATCGCCACCCTGCTGGCCCACAAGCCCGTCTGACGCCTTTCCGACCGACGCCCGCACCTGAAGGAGAAGCCTCCATGTCCCACCCGCCCGTGCCGCCCGTGCCGCCCGAGCCGCACGGTCAGCCACAGCAGCAGTCCGGGCCGTACGGGCAGCCGTACCCGCACCAACCCGGGCCGTACGGGCAGCAGATACCGCAGGGGGTGGGGTACGGCGCGCAGAATCCGTACGCGCAGCCCTACCCGCAACCTCCCCTTCAGGCCCCGGTACAGACTGGACCCGGTGGCCCGGGCGGCCCCGGCGGCCCCAGTGGCAAGCGGCGGCGTCTCGTTGTCGTGCTCGGGTCCGTGGTCGCAGCCCTCCTCGTGATCGGCGTCGGCGCGGTCGCCCTGCTGAGCGGTGACCAGGGTTCCGAGCGGGCCGACGGCAAGACGAAGGGCACGCCTCGTTCGGCTTCCCCGAAGCCCACCGGCACCAAGGGCACGGAACTGTTCCAGGTGGCCGCGCCCAAGGAGGGCGAGGACGAGTACGTGCAGACACCCGGCGCCTGGGTCACCTCCCGCTACTTCGCGTCCGGCGAGAAGAACGCCGTCACGGGATACGACCTGGCGACCGGCAGACGCGCCTGGACCATCCCCCTGTCCGGCGGCCTGTGCGGAGCCTCCCGCGACATCACCGGCAGCGGGCTGGTCGCCGTCGTCTTCCACGCGACGAAGGACACGCACAACAGCCTGTGCTCCCGGTTCGCGGTGATCGACGTGAACAAGGGCGCCACGGTGTGGGAGAAGCCGATCGTGGACAAGAGCATCAGCCTCGGTCTCGGCCTGAACGTCGCGATCAGCGACTCGGTCGCGGCGGCGGGCTGGCCCAGCGGATCGGCCGGGTTCACGACATCCGGCGGCGCCCCGCTCTGGGTCGCCCCGGCTCAGGGATGCGCCCAGGAGGAACACCTCGGCGGCCGGAAACTGCTCACTCTCGCGTACTGCCAGACCTCCGCGGGCATGCGTTTCCGGGTCGGCGAACACGACCCGCGGACCGGAAAGGCGACCTGGACCTACCAGGTGCCGAAGGCCAGGGGCGCCTGGCTCGTCTCCAGCGAACCGCTCGTGCTCGGCCTGGTGCAGAGCGAGGACGGCCTCGACGCCGAGCAACTCGTGACCGTCTCCGACCAGGGAAAGGTGGAGTCCACCGTCGAACTCGGGGACGACTACGTCGCCGGCTGCGGTGAGACCGGCGCCTGCGCCGCCACCGTCGTCGCGGGCAACACCGCCTACATCGGCACCGACCCGCACAGCTACACCACGGGCAACAAGATCACCGCCTTCGACCTGCGCACCGGCAAGCCCCTGCGGTCCTTCGACGCCACCGACAAGTCGACCTGGGTCCCGCTACGCGCCGACGGCAAGGCCCTCATCGCCCTCCAGACGGCCGAGCCCACGACGCCCGCCCGCGTCCTGCGCCTGGACCCCGGCACCAGCCAGGCCACCAAGCTGCTGGAGATGCCCAATGAACTGGCCGTCAACAGCATGCTGCACTCGATGATCAGCAAGGACGGCGAGGACCCGGCGCTGTACGAGGACGGCCAACTCTTTCTGCATGACGCCGGCGCCTACCAAGCGGCCGTCAACCCGATGACGCTGGCCTTCTCGAACCGGTGAAACCGTCCCGGTCGTCGTACACGCGCCGGTCGCGTCTCGCACCGGATTCGGTGATCCTTTCCCTCGCAATCGTGAACATCCCTGCATCGGCTGGCATATTCGATTTGCTCCGCTTTACGTTCCGCGGCGGAGGTGGTGCAGCAGGTTCTTGCGAGGAACCCCTGGGCTTCAGCTCTGGGAGGAATCGCATCCTCGTGGTCGCGGCGCGGAGCGCCGCAGTATCGCTCGCGCGTGCTGGCCGCGAAGCGGCCGAGTGTCGTGTCCGGCGGGGCCGGTGCTGCGTCCACTCGGTGGCGGGTTCACTCGGTCGGGTGGTGCGTGGTGAACGTACGGTGGGCGGTCGTACGCGCGTGTAGGTTTCGTGATCGTGAAGCTGGTGGTGCAGGTCAGGCTGCTGCCGACGCCCGTGCAGGCGGCGGCGCTGGAGGCGACCCTGCGCGCCTGCAACGAAGCGGCGA
>NZ_JBIAKJ010000006.1:0-613474 GCF_042872365.1 Streptomyces sp. NPDC005263 | reverse complement strand
CCCTGCGGTACAGGGCCAGGGTGGCCATCTGCTCCGGTGAGGCAGTGAACGCCACGTCCTTGACCCGCCCGGCAGTCGTCCAGATCGACACCCGCTGCTGGTCGATCTGCCAGGACAGCATGCGGTCGTCGTAGGGCTGCGCGCCCTCAGGGCGGAAGGCGACCGGCTTCTCCACCGCCCTGCGGTAGCGCTTCGAGCCCGGCCTGCCCAGGTTCCCAGCCTTCAGGTTGGCCTTCAGCGCGGCGTACGCGTCGCAGGTCTTCTTGATCACATGCTGGGCGGCCTGCGCCCCCAGCCCCCAGCGGGCCTTGATCTGCTGGTAGGTGTGCTCGCGCAGCGCGAAGTTGGTCTTCACACCCTTCTCGAAAGCCACGCCGCCGACCCAGGTCGCCGCTTCGTTGCAGGCGCGCAGGGTCGCCTCCAGCGCCGCCGCCTGCACGGGCGTCGGCAGCAGCCTGACCTGCACCACCAGCTTCACGATCCCGAAACCTACACGCGCGTACGACCGCCCACCGTACGTTCCCCACGCATCACACGACCGAGTGAACCCGCCACCGAGTAGACGCAGCACCAGCTCCGCCGGACACGACACCCGGCCGCTTCACGGCCAGCACGCGCGAGCGATACCGCGGCCTCCGCGCCGCGACCACAAGGACGCGCCCTCGGCGACACCCTGCAGCCCTACTCCCCCGTCGCCGCGGCCGTCCTCGCCTTCGTCCTCACCCCGTTGATGGGCGATCGTCACCCGGGGCAGGTACTACCTGCGCCGCACCGACGACGGCATCGACGAGCCGATGCTCGACCCGGAAGGCAACCCGAGCGGGACGACGTACGACTGCCATGTGTGCCACAGGCGTACGAGCGGCCCGACCTGACGGCCTGCCAGACCCACGACTCGGTGGTGTGCTCACTGTGCCTGAGCACCGACGACGTCGGCGACCACGTACTGCCCGCGCAGCCGTCGGCCGCCTGAGCCGCGCCGCACGCGGGGACCACCGGCGTGCGTCGGCGCCGGGAGCGGTCACCCGGGCCGCTCTGAGGTGTCGTACGCGGCTTCGATGGGCCGCTCGTCGGCCAGCACCCGGCCCTGCGGCGGACCGGTGAGGATCGCGCGTACGGCGGTCAGGACGTCCGGCGCCACATGGTCGGCGTGTGCCGTCTCCTCCGGACGGGTCCGTTCGGACGGGACGAGGATGCTGTCGGCGCCCACCCGCCGCGCGGCCTCGACGTGCGCGCCGCGGTCGCCGACGACGACACAGTCCGACGGGGCCGTGCACACCCGTCCGACCGCCCACAGGAGCAGTCCCGGTTCGGGCACGCGACAGTGACAGCCGTCGTCCGGGGCGTGCGGGCACACGCCCCACACGTCGAACGGGCCGAGGAGGTCGTCGACCCGCCGGTCGACCCGGCGGACGTCGGCGTCGGTGAGCAGACCGCGCGCCACACCGGGCTGCTCGGTGAGGAACCCGGTGCTGATGCCGTGCAGACGCAGCAGACCGACCGCCTCGCGGGCTCCGGCCACGGGACGGACCCGATCGGGGTCGGCGTTGTCCGGGACGTCCTCGATGAGAGTCCGGTCCCGTTCGAACAGCACAGCCCTGACGCGGCTCACGACGCCACCTCCTCGCTCGCGGTCACTGGCGTCGGTCCGGGTAACCCCTCAGCGGTCCCGTATGCGTCGGTCGGCGTCGGCCCATGACGAGCGGCGCGTTCGCCAGGAGCAGGCGCCCGCGTCCACGCCCCATGGGGCCACCTGTGTGATCCGTCCACGAACACGCCGCTGAGCAGGCCGGATTGCCTACGATCATCCCGTGGTCACCTTCCTGCTCGAACGCACGGCACCCCTTCCCCTCGACGAGGCATGGCGCCGCCTCACCGAGTGGCCCCGCCACGCCATGGTGGTCCCGCTGACCCGCGTCAGCGTGGTCACGCCGCCGCCGACGCGGGCGGGCACGGTCTTCGTGGCCCGTTCGGGGATCGGTCCGCTCGCTGTCGACGACCGGATGGAGGTGACGCTGTGGCGTCCGCCCACCGAGACCCTGCCGGGCCTGTGCCGCCTGGAGAAGCGCGGCCGGATCGTCCGCGGCTGGGCCGAGATCGAGGTGCTCCCCGGTCCGGGCGGCCGTACCCGGGTGCTGTGGCGCGAGGAGCTCCGGGTGCGTCCGCTGCCCGCGCTCCTGGATCCCGTACTGGGGGCGGCGGCCCGGTCGGTCTTCGGACGGGCGGTCAACCAGCTCCTCAGACACCCCTGACGGTCGCGGTCGGGCGGAGAGCCGGCTGAGGAGTCGTCCGGTTCAGGCCACCCGCCCGGGCCGCCCCGCCGTCCCTGACGTCAGGTCATGGTGGATCGGTGTGTGCGCGCCGGTCAGGGAGGCGCCGCTGCCGCCGCGCCGGTCGGCGACGATCTCCGCGGCGATCGACAGGGCCGTCTCCTCGGGCGTCCGGGCGCCGAGGTCCAGCCCGATCGGGGAGCGCAGCCGCGTCAGCTCCAGCTCGCTCACCCCAGCCTCGCGCAGGCGGGCGGCGCGGTCCAGGTGGGTGCGGCGGGAGCCCATCGCGCCGACGTACGCCACCGGGAGCCGCAGGGCGAGCTTCAGCAGCGGTACGTCGAACTTGACGTCGTGGGTCAGGACGCACAGGACCGTGCGGGCGTCGACCCGCGTGCGCTCCAGGTAGGTGTGGGGCCACTCGACGACGATCTCGTCGGCCTCGGGGAAGCGGGCCCGGGTGGCGAACACCGGGCGCGCGTCGCACACCGTCACGCGGTACCCCAGAAACCTGCCGACCTTGACCAGCGCCGACGCGAAGTCGATCGCGCCGAAGACGATCATCCGGGGCGGGGGGACGGACGACTCGACGAGCACTGTGAGCGGGGAGCCGCAGCGGGATCCCTGTGCGCCGGTCCGCAGGGTGCCGGTGCGGCCCGCGTCCAGGAAGGCGCCGGCCTCCGCGGCGATCGTGCGGTCCAGTTCGGGGTGGGCGCCGAAGCCGCCGTCGTGTCCGCCTCCGGGGTGGACCAGCATCGCGCGGCCCACCAGATCCGCGGGACCGGACACGATCCGGGCCAGCGCCGCCGCGCGTCGGCCCGCCGCGGCGGCGAGCGCGGCCGTGACCACCGGGCGGACGGGGTCGCCCGAACGCACCGGGGTGACGAGGATGTCGATGACACCGCCGCAGGTCAGGCCGACGGCGAAGGCGTCCGCGTCGCTGTAGCCGAACCGTTCCAGGACCGGCTCCCCGTCCGCCAGGGCCTGTTGGCACAGGTCGTAGACCGCGCCCTCCACACAGCCGCCGGAGACCGAGCCGATCGCCGTGCCGTCGGCGTCCACCGCGAGGGCGGCGCCGGGCGGGCGGGGCGCGCTGCCGGACACGGTCACCACGGTGGCCACGGCGAAGTCGCGTCCCTGCTCGACCCACCGGTTCAGTTCTTCGGCGATGTCCAGCATCTGTCTCGCTCTCCTTGGCTCCCCCTACGGCGGGGGACGTCAGGCGGTTCCCGTCAGGTGTTCGGGACGTACCGGCGTCCTGTTCAGCTCCAGACCGGTGGCGTCGCGGATCGCCGCGAGCACGGCCGGAGTCGACGACAGGGTGGGTGCCTCACCGACACCGCGGAGCCCGTACGGGGCGTGGTCGTCGGCGAGTTCGAGCACGTCGACCGGGATGGTCGGCGTGTCGAGGATGGTGGGGATCAGGTAGTCCGTGAAGGAGGGGTTCTTCACCTTCGCGGTCTTCGGGTCGATGATGATCTCCTCCATGACCGCCACGCCAAGGCCCTGGGTCGTGCCGCCCTGGATCTGGCCGACGACGGACAGCGGGTTGAGTGCCTTGCCGACGTCCTGGGCGCAGGCCAGCTCGATGACCTTGACCAGGCCGAGTTCGGTGTCGACCTCGACGACGGCGCGGTGGGCGGCGAAGGAGTACTGGACGTGTCCGAAGCCCTGGCCGGTGCGCAGGTCGAAGGGCTCGGTGGGGCGGTGCCGCCACTCGGCCTCGACCTCGACGGCCTCGTCCTCCAGCACGTCCACCAGGTCGGCGAGGACCTCACCGCCGTCGGTCACCACCTTGCCGCCCTCCAGCAGCAGTTCGGCGGTGGCCCAGGCGGGATGGTACGAGCCGAACCTGCGGCGCCCGATCTCCAGGACCTTCTCCCGGACGAGCTCGCAGGAGTTCCTGACGGCGCCTCCGGTGACGTACGTCTGGCGGGACGCGGACGTCGAACCGGCACTGCCCACCTGTGTGTCCGCCGGGTGGATGGTCACCTGGGCGACACCGAGCTCGGTGCGGGCGATCTGCGCGTGGACGGTGACGCCGCCCTGGCCGACCTCGGCCATCGCGGTGTGCACGGTGGCGACCGGCTCTCCGCCGATGACCTCCATCCGCACCTTGGCGGTCGAGTAGTCGTCGAAGCCCTCGGAGAAACCGACGTTCTTGATGCCGACCGCGTAGCCGACCCCGCGGACGACGCCTTCGCCGTGCGTGGTGTTGGACAGGCCGCCCGGCAGCTGCCGTACGTCGGCGCCCTCGCTGCTCTCCCACTGGCGCTCCGGCGGCATCGGCATCGCCTTGACGCGGCGCAGGAGTTCGGCGACGGGGGCCGGGGAGTCGACGGGCTGGCCCGTCGGCATGACGGTCCCCTGCTCCATCGCGTTGAGCTGCCGGAACTCCACCGGGTCCATGCCGAGTTCCTTGGCGACCTTGTCCATCTGTGCCTCGTAGGCGAAGCACGCCTGGACCGCGCCGAAGCCGCGCATGGCGCCGCAGGGCGGGTTGTTGGTGTAGAGCCCGAGGGCCTCGATGTCGACGTCGTCGACGGCGTACGGGCCGATGGACAGCGAGGCCGCGTTGCCGACGACCGCGGCGGAGGTGGAGGCGTAGGCGCCGCCGTCAAGGACGATACGGCACTTGACGTGCGTCAGCCTGCCGTCCCTGGTGGCCCCGTGCTCGTAAGTCAGCTTGGCCGGGTGGCGGTGGACGTGCCCGAAGAAGGACTCGAACCGGTTGTAGACGATCTTCACGGGCTTGCCGGTGCGCAGCGCCAGCAGGCAGGCGTGGATCTGCATGGACAGGTCCTCGCGGCCGCCGAACGCGCCGCCGACGCCGGACAGCGTCATCCGTACCTTGCGCTCGGGCAGACCGAGCACGGGGGCGATCTGGCGCAGGTCGGCGTGCAGCCACTGGGTGGCGATGTAGAGGTGGACGCCGCCGTCCTCGTCCGGCACCGCGAGACCGGACTCGGGGCCGAGGAAGGCCTGGTCCTGCATGCCGAAGGTGTACTCGCCCCGGACGACGACGTCGGCGCGTGCGGCGGCCGCGGCGGCGTCGCCGCGGATGATCGGCTGGCGGTGTACGACGTTCGGGTGCGGGACGTGCCCGAAGTGGCCGTCCTCGCGGTTCTCGTGGATCAGGATCGCCTCCGGCGCGGTCGCGGAGGCCTCGTCGGTGATGACCGGGAGTTCGCGGTACTCGACCTTGATCCTGGCGGCGGCGCGGCGCGCGGTCTCCGGGTGGTCGGCCGCGACGATGGCGACCGGCTCGCCGTGGTGGCGGACCTTGCCGTGCGCGAGGACCGGGGTGTCCCGGATCTCCAGGCCGTAGTGCCGCACCTCGGTCGGCAGGTCCTCGTACGTCATGACGGCGTACACGCCCGGCAGGGCGACGGCCTCGCTGGTGTCGATGGAGACGATCTCGGCGTGGGCGACCGTGGAGCGCAGGATCTGGCCCCAGAGCATGTCCTCGTGCCACATGTCGGACGAGTACGCGAACTCGCCGGTGACCTTGAGGGTGCCGTCCGGGCGGAGCGTGGACTCGCCGATGCCGCCCCGGGCCGGGGAACCCTGGGTGATCTTGGTGGGTGTGCCGAGGGGAACGCCGTCGCTGGACAAGTCAGACCGCCTCTTGCTGCCGGGCGGCCGCCAGGCGGACCGCGTCCATGATCTTCTCGTAGCCGGTGCAGCGGCACAGGTTGCCCGAGAGGGCCTCGCGGATGTCCGCGTCGCTCGGGTTGGGGTTGCGCTCCAGCATCTCGTCGGCGGCGACGAGGAGACCCGGGGTGCAGAAACCGCACTGGACGGCTCCGGCGTCGATGAACGCCTGCTGGATCGGGGCGAGTCCGGTGCCCTCGCCGGTGTGGGAGTCGTGGCCGTCGGCGGCCCACCCCCTGGCCTCGTCGAGCGAGGTGCCGCCGCCACCTGAGGCACAGTCACCCGAGGTGCGGCCGCCCTGCTCGGCGCGCTGCTTGGCGTGGTCCGCGAGCCCTTCGACGGTGACGACCTCCCGGCCCTCCGCCTGGCCCGCGGCGACCAGGCAGGAACACACCGGTACGCCGTCCAGCCTGACCGTGCACGACCCGCACTCGCCCTGCTCGCAGGCGTTCTTCGAACCCGGCAGCCCGAGCCGCTCGCGCAGCACGTACAGCAGGGACTCGCCCTCCCACACGTCGTCGGCTTCCTGCGGACGCCCGTTGACCGTGAAACTGACGCGCATTACGCGACTCCCTCCGTGGTGGCGGTACCGCGGTACGACTCCCAGGTCCAGGTCAGGGTGCGGCGGGCCATGACGCCGACCGCGTGGCGGCGGTAGCTCGCCGTGCCCCGGACGTCGTCGATCGGGTTGCAGGCGCCCGCGCACAGGTCCGCGAACTGCTTGGCGACCGACGGCGTGATGATCTTCCCGTTGTCCCAGAAGCCGCCCTCTTCGAGCGCCGCGTTCAGGAACTCCTCCGCGGTCTTCGCCCGGACGGGGGTCGGGGCGGCCGAGCCGATGCCGGTCCGGACCGTCCGCGACGACGGGTGCAGCGCGATCCCGAAGGCGCACACCGCGATGACCATGGCGTTGCGCGTGCCGACCTTGGAGAACTGCTGCGGGCCGTCCGCCTTCTTGATGTGGACGGCCCGGATCAGCTCGTCGGCGGCGAGCGCGTTGCGCTTCACCCCGGTGTAGAACGCGTCGATCGGGATCAGCCGCGATCCCCTTACGGACTCCACCTCGACCTCGGCGCCCGCCGCCAGCAGCGCGGGATGGGCGTCACCCGCCGGGGAGGCGGTGCCGAGGTTGCCGCCGACGCCCCCGCGGTTGCGGATCTGCGGGGAGGCGACCGTGTGCGAGGCGAGCGCCAGGCCCGGCAGCTCGGCGCGCAGCCGGTCCATGATCGTCGAGTACGGGACGGACGCGCCGAGCCGCACACTGTCCTCGCCGACCTCCCACTCGTAGAGGTCGCCGACCCGGTTCAGGTCGAGCAGGTACTCGGGCCGGCGGTGGTCGAAGTTGATCTCGACCATCACATCGGTGCCGCCCGCGATCGGCACAGCGGTGGGGTGCTCGGCCTTCGCGGCGAGCGCCTCCTCCCAGCTGGCGGGGCGAAGGAAGTCCATGACCGGCTCTCTTCTTCGTCTTGGGAGTCGTGCGGATCGAGCCGATCCGGGTGCGGCGGGCCCGGCTCGTTTCATGTCCTGTTCACGCGGGGTGATACCAGTACACAGCGCCGTCCGCCGACTGGGTCAGTCACCGAAACCATGAAGGAGTTGGCTGGCCAGGGCGGTCATCTTGTAGATTCGTATGAACGAATGGCATCAGTAACCTCCTCGTTTTCCTGCGGAAACGCGCGACACAACACCGCGTGACCTGGAACACAGCCGCGGAGACGGAGAGCGGCGCTCGCCACCCCGCGGGGCCGCCACCCGCGCCACGGGAGCGTCACCCGCATCATGGACACCTCAGATTCATCGTAGTTTTCGAGACAAAGAACGGCGGCGACGAGAATGCGGCTGCGCGCACTGCTGGACACCGACGCGCTGGGCCTGCGGCTGCTCGGCGGCGAGGACGAGCTGGATCGCACCGTGCGGGGTGTGATGACCACCGACCTGCGGGACCCCAGCCGCTACCTCTCGGGCGGGGAACTGGTGCTCACGGGCCTGGCCTGGCGCCGGGACGCGGCGGACTCCGAGCCGTTCGTACGGATCCTGGCGCAGGCCGGGGTGACCGCGGTGGCCGCCGGCGAGGCCGAGCTGGGGGACGTCCCGGACGACCTGGTCGTGGCGTGCGCCCGGCACCGGCTCCCGCTTTTCGCCGTACACGAGTCAGTGGCGTTCGCGACGATCACCGAGCACGTCGTACGGCAGGTCTCCGGCGAGCGTGCCGGGGACATCGCGGCGGTGGTCGACCGGCACCGCCGGTTGATGACCTCGGGCCCGGCGGGCGGCGGACCGGACGCGGTACTGGACCTGCTCGGCTCGGACCTGGATCTGCGGGCCTGGGTGCTGTCCCCGGCCGGGCGTCTGATCGCCGGGTCCAGGGCGGGCGGTCCCACGGCGGCCGGCGGTTCCAAGATCGGCGGTTCCGAGGCGGGCGGCCCCGGTCTGCCCGCCGACGTGTGCGCGCGGCTCGCGGCCGAGCACCTGGCGGCCTCCCGTACGGACCGGCGCGGCCCGCACCGCGTCACCCTCGGATCCGCCACCTACTCCCTCTTCCCGGTCCGCAGCAGCGGGCGCTCCCCGCGAGGTTCCCGGGACGTCCGCGAGACGGTGCTTTCGGAGTGGCTGCTGGCCGTGGAGGCGGACGCCGGGGACTGGCCGGAGGAACGCCTGGACCTGCTGCACGGCGTCACCCAGCTGATCGCGGTGGAACGGGACCGCCGGGACGCGGCCCGCACGGTCCGCCGCCGACTGGCCCAGGAGGTGCTGGAGTTGGTGCAGACGGGCGCGGCGCCCGCCGAGATCGCGGCCCGGCTGCGGGTGGCCGCCCCCGTGCTGCTGCCGGGCCTGGGCACCGCCCCGCACTGGCAGGTGGTCGTGGCGTGCGTCGAATGGCAGGGCGGCGACCTGGAAGGGGGGCCGGTGGCCCAGTCCCTGCTGGAGGAGATCCTGGTCGACCCGCGCGCCACCGGTCCGGAGCCCTCCGACCGTGTGGCCGTCGCCCACACGGGTGCGGAGGCGATCGCCCTGGTTCCCCTTCCGGCGGTCTCCTCGGAGCACGACGGCGCGGAGACCGGCATCCTCGCCGACGCCCTGCTGGAGTCCGTACGCGACCCGCTGTCGGCCGGCCTCGGCGACGACGGCCGCGTCACCCTCGGCGTCAGCGCGTCCGTCCACTCCGCGGAGGGCCTGCGCGGCGCCCTGGAGGAGGCCCGGCACGCCCGCCGGGTGGCGGCCGCCCGCTCGGGGCGGGTCTGCGCGGCCGGCCATCAGGAGCTCGCCTCCCACGTCCTGCTGCTGCCGTTCGTCCCCGACGACGTCCGGCGCGCCTTCACCGCCCGGCTCCTCGACCCGCTGCGCGACTACGACCGACGCCACCGCGCCGAGCTGATCCCCACCCTGGAGGCCTTCCTCGACTGCGACGGCTCCTGGACCCGCTGCGCGACCCGTCTGCACCTGCACGTCAACACGCTGCGCTACCGGGTCGGGCGGATCGAGCAGTTGACGAGCCGCGACCTCTCCCGCCTCGAGGACAAGCTCGACTTCTTCCTGGCACTGCGGATGAGCTGAAACCCGAGGCCCGCGGAGTCCCACGACTTTGTGAAATCCTTCACCCGCCCCCTTGGCCCGGCCCCTCAATCCGTGTTGAGATGCGGCCACCACTCAAAGCTCGATGGCGCGCTGGGCCTGCCCTTCGGATCAGGTCGATGTGGAGAGGCTGTGCTTGGCGACGCCGGTGAGCGGGGCTTGGTGCGTGCGGCCGCGAGGCGGGAGACGGAGTCGGGGCGGAGCTTCGGCGCCCGACGACGCTGCGGACGCGCGTGCCGTGCGCCGCGAAACGGGCTGATCCGAAGGACGGGACCTTGCGGAGGGCAACGTGGCGCATACCGCCATGTCTGGTTACGGAACGACCGCCGGTGACGATCCACTCCAGACCGCGGTATGGCGGCTGCGTTCACGCGCCTGCTGGGGCGACGCGGCGGCACTGCTCCAGCCGGTCACCGCACCGGCCGCGCTCCAACGGGCGTCGTTGCTGGTGGAGCGGTGCCTGTACACCGAGCTGGGCTGGGAGGAGGCCGAGGACGCGCTGCGTACGGCCGAGGCGCTGGCCCATGGGGACGACGAGCGGGGGGCGGCGGCCTGTGAACGCGGGCAACTCGCGTACGCCGCCACGCTGCACGGCGTGCGCGACCGGGCCGACGAGGCGCGGGCCGCGCTGGGGCGGGCGGCGGCGCTGATCCCTCCGGGGGCTCCGCGGCGGGCGCTGCTCGACTTCCGCCGGGGCCTGTTGGCGGAGAACCTCACGCGCTCCCCGCAGGCGGCGCGTGCCGCGTACCGCCGGGCCCATGCGGGCGCCACCGCCCACTCCGACGCGCTGCTGCTCTCCTTCACCTGGCGCCACCTCGCCGGACTCGCCCTGCGCGAGGGAGAGTTGGCCGAGGCACGGCACGGCTTCGGTGAATCCCTCAGGATCCGCGAGGAGTTGGGCTATCTGGTGGGCACGGCCCCCGCGTTGGCGTCCCTGGCGGACGCCGAGGCGGAGCCGGAGGCCTCCCGACTCCGCGAGGAGGCCCGCCGGTTGTACCGCCTACTCGGCGGCGTACCCACCTGGCTGTCCCAACAACTGACCCCACCTGCGGCGGGGGCGGCTACGGCTTAGGCCTCGGCAGGCCGGCCGGGCGAAGGGGCGGGGGCGGGGGTGGTTGGCCGCAGAGGCCCGGGGCCTGGGGCCCGGGGGACGGGGCCGGGAACGGGGCCGAGTCGCGGTGGGCCGACGGCACAGCGCGGGACGAGGCGCGGGGGGTTGGCGGTGCGGGGGGGCCGAAGCGCGGCGGCCTGGCGGCACGGCGGGGCTGAAGCACGGGGGCCATGACACGGCTGCCTGGCGACACAGCGGAGCAGAAGCGCGGTGGCCCGCCGACAGCACCGGGCCGAGTACAGCGGGCGCGCGGCGCAGCGCGGCTGTGGCGCCGGGCGGCTGGCGGCTGGCGGCTGGCGGCTGGCGGCTGGCGGCTGGCGGCTGGCGGCTGGCGACGCAGTGAGCCAGTGGCCGATGAGCCGATGAGTGGGCGGGGCGAGTCCGCCGGGGGCCGGGGTCATGTCGCGCCGATGAAGTGCTCCCCCACCAGTGTCCGCACCGCGTCCAGGTCGCCCGCGGCCAGCGCCTCCAGGAGTGTCACGTGTTCCGCCGCGTCCGCGACCAGTTCGGCCCGGCCTCGTGCGCCGGGTCCGCCGACCAGCGGCCACTGCGCGCGACGGTGCAGGTCCTCGGCGATCTGCAGCAGCTGCTCGTTGCCCGCGAGCGCCAGCAGGGCCCGGTGGAAGGCCCGGTCGGACTCGGCGTACGTCGCCCGGCAGCCGGAGGACGCCGCCCGGACCGTGGCCTCGGCGAGCGGCCGCAGGTGGCTCCAGCGCTCGGCCGGCACCGTGCGGGCCAGCCGCAGCATCACCGGCACCTCGATCAGGGCCCGCACCTCCGCCAGTTCCGCCAGCTCCCGCGCCCCGCGCACCACCACCCGGAACCCGCGGTTCGGCACGACCTCGACCGCGCCCTCGAGCGCGAGCTGCTGCATCGCCTCCCGCACGGGCGTGGCCGAGACCCCGAACCGTTCCCCGAGCGCGGGCGCCGAGTACACCTCGCCGGGCCGCAGGTCGCCCGCCACCAGAGCCGTGCGCAACGCGTCGAGGATCTGCCCGCGCACCGAGGACCGCTGGACGGCCGGCCGGGGCCGGGGAACCGGCGGCTCGTTGTGGGTGTGCTCACCGCGCGCGGCCCCGGGGGCGGCACCCCCGTCCCGGTCCACGTCCGCGGCCCTGAGCTGCGGCGGCACCCGCACCGCGCCGACAGGGCGTTCCGGAACCCCCGTCTCGGCGGAGCCCTGCGCGCCCTGCTCCACGGGTCCTCCTGGGGACGTGTCGGTACTTCGGGTCATTACGGCGGGTTGTTACTCGCCCGTCAAGCACCTTAGGCGCAGAAGCCACCAGTTCAAATCTCATCGACTTTAGGTAAGGTAAGGCTACCTTTAGGTGCTCTTGTCAGCCCGTCATGGATCGGTGGTCCCGGCATGCCTGTGACACCCTCGGCCCTCACGGACGCGTACTCCCGTCTGACCGAGGTCCTCCCGGCGCTGACCGTCACCGAGCTGGACCCCGCGGACCGGCTCCCCGACCGCCACGGCTGGATCCCCGCCGCCTCCCTCGCCGCGGGCGGCGCGGGCCTGGACGCCTTCCTGGCCTGGGACGACGCCCAGGTGCGGCGGGACCACGGCCGCCCCGCCCGCCCGGACGTGACCGCCGGCTTCGGCCTGCACCGCTACGCCTGGCCCGCCTGCCTGCTGATCACCGCCCCCTGGTTCCTGCACCGCCGGGTCCCCCGCTACCCGGTGACCCACGTCTCGTACGACCGCACCGCGGGACCCATGTCCTTCGCCGTACGCCCCGGACGGTTCGCCTGCCTCCCCGGTGACCCAGCGGCGCGCCACCCCGACGCCCGCGTGGTCCCGGACGAGGAGGCGCTGCGCGCCGAGGTCCGGGACGCGATCGCCGACCACATGGAACCCCTCCTGACCGCCTTCGGCCCCCGGATGCGCCGCCGCGGGCGGGCCCTGTGGGGCATGGTGACCGACGAGATCGTGGAGAGCCTGTGGTACGTCGCCGAACTGCTCGGCGAGCACGAGCAGCGGCGGGCCGAACGTGAGCTGGAGCTGCTGCTACCGGGAGCGACCAAGCCCTACGTCGGCTCGGCCGCCTTCCGTCGGCTGACCGGACCGGCCGGCCGGCCGCTGCCGACCCGGGACCGGGTGAGCTGCTGCATGTACTACACGCTGGACCCCGAGGACACCTGCGTCACGTGTCCACGCACCTGTGACGCCGACCGGATCACCAAGCTCACGGCGGCCGCCGCCAGTTGACGGGACCCTCGGGCGAGGGGCCGGACGGCGTCCCGTATGATCGCCCTCGATCGAGCCACCCGTACGGTTACAGCCAATTCACCATTTCCTCACGGGTCACGGGAACTTTCCGTGGAACCACTCGTACGAGTAGTCTTATTCGAACTCAACTCCCGCCCCTCAAGCGGCAGTTCGAGCAGAACGCTGCCCTGGGCGATCCCTTTCACTTCCTTGGCGGCCTCTTGCCCCGAAAGCCCCTGAGGGCCGATCGGATTGGGCCACTATGGCGGGCGTTACGCCCTATCCCAATGCAAGGGACCCCAGATGAGACTGACCGACATATCGCTGAACTGGCTGCTTCCGGGCGCCGTGCTGCTCCTGGGCATGCTGGCGGCGGTAGCGGTACTCGCGCGCGGCAAGCGCTCCTCGGGGGCGAAAGCGAGCGCGGACGACTCGTGGGAGCGCAGCGAGGAACGCCGCAGGCGCAAGGAAGCCATATACGGCACCGCCTCCTACGTTTTGCTGTTCTGCTGCGCGGCGGTGGCCGCCGCCCTCTCCTTCCACGGCCTGGTCGGCTTCGGCCAGCAGAACCTCAACCTGTCCGGCGGCTGGGAGTACCTGGTCCCGTTCGGCCTGGACGGCGCGGCGATGTTCTGTTCGGTCCTCGCGGTGCGCGAGGCCAGCCACGGTGACGCCGCCCTCGGCTCCCGGATACTCGTATGGACGTTCGCGGGCGCCGCGGCCTGGTTCAACTGGGTGCACGCTCCCCGGGGTCTCGGCCACGACGGGGCACCGCAGTTCTTCTCCGGCATGTCCCTGTCGGCGGCCGTCCTGTTCGACCGCGCGCTGAAGCAGACCCGCCGGGCGGCCCTGCGTGAGCAGGGTCTGGTGCCGCGTCCGCTGCCGCAGATCCGCGTCGTCCGCTGGCTGCGGGCCCCCCGCGAGACGTACAGCGCGTGGTCGCTGATGCTCCTGGAAGGCGTGCGCAGCCTCGACGAGGCCGTCGACGAGGTCCGCGAGGACAAGCGCCAGAAGGAGGCGGCCCGACTGCGCCGCCGCGACAAGGAGCGGGTCGACCGGGCGCAGCTCAAGGCGATCAGCCGGGGCCACCGCGGCTTCGTCGGCCGCGGCCGGCAACTGGAGGCGCAGGCCACCCTGGAGCGGGCCTCGGAGCGGGCCACCGCGGAGCCTGCCATATCGACGCCGGAGCAACTGCCCGTGCGCTCACGTCCGTCCCTGGAGCCGGTCCGCAGCGGATCTGACTCCACCACCTCCTCCGTCGACCTCACCGCGGAGGACGACACCATGGCGCTGCCGCGCCTCGACTCCCTGGAGCGCAAGCTCAAGGACCTGGAGCAGCAGTTCGGTTAGAGACGCCGGACGAGACACACGGCACGACACGGGACGGGGCGCGGCTCATGCGAGCCGCGCCCCGTCCCGTGTCGTGTGGTGCGCTGCCGTGTCAGGCGGTGTCGTGCGGTGCGCTGTGGCGGGGGTGCGATGCCGGTTCAGGCGATGCCCGCGTCCAGCTCGAACCACACCGCCTTTCCCACCCCGTGCGCCCGCACGCCCCACGCGTCGGCGAGGGACTGCACCAGGACGAGGCCCCGGCCGTGCGTGCCGTCGTCGGCTTTCGGCGCGCACAGCCGGGGCCTGAGGGCCGCGAAGTCCCGTACCTCCACCCTGAGACCACGGCGACCGACGGTCGCCTTCAGGATCGCGTCGTGGTCGGTGTGGACGAGTGCGTTGGTGACGAGCTCACTGGTCAGCAGCTCCGCGACCTCCGCGCGTCCGGGCCTGCCCCAGTGCCGTAACAACTCGCGCAGCGCCCTGCGCGCCTCGGGCACCTCCCCCAGGTCCGCCCGTCCGAGTACGCGGTTGAGCTGCGGTGCCTGCGCCCCGTCCTGGGCGCTGTCGGTTTCTTCCTCCACTGTCTCCGCCGAGAAGGCCCCTGTCGCGATGGGACCGCCTCCTCGTGCCTGCCTCTTCATGACCCCCGCCCGCGTGCCGATGTCGGTTCCCCTCCTGCTCGAACACGTTCACCGGGATCCTTGCCCATCGGCCCACGGGCCAGTCATGTCGAATCCTCAACGGCCGGGTGTTCGGCCACTGTTGTGTCGCTGCTCGCGAGGCGCCTGACATCTCGGACGGCACCGTCCGCGCCGCCGGAAAGTCACGCGGCGGGCCGCCGGTTCGAGGCCGTGATCGACCCGGGGCCCGCGTCCGATCCGGTCCCGGACTCCGGGCCGAGATCCTGCGGTACGAGGCCGCCGGAACGCCACTGACGCCTCCGCCTACGCAGCCGTCACCTGCCGATCGTCACTCCGGCGATCGGAGACCGGACCGTGCGGCCGGTACCGAGGGCGCCGGTCGCGCCGGCCGTCCCGACCCCACGCGCCCGAGGGACGGTGACCGCGGACGGTGGGCCCATCCACCGACTCCCTTCTGTCGACCTCGCCGTAGCCGCCGAAGGGGTATGGCCATGGGTCCCGGACGCCGGGGTGCGCGGAGATACGCCTGCCCGCGGCTTGCGAAAACTGGCCGGAATGCACGGGTCGCTCGCCGGCGAACTGCGGGGGCTCACCAGGGTGGTGCGGTGCCACGGCCGCGGTGGGCTCGGGAACCGCGGCCCGGCCTACTTGCCGGCGACTCCCTTCGTACCGATGTGGAAGATCTTGTGGCCGCCGTCCATGTCGACGACGAGCCTGGTCGTCTCGCCGCCGCCCCAGGTGAGGGTGACGACGGCTTCGGTGTAGTCCGCGGTGCCGTTGTCGGTCACCTTCCACGCGAGCGGGACGTTCTGGGCACGCAGGACGCCGTTGGCGTGCTCCTTCGCCTCCCAGGCCGCCAACTCCTTCTGGAAGCCGGCGCTGAGGTAGTGCCCACGCAGCGCGTTCGCCAGCCTGCCGCCGTCGTCCGCGTCCGTCACCGCGTCGATGTAGGCGCCGTAGAAGTCGGCGATGCGGGTGACGTTGTCGGACGGCTTGCCGCTGACGGAACGCGGTGCGCCGGCGGAGGCCTGGGCCGTGACACCGAGGCCGAGGGCCAGGGCGAGGGCCGCGGCCACGGCCGTGCGGCGGGTGGTGGTGCGGCGGGTGGTCGTGTTGCGGTTCATGTGTGTTCCCCGTTTTCGTGCGTGGTCTCGTACGTGCTGTGGTCGATGTCGGTGCGGGCGTGCGGTCATGCGGTGGTCGAGGTGCGGTGGTCGAGGTGCGGGCCGCCCTCCCGACCCCCGTGACGAGAGGGCGGCCCTGGTCTTCTTCGGTGGTCGCGCGACGGTCGGTGGTCGCGCGACGGTCAGCGGAGCTTGGTGACGGCGGCCGTCGTCGTCTTCTTGAAGGCCTTGACCGGCGCGTCGTCGAAGCCGCCCATCTGGCCCCAGTCCACGACCGTCACGGTCCGGCCGTCCCGGCCCACGGAGAGGAGGCTGATGTCGGTCGCGCCCCAGGAGGTCTCGGTGTGCAGGCCGTGGACGTGGGCGCCCTCCTCCACGGGCAGCGTGCCGTAGTCCCTGCCGGTGGCCTCGATCTCGGGGTCGGCCGCCTCGATCCGCGCCGGGCAGGACGTGATGTCCTTGTTCAGCGCGGAGACCAGGGACTTCGCCGAACCGCTGTCCGGCAGGACGACGGTGATCTGCCGGGCGTTCGTCTCGAGGTCGGTCCGGAAGTCGCGGTACCACACGTTCTCGTGGCCGGGCAGTGCCCGCAGACAGGTGTCCCCCTCAAGGTCCTCCGGCTCACCGCGGGTGACCTTGCCGGCCGTCCAGGACGAGGTGGGGTGGGGCGGCAGGTCCGCGGCCGAGAGGAAGCCGGGCCTGCTCGTGGCGGCGGCCGCCGGTTCGGCGAGCGCGGCGCCCAACGTGAGGCCCGTGATGGCGAGTACGGTGAGCGCTCCTGCTCGGGTGCGCTGTGACATGGGTGTCCCCCGTGAATGAGTACGTGGTGTGGGATGGCGCCCCGGCGGCGGATGGTCGGTCCGGCCCTGGTCGGTGCGACACCAAGAGCATCAGCCGTCTCCGGGGCCGGCCGCAACCGTCCCCGCCCGATCGGCCACGGTGGAACCATCCCAGGCCATCTGACGTGCAGGTATAGGGAGTGCCTGGGATACCTTCCCGGCCCGACGAACACGGGGGAACGGTGTCTGGCGGGGACGACGTAGCAGAGTTCGCGGCACGGCTGAGAGAACTGAAGGACCGCACGGACCGCAGTTACGGCTCGCTGGCGCGGCGCCTGAACATGAACACCTCGACGCTGCACCGCTACTGCTCGGGCGACGCCGTGCCCCTGGACTTCGCTCCCGTGGAGCGGTTAGCCGCGTTCTGCCAGGCGACACCCGGGGAACGGCTCGAACTGCACCGCCAGTGGCTGCTCGCCGTGGCGTCCCGCCAGCGCCCACGAACCGCCGACGGCGCCACGGGCAGCGCGGCGACCGACCCCACCGATCCGGCGCACAGCGGCGCGCCGCACGAGGGGACGCCGAAGACGGAGGAGCGGACACCGGACCCGAGTGAGGACGTGTCGGGCGCGGGTGAGGACGTGCCGGGTGCGGGTGAGGACGTGTCAGGCCCCGGTGAGGACGTGTCAGGCACGTCGGCCCGTCGGCCCTGGTACCGCCGTCGGCAGACCCTGCTCGGTGCGGCCGTCGCGACCGTGCTCCTGGCGACGCTGGGCACCCTGTCGGCCCTGTCGGCGGACCGTCCTCCGGCCGACACCGTGAGCACCGCCCCCGACCGGACCCCTACGACGACGGCCACGGACGGGTCCAGCCACCCCGCGCCCATCCCCCGCAGCCCCTCCCCCAGCGCCTCGCCCAGCCGCTCCTCGACCTCGTCGCCGCCGGCCTCGCCGTCAGCCGAGGCGCGGGTTTCCCCGACTCCCGGGAAGAAGGGCGGCCCGTCGGCGGCCGCGCGGGGCGACGCCCCCGCGTCCGACGCCCAGCCTCTCGCCTGGACGGCCGACTCCCAGGTCTGGAACATGGGTTGCGGCCACGACTACGTGATCGACAAGACGCCGCAGCAGGTCCCGCCGCCCCCGGTCCAGCAGGACGCCGGCACGTGGGCGGCGACCCAGGACGCGGTGCACGGCCACGAGACGATCGTGCGGATCTCGGTGCAGGGGCGGTCGTCCACGGCCGTGGTCCTGGACGCGCTGCGGGTCCGCGTCGTCGGCCGTGCCGCGCCCGCGTCCGGCAACGCCTTCGCCATGGACCAGGGCTGCGGCGGCGAGCTCACGCCGAGGTCCTTCGCCGTGAACCTCGACGCCGACCGACCCGTCGTGCGCTCGCTCCCCGGCGCCGACAGCGAACACACCATCCCCGCCGTGCACTTCCCCTACCGGGTCTCCGCCGAGGACCCCGAGGTGCTGCTGGTCAACGCGCAGACCGACACCTGCGACTGCCAGTGGTACCTGGAACTCGACTGGTCCTCCCAGGGCCGCTCCGGCACGATCCGCGTCGACGACCACGGCCGCCCGTTCCGCACCAGCGGCATCAAGGGCCTGCCCCGCTACATGTACGACACCTCCGGTCGGCGTTGGACGCCGTACGCGTAGAACCCCCGCTCACGCCTCCCAGACAGCGGCAGCCGTACGGTCGTCCGCGTACCCCTTGACCCTGACCTGGGCGTCGGCGAGGAACGCGGCGAGGCCGGGCGGGGTGGGGTCGGACCATCGGCCGGTGAGGTACTCGCCGAGCTCCGGCTCACCGCGCAACGGCTCGGCCAGGCCTGAGGTGCACATCAGGAGCGTGTCACCGGGGCGGGCGATGGAGGCGCGGAAGCGGAAAGGTTCACGTGGGGGTTCCGGGGCCGGTTCGTAGGGGCTCGGAGGAGTCGGGATGCCCAGGTCCATGGTCAGGCGGTCACCCTCGGGGGTCTCGGCGGGCGGTGAGCCGAAGCCGACGACCGGCTCTCCGGTGACGTCGAGGACCGGCGGCTCGATGTCCTGCCAGACGCCGTCACGCAGCCGGAACAGTCCACCGTCTCCGATGCCGAAGAAGACGCGGGTGCGGCAGTCGGGGTCGGCGGGCAGCAGGAGGCAGCGCAGAGTGGCGGCGTATTCCTCGGGGGCGATGCCCTGTTCCGCGGCGCTGGCGCGGAGTTTGCCGAGGCTGCGGTCGGTGAGCCGGTGCAGGCCGGACTTCAGGTCGCCGCGCCGGCCCGCCCTGATGTCCTCGGCGAGCCGGGCGTGGCTGCGGCCCACCGCCCTGCCGATCCAGTGGCAGGCCTCGGCGGCCGCGCGGTGGGCGCCGGGGGTGGCGCGGGCACCGGTCGCCATGGCGACCAGGACCAGGGCGCGCTCGCCCGTTCCGAAGCGGGCGGTGAGGAGTGAGTCGCGTCGGGGCTCGCCACGGAACCGCGCGGAGTCACCGCGCACGGACGCCGCACGCAGTGTGCAGGCCCCGTACCGGGCACCGTCAAGGACGGTGTCCGCGACCAGCTCGTCGAGACCGTCCGGGTCGGCCGGGGGCAGCGCGGTGGGCTCGGCCTCGTAGGTGGGCGGCCCGGAGCCGACATGACCGACGGGCTCGGGAGGAACGAGGGGGATGTCGACACGGGTTCCCCGCGCGGCGCGAGCAGTGTCCGGGCCGGGAACCTGACCGGGCTGCTCCCGGCCGAGCCCTGGAGAATCGTCCCGCAGCGAACCGGCTCCGGTGTTCGTCGCGGCGGACGGGGGGTTGTCGGCGGCGAGGGGCGAGCCTCCGACGGCGGGCGACGCCTTCGCGGCGTCTCGCCCCGGGCCGGCAGGGGTGGCGGGTCGGGCGTCGGTGGGGGCAGGGGTCGGGGGGCGCGGCGGGCCCCACGGGGCGCCGAGGGGTGGGGTGCCGAGAGGTGGGGGGTCGGCGGTCGGCGACACCTCCGCGGCGTCTCGCTCCGGACCGACCGAGGTGGCGGACCGCGCGTCGACGGGAGCGGGGCCGGGGCCCGGAGCGGGGACGCCCGGCGGTCCCCACGGGAGGCCGTGAGACGGGGGGTAGGCAGGGGGTGGGGCGTCACCGGCGTGGGTGGCGCCCGGCGATTCCCAGGGCCGAGGCTGCGGCGCCCGTCCGGGGAGGGGTGGAGCGTCCGGGATGTCGGTCGCGGGTACGTCCCGGTCCGGTCCGGCGTCGGGGATGGTGTCGGGGCCAGTACCAGTACCGGTGCCGATGTCCGGGTCGCTCCCGATGTCGGTGTCGGTGTCGCTCGCTTCGGCCGGAGCAGGTCCGGCGGCCCCCCGGGTGGGCGGGTCCGTCGGGAGCGGGGGCGCGAAGGGGGGCGGAGGCGGCGGGGGTGCCGTGGGGAGCGGGGGCGTGCCCGGCGGGACGGTCGCGGCACCCGGGGGCGGGTCGGGCGGCGGCTCCCCGGGGGCGCTCGGCGACTCGGGCGGTTCGGCGCTCGGGGCCGGCACCGCACGCGCGGCGGGCCCGGTCCCCGGCCCGCCGCGTTCCAGGAGCCCGCCCGGACCGGACCGCGGCGCCGGGATCGCGTCCTGGGGCTCCCCGCGGGCTCCGGACCGTCCGTCCACCGCGTCCGCCGCTGAGGCGAAGCGGTCGTCGAGGGAGTCCGGTGTGGGCGTGGGGCGCGTGTCGTCGGTGGAGTCGTCGTACAGCTGGCCCCACCAGTCGTCCTCGTGACCGGTGGGCTTTCCCCCCTGCTGGCTCATGCCGCCAATTGTCCACCGCACGGGCCGTATGAAAACGGGGCATCCGGAAAAACCGGTACGGCGCACCACCGCGAACGGCGGATCGAGCCCCGGTGGTCTGCGCCTTCGCCGGTACTCCGGCACCCTGGACAGATGGGAGTGGTGGACCTCCTGCTGGTCGGTCTGGTCATCCTCCTCGGCGTGGGCGGCGTGCTGGTGCCGGGGGTGCCGGGGTCGTGGCTGGTGTGGGCCGCGATCATGTGGTGGGCCCTGAAGGATCCGCAGCCCCTCGCCTGGGCCGTCCTCGTCGGCGCCACGGTCGTCCTGTTCCTCTCCCAGGTCGTGCGCTGGTCCCTGCCGCCACGACAGCTGCGCGCGAGCGGTGCCACCCCGCGCATGGCCGTCTACGCCGGCGTCGGGGCGTTCCTCGGCTTCTTCCTGGTCCCCGTGCTCGGCGCGATCCCGGGCTTCATGGGCGGCATCTACCTCGAGGAACGACTCCGGCTTGGCCGGCACCGCGAGGCGAGGGCCGCCCTGCGCACGGCGATGCACTCGGGCGGCTCCAGCGTCCTGGCGGAGCTGTTCACCTGTCTGTTGATCATGGGGGCGTGGCTCGGAGCGGTGTTCTGGGGCTGAGCGGCCGCCCCGTCAGAGGACTCCCTCAAGGGTGAGCAGGCTCGTCTTGCGCTCCAACCCGCCCGCGTACCCCGTGAGGGAACCGCCGGCCCCGATCACCCGATGGCAGGGCCGCAGGATCAGCAGCGGATTGGCGCCGATCGCACCGCCGACGGCCCGTACGGCGGCCCGGGGCGCACCGATCCGCGCCGCGATCTCGCCGTACGTGGTGGTGGCCCCGTACGGCACGGTGTCGACGGCGGCCCAGACCCGCTCCCGGAACTCGCTGCCCGGCGAACTCAACTCCAGTTGGAACTCCTTGAGTTCCCCGGCGAAGTAGGCGGCGAGCTGTTCCTCGGCGGCCCGGAAGTGACCGGGGTCGTGCCGCCAACCCTCCTGGACCGTACGGCCGTTCTTCTGTCCGGGCACGGACAGCGAGGACAGCGCTCCGGTGGGACCGGCGGTCAGCAGGAGCGGCCCGACCGGGCTGTCCAGGGTGGTGTATCGGGTATCGATGGTCATGGGTACTCCAACTCCCCTGCTGCGCGCAGGTGTTGCAGGGCGTATGAGCGCCAGGGGCGCCAGCTGTCGGGGACGTCGGACCCTGGCGGTGCGACGTCGGGATCGCCGAGGGCGCGGGTGCGGATCGCGGCGACGGCGGGGGCGCCCAGACCGGGCAGGGCGAGCAGTGCGGCCTGTGCGTCGTCCCGGTCGGCGCCGGGGTCCAGTCGTACGGCTCCGTCGGCGAGCGCCGCGGCCAGCGCGCCCGCCGGTCCGGTCGGCTCGGCCTCGGCGAGGACGGCCGGCTCGGGAAACACATGGGTGAGCGGGCCGCAGGGGGCGTCCAGCGCCTTCCCGTACCGCCGGACCAGCTCCGCGGCCTGCACCCGCCCGACCAGGGTCCGCATCGCGAACTCCTCCGGATCCGCGGTTCCCGGCGACCGCAGTCCCGGTCGGGCGGCGACCAGCGGGGCGAGCCGTTCGTCGGCGCCGAGCCGCTCGTCCACGGCGTACGGATCGGCGTCGAGGTCGAACAGTCGTCGTAGCCGCTGGACGGCGGTGGTCAGATCACGGTGGTCGGTGAGGTGCAGACGGGCGTCCAGCCAGCCGCCCGGGTGGGCGCCGGACGCGGACCGTGCCGCACCCGTCCGCTCGTCGACGGCGACGATGCCGGTGCCGTGCGGGAGCCGCAGCGTACGCCGGTACGTCCGCCGTCCGCGCGTCCCGCTCACGGTCTCGACGCCCGCCACGGCCTCCGCCTCCAGCAGGTCGAACACGGCCCCGGCCTGGTAGGGGCCCCGGTGGGCGAGCCGCAACGGTATCCCGGCGGTCGGCGTGGCCGTACGCCGGACCGTGCGGTCCGCTCTGGGCGCGGTGGTGGTCCGCAGCTCGCTGGGAGTGGCCGCGTACACCTCCCGCATGGTGTCGTTGAACTGCCGCACGCTGGCGAAACCGGACGCGAACGCGATCTGGGTGATCGGCAGGTCGGTGGTCTGCACCAGCACGCGGGCGGTGTGCGCCCGCTGGGCGCGGGCGAGGGCGACCGGTCCGGCGCCGAGCTCGGTGGTGAGCTGCCGTTGCACCTGCCGCGCGCTGTAGCCCAGCCGCGCGGCGAGTCCGGCGACGCCCTCCCGGTCGACGACGCCGTCGCCGATCAGCCGCATGGCCCGGCCCACCACGTCCGCCCGTACGTTCCAGTCGGCGGAGCCGGGCACCGCGTCCGGACGGCACCGCCGGCAGGCCCGGAATCCCGAGCCCTGCGCGCCGGCGGCCGTCGTGAAGAACCGGACGTTGTGCCGCTTCGGCGTCACCGCCGGGCAGCTGGGGCGGCAGTAGATCCCGGTCGTCACGACGGCGAAGAAGAACTCCCCGTCGAACCGCCCGTCCCTGCTGCGCACCGCTTCGTACCTGGTGTCCTCGTCCATCACGCCCTCCAGTGTCGACGACGCGATGGGACCCCGGCTAGCGGAAATCGGACGTGGACTTGTCGGGCGTGAGGGCCCCGCATCCGATGTCCGATCTGCTCCGTAAGCCGTCAGACGTCAGCCGTCAGCCGACCGACCCCGGGCTCCCTACCCCCAGCGCCCCCTCTTCGCCTCCATCGCCGCCTTGCCCTCGGCTCCCTTCCGCTTCCAGTCCTTCCTGATCTCGGCCCGGAGCCTCGCGTCGGTCTTGGCCACGATCCGCTGGTTCTCCCGGATGAGCTTCCGGTAGCTGTCCAGTCGCCGCTCGCCCAGCTCGCCGGAGGCGATCGCGGCGAGTACGGCGCACCCCGGCTCGCTCTCGTGCGCGCAGTCATGGAACCGGCACCGTGCGGCCAGCTCCTCGATCTCGGAGAACACCTGTCCGACGCCGGTCTCAGCGTCCCACAGTCCGACGCCCCGCAGTCCCGGGGTGTCGATCAGGACACCCCCGGTGGGCAGGGCGAGCAGGTTGCGGGTGGTCGTGGTGTGGCGGCCCTTGCCGTCCGCGTCCCGGGTGGCCCGGACGTCCATCACGTCCTCGCCGAGCAGGGCGTTCGCGAGCGTTGACTTGCCCGCGCCGGACTGCCCGAGCAGCACGGACGTACCGCCGCCGACGACGGCGACCAGGACGTCGAGTCCGTCCCCGCCCATGGCGCTGACCGCCAGCACGGGCACACCGGGCGCGGTCGTCTCCACGTCCTGGACGAGGTGGGCGAGGGTCGCCGCTTCCGGTACGAGGTCGGCCTTGGTCAGCACGACCACCGGCTGCGCCCCGGATTCCCAGGCCAGCGCGAGGAACCGCTCGATACGGCCGAGGTCGACCTCGACGGCGAGCGACACGGCGACGATCGCGTGGTCGACGTTGGCCGCGAGGATCTGCCCCTCGGACCGCTTGGAGGAGGTGGAGCGTACGAAGGCGGTACGGCGCGGCAGATACGTCCGTACATAGCGCGGGTTTCCTCCGGGCTCGACGGCGACCCAGTCGCCGGTGCACACGACCCGCATGGGGTCGTGCGGGGTGACGAACGCGGTGTCCGCCCTGACGATCCCGTCGGCGGTGATCACGTCGCACTGCCCACGGTCGACCCGGACCACCCGGCCGGGCAGCAGCCCTTCGGACAGGTAGGGGGCGAACTCGTCCGCCCATGCCTCGTTCCAGCCGTAGGGGGCGAGCGCGGAGAAAGCAGAGAAAGCAGAGAAAGCTGATGTGGAAGACAAGGGGAACCCTTCACAGGGGGCGGCCCCGGCACGCGCGTGGAGACGCGCGGAGGTGAGGAACGGTCAGCCGGAAGCCACGGAGGTGGAGTGGATGAACTTCTGGTTGCGGGCAGCGCCCATCACAGAGACAGCCATCGGTCACACCTCCCGTTCCTCACTCAGTCGACGCCAGCGGCGGACAGCCACGGCGTGAAGTGGACCTCACATTAGAGGCGCGCGCATTCGAGCGCCACCGATTTTCTGGCGGTGTCACAGGTTGTCGGTCGTGTGCATGCGTTGCGGCCGCGGCCCGCCAGGCAGCATCGCAGAGCAGGTGGCTTCGCGGCAGGCTGTCCGTCCGCAGACTGCCTACGGCGCCGTCCTCCGTGCGGGCCCGTTGTAGCGGGCGGACGTCCCGAACTCCTCGTTCTGTCGGACGGTGCGGATCGCTGAGCGTGGCGTTCCGCCTGCAGTTGGGCCCATGTCGTCCGGGGCCCGTTCATGCATGATGACGGGATGAATAGCGGTCAGCGCTTCCACGTCATCGTGCTGTCAAACTTCGCGAAAGGCTTCGACAAGTACGCGTTCGCTTATGGCAAGGCGGGGATTCCGGAGAGCACCTATCCCGACCGGTTCCACCTGCTGACCCGTGCGGAGTTGCGCATCGGCATCGGCAAGGCGGGACGCCTGCTCGACCGTCTGGCCATTCCGGGCGACCGGCTGCTGGTGCTGGAAACCATGGTGGACCCCGACACGTTGGTGCCCAACGTGTCGACCGGCCTCGGCATGGAACTCCACGAGGCTCGCATCCGGTTGTCAGCAGTCCACGAACTCGACAAAGCAGGCGACGAGTTCACTCTGCGCCCGACAACCGTCGAGGATGCGATGGCGGCCTCCCTGCATCTGCACGAATCGGCACAGCGTCGCTACGCCGACACGCGACCGCGCTCGGTTTCGCTTCTGCCGGTCGCCTCCGCCTGCCAAGCCCGGTGTTCGTTCTGCTTCTCCTCGGCTTCGATCTCCAGCGACCAAGCGCCGGCACGGGTCCCGTGGGACGCGGTCGCCCACTGGCTGGAGCGCGCCCGCGCGGCGGGTGCCGAGCGTGCGGTGATCACCGGCGGCGGGGAGCCCACGCTCATACCGTTCGAACAGCAGCTGCGACTGGTGTCCGCTTGCTCGGCGGCCTTCCCGAAGGTCGTCCTGATCACCAACGCGCACACCTTGGCGAAAGGCCGGCACGCTGACCGGGCCGGCCGCCTCGCAGCCCTGAGCGCCGCGGGCCTGAGCGTGCTGGCGGTCTCCCGGCACCATCAGGACGACGCCGTCAGCGAGCGGCTGATGATGCTGCGCACGCCGGTGAGCTCTGTGATCGACACCTGGCGCGTGGCACGTGACCGCTGGCCGGGCCTGCGGATGAGGCTGATCTGCGTGCTCCAGCACGGCGGTGTCGCCGACGCGGCAGGCGTCGCCGACTACCTTTCGTGGGCCGCGGCTCTCGGTGTCGAGGAAGTCTGCTTCAAAGAGCTCTACGTATCCACCAGCACTGAGTCGCTCTACTTCGACCGCGCCGCCAACGTCTGGAGCCGAGAGCACCAGGTCTCGCTGTCCATGGTCACCCGATTCGCCGGGCAGCACGGCTTCGAACTGGCGAGCCGCCTGCCCTGGGGCGCGCCGGTCTACCACGGCAGCTGGGACGGACGGCCGATGCGGATCGCCGCCTACACCGAGCCCAGCCTGCTCTGGGAACGCACCAGCGGGATCGCACGCAGCTGGAACGTCATGGCCGACGGACGCTGCTACGCCTCCCTGGAAGACCGGGCCAGCGAGATCGTGCCGGAAGGCGCGACGGCATGAGGTTCGACGAGTTCCAGGAATTCCGGCAGCGGCAACTCAGTGCTTCCTCGTCGCTTCTGGACGCCGCCGAGACCAACGTGTACCGGGCGCTTGCTCCGATCCGACCGGAACCGCCGACCGACATGAGTACGGTGCACCGGTGCGATCTCGCCCGTGCCTGGCTGCGGCGCTTCGAGCTGCCGGAAGAGTGGTCCGGCCACGCCATGGTCTGTCGAGGGGTCCGGCACGGGCTCGGTATGGTGTTCCACCGGCTGCGCGCCGTGGAAGCGCGGTTGTGGCTGCCCAGCGACGTGTACCCGGTCTACTTCGAGCTGGCCCGCGCCGCGGGACTGGCGCCCGCGTCCTATCCGACGTTGCCGGCGCCGGCCCTGCCGGGGTCACCGGCGGACCACCGGCCCGAATACCTGCTGCTCGCCAACCCCAGCAAGCCGCTCGGCCGGTACCTGTCCGATGCCGAGTGCGCCGCGGTGATGTCGTGGTTGCGGGAATCACCACGCCGCCGCCTGCTGATCGACAGCGTCTACGATCTGGGAACCCCGTTCGCTGCCGGCACACGGCGATTGCTGGACACCGGTTGTGCGGTCCTGCTGCATTCGGCCACAAAGGGATGGCTGTGGCCACGCACGTTCGGCGTGGTCCTGCTGGGTCCGGCGCAGGCCGAATTGACCGAAGCGTTCCGGGCGGATCCGCCGACGTCGACACAGCTGAGGCTCGCCGACCGTCTGCTGACCGAACACAGCGACGTGCCCCGGCAGGTCGTCGACGAACTGGCCGCACGGGCTGAGCGGCTGTTCGCACGGTTGCCGGACGAAGTGCTCGGGGCGATTCCCACGGCGAGCCGGACTTGTCCCGGCAACTACTTCTTCCCGGTCGAAGCCCCGGCGGAGACGCTCCGGCGCGAGTGCGGCGTGCTCGCCATGCCGGTCAGTGTGTTCGGGGAGAGCAACTGGCCCGGCTCCATCCTGACCAGCCTTGCCGACGCTTTCGGCCCGACGCCGGCGGTGGCACGATGAAGCCGCTGGAGGACCTGGCCGTACACGACGATGCGGCTACGACCAGTCGGGACCCTGGTTCGGCGTTTTCGTCGGCCGCGAAGGACCGACTCCACCACTCCCCGGGCGCTACTTCTTCGTGCAGCCGTGCCCGTTCAGGGTGAAGTCGTACCCCGGGGAGTTCTTGCCCTGCCAGGAGGCGAGGAAGCCGAAGGAGAGGGAGCCGTTGGCGGGGACCGACTTGTTGTAGTCGGCGGCGGTGGCGGTGACCCGGGAGTCGTTCTGGGAGAAGCTCGCGTCCCACATCTGGCCGACCTTCTGGCCGTCGTGGAAGGACCAGCCCACCTGCCAGGAGTCGAGGGCCTGTTCGGAGGTGACGGTGATGGTGGCCTGGAAGCCGTCGGGCCACTGGTTGACCAGGTCGTACCGGACGTCACAGGCCACGGCTTCGCTCGGGCCGGGTTCGGGGTCGCCGGTGGGGGCGGCGGACGAGGCCGTGCCCTGGGCCGTGGCGCCGGGGTTCTTCGCCTGGGACTTCTTGGGTGTGGGCGTCGTCGCGGGGGCCGACGACCTCGGTGAGCTGGTGGAGCGCGCCTCGGTGGACGGGACGGACGGGCCGGGGTCGGCCACCGGCTGACGGTCGGTGTCGCCGGAGGGTGCGGCGCCGTTGTCGGTGCCGCCCGGCATCATCGACACGGCGAGTGCCAGCAGGGACACCAGGACGGCCGCGACGAGGAGGCCGTTGCGCGCGACGCGGGCCTTGTGGGCGCCGGGGTTCGGCGGCGCGCCGTCACTGTCGGCGGGGCCCGGGCGACCGGCGCCGAGCCGCACCTCGGCGGCCCGTCGGCGACGTTCGAGGTAGGCGAGGCCGCCCCAGCCGATCACCCCGCCGGCCAGCGCTCCGGGCAGTCCGCCGCCGTGCAGCCGCAGACAGGCGGCGGCCTCCGCGCAGTCCACGCACCGGGCGAGGTGCCGGGAGAGGTCCTTCGGGGTGTCGGCGGCGGGCGACCGGGTCACCGCGTCGAGCAGCCGGGCGTAGCTGCGGCACTGCGGGTCCATCGGGGTGTCGAGGTGGGCGCGGTGGCAGCGGTCCCGGAACAGGCCTCGTACCTGGGCGAGTTCCTCGTCGGCGAGAGCCGGGTCCAGGCCGAGCCGACGGGCCACCACGGGCAGCGGCAACGCCTCCACCTCGGCCAGCCACAACAGGGCGGCGTCCGGTTCCTGGAGGTCACGCAGGCCGCGCAGGGCGAGCGGGCGGCTCAGCGGGGGGCCGGTGTAGCGCGCGGCCTTCTCGGAGTTGAGCCACAGCCGCAGTTCGGGGTCCAGCATGTGGCCCTGTCCCTGGATCTCCCAAGCGGCCGCCGTGTTGCGTACGGCGGTCAGCAGCAGCGGGATCCTGGGCAGGCGGGCCGGGCGGCGGCCGGTGCCGCGGGCGGGAGCGGACTGCGCCTCGCGTGCCTCGCGCATGCCCAGGGAGAAGGCCTCGGTGGCCAGCTGGGTGGCCGCGGTGGAGCCGGACGTACACAGGTCGGCGTAGGAGAGCACGGCATCCCAGCACTCTGAGAACAGCGCGGCCTCGGCGGCGTCCTGGGGAGTCGGCAGGTCGGACATGGGTCTCCTGCGTTCACAAGCGAGGTCAACTCGCCTTACCGGCAAAGGAGTTGGGGGAGCCTCACGGCAGGAGAAGAGCTTTTCACGTCTGCTACACAACTGACAAGCTGGCTATTCAAATTCCCGCGGACCAGCGCTCCCTCGAGATATACGCACGGCAGGACGAGAAGTATCAATGCCGGGGCCGACGGATTCCGCGGCCCCGGCAAGTGAACTACCGCTCTTCGACTTCCCTACACCTCGACCGGCTCGTCCGCCGAGAGGCTGTCCATGAAGGAGCTCACGGAGAAGACCGCGCGGCCGGGCCCGGGCGGGCCGTAGCCGGGGGGCGAGGCCAGGCCGAAGTCGTCCATGGTGGCGCGGTAGGCCTCCAACAGCCGGATGTGGTACTCCAGCGGCGCGCCCTGCGGGTTGGCCTTGCCCAGCGGGGTCGTCGGCTCGGGGCACCAGGTGGTGAAACGGGGCGTGATGCCGTGCGACATGAAGAAGCGCAGGCCCTCGGTGGTGGACGCGATGGCCTCGTCCACGCTGGTGAAGCCGGAGGGCTCGGCCATCTCCACGCCGGCCACGAAGTTGGGGATCACATTGCGGGCGCCGAAGACGTCGGCGGAGTCGAGGATGCGCTTGTGCCACTCGTCGCGGCCGACGTAGCGCTCCTTGCCCGGGCAGTACAGCTCGAACAGCCGGCGGTCCCACACCTCGAAGTTGGGGTGGTAGATCTGCACGCCGTAGTCCTTGAACCGCTGCACGTCGTCCTTGGGCAGCGCCTGCGCGACGACCTTGCCGATCCAGCGTCCGGGGAAGCGCTCCTCGATGGCCTTGGCGTAGTGGCCGTAGAAGTCGGCCTCGTCACGCCCGGCGACCGTCTTGGTGATCGCGCCGCCGGTGAGCGTGTAGGCGGTGGACGCCTTCGCGGTGTCGTACCGGTCGATGATCTCCAGTGCTTCGAGGACCTCCTCGACGTCCTTCACACCGGTGTACGGCCGCCCCGCCGCCTTGTGCTGGCGCCAGTTGTGGTTAATGTCGCAGTACTGGCACTCCTCCTTGGCGCCGAAGTACTGGCAGACCCGGAAGACGGTGAGGTAGATCAGGTAGCCCCACTGGATGGTCGGGGCGACCTCCATCACCGACTTCCCGTTCGCGAGGGTGTGCCGGTAGTACTCCGGCATCGGCGGCACCCCGACGTCGGAGATGCGCTTCCCGTCCAGGTAGAGCCCGAGCACGCCGTCCTCGTCGGCCGCGACCCGGTAGGGCGATGCCGGGTTCACGCGCACCGAGACGACGGTCCGCCGAAGGTCGTACGGCCCGCCGGTCAGGATGATCTCCTCCGGGGGCCGGCGCAGCGCTGCCTCGCCGAGCTCGGGCAGGGTGCCGTGGTCGAAGGAGAAGATGAAGTACGACTTCGGTTTGACCTCGCCGCCCTCGTTGTCACTGAGGGCCGAGGCATCGAAGGCCACTCCGCCGCGGAGCAGATCCTCCTTGAAGACGGCTTCCCGTGGTACGTGCGGGAACCTCTCCATCAGATCCTCGACCAGCGCGGTGCGGCTGCCCATCCTGTGTCTCCTCCCGGATCGGACGTACGACTCCTCACGGTATGCCCTCGCTGGGGCATCGCCGGTGCCGGGGCCCCTCGCGCCGGACATCGCCCCCGCGAGAACGCCCCCGAACGTGGCGGGGGGCCACCCGGGAGGGCGCCGGCCCTGCGCCCGAGGTACCTTCCACCTGTGCGTGGCCTGCTTCTCGTCAGGCCGGATTCTCGACAGGGAGGGGCCGCGGGATGACCGAGACGGTGACCAACTGGGCCGGCAACATCACCTACACGGCCAAGGAACTGCACCGGCCGCACTCGCTCACCGCGCTGGCCGCCCTGGTGGCCGACAGCGCGAAGGTGCGGGTGCTGGGCAGTGGGCACTCCTTCAACGCGATCGCCGAGCCGGGCGCCGACGGGGTCCTGCTGTCGCTGGCCGCGCTGCCGGCCGAGGTCGACGTCGACTCGGCGGCCCGCACGGTACGCGTCGGCGGCGGCGTCCGGTACGCGGAACTGGCTCGGCGGGTGGACGGGGCCGGGTTCGCGCTGCCGAACATGGCGTCCCTGCCGCACATCTCGGTGGCCGGTTCGGTGGCGACCGGTACCCACGGCTCGGGCGTCGGCAACGGTTCGCTCGCCGCGGCCGTGCGTGAGGTGGAGATCGTCACGGCGGACGGGTCCACCGCGGTCATCGGGCGGCAGGACGAGCGCTTCGCCGGTGCCGTCACGTCCCTGGGCGCCCTCGGTGTCGTCACGGCGCTCACCCTCGACCTGGAACCCGCCTTCGAGGTCGAGCAGTACGTGTTCACCGAACTGCCCCTCGCGGGGCTGGACTTCGAGACGGTGGCGGCCGCGGCGTACAGCGTGAGCCTGTTCACCGACTGGCGGGCGCCGGGTTTTAGGCAGGTGTGGCTCAAGCGGCGCACGGACCAGCCGGCGCCCGACTTCCCGTGGGCGGCGCCGGCCGTCGAGAAGCTGCATCCGGTGCCGGGGATGCCGGCCGTCAACTGCACCGAGCAGTTCGGGGTGGCCGGGCCGTGGCACGAGCGGCTGCCGCACTTCCGGGCCGAGTTCACGCCGAGCAGCGGTGCCGAGTTGCAGTCGGAGTACCTGCTGCCGCGCCGCCACGCCGTCGGCGCGCTGGACGCGGTGGACGGTGTCCGGGACGTGGTCGCCCCGGTGCTGCAGACCTGCGAGGTGCGGACCGTTGCCGCCGACGCACAGTGGCTGAGCCCCGCGTACGGACGGGACACCGTGGCGCTGCACTTCACCTGGGTCGAGGACACCGCCGCGGTGCTGCCGGTGGTGCGGCGGCTGGAGGAGGCGCTGGACGCGTTCGACGCGCGGCCGCACTGGGGGAAGGTCTTCACCGTCCCGGCTCATGTGCTGCGCTCGCGGTATCCGCGACTGGGCGACTTCCGGGAACTGGCGGGGGCGCTCGACCCGGAGGGTAAATTCGCCAACGCCTTCGTCCGGGACATTCTCGCCGGGTGACTTTATAAAGCCCCTTTCCTAACCCCTTGTCGAAAAGTCCCGGCAGCCCATAGCCTTGCGCCGCGCCGGTGCAGATGCCGTCCCGGCCTGGTCTGGAAGGGATGGGGGCGACACCGGTGAAGCGCACATCACGTGACATCCGCACCGCGAACCGCTACGAGGTGCTGCGCCAGATCATCGCCGCGTCGCCCACCTCCCGGCAGGAGCTGGCCGCCGCCACCGGCCTGAGTCTCGCCACGGTGGCCACCCTCGTCGGCGAGCTGCTGGACCTCCGGATGATCACCGAGGTCGGGTTCGAGGACTCGGCGGGCGGCCGGCCCCGCGGCCTCGTCGCCGTCAACGCCTCGGGCGGCGCGCTGATCGGTGTCGACATCGCGGAGACGTACGTCCATGTCGAGCTGTTCGACCTCGGGCTGAACGTCCTGGCCCGCGCCGACGAGGACGTACGCCCCGGCGAGAGCCGCCCCGAGCAGGTGGTCGGCCACGTGGTCGCCGCCGTCGGCTCGGTGGTCGCACAGGCCGGGATCGAGGGCGCCCGGGTGCTCGGCGTCGGGGTGAGCGTGCCGGGACAGGTGGACCGGGCCACCGGCATCTCGGAGTACGCGCCCAACTGGGACTGGCACGACGTACCCCTGCTCGACCTGCTCACCGAGTACATCGCCTACCCCCTCTACCTGGACAACCCGCTGCGTGCCTGCGCGGTGGCCGAGCTGTGGTTCGGGGCGGCGCGCGGACACGGGAACGCCGTGGTGGTGAACCTCGGGACCGGGGTCGGCGCCGGACTGGTGCTGGGCGGCGGGCTGCACCGGGGCGTGAGCAACAGCGCCGGCGAGTGGGGCCACACCACGATCGTCCTGGACGGACGACCGTGCCGGTGCGGCAACCACGGCTGCGTGGAGACGTACGTCGGCGCGCCCGGCATCATGCTGAACCTGCGGGAGCGCGCCCCGGACAGCGCGCTGCTGCACCCGGAGGACCAGACGGCCACCATTGACGCGCTGGCCCGGGGGATGGTCGAGCGCGACCCGGTGGCGATCGAGGTGGTCCGCGACACCGCCCGTTACCTCGGCGCCGGCATCGCCGACCTGGTGAACGTGTTCAACCCGGAGGTGGTCGTGCTCAGCAGCTGGGTCGCGGCCACTCTCGGCGAACCCCTGGTCGCCGAGGTGCGCGCGGCGGTGGCCCGGCACGCGCTGCCGCGGCCGATGGCCGCCACCGAGATCGTCCTGTCCCCCATCCCCTCCGACCCGGCATGCCTGGGCGCCGCGACCTTCGCGCTCGAAGGGGCTCTCCAGTCGGTGGGCCAGCGTTCCGCGAAACGCGCCCCGGCCGCGAGGGGCCGCACCGCACGGCCCGCTTGACCTGACGCCTCACGGCGGCTCGCCACCCCGTGACGTTCGGCATTCCGAACATTACGCAACGCTTCGAACAGGCTTCGTCCAACCCCTTGCCGAAGCCTTAGCCGAAGGCTAGCGTCCCGCCACCGCACCACTTTTTGAGCCATTTCACGCTGAACGACAGAGCCGCAGCCGTACTCGAGACAAGGACGTCACCATGTCGGCATTGAGCAACAGCAGCTGGGACCGCCGGACCGTTCTGCGGGCCGCCCTGGGCCTGACCGCCGCGGGCGGGCTGGCCGCGTGCGGCGGCAACAACGGCCGCGGTGGCGGATCCGGGTCGGGCGTCAATCTGACGCAGTTCTTCCACGCGTACGGCGAGGCGGGCACCGAGCAGGCCATCAAGAAGTACGCCAAGGCCTACGACAAGGCCAACGTGACCACGCAGTGGATCACCAGCGCCGACTTCGAGAGCAAGCTCTTCGCGACGCTGCTCACCAAGAACGCGCCCGACCTCTTCGAGTTCCACCCGCAGATACAGATGATCAAGAGTGGTCAGGTGGCGGACCTGACCGGCATCATCGACCCGGTCAAGAGCGACTTCAACCCGGCCGACATCAAGTCGCACACGGTCGACGGGAAGATATACGGCGTCCGGATGATCGACGACCCGCAGTTCTTCTTCTACCGCAAATCGATGCTGGAGAAGGCCAAGGTCGACGTGCCGACCACGCTCGACGAGCTGATGGAGGCCGCCGCCAAGCTCACCACCGGCAAGGTCAAGGGCCTCTACATGGGCAACGACCTCCACAGCGTCATCAGCCCGATGATCTGGTCGGCCGGCGCCGACACCCTCAACGAGAAGAACGAGATCGCCTACCACACCCCCGGCGTCATCGAGGGCATCAAGAAGATGCGCAAGCTGTTCACCAGCGGCAACCTTCTCCTCGGCGCTCCGACCGAATCCTGGGACCCGTCCTCGTTCACCCAGGGCCTGTGTGCCATCCAGTTCTGCGGCATGTGGGCGATGCCGACGATCCAGGACGCGCTCGGCGACGACTGGGGCGTCTTCCCCTTCCCGAAGACCGTCGACTCCGGCAAGCAGTCGGTCTACAACGGCGGCTGGTCGATGTTCGTCAACGCCAAGGGCAAGAACGTCGACGCCGCCAAGGAGTACGTCAAGTGGCTGTGGATCGACCAGAAGAAGTACCAGGAGGAGTGGGCCACCTCCTTCGGCTTCCACATCCCCCCGCGCACCTCGATCGCGCAGACCGCCACCAAGCTCAAGTCCGGCAACGCCGCTGAGGGGGTCAAGCTCTTCAACGAGTTCGGGCACTTCGACAACATCGGCTGGACCCAGGCCATGATCACGTCCCTCGAGGACGTCTTCGCCAACTCCGTCCGCAAGGACATGGACCCGGAAAAGGCCCTCGACAAGGCTGACGCGGCTGTCAACCGCGAGCTCAAGAAGCTCTTCGGATAGACCGCGGGACGGACCACCGACATGTCGACGACCAAGACGCGCGACCTCGCGCGCCCCGCCCCGGCGAAGGCCCCATCGGCCAAGCCGCGGCGGGGTCTGCGGGGCAGCCCCACGTTCAACTTCTGGCTCTTCTGCGGGCCGTTCCTCATCGGTCTGGCGATCTTCGTCTACGCACCGATCCTCTGGAGCCTCTGGCTCAGCTTCTTCGAGGCCCGCTTCACCGTCACACCCGACAAGTTCGTCGGCTTCGAGAACTACACGTACATGCTGACGAACGACGACTTCGTCGGCTCGCTCGGCACCTTCACCGCCTTCGCCGCGTTCATCGTGCCCACCACCTGGGCACTCTCGCTGGGCCTGGCCCTGCTGGTGAACCGGCTGCGCTTCATGCGGGCGTTCTTCCGGTCGGTCTTCTTCCTGCCGACCGCGTGCAGTTATGTGGCCGCCTCGCTGATCTGGAAGATGTCCATCTTCAGCGGTGTCCGCTTCGGCCTGATGAACACGGTCCTGAGCTGGTTCGGGATCGAGAACATCGCCTGGCTGGCCGACCCCAACCCGCCCTGGTACTGGCTGGTCATCGTCACCGCGCGGCTGTGGCTGCAGTCCGGCTTCTACATGATCCTGTTCATCGCGGCGCTGCAGAACATCCCGGACGAGCTGTACGAGGCCGCCGCCATCGACGGCGCCAAGCCGGGCTGGCAGACCTTCCGGTACATCACCCTGCCCCAGCTGCGCGCCACCTCCACCGCGGTGATCCTCCTGCTGCTCATCGCCGCCTACCAGGCCTTCGACGAGTTCTTCAACCTCCTGTCGAAGACCACCTGGGGCCGTCCGCCCCTCGTCGAGCTGTACTACAAGGCCCTCGGCGAGAGCCAGGACTACGGTTCCGGCAGCGCGGGCGCGGTCATCCTGACCGTGTTGATCTGTGCCGTGACCCTGCTCCAGGGCAAGCTCATGGGCTTCGGAAGGGGGGATGAGTCCAAGTGACCACCACGATGCCCGAGGTGCGGGAACCCGCACCGCCGTCGGACAAGCCCCGCCGCGACAAGCGCGGTGGCGGCGTGATGAGCTCCACCGGCCTCTACATCGCCACCGGGATCGCCACCTTCTTCTTCCTGATCCCGTTCTACCTGCTGATCCGCAACGCCCTCTCCACCGACGCCGAGATCACCGGAGAGAACTGGAAGTTCTTCCCCACGAACATCCAGTGGGGCAACATCAGCGAACTGTTCACCGACGAGACGGTGCCGTTCGCCCAGTCCCTGTGGAACTCGGCGGTCGTGGCCACCCTGCACACCCTCGGCGTCCTGCTGGTGTGCTCCCTCGCGGGCTACGCTCTCGCCCGCATCCCGTACAAACACGCCAACAAGGTCTTCTACGCGGTCCTGGGTACCCTGATGGTGCCGACGGCGGTCACCTTCGTCCCCAGCTTCGTCCTGGTGTCGTCGCTCGGCTGGGTGGACACCTACCGGGGTCTCATCATTCCGGGGCTGTTCAGTGGTTTCACCTGCTTCCTGTTCCGGCAGTACTTCCTGGGGTTCCCCAAGGAGCTGGAGGAGGCGGCGCGGGTGGACGGGCTGGGCTACTGGGGTGCGTACTGGCGCATCGTGGTTCCCAACTCGCTGAACTTCTTCGCGGCGATGGCGACCATCACGTTCATCAACGGCTGGAACTCCTTCCTGTGGCCGTTGGTCATCGGCCAGGACCCGGGTTCGTGGACCGTCCAGGTCGCTCTCTCCAACTACATGACCAACCAGACCGTCGTCTTCCATCTGATCTTCATGGCCACAGCCTTTTCCATCCTGCCCCTGGTGTTCGTCTTCCTCTTCCTCCAGCGCTGGCTGGTGCAGGGGATCGCACAGACCGGCATCAAGGGCTGAGCAAGGAGTCCGATGTCTTTGCGCACCACCCCCGCTGTCGACTACGTCGAGGACGTCTCGCCGGGCAGCGGGGCGCTCCCGCCCCGTGCCTGGTACGCGTCCTCGGATGCCGCGTCGCTGTCGCTGAACGGCAGCTGGCGCCTGCGGCTGTCGGCCACGGCCGACGCCGAGGACGACTCGTTCGCCGAGGAAGGGTACGACGCCGGGGGCTGGGCGGAGGTCACCGTCCCCGGTCACTGGGTCCTGCAGGGCGACGGTGCCTTCGGGGCGCCGATCTACACCAACGTCCTCTATCCCTTCCCGGTGGACCCGCCGCACGTCCCGACCGAGAACCCGACCGGTGATCATCTGCGGGTCTTCGAGCTGCCGTCCGACTGGCCGGCCGACGGCGGGGTGGTGCTCCGTTTCGACGGCGTGGAGTCCTGCGCCAGGGTCTGGCTGAACGGCACGGACATCGGCGAGTTCAAGGGCTCGCGGCTGGCGCACGAGTTCGCGGTCGGCCATCTCCTCAAGCCGGGCCCGAACGTGCTCGCGGTCCGTGTCCACCAGTGGTCGGCGGGCTCGTACCTGGAGGACCAGGACCAGTGGTGGCTGCCGGGCATCTTCCGTGACGTGACGCTGCTGCACCGCCCGGCGGGCGGTGTGCTCGACCACTTCGTGCACGCCTCCTACGACCACACCAGCGGCGAGGGCACCCTGCGTGTCGACTCCGACGTCGACGGCCGGGTGCTGGTGCCGGCCCTGGACATCGATGTCGCGACCGGTGAGGAGGTCACCGTCGGGGTGCTGCCGTGGACCGCGGAGACCCCGAAGCTGTACGACGGCGAGCTGGTGACCGAGGGCGAGCGGGTGCCCCTGCGCATAGGTTTCCGGACCGTCGTGCTCGAGGACGGTCTGATCAAGGTCAACGGCACGCCCGTGCTCTTCAAGGGCGTCAACCGGCACGAGTGGCACCCGGAGCGGGGCCGCGCGCTCGACCTGGAGACCATGCGCGAGGACGTGCTGCTGATGAAGCGGCACAACATCAACGCCGTCCGCACCTCGCACTACCCGCCGCACCCGGCCTTCCTCGACCTGTGCGACGAGTACGGCCTGTGGGTCATCGACGAGTGCGATCTGGAGACCCACGGGTTCGTCGAGCAGGACTGGCGCGACAACCCCGTCGACGACGACCGCTGGACCCCGGCCCTGCTGGACCGCGCGGCCCGCATGGTCGAGCGGGACAAGAACCACCCGTCCATCGTCCTGTGGTCCCTGGGCAACGAGGCCGGCACCGGCCGCGGCCTGACCGCGATGGCCGAGTGGATCCACGGCCGGGACTCCTCGCGGCTCGTGCACTACGAGGGCGACTGGAGCTGCCGCGACACCGACGTGTACTCGCGGATGTACGCCTTCCACGACGAGGTCGAGAAGATCGGCCGGCGCACGGACGGCGGCACCAAGAAGCGACGCGACCTTCCCTTCATCCAGTGCGAGTACGGCCACGCCATGGGCAACGGCCCCGGCGGGCTCCTGGACTACCAGCGGCTGTTCGAGAAGTACGACCGGCTGCAGGGCGGCTTCATCTGGGAGTGGATCGACCACGGCATCAAGCATCCCGAGCTGGGCTATGCCTACGGCGGTGACTTCGGCGAGGAGCTGCACGACGGCAACTTCGTCTGCGACGGACTGCTCTTCCCGGACCGGCGGCCCTCCCCCGGCCTGGTCGAGTTCAAGAAGGTCGTCGAGCCGGTCCGCATCGACGGCGGCGGCGACGGCACCGTCCGCGTGACCAACCGGCACGACTTCGCCGACCTGTCCGCGCTGGTCTTCGAGTGGTCGTACCAGGTGGACGGCGAGGCGATCGAGGCCGGGACGCTGAACGTGCCCGCGCTGGCACCGGGCGAGTCGGCCGACGTGAAGCTGCCGGAGCCGCCCGCCCAGACCCCCGGCGGGGAGTCCGGGTGGACGGTGCGGGCGCTGCTGGCGGCCGACACCGCGTGGGCGGCGAAGGGCCATGTGGTCGCCTGGGGTCAGGTCCCGGCGGGCGCCCGCCCGGTGCCGTCCGTCACGCCCACCGACCGGCCGGTGCCCGGCGAGCGGCTGATCACGCTCGGTCCGGCCACCTTCGACGCCCGGACCGGTGCGCCGCGCACCATCGGCGGGGTCACGGTCGAGGGCCTCGAGCTGGACGTGTGGCGGGCGACCACCGACAACGACGACGGCACGGAGTGGCGGACCGGCACCCACTACAGCGCGCTGTGGCGGAAGCTGGGCCTGCACCGCATGCGGCACCGGCTGAAGTCCGTGGAGCCGGGCGAGGACGCCCTGACGGTACGGACCCGGGTGGCGCCCGCCGCCGCCGAGGTCGGTCTGAGCACCGTCTACCGCTGGACCTCGGACGGCGAGCGGCTGCGGCTGACCGTGTCCGTGACCCCGGAGGGCGAGTGGACGCTGCCCCTGCCCCGGCTGGGCGTCCGCCTCGGGCTGCCGGGTTCGACGGACCGGGTGCGCTGGTTCGGTGGCGGCCCCGGCGAGGCCTACCCGGACACCAGGTCGGCCTCGATGACGGGCCGCTGGGAGTCCTCGGTCGACGAGTTGCAGACGCCGTACGTGCGTCCGCAGGAGAACGGGGCCCGTGCCGACGTCCGCTGGGTGGAGCTCGGCGGCCTCAGGGTCGAGGGTGACCCGGAGTTCTGGTTCAGCGCCCGGCGGTGGACCACCGAGCAGTTGGACGCGGCCGCGCACCGCACCGACCTCGAGGCCGGGGACACGGTGTGGGTGAACCTCGACCACGCTCTGCACGGGGTGGGTTCGCAGTCCTGCGGGCCCGGCCCGCTGCCGCAGTACCTGCTGCACGCCGAGCCGGCCGAGTTCTCGTTCGTGTTCTCGGTGGTCGACTAGGCGGACACCCCTAGGGCCCGGACAGGGTTTTGTCCAACTCGTAGATCCATAAATCCATTGACCGATTGATCGACATTCTGCAACGGTCTTGCTGTGTCCCGCGGCCGGTCGGCCCTCCAAGCCGACCGGCCGCATCTCATGCGCAGCAAGGGAGTCCACAGCGTGAGCGGAAGCATCGAGGTCCGTGGCCTGTCCCGCGTCTTCCACACCAGCGTCCGCCGCCCCGGCCTCACGGGCACGCTGCGGTCCCTGGTCAACCCGGAGCGGGTCGCCAAGCACGCCGTCTCCGACATCACCTTCGACGTCGCCCCCGGCGAACTCCTGGCCCTGCTCGGCCCGAACGGCGCCGGCAAGTCCACCACCATCAAGATGCTCACCGGCATCCTCACGCCGAGCTCCGGCGAGGCGAGGGTGGCGGGCCTGGTGCCGTACCGGGAGCGCGAGCGCAACGCCCGCAACATCGGGGCGGTGTTCGGGCAGCGCACGCAGCTGTGGTGGGACCTGCCGGTGCGTGAGTCGTTCGCGATCCTCAGGGACATCTACGAGGTGCCGAAGGCCGAACACGCGGCCCGTCTCAAGGAGTTCGACGACCTGCTCGACCTGTCGTCGTTCTGGGAGACCCGGGTGCGTCACCTCTCCCTCGGCCAGCGCGTCCGCAGCGACCTCGCCGCCGCCCTGCTGCACGACCCGCAGGTCGTCTTCCTCGACGAACCCACCATCGGCATGGACGTGGTCGTCAAGGAGCAGGTACGGGAGTTCCTGCGCCACCAGGTCGAGGAACGCGGCCGTACCGTCCTGTTGACCACGCACGACATGACCGAGGTCGAGCGGCTCGCCGAACGGGTCATCCTGATCAACCACGGCCGGCTCGTCCTGGACGGCGGCCTCGACGAGATCCGCCGCACGTTCGGCTCGACCTGGCAGGTCCGGGCGACCCTCGCCGAGGCGCACACCGAGGTCAAGGCGCTGCCCGGGATAGCGGTGCTGCGACACGAGGGCCCGCAGGTCGTGTTCGGTCCGGACGGGCCCGACGCGCCGTCCGTGCACCAGGCGCTGAAGGCGGTCATCGAGCGGTACGAGGTGACCGGCGTTGCCATCGACGAGGCGGACCTCGAGGACGTGATGCGGACCGCCTACGCCCAGGCGGGGGCGGTGTGATGGCCGTACTCCACGCCTGGCGCACCGCCCGGGTCACCCCGCTCGGTGAGCTGCACACCCCGCCCCGGATGACCGCCGTGCTGCTCCGGCTGACCGTGCAGGTGGTGCTGGTGGCCTCCCTGTGGCACGGCCTGTACGAGCACACCGGCACCACCGCCGGCCTCGACCGGGACCAGGCGGTCACCTACGCCGTGCTGGCCGTACTCGCCTCCCGGCTGCGGGAGTTGGACCAGTTCTCGGGCCGGGACACCGTCATCCAGCACATGCACTACGGAACCATCGTGTACTGGTACCTGCGCCCGCTGCCGCCCCGTCGCTACTACGCCCTGCGCGCCCTCGGGGAGCAGCTGTACGGGTTCGCGTGGGCGCTGGGCGGATACGCGGTCTGCCTGGCCGTGGGCGTCGTCGAGCCGCCCGGGTCGGTGGCGGTGGCGGGGGTGTTCGCGCTGAGCCTGCTGCTCGGTCAGTGGGTGCTGTACTACATCATGCTCGCCACGGACCAGTGGTGTTTCTGGGCGCTGCGCAACAACGCCGCGGTGCTGATCCTGATCTTCGCGCAGAACCTGCTGTCCGGGGTGTACGCGCCGTTGTGGTTCTTCCCCGACTGGTTCGTCACCCTGAGCTCGTTCATGCCGTTCCAGGCGACGCTGAGTGTGCCGCTGTCGCTGTACATCGGCCGTATCCCGCTGTCGGACGCGGCCGGCCAGCTGGCGATCCAGGCCGCCTGGGTCGTGCTGCTCGCACTGTTCACCCGGTTCCTGTGGCACCGCGCCGCCCGCCGTGTCATATCCCAGGGAGGCTGATGCCCATGCAGGCCGTCCGCATCGCGTGGCGTGTGACGCGTCTGAACTTCCGTGCGCAACTGGAGTACCGCTCCGAGTTCCTGCTGATGGTCGCGATCGGCGCGATCTGGCAGGTGTCCGTGATCGTCTTCGCGACGGTGCTGCTGTCCCGGTTCACCGGGATGGGCGGCTGGGACAGCTCGGAGGTGCTGCTGATACCTGCGACGCGCATGCTCGCGCACGGATTGTTCGTCCTGGTGCTGGGCCGGATGCACGGCGCCGGCCGGTTGATCCAGGAAGGCATGATCGACGCCTACCTCCTGCGTCCGATGCCGGTGCACCGTCAGGTCCAGCTCTCCTACTTCCCCACCAACGCGATCGGTGACCTGACCGTCGCGGCCGGTCTGATGGCGGGCGCGCTCAGCCGCAGCGAACTGGACTGGACGGCGGGCCGGACCTCGTACCTGATCGCCGCGATCCTCGGCGGCATGCTCCTGGAGGCGGCCCTGTTCACGGCGGTGGCCTGTGCCTCCCTGCGCTTCCCGGCCGCGGACTACTGGGGCCGCTGGCTGGAGGAACTGCTCGGCACCTTCGGCAGCTATCCGCTGAACGTGCTGCCGAAGGCGGTCGGCGGTTTCCTGACGTTCGGTCTTCCGCTGGCGTTCGTCGCGTACTTCCCGGCCGCCGTCCTCACCGGCCACGGCCACGACACCGGCGTCCCGTACTGGCTGGCGGCGGCCTCCCCGCTGCTGGGCGTGCTGGCGTATCTGGGGGCGCGGCTGCTGTGGCGGCGGAGCCTGGCGCACTACGCGGGTGTGAACGGGTGATGGCGGCGGCGTCAGTCCGGGGCCGACCGCCGGATCGGCGTGAACAGGGCGGCCACCGCGATCAGTACGCAGCAGCCGCCGGCGACCAGGCCGACCGGTGCCGTGCCCTGCCGGTCCGCCGCCCAGGTCAGGACGGCCGCGCCGATCGGGGCCGCGGCGTACTGGAGGGTCCAGAAGGCTGAGGTGACGCGGCCCAGGAGCGGTTCCGGGGTCACTTCCTGACGCAGGGACATGGAGCAGGTGCCCGCGACGCCGACGCAGGCGAGGAAGGCCGCGCTCAGGGCGGCGACGGCGGGTACGTCCCGGGCCCAGCCCAGGCCGGCGAAGGCGAGCCCGCTGGCCGCGACCGCGCCGGTCCAGGTCGGGCCGAAGCCGAGCCTGCGGCGGATCCGGGCGACCAGCAGGGCGCCGGTGATGGTGCCGAGGGCGCCGACGGCCATGACGGTGCCGACCGTGCCGTCGTCGTGACCGAGGTCGTGCTTGAGGTGGTAGATGACCAGGTCGTTCAGGCCGAGGGTGAGGAAGCTGAAGACGAACAGCAGGGCGGTGAGGGAGCGCAGCACCGGATGGCCGGCCAGGAACGCGATTCCGGCGCGCAGGTCCTGCCACAGGCTCGTCCGCCGCGCCGGGGTGCCGTCGTCCCCGGAGCGCGCTGCGAACCGTACGAGGAGCAGGCAGGCCGCCGAGACGCCGAAGCTGGCCGCGTCCACTGCCACGGCGGCGGCCGGGCCGGACCAGGCGGCCACCACTCCCGCGCCCACCGGCCCGAGGACGCCGGCCGCCGCGGCGGTCGCGTTCAGCCGGCCGTTGGCCTCCGTGAGCTGTCCGGTGCCGACCAGGCCGCGGACGACGGTGACATAGCCGACGGCGAACAGCATGCCGACGGCCTCGCACAGCGGCAGGACCACGTAGAGCAGCCAGACCCGCGGTCCGAACAGCCACACCAGCGGGATCACCCCGTACAGCACCATGCGCACCAGGTCGCAGGCGATGAGCAGGCGACGGCGGTCGACGCGGTCCACCAGGGTCCCGGCGAACACGGCCGCCAGCACGGACGCCGCTCCGCCGACCGCCGTGAGCAGGCCCATCCGGGCGAGTGAGCCGGTGGCCTGGAGCACCAGCAGGGGCAGGGCGATCAGGGCGAAGGAGTCGCCGAGGACGGACAGGGTCTGCGCGGCCCAGAAGATCCCGAAGTCCCGCTGCCGCCACAGGGGGCGCGGTGTGCCGGGCGGGTTCGGCCGGGTGCCGAGCGGTGTCCGACCGCCGGGTTCCTCGGCGCGCCGTGCCTCGTGTGTCATGCCCCTCCCCGTGTCCACGGCAACCTTATGGCGGACGAGGCGTCACCGGGCCGTCGACGGGCACCTCAACGCCGTTACGGAGCAGGTGAGTTCGTGGTCAGAGGCGGGCGTCGGTCGGTTGCGCGTTCAGTCGGCCGCGGCACCGAACCACCGGGGTAGCAGGCCGAGCAGATCCGCCTGGTCGTCGCCGACCCACGCCACGTGGCCGTCCGGCCGCAGCAGCACCGCGGGCACGTCCAGTTCCGCGCTCACCTCGACGACGTGGTCGACCCGGTCCTCCCAGCCCGCCACCGAGAGCCGGCCGGTCTGGTCGAGCAGGAGTCCGCGGCCGTCGTGCATCAGCTCGTACAGACGCCCCCGCTGCAATCCCACGTCCCGCAGGCGGCGACCGAGCATCTCAGGGCCCTCGCCGAAGTCGTAGCGGACGTCGACCGCGGTGATCATCCCGGTCACGTACCGGTTCACCTCCTCGAAGTCCATCAGCTTCGAGAACAGCTCGCGCAGCGCCTTCGCACCCGGATCGGTCCCCAGCAGCGTGATCTGGGCGCGGGTGTTGTCCAGTACGCGGGCGCCCACCGGGTGCCGTTCGGCGTGGTAGGTGTCCAACAGCCCGTCCGGCGCCCAGCCGTTCACCGCGGCGGCCAGTTTCCAGCCGAGGTTGAACGCGTCCTGCACGCCGAGGTTGAGCCCCTGCCCGCCGGTCGGCGGGTGGATGTGCGCCGCGTCGCCCGCCAGCAGCACCCGGCCGACCCGGTACCGCTCGGCCTGCCGGGTCGCGTCGCCGAACCGGGACAGCCAGCGCTGCGAGTGCACGCCGAAGTCGGTGCCCGCGACCGCCCGCAGCCGCTGCCTGAACTCCTCCAGGGTGGGCGCGGCCGCACGGTCCTCGGCCACACCGTCGGCGGGCACGCCGACCCGCCACACCCCGTCCACGGTGGGGCTGGCACCGAACCGCAGGTGCGTTCTGCGGACGTGCTCGACGACGGCGGCGATCGTCGCCGGGTCCTCGGTCACCTCCATCTCTCCCAGCAGCGTCTCCACCGTGGAGGGCTCACCGGGGAAACCGACACCGAGCAGTTTGCGCACCACGCTGCGGCCGCCGTCGCACCCGACGAGGTAGCGCGAGCGCAGCCGCGTGCCGTCCGCGAGCTCGACGCTCACCTCGGCGCCCTCGTCGTCCTGACTCAGTCCGACCACTTCGCAGCCACGCCGGATCTCGGTGCCGAGTTCGAGGGCGCGCTCACCCAGCAGCCGTTCGGTGACCGGCTGCGGGATGGCGACGCCGTACGGGTGCGCCGTGTCCAGGCTGTCCGGCCACGGCTTTCTGATGCCGCCGAAGAAACCGCCGGCCTGGAACGTCCCACTGACCGCGAGGAACCGGTCCAGCAGGCCCCGCTGGTCCATCATCTCGACGCTGCGCGCGTGCAGTCCCTGCCCGCGGGACTGCCGGGTCGGCTCGCTCAGCTTCTCCAGCACGATCACCCGCACACCGTGCAGCCGCAACTCGCAGGCCAGCATCAGACCGGTCGGTCCACCCCCGGCGATGATCACGTCGATCATCACGACCCCCAACTCGACGAAGGCGTCGGATTCTTGGCAGCCGGTGACGCGTATTCCGGCTTCGACCGCTGATTCTCTCTCACTGTTTCCCCAACTGCCCTTTCCCGTCACACTGTTGGCGGAGAACCTGAATACCGTTCATCTTCCGTCCCCGCTTCCTCCCATCGGAGAGACACCCCCACCATGAGACGACTCCTTGGCACCCTCGCGGCCGCCGCGCTGGCCGTGGCCGGCCTCGCCGCCACCGGCACGACGCCCGCGGCGGCCGCCACCAGCGGCACGTTCAACGTCCTGACGTACAACGTCGCGGGCCTCCCCGAGGGCCTGAGCTCCGGCCACCCGGAGAAGAACACCCCACTGATCTCCCCGCGCCTGGCGAAGTACGACATCGTGAACGTGCAGGAGGACTTCAACTACCACGCGGCCCTCTACGCCGGGGACAACCACCCCTACCGCACCGCGACGAGCGGCGGCGTGCCGTTCGGCGACGGCATCAACACCCTGTCGAACTACGCCTTCGAGGACTTCGAGCGGGTGAAGTGGAACAAGTGCACCGGCACCAACTGCCTGACCCCGAAGGGCTTTTCGCTGGCGCGGGTGCGGCTCGCCGAAGGTGTCTTCGTGGACCTCTACAACGTCCACACCAACGCGGACGACACGGACGACGCGCTGGCCGCCCGCCGGGCCAACGTGGAGCAGCTGTCCTCATTCATCCAGGCCAACTCCGCGGGCAACGCGGTGATCGTCATGGGCGACACGAACACCCGGTACACCCGCGCCGGTGACAACATCCGCACGCTGGCCGACGAGAACGGCCTGACCGACGCGTGGGTGCAGCTGGCGAAGGGCGGCACCCGGCCGACGCAGGGCGCGGACCCTCTGCTGTGCCCGACCACGGCACCGACCAACGGCTGCGAGGTGGTGGACAAGGTCCTCTACCGCGGCAGCAAGCTGTTCTCGCTCTCGGCCACGCGCTACGCCAACGAGTGGGCGTCGTTCCTCGACTCGGCCGGCGGCAACCTGTCGGACCACTTCCCGCACACGGTCGGCTTCTCCTACACCCTCAACTCGTCCCTGACGGCGAGCGACTTCGTCGGCGGACCGCACGGCACGGCGTTCAACGACTCCGACGACCTGCCCGCGGCCCCCTCCCCCCGCACCCTGACCCTGCGCGGCAGTTCCCGCCTCGACGCGCTGTCCCTCACCCTCGACGGCGGTACGGTCCTCTCGCACGGCGGCACGGGCGGCACCGCGACCTCCCTGACCCTCGCCTCCGGCGAACACCTCACCTCGGTGAAGCTGACCCAGGGCCAGAAGGACAGCCGGACCCGGATCTTCTCGGCGGCCTTCACCACCGACAAGGGCCGCTCGCTGACCTCCGGTACGCCGACCACCGACACCAAGACCTTCACGGCTCCGCCGGGCCGGCAGATCGTCGGGTTCACCGGCCGGGCGGGCGACGAGATCGACAAGCTGGGGGTCGTGTACGCGCCCATCGGCTGAGGCCCCTTTCCGGCACCGGGCTCCGCGCCACCCCTCCGGGTCACCCCTCCGGCTTCGCAGCGGGCCCTACCGTCCGGGACGAAGGGCCGGAGGGGTGACGCCTGCCGGCCTGGGTCGACGTCGGCGGGCGTGGCGCGTGGTGCCGTCACTCGGGGGCCCAGTCGGCGTTCGCGCCGCAGACGATCAGGCACGGCAGGTCCCCGGGAACCCGGCCGGCCAGCCACGCGGCGAACGGGAGGGCCGCGGCAGGTTCCACCGCGATCCGGCACTCCTCCCACAGCAGGTCGCGGGCCCGCATGATCTGCTCATCGTCGACCAGCACGGACGACACGTCGTGTGCGGCCAGGACGGCGAAAGGGACCTCACCGACCCGGCTCGCGCCGGTCGCGGAGGCGGCGACGGAGTCCACGGCCGAGTCCACCGGCTCTCCCGCGGCGAGCGCGTCGTGCAGGCAGCGGCAGTGCTCCGGCTCGACGGCGACGACGCGGCGCCCGGCGCTCGCGAGTGCCGTACCGGCCGCCAGCCCGCCACCGCCGACCGCCGCCGCGATCGCGTCGACACCGGGCGCGTCGGCCAGGATCTCGGCCGCCACGGTTCCCTGCCCCGCGACGACGGCCGGATCGTCATAGGGGTGGAGGAACCGATGGCCCGGCCGGGCCGCGGCATCCGATCCCGCCGAGGCAGCCTCGGCGAAGGTGGCGCCGTGCCGGACGAGCCGCGCACCGGCGGCCTCGATGCGGCGTGCCTTCGCCGCCGGAACCGTCCTGGGCACATAGACCGTCGCGGACACGCCGAGCAGCGACGCGGCCGTCGCGACCGCCAGGCCGTGGTTACCGCCGGACGCGGCCACGACATGGTCGTCCAGAGGCCCGGAGAGCATCGCGTTGAGCGCGCCGCGCAGCTTGAACGAGCCACTGCGCTGGAGGTACTCCAGCTTCAGCAGGACGCGCCGGTCGCCGATCTCCAGATCCAGCAGCGGCGTACGACGGGCGTAGGGACGGATCCTGTCGGCTGCCGCGTGCACATCGGTGGCCGAAAACATGTGAGTCGGACTGTTCATGGGGTCCATGCTTCACGTGACATCCCCATTAGCGCCAGCAACGATCGGTAAGCCGCCGTTAGTGATGCTTACGATGGACGCATGGCACGAGAGTTGGACGTCAACCGCCTGCGGGTCCTGATGGAGGTGGCACACGCCGCCTCCATCGCCGAGGCGGCGCGCAATCTGTCGTTCACGCCCTCGGCGCTCTCGCAGCAGCTCTCCAAGCTGGAGACGGAACTCGGCACCCGTCTGCTGGAACGCCACCCGACCGGCGTCACCCTGACCCCGGTCGGCGCCGTCCTGGTGGACCACGCGGAGCGTGTGATCGGAGAGCTCCGGCAGGCACGCGCCGCGGTCGACGCCGCGATGGGGGCCCAACCGCAGCGCCTCGCGCTGGGCTCCTTCGCCACCGCGGCGCAGGTGCTGGTGCCGACGGCGCTGGCCGCGCTCCAACGCAGGTATCCCCGGGCCGAGTTGTCGCTCATCGACATCGAACCGCCCGAAGGCTACGGACTGGTGACGTCGAACGACCTCGACGTGCTGATCACCCACCGCTACCCCGGCGTGGCACCGACACCCCACCCAGGGCTCGACCGACGGACGCTGCTCGACGACCCGCTTCGACTGGTACTGCCTGCCGACCACCGGCTCGCCCAGGGCGCCGGTCACCGCGGCATCAGCCTCAGTCGGCTCAAGAACGAGACGTGGATCTCCGGTGCGCCGGGCATCCCGAACAGGACCTGCCTGGAAACGATCGGCCGCCAGGCAGGTGTCGAGCCCCACGTCGCCTACGCGTCCGCCGACTACCACGTCATCCTGGAACTGGTCGGCGCGGGACTGGGGGTCGCGCTCGTCCCCGAAAGCCTGCTCGCCGGTGCCGACCGCTCCCGGGTCTCGGTCCACGGTCTGCGCGGGCTCGCTCCGGCCCGCGAGATCAGCATCGTGCACCGCCGCCGGCCGACCACCCTCGTCCGGGAACTCACCTCCTTCCTCCACACCGCCGCGGACGCCCTTTCCCGGCACGGGTGACAAAGCAGGTCGGTGACAAGGCAGGTCAAGGAGAACTTCCCTCAGGAAAGGCGCCCGCACAAGGGCCTCCCAGGACGTAACCTAGAGCCCCTAGGAAACCATCCAGTCCCGAGGTACCCATGCCCCGAGCCGGCCTCACCCCCGACCGCGTCACCGCGGCCGCCGCCGAACTCGCCGACGAGGTCGGCTTCGACCACGTCAGTCTCTCCGCCCTCGCCCGGCACTTCGGGGTGAAGGACGCGAGCCTGTACTCGCATGTCAAGAACCTCCAGGATCTGCGCACCCGGCTCGCCCTGCTGGCCGGGGGCGAGATGATCGACCGGATCGCCCTGGCCGTCGCGGGGCGGTCCGGCAAGGAAGCGCTCGTCGCCTTCGCCGGTGCGTACCGGGAGTACGCGCTCGCGCACCCCGGGCGCTACGCGGCCACCCAGATCCGCATCGACCAGTCCCTCGTCGCCGACTCGCCCGCCCTGCGCCGCACCGCCGAGATCACGTACGGCATGCTGCGCGCCTACGGCCTCGACGAGCCCGACCTCACCGACGCCGTACGCCTGCTGCGGGCCACCTTCCACGGCTACTGCGCCCTGGAGTCCACCGGGGGCTTCGGCGCGCCCCGGGACGTCCGGGCGTCCTGGGACAGGGCGATCGACGCGCTGCACATCGCGCTCGAACACTGGCCCGGCGAGTCGAAGAAGCGCGGCTGAGAAACAGCTCCACCGCCTACGACCCCCTCGCCGGGGCCTGCCCGACCTCGACGAGCCCGCGCACGGCCCGCCTCACCCCCTGACCACAGAGGCCGCAGAGCCCCCGGGAGGGCTCATCCGCTCGGTCATCCGGCGTACGACCTCGACGGGCAGCCCCGGATTCTGGGCCACCTCCTCTGCACTGCCCGTCTCCCGCAGCAGCCGGACCAGCACACGAACCGGCAGGTTGGGGTGGCGGGCGGCTGCCCCGCGTATGTGGTCGTGCGGGTCCTCCAGCAGGAGGACCACACACTCGGCGGGCAGTCGCGGGTCGGTCGCGGCGCGGTACCGCACCTCCGCGCTCGGGTCCCGGCTGAGCCGCGCCACCAGTTCGGGCGTCGACTCCGGGTCGTCCGGGGCCAGCCTGCGCATGCGGGGGTTCGGGTCGTCGGCGTACCGCAGCAGGTCGTGGCGGGGGAAGTTCGGGTGGCCGCGCGGGCGGTCGGGGACGGTGAGGCTGCCGTCCCACCACTGCCACACCGCCATGAGCATGTCCGCGGGGGCGTCGTCGCAGGATTCGGCGAGGAAGAGCTGGACGATCCGGTCCTCGTCGCGGGCGAGGAGGGCGACGACGTCCGGCGGCAGTCGCCGGGCCCGGGCGACGCTCCTACGGACGAGGGGGTGGGAGGAGGCGGCCAGACGACGCATGGCCTCGTCGTCATGGTGCAGTTCCTTGACCCACGCCAGGGTGTGGGCGCGCGCGTGCGGTGCGAAGTCGATGGGGATGCGGGCGCGTTGTTCCTCCGTGAGGTCGGCGCGGATCGACACCGCGTATCGGACCCCGGCGTCCGGGTCCGCGGCGAGGAGTTCGACCAGGTCCGGGTCCAGGCGGGGGTTGGCGGCGAGGGAGCGACGCTCGGCCGGTTCACCGTGCCGTGCCAGGTGCGCGGCGAGTTCGCGCGCCAGGCGGCACGTCTCCAGCACGTCCGTCTTGAGGTTCTGCGCTTCGTACACCGAGCGGGGCATGGGGTGTTGCTGGTGGTGCAGCAGCAGGGCCCGCGACCGCACCGTGTCGTGCGGGTCGGTCAGGAGCGCCTCGCGTGCCGGGGCGTCGAGGTGCGGCCAGGCCTGCTCACAGACCGCGGCCCGCACGCCGCCGTCGGGGTCGGCGGCCAGGGTCCGCGCCAGGGACGGGGGCAGACCCTTGAGGCGGGCGGTCTCCGAACGGACGCGGGCGGAGGGATCGGCGGCGAGCTTCCGGTAGGTGTCCTCGGTGAGCTCGGCCCACCGATCCGCGGCCACCATCACGAGGCTCCACCGGCGGCGCTCGTCCCGTTCGCCGAGGATCAGCCGGGCCCACTGGTCGGGGGTGATGTTCGGCTGGGCCTCGGCGGCGAACTCCCGGCGCTTCCAGTCCGGGTCGGCCAGAACCGCGTCCACGACCGCCGTCGGCATCGGGCGGTACATGGCGTGGGGGGACCTGTGCAGCAGTCGGACGCGCAGGTCGTCCGGGGTCACCGAGTTGCGCGAGAACCCGCGAGCCCACGCGTCCAGCAGCTTCTGAGTCGGTCCTGGTGCTTCGAAGAGCGAGCGCCAGGCAGCCGCCCCTTCCTCAGGTGTCTCCCGGGCCGCCGCCCGCGCCGCCGCCTCCTGCCGCTGCTTGATCCGGTCCTCGGCGATCAGCCACACGTCGTACTCCTCGACCGTGGCGGCCACCAGGGCATCACCGTCGAGCGACAGCGTGACGAGCTCCGGCTGCCCGGGCCGCTCGCCCAGCACTCCGGCAAGGTCCCAGTCGGCGGTGAGCCTGACCCGGGTCCAGGTGGCGGGCGTACCGCACGAGCACGTGCCGGCGACGCTGATCAGGAACACGCCGTCCCCGTCGAGGACCCCGGCGTCGGTCGCCAGCCGGTGCCACTCCCGGTTGACGGAGTCGACCAGATCGGGCAGGTCGGTCCGGACGGTCGCGGTCGGCTCGGTCTCGAACCCGATCACCCGCCGGAACGCCATCGACGGCGGTAGTACCTCCTCGGTGCGCCAGTCACCGGCGATCTCCAGCCCGGCCCGTCGCAACAGATCGAACGTCTCGTCTCTCCGACTCGCCACGAGCTCATCCCGCCCGACGGGCCGCGCAGGCCTGGACATGCGCTCCGGAGTCGTCAAGTCGGATCCGCACCTCGTCCCCCTCGCTCCAGCGGACCGTCAACTCGCCCGCGTCGTCCGCCCGTACCGCCACCGTCTCCGCCAGCGGGCGCGGGTCCGGTTCGGCGGTGAGGCGGGCCAGCGCGACGAAGAGCGTGGCGCCGTCCCCCGTGACGCCCGCGAGTTGCTCGTCGAGGCCGACGACGGGCTCCAGATCCGCCCGCACGCCCTCACCGGCCGCCCACCCCGTGAGCCGCACCGGCGTCCCCGGCGCCGCCCCCGCCACCAGGTGCACGCGTACTTCCACGGCCCCTTGCGCCAGCACGACGCTCGTCACCCCCGCTCCCCCACCGGCGGTGTGCCGGGACGCCACCCACCCGTCCCCGACTCCCAGCGGCTCGATCCCGGTTCGGCTCGGATCGTCCCCGAGGAACACGCTGTTGTCGTACGACGGTGCGGGCGTCGTCACCGTCGAGTACGCGAGGCGTGTGTAGTACGGGTCGTAGCGGACGTCCTCGCTGCCGTGGTTGTGCAGGCGGACGAGCCCGTCCGAACGCGTGGACTGCAGCAGCCAGTTGGGCGGTGCGAGGGACGTCACCGCGTCCTCCCGCTCGACCGGGCCCGGTTCCTCGGGGGCCGTCCACACCGGGTGGTCCGGCGGCAGCAGCAGCCCGAGGAAGCCCTTGCTCGCCCAGTACGGGGAGGCGGGGCCCGAGTAGCCCTGCAGCACGGCCGGGTCGGGGCCGTGCCAGCCGAGGGTCAGCAGGCCGCGCTCGTCGACCGCGCCGCGGTCCAGGAAATACTGGAGCGCTCCGGAGGCCAGCCGGCGGGTCTGTCCGGGTGCCAGCGGCGTACGGCCGGTCAGCGCGCCGAGCCACAGCGGGGCCGTCGTCGCGAAGCGGTACGTCAGCGAGCGGCCCTGGTGCATGGGGGCGCCGTCGCCGCCGAACAGGCGGGCGTAGTCGGCGAGATGACGTTCCAGACGGCCGCCGTAGAGGTCGAGCAGCGTGGTGTCGTTCGCGAGCCAGGCGTGCAGCACCGGGTACAGGTGCATGGCCCAGCCGTTGTAGTAGTCGAACTTGCGGCCGTCGCCGTCCGTGTACCAGCCGTCGCCGACGTACCACTGCTCGATGCGTTCCAGGCCCCGGTCGACGGCCTGGCGGGCGGATTCGGGTCGGTGGCCGATCTCCGCGAGGAAGCCGCCGACCGTGACCGGGAACAACTCCCAGTTGCAGGGCCAGGGTTCGGCGGTCAGCGCGTCGCCGAGCCAGGCCGCCGCCCGCTGCCGTACGCCGTCGTCGAGGCGGTCCCACAGCGACTGCCGGGTGAGCCGGAGCGCGAGGGCGATCGACGCGGCCTCGACCAGGGGCTGGGAACGGTCCTCGATGCGGGGCCAGACCCCGGACACCCCGGCCGCGAGTCCGTCGGCGTACCGCTGCAGCGCCGTCTCGTCCCGGCGGAAGGCTGCCAGCAGCAGGGTCCGCGCGTAGCCCTCCAGGCCGTCGGAGAGGGTGCCGGACCAGCTCTCACGGTCCCCGGGGAAGTGGTAGAGGGCGCGGTCCTCGGTGGCGTACGGCTCGACGGCGGCCAGCAGGGCGTCGGCGGCGGACTCCCAGTGGGCGCGCGTGTAGCCGGTGCGCGGGCTGACGGAGCGGTCGTCGGGAGGGAGCTGCATCGTGTCTCTTTCTCAGCGGGCGAGCCGGTCAGCGGATCAGCTTCTCAGAACGTGATCCTTCACCAGAGCCGCACCGGCTGCCACTCCCCTGGCCCGGACATGGATGAAATAGCCTTGCGCGGTAGGCCGGTTGCTGATTTCAGGGAGTTCCCATGTCCACCGCGCAGCAGATCCCCGACATCCTCTCGCAAGAGTTCGCAGCGGATCCGTACCCGGCCTACCGGGTGATGCGCGAGGACGCCCCGCTGATCTGGCACCAGGCCACCGAGAGCTACATCATCTCGCGCTACGCGGACGTGGAGCGCGTCTTCAAGGACAAGGCAGGCGAGTTCACCACCGACAACTACGACTGGCAGCTCGAGCCCGTACACGGCAAGACGATCCTCCAGCTCAGCGGGCGGGAGCACGCCGTGCGACGCGCGCTGGTCGCCCCGGCCTTCCGCGGCAGCGACCTGCAAGAGAAGTTCCTGCCGGTGATCGAGCGCAACTCCCGTGACCTCATCGACGCGTTCCGGCACACCGGGTCCGCCGACCTGGTCACCGACTACGCGACCCGCTTCCCCGTCCATGTGATCGCGGACATGCTGGGCCTCAGCAAGGCCGACCACGCCCGGTTCCACCGCTGGTACACCTCGGTCATCGCCTTCCTCGGCAACCTGTCGGGCGATGCGGAGGTGGCCGCGGCGGGCGAGCGGACCCGGGTGGAGTTCGCCGAGTACATGGTGCCGATCATCCGGGAGCGCCGTGACAGCCTCGGTGACGACCTGCTGTCCACGCTGTGCGCCGCCGAGGTCGACGGTGTGCGGATGAGCGACGAGGACATCAAGGCCTTCTGCAGTCTGCTGCTCGCCGCGGGCGGCGAGACCACCGACAAGGCGATCGCCAGCATCTTCGCGAACCTCCTGGCGCACCCGGAGCAACTGGCGGCCGTTCGGGAGGACCGCGGCCTGATAGCGCGCGCCTTCGCCGAGACGCTGCGCTACACACCGCCCGTCCACATGATCATGCGTCAGTCGGCGAACGAGGTCGCGCTCAGCGGCGGAACCATACCGGCGGGAGCCACCGTCACCTGCCTGATCGGCGCCGCCAACCGGGACGGCGACCGCTACCAGGACCCGGACCGCTTCGACATCTTCCGCGACGACCTGACGACGGCGACCGCCTTCTCGGCCGCCGCCGACCACCTTGCCTTCGCGCTCGGCCGGCACTTCTGCGTGGGGGCCCTGCTCGCCAAGGCCGAGGTCGAGATCGGTGTCGGCCAGCTCCTGGACGCCATGCCCGACCTGCGGTTCGCCGACGGCTTCGACCCCGTGGAACAGGGCGTCTTCACCCGGGGCCCGCAGTCCCTGCCGGTGCGGTTCACGCCCGTCACGGGCTGACCCGCCGCCGGTACGGACGGCGGGCCGCGGTCCACCCGACGCCCGCGGTCCCTGCCAGGGCCCGCCCGCCCTTGGCCGTACGGGGTGCTACTGGACCACCGGCGTGAACCGCACCGGCAGCGCGGTCAGGCCGCGCATCCAGACGGACGGGCGCCAGGCCAGCTCCTCCGGCTCCACCGCGAGGACCAGGTCGGGCAGCCGCTCCAGCAGGGTCTCGACCGCCGTGCGGGCGATGACATCGGCGAGCAGCGGGGCCGGGTAGGGGCAGCGGTGCTCGCCGTTGCTGAACGACAGGTGCGCGGCGTTCTCCGCACCGACATGCCCGTCGGGCCAGATCTGCGGATCGGTGTTGGCCGCGGCGAGCCCCAGCACGAGACAGTCGCCCGCCCTGATCTGCCGTCCGCCGAGCTGGGTGTCGCGCACGGCCCAGCGGCCGATGAAGTTCTGCGTCGGCGTGTCGAGCCACAGCACCTCGTTCAGCGCCTCGCCCACGCTGAGCCGGCCGCCCGAGACGTTCAGCGCGAAACGTTCGTCGGTGAGCAGCAGCCGGAGCGTGTTACAGATCCAGTTGGCCGTCGGCTGCTGTGCCGCGGCGATGACGGAGATCAGGTCCTGGATGACCTCCTCGTCACTCAGCCCGGCCGGATGCCGCAGCATCCGCGAGGTGACGTCCGGTCCGGGGTTCTCCCGCTTCTCCTTCACCAGCTGCTGGATCCGCTCCCCCACCCGCCCGTACGCGGCCACCGGGTCGTCGCCCTCCGCCGCGTCGAGGGAGATCCGCAGGTCGTCCACGAGTTGTTGGGTGTCCGTACCGGTGTGCGGCATCCCGCACATCTGGACCGCGGCCCGCATCGCCAGGGCGTGCGCGTAGGCGCTCATCAGTTCCGCCTCGCCGCTGCCCGCGAACGAGGTGATGAGCCGGTCGGCGATCTGCTGGCACTCCCGGCCCAGTTCGAACTGGTCGACGCCCTCCAGCGCCTCGGTGATCACCCCGGCCCGCCGCTGGTGCTCGGCGCCCTCGGCGAACAGCACCGACGGCTGGTATCCGACGAACGGCATCAGCGGCCAGTCCGGGGGGATGTTCTCCCACTGGTTCCAGCGCCGCGAGTCCCGCGCGAACAGCTCGTCGTGGGCCGTCACATAGCTGACCTCGGAGTAGCCGAGGACGAGCCAGGCGGGGATGTCCCCGTCGAGCAGCACGGGCGACACCGTGCCGTGCTCCCTGCGCAGGGTGCGGTACAGCTGCGACGGTGTCTGCTGGTATTCCAGGCCGCCGAGCCGCACCGCGCCCGCGTGGGCCGGGCAGCCGGGTGCGGCCGCGTCCGGCCAGGGCGCTCCGGTATCGGTCACGGTGTCATCTCCCGGGTCATGGCCAGTTCGTGGAGGTGGTTCACGAGGGTGATCAGAACGTCCTTGCCGGAGGACCTGACCCGCGCGTCGCAGTCGATCAGCGGCACGTGTCCGGGCAGGGCGAGGGCCTGGCGGATCTCCTCCAGGGAGTACCGGGAGGGGTCGTCGTCGAAGCGGTTGACGGCCACCACGAACGGCGTCCGGTGGTGTTCCAGCCGGTCGATCGCGTACCAGGAATCGTCCATCCGGCGCGTGTCGACCAGGACGACCGCTCCGAGGGTTCCGGAGAAGAGCCGGTCCCACAGGAACCAGAAGCGCTCCTGCCCCGGGGCGCCGAAGAGGTAGAGGACCATGCGCTCGTTGAGGCTGATCCGCCCGAAGTCGAAGGCGACCGTGGTGGTGGTCTTCGTCGCCACCGCGTTCGTCTCGTCGACGCCGACACCGGCGTCGGTCATCACCTCTTCGGTGTTGAGCGGGCGGATGTCGCTGACCGAGCGGACCAGGGTCGTCTTGCCCACTCCGAACCCGCCCACGATGACGATCTTCAGTCCGGTTTCGGCGGCGTCGGCCAGGGGCGTCGGACGGGACGGACGCTCAGAGATGGCGGAGCCCATGGAGCACCTCCTGGAGCAGTGCGGAGTCGGGGAGGGATGCGACGGACTTTGCCGCGCGCGGGTGGCGGGCGGTGATGTGGCCCGTGGTGAGGAGGTCGCCGAGCAGGATGCGGACCACCGTGATCGGCAGCTTCATCTCCGCGGCGATCTCGACGACGGCTGTCGGGTGCCGGCACAGGTCGAGGATCCGGGCGTGCTCCGACTGCATCCCGGGGGACGGTTCGCACTCACTGACCACGAGGGTGACCAGATCGAACGGGTCGTCGGCACGGCTGCGTCCGCCCGTGACGGTGTAGAGCCGGTCGGGATCACCGATGTCCACGGGCCTGCGCATCACGACGTGGTGCCTGCCTGAGGCGCCGGGCGGGGCTCGGCCCGCAGGTGCTCGCCGATCTGCTCGACCAGTTCGGTCATCTGGTGGCCCACCACCCCGGGGTCGGCGTTCTCCTCGGCGACGACCGCCAGATGCGCCCCCGCGCCGGCCTCGACGATGAAGAGCAGGCCGCCGTGGAACTCCGTCATGGAGTGCCGGACACCGCCGGTTCCGTCTCCGAACTCCACGGACGCGCCGTGGGCGAGGGCCTGTATTCCCGAGCAGAGCGCCGCCAGCTGGTCGGCCTGGTCCAGCGTCAGGTGTTCGCTCCAGCACAGCTTCAGGCCGTCCCGGGACAGCACCAGCGCGTGTCGCGTGCCGGGGGTGCGCTCCAGAAGGCTGTTGAGGAGCCAGGTGAGGCTGTTGTCTGTGGTCTGCATGGTGGGTGATGGGACGGTAAGGCCCGGCTGTCGGGTTACCGGCCCGTTCCTCCGATCCTCAGGAAGTCGAGCGGGGGGGCGTGGGCGCGCCGGGGCCCCGAGCGCCCTACGGGAGAGGCGTGGGGCCTACGGGCCGGTCGGCGGCTCGGGTGCGTGGTCGGTGTCGGGGCGGGCCCACGATCCGGTGTCGGACTGGCGTCCGCGATGGAAGGCGCCGAAGAGTGAACCCGCGTCGCGCCTCGCCGTACGTCGCTGGGGCAACGTCGGGTCCGCCGGTGTGGGGTCCGGTGTCTGGTCCGGTGCGGCGGCGTCGGCCGTGTCCCTGCGGCGCTGCCGCTCGGTCTCGGCCTGGGCCATGGTCCGGCCGGGGGCTCGCACGGGCAGACCGTTCGGGGTGGAGTCCGCGGGACGGTGGTGCGCCCCCTGCTCGGTGGGGTCCGTCCCGGCAGCGGGCCGCGCGGCAGCGATGGGCGGTGCGACAGGCTGTGCGGCCGCCGCGGGCCGGTCGGTGTCGGCGGGCTCGGGCTGGGCGGCGGGCGCGGGCTGGGCGGCACGTGCGGGCGCCGCGACCGGGGCGGGACGGGGGACGGTCTGCCGCGGCGCGGCGTCGTGCTGCTGGGCGAGCAGCTGCGGGGGAAGGAGTACGACGACGCCGGTTCCGCCGCGTGACGACGGCCGGTAGTTGACGCTGATGCCGTACTTGACGGCCAGCCTCCCGACCACGGCCAGACCGAGCCGGGTGCCCTGCAACGAGGCGAGGTCCGTCATCCGCCCGGCCACCGACTCCTCGGCACGCCGCAAGGCCGCGTCGGACATCTTCAGGCCGCTGTCCTCGATCGTGACGACGATTCCCGCGCTGCGCTCCTCGAGGTACACGTGGACCTCGTCGATCGGCGGCGAGAAGTTGGCGGCGTTGTCCACCAGTTCGGCGATCAGATGCATGGCGCCTTCGGCGGCGTACCCGGAGATCGCGGCGTTCGTCGAGCAGTGCAGCCGTACCCGCCGGTATGCGGCGATCCGGCCGACCGCGCCTCGCAGGATGCTCTCCATCACGATCGGCTTGTTCCACGCGCGGCTGGAACGGCCGCCCATGAGCAGCGCGAGCCGGTCGGTCATCAGGCCCAGCTGCGAGGTGCTGTGATCCAGTTTCAGCAGGTCGCCGAAGACCTCTTCGCCGTGCCGCTCCTGCATCTCGCGCAGGTCGGCGAGCATGCTGACCGCCTTGGCCTGCACCCGGCTCAAGGCCTTCGCCGAGGCGGCCTGCGCGGCGGCCGCCCGCCGTTCGCTGTGGGCGAGTTCGCGAATGAACGATTCCGCTGGACCGCGGAGCAGAGGGATCTGCGGCCAGGCGAGTTCAGCGAGGACGGTGTCGCCGGAGCTGCCTTCCCGAAGGCGGCTGATCGCGGCGGGCAGGGTCTCCTTCGTCAGCCGTTCCGACTCGGCGACGACCTGCGCCAGTTCGTGCCGGGCCTGCCGCCGTTCGTTGTCCAGCGCGGTGGCACTCTTCACGTCCGACTCGACCACGGAGGCGAAGGCATGCATGATCTTCCGCAGCTGTGGATCGGACGGCTGCGTCACGTTGGTCAACGCCTCGCTCGTGCTCGCTCCCTCCCGAAGCCGCTCCGCGACCGCGGGCAGGGTCACGTTCATCAGCTGCGCGAACGCGGCCACCTGCTGCGCCAACTGGCTTCGCAGCACGTCGACTTCGGCTGTCTGCGCGGCGACGGACCGGCGGGAACGACGGAGCAGCGAGGTACTGACGACAACGGTGGCCGCCACGCACAACCAGGCGCCCAGAGCCACGGTCACCGTCCAGGTGCGGGCGTTCGCGGGCGCGGCCGCGACCGCCGCCCCCGCCGCCACGGCGCTCACCACCAGCGCGACCAGGGGCGCGACCGGCGAGGCGTCGGACGCCTTTGCTGACCTGGGGTGGCTGAGCGGTGACGGCACTGACATGCAGCAGTCCTCGGTCCTTTGCGGCAGGAAAACGGAGCGCCCGAACAGCGGCGGCTCGACAGCAGGAGATCGCCGGGGGAAGGTGATCGTCCGATGGCTAGGGCTTCATGCTAGTCATCCGTCCGCGTTTCGAGATCTGGCCGGCCACCGAGTCTGCTACGGACACAACTTCGTCGTGAACCCACCGCCCCGACGACACGATGACGCACGATGTGGTAGCGCCCGCAAACAGCCCTTCCAGGCCCCTGATCGCTGCGAATGCCTGCCGGTACGTCCTTGCTACACGTCAACGAGCAGTACAATTCGGCCATTTCTCCGCGTCGGCAACGGCAGAGGGATTGATTCCGGCCAACTTAGGGACAGTACGCCCGGTGGGACGCGGGACGACAGTACCGCATAAGGGAGTTGCCACTGTCGGCCCGGGGGGACGGGTCCGGTGCGGCGAGAGAGAGCGCGGGCCGGTGCGTCCGGGAAGTGGTGGCCCGTGCCGGAAGGCAGACCTGGGGCGCCCCGGTTCCGGTCGGGGCGCCCCAGGCGCTCATCCCACCCGTACCAGGCGCTTCGGCACCAGGTGGTCCGCGACGAGCGCGTCGCGGACCAGGCCCGCGTAGACCGTGGCGCCCTGGGTGGAGGTGTGCGTGTTGTCCCGTTTCTCGTTGTAGAGGTACAGCGCCTTGGAGCCCTCGACGCCCAGGGACTCCACGACCGCCTTCGTCCGCGCCGTCAGGTCGATCAGCGGCACGTCCTCGGCGGCGGCGACCGAGCGGACCACCTCGGGATGGTTCACGCCGAGGCCGTTGACCAGCAGGGCGGTGTCGTTGTTCAGCGTGCCGTCGGCGTTGAACCAGCGTCGCACGATCGGGGTGACGAGGACGGGCGTGCCGCCCTTCTCCCGTACTCCCGCGACCAGCGTCTCCAGGTTCGCCCGGTAGGTCGCCTCGTCGGTGGTCTTGTCGTTGTGGGCGAGCTGGACGAGGACCAGGTCACCGCGCCGGATCCGGGGTTGGACGGTGGCCCACAACTGGGGGTTCCCCAGATATGTCACCGTACTCTCCCCGGAATCCGCGTAGTTGGCGACGGACAGGCCCTTGCGGAAGTACCGCGGCAGTTGCTGACCCCAGCCGGTGTAGGGCTCGGCGGGCTGGTCGCAGACCGTGGAGTCGCCGACCAGGAAGACCTGGCGGGCGTGCCGGGCCGGGGTGACGCGGATGCCGGCGAGGGCGGGCGCCGAACCGCCGAGCGTGAGGTCGAGGCCGGCCGAGCCCGCCGGGCCGGTCGGCTCGCCCTCGGGGGTGCGGACGTCCACGGTGAAGCTGCGGGCGGCCCGCTCACCGGCGGGCACCGGGGTCTCGGGGAGCAGCGCGCGCCGGGTCTCACCGCTGACGCTCGTGCTCGACCCGGCGGTGCCGCCGAGGAGGACCGTGACGTCGTAGGTGCCGGGTGCCACGTCGAAGTGGCAGGCGGTGGCGGTGCAGTTCTCGATGCCCAGGGGACGCTGACCGGCATGCGCCTGGGCCGGTACGGCGGTCAGGCCGGCGCTCAGTGTCAGCGCCGCCAGTACGGCGAGGTTGAAACGTCTCATACGGCTCCTCCGGCAGTCCCGCGACGGGGCGACTAGGCCTGGCGGCTGGACCGTACCGCTACTGGCAAGCGCTTTCTAGACCTTGAACGGATTTCACAAGATTGCCAACCTCCCACGAGCGAAAGCCCTTTCGCGAAATCGATTCAACTGTCACTCTGACCCATCATCCGCACCCCCCCACCTCCCGAAGGAGGCACCCCCACATGTCCGGATCCGCGAACAGACCGGTCCGACGCCGCGCCTTCGTGCTCGGCTCCGCGGCGGCCGCCGGCTCCGCCGCACTGTCGGGCCCCCTCGCCACCGCCGCGTCCGCCGCGGCCTTCGGCTACACCGACGACGGCTCCAACTACGTCGTCGACACCGGCGCAAACCTCGTCTTCAAGGTCAGCAAGACCAACGGCGACCTGACCTCTCTCGTCTACCGAGGCGTGGAGTACCAGGGCTACGGCGGCATGAACTCGCACATCGAGTCCGGCCTCGGCTCCTCCACCGTGTCGGTCAAGCAGTCCGGCTCGACGATCCTGATCTCCGTCGCGCACGGCACGCTGAAGCACTACTACGCGGCCCGCAGCGGCGAGAACAACATCTACCTGTGGACCAACAAGGCGGACACCTCCGTCTCCGCGACGCGCTACATCGTGCGCGTACGCAAGGGCCTGTTCCTCAACGACGAGCCCGACTCCTACACGTACACGAACTCCACCATCGAGGCCTCGGACGTGTTCGCGAAGTCCGACGGTCAGACCCGCTCCAAGCACTTCTCGAAGCGCCGGGTGACGGACTACGACTACATCGGCTGGGCCGCCGGCGGGGTCGGCCTGTGGATCGTGCGCAGCAACCACGAGAAGGCCTCCGGCGGTCCGTTCTACCGCTCGCTGCTGCGCCACCAGAGCGCGGACGGCGGCGGTCTGTACGAGATCCTGTACTACGGCCAGAACCAGACCGAGGAGCAGCGCTTCGGCCTCCAGGGTCCGTACGTCATCGCCTTCACGGACGGCGGCGCCCCCTCCTCGTCGCTGTTCCCGGGCACCCTGACCACCCCGTGGGCGGACTCTCTCGGCATCTCCGGGTACGTCGGCGCGAGCGGCCGGGGCCGGGTCGCGGGCGTCGGGATCACCGGGCGGAACACGGCGTACCCGTACACGGTGGGGCTCGCCAACTCCGCCGCGCAGTACTGGGGTTCGGCGCGGGCCTCGGACGGCTACTACTCGATCGGGGGCGTCCTGCCGGGGACGTACACGCTGACCGTGTACAAGAGCGAGCTGGCCGTGTACAGCACGCAGGTGACCGTGTCCGCGGGAGCGACCACCACCCTGAACTCGACAACGATCCCGTCGTCGAACGACCCGGGCAACGCGAACGCGATCTGGCGGATCGGCGACTGGACCGGCACCCCGAGCGGCTTCAAGAACGCCGACCTGATGACGTACGCGCATCCGTCGGACTCCCGGGCCGCCGCCTGGACCGGCAACGTGGTGATCGGCGGCGGCAGCGAGACCTCGGCCTTCCCCTGCTACCTCTGGAAGGACGTCAACAGCGGTCTGCTGGTGTACTTCAAGCTCACCGCCGCCCAGGCCGCGGCCGCGCACACCCTGCGGATCGGCGTGACGACGGCCTACGCCAACGGCCGGCCGCAGGTCACCGTCAACGACGCCTGGACGTCGGCCATCCCCTCGCCGCCCACCCAGCCGAGCACCCGGTCGCTGACCAACGGGTCCTACCGGGGGAACAACCACACGTTCACCTACAGCGTTCCGGCGAGTGCCTGGCTCACCGACACCGGCCAGTACAACGTGCTGAAGATCAACGTGGTGAGCGGTTCGGGGACGACCGGCTTCCTCAGCGCGGGGACGGCCGTCGACGCGATCGACCTGCTGGCCTGACCCGATCACCCCTCATGTTCCGCGCGTCCACTGCTGGTTGCTTGCCCCGTTGCACGTGTACGTGATGATCGCGGCGGAGTTGGCGGTGGACGCGCCGTTCACGTCCAGACACTCCCCGGTCGCACGGGACGTGAGGTTCACGTACGAACCGCTGGTGGTCACCGACCACTGCTGGCCGGTCGCCGAGGCGTCGCAGTTCTCCTGGGTGACCGTGCTCGCGTTCTCCTGCACGCACAGGGAGCTGCCCCGCACCACCAGCTGGTAGTAGCCGCCGCCCACGGACTTGAACCAGTACTTCTGGTTGCCGCCGCCGTTGCAGTCGTACTGCTTGACTTGGGCGCCCGGCCACAGCGACTGGCTGGTCACGTCGGCGCACCGGCCGGAGTGCCGGGCGATCAGCGTGTTGTACGTGGCGCTCGTGCCGCTGACGGTGCCCGCGGCCGTGTCGATGGTGACCTCCGGCGACCAGGACATGGACAGGGAGGTGGAACTCGGGAAGCTCAGCGGCAGCCACACGTACCGGGAGTCGTTGACGATCCCGCCGAAGGAGTTGCCCCAGCGGTCGCCCAGGTAGAGGTACGAGGTGCCCGAACTGCCCTGCACCGGAAGGACGTACGCGGTCTGCGAGCCGTACGCCGTCGAGTCGCCGACGTTGGTCATGGCCGACCAGGGACCCGACAGCGAGGTCGCCGTCGCGTACTGCTGCTGGTTGGGGCTCCAGCCGGTCGCGCCCGAGGTGAGCATGAAGTACACGCCGCCCCGCTTGAACAGCGCCGGTGCCTCCCGGTGGCCGCCCGGCCAGGGGTTGGCCACCAGGCTCGCGATGCCGGTGTAGTCGGCGGTGAGCCGGTAGATCTGCAGGTCGTAGTTCTCGCGGGCCGCGGAGACCATGTAGCCGGCGCCGTCGGTGTCCACGAAGACCGTGATGTCACGGGACATGTGCTGGCCGAGCGGGCGGAAGCTGCCCTGCCAGGTGTAGGTGCCGTCGACCGTGTTCGACACGGCGACGGCGGCACGGGCCTCGCTGTAGTCGGTGCCGTTCTCCTTGTGCATCCACATCACGAACTTGCCGGTGGACGCGTTGTACATGACCTTCGGCCGCTCGATGTTGGCGGTGGCCAGCTCGGAGGAGCTCGACTGGGTCAGGACGTGGTTCCTGAACTCCCAGTTCTTCAGGTCGGTGGAGCGGTAGGCGTCCACGTACCGGAAGGTGTTGTCGGCGTTGCGGTTCTCGCCGAACCAGTAGTAGTAGGTCCCGACCTTGATGACCCCGCCGCCGTGGGCGTGCACGGGGTTGCCCGAGGTGTCCTTGAACTGCGTGCCGTTGGCCACCGTCTGGGGCGCGGCCTGGGCCGGTCCGGCGGTGGCGAGGGCGCCGAGCAGCGCCAGGGTTAGGGCGAGCAGGGCTGCGTATGCGCGTCTCATCTCACGCACTCTCCTCGGCCGGGTCGGCGGCGGCTGTCGCGGTGTCCGCCACGGGGATGCCGAAGTCCGGGGTGCCGTCGCTCCTCCAGCCCAGCTTCTGGACCCGGGTGTGGCGGTTGGGGTCGTTCAGCGGGTCGCCGACGATCTCCTTGTACTGGCGGGCGTGGTAGACGAGGACGTCGGTGCGCCCGTCCTCGGCGACCGTGAAGCAGTTGTGGCCGGGGCCGTACTGCTTGGTGGTGTCGTTGCTGGTGAAGACCGGTGTGGGTGACTTGGACCAGCTGGCCGGGTTCATCAGGTCGCTGTCGGCGTCGGCGGTCAGCAGGCCCATGCAGTAGTGCCAGTCGGTGGCGCTGGCGGAGTACGACATGAACAGGCGGCCGTTGCGGGCGATGACCGACGGCCCCTCGTTGACCTTGTAGCCGATGGTCTCCCAGTCGTACTCCGGGGTGGAGAGCCGGATCTGAGGGCCCGTCAGGGTCCAGGGGTTCGCCATCCTGGACAGCCACAGCGCCGTGTTGTTGTCCAGCCCGGGCTCGTGCTGGGCCCAGGCGAGGTAGCGGCTGCCGCGGTGGGTGAAGGTGGTGGCGTCGAGGGAGAAGGTCTCCCAGGCCGTCTTGATCTGCCCGCGCTCCACCCAGGTGCCCCGGAACGGGTCGGGACTGGCGTTCTCCAGGACCCAGATGCGGATGTCCCACACGCTCTCGGCGGGCGCGGAGGCGAAGTAGATGTACCACTTGCCGCCGATGCGGTGGATCTCCGGCGCCCAGATGTGGGCGCCCATGGGGCCGGTCGCGTGCTTGGTCCAGATGACGGACTCGGCCGCGGTCGCCAGGCCGTTCAGGGTGCGGGAGCGGCGCAGGATGATCCGGTCGTACTCGGGAGCGGTGGCCGTGAAGTAGTAGAAGCCGTCGGCGTGTCGGTGGATGTGCGGGTCGGCGCGGTTGCGGACGAGCGGGTTCAGGTAGGGGCCCGCCTTGGGGGTCGGGGCGGCGTGCGCGATACCGGGGGTGGCCGCCGCCAGGGCGCCCGCGGCCAGGGCTCCCTTCAGCAGCAGTCTGCGGCTGGGGGTCTCCGAGGACACGGAGGGATCGGGGATGTCGGCGGTATCGGCTGTACCGGGCAGGTCGTGGTCGCGGCTCATGCGGGCTGCCTCTCGGGGGTGGGGGTGCCGGAGAGCGATGTTCGACACGTCGAACATCATTTGTGATGACGAACGCCGAAAAGGTAAGGGTGTGGAAGGAGGAGGTCAACGGGTTGGACGGGAAAGGGGAAATCGCTTTCTGCCGACCCTCGGGCACCGGAACCTCTTCTTCTGTTTTCTGTTATCGGCCGGGGGCCCGATCCGTCTCCGCTACGTGCACAGCCATACCCACAGGACCACAGCGGCCGTCGGCGCCCTCGCCGCGGTGGCCATGATCATCACCGCTCCCCCGGCGGCAGCGGCCGGCACCCGTGACGTCACCGCCGACGTGCTCGCGGACCGGGACGTGACGCTCACCGGCGACACGGTCGTCACCGTGCCGTCGGGGACGACGACCTACGACGGGGTGTTCCGCGGCGAGGGCACGCTCACCGTGCGCGGCGGCGGGACCCTCGTCCTCACCCGGGACAGCGACTTCACGCTGCCGAAGGCCCGGCAGCGGCAGCGGGTGGCGACGCCGGGCGGCAACCACCCCTACGTCACCGTCGCCGCCCCCGACCCACCGGCGATCACCGTCGAACGCGGCGCGACCCTGCAGTACGGCGACGGCGGGACGGCCGGACTGATCGGCCACTTCCCCTACGACACACCGGCGTTCCGGCTCAACCAGGACAACATCAGGGTCGACGGCACCCTGCGGCTGTCCCTGCGCAGCGCCTACAACCTGGGCACCATCAGCGGCTCCGGGCTGATCACCCAGCCCCGGTTCCTGTGGGGCACCTGGGACCTGTCGGGCACCCACGCCTTCTCCGGGGTGATCGACAACGGCACCCAGGTGAACGCCGGGCGGCCCGAGTTCGCGACGTCACTGCCGAACGTGCGCAAGGTCCTCAACCAGGGCACCTGGACCGTGGACACGCCTCTGGGCCGGACGGTCACCATGGGCATGGACTTCTACCAGCGCGAGTACGGCAGCGACATCAACATCCAGTCCAGGCCGGGCAGCAAGGTCGTGCTGACCGGCCAGTACAGCTGGTCGGACCAGGGCGGCGACACCGACCCCTCGCTGAGCGATCCCGCACTGAACTGGACGCCCGCGCCGAAGAACGTCAACAAGCGCGGCACCAACATCAAGGGCGCGAACGTCCAGTGGGGCGACGGCACCACACACCGGATCTTCATGCCGGGCACCGCCGAGACCGTCTACATCAACCTGCTGGCGGCCCGCTCCCGCTCGAAGCTCACCTTCGACTACGACGGACCGGTGACGCTGGGCGCCCCCATCGGCGGCGGCAGGTTCCACGACACGCTGTCCGCGCCCGGCGCCGGGGACATCGTGATCGCGGGGACCCGCGGGAACGACGTGACCTTCGCGGCCCGGCAGTACTACGACGGCTCGACGACCGTGGAGAAGGGCGCGGTACTGCGGCTCGGGTCGGCACAGGGGGACGGTTCGCTGCTGACGGGCACCGAACGGCGCCGGGTGGTGAACGACGGAACGCTCGTCGTGCACAACGCCCGCACCGCGGTCTCCCTGTCCCATGTCGGCGGCGGCGGGGCGCTGGTCCAGTCGGGGGCGGCCACCACCACCCTGACCGGGAGCGCGGTGACGTACACCGGGACGACGACGGTCACCAAGGGCACGCTCGCCCTGCGGAACGGGGCGACTCTCGCACACAGCCGGGCCATTCGGCTCACCTCCTCCGGAGCGCGCCTGGACACGGGGACGGCGGGACTGCGGGTGGCGACCACACTGACCGGCAAGGGCACGGTGCAGGGGAACGTCTCCAACGAGGGTGCGGTCGCCGGACCGATCACGGTCTCGGGCGGCTACACCCAGCGGCCCGAGGGCGAACTGGTCCTGCGGGACGGGCCGTTGAAGGTCGCCGGAGCGGTACGGCTGAGCGGGGGGCTGGATCTGTCGGCGGCCGGGACGGGTTCCGCGCGTGCTACTTCGGAATCCGCACGTGCGACTTCAGATGCCGCGCGTGCGACTTCGGACCCCGTGCGTGAGATCACGGTGCTCGACCACCAGGGGCGGTCGAAGATCGTGGGGGCGTTTCGTGGGCTGGAAGAGGGGTCGAAGGTCAGGCTCGCCGACACGACGTACCGGATCAGCTACCACGGGGGTGACGGCAACGACGTGGTGCTCAGCGCCGTTGCCGCGACCGCGTCGCCGAGCGGCCGGGCGCGGGTCGCCTCCGGCGGGACCCCTCTCGCCGACCCGCACACCGCGAACACCGCGGGCAGCGGGCTCGGCTGGTGGCCGTACGTGACGGCGTTCGGGCTGCTCATCGGCCTGGTGCTGCCCGCGGCCCTGCGCAGGAGGGCCGGCAGGCGCGGGGGCGGGGGCGGGCGGCACGCGGCGCACGACTGAGTGCCCGTCCGCCATTCCGGCGTCGCGGGCCTCCGTACGCCTCACCGCCCGCTCGGCGCCTCCGGGAAGCCCAGCCGTGGCGCGAGGTCACGCGCCTCGCTCGCCCAGCCCGCGAGGAACGCCAACGTCGACCCGCGCTCCCGGTAACGGAGTTCGGGTGACACCGGACGGTCGCCGCCGTAGTCCACCTGCGCCTCCCCCGCGCGGGCCAGCATCATTCCGGTGAGCCAGTCGTACTTGACGGCGGAGGCACACACCGCGAGGCGCACGAGGTGCTCGTCGCCCTTCCAGCCGCTCTCCCGCAGGCCGTGCAGATAGGCCTCGTAGGCCGCCGCCGCGTACCGGGGCAGGCGGGCGGCCGGGACGAACAGGTCGAAGACCGAGTCGGGGAGGTAGTTCCCGAGGTCCTCACCGAGGGCGCCGTCGCCGGCGAACGCCCAGTCGAACAGGGCGCTGCCGGGGCCGTCGGAGCGGACGTTGGCGGGCCACATGTCGAGGTGGCAGAAGGCGCGCGGCAGCGACTCCATGATCTGCAGGAACCAGTCACGGTCGTGGTGGAGTCGGACCATGTCGTGGCGCAGCCCGGCCGGGAAGTGTTCCCGGACCAGGGGCTGCCGCCATGCCTCGTCGTCGTCGAGGAGTTCCTGACCCGGTGTCATGCCGGCGATGTACTCGCGCAGGAATCTCCGGGACAGCCACGGCCGGTCCGCTGTCTCGCCGACGGCGCCCTGCGCGACGCCGAGGCGACGGAGGTGCTCGACGTGCTGCCGCACCGTCCACCGGGTGCCGGGCCCGCCCCGGACCCGCTCCAGCCACAACGCCACGTCGCCGTCCGGCCGTTCCACACAGGCCAGCAGCCGGGGCGCCCGGATGCCGTACGGCCGCCAGAGCTGGGCGAGCCCCGACACATGGACGTCGGCCTCGCGCCGCCAGTAGTTCCAGTGCCGGGGATCGTCCGAGGCCGCCCAGTGGCCGGTGGTGCCCTTGGACCGGGTGAGCACCTTCAGGACGGCCGCGCGGTCCCCGGCGGTGACGTCCCAGACCCCGTCGGTGACCCCGTTGTTGGGGTTGTGGGTGACGGGCGCCAGGAGGACCGGCCCGTTGAACGGACCTAGCACGTCCACGGCTTCGGCGTAGGCCTCTGCCCCGGCGACTTCGGCCTCGACGCCCTCCGTGTCAGACATGACGCAACTTTAGGGGTCCTTTCAGTTGGTGAGGTCGCGGTGACAAATGAGTGTCGCGGCGATGGCAGTGAAGGCGTCGATACTCAGGCATGTGGGTCGATCTCGGCTGCGGTCAGGTCTGCCAGGCGTTGTGCGGTGTTGAAGTGGGGGGTGAGACGGGTCTTGGTCATCGCGAAGGAGGTGCCGGTGGCGGTGTCTGCATAGACATAGCTGCCGCCGCCACCGACCCAGCCGAACGTGGTGGGTGTCTCGTCCGGCCGCGTACCAATACGGCCGAGCGGATAGCCCAGTGCCAGCCGCGCCGGGTTGCCGAAGACCTGATCGGTTCCCTCGAAGGCCACCGCCGTCAACTCCTCGAGCTGGCGTGAGTCGATGAGCCGACCGTCGAGGACCGCGGCATTCATGGCAGCCATTGCCCGCGCGGTGAAGGTGCCGACCGAAGGGATGTCGGCTTGCAGGATCTCGTGGCTATTGCCCATGGCCGCGGTCGGCTGCATTTCCCAGGGCGCAAGAACGGCATCGCCGTCCGGTGGGGCGACCGGGCCCGGCGCGGCGTCTTCGAGCCGTGCCAACCGGGCCAGGTCGGTTTGGGGCACACCGAAATACAGGTCGCCGTCGATGCCGAGTGGCACGGTGACCCACTCGCGCAAGAGGTGCCGCATCGGTTTGCCTGTGGCCCGGCGTGCGATCTCACCGACCAGGAAGCCGTACGTGAACGAGTGGTACCCCGTCTCGGTACCGGGCCGCCACCGCGGTTCGGCGCCGGCGATCGCGGTGCAGACCCGCGCCCAGTCGGGCAGGTCGGCAGGGCCGATGCCACCAGGCATCGCCGGCACGCCGACCGAGTGTGTCAGCACGTGCCGAACAGTCGCAGTCGCCTTGCCGTGGGCCCCGAACTCCGGCCACACATCGACCACTGGTGTGTCGTATCCGACCGCACCGGTCTTTACGAGCAGGTGGGCGATCAGCGACGTCATGACCTTGCCGGCGGAGAAGCTGAAGAACGGAGTCTCCGGGGTCACCCTGCGCCCGGTCCGGCCGTCAGCGACACCGGCAACGGCGTCGACCACAAGAACGTCCCGGTGGTGAACGGCAACCTGCAAACCGGTCTCGGCTCCGGTATCGACGAGTTCTTCGAGAACGCTTTGGATCTTGTGCTGCAACGAGGGCATCATCGTCACCGGCTCGAACACGTGTAGCGAGTCTGACTGGACGTCGGCAGCTTGCCGAAAGCGAAGCCGACAGTCGGCGCGAGGACCACCAACACCGACGCCCACGGCGTGGCCTCAGCCCCTGGAGACGAGAACGGCCCCAGCTCAGCAACCGGTTCGCTGTCCACCATGTCACATCCTCAATGGGGCATGCTCGGCCAACCGGCACTGGTGAAGCAGCGCCGGCAAACTGACCCGTCATGCCCTCCGGTAGGCGCTACGTGCCGTCTTTGATGACCTGAACCCGCCGAGAAACTCATCGGTCGGCGCGCGCACCCTCGGTCACCCGGCGTCCCCGCATCCACACGTACACCGGGATCCCCGCGAAGAGGAACAGCACGCCCTGGTACACGGCCGCGTAGCCGGCGCCCGCGATCAGCCAGAAGGAGAAGGCGAAGGAGAGGACGGCGACGGTCAGGTCGCGGGCCAGGCCGGCCGGGCGGACCTGTTCGCGGGTGCCCCTGGCCAGCCAGTACAGCTGGGCGGCGGCCGACAGGAGGTAGGGCACGCATCCGGTGAACGTGGTGATCAGGACGAGCACGCGGAACGTGGTGTCCGGGCCCGCCGTGTAGTTGAGGGCGATGAGCAGCGTGCCGAGGACCACGCAGGCCCACACCCCGAAGCCGGGCACCCCGCCCTTGCCGACCTTCGCGAACGGCGCCGGGAAGAGACCGTCGCGGGCGGCGGCGTACGGCATCTGCGCGGCCATCAGGATCCAGCCGTTGAGGCAGCCGGTGATCGAGGCGACGGCGACCAGGGAGATGGCGGTGCCGCCCCAGCTGCCGCCGGTGATGGCGTTCACGGCGTCGGCGAACGGGGCGCCGGAGTCGATCAGCTTGCCGTGCGGGACGAGACCGAAGACGGCGACGATGCCGAGGATGTAGACGAGGGCGGAGCCCAGCGTGCCGAGAACGCTCGCGCGGCCGACGTTGCGTTCGGGGTCGCGCACCTCGCCCGCGCTGACGGCGGCCGACTCGACACCGAGGAAGCTGTAGAGGAGCAGCGCGGCGGAGGCGGCGAGCGCGCCGGGGACGCTGTCGCCGGTGGGGTTGAACGGACCGAAGTTGTCGGTGTCGACGAAGAACAGGCCGACGGTGGCGACCAGCAGCAGCGGCACGAACTTCAGGACCGTGGAGACCACCTGGACCGCGCCGACCCAGCGGGTGCCGGCGAAGTTCGCGGCGGCGGGCAGCCACAGCGCGGCGAGCGCGACCAGCGCCTCCAGGGTGTGGTTGCCGTGCAGGGGTATCAGGACGTCGACGTAGCCGACGACCGCGACCGCGAGGGCGGCGATGCTGACCCAGCACATCGTCCAGTACGACCAGGCCGACAGGAAGCCGGCGAACGGGCCGAAGGCGTCGCGCGGGTACACGTACAGGCCGCCGGTGACCGGGGAGCGCCGGGCCAGCTTGCCGAAGAGCAGCGCGAGCAGTACCGCGCCGACCGACAGGATCACGAAGGCGAGCAGGCTGACTCCGCCGTAGGGGGCGACGGTGGCGGGCAGCGCGAAGATGCCGCCGCCGATGATGTTGCCCATCACGAGGGCGGTGGCGGCGCCCAGTCCGAAGGTACGGCGGCGTGGGGCGGCGGCCGGTCCGGTCGGTTCCGGCTCGCTGGACTCGGTGGCGTCGGTGGTGTTGGGCGCGGTCATGGCTATTCCCGGGGGACGGTGCGGGGAGGGGAGGGCGCGATCGTACCCGGCATTCCACATGCTGGGCGACCTGTTCATCTGTTGGACACAGAAGGCCGGACCGCGGCCCCTTCCATTAGCGTCGTGGCATGACCAGCGACGCCCCTTCCTCTCTCTCCGCCGCCCTCGCCTCCGGGACGGTCGTCCTGGACGGCGGCATGTCCAACCAACTGGAGTCCGCCGGGCACGATCTGAGCGACGAGCTGTGGTCGGCGCGGCTCCTCGCCGAGCAGCCCGACGCGATCACCGAGGCGCACCTCGGGTACTTCCTGGCGGGCGCGGACGTGGCGATCACCGCGAGCTACCAGGCCACCTTCGAGGGCTTCGCGAAGCGCGGCATCGAGCGTGGACGGGCGGCCGAACTCATCGCCCTGAGCGTGGCGGCGGCGCGCGAGGCGGCCGCGCAGGCGAAGGCGCAGGGCGTGGCCCGGCCGCTGTGGGTGGCCGCCTCGGTCGGCCCGTACGGCGCGATGCTCGCCGACGGCTCCGAGTACCGGGGCCGGTACGGGCTGAGCGTCGCCGAACTCGAGGCCTTCCACCGGCCCCGCATGGAGGTGCTGGCCGCCGCCGGTCCCGACGTCCTCGCGCTGGAGACGGTGCCCGACGCCGACGAGGCCGAGGCGCTGCTGCGGGCGGTGCGTGGGCTCGGGGTGCCGGCCTGGCTGTCGTACTCCGTCGCGGGCGGGACCACCCGGGCCGGGCAGCCGCTGGAGGAGGCGTTCGCCGTGGCCGCCGACGCGGACGAGGTGATCGCCGTCGGGGTGAACTGCTGTGCCCCGCAGGACGTGGACCGGGCGGTCGAGATCGCCGCCCGGGTGACCGGCAAACCGGTCGTGGTCTACCCCAACAGCGGCGAGACCTGGGACGCCCAGGCCCGCGCCTGGGCCGGGCGCTCCACCTTCGCCCCCGAGGAGGTCCGGGGCTGGCGGGAGTCTGGCGCCCGGCTGATCGGCGGTTGCTGCCGGGTGGGCCCAGGGGCGATCACGTCGCTCGCGGAGGCGTTGCGGCCCGAGTGAACGCGGGCCCCTCGCCTGACCTGCCCGACGCCCTGCCTCTTCACCCTCCTCGCTGCTAGCCTCCGTCCGGGAACCGGTTTCCATCCATGTTGCCGCTGTTCCCGAGGGGTGGGCGTACACGGCCCGGCGAGAGGGGCGAGGCAGGATGACGAGGAAGAGCGAGGACGCGGGGCGGAGCACCATCCGGGACGTGGCGGTCCGCGCGGGGGTCTCCGCGTCCACCGTGTCGCGGGTGCTCGGCGGGGTGTACCCAGTGAGCTCGACGACCCGCACCCGTGTGATGCGGGCGGTCCGGGACCTGGACTACGTGGCGGACGCGCGCGCCAAGGCGGTGGCGGGCGTCGGCACGCCCACGCTGGCGTTCGTCCTGGAGGACATCACCGGCCCGTCGTTCGCCCTCATGGCGCACGGCGTGGAACGCGAGGCGACCCGGCTCGGGCACCTCTGCCTGGTGTGCAGCACGGAGGGGGACGTCCGGCACGAGCGGGAGTTCGTGGAGATGATGCGCGCCCAGCGAGCCGCCGCCGTGATCCTGGTCGGCGGCGTGGCCGACACCGCCGAGTACCGCGAGCGCACCCGCCGGATGGCCGACTCGCTGGCCTCGGCGGGCTCACGCCTGGTGCTGTGCGGCCGCGGGCCGCTGGGCTCCGGGGCGCCGGTCACGGTCATCGAGTACGACAACGAGGGCGGCGCCTTCGCCCTGGTCGCGCATGTCCTCGCTCAGGGCCACCGGCGGGTGCTGTTCCTCGGCGGCAAGCCCGACCACACCACCGCGCAGGGGCGCGAGCGCGGCTATCTGGCCGCCCACCGCGCCCGCGGCCTGGAACCCGACCCGGCGCTGCTGCTGCACGGCGACTTCACCCGTGACGCGGGACACCGTCTGATGCGCCGGGCCCTGAAGGACGGGCCGGACTTCACGGCCGTGGTCGCCGCCACCGACATGGTCGCGGCCGGCGCGCTGACCGCGCTGCACGAGGCGGGCCTGACCGTGCCGGGCGACATCTCGCTGGCCGGCTACGACGACATCCCGTTCGCCCGGGACCTGCACCCGGCGCTGACCACGGTCCACGTCCCCTACGAGGAACTGGGCCGCCTCGCCGTCCGCACCGCGCTGGGCCGCACCGCCGAGACCCCCGACGAACATCTGCTCCTGGGTACGCACGTGGTGGTACGGGACTCGGTGGCGGCAACCGGTTCCTGAACGGTTGCGCAGCCCCGGAACGTCAGTCCTGGGGCGTCGACGAGCGGCGTACCGACCCGGGCAGTCGCAGTCGCCGTACCGCCGACCGCAGCTCGGCGCTCCGTGCGGCGGCCGTGCTCCGGGCGGCCATCGCCCGCACCGGGGCGAGCCGCGCCGACAGACCCTGCCCGCCGGACGCCACCTCCGGGTCCACCGCCGGGGCCACCGCGGTGTCCAGCACCGCGTCAAGGAGCGGATCCGCCGCCGGGCCGGTCGCCGGGACCGCGCTCGCGTCCGCCATCGGCCCCGTCGACGAGGCCGCCGCCGCCCGGGTCCGCGCGTCCGCCGTCCACACCGCGAGCTCCCGGTCACGTGGGCCGTGGGCCGTGTGCGGCTCGCCGTCGCCGAAGACATGGACCGGGTGGGAGTCGTCCCAGGGCTGCCAGCCCGGGTCGCCGTCCGTGGCGAAGCGCACCCACGCCCCGTGCATGGCGTCGGCCAGGTCGCGCGGGGCACCGGAGCCGGCGAGCTTGGCGGACTCGGGGGTCTCCCCGGTGTCGAAGACGAAGCCCAGCTCCAGGGCGTGGCAGGAGCCGAGGCCGGGCAGCAGGGAGGGCCAGGCGAACTCGTAGACGTACGTGTGGTCGGGGCGGGCGTCGGCCAGGCGGTGCAGCGGAAGGCGCAGCAGATGGTCGGTGACCATCTGGCCGACGATCTCGGCGGGACGGGCCTGCGGGTGCAGTCCCCGGTAGCCGCGAGGCACCTCGGGACCGCAGTGACAGCGGGCCATGGCGCCGCCCAGCGCGACCGCGCCGAGCCTGTCCACGCGCTCCAGGAGCCCGCCCGGGACCAGCCACAGCCGGTACTCCTCGCGGGTCCAGCCCACCATCAGGTCGACGTCCCGCGCCACGTCCCCCTCGACGAGGGCGGCGAGGGGATCGCGCGGCACGAGGTCGCCGTCGACGACGATCCCGAAGGCGGGGCCGCCGACCACCGGACTGCTGAGCCTGCCGACCTCGGCCTGGGTGCGCAGCAGCAGCTCGCGGTCCACCTCGGCGAAGGCGGCGGCGGTGGCGGGGACCCGCAGTCTGGTCGCCATGCGGCGCACCATCCGCCGTACCTTGTCCCGGTCGCTCACCTCGGGCGGCCCGCTCTGCAGGACGGCCCGCCGGAACAGGCCGCCGGCCTGCGGTGCCGCGAGCAGGGCGCCGGCGCTGATCGCCCCGGCGGACTGACCGGCCAGGGTGACCCGGTCGGGGTCGCCGCCGAAGGCCGCGATCGACGCGCGCACCCAGCGCAGCGCGGCGAGCTGGTCGCGCAGGCCGGGGTTGGCGGGGACGTCCGGGAAGAGGCCGTAGCCCTCCACGCCGAGCCGGTAGTTGACCGACACGAGGACGACACCGTCACGGGCGAAGGAGTGCCCGTCGTACACGGGGACGGCCGACGAGCCCCGGGTCAGGGCGCCGCCGTGCAGCCACACCAGCACCGGGAGCCGGGCTCCGGGGCCCGGCTCGGGTGTCCACACGTTCAGGTTGAGGCAGTCGTCGCCCGGCACCACCGGGTCGGACAGGTACTGCGCGAAGGCGTCCGAGTACGGCGGTTTCGGTGCCGTCGGCCCGAAGGCGCCCGCGTCGCGCACGCCGTCCCAGGGCTCGGGCTCCTCCGGCGGCCGGAACCGCCGGGGGCCGAAGGGCGGGGCCGCGTACGGGATGCCCCGGAACACCGCGACGCCGCTCTCGTACCGGCCGCGCACCGCGCCGTACGGCGTCCTGACCACTGGGTCCGTCTGGTCCGCTGCCGTCATTCGCCCACCAGCCTCCCGTGCCGCACTTCTGCACCGTGAACATCAGAGCACCACAGGTGTCCCAGGTATTCCGGCCCGCGAGGGAGGTCGTGCGGCTGTTCGAGGGATATGACTCACGGAGGGTACACGACGTGCGCGGTCGCGTACCCTCCGTGACGGCTACTTCGCGTACATCAGGGTGCCGAATCCGAGCTGGTCGTAGCCGCCGCTGGTGGAGCCGTAGTCCCCGCCGCCGCCCTCCGGGGCGACGGAGAAGCACATCTGGGAGATGTACTTGTCGTCCAGGCCGATGCGCCGGTTGTAGTGGTAGTGGAGCATCGCCCACACCGGGCGGGCCTGGCCGCGCGAGTCGGCGGAGATCACCGTCTGGGACGACTGGGCGCAGCTCTGTCCGGTGCCCCAGGTGTAGGTGGTGAAGGGCACGTCGTTGCCCAGGTTGTACTTGGCGACGTACTGGGCGGCCTTCATGAACCTCCGGCTGTCGTAGGAGTACAGGTCGTCGCCCTGGTTCCAGGCCATCTCGCAGATCGCGCCCATCTGGCCCATGCCCATCATGGTGTGGCCCTGGTCGCGGCCGGACTCCTGCCACTGGCCGAGGTCGTAACCGTCGACGTTGCCGTAGAGGAACGGCACCGCGTGCTGGATGGAGCCGTTGCCCGCGCCGGACTTGAAGTAGGTGACGGCCTGGTCGTACTTGGCGGAGTCCTCGTTGAGGATGCCGATGGCGAGGACCGAGGCCATGTTGCACAGGTCCCAGTTCGCCCAGTAGTTGGTGATGCAGGCGTCGTTGTGGCCGGTGAGGAACTGGTTGTTGAGGGGGTAGAAGACCCTGGCCATCATGTCCTGGAAGCGGGCGAGGTCGAAGCCGCTGTAGCCCCGCATGAGTTCGGCGGCGTTGGCGAACTGCCAGCCGTAGATGCCGGCGGCGAGGAACCGGTCGGCGTTGCCGGTGACGGTCGTCAGGGTCGAGGACCAGGCGTTGAGGATGTTCGCGGCGCACTGCGCGTTCGCCTCGGTGCCGCCGACCTGCCAGCGCAGGGCGTTCTGGTAGGCGGCGGCGATGTCGTTGTAGAGGAGGGTGTAGTTCTCCCCGGTGCCGCCGCGGATGATCGTCGCGGTGGCCCGGGGTGTCCAGGTGGACTGGGAGTGGGGGTTGGCGGTCAGCTTGTTCCAGCCGGACAGCCAGGGGTCGTCGCCCGCGGCGACCCTGACCTTCGCCCGGTTGATGTCGCCCCCGTTGTGCAGCATGCCGGGGTGGGTCCAGGTCGCCGGTGCCGCGTCCGCCGTGGTGGCGGACGCGGCACCCAGGGCGACGGCGGCGGTGAGGCCACCGGCGGTCTTCAGCAGACCGCGGCGGCTCATCCGGGTGTGCGGGAGGTGCTCGTGGGGGGAAGTGCGGCTCATCGTGTGCGTCCAATCCGTGGGGGATCAGGTCGGGGTGATGCTCACCTCGTCGAACTCCGAGGTGCTCAGGGCCGTTTGGTCGCGGGAGCAGACCACCAGGCCCACGTGATAGGGGGCGTCACCGAACAGGGGGACCGAGCCCGCGGCGAGGGAGGTCCAGGTGGCGCCGTCGTCCGATGAGACGGCCGCGGCGAAGGTGGTCCCGGTGCGCTTCAGCCGGAGCAGCAGCGGCAGGGCCACGGTCGCGGTGCCGGAGAAGGCGGAGGCGCCCGCCACGGTGGGCCGCAGCATGAGCTGCGCGGTCGTCCCGCCGGTGACGATCACTCCGGCCGCCTGGTCGAAGGGTGACAGTGACTTGGTCATCAGCAGCCCCACCCGGTCGGCGGTGGCCCCGGTGCGGGAGACCAGCCGTGCGGTGACCGTGCAGTCGCCGGTGACGGGCCGGCGGACGAACTGCCCGGTCATTCCCTGGTTGTTGACGGTGAGGTCGCTTCCGGCGCCCCGGACCACGAACGTTCCGTCCTGGTGGGCGGTGCTGCCCGGGGTGCGGACGGCGACCACCCCGAGCGTCCCGTAGTCCCGGTCGTCGAGGACGACGTCGCCGAGGTCCGAGTACGACCAGGGGGCGGGCGGCGGTGTGCCGACCGTGAGGGTGAGGGTGCCGGTGGTGTCGCCGGCCGCGTTGCCGGTGCCGGTCGTGACGGTGAACTCGCCGCTCGTGGTGGGTGTTCCGGAGATCAGGCCGGTGCGGGTGTCGACGCGCAGCCCGTCGGGCAGGCCGCTCGCGGCGAACCGGATCGGCTCGTGGGTGGCCCGCAGCAACTGCCGGAACGGGACGCCCTGGTTGGCGAACGCCGTGCCGGCGGAGGTGAGTTGGGGCAAAGACGGTGCGGGCATGACGGCCGTCGCGGGTTCCGAGCGCGGGCCGCGTCCGGCGGTGTTGGTCTTCGCGACGGCGTAGTAGTACGTCGTCCCGGGGGTGCCGGTGGCGTCCGCGTACCGGATGCGGGTGCCGAACCCGACCGGGCCGACGCCGGTCGCCAGGGTCCGGTAGGGGCCGTGGGCGTCGGTGGCGCGCAGCACCTGGTAGCGGGCGCAGAGGTCGGGGTCGGTCCAGGTCAGCTCGACGGCGTCGGCCCCGCCGCTCGCCGTCAGGTCGCCGGCCGTGCGGGTGGGTTTCGCCACCGACCAGACCTCGCCGGACGCCGATGTCACGCTGACGTTGTCGAAGGCACCGGTGCCGGTGTCGGCGTACTCCTGGTCGACGCCGAGGCATGAGGTGAGGACCAGACCGGCGTACGCGGTGCTCCCCAACTCGACCTCGCTGGTGCCGACCTCGGTCCAGCGGATGCCGTCCGGGGAGATGGCGCCGGTACAGCGGCGGCCCTTGCGGGTCACCCGTACCCAGTAGGGCGCGCGCAGCCGGTAGCCGTCGCCCGCGCCCTCCACGTACGGCGCCTCGATCGGGGTCGCCGACGCGGGCAGTGCGCCCAGGCTGGAGATCGGGAAGGCGGCGGAGGTGGTGATGGCCTGTTGCTGGGTGGGCGGTACGGGGGTGCTGCCGGTGCCGGAGATCTCCGCTCCGGGGGCGGGCCGTACCGACCACACCCCGCTCCAGGTGTGCAGCGGCAGCCCCTGGACGAGCATGGCGGCGTGCGCGGCGTCCGCGTCGAGGGAGGCGCGGACGGTGACGCCGATCTTGGAGTACTGCGAGCTGAGCGGCCACACGATCCGCGCGGTGACCGTGCCGTCGCCGCGCAGCGGCAGCTGGGCGACGCGGTAGGTGTCGGCGGTGCCGGACGCCTCCAGCACGAACCGCTCACCGTCGAAGACCGCGGATCCGGGGATCCGTACGTCCCCGAGGTCGCGGGTGGACCAGGGCCCCGGGAGCCCGGCGGTCGCGGCGGCGGGGGGAGAATCGCCGCTGCTGCCTTGGGAGTTCACGGCGTTCACCGTGTAGTGGTACGTCTGCCCGGCGCCCGCTCGGCGGTCCGTGTACGTGGGTGTGTCGAGGCCGGTGGCGAGCTGCTCGTACGGTCCCTCGGGGCGGGTGGCCCGGCGGACGGTGTAGGTGCTCGCCCAGGCGGAGGGGAGCCAGGCCACGGTGACGGACGTGCCGTCGCCGGTCGCGGTGACTCCGCTCGGCGGCGTGGGCACGGTCGGCGCGGGCGCCTGGGTGCCGGCGTAGGTGAAGGTGCCCCAGCTGGGCAGGTCGTCGTTGCTGCCCTCGACGAGGCGGGCCCCGCCGGTGCCGCGGAAGACGGCCGCCTTCGTGTACGGGGTGTCGAGGCCGCGTACGCCGGCGTAGTGGGCGTACGCCATCTCGTAGATCGGGGGCAGGGTGCCACGTCCGGTGGCCGAGACGGTCGTCTTGATGTACTTGCCGGTGCGGTCGAGGTCGGGGACGAAGGGGACGTCGCCGCCGAGGTTGTAGCGGGCGGCGTACTCGAAGTTCGCGAGGATCCGCTGGCTGTCGTACCCCCACAGGTCGACGCCCTGGTTCCAGGCGACCTGGGCGATGTCGCCGGTCAGGCCGACCGCGAGCTGCTCGTGGCCCTGGTCGCGGCCGCTCTCCTGTCCCTGGCCCGCGTCGGTGACGATGCGGTGGGCGACGCTGCCGTTGCCGGCTCCGGCGGCGGCGAAGCGCAGGGCGTCCTCGAAGAGGGTGGGCTGCTCGCAGAACACGCCGATGGCGAGGATGGTCTGAAGTGCCGTCAGGTCCCAGTTGCCGTTGGCGTACAGCATGTAGCCGGACACGGCCGGGTACCAGACGTCCAGGAAGGACGCCTCGCAGCGGGCGATGTCCTCGTCCGTCCACCCGTCGTAGTCGCTGTGCCGCAGCAGTTCGGCCGCGTTGACGAACTTGAACGCCTGCAGTCCGGCGCCGAGCGGGCCGTCCGCGCCGGTGACCTTGGTCAGCGAGGCGGACCAGGCGTTGAGGATGTCGCGGGCCTTGTCGGCGTGGGCCCGGTTTCCGTTGGCGCACCACATCAGGGCGTTCTGGTAGGCGGCGGCCGAGTCGGCGACCGCCTGGTTCTGGAAGTTGCTGGGACCACGGCCCCAGGAGGTGATCTGCCCGGTGTTCTGGATCGCGTACGTCGGCTGGGAGCGCGCGTGCGCCGCGAGCGCCAGGTAGCCGTCGTACACCGGGGATTCCTTCGCGGCGACCGCGGCCTTCATCCGGGCGAGGTCGGCGGCGCTGTGCAGCAGGCCGGGGTGGGTGAAGGTGCGGGAGCCGGTGTGCTGTGCGGCGGCGGCCCGGGCGGTGCCGGGCGCGAGCAGTCCGCTCGCGCCCGCCACCAGCAGGAGGGCCGCCGTGCCGCCGAGGAAGCCGCGGCGGCTCGGAGCTGGGGTGATCATGACGCGGCGGCCGCCTCGGCCTCGGCGGTGGTGAGGAACCTCAGGTTCGTCACGTGCTCGTTGGAGAACCACTGGACGGCGTCGGTGGTGTAGTACCAGCTCGGCTTCTTCATCGAGTCCGCGACGACCACGCCGTTGATCACCAGGTTCTCGAAGGTGACGTCGGTGATGGCGTGGTCCGCGTCGTAGCCGAGGAACAGCGACGGGTTGGCGTGGGTGCCGGTGTAGCTGAGGTTCTTGACGTAGACGTCCTCGATGCCGCGGCCCACCGAGGTGTTGTACTTCGGGTTGAACATCACCTTCATGTAGATGACCTGGCCCCAGCGGAAGTCCTCGATGCGGACGTCCTCGATGCGGACGTTCTTGATGAGGTTGGAGTCGCCGGGGTTGAGGGCGATGCAGCCCTGGTAGTTCATCTGGGGCTCACGGTGGTCGAGGACGTCGATGTTCTTGATGACCAGGTTCTCGAGCGTCTCGGGGGCGTCGGTGTTGCCGTGTGTGCCGACGTTGATCGGGTGCGCGACGTCGGCCCACAGAGTGCAGTTCTGGATGGTGATGTCGCGGGTGTCGCCGTAGTAGTCCCAGCGGTGGCAGTAGATCGCGAAGCAGTCGTCGGAGTTGCGCATGAAGCAGCCGTCGAAGACGATCCCGGTCGAGGAGAAGACGTCGAAGCCGTCGCCGTTGCCCTTGGAGCTGAACGACCGTGCCTTCTTGACGTGGACGTTCTCGCTCATGCCGAAGGTGCCCGCGTAGCCGTTCGGGTTCATGATGATGACGTCCTCGACGCGGATGTTCTTGCTGCCCTCGCAGAGGATCCCGCCGGGGCCTGCGGTGAGCATGCCGTGGCCGGTGAGGGCGGCCTTCTCCACGTTCTTGAAGAACACCTGGGCCTTCAGGACCGCGCCGCCCGCCAGGTACACGGTCTTGCCGCTGGGGACGGTGAGGACGTTCCCGGTGACGGTGTGGGTGCCGGGGCCGAAGTAGAGGACGTCCGGGTCGTCGGCGGACGGCGGGTTCGGGTCGATGTGGTTGGTGATGACGTGCAGGCAGTCGAAGATCTCGTCGTTGATCTGCACGACCACGTCACGCGGCTCGTCGAGGGTGAAGCGCAGGGTGTCGCCGAGGAGTTCGGGCTTGATGCCCAGGGCGTCCGGCCGCACCCGGGCCTTGGTGGTGCCGCCCTTGACGTAGGTCACCTCGATCTCGACGGAGCCCTGGAAGTCGAAGTACACCAGCGAGGAGTTGTAGACCTTGCCGGACCCGGTCGTGGGGTTGATCTCCTCCAGCTGGGGCCGCCAGAGGTCCAGGGTCTGCCAGTCCCCGTCGGGGGCGGTGCGCACCCTCACCTTGAAGCTGGTGTTCGTGGGCATGTCCGCCGGTCGCGGGTACGTCACCAGCTTCGGCGCGGCGGGGGCGCCCGCCTCGTCGGCGCGGGCCGTAGAGGCCGTCAGGCCGGTGAGGCCGGCGGCGAGCACGGTGGCGCCCGCCGCCTGGAGGGCGGTACGGCGGGACAGGGGCGTGGTCATACGTGACTCCTTGCAACAGGTCGGTAGAAGGGACTACTTGAGTCCGGTCGTGGACATCCCCGCGACGAAACCGCGCTGGGCGATCAGGAAGATCAGCAGGATCGGGACGACGTACATCACGGACCCGGCGGCCGCCAGGTTGTTGACGGGCAGCCCGCCGTCCGTCACGTAGGAGGTCATGATGGCGACCGAGAGCGTCGTACGGTCGCTGGACAGCAGCAGCATGGGCGCGATGAAGTCGCCCCAGGTCCAGGTGAAGGCGATCACGAAGCTCGCGGCCAGCACCGGCCAGGACTGCGGCAGGAAGATCCGCCAGAAGATCCCGCCGTAGCCGCAGCCGTCGACGATCGCGGCCTCCTCCAGCTCCCGGGGCAGCCCGGCGAAGAACTGCCGGAACAGGAAGACCAGATACGGGGCCGCCGACAGCCCCCACAGCACCCAGGGCCAGTAGGTGTCGACCATGCCGACCTTGGCGAAGATGAGGTACGTCGGGAAGAGAGTGATCATCTGCGGCAGCATCATCGAGCCGAGCAGGACGCCGAACAGCACCTTCTTGCCGGGGGCGTCCAGTCGGGCGAAGCCGAAGCCGACCCAGGCGGAGCTGAGGGTGACGAGGGTGGCGTAGATCAGCGCGATGATGAGGGAGTTGCGGGCGTATCCGAGGAAGTCGATGTCGGTGAAGGCGTCGGCGAAGTTGTGCCACTGGATCCTGTCGGGCAGCCAGTGCACCGGGGAGGCGGCGAGTTCGGGTGTGGTCTTCAGGCCCGTGATGACCAGCCAGCCGAAGGGGCCGACCAGCAGACCGGTGACCGCGACAAGCACGGTGTAGAGGACGAGGCGGGACGCGCGCACCCGCACCCGGAAGGCGGGGGCGAGGTGCTCGGGGGGCACGGTGGCGGTGGCGGTCGTGGCGGTCACTTCTTCGCCTCCGGGTCGACGTTGTAGAACACCACACCGGAGGTGAGCCTGAAGATCAGACCGGTCACGATGAGGATCAGGACGAAGAGCACCCACAGGAGCGCGGAGGCGTAGCCGTAGCGGCCGAGCGCGAAGTACTCCGCGAACACGTGCATCATGTACATGTAGTTGGTCTGCGGGATCGCGGTGACGCCGGCCGGGGTGGGGTTGGGCGCGATCAGCAGCGGCATGATCGTCTGCACCGAGGCGATCATTCCGGTCACGGCCTGGAACAGCAGCACCGGCGACAGCAGTGGCACGGTGATGCTGCGGAAGGTCCGCCAGGCGCTCGCACCGTCGATCCGGGCCGCCTCGTGCAGCTCGCGGGGCACGTCCTGGAGCCCGGCCAGGGAGATGATCATGACGTTTCCGGCACCCCACAGCACCGCCATCAGGATCACGTAGCGGGCGTAGGGGTCGTCCAGCCAGGCGACGGCGTCGATGCCGAAGAGGTTGAGGACGCCGTTGGCGGCACCGGAGTCTCGGTTGAAGAGCGTCTTGAAGACGAGGCCCGCGCCGACCGGCGGCACCACGGCCGGCAGATAGAGCAGGGTGCGCCACAGCCCGCGGGCCCTGATCGGGCGGTTGACCAGGACCGCGAGGCCGAGTCCGGCGACGATCGACAGCGGTACCGAGGTGAGGGCGAACACGCCGGCCCGGCTCAGCGAGTCCCAGGTCACCGGGTCGGACAGCAGTTCACGGTAGTTGTCGAACCCGACGTAGCTCCAGTGCGGGGAGATCCCGTCGAAGGTGGTGAAGCTCAGCCATAGCGCGTACGCCATCGGTCCGACGGTCAGCAGCAGGAAACCGACGATCCAGGGCGAGGTGAACAGATAGAACGCCCGGTGCCGGCGGGCGGTCATGGAGGTCCGGGGCAGCCCTGGGGAGCGGACCGCACCGGTGCGGGTGGCGGGCCGGGGCCGCCGCACGCTCTCCGAGATCTGACTGACCGTCATCCCACCTGCTCCTTACCGCGCTTCAGCTGTTCGTTGACCGACGAGTTGAGGCGTCCCGCGAGGGTGTCGACGGAGATCCGGCCGTTCATCGCGGCCGGCATGACCTGGTTGAGGAGGGCTTCGAGCGCGTCCCACTTGGCGTAGGGAGTGAACGGGGTCACCGAGAAGTGCTTCAACTCGGCCTCCTGCACCCGAAAGACGCGTTTTTGGTACTCCTCCTTCTGCGGCATCAGCGGGCGCAGCGACTTCAGCGTCGGGATCCCCCAGCCGCCCGCCGCGCGGGCCTTGGCCGGTCCCTCGCCGAAGAACCACTCGAAGACCCGCCAGGCGGCGTCCTTGTTCCGTGCCTTCTTCGGCATCCACATGCCCGTGCCCGCCTGGCAGGGACTGAGCCGCGGGCCGCCCTCGAAGACGGGAGCGGGAGCGAGACGGGACACCTCCGCGATCTTGGGCTCGGCGTTGATCATGCCGCCCAGCCAGTAGCCGCTGCCCGACATGGCCATCCGGTTCGCGACGTAGGTGGGCCCGTCCCAGGAATCCGGGTTGGGCTGGATGAGGCTCGGCCCAACTCTGGCCTTGGCGTAGTCCACGTACCAGGTCAGGGCCCTGCGGGCCTCGGGGGTGGTGAAGTCGACCCGGGTGAAGTCCTCGGAGAAGATGTTTCCGCCGGCGGCGGCGACCAGGTTGGTCAGCAGGATGACGATGTTCACGCCGTTGTAGCTGCCGCCGTAGACGGTGGTCTGGCCGTTCTTCCGCTCGACCAGTCGCCCGGCCTTCTCCAGCCATTCCTCGTAGGTGATCGGATCGGTCTCGGCGGGGTAGTCCACGCCCGCCCGGTCGAACTGCGCGGTGTTGTACCAGTACATGGCGTCCTGGGAGAAGTCCTTCGCCATGCCGTAGCGGGGGCCCTTGCCCTGGGCGGCGCCGTCGTACCGCCACAGGTCGTTGACCGGGTCGAGGTCCTCGACCCGGAGAACGGTGGACTTGGCGAAGTACGGGTCCAGGTCCTCGGCGACACCCCTGGCCGCGTAGAACGGCGCGTCCAGGGCGCCGACACCGCGCACCAGGTCCGGCGGGTTGCCGCTGGTGAGCATCGCGATCAGGCGGGTGATGTCGTCCTGCACCACGGTGATCCTGATGCCGAGTTCCTGCTGGGCCTGCTGGATCAGCTCCGGGGCGATGTCGTCGAGCTTGGCCATCACCGTGATGCTCTCCCCGCCGCCGGTCGCGGCGCCGGCCACCTGCAGGGCGCAGCCGCTCAGCGCTGACGCACCGGCCGCGGCACCTCCCGCCGACAGGGCGAGGAATCGGCGGCGGCCCATCGAAGCACCGACACGAGGGCGCATGAACGCACCACCTCTCACTTCCTTGTTCGACATGTCGACCCGAGATCATGTCGACCCGAGATCGAACCGGCACCGCGCTGCGGCGGACAACCGGTTGTCAGGCAGTGGGGCAGAGCTTCTTCCTGTCCGGAAACCGCGTCAAGAGCCTTGACGAACTTTCGAAAAGACTGTGTAACCTCGACGTCTGGCCGAATGGTGGAGCTGAGCCGGTGACCCGCGCTCTGATCTGCGAAGGCAACGGTGACCGAGACAGTGGTCCCGGGTGAAACCATTACGGGAACCGGTTGCCGAGCGGTTGTCGACCGGTTGTCGACCGGTTGTCGAACCGCTTGCCGGTCCGACGCCACCAAGCGCTCCGGGGCACCCACGGATCCCCCGTCAGCGATTTCGCGACATCCGGACCCTGGACGGCCGCCAGCCGGACCAGACCCCGACCGACTCCCCCGCCCATCCTGCCGATTGACCGCCCGTCTCCGCCAGATCTACGGTAGAAGGCGCTTTCAGAAAATGTTTCCACCCCGTGCGTCAGGAGAGACATGCCCAGCCCTCAGCCCCCCAGGGCCGTGTTCGCGATGGATCCGGTGCACCTCCCCCTGCTGTTCCCCCCGCCCCTCATGACCCGGTTGACCAAGGCGGCCGCACTCGATCCCGCGCTCGTCGTGCGGGACTTCGCCGATCCCGCCGCGGCCGACGCCCTGGCCGACGCCGAGGTGCTGATCACCGGCTGGGGCTGTCCCCGCCTGGACACCGGCGTCCTCGCCACGGCGCCCCGCCTTCGCACCGTCCTGCACGCCGCCGGCTCGGTCCGCTCGCTGGTCGGCGAGGCCCTGTGGGCGCGCGGCATCACCGTCTCCAGCGCGGTCACCGGCAACGCCCTGCCGGTCGCCGAGTACACCCTCGCGATGATCCTGCTCGCCGGGAAGGACACCTTCACCCACCGGGAGCGCTTCCGCGCCGACCACACCTACCCGCGGCCCTCCGAGACGGCGGCCATCGGCAACGTCGGCCGCCGGATCGGCGTCATCGGCGCCTCCCGGGTGGGCCGCAGGCTCCTGGAGCTGCTGCGGCCCTTCGACTTCTCGGTCCTGCTGCACGACCCCTACGTCAGCCCCGCCGAGGCCGCCGCCCTGGGCGCCGAACTCCTGCCGCTGGAGGACCTGCTCGCGCAGAGCGACATCGTGAGTCTGCACGCCCCGGACATCCCCGAGACCTACCGCATGCTCGACGCCGGGCGGCTGGCCCTCATCCGGGACGGCGGCGTCCTCGTGAACACCTCCCGGGGCGCCCTGATCGACCCCGACGCCCTCACCGGGGAGCTGGTCTCCGGCCGGCTGCACGCGATCCTCGACGTCACCGAACCCGAGCCGCTGCCCGCCAACTCCCCGCTCTACCGACTGCCCAACGTCTTCCTCACCCCGCACATCGCCGGCTCGCTCGGCAACGAACTGGAGCGCCTCGGCCGCATCGTCGTCGAGGAACTGGAACGCCTGGTCGCGGGCCTGCCACCGGCCCACGAGGTACGCCACGCCGACCTGGCGCGGGTCGCGTGAGGGCGGTGCCGACCGGCCCGCGCACCCGGGGGAAACAACCGGAAACAATGGGATACGGTTTCAGTACCGGCGTGGACCAGCGGACGCCCCGCAGCCTCCGGCAGGGTCCAAGAGGTTCCCCGCACTGCCTGTCCACCCGGTCCACCCGGCACTCCCGCCCCCCCGGCGAGTCGGCCGCAACGGTGAAGGAGCCGCAACGGTGAGTCAGCGCAGGGCGTCCGGCGACGCCGGACGGGCCACCATCCGCGATGTCGCCGAACAGGCGGGCGTCTCGGTCGCGAGCGTGTCGCGCGTCCTGTCGGGCAACTACCCCGTCTCGGAGGACCTGCGCCGCCGGGTGATGAAGGTGGTCGGCGACCTGGACTACGTCACCAACGCGCACGCCCGCTCCCTCGCCGGCGGCGGTACACCGACCGTCGCCATCCTCATCAACAACATCACCGGCGCCGCGTTCGCCCATGTCGCCAAGGGCGTCGAGAGCGCAGCCACCCTGCGCGGCTGGCTCTCCCTGGTAGGCACCACCGGCGACGACCCCGAACGGGAACTCGCGCTGGTGAACCTGATGCGCCAGCAGGGCGTGGCCGCGGTGGTCCTGCTCGGCGGCGCCTACGACTACGACGAGTACCAGTTGCGCATGGCCCGCTTCGCCCGCTCACTGGACGCGGCCGGCTCACACCTGGTGCTGGTAGGACGACCGCCCCTGGAGGGCGACGTGCCCGCGACCACGGTCGACTACGACAACGAGGGCGGCGCCTACGCGATGGCCAGCCATCTCCTGTCGGCCGGCCACCGCAAGGTCCTGGTCCTGCCCGGTCACGCCGAACTCACCACCGCGCAGGGCCGTTTGAGAGGCGCCCGGCGGGCCTTCGAGGCATACGGTGTGCCCTTCGAGCCGGACATGGTGCGGCACGGCCCCTACGACGACGAGCACGGATACCAGGCGGTCGAGGAGAGCCTGCGTGAGGGCCTGGACTTCACGGCGGTACTGGCCGGCACCGACGTGGTCGCCGCGGGCGCGGCCCAGGCGCTGCGCGCGGCGGGCCTGCGGGTGCCCGAGGACGTCTCGATCGTCGGCTACGACGACATCCCGCTGGCCTCCCAGCTGACCCCCCAACTCACCACCGTGCACGTGCCGTACGAGGAGATGGGCCGGGTGGCCCTGCGTGCCGTCGCCGACCGGCGCGAGGGCGGCGGGGGCCGCCGCAAGGGCATCGACGGGGACCATCTGGTGCTGGGCACCCATGTCGTCGTGCGGGACTCCGTCCGGCCGCCCGCCCCGCGTGGGTGACCTGGCGAGCTCCATGCAGATCGTTTCGTAAACGTTTTCCCGAAGTTTTTGACGATGGCCCGGAGACCCTCGGCGCCATCCGGCCCCACGTTGCCGATTCCGAGGTCACACCCCTGACCTGGGAGATCCTCCCGAACGCGGGAACCGGCGACGTGTCTCCGCCGCTCACCCCACGGACAAACCGACGTAACAAAGTTGCCGCGCACCTCTTGCTATGAGCAGGACCGTCGGCCTACCGTCCCAGCAACCGCTTACTACAGCTTCCGCCTGGCCGAACCCCCGCAACCGCGAGCCGATGGATTTTCCGGCCGCCGTTCCCGGCCGGCACAGAGCCGTCACCCCCTCCCCTCCCCTGAGCCCTACTTCCCGAAGGAACACGGTCAGATGAACTTCACCAGCCGCCGGAGAAGGTTCGCCCGCACCGCCGTAGCGGGACTCGCGCTGACAGGTCTGCTCTCCGCGTGCGGCGGAGGATCGGGCTCGGGGGGCTCCGACTCCTCCGGCCCGGTCACCCTCCCCTTCTGGGGCTGGGCCAACGGCCAGGAGGCCGTCGTCAAGGCGTTCAACGCCTCCCACAAGGACGTCCAGCTGAAGTACACGAAGGTCACCGACCAGCTGACCATGCAGAAGCAGCTGACCAACGCGGTGAAGGCCGGCAACGCTCCCTGTCTGGTGCAGAACACGGCCGAGTACGTCACGAGCTGGGTCTCACAGGGCGCGCTCGCCGACATCAGCCAGTACGTCGACGCCGACAAGGACAAGTTCAACGCCGGTTCCTGGGCGAGCGCGCAGGTGCAGGGCAAGACGTACGGGGTGCCGACCAGCTCCGCGCCGAACTTCACGATCTACCGCACCGACATCTTCCAGAAGTACGGCATCAAGGCACCGACGACCTGGGACGAGTTCGTGGCCGCGGGCAAGGAGCTGAAGAAGCACGGAGTGAAGATCACCAACTTCGCGGGTGAGGACCCGAGCACCCTGGAGGTGCTCGCGATGCAGGCCGGGGCGCACTGGTACGCGATCGACGGCAACTCCTGGAAGGTGGACTTCCAGGACGAGGGCACCCTGAAGGCCGCGAAGGTGATCCAGGAGATCATCGACAACGACCTCAACTCCAAGCTGTCCTTCGCGGACTACGCGGCCGTGCAGCGCAACTACGACAACGGCGGCACGGCGACCCGGCAGATATCGACCTGGCAGATGGCCGGCATGGTGCAGAACTTCACCAAGTCCTTCGGCAAGTGGGCCCTCGCGCCCTGGCCGGCGTTCACCGGGGAGGCGGCCAAGACTCCGGCAGGCACCAACCTCACCGGCAGCGTGACCCTGGTGACCAAGGGCTGCGCGCACCAGGAGCAGGCCGCCGAGGCGGCGCTGTGGATGTCCACCGACACCGGCGCGGTCAAGACGATGGCGAGCCCGACCACCGGCAACGGCGTGATGCCGGCGCTGAAGAACAGCGACACGTACGTGGGTGACGCGATCTCCGAGAAACTGCTCGGCAAGAACTACGAGCCGGCCAAGAAGGTCGTCACCGACAGCCTGGGCACGGTGACCACCGACTGGGTCTACGGCCCGGACTGGACCGCGATGTTCACCGAGATGCAGAGCGGCTGGGCGAAGGTCGTCAACAAGGAGGAGAAGGTCACCGACCTCCTGGCGCACATGCAAGAGTGGACGGTCAAGGACCTGAAGTCCCGCGGCATCAGCGTCAAGGGCTGAGGCAGTACACGATGATTCGCTCCCTGCGCTGGAAGGGTGCCGCCTTCACGGTGCCCTTCCAGCTCGGCTTCGTCTTCCTGTATCTGCTGCCGATCGGCTACGCCGTCTACCAGTCGCTGTTCCGGGTCCAGCAGTCCGGGCTCGGTCTCGGCGGTTCCACGGAGAAGTTCTCCGGCCTCGACAACTACCGACAGGGCCTGACCGACTCGGCGTTCATGGGTTCGGTCGGGCGGGTGGTGCTGTTCGCCGTCGTGCAGATCCCGATGATGCTGCTGGTCAGCCTGGTGCTGGCGCTGCTCCTGGACGCCGTCCACGCGCGGCTTGCGAGCCGGTTCCGGATCCTGCTGCTGGTGCCGTACATGATCCCCGGAGTGGTCGCCGCACTCGTGTGGATCAACCTCTACAGCCCCGACGTCGGTCCGCTGACGCCGCTGGGCGAGGTGTTCGGGTTCGACTGGAACTTCTTCGCCCCGTCGATGGTGTGGCCGTCCATCGGCAACCTGCTGACCTGGCACGGCATCGGCTACAACATGGTGATCATCTACGCGGCGCTCCAGGGCGTGCCCCGGGAGCTGTTCGAGGCGGCGCGTCTGGACGGTGCCTCCGAGCAGCGGATCGCGCTGAGCATCAAGATCCCGTATGTGCGGGGCGCGTTGGTGCTGACCGGGATGCTGTCGGTCATCCAGATGCTGCAGATCTTCAACGAGCCCGCGCTGTTCCGGAACGTCACCCCGCAGACCGTCAGCGACAGCTTCACCCCGATCATGATCATCTACAACCAGGCGTTCAACGCCGGCAACTACCACTACGCCGCCGCCCTGTCGGTGCTGCTCGCCCTGATCCTCGGCGTCGCCTCCTTCACGTTCTACCGGCTGACCTCGAAGGAGGTGGACTGATGCTGATGACCGACGACGGCATCAAGCAGCAACCGCGTGCTCTGCGGCGGCTGACCGGCCCGGATCCGGCCGCGCGCGGTCGCGGCGGCCAGCGCTTCCTCCTGGTCGGGCTGATCCTGGCCAGTGTCTACAGCCTGTTCCCGGTGTGGTGGCTGGTCGTCGCCGCCACCAAGGACCGCACGGGGCTCTACCAGTCGAACGGCCTGTGGTTCTCCGGCTGGCACCTCTGGGACAACCTGCATCAGCTGTTCACCTACGAGAACGGTATCTTCCTGCGCTGGACGGCCAACTCGTTCCTGTACGCGGGGGTCGGCTCCCTCGGCGGCACCCTGCTCGCCCTCGCCACCGGCTACGGCCTGGCCCGCTTCGACTTCCCCGGCCGCAACCTGGTCTTCGCGTGCGTGGTCGGCTCCTTCCTCATCCCGATCGCCCTGCTCACTCTCCCCCTGTACCTGCTGTTCTCGGAGATCGGCCTGGTCGACACGCCCTGGGCGATGCTGATCCCCTGCCTGATCAACCCGTTCAGTGTGTACCTCGCCAAGGTGTACACGGAGGCCACCATCCCCTTCGAGCTCCTCGAGGCGGCCCGTATCGACGGCGCCGGGGAGCTGCGGATCTTCTTCAGCATCGTGCTGCGGATGATGACGACCGGTGGCGCGACGGTGTTCCTGCTCGCGTTCGTGAACACCTGGAACGCCTTCTTCCTGCCGTTGACCGTGCTGCGCGGCGAGGAGAACTGGACGCTGAACCTGGGCCTGTACAACTGGTCCGGCAAACGCCTGGAGTCCGGCGTCGACCTGACGAGTCTCGTCCTGACGGGTGCGCTGCTGTCCATCGTGCCGATGGCGATCATGATGGTCGCGATGCGCCGCTACTGGCGGACGGGCGTGACGCTGGGAGCCCTCAAGTGACCACGTCTCAGGGGGCCTTGCTGTGACCCGTCTGCGCAACCCGGTCATCCGGGGCTTCGCCCCCGACCCGTCCCTGATCCGGGTCGGCGACTGGTACTACGTGGCCACGAGTTCCTTCGAGTGGTTCCCCACGATCCCCATCCACCGCTCCCGGGACCTGGCGCACTGGGAGTACGCGGGGCATGTGCGAGGGGCGGCACCCGGCGGCTCACTGGCCGGGGTCCCCGACTCGGGCGGCATCTGGGCGCCGTCGCTGAGCTGGGACGGGGAGCGTTTCTGGGTGACGTACGCGATCGTCCGCTCGGTCGGCACACCGTACTTCGACACGGACACGTATGTCAGTACGGCCACGGACGTGGACGGCGTGTGGAGCGCGCCGCGCCGGGTGCCGAGCCATGGCTTCGACCCCGCGCTCTTCCACGAGGGGGGCAGGGTGTGGCTGCTGAACCTCCAGAACGACCACCGCCCGGACGGCAGGCGCTTCGCCGGCATCGTCCTGACCGAGCTGGACCGGGGGACGCTGAGCCCGGCCGGCGGCACGCACCTGCTGCTCCAGCACGACCGGCTCATCGAGGGGCCGAAGGTGGTCCGGCGCGCGGGCTGGTACTACCTGCTCCTCGCGGAAGGCGGCACCGGGTTCGAGCACGGGGTACGGGTGGCACGGGCACGTGAGCTCACCGGCCCGTACGAGCTCGACGACCGCCCGCTGCTGACGTCCCGGGACGACCCGTCGCTGCCCCTGCAGAAGGCGGGCCACGGTGAGCTGGTGCGAACGCCGGGCGGTGACTGGGTGTTGAGCCACCTCACGGCCCGCCCGGTCGGCACGCCCGACGGTCCGCGCTGCCCACTCGGCCGCGAGACGGCGATCCAGGCGGTGACCTGGGACGCGGAGGGCTGGCCCCGGTTGCGGCACGGGGGGTGGCATCCGGAGGTGGAGGTCGAGGTCGAGGTCGAGGCGCCGGGCACAGTCGATGTACGCGACAGCGTCGACCTACGCCACACCGTCGACGTACGCGACACCGTCGACGCGAGCGAGCCCGTCGACGTACCCGGGGCAAGCGAGGCACCGACTGACTCACTGGCCGCCCTGTCTCAACTGCCGGACTACACCGACCTGTTGGGCTGGCCGTGGAGCTCCCCGCGCACCGCGCCCGACCCCTCCTGGGCGGACGCCGTGACCCGGCCCGGCTGGATCCGGCTGCGCGGCCGGCACGGGCCCGAGTCGCGCTGGGCGCACAGCCTGCTCGCCCAGCGCCTCACCGAGCACCGGGCTGAGGCGGAGGTGACCGTCGAGGCGCGTCCCCGCACGTTCACGCAGGCGGCCGGGCTGATGCTCTGGTACAGCGCCGAGGCGTATCTCGCCCTGGACCTGACCTGGGCGGAGCCGGAGGGCGAGGGGCAGCGGGGACAGCAGTGGCGCGGGCAGGGCCGTACGGTCCTCAGTCTGGTGGCCCGTCAGGAGTCCGGGACCCGACAGGTGGCCCTGGTCGACGTCGCCCCGGAAGGACCGCTGACCCTCGGGGCGACGGTCGATGGAGCCGAGGCGCGGTTCTGGTACGTCCGGAACGGGGTGCGGACACCGGTGGGGCCGTCGCTGGACTTCACCGAACTCTCCGACGACTACGGCTCCAAGCTGCGTTTCACCGGCTCGATGGCCGGCATCCATGCCGTGGACCTCGTCGACGCGGCGTTCTCGGCCGACTTCACCGGGTTTCGGCTCACCTGCCGATAACGCTGCGGCGTGCCACTGCGGCACGTTCGAAGTTTCGAAAGTCCAGGGCCGTGCAGACCTGCGAAGTCCGGCCCCTTCCCGACTTCGCGCGGTGAACCTAGGGTAGGAAGCGCTTACTATTTCCGCCCCTGTCGAAACTTTTCATGGCCCACGGGCGGGCCGGAGAGGTGGTTCCCGATGGTCCGAACGGGGAGTGCGAGCGTGGCGGCCGGGCCGACCCTGGCGGTCGTGGCCCGCGAGGCCGGGGTCTCCGTGCCGACCGCCTCGAAGGTGGTCAACGGCCGTGAGGACGTGGCTCCCGAGACCCGGCGACGGGTCACGGAGGCTCTGGACCGGCTCGGCTACGTCCGCAGACCCAGGTTCGACGCGGCGAAGTCGTCGGGACTGGTCGACCTGGTCGTGCACTCGTTGGACAGTTCCTGGTCGGGGGCGGTGCTGCACGGGGTGGAGGCGGCGGCCCACGACGCGGGCCTGGAGGTGGTCGTGTCGGCCGGCCTGACCCGGACCCGCAGCAGCCGCCCCGAGCGCGGCTGGCTCGACAAGCTCATCGCCCGCGGCTCCTCCGGCGTGCTGTTCAACCTGGCCGAGCTCACCGACTCGCAGTACGCCTGGCTCGACCAGCACAGCATTCCGTACGTACTCATCGACCCGGTACTGGAACCTCCCGCGGGCGTGGTGTCGGTCGGGGCGGCGAACTGGCAGGGCGGCGTGACGGCGACCGAGCATCTGCTGGCCCTCGGCCATGAGCGGATCGCCGTGATCGCGGGCCATCAGCGCAAGATGTGCAGCAGCGCCCGGGTCTCCGGCTACCGCTCGGCGCTCGCGTCCGCCGGGGTCCGGATCCGCCCCGAGTACGTTCGCCACGCCGGCTTCGACGAGAGCGTCGCCCGCCGCCGCATGCTGGAACTCCTCGACCTGCCCGAGCCGCCCACGGCCGTCTTCGTCTGCTCGGACCGTATGGCGCTCGGCGTCTACGCGGCCCTGTCGGAGCGGGGTCTGCGGGTTCCCGAGGACATGAGCGTCGTCGGTTTCGACGACCTCCCCGAGGCCCGCTGGCTCACTCCGGCCCTCACGACGGTCCGGCAGCCACTGTCGGAGATGGCGGCGACGGCGCTACGACTGCTGGTCCGGATCATGGAAGGGGACCGCCCGGAGAGCACCCGCACGGAGCTGTCGACACGGTTGGTGGAGCGGGCGAGTACGGCGGGGGTCGGTACGGCGGGTGTCGGTACGGCGACGATCGGCACGGCGACGGTCGCCGGAATCCCGTCCGGTGTCGCCGCGGTACCCGTTTCCGCACCCGGATCTTCCTACACTTGACGTGTGCCTGGCGCCGAAGCCGAAGCCGAAGCCGGTGGCGACGGCGGCCCGGCACCGGGCAGCACCTTTTCCCATACGGTGGATCTTGCCGACCGGACAGTCCTTCGGCATGCGTCCTGTTCGCGGGGGTTGAGATGGACCGGGCACTGCTGGCCGACTTTCTCCGGGCGCGGCGGGAGGCGCTGCAACCGGAGGACGTCGGGCTTCCCCGCGGTCCGCGGCGTCGTACCGGTGGGCTGCGGCGCGAGGAGGTGGCCGCACTGGCCGGCATGTCGGTCGACTACTACAGCCGGATCGAGCAGCAGCGTGGTCCGATGCCGTCCGAGCAGGTGCTCGCCGGGCTCGCCCGGGGGCTGCACCTCAGCCTGAGCGAACGGGACTACCTTTTCGACCTCGGCGGGCACTCGGCGCCGCGGCGGGTCCTGCGCGACGACCACGTCAGCCCCACCATGATGCGCATCGTCGAACGCCTCGCGGACACACCGGCGTTGGTGATGTCCCGGTTCAATGAGACGCTGCTGCAGACCCGCCCGGCGGTCGCCCTGCTGGGCGACTACACCCGCTTCAGCGGGCTGGCCCGCTACCTGGTCTACCGCTGGTTCACCGACCCGGCGCAACGCGACCTCTACCCCGCCGAGGACCACGAACTACGCGGCAGGGTCTTCACCGCGGAGATCCGGGCGGCGTACACGGCGGACCCTCAGGGAAGGGCCGGGGAGATCGTCGCAGCACTGCTGGAGGTCAGCCCGGAATTCGCCGAGGTCTGGCGGTTGCACGAGGTGGACGTCACCCACCACCACGACCTCAAGCGCTACCGGCACCCCGAGTTGGGCGAACTGGAGCTGTACTGCCAGCGCCTGGTCGACCCCGACCAAGGACAGGAACTGCTGGTCTTCTCCGCCACGCCCGGCACTCCCAGCTACGAAAAGCTGCAACTCCTGCCCGCCGTGAGGGACTTTGCGGACACCCCCTAGGGGCATTCGACGATGCCAGGGACAACTTGTCCGTGGATAAGTACGGCCTTCATCCGAGTTCTGACGCACGCCAGGCTTGATCAAACGAAGCACCTCGCGCGTATCGAAAAACGAGGATTTCCCATGAAGGCAGTGCGTTTCCACGAGTACGGCGACCCGAGCGTCCTGCGTCACGAGGACGTCGAGCAGCCCCTGCCCGGCGCCGGGCAGGTTCTGGTCCGGGTCGCCGCGACCTCGTTCAACGGTGTCGACGGCAACATCCGCGGAGGCTTCATGCAGGGCCCCATCCCGGTGACGTTGCCGCACACTCCCGGCATCGACGTCTCCGGCACGGTCGACGCGCTGGGTGAGGGCGTGGCCGGCCTCGAGATCGGCGATCAGGTCGTCGGCTTCCTGCCGATGGCGGGCGACGGCGCGGCGGCGGAGTACGTGGTGGCTCCGGCCGACATTCTGACGCCTGCGCCCCGGAGCATCCCGCTGCCCGACGCCGCCGCGCTGCCGTTGGTGGGTCTGACTGCCTGGCAGGCCCTGTTCGATCACGCGAAGCTGACGGCGGGGCAGCGCGTGCTCATCAACGGCGCGGGCGGCGCGGTCGGCGGCTACGCCGTGCAGCTGGCGAAGAACGCCGGCGCGTACGTCATCGCCACGGCCGGCCCGCGCAGCAGCGAGCACGTCGAGACGGCGGGCGCCGACGAGGTCGTCGACCACACCGCCACCGAGGTGACCGCGGCGGTGACCGAGCCGGTCGACGTCGTGCTCAACCTCGCGCCGATCGACCCGGCGCGGCTGGCCGCGCTGCTCACCCTGATCCGTTCCGGTGGAGTGCTGGTGAACACCACGGTGTGGATGCCCGCGCCCAGCGACGAACAACGCGGCGTGCACGGCATCGACCTGTTCGTCGACAGCGACGCCGAACAGCTGTCGCGGCTGGTGGCGCTGGTCGACTCCGGCGAACTGCGCGTCGACGTGGCGCAGCGAGTCCCGCTGGCTGAACTGCCGGCAGTCCACATCCAGGCCGCCACGGGCGAGCTGCACGGCAAGGCCGTCATCGTCGCCCCTGCCGCCGACTGACCGTTGAAGGAGACAACCCAGTTGATCCCCGATGACGACCCGTCCCGCTCGCTGACCGTGGCGGACCCCGACGACCCCGGCACGACGTACATCTCCCTGGTCGGCAACACGTACGCCATGCTGGTCACCGGCGAGCAGACCGACGGCCGGTACTGCCTGATCGACATGCGTGTCCCCGACGGCGGAGGCCCGCCGCCGCACCGGCACGACTTCGAGGAGATGTTCACGATCCTCGAGGGCGAGATCGAGTTCACCTTCCGCGGCGAGAAGCACACCGTACGGGCCGGGTCCACGGTCAACATCCCGGCCAACGCGCCGCACAACTTCCGCAACGCTTCAGGTGCGCCGGCCCGCATGCTGTGCATGTGCACCCCCGCCGGCCAGGACGAGTACTTCACGCGCATCGGTGATGTCGTCGCGGGCAAGGACGCGCCGCCGCCACACCTGTCGGAGGACGAACTCGCGGAGCGCCGCCGCCGCGCGGCCGAGTTGGCCTCGACCTACCGGAGCGAGTTCCTTTGACTCGCGGGTCGGGCGAGGCTAGAGACGCGGAGCCCCCGTCGCCGACATCACCAGCGAGTACAGGGACCTGGTCGCGGTGATGAACAGGCGGTTGTTCTTCGGGCCGCCGAAGGTGATGTTGGAGACGCGCTCGGGCACGCGCAGGCGGCCGATGAGGGTTCCGTCGGGGGCGTAGCAGTGGACGCCGTCGTCCAGGGCGGCGGCCCACAGGCGGCCCTCGTCGTCGAAGCGGATGTTGTCGAAGTGGACGTCGCCCCCCGCCTCGGCGAAGACCTTCCGACCGGTGAGCGTGCCGTCCTCGCGGATGTCGAACACGTCGATGCGGGCGGCCCGCGAGTCGGAGACGTACAGCCGTTTCTCGTCGGGCGACAGGATGACGCCGTTGGGTCCGTCGAAGCCGTCGGCGGCGAGGTGCACGTCGCCCGTCGCGGGGTCGATCCGGTACACGTTGCACGCGCCGATCTCGGAGTCGGCGCGATGGCCCTCGTAGTCGCTGAGGATGCCGAAGTCCGGGTCGGAGAACCAGATCACGCTGTCGGAGCGTACGACGGAGTCGTTCGGGCTGTTGAGCTTCTTGCCGGCGTACCGGTCGGCGAGGACGCTCACGCTCCCGTCGGACTCGGTGCGGGTCACCCGGCGGTTTCCCTGCTCGCAGCTGACCAGGCGGCCCTGTCGGTCGAGGGTGTTGCCGTTGCTGTAGCCGGCCGGGGAGCGGAAGACCCCGACGGCGCCGGTGGCCTCGTCCCAGCGCAGGATGCGGTCGTTCGGGATGTCGCTCCAGACCAGTTGGCGCCAGGCAGGAACGTACACCGGGCCCTCGGCCCAGCGGCAACCGTCGTACAGCACCTCCAGCCTGCTGTCGCCGTTCGCCCAGCGTCCGGCGCTGAAGTGGTCGTCCAGGATCTCGTACGGGCCATCGGCGGGCATGGTGTCCTTTCGGAGCGGTGGACCTGTGGTGACCAGGATGCACCGGGCGGGGCGGTTGCCCGGTGAGCGGGCGCGGCACACGAGCGTGTTGCGACGGGCACCTCAAACGGTCCCGAAGAGCACTCCCGCAGGCGCTGTCTACACTCCGACGATGAACAACATACGGTGCACCCAATGTGGTGCGGTGGGGCTGGAGCCGGGCTTCGTCGAGGACTCCGGACAGGGCGCTCGCGGGTTCGCGCGGTGGATCGCGGGCACCCTCGAGAGAGGTCCGCTGGGCAATGCCAGGAGGATGGGCCGGGCGCGCTGGCAGATCGACGCCTTCCGCTGCCCCACCTGCGCACACCTGGAGCTGTTCGCCGCCCAGAGCGACTAGGGGGTGTTCCGCGGGTCGCACCGCCGACGAGGAGGAGTAGTCATGGTCCATCCCGCCCTGACGGTCGGGTGCTTCCCGTACGACACGACGCGGGCGCTGTTCGATGGGACCGTGGGCACCGACGGTTTCGACGCGACGATGAAGACGGCAGCGACCCTGCCGGAGCTCTTCGAGCGGCTGATCCGCGGAGACGAGTTCGACGTCGCCGAGCTCGGGCTCACGTTCTACCTGCGGCTACTGGGGTCCGGACTGCCGTTCGTGGCACTGCCGGTCTTCCCCAACCGCGTGTTCCGTCACTCGTGCGTCTTCGTCAACGTGCACAGCGGGATCACGAAGCCGAGCGATCTTGCGGGCAGGACCATCGGCGAGTTCGGCGTCTACGGTCAGGACTCCGGTGTGTGGGCCAAAGGGATCCTGATGGACGAGTACGGATTCAAACCCGAGGAGAGCCGTTGGGTGATCGGCGGCCTGGAGCACCCCACTCCCCCCTTCGACTTCATCCCTCATCCGCACCCGCCCGAAGTCGACGTTCGTGTCGCGCCCGAGGGAAAGACACTGAGCGCGATGCTCGACGCCGGTGAGATCGACGCGCTGTTCTCCGCGAACGTCCCGCAGTGCGTGCTGGACGGATCCCCGAACGTCGCTCGGCTGTTCCCCGACTTCGAGCCGCTGGAACGCGACTACTACCGGCGAACCGGCATTTTCCCGATGATGCACACCATCGTCATCCGGCGGGAACTGCTGCGGGACCGTCCTGGACTCGCGCACGACGTCTACCGTGCCTTCTCCCGGGCGAAGGACGTCGCCGCCGAACGCTACCGCCAAAGCCGCAGGCTCTTCCAGGTCCAGACCATGATTCCGTGGATGAACGCCCTGGTGGAACGCAACGGTGAAGAGTTCCCCGAGGACTGGTGGCCCTACGGCATCGCGGCCAACCGCGCCGCCCTCGACACCTGCCTGCGCTATCACCACCAGCAGGGGCTGACCAGTCGTCAGTGGAGGATCGAGGACCTCTTCGCGGCGGAACTGCTGGACACTTGACTTGCTCCTCGGGCTGAAGCCCGAGGATTCTGGCCTTCCCGACCGTTGCTGTGCCGCTACGCGGCACAGGGTTGGGTCGGGAATCCGTGGCTTCCTGTTTCTTCGCGCTGTGCCGGGATGGCTCCCGGTCTTACCGGCGCTCCGCAGGCCGTCACCGCCAGTCCGGCGGCCGTCTTCACGTTGATCGCGGACTTGCACCGGGGCGGGCCCATTCTCGGGCCCTTCCGCGCACCCTTGAGGGAGGCGAAAAAGTTGCGGTACGCCCTCTCGGCTTCCCGCAGGGACTGCTACAGGACGACGGCGGACACCTCACCCAGCCAGAACCGCTCCGGCGTCCGTTTCGCTTCCGTGATCAGGCAGGTGGACAGCTGCCCGGCCGTCGGGAACGGCCGCCCGGCCTTACGGGCGTCCTCGCGGGCACGCACGGCATCGTTGAACACGACACGAGCACACCCGAACGCCCTGGCCAGCGCGGCCTGTAGGAGGGCCGAACGTTGGTGACGCCGTTCTTGAGGCGTGCTGCGGGCGGCAGGCCGCCCGTTCCGCTGTGCGGGCGGTGGTAGTTGTAGTGGATGTTCCAGTTGCTGAGGGCGGCGGCGCGGTCTTCTTCGCTGGTGAACTCGCGGGCGTAGAGGATCTCTTCGGCCATGATCCGTTGGTAACGTTCCACTTCCCGTTGTGGCGGGGCGTGTAGGGCTTGGTCTTCTGGTGCCGGGTTCGGTTGCCGATGATGCGGGCGAAGTCGCGCGAGCGGTAGCAGGCGCCGTTGTCGGTGACGACGCGCTGGAGGTGGTTGATGCCGTGGGCGGCGAACCAGACCTTCGCCCGGGCCAGAAAAGCGGCTGCCGTGGCGCCCTTCTCGTCAGCGAGCGGCTCGGTGTAGGCGAGCCGGGAGAAGCCGTCGATGGCGGAGTGGAGGTATACGTAGCCACGCTTCGCGCCCGCTGACTTCGCGCGGCCTGCTGCCTTGGCCTCTTTGGAGTCGCGACCGTGGATACGCCAGCCGCCACCGTGGGGAATCCGTCCGACCTTCTTCACGTCCAGGTGCACCATGTGGCCGGGCCAGCGGGCGGTGATCTTGCCTGGCGTCCGGTTGCTGGCTCCGCACGGATCGAGGAACCGACGGCGTCCGAGTCCCAGCCGGGTCAGATGCCGTGTGACGGTGCGGCGGTTGACCGTGCAGCCAAGCTCGGCCAGCTCGTAGGTGATCCGCTGCGCGGACCACTTCTTCTGGCGCCGCCAGGATTCGATCTTCTCGATGACCCATGCCGGGGTCGCACGCGGGATGTGGTGTGGGGTCGACGGACGGTCGAGCAGACCGAGGTCACCATGACGGCGCCACCGGTGGACCCACTTCGAGGCGCACGCCCGAGAGATGCCCATCTCAGCGCCGACGTGCGCGATCGGGCGGCCACGGCAGCGTTCTACGAGGCGACGTCGGCCTTCGATGGTCAGTGGTGCGTTGCGGTGTGGTGGCGTCATCGGATGATCGGAGCGGTGCCGGTCGCGGCGATGGACAGGTCCCACAGCCGTGCGGCTGCATCGGGGGCGATGGCGTAGGCGCGGACGCCGCCGTCGTCCATGGACGCTTCGGGGGCGGAGATGCCGGCGATGTCGCAGTCCTCCAGGTAGAGGCCGCCGCGGTCGGCGAGGAGAGGGGAGGTGGCGGCCCACAGGCCGGTGGCGGCGCCCTGGGAGGGGACCTTGAAGTCGGTGGCGATCACGTTGCCATGCTCGTCCACCCACCCGCGGTCGATCTGTTCTTGGAGTGCCATTTCCCGCTGCAGCCCGGTGATGATCTTGCCTGGATGAAGTGAGAACGCCCGGACGCCGTCGCCGCGCCCGAGCGTGTCGAGGTGTACGGCGAAGAGGGCGTTGGCGGTCTTGGCCTGGCCGTAGGCCAGCCACTTGTCGTAGCCGGTGCGGAAGTGCGGGTCGTGCCAGCGGATGTCGGTCAGGGTGTGGCCGGCGGAGCTGTTGACCACGACGCGTGCACCGTCGGCGGCGGCCAGGAGCGGGTAGAGCTCGCAGACGAGGGCGAAGTGCCCGAAGTGGTTGGCGGCGAGCTGGCCCTCCCAGCCGGGTCCCACGCGCCGTTCGGGAGTGGCCATGACTCCGGCGACGGCCATGAGCAGATCGAGCCTGGCCAGGGAGTCGCGGATGTGTGCGGCGGCGGCCCGCACGCTGGCGAGGTCGGTCAGGTCCATGGGGATGACCTCGCAGCCCTTCACATTCGCGAGTGCGGCCCGCGCGATGTCAGGCCGGCGCGCCGGAACGATGACGCGGGCTCCGGCGGCCGCGAGGGTACAGGTGGTTTCCAGGCCGAGCCCGGAGTAGCCCCCGGTCACCACGGTGTTCGTGCCGGACAGATCGAGGCCCGCGGTGACGTCCTGGGCAGTGCTGGTGGCGGAGAAGGGCGAGCCGAGCGGCTGTTGATCAATGCTGGTCATGCCGTCGAAGCTACGATCTAGAGCGAGGTCTAGATCAAGTCCTAGACTGCGACGCATGGCTGGCACCGAGACTCCTGCAACGCCACTGAGCATCGGCGACGTGGCCGAGCAGACCGGACTCAGCGTCCACGCGCTGCGCTTCTACGAGCGCGAGGGACTGCTCGTCGGACCGGTCCAGCGAACCTCCGGAGGCCGGCGACAGTACAGCGCGTTCGACGTCGACTGGCTGCTGATCTGCGTCAAGCTACGGGAATCCGGGATGCCGCTGGCCGACCTCAAGCAGTTCGCCGAGCTGGTGCGGCACGGTCCGGGAAACGAGGCGGAACGCCTGCAGCTTCTCGAAGCCCACCGGCGGCGCGTCGACGCACAGATCCAGGCACTGGAGGAGTGCCGGTCCGTCATCACCTGGAAGGTCGGCGTCTACGCCGACCACCTCGCCCGCGGCAAGGCCGAAGGACTCTGGGACCCCACGACCTGAAACCTCACCGGCAGCGTCAGCAACCTTCTGCCCCGCAACATCTAGTGCCGCATCAGGCAACGTTCACCCTGCACGCAGCCGCCGCCGGTGGATCGCAGTCGGGGGACGCTTAATCGGTGGCGTCCTGCGGCGTGCTCTGGACAATACGTCCATGCGTATCCGAGCCGTGCGCCTGGAGGAACTGCCCGTGCTTCAGGACATCGAAAGGGCCGCCGGGCAGTGCTTCCGGGACATCGGCATGCCGGAGATCGCCGAGGACGAGCCGCTGCCGCTCGGTGAGCTCGCCGGCTATCACCACGCCGGGCTGGCCTGGGCCATGGCGGACGACGCCGACGCCCCGGTCGCCTACCTGATCGCCGACCGCGTCGAGGGCAACCTCCACGTCGAGCAGGTCTCGGTGCACCCGGACAGCGCGCGTCGCGGTGTCGGCCGGTCGCTGCTGGAACACCTGGCGGCCCATGCCGGGCGCGAGGGCGCGCCTGCCCTGACCCTCACCACGTTCACCGAGGTCCCGTGGAACGCCCCCTACTACGCACGCTGTGGATTTCAGCTCATCGACGACAGCGGGCTTACTCCCGGTCTCCGGAGGATCCGTGAGCGGGAGGCGGCACACGGCCTGGACCGGTGGCCGCGGGTCTGCATGCGCCGGGATGTGTGACACCACGGTGCCGTCACGAAACGCCCGGCTCGGCGCGGGCCCGTGACCTTCGGGTGACGTCCGATTCGTTCAAGACTCACCGTCGCCGCGCTGCCTACCGTGGCCGTATGACTCCACGATTCGACGCGATCGGCATGGTGGCCTCCGACATGGCCGCCTCGATCGCCTTCTACCGTCGTCTCGGCTTCGTGTTCCCCGACGGAGCCGAGAAGGAACCGCACACCGAGGCCGGGCTGCCGGGCGGGCTGCGGCTGATGCTGGACAGCGAGGAGGTGGTCCGCTCGTTCGATCCGGAATGGCGGCCGGCGGCCGGGGACGGACGCATCGCGATCGCCCTGCTCTGTGAGAGCCCGGCCGAGGTGGACTCGGTCTACCAGGACATGGTGGGCGCCGGGTACCGGGGCCCGCGCAAGCCGTGGGACGCCGTGTGGGGGCAGCGTTACGCGAGCCTGCTCGACCCGGACGGCAACGGCGTCGACCTGTTCGCGCCGCTAACCGGAGCGGGCCAGTAGCCGGCTGAGCGGCATGCCCGCCAACTCCCGTACGTCCCTTGCCAGATGGGCCTGGTCCGCGAACCCGGACCGGGTCGCTGTCTCCGCGAAGGGGACCCCGGCGCGGGCCAGCGTGAGGGCGCGTTGCAGTCGGAGCACCCGGGCGAGTGTCTTGGGGGCGTAGCCGAAGGACGCCAGGGAACGGCGGTGCAGCTGGCGGGCGCCGAGGCCGAGTTCGTCGGCGACGGCGGCGACCGGGCGGCCGCTGTCGAGGGCGGTGACGAGCCGTCGTAGGAGCGGGTCGGGGGGTTCGGTGGCGGCGGCCCAGCGCAGGGCCACCTCCTCCAGGCCGCTCGCCGGGTCGGCGGCGGCGTTCACCTGCGCGGTGAGCCGCCGCACCTCGGCGGCCGGACGGAGGTTGGCCAGCAGCACCCGCCGGTCGCACAGCTCGTGCGCGGGGACGCCCAGGAGGGCGGGCGCGGTGCCGGGGTAGAAGCGCAAGCCCGCCCAGTCGCTCGCTCCGTCGGGGGTGACGTGGGCGTGCGTGTCAGGACCGGCGACCAGCAGCCGACCCTCGTTCCACAGCAGGTCCATGCAGCCGTCGGGCAGGACAGGCCCCGCCGCGGACCCGGACGGGGTGCTGGTCCACACCACCGCTCCGGTCAGCCGGGACGTCCACTGCGCGTACACATGCCCGAGGCTACGCCGTGCGGCGGGCCGCACCCCGCACCCCGGGCTTCGCGGTTTCTAGGACCCCTCCGGCTTGTGCGGCGGGTGCGGGTGGGTGTTCTTCACGTGGGTGCGCAGGCGGGAGGTGACGTCCTCCGGGGGCAGGAAGCGGGACCAGCGTTCCGGGAACTCGGAGGGCATGTCGGGGTCGTCCGGGTCGTAGGGGGCGTGCGGGTCGGACTCGCGGGCCGCGGCCGCGCGGGCCACGTACTCGGCGACCTGGGCGTCACGCATGCGTTCGTTGGCGGCGCGGGCCGCGGCCGTCGCGGCGGCCGGCCAGACCCGGTCGATGGCCGCGTTGACCGCGGCGCCGACCAGGACGGCGAACGCGGACACACCGATCCACAGCAGCACGGCGACGGGCGCGGCGAGCGAGCCGTAGATGGTGGGGCCCTCGACGGTGTTGGTGAGGTAGATACGCAGCAGGAAGCTGCCGAGCACCCACATGGCGAGGGCGACCAGGGCGCCGGGCACGTCCTCGATCCACGGGGAACGCACGGGCACCGACACGTGGTAGAGCGTGGTCAGGAAGACGATGGACAGCACGATGACGACGGGCCAGTAGAGGACCTGCACGACCGTCGTGGACCACGACACGATGTTCACCACCGCGTCCGGACCGGCCACCATCAGCGGCAGTGCGACCGAACCGATCAGCAGCGCCACGACGAACAGCAGGAACGCCATCAGGCGGGTCTTCACGATGCCGCGGACACCGTCGAGGCCGTACATCACGGTGATGGTGTCTATGAAGACGTTCACCGCTCGGGAGCCCGACCACAGGGCGAACAGGAAGCCGATGGAGATGACGTCGGGCCGACCGCCCTTCATCACGTCGTGCAGGATCGGCTGGGCGATCTGTGCGACGCCCTTGTCGGACAGGACCGTGCGCGAAGCCTCCAGGAGGTTGGTCTCCAGGCTCGCGATGGTGTCGGCGCCGGTCCAGTCGTCGACGTAGCCGAGCAGCCCGATCATGCTGAGCAGCAGAGGGGGGACGGACAGCAGCGTGAAGAAGGCCGCCTCGGCGGCCAGGCCCAGGATCCGGTACTCCATGCACGAGTTGACGGTGTCCTTGAGCAAGAGCCAGGCGGTCCTGCGCTTCGAGACGTTGCGGTAGAGGGCGCGCGCCCGGTGGAGACGGCCGGAGGCGTGTGGTTGGGGAGATTCGCTTGCTGCCTGCACGATCCAACGGTATCCGTCGCGTGAGGCTGCGCTCATCCCGCGGTGTCCCCGCCGTGATTGCGCGGCGATCGATAATCGCTCATGCGTAAATCGAACCATTTTTCTGTCATGTCCGCGTTGGCCGGAATGTCGCACCCGGGGAGGCCGAATCCGAAGGACGCTCACACGGGCCTTTCAGTGAACCCCCTGGTCGGAGACGAAAAGGGCTCGAAAACCTGTCCGGTCGATTCGATGAGCGCCGCCGAAAAAGCGCCAATGACTGAAATGCCCTTGAAGCGTTCATGAATTACTCGCAAGAATTCCGACTGCATTGAAGCGCCCTCGACCAGGGCGACCTCACACATCCGAGCCATTCCACCCCTTTCACGCGGGCATCACGTTCCTCTTCTTTTTCATCTTGTCGCATTTCATGTACGACGTATCAGAAACAGCAACAAGGAGCGCCCGTGGGGGGAATCTCCGGCGCCGGCACCGAAAGCGTTCTGGCCGAGGTGCTGGCCGGTGTAGTACGCAAGGAACACGTACCGGTCGACAGTCACTTCTTCGACGATCTGGGCGCCAACTCACTGGTCATGGCCCACTTCTGCGCCCGTGTCAGAAAACGCCCGGAGCTGCCCGCGGTGTCCATGCGGGACGTCTACGGGCATCCGACGATCCGCCGGCTGGCAGCGGCTCTCGCCGAGACGCCGGCCGAGACACCCGTCGCCGTCCCGGCCGAGCCGCCGCCCGCACCGGGCAGCACGGCACGGTACGTCCTGTGCGGCACCCTGCAGTTCCTGGTCTTCGCCGGGTACTGCCTGCTCGCCGGGACAGCCACCGCCCGCGGCTACGACTGGGTCTCCGGCGGCGACGGCGTGGCAGCGGTCTACGGCCGCTCGGTGGTCTTCGGCAGCGCCCTGTTCGCCGCCGCCTGCGCTCTTCCCGTCCTGGCGAAGTGGCTGCTGGTCGGCCGCTGGAAGGAGACCGAGTTCCCGGTCTGGAGCCTCTCCCATCTGCGTTTTTGGACAGTGAAGGCGTTGCTGCAGGCCAACCCGATGGTCCTGTTCGTCGGCAGCCCGCTGTATGTGCTGTACCTGCGGGCGCTGGGCGCGCGCATCGGCCCCGGCGTGACGATCCTGTCCCGCTCGGTACCGGTCTGCACCGACCTGCTGACCGTCGGCGCCGGCACGGTGATCCGCAAGGACTGCCACTTCCTGTGCTACACGGCGCGAGCCGGCCGGATCCGTACCGGCCGCGTCACCCTGGGCAGCGGGGTGTACGTCGGCGAGAAGACCGTCCTCGACATCGGCACGACGATGGGCGACGGCTCCCAACTCGGCCACTCCTCCGCCCTGTACGACGGCCTCACGGTCCCGGCGGGCCAGCGCCGGCACGGCTCACCGGCCCAGCGCACCGACGTCGACCACGTCCGGATCCCGCCGGCGCACTGCTCCACCGCGCGCCGGTTCGGATACGGGCTGGCGGGCCTGCTCCAGACGCTGCTGCTGTACGTCCCGCTCGGCGTGGGCGGCGCGCATCTGCTGCTCACCGCGGCCCCCGAACTGGAGGTGCTGGTCGCGCCGGACTCCCAGGACCTGGCCTCGGCCCGCTTCTACGTGGAGGCGCTCGCCCTGTCCGTCGCGCTGTTCGCGGGCTTCCTGGTCATCGGCCTGGCCGTGGTGACCCTGGTGCCCCGGCTGCTGCGGCCGTTCCTGCGCCCGGACCGGGTCTACCCGCTCTACGGCTTCCACTACTCGGTCCAGCGCGCGATCGCCCGCCTGACCAACATCAAGTTCTTCACCTGGCTGTACGGCGACAGCTCGTACATCGTCCCCTATCTGCGGGCCCTCGGTTACGACCTCTCGACGGTGGAGCAGACCGGCTCCAACTTCGGTACCGAGGTGCGGCACGAGACGCCGTATCTGGCCACCGTCGGCAGCGGCACGATGGTCGCCGACGGACTGTCGATCGTGAACGCCGACTTCTCCGCCACGTCCTTCCGGGTCTCGCGCACCACGATCGGTGCGCACAACTTCCTCGGCAACCACATCGCCTATCCGGCGGGCGGCCGCACCGGCGAGAACTGTCTGCTGGCCACGAAGGTGATGGTCCCGCTCGACGGGGAACTCCGCGAGGGCGTGGGCCTGCTCGGTTCGCCCTGCTTCGAGATCCCCCGCTCGGTGGAGCGCGACACCCGTTTCGACCACCTGCGCGAGGGCGACGAACTGCGCCGCCGGCTCAGCGCGAAGAACCGGTACAACCTGCGCTCGATGGGCCTGTTCCTGTTCATCCGCTGGCTGCACTGGTTCGGTCTCACCGTGCTCGGCTTCGCCGCCGTCGACCTGTACGGCGTCCACGACGCCGTCGGCGGCCTGCTGATCGGCGCCGGTCTGATGGCGTCCCTGGTGTTCACCACCTTCTACTACGTCCTGGTGGAACGGCTGATCGGGCACTTCCGGCCACTGAAGCCGCTGCTGTGCTCGATCTACGACCCGCGCTTCTGGCGGCAGGAACGCCTGTGGAAGATGCCGGACAACCACCTCGTGGTGCTCAACGGGACCCCGTTCAAGAACCTCGTCTGGCGGCTGCTGGGTGTCCGGCTCGGCCGCCGGGTCTTCGACGACGGCTGCTCCATCACCGAGCGCACGCTCACCGCCATCGGCGACGACTGCACGCTCGCCGCGCACACCAAGGTGCAGGCCCACTCGCAGGAGGACGGCACGTTCAAGTCCGACCACATCACGATCGGCGCCGGCTGCACGCTCGGTACCGGCTCGCTCGTGCACTACGGCGTCTCGATGGGGGACGGCGCCGTACTCGCTCCCGACTCCTTCCTGATGAAGGGCGAGGAGATGCCTCCGGGGGCGCGGTGGGGCGGCAATCCGGCGGTCGCACCGCGGCACACCTGACCGCGTCAGGCGCGACAGGCGCCGCCTGTTCGCACCGCACACAAGCGCAACACGCGCAACACGCGCAACACGCGCAACAGCAAGGGCAATGGGGGAATCAGGCATGGCAACAGTTCCGCGCTGGGCGCTCGATCCGGTGCCGGGTACGGCCGAGTACGACGTGCCGCTTCCGGTGGGGGTGACCGCCGGGCCCGCCGAGGTGCTCGCCGCCCACCAGCGGGTCCTGGCGGCGCTGTCCGGCGAGAGCGAGACCACCACCGACGACTCCGGGCTGCGGGTGAGTGTCACCGGCCGCACGCTGCGGCTGCGGTACCGCACCGATCTGCTGGACGCCGAGGCGGCCGCCCGGGTCGCGGGCTACCACCTCACCGCCCTCGCCGAACCCGAACGACGGAGCCTGTTGTCCGAGGACGAACTCCGGTACCAGCTGGAGGGACTGGCGGGCCCACGCCGGGAGCTGCCCGACCGGCGGGTCCACGAACTGTTCGAGGAGCGCGCCGCCGCGCACCCGGACGCGGTGGCCGCCGTCCAGGGCGAGGAGTGCTGGACGTACGCCGAACTCAACTCCCGGGCCAACCAGTTGGGCCGGGCCCTGCTGGCACGGGGCCTGGAGCGCGAGGGCGTGGTCGCCGTCGTGATGGAGCGGAACCTGGACTGGATGGCGGCCGTGCTGGCCGTCCTGAAGGCCGGCGGGGTGTATCTGCCCGTCGAGCCGCACTTCCCGGCCGCGCGGGTCACCGCCACCCTCGACCGCGCGGGCTGCGGCCTGGTCCTCACCGAGCAGGGCAGCGACGCCGCCGTCGAGGGGACGGCCCGGACCCTGTTCGTGGCCGACGCGTACGCCGAGGCCCACCCGGACGGCGATCTCGGGGTGTCCGTCTCGGCCTGTCAACTCGCCTACATCTACTTCACGTCCGGCTCCACCGGTGAGCCCAAGGGCGCGATGTGCGAGCACGCCGGGTTCCTCAACCATGTGCTCGCCAAGCTCGACGACCTCGGGGTCGGCGCCGGGGACGTGGTCGCGCAGACCGCGCCCCAGTGCTTCGACATCTCGCTGTGGCAGTTGCTGGCCGCGCCGGTGTCCGGCGGGCGGACCCTGCTGGTCGGCCAGGAGACGATCCTGGACGTGCCCCGGTTCGTGGACACGGTCGAGCGGGGCCGGGTCAACGTGCTCCAGCTCGTGCCGTCGTACCTCGAAGCCGTGCTCGCCGAACTGGAGCAGCGACCGCGTGCGCTGCCGGACCTGCGCTGTGTGTCGGTCACCGGGGAGGCGGTGAAGAAGGAGCTGGTCGAGCGCTGGTTCACGGCCCGGCCCGGGATACCTCTGGTCAACGCGTACGGGCTGACGGAGACCTCGGACGACACCAACCACGAGGTCATGCTCCGGGCGCCCGACGAGGACCGGGTGCCGCTCGGGCGGCCGATCGCCAATGTGCGGGTGTACGTCGTCGACGAGGATCTGACGCCCGTGCCGCTGGGGGCGCCCGGCGAGATCGTGTTCTCCGGGGTCTGTGTCGGCCGCGGGTACGTCAACGATCCCGAGCGCACGAAGGCCGCGTTCACCGATGACCCGTACCGGCCAGGTGAGCGGCTGTACCGCAGCGGCGACCACGGGCGCTGGCTGCCCGACGGGAAGCTGGAGTTCCTGGGCCGCCGGGACAGTCAGGTGAAGATCCGGGGCTTCCGGATCGAGATCGGCGAGATCGAGAACGCGCTGCTGCGGGTGCCCGGCGTCCGGGACGGCGCGGTGGTCGTGGTCCGCGGCACCCGGCTGGCGGCCTTCTGCACCGGCCCCAAGCCCGTCGGCGCGGACACGGTACGGGAGCGGCTGGCCGCCTCGCTGCCCGCGTACATGGTCCCGGCGGTCGTCCACTGGCGTCAGCGGCTGCCGCTGACCGCCAACGGCAAGACGGACCGCCGCACGCTCACCGCGCTCGCCGAGGACCTCGACGCGGGCACCGGCGAGGGCACCGGGACGCCGGACCGGCCGGGGACGCCTGACGAGCGGCGGATGGCCGCCGCCTGGGCCGAGGTGCTCGGTGTCCCCGAGGACCGGATCGGCCGTCTCGACCACTTCTTCGACCGCGGCGGCACCTCGCTGGCGGCCGTGAAGCTGGCGATCGCCCTGGACCGGGCGATCACCCTCAAGGACGTCACCCGCCATCCGGTCCTCGCGGACCTGGCCGGGCTCCTCGAACGACCGGCCTCGTGAACCGCGGGCGCCTCTCCCCGATCGACCGCTCAAGCGCACCACCCGAAAGGAACACCGAGATGCCGCCCTCGCCTGAGACGCTGCTCCCCGACGTCGAGTTCGCGCCCGGCAGTCCGCCCCTGGTGCACGCCGACGCCGCCGGCGATCCGGCGCGCTGGACCGCCGCGCACCGCGACGCACTGCGGGCCACGGTCGCCGGGCACGGCTCGGTCCTGGTCCGAGGGCTGGGCCTGACCGACGCCGTCGGCACCGAAGCCGTCTTCCGCCGCCTCACCAGCGATCGCCTGATGGCCGACCGGGAACCCTTCGCGCCCCGGCGCCGGTACGCGGACGGCGTGTACTCCTCCACCAAGTGGCCGGCGAACCAGCAGATGTGCATGCACCACGAGTCGAGCTACGCGCTGGAGTTCCCGGGCCTGCTGCTGTTCGCCTGCCTGGAGGCACCCGGCGCGGGCGGCGCGACCTGCCTGGCCGACGGCTCGGCGGTGCTCGACGCGCTGCCCGCCGAACTGACCGAGCGGTTCGAACGGGAGGGCTGGCTGCTGAACCGGACGTACAACGACGAGATAGGCGCTTCGGTGGCAGAGGCCTTCGGCACCGACGACCGCGGCGCCGTCGAACGGTACTGCCGCGGCAACGGCATCGCCTGGGAATGGCGGCTCGACGGTTCGCTGCGCACCAGCCAGCACCGCAGCGCCGTGGTCCGCCACCCCGTCACCGGCCGCCGCTGCTGGTTCAACCAGATCGCCTTCCTCAGCGAGTGGACGATGGATCCCGAGGTCCGCGAGTACCTGGTGGACGTGTACGGACCCGACCAACTGCCGTTCACCACCCGCTTCGGCGGCGGCGACCCGATCGACGAGGACATCGTCCGCACGGTCAACGAGGTGTACGAGGCGCACACCGTGCGCGAACCGTGGCGCGCCGGGGACCTGCTGCTCGTCGACAACATCCGCACCGCGCACAGCCGGGAGCCCTTCGACGGCCCGCGCGAGGTGCTGGCCGCGCTGGGCGACCCGGTGCGGCGCTCCGACTGCGAGGTGAGGACCGTATGAGCACCGTCCAGAGCGTGCCGCCGTTCGCGGTGATCACCGGCGAGCAAGTCCAACGGGCGCTGCACGGGCGGGAGTCGGAGATCGGCGAGCTCGTCGAGGGCGTGTACCGGCTGCATGGTGCCGGTGACTCGGTGAACCCGCCCTCGTACTTCCTGCGTTTCCCGGACCGGCCCTCGTCACGGATCATCGCGCTGCCCGCCTCGCTGGGCGGGCCGCTGCGGGTGGACGGCGTGAAGTGGATCTCCAGCTTCCCGGAGAACACCAGGTCGGGGCTGCCGCGGGCGTCGGCGGTGCTGATCCTCAACGACCCCGGCACCGGCTATCCGTACGCCTGTCTGGAGAGTTCGGTCATCAGCGCCACCCGCACGGCGTCCTCGGCGGCGCTCGCCGCGCACCGGCTCGGCGCCGGGCGGGAGCGGCCGCGGCGGGTCGGATTCTTCGGCGCCGGTCTGATCGCCCGCTACATCCACACCCATCTCACCGCCACCGGCATGGAGTTCGAGGAGACGGGCGTGTACGACCTGTCCGCCGACAGCGCGGCGGGCTTCAGGGGGTACCTGGAGCGGTCGGGCGCGCAGGGGCGGATCACCGTGCACGAGAAAGCCGAATCCCTGGTGCGGTCGAGCGACCTGCTGGTGTTCGCGACGGTCGCCTCCACGCCGCACGTCCACGATCCGATGTGGTTCGCGCACCATCCGCTGGTGCTGCACGTGTCGCTGCGGGATCTCGCACCGCAGATCCTGCTGGGGTCCGCCAACTTCGTCGACGACGTCGAGCACTGTCTGAAGGCGGAGACCTCTCCGCACCTGGCCGAACAGGTCACCGGGAGCCGGGAGTTCGTCAACGGCACGCTGGACGACGTACTGACCGGGCGGGCCGCCGTCCCGACGGACCGCACGGTGGTGTTCTCGCCCTTCGGGCTGGGGGTGCTCGACCTCGCGGTCGGCAGGTTCGTCCACGACGAGGTGGCCCGGCAGGGCGAACTGCGCGTCGTCGACGGGTTCTTCCACGAGCTGCGCCGGTACGGCTGACCGACGGGCACGTGGTGCACGAGGAGGGGGGGCAGCATGCCCGTCATTTCCGATCCCGCGCAGTTCAACGAGGAGGATCTCTACGTCGACCTGCGGGCCGCGTTGGGACTTCCGCTGTATCTGAAGTGCGAGGGGTTCAACTTCGCCGGGTCGGTCAAGCTGAAGGCCGCTGCCGAGATGGTCGACGCGGCCGAACGCGAGGGCCGGCTGCGACCCGGTTCGGTCCTGGTCGAGTCGTCGTCGGGGAACCTGGGCGTGGCGCTCGGCATGATCGCGGCGAGCCGGGGCCACCGGTTCCTGTGCGTGACCGACGCGCGCTGCAACCGGGCGAGTGTCCGCCTGATGGAGGCGCTCGGCAGCCACGTCCACATGATCGACGAGCCGGACCTGCACGGGGGGTTCCTGGGCGCCAGGATCGCGTACGTGCGGGCACTGTGCGCGGCCGACGAGAGATACGTGTGGCTCAACCAGTACACCAATCCGGGGAACTGGCGGGCGCACTTCCGCACCACCGCGCCCGCCATCGCGCGCAGCTTCCCGGACCTGGACGTCCTGTTCGTCGGGGCCGGCACCACCGGGACCCTGATGGGCTGCGCCCGCTGGTTCTGGCAGTGGCGGCGCCGGGTGCGGGTGGTCGCCGTCGACAGTGTCGGCTCGGTGACCTTCGGCGCCACCCCGGGCCCACGCATGATCCCCGGGCTCGGCACCAGCGTGCCGCCGCCGCTGCTTGACGAGTCGTACGTCGACGACGTGGTCCACGTCGAGGAGAAGGACACCGTACGGGTGTGCCGTCTGCTGGCCGGGCGGGGCTTCCTCTTCGGCGGCTCGACCGGGACCGTGGTCAGCGGGGCGGGCCAGTGGCTCGCCCGGCACGGCGGTCGCGAGCTCACGGCCGTGGCCATCGCACCGGACCTCGGCGAGCGCTACCTCGACACCGTCTACCGCGAGGGCTGGCCCGCGGACGTCACGGAGACGGAGGTGCCGGCCGCCTTGGCAGGGCTCGCGTGAGCGGCTCGCCGGAAGGCCCGGTCCGGGGAACGGGCCGGGGCGGGCGGGCGCGGCGGCCGACGGACCGCACCTCCCGCCTCACCCGCCCCCGCCGCCCGCCATGTCATGGTGGTGACCTCCGCCACGAGGGGTAGGTTCCTGACATGGCAGGCAGCACCCACACTGTGACCAATCAGCCTCCGCCGCTGGTCGGATATGACGTCTTCACCGCCGACCGCGCCCTGACGGACGCGGTGGAGCGGCACACCGACGCCGGTCTGCTCGACGAGGTGCGCGGCGAGCTGGCCGCGCTCGGCGAGGCCGCCGGTTCGGCGCAGGTACAGGAGTGGGGGACGCAGGCCAACGAGAACCCGCCGCGCCTGCGCACCCACGACCGCTACGGCCACCGCCTCGACGAGGTCGACTTCCATCCGGCCTGGCACCGACTGCTCGGCAAGGGCGTCTCGGCGGGCCTGACCGCGGCCTGGACCCGGCCCGCCGGGCATGTCCGGCGCGCCGCCGCGTTCCTGGTGTGGACGCAGGTCGACGCCGGCAACCTCTGTCCGCTGTCCATGACCCACGCCGCGGTGCCCGCCCTGCGCACCGACCCCGCGCTCGCCGCGGAGTGGGAGCCGCGGCTGACGTCCATGGTCTACGACCGCGGGCTGCGGCCGGCCCCGACCAAGGCCGGGGCCCTGTTCGGCATGGGCATGACGGAGAAGCAGGGCGGCAGCGACGTACGCGCGACCACCACGGCCGCCACCCCCCTCGCAGAGGACGGGACGTACGAGCTGACCGGGCACAAGTGGTTCTGCTCGGCGCCCATGTCGGACGGCTTCCTGGTGCTGGCGCAGGCGCCGGAGGGGCTCACCTGCTTCCTGGTGCCGCGCGTGCTGGCGGACGGCGACCGCAACGTCTTCATGATCCAGCGCCTCAAGGACAAGCTGGGCAACCGGTCGAACGCCTCCGCCGAGGTCGAGTTCGACGGGACCTGGGCGCGCCGGGTCGGCGAGGAGGGGCGCGGGGTACGCACCATCATCGAGATGGTGGCGGCGACCCGCCTGGACTGTGTGCTGGGCTCGGCGGGCCTGATGCGGCAGGCCGTGGCGCAGGCCGTCCACCACTGCACGTACCGCGAGGCGTTCGGTGACACGCTCGCCGACCAGCCCCTGATGCGCAACGTGCTGGCCGACCTCGCCCTGGAGTCCGAGGCGGCGACCACCCTCGCGCTGCGGCTCGCGGCGGCCTACGACGACGGTGGTGAGCAGGAGCGGGCGCTGCTCAGGATCGCCGTGCCGGCCGCCAAGTACTGGGTGACCAAGCGGTGCCCGCCGGTGGCGGTGGAGGCCGCCGAGTGCCTGGGCGGCAACGGGTACGTCGAGGAGTCGGGCCTGCCCCGGCTGGTGCGCGAGTCACCGCTCAACTCGATCTGGGAGGGCGCCGGGAACATCCAGGCGCTGGACGTGGTGCGGGCGTTGCAGCGGGAGCCGCAGGCCCTGAACGCCTTCCTCGTGGAGGTCGGCAGGACCCGCGGCGCCGATCACCGTCTGGACACGGCGGTCAAGGACCTGCTGACCGAACTCGGCGATCTGGACGGCGTCGAGGGACGGGCGCGGCGGCTGGCCGAACGGCTCGCGCTGGTGCTCCAGGGCTCGCTGCTCGTGCGGTACGCGCCCTCGGAGGTCGCCGACGCGTTCTGCGCGTCCCGCCTGGGCGGCGACGGCGGCGCGGCCTTCGGCACCCTGCCGAGCACCCTGGACCTGGCGTCGGTGGTGGAACGGGCCCGGCCGGAGTTCTGACCCGTCGGAGGCGCCGGGCGGCCTGATCCGCCGATGGCGCGATCTGCGCGGCGCCGGTACTGACGGTCTGATCCGCGCCGCCCCCGGGGAGGCGCCCCGGGTGTCCGGGCGCGGGACGCGGGGGTGATGCCGCGCCGACACGGCACCACCCCCGCCGTGGGCCCTCTCCAGGGCGGTGACACCGCTCGGGGCGGCGTCCCTCAAGTTTCGGACACAGCGCGCCCGCCCCGCCAGGGTTGCGGGGGGTTGCAACTTGGTGGTGTCTGTGTGCGGACTGTGCCCTTCCGTCCTGCCCTTCCGTCCTGCCCTTTCATCCTGCCCTTCCGTTCTGCCCGGACGGCATGATGAGACGGTCGGTCAAGACAGCTGGTCGGCCTCGTTCCCCTGCACCCCAGGAGTACATCTTCCGCATATTTGCAGGGTCTTCGTCCCGCACGGGCCCCGACTGCCGTAGCATCCCTCTACGGGCCACCCCACCTGCTCCTCGGTCAACGTACGGATCACCAGGCGCAGTTGCCCGCCTCGGGAGGATGCATGAAACAGCGCGGCAGACACCGTCGGCGCAAGCGGGGCAGGGCGGTGCGTGCCTTCCTCGCCGGGACCGCCCTCGCGCTGACCGGCGCGGCCACCATGATCAGCGTTTCGCAGGCCACGGTAGACGGCAACCCCGGGGCGCTGAAGCCCCTTTCCTCGACCACCGACACCGCCGCGCTGGGGCTCCAGGCGCAGCGGGTACCGCAGGCCTCCCTGGACCGGCTCGCCTCGGCGATGGGCCGGCCGGTGGGCGTCGACGCCGTCCTCGACCACGCCGACAAGAGCCTGCGCGCCCCGGACTCCTGCGCGGGCGAGGAACACAGGGCGCTGCCCGTGGAGCCCGCCGCCACCCGCGCCTACTGCTGGAACGCCGCCGACACCCGCTCCTGGCGGGCCGGCGCGGTCACCACCTCCGGGGACGCCGACGACGACGGCGTCTGGGGCCAGAACCGGGTCATCCTCTCCGGCTGGTCCCAGGCCACCGGAACGCCCGGCCGCGGTCTCGCCCGGGTCGCCTTCGTCGACGCCAACGACCTGGGCCACCTCCGCTACACCTCGGTGCTGCTGGTCGTCCCGGTCGACGGCGGCCGTGACTACCGGGCGCTCGCCTCGCGGCTGTCCGGCATGGTCTGGTACGAGGACAAGCTGCTGGTCACCGCCGACGACAAGGGGCGCGACGCCCTGTACGTGTACGACATGAACCGGGTCCAGCGCACGACGGTGGACGCGGACGCGGTGGGCCGGGTGCACGGCGGCTGGGCGGCGCACGGCTACCAGTACGTGCTGCCCGCCGTCGGGTCGTACCGGCTGACCGGGACGGACGGCGCCACCCGCCCCGAGAGCATCTCCCTGGACCGCACCACGACACCCGACAGCCTGGTCGCGACCTCACAGCCCGCCGGCGACGAGGACGGGCCCACTCGCCTGTGGCGCTACTCCTTCTCCACGGCCCCGACCCTGACCGCCCGCGCCGGACTGCTGGCCACCGACACCACCGGTCGCGCCGACCCGACCGAGGTGTACCGGACCGACGGCTCCGACATCGGAGGCGTCCTGTCGTACCACGACAGTTGGTACGTGGCCCGCGTCGGCTCGGGCGACGGACACGGCACGCTGTGGCGGCAGACCCGGGACGGCGCGCAGGCCACCCGGTGCGGGCCCGAGGAACGGCGCAACTGCTGGATCCCCGACACCCCGTCCCTCTCCTACTGGGAGGAGAGCGGCGAGGTCTGGACCCAGTCGGAGCGAATGCTCTTCGCGCTGCCGCTGGCCTCGATCGACAGGGCCCTCGAGTAGGGAGGCGGCCGGGCAGCGCTCCCAGGCCCGGTAGCTCGCAGGCCCCGCGGCTTGCAGACGCAGGCCCCGCGGCTCACTGTCGTCGGCCGGTAGCTCGCGCGGAGCGGTCGGGTGGCGATCGACAGACCGATCGGGCTCGTGATTCTCTGACCGCCATGACCAACATCCCCGTGACCACCTGGTCCCTGGAGCAGACCTCCCCGACCGACCTCCTGCCGGCCGCCGCGCCGGAGGGGGACGTGCGGATCGTGCGCGCCGAGGTCCCCTCCCCCGAGTTCAGCCGCTTCCTGTACGCGTCCGTCGGCGGCGACCTGCGCTGGATCGACCGGCTGAGCTGGACGTACGCCCGGTGGCAGGAACACCTGAACCGGTCGGGAGTGGAGACCTGGGTGGCCTACGACCGGGGGACGCCCGCCGGGTACGTGGAGCTGAACGCGCAGGACGACGGTGTCGTGGAGATCGTGTACTTCGGCCTGATTCCGGCCTTCCGCGGGCGGCGGATCGGCAGGCACCTGCTGTCGTACGGGGCCGCCCGCGCCTGGGACCTCGCGGACCGCCAGCCCGGAGTGCCGCCGACCAAGCGGGTGTGGCTGCACACCTGCAGCCTGGACAGCGAGCACGCGATGAACAATTATCTGCGGCGCGGCTTCACGCTCTTCGACACCAAGGTCCAGGAGGAACCGCAGGTGACCGCACCCGGCCCCTGGCCCGGTGCCCGACTTGGCTGACCTGCGCGGACAAGACCGCGTCGGCAGCATGTGACTGACACCACCTTCGTCTCACCATTCGAGACAAGGATGTCCACATCGCAGACAAAGCTGGACTGTGTCCAGATCGCCATGACACGCTTCCGCCATGTCTGGAACTGGAATTGCCTTGGTGAGTCGGCGGCACGTCGACCTCGGCCGCATGTCCAGCGCCATCTGTCCATCGATCTGACAGCCCCGGCAATGCCCGACATTCCCCTTCTGTCTCATTTCCACGCAGCGTCGCGCACATCCACTCCCGTGCGCGCATGCGCAGGTCAGAGCAGCTTATCCGCCTGTCCCGAAGGACGTATCAACCATGGCCGCCACCCCGCAGAAGCCTGACGCCGCGCCCGTCCGCCGCAAGGTGAGCCGTCACCGCGGTGAGGGTCAGTGGGCCGCGGGACACTTCACCCCGCTCAACGGCAACGAGCAGTTCAAAAAGGACGACGACGGTCTCAATGTGCGGACACGCATTGAGACGATCTACTCCAAGCGCGGGTTCGACTCGATCGACCCCAACGACCTGCGCGGCCGGATGCGCTGGTGGGGTCTGTACACCCAGCGCAAGCCCGGGATCGACGGCGGCAAGACCGCGATCCTGGAGCCGGAGGAGCTGGACGACAAGTACTTCATGCTGCGGGTCCGCATCGACGGCGGCCGGCTGACCACACGCCAGCTGCAGGTCATCGGCGAGATCTCGCAGGAGTTCGCGCGCGGCACCGCCGACATCACCGACCGGCAGAACATCCAGCTGCACTGGATCCGGATCGAGGACGTGCCCGCGATCTGGGACCGCCTGGAGGCGGTCGGCCTGTCCACCACCGAGGCCTGCGGTGACACACCCCGCGTGATCATCGGCTCGCCCGTCGCCGGTATCGCCGAGGACGAGATCATCGACGGCACCCGGGCCATCGACGAGATCCACGACCGGTTCATCGGCAGCAAGGAATTCTCCAACCTGCCCCGCAAGTTCAAGACCGCCATCTCCGGTTCCCCGCTCCTGGACGTCGCCCACGAGATCAACGACGTGGCGTTCGTCGGAGTCGAGCACCCCGAGCACGGCCCCGGCTTCGACCTGTGGGTGGGCGGCGGCCTGTCCACCAACCCGAAGATCGGCGTCCGGCTCGGCGCCTGGGTCCCGCTGGACGAGGTCCCCGAGGTGTGGGCGGGCGTGGTCGGCATCTTCCGCGACTACGGCTACCGGCGCCTGCGCACCCGCGCCCGGCTGAAGTTCCTGGTCGCCGACTGGGGCCCGGAGAAGTTCCGCCAGGTCCTTCAGGACGAGTACCTCAAGCGCCCGCTCGCCGACGGCCCCGCGCCCGCCGCGCCCGTGGAGCGCTGGCGCGACCACGTCGGCGTGCACCGGCAGCGGGACGGCCGTTTCTACGTCGGCTTCGCCCCGCGGGTGGGCCGGGTGGACGGCGCGACGCTCACGAAGATCGCGGAGCTCGCCGAGGCCCACGGCTCGGGCCGGGTCCGTACCACCGTCGAGCAGAAGATGATCGTCCTCGATGTCGAGGAGGCGCAGGTCGAGTCGCTGGTCGAGGCCCTTGCGGCCCTCGACCTGACCGCCAAGCCGTCCCCGTTCCGGCGCGGCACCATGGCCTGCACCGGCATCGAGTACTGCAAGCTCGCCATCGTCGAGACCAAGCAGCGCGGCTCCGCCCTGATCGACGAACTGGAACGCCGTATCCCCGAGTTCGACGAGCCGATCACCATCAACATCAACGGCTGCCCGAACGCCTGCGCCCGTATCCAGGTGGCGGACATCGGTCTCAAGGGGCAGCTGGTCCTCGACGGGGACGGCAACCAGGTCGAGGGCTACCAGGTGCACCTGGGCGGCGCGCTGGGTCTGGAGGCCGGCTTCGGCCGCAAGGTGCGCGGTCTGAAGGTCACCTCCGACGAGCTGCCCGACTACATCGAGCGCGTCCTCAAGCGCTTCCAGGAGGAGCGCGAGGAGGGTGAGCGCTTCGCCGCCTGGGCCACGCGCACATCCGAGGAGGCCCTCTCATGAGCGAGCGGGCCGCCCCCTTCTACTGCCCCTACTGCGGCGACGAGGACCTGCGTCCGAACGAGGAGAGTCACGGTGCCTGGGAATGCGCGGCATGCAACCGCGCATTTCAGCTGAAGTTCCTCGGGCTGCTGGCCCGGGGTGTTCAGCGTGCCGACAACGGACAGGACCAGATATGAGGACGGCGCAAGAAACCCGTACGACCGAGGAGTTGAAGGCGCTCGCCGAGCAGGCGGGCCGCGACCTCGAGGACGCCGACGCGCTGGAGATCCTCCAGTGGGCGGTCGACACCTTCGGGGAGCGCTTCTGCGTGACCTCCTCCATGGAGGACGCGGTGGTCGCCCATCTCGCGTCCCGGGTACGCAGGAGCGGCTCCCCCGTCGACGTGGTCTTCCTCGACACCGGCTACCACTTCCCGGAGACCATCGGTACCCGCGACGCGGTGGAGGCCGTGATGGACGTCAACGTCATCACGTTGACGCCGAGGCGGACGGTCGCCGAGCAGGACGCCGAGTTCGGGCCGAGGCTGCACGACCGCGACCCCGACCTGTGCTGCAAGATGCGCAAGGTCGAGCCGCTGGAGGAGGGCCTCAAGGAGTACGCGGCCTGGGCGACCGGGCTGCGCCGCGACGAGTCCCCGACCCGGGCGAACACCCCGGTCGTCGGCTGGGACGAGAAGCGCCAGAAGGTCAAGATCTCCCCGATCGCCCGCTGGACCCAGGACGACGTGGACGCGTACATCACCGAGCACGGTGTCCTCACCAACCCGCTGCTGATGGACGGCTACGCCTCCGTCGGCTGCGCACCCTGCACCCGCCGCGTCCTGGAGGGCGAGGACGCGCGCGCGGGCCGCTGGGCGAGCCTCAACAAGACCGAGTGCGGACTGCACGGATGACGACCACTGTGCTGTCGACGAATCAGGAGGACCAAGTGACGACCGGAGCCACCGTCTGGCTCACGGGTCTGCCGAGTGCCGGCAAGACCACCATCGCGTACGAGCTGGCGGGCAGGCTCCGCGCCGCGGGCCACCTCGTCGAGGTGCTCGACGGCGACGAGATCCGCGAGTTCATCTCGGCGGGCCTCGGCTTCTCCCGCGAGGACCGGCACACCAATGTGCAGCGCATCGGCTTCGTCGCCGAACTGCTGGCCCGTAACGGTGTCAAGGTGCTGGTCCCGGTGATCGCGCCGTACGCCGACAGCCGCGAGGCGGTGCGCAAGCGCCACCAGGACGGCGGGGCGGCGTACGTCGAGGTGCATGTGGCGACCCCGGTCGAGGTGTGCAGCGACCGGGACGTCAAGGGTCTGTACGCCAAGCAGGCGGCGGGCGAGCTGACCGGGCTCACCGGGGTCGACGACCCGTACGAGGAGCCCCTCTCGCCCGATCTGCGCATCGAATCACAGCACCAGACCGTCCAGGAGTCCGCAGCCGCGCTGCACGCGCTGCTCACCGAGAGGGGACTGGCATGACGACGACCGCAGCCAAGGTCGAGGAGGGTACGGACACCCCGTACGACCTCTCGCACCTGGACGCGTTGGAGTCCGAGGCGGTGCACATCTTCCGCGAGGTGGCGGGTGAGTTCGAGCGGCCGGTGGTCCTGTTCTCCGGCGGCAAGGACTCCATCGTCATGCTGCATCTGGCGCTGAAGGCGTTCGCCCCCGCGGCGATCCCCTTCTCGCTGCTGCACGTGGACACCGGGCACAACTTCCCCGAGGTGCTGGAGTACCGGGACCGCACGGTCGACAAGCACGGTCTGCGGCTGCATGTCGCGTCCGTGCAGGACTACATCGACCGGGGGGTGCTCAAGGAGCGCCCGGACGGCACCCGTAACCCGCTGCAGACGCTTCCGCTGACGGAGAAGATCCAGGCCGAGAGGTTCGACGCGGTCTTCGGCGGCGGTCGCCGCGACGAGGAGAAGGCCCGCGCCAAGGAGCGGGTCTTCTCGCTGCGGGACGAGTTCTCGCAGTGGGACCCGCGCCGCCAGCGCCCCGAACTGTGGAACCTGTACAACGGACGGCACGCTCCCGGCGAACACGTCCGCGTCTTCCCGCTGTCCAACTGGACCGAACTCGACGTGTGGCAGTACATCGCCCGCGAGGGCATAGAGCTGCCCGAGATCTACTTCGCCCACGAGCGCGAGGTGTTCCGGCGGGCCGGCATGTGGCTGACGGCCGGCGAGTGGGGCGGGCCGAAGGACGCCGAGACCGTGGAGAAGCGCCAGGTGCGCTACCGCACGGTCGGCGACATGTCCTGCACCGGCGCCGTCGACTCCGACGCCACCACGCTGGAGGCCGTGATCACCGAGATCGCGGCATCCCGGCTCACCGAACGCGGCGCCACTCGCGCCGACGACAAGATGTCCGAGGCCGCGATGGAAGACCGCAAGCGCGAGGGGTACTTCTAATCATGAGCACGCTCACGACCGAGGAACTCTCGGAAACCACCCTGCTGCGGTTCGCCACCGCCGGCTCCGTCGACGACGGCAAGTCCACCCTGGTGGGCCGTCTCCTGCACGACTCCAAGTCGATCCTCACCGATCAGCTGGAGGCCGTCGAGCGCGCCTCCGCGAGCCGTGGCCAGGAAGCCCCGGACCTCGCGCTCCTGACCGACGGCCTGCGGGCCGAGCGGGAGCAGGGCATCACCATCGACGTGGCCTACCGCTACTTCGCGACGCCCCGCCGCCGGTTCATCCTCGCCGACACCCCGGGCCATGTGCAGTACACCCGCAACATGGTCACCGGCGCCTCCACCGCGGAACTGACGGTGATCCTCGTCGACGCCCGCAACGGCGTCGTCGAACAGACCCGCCGGCACGCCGCGATCGCCGCCCTGCTGCGCGTCCCCCACGTGGTCCTGGCCGTCAACAAGATGGACCTGGTGGACTACCGGGAGACCGTGTTCGCGGACATCGCCGAGGAGTTCACGGCGTACGCGACCGAGCTGGGCGTCCCCGAGGTCACCGCCATCCCGATCTCGGCTCTCGCCGGTGACAACGTGGTGGAAGCGTCCGCGAACATGGACTGGTACGGCGGGCCGACGTTCCTGGAGCACCTGGAGTCCGTGCCGGTCGCCCACGACCTCAGCCACTGCCACGCCCGGCTGCCCGTGCAGTACGTGATCCGGCCGCAGACCGCCGAACACCCCGACTACCGGGGGTACGCGGGCCAGATCGCGGCCGGTTCCTTCCGCGTCGGCGAGCAGGTCACGGTGCTGCCGTCCGGCGGCTCGACGAAGATCTCCGGCATCGACCTGCTCGGGACGCCGGTCGACGTCGCCTGGACCACCCAGTCGGTGACCCTCCTGCTGGAGGACGACATCGACATCTCACGCGGTGACCTGATCGTGCCCAGCAAGGACGCGCCGCCGACCACCCAGGACATCGAGGCGACCGTCTGCCATGTCGCCGACGCCCCCCTGACCGTCGGTCACCGGGTGCTGCTCAAGCACGGCACCCGCACGGTGAAGGCGATCGTCAAGGACATCCCGTCCCGGCTCACGCTCGACGACCTGTCCCTGCACCCGCACCCGGGACAGCTCGTCGCCAACGACATCGGCCGGGTGAAGATCCGTACCGCCGAGCCGCTGCCGGTCGACTCCTACGCGGACTCGCGGCGCACCGGCTCGTTCATCCTGATCGACCCGAACGACGGCACCACGCTCACCGCGGGCATGGTCGGCGAGTCGTTCGCGGCGCCGGAGCCCGTCAAGGTCACCGCCGAGGACGACGGGTGGGACTTCTGACCATGGACTCCACCGACTTCTACTCCTCGTTCGCGAAGGAGGGCGGCCGCGTCGGCAGCGGTGCCCTCGGCAGTGGGCAGGGCGGGGTGGCGCGATGTGTGCGCTGACGTTCGCGCACTGCCTGCGCGCCCGCACCCCCCACCGCTGTAGACGAAAACCTGCCGACCTCCCGGCCACGACCTGAAAGACCGTGACCGCCGGGCCAACGAGGGGAACACCTCCCGTGCCTGCCAACCGATCCACCCTCATACGCCGCGGCCTGGCCGCCGCCGTCGCGCTGCCTCTGCTCACCCTCGCCGCCTGCGGCTACGGTTCCAAGGCACAGGACGACCAGACCGCCAAGGTCGCCGCCGGCGCGAAGAAGATCGACGGCCTCGACTCAGTCAAGATCGGGTACTTCGGCAATCTGACCCACGGCACCGCCCTGGTGGGTGTGCAGAAGGGGTACTTCCAGAAGTCCCTCGGCGCCACCAAGGCCCAGTACCAGATCTTCAACGCGGGTCCCTCCGAGATCGAGGCCCTCAACTCCAAGTCGATCGACATCGGCTGGATCGGCCCGTCCCCGGCGATCAACGGCTACACCAAGTCGAACGGCAAGAACCTGCGCATCATCGGCGGTTCGGCGTCCGGCGGTGTGAAGCTCGTGGTCGACCCGAAGAAGATCAAGTCCCTCAAGGACGTCAAGGGCAAGACGATCGCGACTCCGCAGCTGGGCAACACGCAGGACGTGGCGTTCCTCAACTGGATCGCCGATCAGGGCTGGAAGGTCGACGCGGAGAGCGGCAAGGGTGACGTCTCGGTCGTCCGCACGGACAACAAGGTCACCCCGGACGCCTACAAGTCCGGTTCCATCGACGGTGCGTGGGTGCCCGAGCCGACCGCGTCCAAGCTGGTCGCCGAGGGCGCGAAGGTGCTGCTGGACGAGTCGTCGCTGTGGCCGGACAAGAAGTTCGTGATCACGAACATCATCGTGCGGCAGGACTTCCTCAAGGAGCACCCGAAGGCCGTCGAGGCGGTGCTGCGGGCCTCCGTCGAGGCGAACAAGTGGATCAACGCCAACCCGGACGCGGCGAGGGCCGCGGCGAACAAGCAGCTGGCGGCGGACTCCGGCAAGGCGCTGCCCGCCGACGTCCTGGACCCGGCCTGGAAGTCGATCCAGTTCACCAACGACCCGCTGGCCGCCACCCTCAACACCGAGGCGGAGCACGCCGTCAAGGCCGGTCTGCTGGAGAAGCCCGACCTGAAGGGCATCTACGACCTCACGCCCCTCAACAAGGTCCTCAAGGCCGAGGGTGAAAGCCCGGTCGACGCCGCCGGCCTCGGCACGAACTGACCGCAGACCCCGATGAGTTCCCAGGAGGTGACGACCATGGCCACGACCTTCGCCAAGGCCGCCGAGACAGTGGAGCACGCGGCGCGCATCGAGCACGTCTCGAAGTCCTTCGCGGGCCCCACCGGGCAACAGCTCGTGCTGGACGACATCAGCATCGACGTCGCACCGGGCGAGTTCGTCACCCTCCTGGGGGCCTCGGGCTGCGGCAAGTCCACACTGCTGAACCTGGTGGCGGGGCTGGACAAGCCCACCGTCGGGTCCATCACGACGGACGGCCGCGCGGCCCTGATGTTCCAGGAGCACGCCCTCTTCCCGTGGCTGACCGCGGGCAAGAACATCGAACTCGCCCTCAGGTTGCGGGGAGTTCCGAAGAGCGAACGCCGGACCAGGACCGAGGAGCTGCTCGAACTCGTCCGGCTGAAGGGCGCGTACGGCAAACGGGTGCACGAACTGTCGGGCGGTATGCGTCAGCGTGTGGCGCTGGCCCGGGCGCTCGCCCAGGAGAGCAACCTGCTGCTGATGGACGAGCCGTTCGCGGCGCTGGACGCCATCACCCGGGATGTGCTGCACGACGAGCTGACGCGGATCTGGGCGGAGACCGGCGTGTCCGTCCTCTTCGTGACGCACAACGTGCGTGAGGCGGTGCGGCTCGCGCAGCGTGTGGTGCTGCTGTCGTCCCGGCCGGGCCGCATCGCGCGCGAGTGGACGGTCGACATCCCGCAGCCGCGCCGCATCGAGGACGCGCCCGTGGCGGAACTGTCCGTCGAGATCACCGAAGTACTGCGTGGGGAGATCCGCCGCCATGGCCAGCACTGACGCGAAGACGACCGACGGGAGCGCCAAGAACGGCTCCGCGCTGGCCGGCATCGAGGCGGGTCTCGACGCGCTGGAGAGCTCGGTCAGCGGACGGCCGCCGTTTCGCCAGACCTTCCGCGAGAAGATCCTGCCGCCGATCACCGCGATCGTCGTGGTCCTGGTGGTCTGGCAGGGACTGATCTCCCTGAAGATCGTCGACGACCCGTCGAAGCTGCCCTCCCCCGGCGCCGTGTGGGCCGAGGCCGAGGACGCGTGGCTCAAGGGCACGCTGCTCGGCTACATCTGGACGAGCGTCTCGCGCGGTCTGTTCGGCTTCGCGCTCGCCCTCGTCATCGGCACGCCGCTGGGCTTGCTCGTGGCGCGGGTGAAGTTCGTGCGCGCGGCGATCGGGCCGATCCTGTCCGGTCTGCAGTCGCTGCCGTCGGTGGCCTGGGTACCGGCCTCCGTGATCTGGCTGGGCCTGAAGCCCGAGATGATGTACGCCGTGATCCTGCTCGGCGCGGTCCCCTCGATCGCCAACGGTCTGGTGTCCGGCGTCGACCAGGTGCCGCCGCTGTTCCTGCGCGCGGGACGGACCCTGGGGGCGACCGGTGTGCGCGGCATCTGGCACGTCGTCCTGCCCGCCGCGTTGCCCGGTTATGTGGCGGGACTGAAGCAGGGGTGGGCGTTCTCCTGGCGCTCGCTGATGGCCGCCGAGATCATCGCGCAGGCGCCGGACCTCGGCACGGGCCTGGGTCAGCTGCTGGAAGTCGGCCGTACGAACAGCAGCATGGCCACGGTCTTCCTCGCCATCCTGCTCATCCTGTTCGTCGGCATCGCCATCGACCTGCTGATCTTCAGCCCGCTGGAGCGGTGGGTGCTGCGCAGCCGCGGTCTGCTGGTGAAGAGCTGAGCCTCATGCACAAGAAACCCGTCCTCCTGGTCATCGCCCACGGCAGCCGCGACCCGCGGCACGCCGCGACGGTGCACGCCCTCGTACGGCGGGTGCGCTCGCTGCGCCCCGGCCTGCGGGTGGAGACCGGTTTCCTGGAGTTCAACGTCCCGTCCGTGCAAGGGGTGTTGGAGTCGCTGGCGGCGCAGGACGTGGGAGAGGTCGTGGCGCTCCCCCTCCTGCTGAGCCGCGCGTTCCACGCGAAGTCGGACATCCCGGCGGTCCTGCGGGACGCGCCGCCGCGGCTGCGGATCCGGCAGGCCGAGGTGCTCGGCCCGTCGCCGCTGCTGCTCACCGCCCTGGAACGGCGGTTGCACGAGGCGGGGCTGACGCCCGCCGACAAGTCCTCGACCGGGGTCGTCCTGGCCTCGGCGGGGTCCACCGACCCGGAGGCGATCGCAGTGATCGCTGAAATCGCGCGGGAGTGGCGGCACACCGGTTGGTGCGCCGTGCGACCTGCGTTCGCCTCCGCTGCTCTGCCCCGTACCGAGGACGCGGTACGGGAACTGCGGGCCCTCGGCTGCGAGCGGGTCGCCGTCGCGCCGTACGTCCTGGCGCCCGGTTTCCTCCCCGACCGGATCGCCCGGGGCGCGGCAGGGGCGGACGTCCTGGCGGAGGTGCTCGGCCCGTCGCCGGAGGTGGCGCGGGTGCTGCTGGAGCGGTACGACGCGGCCCGGGTGCCGCTGCTCGCGGCCGTGGGGGCGTGACGCCCCCTGACGCGGGGCGCGGCGATCCAACGCGACAGCCCGCCCCCTGCCCGGCCGGAGCGCTCCTGCAATAGGCTCGGCCGAATGATCCAGGACTCCTTCCCGCTGGGCGGAGAACTGCCCGTACGGCGGCTCGGCTACGGCACCGCACAGCTCACCGGCCCGGGCTACTGGGGCCCGCGAGGTGATCCGGCGGACGCGGTGGCGGTGCTGCGGCGGGCGGTGGAGCGCGGGGTCACGCTGATCGACACTGCGGACAACTACGGCCCGTCGATCGCCGAGGAACTCGTGGCCGAGGCCCTGCACCCGTACCCCGAGCACCTGGTGATCGCCACCAAGGGCGGCGTGGTGCGCACCAGCGACACGGCCTGGCACATCGACGGGCGGCCCGAGCGGCTGCGGCAGATGTGCGAGGCGAGCCTGCGCAGGCTGCGGCTGGAGAGGGTCGACCTGTACCAGCTGCACCGGCTGGACCCGGACGTCCCGATGGCCGAACAGCTGGGCGTGCTCGACGAGTTGCGCGCCGAGGGCAAGATCCGGCACATCGGCCTCGACACCGTCACCGTCGAACAGCTGGAAACGGCCCTGGAGTTGACGTCCGTGGCGTCCGTCCAGAACCGCTACAACCTGCTCGACCGTGCCTCGGAGCCGCTGCTGAGGGTGTGTGAGGCGCGCGGGGTCGCGTTCCTGCCGTGGTTCCCGCTGGGCAACGGATCGCTGACCTCGGATGCGGTGTGCGCCGACATCGCCGCCGCGCACGGTGCCGGGCCCGGCCAGATCGCCCTGGCGTGGCTGCTGCACCGCTCCCCGGTGCTGTGTCCGACGCCGGGCACCGGCTCCCTCGCGCATCTGGAGGAGAACCTGGGCGCCGGTGCCGTGGAGCTGTCCGCGTCCGACCTGACCCGGCTGGACGCACTGGTCACGGCGGACTGAAGGTCACGCCGAGCCGGTCATCCGCACCAGCTTGAGGACGGTGTTCCAGTTGCGGCTGGTGGCAATCACGCCCTTGTTCAGCCGGGGCTTGGAGAGGTGCTCGGCCAGCTTGGAGCGGCCCAGGCCGTTCGGGGCGTAGAGGTACAGGGCGCGGTCGCCGAGCCGGAACTCCTCCGGGAGGTAGGCGGCCCGGTCGATCTCGGCGAACCGTTCCTCGTCGACGGGGGCGGAGAAGTAGGTGACGTGCAGTTGCCTGGCCTCCAGGTCGGCGGCCGGGAACGGGCAGTCCTCGGCGATCGCGCTGAGGTAGGCGTGGTCGCGCACGATCACGTCGACCACGAAGCCGAACCGCTTCTCGATCGCCGCCGCGATCTCGTCGGCCAGCGATTCCTCGTCCCCGTGGTCACTGGCGAACACGGCCTGGCCGCTCTGCAGATACGTGCTCACGTCGTGGTGGCCGACGCTCTCCAGCAGGGCGCGGAGGTCGGCCATCGGGACCTTCCTGCTGCCGCCCACGTTGATCCCGCGCAGCAGCGCCGCATACGTCGTCGTCATCCGCACACCTTAGGGGTCCTTTCACTATGAGCGCCCGGGGCACGCGCCCTGATCGGACGCTCATAGTGAAAGGACCCCTAAGGCAGCTGCCGACCCCCGCCGGGGCAATTCGGCGGGGGCTGTGTCGTCGGGCGGACACCCTCAGGCGTCAGCCGGCCTTCCCGGGCTGCTGCTTGTTGCCGTCGACGACCGCGCGCTGGGTGATCGCGCTGGTGAACACGACGGTGCCGGCCTTGAACTCCCCGTCCTTATCGGCCTTGACCTGGACGGTGCGCTCGCCGAGCAGCTCCAGGGTCTTCCTGTCGAAGATCCACTCGGTGCGTTGGCCGTCGGTGTCGTTCTGCCGTGCCACCGCGATCCCGTGACGGCCCGTGGCGTCGACCGCGTCGTCCACGGTGACGACCCCGGGGATCTTGGCGGCGGCCTTGTAGAGGGCGGCGGTGAGGTCCGCGGGCGGGTAGCTCTCGGCCAGCAGGTCGCCTATCGCGACGAAGGCCGCCTGATCACGGGGGACTTCGGGGTCCCGGTCGGCGTCCGACACCTGGTAGATGTGCCGCAGCAGCGCGTCGGGGTCGGTCGGCAGCTTGGCCAGGAGGTTGTACGCCGAGCTCACCGGGTTCGGCCCCGCCAGGGTCATGCCCTCGTCGCTGGTCTCGCCCGCTTCGATCAGCCAGCCGTCCTTCCCGTCGGGGGACATCCAGACCCGACGGTCGTGCAGCTTCTGGCTGACCACCGTGGTCTTGTCGTCGACGGTCTTGGGGTACGTACTGGCCACCTTCGAGGCGATGTAGACGAACTGGCCGTCGTGCACCGCGGGCGCGGAGGTGTCGGCGGCGGCGAGGGAGATGCGGTCGAGCAGCTGGGGGGCGCCCTTGGGGTCGGCGGCGCCGACCCGGGTGGTGAGCGCGGGTCCGGTGGCCAGGTCGGTCTTGCCGCCGTCGTCGTTGCCGCCGGACAGGGCGAGACCGGCCACGACCGCGCCGGCCAGGGCGAAGGCTCCCGCGGGCAGCAGGATCGCGCGGCGCAGGAACGGGTTGCGGCGCCGCGGGGCGGGGGCCGGGCGGGCGCTGGTGCGGTCGGTGCGGAGGTCGTCGTGGATCTGGGCCATCATCTGCTCCTTGTGGAACTGGTGGCGGCCCGCCGGCAGGTCCCGCTCGACGGAGGGCAGGAGTCCCTGGGTCTCCGTCCACTCAGCCGGGTGCGGCTGGGAGGGGCTGGCGTTCATCGGTTTCCTTCCTGTGCGGACCGGATCACGTATCCGCGATCACCTGTTGTCTGCCGGTCCGGGGTGGTGGGTTCCCGTTTCTTTCGGAGCAGTTCGGCGTCGGCGAGTCCGCGCAGCTTGCCGCGGGCGCGAGACAGCCGGGAGCGGACGGTGCCGACGGGGATGCCGAGGGCGCGAGCGGCTTCGGCGTACTCCATGCCCTCCCACAGACACAGCGTCAGGACCTCGCGCTCGGGCAGCTTGAGGGCGCTGAGGGCGGTCAGCGTGGCGCTGATCCGGCGCCGGTCGTCCACGCGTGAGGCGGTCTGCCCACTTCGGAGACCTGTGACGTGTTCGACAGATTCTCGGCCATGCCCAAGCCGGGCTCCGCCGGCGGACCGGGCACCCCGGTAGATGTAGGGGGCCGTCGTCCTACCCAGTGGGGAGAGGCGGTCACCGGGAGGATGATTCCGGCCAGTGGGAGCTCACCGAGCAGCACGAGGTGACGGGTTTATCCGCGTCATACCTTCGAAGTGAAAGGTGGCGGCAGGGGGCTGTCACCGCTCACGAGGGGGCAAGCCCATCATGGGGAACGGAGATACGCGGGTGCGGGGCCTGGCCGCGCGGGCCGGCGGCTGGAGTGCCCGGCACCGATGGGCTGCCGTGGGGATCTGGGTGCTGTTCGTGGTCCTGGCGATGGGGCTCGGTTCGGCGGCCGGCACGGTCGAGGTCAAGGACAGCGACCAGCTCGGCGGCGAGACCCACACCGCAGCCAAGATCATCGAGGACGCGGGGATCGAGGAACCGGCCGGGGAAACCGTTCTGGTCCAGGCACGGGGCGGCTCGGGCAAGGCGACCGACGCCGACTTCCGGACCGCCGTCGACTCCGTCATGAAGGCCGTCGAGGGGACCGGCCAGGTCACCGACGTGACCTCGCCGTACGACACGAAGACGATTTCGCGGGACGGCCGCAGCGCGCTCGTGCGGTTCGACATGCGCGGCGACTCCGACACCGCCGGCGACCGGGTCGAACCGGTGTTGAAGGCCGTCGAGGGCGTACAGAAGGAGCACTCCTCGCTGTGGATCGAGGAGATCGGCGGCGCCAGCATGAACAAGACGTTCGACGACGCGTTCGGCGACGACTTCCAGCAGGCCGAGTACTCCGCGGTGCCGGTGGCGCTGGGCATCCTGCTGATCGCGTTCGGCGCGCTGGTCGCGGCGCTGCTGCCGGTGGCGCTCGCGCTCACCGCGATCATCGCGACCACGGGTCTGATGGGTATCGTCAGCCACCTCCAGCCGATGGACAACACCTCCAGCTCCGTGATGCTGCTGGTCGGCCTCGCCGTGGGCGTCGACTACTGCCTGTTCTACCTACGCCGCGAGCGCGAGGAGCGGGAGGCGGGACGGGACCCGGAAACCGCTCTCCGGATCGCCGCGGCGACCAGCGGCCGGGCAGTGATCGTCTCCGGTGTCACGGTGTGCGTGGCGATGGCGGGCATGCTCTTCACCGGGCTCGCCACCTTCGAGGCGATGGGCCTGGCCTCCCTGATGGTGGTCGCGGTCGCCATGGTCGGCTCGGTGACCGTTCTCCCGGCACTGCTGTCGCTGCTCGGCCACCGGGTGGAAAAGGGCCGTATCCCCTTCCTCAAGCGGCGCAACAACGGCAGCAACGGCAGCCGGTTCTGGTCGGCGGTCCTGAAGGGGGTGCTCGCCAAGCCGTGGGTCTCCGTCCTGGTCGCGGCCGGCGCGCTGCTCGCCATCGCGGCGCCCGCGGTCGGCATGAAGACCCAGAACCTGACCCTGGACAAGGAGTTCGGCGACTCGCTGCCCATCGTGCAGACGTACAACCGTGTCAACGAGGCGTTCCCGGGCGGCTCGGGGCCGGCCACGGTCGTGGTCAGGGCGGAGGACATCAACGCCGCCGACGTGCGCGACGCGTTGGAGGAGTTCAAGGAGCAGGCGGTCAGCTCGGGCGCCTCGCGCGGCCCGGTCGAGATCAAGCTGCACGACGCGCAGAACGTGGCCTTCGTGTACGTCCCGCTGGTCGGCGGCTCCGACCAGGACAAGGCGGGCGCGAGTCTGGTCAAGCTGCGTGACCAGGTACGGCCGGCGACGCTCGGCAAGGTCGACGGAGTGCAGGCGCCGATCACCGGAGAGGTCGCGGGCAACAAGGACTTCAACGACCAGCTGATCGGCTCGGTCGCGCCGGTCTTCGCCTTCGTCGTGGTGTTCGCCTTCCTGCTGATGCTGCTGTCGTTCCGCTCGCTGACGATCGCGATCACCTCGATCGTGCTCAACCTGCTGTCGGTGGGCGCCGCCTACGGCATTCTCGTCGCCGTCTTCCAGCACGGCTGGGGTGCCTCACTGGTGGGCGCGGAGGGCGTCGGCGCGATCGTGACCTGGCTGCCGCTGTTCCTCTTCGTGATCCTGTTCGGCCTGTCGATGGACTACCACGTCTTCGTGGTCTCGCGAATCCGTGAGGCGCGGCTGCGGGGCCGTACGACGAACGAGGCCATCCAGCACGGAGTGGTCACCACGGCGGGTGTCGTGACCAGTGCCGCGGTCATCATGGTCGCCGTCTTCGCGATCTTCGGGACGCTGTCCATGCAGTCGATGAAGCAGATGGGTGTCGGCCTCGCGGCGGCGGTGCTCATCGACGCGACGATCATCCGGGGTGTGCTGCTGCCGGCCGTGATGGCGCTGCTCGGCGAGCGCAACTGGTACCTGCCGAAGTGGCTGCACCGGCTGCCGGACCTCACCCATGACGAGGCGCCCGAGGACGTGGTCCGCCCGGCGGTGCGCGACGACGAGGGTGAGCGGCTGGGGGTCTGATCCCCCTGGAGAGGTGAACCCTCCATGACTGAGGGCCCGTTGGTCACCGGGGTGCCAACGGGCCCTCTGCCGTGCGTGGTCTCAGGGGGCGGACACCCCCTACGGCAGCTTGGCCTCGATGAGGTCGGCCGCGCGCCGGGTGCCGCCCTCCTCGGCCATCTCCGCCTGGACGGCCTTCAGTCGCCGGGCCACCTCCGGGTCGTCCACCAGGGCGAGGGCGGCTGCCCGCAGCGCCTCGGCGGTCGCCTCCTCCGCGGGGAGGTGACGGGCCACGCCGAGCGACTGGAGCACGTCCGCGTTGCCGAACTGGTCCACGGCCTGCGGTACGGCGATCATCGGGGTGGCCGTGGCCAGGCCCTCCTGGCTGCCGCCCGCACCGGCGTGCGTGACGAACAGGTCGGCCTGCTTCAGGATCGCCAACTGCGGCACCCAGGACCGTACTTCGACGTTGCTCGACAGGTCCCCGAGTTCGGCGGGGTCGACGTGCCTGCCGACCTGGAGGACGACGTGCCAGCCGGGCAGGTCGCCGAAGGCCCTGACGCACTCCCGGTAGAAGGCCGGCTGCTGGGTGAAGGTCGACCCCAGCGAGACGAGGACCACCTTCTCGGCGTCGGCGGGGCGGTGCCACTCCCCGTCGGCCGTGCGGTCGCCCTGACAGGCGCCGACGAAGCTGTACACGCTCTCGTCGACCCGGTCGGCGTTCGGCTGCAACGCCCTCGGGATCAGCACGAGGGAGCGGTCCGGGCGGCCGACGAAGTCATCGTGGTGCAGGGTGATTCCGTTCTCCTCCAGCCAGGCGTGGAAACGGGCGAGGTAGGCCTTTCCGCGTTCGGTGCTCTTCGGCTCAGCCCACATCGCTTCGGCGACCTCCTTGTCGTAGCCCTCCCAGGCGACGAGGTTCGGCGACAGGGAGATCGCGGGCACGCCCCAGCGGTGCGCGAGGACCCGGGCCGGGTACGCGGTGATGTCGTGCAGCACGAGGTCGGGCTCGTCGCCCTCGTACGCGTCGGCGAGCTGCGGCAGCGCCTGGATCGCGTCCGCCAGGAAGATCTCCACGTGGTCCAGCAGAACGGAGCCCCAGGCCGACGGGTCCTCGTCGGGGCCGGGCAGCGTCGAGTGCCACGGCTTGACCTCGGCTCCGACTGCGGCGATCTTCTCGGCGAACAGGGGTGGAATCGCGTAGGTGACCCGGTGCCCCCTCGCCACCAGCTCCCGGATCACTTCGAGGCTCGGGTTCACATGGCCGTGGGCGGCGATGGAGAACATGGCGATGTGAGCAGGACTGGTCATGGGGACGACCCTAGACGAGACGAGCCGTCTCGTACAATGCGATTAGCCCTCGCCCGGGCAGTCCACATCCGCCCCCTCCGTACGGACGCCGTCCGGCTGGGTCAGGGACACCTGCTTCGGGGGCACCCCGGGGGAGGCGATCCGCTGCGTCTCCAGGGCCGTACAGATGAGCTGCGCCACTCCGAGGTTCCTGCCGTCCATCTCCGCGATCACCGAGAGCTGGACGGCGTCGTCGCTGGTCCGCACCGTCACGAAGCCGTCTGTGCCGACCCTCGTCGGGGCCGGGGCCGCGCCGTCCGCGGGCACGGCCGTCGGAAGCAGGGCGACCTGCGAGGGCAGCTCAGTCGTGACACCTTTCACGCTCTCCTGGTCGGTCGGCCCCTGGAGCAGCGCATCCATGGCCGTCCGCACGTCCACCCGGCCGTCGACAGAGCGATTTACGCCGAACAGCCCGCCGTCGACCACCAAGTACACCCGCACCCTGGCCTCGATCCCGCTCGCCGGGCCGCCCGCCTCGACCACGTCGGTGGCGGGGATGCCGCAGGCGGTGAGCACGGCCGGCAGCAGAAGGAGCGGCGACACACGGCGAACCAGGGCGCTTTTCATGACCAGCTCTCTTCGGACGGTCCGCGCAGCGGCAGTTCCACGGTGAAGACGGCTCCACCCTCGGGCCGATTCGCGGCGCGGACCGTACCCCCGTGCAACCGGACGTTCTCGGCGGCGATCGCGAGGCCCAGACCGCTGCCCTCGGTGCGGGTGCGGGCGGCGTCCGACTTGTAGAAGCGTTCAAAAACGTGCGGCAGCACATCGGCGGGGATGCCGGGTCCGCTGTCCAGCACCTCGACGACGGCCCGTCGCACAGGTCCGGCCCCGCCTTGCTCCCGCAGCCGCAGCAGTACCGGGCGGCCGCCGTGGCGCAGGGCGTTGCCGACCAGGTTGGCCACGACGACGTCCAGCCGACGCGGGTCGACGGTCGCGCGCAGGGTGTCGGGGGGCGGCAGGTCGGTGCCGACCACGTCGGTCCAGGCGCGGGCGGCAAGGGTGCGGCGCAGCGACTCGGCGAGGTCGATCTGGTCCAGGTGCAGCACGGCCGCGCCCGCGTCGAAGCGGGAGATCTCCATCAGGTCGTCCACCAGCCGGGTCAGCTTCACCGTCTCCTCGCTGATCAGCCGGACGGCGGTGGCGGTGTCCGGGTCGAGCCGGGCGGCGTCCTCGTCGAGGACATCGGTGACCGCCGACATCGCGGCCAGCGGGGTGCGCAGCTCGTGCGAGACGTCGGCGGCGAAACGGCGGGCCCTGGCCTCCATGCCGCGCAGTTCGGCCACCGACCCCTCGAGCGCTGCGGCCGTCTCGTTGAACGTGAGCGACAGATCGGCGAGTTCGTCCGAACCGTCGACGGCGAGCCGGGTGTCCAGCCGGCCCTCGGCGATGCTGCGGGTGGCGCTGCGCAGTGCCCGTACCGGCCGCAGCACCCCGCGCGCGGCGAGCAGCGCGAGCAGCACGGCGAGGGCCAGGGAGGGAATCGTGGCCCGTTCGACGGCGGTGACCAGGGCGTCGATGTACGCCCGCTCCGTGGTCTGCGGCACCGCCAGGAACACCTGGACTCCCGAGGGGTTGATCCACCCCGTGTCGGATGTGGCGAAGGCGACGGACATACCGACGACCAGAACGGTGCGGTCGCCGCGGGCCACTCGCTGGAAGACGGTGGCGGTGCTGGAGTCGACGGCCCGGCGCAGGGCGGGTGTCCGCTCCTCGAACCGGTCGCCGGGCATCGAGGTGGCACTGAGGTCGCCGTACGCGACGAGGACGCGCCAGGTCCCGGCGGACTCGCCGCGGGCCACGCCGGAGGCGAACCGCTGCAGTCCGGCCTGGTCCGGCGGGAAGGCCAGGTCGGGGGCGAGCTGGTCGACCTGGGTGCGCAGAAGTTTGATCACGGTGTCCTGGCCCTGCTGGAGCACGCCGGTGCGCGCCTCACGGAAGGTCAGCGCCCCGGTGGATGCGGCGGTGAGGGCGGCGACCAGCGCGAAGGCCACGACCAACCGCATCCGCAGCCCACGCAGTTGGGGTGCCCTGATCCGGTCCCGCACCCTACGCCGAACCGGGCGCGTGTCCGGGGCCCCCTCCGATGACGTCGCCGAGGCCGTCGGGGGCTTTCCCGAGGCCTTCGCCGAACGCCGCAGTCGGCCCCTCACCGGGCAAACCGGTAGCCGAAGCCGCGCACGGTCTGGATGTAGCGGGGCTCGCGCGGCGGTTCGCCCATCTTGGCGCGCAGCCGTTTGACGCAGGCGTCCACCAGGCGCGCGTCCCCGTGATAGCTGTGCTCCCAGACCGCCTCCAGGAGCTGTTGCCGGCTGAACACCTGGCCGGGCGAGGCGGACAGGGTGAGCAGCAGCCTCAGTTCGGAGGGCGCGAGGGCGACGCGTGCGCCCTGCCGGGTGACCGAGAGTCCCGCCCGGTCGATGGACAGGTCCCCATAGGTGTCGATCTTCGGTATGCCCCCGTCGGCGGGCACCCCGGCCGCCCGGCGCAGAACGGCGCGGATGCGGGCCTCCAGCACCCTGGCCTGCACGGGTTTGACCACGTAGTCGTCGGCTCCGGCCTCCAGCCCGACGACGATGTCCTCGTCGTCGCCCCGTGCGGTCGCCATGATGATCGGCAGCGTCTGGTCGAGGGCGCGCATCCCCCGGCACACGTCCAGGCCGGAGATACCGGGCAGCATCAGGTCCAGCACCACGACGTCCGGCCGGAAGGACCGCAGCCGCTCCAGCCCCTCCTCGCCGGTCTCGGCGGCGGCGACCTCGTGTCCCTGGCGGCGCAGGGCGAGGTCGACCCCCTCCCGCACGGCACGGTCGTCTTCGATCAGCAGAACGCGTGGCATGCGCTCAGTATCCGTACGTCGTCAGCTTGTTCGGGACTCTGTTACCGGATGATCACATAGGCTGACACCCCACGCGTCGTTACTTTTTCGTTACCATTCAAACCCGAACCGATCACATCGCGGTCACAATCTGACCAACCATGACCGCTCGCAAAGCAACTTCTTCCAACAGCCGCAGTCGTCGGAGTGGCCCGTCACACGCCTCCCCGCGCGGACGGAAGGGGCGGCTGTGGGGAGGTCTGGCCGCGCTGACCGTCCTGGGCGCCGCCGGGTTCGCGGCCGTGGGCTGGGCGTCGCCCGGTGGCGGCACCCACCCCGACGCCCGGTCCGCGCCCACGAAACACGCGGAGTCCGACGCCGCCTCGGCTCGGCCGACACACAGCTCCGACACCAAGCCGTCCCGTCCGTCCGGCAGTTCGTCCGCCGGTTCGTCTGGCTCGTCGTCGGGTTCGCCTGGTTCGCCTGGTTCCTCGTCCCGTTCGTCCGACCGGCCTTCGCAGCCCACCATCCCGCTGTCGGGGCCGGGGACGTTCACCACCGCGTCCGGTGGCAGCGACACGGTGGGCAAGGGCAACGTCCTGCGATACCGGGTCGATGTCGAGGACGGCCTCGACCTGTCCGCCGCGGACGTCGCCGAGCAGGTGGAGGACATCCTGGCCGACCGGCGCGGATGGACGGCGGACGGCCACACCGCGTTCCGGCGCGTGTCGAGCGGCACCACCGACTTCGCCGTCCGGGTCGCCACGCCCGGGACGGTGGACAAGATCTGCCGACAGTACGGGCTGGACACCGGCGGTGAGCTCAACTGCAGCGTGAGCCAGAACGTGATGGTCAACCTCAAGCGCTGGCTGCTGGCGACTCCCGTCTACGCCAAGGACGTCACGTCCTACCGCGGACTGATCGTCAACCACGAGGTCGGCCACTTCCTCAAGCACGGCCACGTCGGCTGTCCCGGCCCGGGACAGCCGGCGCCCGCGATGATGCAGCAGATCAAGGGCATGCACGGCTGTGTGCCGAACGTCTGGCCGTACGACGAGAAGGGCCGCTACATCACGGGACCCGGCGTTTCCTGATCCGGGCTCGCGACGCTCAGCGCTGGTAGCGGGCCAACACCAGGTTGCCGTCCTCCTCCAGGCGTCGACGCAGCTCACCGAGGTCGATCGCGCCGCTGTAGTACTCCTGGAAGGCGGGTGTGGCCACCTTGTCCTTCCACTCCGGGTAGCCGCGTACGGACTGCGCGGGCGCCGGGCGCAGATGGGCGGCGAGGGCGGTGCCGGTGGCCCAGCCGTCCTTCGCGGTGTGCAGGGCGGGATCGTTCAGGGCCTGGGTGCCGGTGGGCAGCATCCAGTCGCCCAGGGCGAGCCGGACCATGTTCTCGGGCCGGAGCAGGAAGTCGATGAACTCGGCGGCCTCCTTCTTGTGCGGACTGTCCTCGGCGACGGACAGGGTCTGCGGGCTGACCCCCTGGGTGAGCCCGTCGGCGCCGGCCGGGGCGGGCAGCACCTGCCAGGCGAAGCCCTTCGGCGCCTGCTGGGTGATCTGCTGGCGGTACGAGAAGCCGAGCGGGACCATCGCGTACGTGCCGCCGAAGAAGCCGGGCAGGGTGTCCGAGCCGCCGCTGCCGAGGGTGGTCGGCGAGGCGCTGCCGTCGATCTCGGCCTGGTCGTGGATGGTGCGCGGCACCACCGCGTCGCCGGTCCCGAAGCGGACGGTCATCTTGCCGTCCGCGCCCCGGTGGAAGAGCTGTCCGCCCGCCGACAGGGACAGGTTGAGGGTGGCGGAGACGGGTTCCTTGAGCGGCCAGGCCACGCCGTACCGGCCGTCGCCGCTGAGCCGCTCGGTGATCCGTCTGAACTCCGGCCAGCTCCACGGGTGTTCGGGGGTGGGAATGCGTACGCCCGCCTCCTTCAGCCGGGCCGAGTCGGCGATGAGCACCCGCGGCTCCTGCAAGAAGGGGACGCCGTAGATCCCGTCCCCGAAGGTCGCCGTGTCCCAACTGCGCTGCGGGATGTCCGACCTGAGCCGCTCGGGCAGCAGGTCGGTGAGATCGGCGAGGTAGCCGCCGTACGCGAAGTCGGCGAGGTCGTCCGAGGCGTCGTGGATGATGTCGGGCGCCTCACCGCCCTCGAAGGAGGTGAGCAGCTGGTCGTGGACACTGTCCCAACTCCCCTGGACGTACTCGACCTTGACGTCCGGGTGTGCGGCGTTCCACTCCTCGACCAGGTCCTGGTTGGCCTCGACGGACTCCTGCTGCCAGGCCAGGGACTGGAAGCGGAGGGTGACACGGCCGTCCCGCGAACCGCTGTCGTCGCCGGTGCAGCCGGCGAGCAGCAGGGCCAGCGCGAGGACGCCGGCGATCTTGACGCGCATCAGCTCTTCACCGCCCCGGCCATCATGCCTCCCGTGATCCGTCGTTGGATGATCGCGAAGACGACCAGTGAGGGCAGGGTGGCCAGGAAGGACGCCGCGGCCAGCGGGCCCAGGTCGGCGACGCCCTCCGCGCCGATGAAGTGGGTGAGGACGACCGGCAGGGTCTGCTTCTCCGGCGTCTTCAACAGCACCAGCGCGAAGAAGAACTCGTTCCACGCCGTGATGAACGCGAACAGGCCCGTCGCCACGATCCCCGGCGCGAGCAGGGGCGCCGTCACCGACACCAGCGTCCGCAGCCGCCCGGCCCCGTCCACCGCCGCCGCCTCCTCCAGTTCGGCGGGCACGGCACGCACGTACCCGACGAGCATCCACAGCGCGAACGGCAGCGCCCACACCACGTACACCAGCACCAGCCCCGCCAGGGAGTTGATCAGGCGCAGCTCCTTCAGCACCAGGAACAGCGGGATGATCACCAGCACCAGGGGGAACGCCTGGCTGACGACCACCCAGCCCGTGGCGGCCCTGGCGAGCCGGGTGCGGTGGCGGGCCATGACGTACGCCAGCGGCGTCGCGATCAGTACGGCGATCAGCGCGGCGCCGAGCGCGGCGAGCAGGGAGTTGCCCGCGGCGCGCAGCAGTGGCTGTTCGTCGAAGGCCTGGCGGAAGTTGTCGAGGGTGGGGTCCCGTGGGATCCAGGTGGGGTGCGGACTGCCCAGTTCCCGGGGTGACTTGAAGGCGGTGGAGACCAGCCAGAGGAAGGGGAAGGCGAGGAAGACGAGATATCCGAGCAGGGCCGCGTACTGGCCGACCCGGCCGCCTGTACTGGTCCTCACGCGTCGTCCCCTCCCCTGAGGCGGCCCACCAGGAACAGGGCCAGCAGCACCGAGATCACGGCGACCATCACGCAGCCCATCGCCGCCGCGTAACCGAACTGGCCGTAACGGAAGGCCTCTTCGTAGGCGAAGAGCATGGGCAGGCGGGTCCGGCCGCCGGGCCCTCCGCTGGTCAGGACGTAGACCAGGGCGAAGGAATTGACGTTCCAGATGAAATTCAGGGCGGTGATCGCGAGCGCGACCGGTCTCAGGGCGGGCCAGGTGACCGTCCAGAAGCGCCGCCACGCACCGGCCCCGTCCATCGCGGCCGCCTCGTGGAGTTCGCGCGGGGTGCTCTGCAGGCCGGCGAGGAGCGCGACCGTGGTCTGCGGCATGCCCGCCCAGACGCCGACCACGATCACCGCGGGCAGGGCGGTCCCGAGGCCGCTGAGCCAGTCGCGGCCGTCACCGAGACCGAGGTCGCGCAGGGTCTCGTTGAGAACGCCCGCGTCCGGGTTGTAGACGAGCCGCCACATCACACCGACGACGACCTCGGGCATGGCCCACGGGATGATCGCCAGGGCGCGGGCCAGCCAGCGCAGCCTCAGGTCCTGGTCGAGCAGGAGGGCGAGTCCGAGCGCGAGCAGGAACTGCGGGACGGTCACCCCGACCGCCCAGACCAGGCCGATGCGGAACGACTCCCAGAACAGCGTGTCGTGCAGCAGATCCTGGAAGTTGAGCCCGCCGATCCACTCCGTGGGCTCGGTCCGCCCCGACTGGGCGTCGGTGAAGGCCAGCGTGATCCCGTAGAGCAGCGGGCCCACGCTCAGCACCAGGATCGGGATCAGCGCGGGCAGCACCAGGAACCAGGCCCCGCGGTCGGGCGGCCGTAAGCCCCCGTCGGCGCGCCCGGCGCCCTGCGCCGACCGCTTCGTCGCGGTCATCACGGTCACGTGATCGGCTCCTTCGCACGGCTCGTGACGCATCCGGGCCCGGTGGGCCCCGGTCATGGTCGTGAAGCGGCTCTGCCCCGTCAAGGCACCGCGCACACCGGTCCGACCTGTGCGAATGCGACACTGGCCGGCGGATGGCGGGAACTCGACACCGTCCGGAACCGTGGGGCGACCCGGTACGGACGACGGCACGGAGGCGGACGATGGACGAGGCACGGGCGCGGGACGTACTGGCCGCGGCGGGGGTACTGCCCGGCCGGGCCGGGGACGCGCGGCTGCTCGCCCTGGGCGAGAACGCCGTGTTCGCCGCCGGTGACCTGGTCGTCAAGGTGGGCCGCGACGCCGAACTCCTCGACCGGGCACGCCGGGAACTGGCCGTCGCGGTGTGGCTCGCCGAGCAGGACGTGCCGGCGGTACGGGCGGCGGGCCCCGAGGCGCTGTCGGTCGAGGGCCATCCGGTGACCGTGTGGCACCGCCTGCCCGAGCCCGTACGCCCCGCCGAGCCCCGAGATCTGGCCGAACTCCTCCGCGTGGTGCACGCCCTGCCCGCCCCTTCCTTCGAGCTGCCGCCGCGCGACCTGCTGGACGGGGTGGAGCGGTGGCTGCGGCTCGCGGGCGCGGCGATCGACCCGGAGGACGCGGCGTACCTGCGCGAACGCCGCGACGGTTTCGCGTCGGCCGCCGCCGCGCTGACCCCACGACTGCCCCCGGGGCCGATCCACGGCGACGCCCTCCCCCGCAACGTCCACGTCGGACCGTCCGGCCCGGTCCTCGTCGACCTGGAGACCGTCTCCTCGGACCTGCGCGAACACGACCTGGTCGTCATGGCCCTCTCCCACGACCGCTACGGGATGTCCGCCGCGGCCTACGACTCGTTCACCGAGGCGTACGGCTGGGATGTGCGCGAGTGGTCGGGCTGTTCGGTGCTGAGGGGCGCCCGGGAGACCGCGAGTTGTGCGTGGGTGGCCCAGCACGCACCCAGCAACCCGAAGGCGCGGGCGGAGTTCGACCGGCGAGTGAGGTCGCTGCGCGAGGGGGACCCGACGGTGCGGTGGTACCCGTTCTGAGGTCTGTGGCCGGCGCGCCTGTGGCCCAGAGCGAGACCGCCGTCCCGCCCCCCGGACAGGACACCCCGGCTCACACGGGCTCGTCGGCCAACTCCCGCAGCGGCCACACGCTGTCCACGACCGCGTCCGCGTCGCCCTTGCGGCGCAGGAAGCTCTGGAAGTCCGCCGCCCACTCGGCGTACCACTCGATCTGGCGGCGGTGCAGTTCCGCCGGGCCGAGCTCCGCGACCTTGGCGTGGCGCTCGGCTATCGCGCCGGCCAGCCGGGCGGCGGCGAGGGCGTCGGCCGAGGCCTCGTGGGCGGACTCCAGGACGACGCCGTACTCCTGGCAGACCGCTTCGAGGTTGCGCTTGCCCCGGCGGTAGCGGTCGGCCCAGCGGTCGATCGTGTACGGGTCGACGACCGGGGCGGGGTCGAGGCCGCCCAGGCGTTCACGCAACGACAGCAGGCCGTGGCGTCGCAGCTCGGCCGAGAGCAGGGTCAGGTCGAAGGCCGCGTTGTAGGCGACGACCGGCACCCCCGTCTTCCAGTACGTCACCAGGACGTCCGCAATGGCCTCCGCGACCTGGTCGGCCGGCCTGCCCTCGGTGGCCGCGCGCTCGTTGCTGATGCCGTGCACCGCCACGGCCTCCTGCGGGATCTCCACACCGGGATCCGCCAGCCACTCCCGGCGCCCCAGGGGCTGCCCGGCCCTGACCTCTATCACGGCGCCCGTGACGATACGCGCCTCGCGCGGATCGGTCCCGGTCGTCTCCAGGTCGAAGCCGATCAGCAGCTCGCGGTGCCAGCCCATGGGTGGTTCCCCCTTCGTGGTGGTGCTTTCCCCCAGTGGTTTCCACGATCGCACGCACCACTGACAATCCGCGGACCGCATTCCGCTCAGCGGGCGGACAGTTCGGGACACCGACGAGCGAACCACCCCAAGCGGGGCCCGCTCAGTTCAGGACACCGGCCGCGAATCAGCCCAAGCCGTCTCGAACTCCTCGCGGTACGTGGGAAAGAGACCGGAGTCGTCGGCTTCGCCCGGTTTGACCAGCCTGCTTCCGCCGCGCAGCACCAGCACCGGTGCCTCCATCCCCCGCGAGCGCCGCAGATAGGACTGCACCACGGCGATTCCGTCCGAGCCGTCACCGTCCACCAGGTACGCCGTGAAGCGGGGCGTCTCGTCGTAGACCTGGATCTCGAAGGCCCCGGGGTCGCGCAGCTTGGAGCGGACCCGGCGCATGTGCAGGATGTTCATCTCGACGGCCCGGCTCAACTCGCCCCGCTTGAGGCCGAGTTCACGCTCGCGTCGCTTGACCGCGCTGGAGGCCGGGTTCAGGAACAGCAGTCGCACCCGGCAGCCGGTCTCGGCCAGTCGCACCAGCCGGCGGCCGGAGAAGTTCTGCACGAGCAGGTTGAGGCCGATGCCCACCGCGTCCAGCCGGCGGGCGTCGCCGAAGATGTCCTCGGCGGGGAACTGGCGCATCAGCCGCACCCGGTCGGAGTGCACCGCGACCACGTCCGCGTACCTCTCGCCGACGAGGTTCTCGACCGCGTCCACCGGCAGCCGGCGTGCGGAAGGCAGGTCGCCGCCGGTGCCGAGCATCTCAAGGAGCCGGGCGGAGGCCCGCTCGGCCTGGTTGAGGACGGCCTCGGACAGGGCGCGGTTGCGTGAGACGACGTTCCGGGTGACCTCCAGCTCGTCCAGCGCCAGTTCGACGTCCCGGCGGTCGTCGAGGTACGGCTCGAAGCAGGGCCAGTGCTGCACCATCAGCTCCCGCAGCTGCGGAAGGGTGAGAAAGCTGAGGACGTTGTCGTCGGCCGGGTCGAGCAGATAGCCCTTGCGGCGGCTCACCTCGCGTACCGCGACCGCGCGCTGGACCCACTCCTGGCCGGCCGGTCCGGCCGCGGCGACCACCCAGTCGTCGCTGTGCACGGGTTCGTAGACGGGGCGCAGCACGGCGGCCACGACGGCGCGCAGCCGCTGTTCGACGAGATTCAGCCAGATGTAGGCGCGTCCCGCCCGCTGGGCACGGGTGCGCACCTCACGCCAGGCATCGGCGTCCCAGTCCAGCTCCGGCCCGATGGCACCCGCGTCCATCGGCCGGGCCAGGGACACCGTGCCGGGCGGGGCGTCCGCGGAGTCTCCCTGGTGATTCTCGCCACCAGGGGGCAGCTCCAGCCCTCCCGAGCCCACCCGTGCACCGCCTTCCGCTCCCCCGAGCTCTCCCGGGGCTCCAGGCCCCATCCAAAGATCAAGGAAGAGTACTCCGCAAGCGGTCGGCGGTGCAGCCCGATGGACGGGTCGTTTCTCAACTACGCGGCCGCCAGTGACCGTTCTGCCAGGCCAGGTCGTCGGGAGTGAGCGGATTCATAGCGGTGACGTCCCTCGGGACGATGGAGAATCCCTGCCAGTGGATCGGCATGGGCTGCTGGTCCTCGTCCCGGGCGATGTGGTGGAAGCCCACGTTCATCCAGACGACCGGGTGCGTGAGGGTCTGGCCGTTGACCCACTTGTCCACGGTCTTGCCACCGCAACTGCCCGGGTTGTTACTGGCGAACAGCTCGCAGTTGTTGTACTGGGTGAAGTACAGGTCGTGCTTGGTGAAATTACGGCCCGGGTACTTGGTGCTGGTTCCGGGGACGATCTCGTACGACCGCGCGTGCCCGTCCTTGTTCTTGCCGGACTCGCTGACCATCCGCCACCAGCGGTAGGCCTTGGTGTCGGCCGCCTGTTCCTTGGTGACCTTGGTGCGGGTGGTCTTGGTGGTCGGGGCCTGCTGGCCGGCGGCGGGCGCGGTGACCGCCGAGTCGTACTGCTCGACGCGGTTCTTGGACGAGCCGTCGAGGCCGAAGTCGAGCCGCCAGAAGACGTTGTGGCTGTGGCTGGTGGCGGACGCCTTGGCGGCGCCCTTGCCTATCGGCCAGCCGCGGCCGTCGCCGGCGTCGTAGTCCTCGAAGGAGAGGCTGCCGGTCGCGCCCACGTTCATGGTGACCGTGCCGTCGTCCTGGAAGCGCCACTCGGTCATGTACTCGTACCAGCCGACCTGGTTGACCGTGTAGACGAGCAGGTCCTTGCCCTGGGCCTGGTAGACCTTGTTCGCGGCGTCGCCCTGCATGCGGTAGGCGTGGCCGCGGGAGCGGGTGGTGGTGCACAGACCCTTGACGTTCGGGTTGTCCGAGGTCCAGAGGTCGGGGACCTTGACGGTCTTGATGGTGCCGCCGGGGCATTCGCCCGGCGCCAGGTTCATCAGGCCCTGGGCGAAGTTGAAGCCGGTCAGGTCGTCGTACTCGTTCTTCCCGTCGTCGTACGGGACGTGGATCTGACCGAGCCGGGCGCTGTTGAGGACCTTGATCGGCGCGCTTTCGTCCTTGGGCTGGTAGGAGACGTTCTCCAGGACGAGCCCGGCCTTGTTGTCGTAGCGGTAGCACATCCGCCAGGTCGTACCGCTGTCGAGCTTCTGCTCGATGCGGTAGGCGGCACTGCAGTCGGCGGCCGCCGCGGCGGCGGTCTTCGGCTGGGCGGGCTGGGCGGCGGCCGGCCCGGCGCCGGTGGTCGCACCGGCGGCCAGTGCGGCCACGGACAGGCCGACGGCGGCCCGGGTGCGGGCCCGGCTGGTTCTGGGCGGCCGGGCATCGCTGGTGGAGCGCTTCACGTGCATGGAGAAATGACTCCCTCGCAGGAGGTGCGGGTTCGAAGAGTGGACGGAGGGTGGCTCAGTCCTTGAGCTTGGCGACCTTGCGGGCGCTCAGGTCGATCACCAGGGTCCGGGCGTCGATCCACGACCCGTTCTTGATCTTCGGGAACAGCCGTACGCAGCGGTGCTCGCCGCACTTGTCCAGTACGGCGGGCTGGGCGCCCGGAGTGGCCCGGTAGACCCCGCCGGTCACCAGCAGCTGGTCGGCGGAGGTGAGCGCCTTGCCGGTGGCGTCCTTGTAGTCCGCCTTCAGTCCCGCGCCCAGCGGGTCGGCGATCAGGAGGTTCGTCGCCTCGACGTTCTCCTCCCGGCTCAGCGGCGGCTGGACGCCGCGCTGGGTGTCGGTCCGCACGACCTTCCCGCTGTCGAGGTCGACGGTCCGGGACACGAGGGTGTCGTCCCGGTAGTCGTAGAACGTCACGTCGGCCCGCCTGGGCGCGTCCGGGTCGCCGACCTCGGCGGCCTCGGGATCGGCGAGGTCCACGGTGAGGCGCTGCGGGCCGCGGTCGCCCTCGACGTCCTCGCTGGTGTCACGCAGCTGCTTGTTCAGGGCGATCTGCTCGACGCGCGTGACCTCGTCGTCGGTCAGCGGGTCGCGGCCGGTGCCCTTGTCGCCCTCGGCGGCGGGCTGCTCCACCACTCCGGGCGCCACCGCGCCCTGCCCCTGTCCCTGCTCCTGGCCCGGCTCCTGGCCGGCGGCCTGCTGACCGGCCCGGGTGGTCCCCTGGGTGCCTCCGGTCTCGTCGGCCCCCGCCGTGCCCGGCAGGGTGATCCCGACCATCACGGCGGTCCCGGCCACCGCGATGGCCGCACCGGCCACCACCTTGCCCAGGTGGCGGTGCACTATCTTGCGCACATCTTCCCCCTACTCCCCCAACATCCCCGGGAGTACGTGTCTGCCCCATTTTTTTCGGCTCGCGGTGTGGTCATCGATCACCGCGGGCACTGGTCGCCCGGTAAGAGGGACGTAAGTCATAGGTGGTTCCCTCACTTTCGGGGAGACTCATGACCAAGGCGCACCCGGCGGCCCCACTCACCTGAAAGAGTCGTATCCATGCAGGTCTGGCCTGGAGAGGCGTATCCACTCGGCGCCACGTACGACGGCGCCGGCACGAACTTCGCGGTCTTCACCGAGGCCGCGGACCGAGTAGAGCTGTGTCTGTTGCACGACGACGGCTCGGAGACGGCGGTGGAACTGCGGGAGAGCGACGCGTTCGTCCGGCACGCGTACGTGCCCGGCATCATGCCGGGACAGCGCTACGGCTTCCGCGTGCACGGGCCGTCCGCACCCGAACGCGGTCTGCGCTGCAACTCGGCGAAACTGCTGCTCGACCCGTACGCGAAGGCGATCAGCGGGGCGATCCGCTGGGGCGAGGAGGTGTACGGCTACCACTTCGACGAGCCCGACAAGCGCAACGACCTGGACTCGGCGCCGCACATGATGACGTCGGTCGTGGTCAATCCGTACTTCGACTGGGGCGACGACCGGCGCCCGCGCACCCACTACCACCACACCGTGATCTACGAGGCCCATGTGAAGGGCCTCACCATGCGGCACCCGGGGCTGCCGGAGGAACTGCGCGGGACGTACGCCGCCCTCGCCCATCCGGCGATCATCGAGCACCTCACCGAGCTGGGCGTCACCGCGCTGGAGCTGATGCCGGTCCACCAGTTCGTGAACGACCACCGTCTGGTCGACCTGGGGCTGAACAACTACTGGGGCTACAACACGATCGGCTTCTTCGCCCCGCACAACGCGTACGCCTCCTGGGGCGACCGCGGCCAGCAGGTCCTGGAGTTCAAGTCGGCGGTGCGGGCGCTGCACGAGGCCGGCATCGAGGTCATCCTGGACGTCGTCTACAACCACACCGCCGAGGGCAACCACATGGGCCCGACGCTGTCCTTCAAGGGCCTCGACAACCCGCAGTACTACCGGCTGACGGACGATCCCCGTTACTACATGGACACCACGGGCACCGGGAACTCGCTGCTCATGCGGTCCCCGCACGTGCTCCAGCTGATCATGGACTCGCTGCGCTACTGGGTCACCGAGATGCATGTCGACGGGTTCCGGTTCGACCTCGCGGCGACCCTGGCCCGGCAGTTCCACGAGGTGGACCGGCTGTCGTCGTTCTTCGACCTGGTGCAGCAGGACCCGATCGTCTCGCAGGTGAAGCTGATCGCGGAGCCGTGGGACGTCGGCGAGGGCGGCTACCAGGTCGGCAACTTCCCGCCGCTGTGGACGGAGTGGAACGGCAAGTACCGCGACACCGTGCGGGACCTGTGGCGGGGTGAGTCACGCACACTGGCGGAGTTCGCGTCCCGGCTGACCGGTTCGTCCGATCTGTACCAGGACGACGGACGGCGGCCCCTGGCCTCCATCAACTTCGTGACCTGCCACGACGGGTTCACCCTGCGTGACCTGGTCTCGTACGACGAGAAGCACAACGAGGCCAACGGCGAGGACAACCGGGACGGGGAGAGCCACAACCGGTCCTGGAACTGCGGGGTCGAGGGCGAGACCGACGACCCGGCGGTGCTGGACCTGCGGGCCCGGCAGATGCGCAACTTCATCGCCACGCTGATGCTGTCCCAGGGCGTCCCGATGATCAGCCACGGCGACGAGGTCGCGCGCACCCAGCACGGCAACAACAACGCGTACTGCCAGGACAGCGAGCTGGCCTGGGTGGAGTGGCCGGGCACCGAGGGGCTCGGGCGTGAGCTGCTGGACTTCACGCGCGCGATGGTGGGCCTGCGCAAGGACCATCCGGTGTTCCGGCGCCGGCGCTTCTTCCACGGGCGGACCGTGGAGGGCACCACCGACGAGCTGTCGGACATCACCTGGTTCACTCCGCAGGGCGAGGAGATGACCCAGCAGGACTGGGACTCGCCGCAGGCGCCGGCGCTGGCGGTGTTCCTCAACGGCAACGCGATCTCCGAGCCCGGTCCGCGCGGGGAACGCATCACCGACGACTCGTTCCTGCTGATGTTCAACGCCACACCCGAGACGCTGGACTTCGTGGTGCCCGTCAGCCACGGCCGGCAGTGGGAGGTGGTGGTCGACACCGCCCGCACGGACGCCGTCCCGCCCGCCTCGGGCACGAAGGTGCAGGCCGGCGACCGGCTGACGCTGGTGGACCGGAGCATGATGGTGCTGCAGCGGCCGGTCTAGGCGCCCCGCTGGGACCGGGTTCCCCAGCGCGTCCCGTCCGGTGCCCCCGGGGCGACGGACGGGACGCGCGCGGGGCAAGTGACGGTGGTGATGACACGAAAGGCGGCAGGGCGGGTACGTAGGTCTGCATGACACCTGAGCGATCCGCCCCGGCGGTGCCGACGGCCACCTACCGGTTGCAGCTGCAGCGCGAGTTCCCGTTCTCGGCGGCGGCCGCGGCCGTGCCGTACCTGGCCTCGCTCGGGGTCTCGCACCTGCATCTGTCCCCCGTCCTGGAGGCGGTTCCCGGCTCCACGCACGGCTACGACGTGGTGGATCACGCGCGGGTGCGCGAGGAACTGGGCGGCGAGGACGGGCTGCGGGCGCTGGCGCGTACCGCCCGCGAGCACGGGCTCGGTCTGGTGGTGGACATCGTGCCGAACCACATGGCGGCGGCCCCGCGTCACAACCACGCCCTGTGGGAGGTGCTGCGCGAGGGGCCCGAGTCCCCGTACGCGCGGTGGTTCGACATCGACTGGGAGGCGCAGGGCGGCCAGGTGCTGCTGCCGGTCCTCGGGGGCCCGCTCGGCACCCAGGTCGAGCACCTGGAGGTCGACGGGAACCTCCTGCGCTACTACGAGCATGTGTTCCCGCTGCGGGAGGGCACCGGGGAGCTGCCGCTTCCGCAGCTGCTGGACGCCCAGTGGTACCGCCCGGTGTGGTGGCGGCTGGCCCGGACCGAGCTCAACTACCGGCGGTTCTTCAGCATCTCCGAACTCATCGGGGTGCGGGTGGAGGACCTGGAGGTCTTCGAGGCGACGCACGCCAAGATCCTCCAGCTGCTGCACGAGGGCGTCGTCGACGGCCTGCGGATCGACCACCCCGACGGCCTCGCGGACCCCGACGGCTACCTCCAGCGGCTCCACGAGGCGACCGGCGGTCGCTGGACGGTCGTGGAGAAGATCCTCGCGGACGGGGAGCACCTGCCGGCCTCCTGGCCGGTCGCGGGCACCACGGGCTACGACGCGCTGCGGCACATCGACGGTCTCTTCGCGGACCCGGCCGGGGCCGGGGAACTGCTGGGTCAGTACCGGCGTTTCGCGGCCCCGCAGGCGGACCGGGGCGGGGACTGGGCGGCGACCGTGCGGCGGGCCGCGTACAAGGTGCTCACCCATGAGCTGGCGGCCGAGGTGGACCGGCTGACCCGGGTGGCGAGCCGCCTGTGCGCCACTTCTCCGGAGCCCGCGCTGCGTGACCGCGCTCCCTGGGCGCTGCGGACCGCCCTCCAGGAGCTCCTGGTACGCCTGGAGGTGTACCGGCCGTACTCCTCGGGGGACGCGGCCCGGGTCGTCACCGAGGAGGCGGCGGCGCAGGCCCGGTCGGCCTTCCTGGTCCCCGAGGAGGGCGGCGCGGTCGACGTCGTACGGGACCTGCTGCTGGGGCGCTACGGCGACGGGCCCGGGCACGCCGAGTTCCGGGCCCGGTTCGCGCAGACCTCGTCGGCGCTGCGCGCCAAGTCCGTCGAGGACACGGCGTTCTACCGCTACGTGCCGCTGCTGTCGGCGACCGAGGTGGGCGGCAACCCCGGCGCCCCCGCGGTGTCCCCGGAGGACTTCCACGCCTACTGCGCGCGCGTGCAGCGCGACTGGCCGGCCGGCGGCACCGTCGCGTCGACGCATGACACCAAGCGCAGCGCGGACGTCCGGGCGGCCCTCGCGGTGCTCACCGAGTGCCCGGGGCGGTGGGCGGACGTGCTGGCGGAGGTGACCCGCACCGGGGAGGGAGTGCCGGACGCACAGCTGGCGTGGGCGGCCTGGCAGACGGTGTTCGGGCTCGGCCCGGCTCCGGCGGAGCGGGTCCAGAGCGCCCTGCTGAAGCACGTACGTGAGGCGGGGCTGTACACGAGCTGGACCGAGCAGGAAACCTCGTACGAGGAGGCGGTGGCGGCGTTCGTCGCGGCCGGGCCGTGCGGGGTGCCGGGCGAGCGGGTCACCGCGTTCCGGAGCACGCTGGAGCCTCACATCCAGGCGAACGTGCTGGGCACGGCCCTCGTCCAGCTGACGATGCCGGGCGTGCCGGACGTGTACCAGGGCACGGAGGGCGAGTACCGGGCGCTGGTCGATCCGGACAACCGGCGGCCCGTTCCGTTTCCCCCTGAGGACCCGGGCGACAAGGCCGCGGTGACACGGGCGGCGCTGCGGTTGCGCGGGCGGCGGCCGGATGTCTTCGGCGACGCGGCGACGTACGCGCCGCTGACCGCCGAGGGTCCCGCTGCGGGTCACTGCCTGGCGTTCGTGCGCTCCGGGGAGACTCTGACGGCCGTGACCCGGCTGTCGCTGCGGCTGGCGGAGGCGGGCGGCTGGCGGGACACCCGGCTGCCGCTGCCGCCGGGGCGGTGGGCCGACGTGCTGGCACCGGGGCGGGAGTTCACGGGGCACACCAGCGTGGCGGAGCTCTTCGACCGGCTTCCGGTGGCGCTGTTGGAGCGGGTCGGGGAAGAGACGGAGGACACCAGGGAGGCGTAGGCGGAGGGACGGTACGGGTGATGGCGTCGGCTCCCGGACAGGGGTCGCCTTCCGCGGCCGTCGGCCGGAGCCCACGGCCGGACCCGCCGTCGTACCCGCTGCCGGTGAATGCATCCGGGCGCCCCCGGAGCCTCCCGCTCGCTGAGCTTGACACGTCCACGGGACCGTGGGGTACTGCGCATGGGGAAGCAGGGCGGACGTCACGGGGGTGAGTCTCCTGCCGGAGCTGCGTTATCTCACGGTTGCCGAACTGGTCGCGTCCGCACGTGCGTTGGCCGCTCATCGGCCCGGCGTGTGTGTCCTGAGACAGGTCGGCGTGTCACGGGCAGGCAGGCCCCTGCACCTGCTGTCCGTGGGCCACGCCCGACGTGCAGTCCTGGTGGTCGCGGGCGCCCACTCCAACGAGCCGACCGGCGCCCGCACCCTCCTGACGGTCGCCGAACGGGTGCTGCGTGAACGGGAGTTGAGAGACGACACGTCCTGGCACTTTCTGCTGTGCGCGGACCCCGACGGGGCGAGCCTGCATGTCACTCCGGCGCCCCGCAGCCTGTTCGAGTACCACCTCGGTTTCTACCGGCCCGCGGGACCGGAGCAGCCGGAGTGGTCGCCGTCCCTGCTGCCGTCGGACCGGCTGCCGCCGGAGACGCGCGCCCTGACGGCCGTCATCGACGAGCTGCGGCCCTACCTCCAGGTGTCCCTCCACGGCACCGATGTGGGCGGCAGCTGGGTGCAGTTGACGAAGGAGGTGCCCGGCCTCGCCGAGCCGTTCGCCAGGTCCGCGGCGCGGGCGCACATCCCGGTGGAGACCGGCGCCTCGGACGCGGCGGGCTGGCCGGCCTCCGGACGGGGTGTGCATGTGATGCCTGCTCCGGGTGCGGGGGCCGCGTACCCGAGCATGCCGGACGACGCACGTCGGTGCACCTGGTACCACGTGCACCGGTACGGCGGCCTGACCGCGGTGGTCGAGGTGCCGATGTGGGCGAGCGACCTGGTGGACGACCCGGCGCCGCACCCGGCGCCGGCGGTGGCGATGCGCCGGCTGGCGGACCGGCTGCTGCGGGACACCTCGGAGCTGGAGCGGGTGCTCGCCGACGCGCGGCCTCGGCTGACGGCTCTGGGCGGCCCGCTGCTGCGGGCCGCGGACTGGGGGCTGGAGCTGGTGCCGGGACTGGCCGCGGACTGGACGCACACGCCGCCCGCCGACGGCACGCGGGCGTACGTCGGCAGTGTGGACGCGTTCGCGCGCCGGTTGCCGTTGCGGGCGGCGGCGATGCTGCTGCGGGTCCTGCGGGAGACCGACGACCCGGTGGCACCGCGCCTCGAACAGCTCGTGGCGGCCTGGAGCGATGCCTTCACGGAACGTTTCCTGGCCCGCTGGGTGCCCTTGGCGCACCAGGTGGAGCACCAGTCCCGCACGGTGGTGGAGGTGGCGCTGCACGCGCGGGAGAGAGCGGCGTGAGGGCGGCGTGAGGGCAGGGTGACAGGACGCCGCCGAACGGCCGCGGCACGCGCGGGCGGGGTCACCGACCGGTCACCCCACCCGCGCGTGCGCCCTGGTCACGGCGGGGCTGTCAGTTGTCCAGCGCGAAGACCGCTCCGGTCCGCGCCTTCATCATGCACGCGTTGCTGAAGGTCTCCGCGTAGGCGACCGGGCGTCCGTTCCACTGCCCGCGCGCGTGTGCGGTCACCGGTGCGTGGACCATCGTGCAGTAGGTGTCGGTGGCCGGGAGGGCGTCGATGTCGCCGTCGGTCGTCTCCAGTTGCGCGCAGGCCTCGGCGGCCCGCTGGTGACCGCGGGGCGGGTCGCACATCAGCAGGGTGCCGCGCGATTCCCTGGAGCGGGCGTCGCCCGAGGTGACGGAGACGTAGAGCCAGTTGCCCGGGGCGGTTTCCTGGGGGGCGGCCTGCGCCGGGGTCACGAGGGTGAGCAGAAGGACGGCCGCGGCGGGCAGGCCGCCCCGGAGCGCTTTCGCTGTGGTGGTGTATGTCATTCCCGATGCATCGGCACGGCGGCCTGCGATCCCCACCCCGGCTCACCCGAACGGGAACAGGCGGGCGCGTACCGCCCGGCGAGTTCGCAGGCGGCGAGCACCACCCGGGACTGGTACTCCACCTGGCGGGCGACCGGGATCCAGCGTGCGCCGCAGCCGTCGCGGTAGTCGGCGCACCACTCGTCGATCAGGCGGTCCAGGCCGGGCAGCACCCAGGCGGGTCCGGCACCGGCCCGGGTCACGAGCTGGTGCAGCAGCCCCGCCGTCCGCAGGGCCAGGCGTCGCCCGGCGATGCGCAGTGCGGCCAGATGGGCGGCGCTCAGGTTCGGCAGCGGGCGGACGCCGTCGGGGACGTCGGGGTCCCACGCGTCGGCGAGGCCGGGGCAGACCAGCAGGTAGTCCTCGACCGGGGCGAGCAGCCGGGCCGCGTCCGGGACGGTCGAGACCTGGGGGCGGATCCGGGCGAGGAGCAGCTCCAGGAGTCGCGCGTCGTGCCGCAGGGCGTGACTGACGGTCCGCAGCACGCCGACCCGGTCCGGTGACGGGCCGGCGACCTCCACGGCGGCCACGCCCCACATGGGTGCCTCGACGACGGCGGTCACCGTGCCGTGCCGGTGCGGGTGGTACCAGGTCGACTCGACGGCGGCCTCGGTGATGGCCGCGGCCAGGTCGCCCGGCCTCGGTGGCGGTATCCGGTACACGGCCGGCCCCAGGCGTGGCCAGTACAGGGTGTCGTACGGGCCGAGTTCGCGCGGTATGCCGAGCAGGGTCGCGGTGTGGGCGACGTGCTGGGCGAGGCCGGGCAGGTCGCGGGTGAGCTCGACGAAGCCGCCGCCCACGTCGACGCCGTGCAGCGAGCACTGGAAGAAGGGCCGCAGTTCGTCCTGGAGGTCGAGCAGGGCGCGAGTCTCCGGCAGGGCCGCGGCGGCCGCGCCGTCGGGCAGCCATTCGGGCTGTTCCAGGAAGCCGGGCCGGAAGAAGTTCCGGAAGTAGCGGCCGAGGGTGTAGGGGCCATGCAGCCAGTTCTCGTTGCGGCGCAGACCGTCCGGGTCGAGGCAGAGCAGCAGGTTCCAGGTGACGTCGGCGCCCGAGGTGAGGGCCGGGTCGGCCAGGGCCCGCTCGGCCAGCCGCAGGACGGTCGCGCCGCCCACGGGTTCGTTGGCGTGCGGACCGGCGACGGCGAGGGCCTGGCGGCTGCCGTGACCGACGGACAGCAGCCACAGCGGGGTGCCCGCGCGGGAGGTGCCTACTTGGCGCAGTCGGGCTTCTTCGGGGTGGCGGGCGACCAGCGCGGCAGCCCGGGCGCCGAGTTCGTCGACGGTCGGGTAGCGGAGGAGGGGCGGCAGGGCACACCTCCACAATGCGGGGCCGACGTTTCACCTGGTGTGCATGGTGTACGCACAGTCAGTCACGTGTTGACGGGTACGTCAACACCGTGAAGGGCAAAGGGAATTGAGCCGACACCACACGTAAAGCACAGGCCAGAGCTAAGGGTCGACTCAGCTAACAGCGACGGCTCGGCGGACAGCGGCGGTCCGGCTCGGCTCGGCCAGGAGCCCGGGTCCGTTCAGTCGACCGAGAGCCGGAACGCCATCCGGCCGAACCCGACCTGGTCGCCCGGGCGGACCACGGCCGCGCCGATGACCCGTCGCCCGTTCACCGTCGTGCCGTTGGTGGAGCCGAGGTCCCGCACCACCCACATGCCGCCCTGCCTGCTGAGTTCGGCGTGCACCCGGGAGACCGTCTCGTGGGTCAGCCTGAGGCCGTTGGCGGGGTCGCGGCCGATGCGTAACGGGTGGCCGGCGCCGGGGTGCGGCAGCAGCAGCTTGGGGAGCCGCTCGGCCTGCCAGGCCCTGCGCAGCCGTACCGTGAAGCCGGAGACCGCCTCGACGGTGCCGAACACCAGGCGGGAGACGCGGCTCTCCCGGGGCAGATCGGCGGTGAGCACGGCGAGTTCGTCCAACCGGCGGGCGGCGAGCGCGAGTTCCATGCGGTGGATGAACGTGTCGTGCGAGAGCCGGCCCATGGCGACGCCGTCACGGAGCACCTTCAACGCCTTGTCGCGCTCCGCGTCGGACAGTCGCGCGGGGAACGTGTTGAACTCGAAGGACGACGTCACCCTCGTGATTGTCGGGCAGCCGGAGCCGGGTGTCCAGAAAACCCGCGAACGGCCGGTCCGCGTGCGTGAGCGGCGGCACCTGCCGCGACACCTGCCGCAAAGGGGAGGATTGTCCGGCGTACTGATCGCGTTTGAAGCACCATGGACGGGCTAGATCACCGGTGAACAGACGAAGGGGGACCGTCCGTGCAGTTCGAGGTGTGGGCACCACAGGCCACTCGTGTGACGCTCCAGTGCGACGGCGCCACGAGCGCGTTGGAGCGCGATCCGGAACGCCCTGGCTGGTGGGTGGGACAGGCGCCGGCGCAGGACGGCACGCGGTACGGGTTCGCCCTGGACGACGGTCCGGTGCTGCCGGACCCGCGGTCACGCAGGCAGCCGGACGGCCCGGACGGGCTGAGCGCTGTCGTCGATCACGAGCGGTACGCGTGGCGCGCCCAGTGGGCCGGACGGGCGCTGCCGGGCGCGGTTCTGTACGAGCTGCACGTGGGCACGTACACCCGCGAGGGCACCCTGGACGCGGCCGCGGAGCGCCTTGAGCATCTTGTCGAACTGGGCGTCACCCACGTCGAGTTGATGCCGCTGTGCCCCTTCCCGGGGGTGCACGGCTGGGGGTACGAGGGCGTCTCGCTGTGGGCGGTGCACGAGCCGTACGGCGGCCCCGAGGCGCTGAAACGCTTCGTCGACCGGGCCCATGAGCTCGGCCTGGGCGTCATCCTCGACGTGGTGCACAACCATCTCGGCCCCTCGGGCAACTACCTCCCGCGGTTCGGCCCGTACTTCACGGACACCCATCACACGCCCTGGGGTTCCGCGGTCAACCTGGACGCGCCCGGATCGGACGAGGTGCGCGCGTATCTGCTGGACAGCGCGCTGTCCTGGCTGCGGGACTACCGGCTCGACGGGCTGCGCCTCGACGCGGTGCACGCACTGGTGGACACCCGTGCCCAGCACTTCCTGGAGGAGCTGTCGACGGAGGTGGACGCGCTCGCCGTCGAGGTGGGCCGGCCGTTGTTCCTGATCGCCGAGTCGGACCTGAACGACCCGCGGCTGGTCACCCCGCGCGCGGCGGGCGGCCTCGGACTGCACGCCCAGTGGAACGACGACTTCCACCACGCCCTGCACGCCGCGCTGACCGGCGAGTCCCAGGGCTACTACGCCGACTTCGGCCGCGCCCCTCTCCGGGCGATCGCCAAGACGCTCAGCGGGGGTTACTTCCACGACGGCACGTACTCCAGCTTCCGGGGCCGGCACCACGGGCGCCCGCTGGACCGCTCACGGGTGGCGGCGCACCGGCTCCTCGGTTACAGCCAGACCCACGACCAGGTCGGCAACCGCGCCCAGGGCGACCGGCTGTCGGCCACCCTCTCCCCCGGCCTGCTGGCCTGCGCGGCCGCGCTGGTGCTCACCGCGCCCTTCACACCGATGCTGTTCATGGGCGAGGAGTGGGCGGCGGGCACCCCCTGGCAGTTCTTCACCGACCACACCGACCCCGAGCTCGCCGAGGCCGTACGGCGGGGCAGGCGCCGGGAGTTCGCCGCGCACGGCTGGGCCGAGGAGGACGTCCCCGACCCGCAGGACCCGGCGACCCGCGACCGCTCCTGCCTCGACTGGTCCGAACCCGACCGTGAGCCCCACGCGCGCGTGCTGGCCTGGTACCGGAGCCTGCTCGCGCTGCGGCACGAGCAGGCGGACCTCACCGACCCGGACCTCGCCGACACCAAGGTGGCGTACGACGAGCAGGAACGCTGGCTGGCCTTCCGGCGCGGGGACGTCCGGGTGGCCGTGAACCTGTCCAAGGAGGCGGCCACCATCCCCCTCGGCCCTCGCCCCGCACGCGTCCTGGCCGCCTGGGAGCCCGTGCAGGCGCCGGGCGCGGCCGGGATGCTGCATGTGCCCGGGGAGTCGTGCGTGGTGCTGTTGCAGGAATGACCGACCGGTCCATCGACAGGTGCACCGACGGGTGCGGGGCGCGGTCGCGGGCGTGACCCAGCCCCGCAGTTGCACGGTCGCGGGCGTGGTCTCGGCGGGGCCCCGCTCCCGCGCCCTACGGCTGGGTGCCGTCGCTCTCCTCGTCGCGCAGTTCGGTGACGCGTTCCAGCAGGATCGCCTCCCAGGCGCGCCGCAGCCGGGTTCTGAGCAGCGGCAGGGAGCGGTCGTCCCGGCCCTCCAGACGGGCGTCGAGGTGGATGACGGTGTCGCAGCGGGCGAGCCACAGGCCGCGCAGACAGGGGCGGGCGCCGTAGCCGGCGAGGGTGGCCGCGCGAACGGCGGCCGGGGAGCCGACGGCGAGCGCGAGACCCGCGATGTCCTCGGCGGGGTCACCGACGACCGCGCCGGTCCAGTCGAGGACGCCGCGCACCCTGCCGTCCGCGCTGACCACGAGGTGCTCGCCCCGGAGGTCGTGGTGGACGAGGACGGCGCTGCCCGGCTGCGCGGCGAGCTGGACCGCGGCCGTCGGCGCGAGCTGGTGCAGGCGCGCGGGGTCGAACTCGTCCGCCGCGGCGAGGCGTTCGGCGGCCTTCCCGGCTGCCCTCCGCAGGGCCTCCAGGGAGCGTGGGGCGGTGCGCGGCACCCCGAGCGCCTCGGCCTGCCGGACCGGCACCTCGCGCAACCCGGTGAGCAGTCCGGCCAGATCGGCCTCGCCGACGGCGGACACGTCGTGCTCCTCCCCCGAACCGCCGGGCACCATGGTGTCCAGGGTGTAGGTGAGCCCGGGTGCCCACTCGCCCTGCGCCACGCTCATCGGCACCGCGACCGGCAGGTGGGGGCGCACCAGGTCCCGCAGGCGCAGTTCACGACGCCGGCGGGCGGCGGCCTCCCGGTCCGGGTCGAGGCGCAGCACATGGCGGGCGCCGACCCACCAGGCGGCGTGTCCGCCGCCCGCGACGACGGGCCGGACCTCGGGCGCGGCGGCGTCCTGGGCGTCGGCCCCGCTGTCAGTGAGCAGGGAACGGACCAGTCGGCGGACGGTGTCCGCGGTGGGTGTCGGTTCCTGGGTCATCGTCGTGCCGCTGTCGGTCGGGGACGTGGGGGCTCCTGCTGCTGTCAGTCGACTATGACCATCTCCCGGCTGGTGGCGTTGAGGCGGCGTCCGCCGTCCTCGGTGACAGTGACGATGTCCTCGATGCGTACCCCGAAACGCCCGGGCAGGTAGACGCCGGGTTCCACGGAGAAGCACATGCCGGGCACCAGGGGCTGCTCCTCGCCCTCGATCATGTACGGCGGCTCGTGCGTGGTGACGCCGATGCCGTGGCCGGTGCGGTGGATGAACCGGTCCCCGTACCCGGCGTCGGCGATGACCGCGCGGGCGGCCCGGTCGACCTCCTGGCAGGCGACGCCGGGCCGTACCGCCCGGAACCCCGCCTCCTGGGCCTCGCGGACCAGGTCGTGCACCCGGCGCTCCTCGTCGGTGGGCTCGCCGACGTGGACCGTGCGGGAGGTGTCGGAGCCATAGCCCGCCTTGAGGCCGCCGAAGTCGAGGACGACCATGTCGCCGCGCTCGACGACGCGGTCGCCGACCTCGTGGTGCGGGTTCGCGCCGTTCGGGCCGGAGGCGACGATGGTGAAGTCGACCTGCTCGTGCCCGTGTTCGCGCAGCAGCCGGGCGAGGTCCGCGGCGATCCGGGACTCTTCGCGGCCGGCGAAGGGAACCTCGCGGATCTCCTCGAACGTGGCGTCCGCGGCGGCTCCGGCGGCCGCCAACAGCTCCAGCTCCGCCGCGTCCTTGACGGCACGCAGCATCGGCAGGGCCTCGGTGAGGGAGGCGTACGAGGTGCCCGGGAGTGTCCTCTGCAGGCCCAGCAGATGCATGGCCCAGGCGTTGTCGCTGATGCCGAAGCGGCCGCTGGTGTCGAGGAGCGCCGCGGTGGCGGCGTAGGGGTCCTCGCCGTCGGTCCAGTCGTGCAGGGTCAGCGCGGGCGCGCCGATGGCTCCGGTGGCGTCCGGGGCCTCCAGGGTGGGGACGACGAGGACGGGGTCCTGGTCGGGGGCGAGGACCAGCAAGGTGAGCCGTTCGGTGGCCGCGGTGGGCGCGTAGCCGGTGAGCCACACCAGGTCCGGTCCCGGCGCCACCAGGAGCCCGGCGAGTCCCGCGTCGCCGGCCGCCCGCGCGGCGCGCCGCATACGAGCCCGGTAGTCGTCGGCGGTGAAGGGCGCGGGCGTGCTGCCGGTCATCCGGTCCTCCCTGGGCGGGTGAAAGGGGCTACGGGCAGCATCCTGCCCGCACTGCCGGGGCCGCGCGAGCCGGTTGTCACGCCTTTCACGCCTTCCTCGTGCTCGGATCGCCGCACACCCTCCACAAACGCGGGGAAACCGCCCGGGGACCGTTCGTACCGGGAGCCGCCGTGCTCATGTGACGACGCCCGGGACGACCGTGAGCCGCTGGTAGCCCCCGCTCCGGTGGCGGACGGTCACGACGACCTCCTTGCCGGGGCGGGCCCGGGTGACGACGTGTGCGAGGTCGGCTGCCGAGTCGACGGGGGTCCGGCCGAACGCGAGCAGCACGTCCCCCCGTACCAGGCCGGCCGCGTAGCCGGGGCCCGGGACGTGCACGCCGACCACCAGGGCGCCCGCCTTCCTGGCGTCCACGGCCTCCAGACCGAGCATCGCACCGCCGGGCGCCGACGCGGGGCCCGCGAGTGCGGAAGGACTCGGGTCCGCCGAGGCGGACGGGCCGGCGTGACCGCCTGCCACGACCTGCGCCGCCTGCCGCTGCAGCTCGCCGAGTCCGCCCTTGCCGATCACCGTGGCGCCGACCCTGCCGAGGCCGGCCCCGGACAGGACCAGGACCGTCCCGACGAACAGGGCGAACAGCAGGGCCCGCAGCCGCCGGCCCCGCCGTCGTGCGGCATGCGGGCGCCGGGCGGGAGCGGACCTGCCGCCGCCGGATTCCCCGCCGGGCATCGGCTTGGGACGCAACGCAGTCTGTTCCATGGATCGCCTCCGGCTGATGCTCTACCCGGGGCGTCGGCGCACCACGAGCCACGAACGAGTGAGACTGGCCGGTGGTCGGGGAGGGGAAGTCATACCCGTCGGCACGCCGCCGCTACGGAGCCGGGGTCAGCCGACCGGCAGCGCCGGTGGTGTGTCCGGGAGGAAACCGTGGGCGCGGCGGGCCAGGTAGTCGGCCTTGTAGCGGTCCACCTGGCGGTGCCAGTTCAGGATGCCGGCGAGCCAGTTCCGCAGGTCGGCCACGTAGTTCGCCATGATCTCGCGGGCCTCGTCCGAGAGGTCGAAGTCCTCGTACACGATGGGCAGTTCGTGCCGGACGACATGTTCGAACTGCTCCATGCGCTGGGTCATCAGGTCGTGGACGACATTGAGGGCGGTCGGGTAGTCGATGCCGAAGAAGTTCTGCACCACGAGGATCGCGTTGTGGATCTCGCCCTCGTACTCGATCTCCTTCTGGTACGAGAACACGTCGTTGACCAGGCACGCGTAGTCGATGGCGGCGTTCTCCAGCGAGCGGACGGGGCCGCTGCGGTAGACCTCCGGCGGGACGGCGGGGCCGTGGCCCATCCGGCACATGCTCAGGGTGAGGTCGGAGCCGAAGGTGGCGCGCCGCATCTCCAGGTAGTCGACCGGGTCGGGGATGCGGTGGTGGAGCTGGTTGGACAGCTCCCAGACCCAGCTCTCCGTCATCACGTTCACCGCACGCTTCAGGGTGCGCCGTTCGTCGGGGGTCATCGCCGCCGTGGTACGGGCCCACAGGTCGGCGAGTCCGCGCTCCATGGCGTTGGCCGGGACGACGGTCTCCTCAGCGTCGACGGGCATGCAGTCCGACAGCCGCTGAGTGGTCAGGCGGGCGGCAGCCAGGTCGCGGCGGTGGCCGAAGACGAGCGGGTAGTAGTCGTCGCCGTAGGTGCCCCAGGCCAGCCAGTGGGAGCTGAGGTCGAGGGCCTCGGGGGTGGCGTCCGGGTCGAGGCCGGCCGAACACAGCGGGAGGTCGGCGGCGGCGAGCTTGTCCTCGTCCCACACGCCCTCCTCCAGGATGCCCATGCGGTGCGCCCACTCGGTGAGCCGGGAGCGGGCCCCGTCCAGATGCGGGCTGAGCTCGACCTGGAAGGGCATGTGGAAGTCGGGCAACCGGGATGGGCCGACCTTCTGGTAGGGCACATGGGTGTGGGCGCGCAGCCGCTCCACGCCGGCCGAGGCGAGCAGCGCGCGGACGTCGGCGGCCGAGGTGCCGGGGCCGGTGAGGCCCTGCCAGGGTTTGCTGGACGTGGCTCGCGCGTTCATGTACCGGCTGGAGCGCAGGTGCCATTCGTGGCCGCCGGACTGCCAGTCCTGCAGTCCCTGGGTGTACTGGGCGACCGCGGCAAGCTCCGGCGGGGTCAGGCCCTGTTCCAGGGCCACGGCGGGCACCTCGGTGAACGCGGTGTGCTCGAACTGGTGCAGACGCGAGGTCAGGATGTCGTTGACGGTGTCGGCGGCCTCCTGGGTGGTGCAGCCGAAGAAGGTCTCCAGGACGAGCACGCCGTTGCTGAGCTCGCCCTCGTCCTCGACCTCCCGCTGGTAGGAGAACAGGTCGTTGCGCAGGTGGACGCCGTCGGAGAAGGTCTCCATCAGGACCCTCAGCGGCCTCGAACCGGCGACGGAGGCGGGGACTTCGGCGGTCGCGTACTCGACGAGGCCGGCGGACCAGGGGGCGCCGCCGACCTTGCGGCGCATCTCGATGTACTCGACCGGGTTGGCGATCCGCCCCTCGTTGATGTTGGACAGCTCCCACAGGGACTCGTTGAGCAGGTGCTCGGTGGCGACGGAGAACCGGCGGCGCCAGTCGGCGGACATCGACGGGACCGTGCGCTTCCACAGGTCGGCGAGGCCCGCCTCGACCGGGTTCTCGGGCTCGGGCATCGGCGTGGACAGGTCCATCGGCATGAACAGCGGCAGCCGGTCCAGGTAGGCCTTGCCGCCGGCCCGGTCCTGGGTGCGCTTGAAGATCTCCAGGAAGTGGTCGTCGAAGAAGAACACCCACACGTACCAGTCGGTGATCAGCGAGAGGGCGGGGCCGTCGCAGTCGGGGTGCGTGTAGGCGCAGAGCAGGCCGTAGTCGTGCGCGTCGAGGTCGGCCTGCTCCCAGATCCCGGAGCCCTCCAGCATGCCCATCTCGCGCGCCCACCCGGTCGAGTGGGCTCGGGCCTCGTCCACGTGCGGGTTCAGCCGCGCGGGATACGGCATGTAGAAGTGCGGGAGTTCGAAGGGCTGCTGCGTCATGGCCGGGCCCTACCCAGGGCCCTTCGACGGCATCCGCACGCCGGGACATGATCACACCATCGCGTGAATCAGGGCGAATTCCACGCGACGGGGCCTGCTCAGTGCCTGGCCTGGATCAGGGCATGGGTACCGCTGGTGCGCCAGCGCTGTCCCTCCGCGGCGACCAGCGCGGCCTCGGTGTCCGGGTCGAGGCCGGTGATCACGTCGGACTTCAGCGTGCGCAGGGCGGCCACCGGGCCGGGGAAACGGGCGGTGACGTCGGCGAAGGGCGTGGTCGCCGGGTGCCGGCGGTCCCCCACCAGGCGGCGGTAGTTCAGGTCGCCCTTGAGGATCGTCAGGTGCGCCGAGGCGAGTTCCGCGCGGAGGTCGTCGGGCATGTCGGCGTACGGCAGCGGGGCGCAGGAGAAGGGGTGCGCGCGGACCGTGAGGCGGCCGTCGGTCATCGCGGACCAGAGCCGCCGCCCGTACGCGGCGGCCTCGCCGGGGGCCCGGGTCAGCCGGCGCAGCGCGTCGACCACGTCGGCTGTGGTGGCGTCGGAGACGTAGTACGGGTACGGCTTGACGTGCAGGACGGCCCGCTGGATCCGCCCGTGGGCGAGGAGGTGGGCGACGAGCAGCAGGTCGGGGATCAGCTCGCGGCCGGCGTTGTCGGCGATCAGGCAGAGAGTGCCCGCGCCCCCTGATCCTCCTGGGCTTCCCGTACCTCCCGTGCCGCCGACGCCTCCCGCCGATGCGAGCAGGGTCCAGAGGGTGTCACTGTCGTCGGCGACCAGGCTGGGCGCGGCGGCCTGGGCCTCGGCTGCGGCGTCCGAGAGGCGGAAGCCGAGGTCGGCCCGGTTGCCCCACAGGGAGCCGTGCAGCAGGGCGGCGGCCTGTTCGCCCGCGGGGCGGCCGGCGAGGTCGTCGAGGGCGGCCAGTTCCTGGTCCGTCTCCCGGGAGTCGAGTTCGGCGAGCTTGAAGGGACGGAAGGGGTCGACGCCCTGCCAGGGGCCGGGCCCGAAGTAGCCGACGGCGTCCAGGAGTCGGCGGTAGAAGTGGCTCTCCGACCACAGCCACGGCACGTCGAACCAGGAACGGCCGACGTGGTCGTCCATGCCCCAGAGCGACCAGAGGTCCCGGTCGTGCGCGTCGGCCGGGAGCGGTTCGATCACGCCCTTGACGCAGCTCGCGAGCAGCGCGTCGAGGGCGTCGTGCTGTTCGGGGCCGTACGGGAAGGCCTCCCGCACCTGCCGGATGATCGCGGGATGCCGCTCGGCGAGCACGCTGTGCGGGAACGAGCCGGGTTCGTCGGCGAGGATCACAGGCGCGGACGGCACAGGACCGGACGGCGGGGTGTCGAACATGCGCCTCACCGTATCGCGAGGATCTCGGCCACCGGCTGAACCTCCCCCGCCCAGCCCCGGGCCCGTCCCTCCTCACATCGTCCTGATCTCCCGCTCCAACTGCGCGATCAGGGTCAGATAGCGCGCTCGCCGGGGCACCGGGACCATGCCGCGGATCATCATGTGCCACATCTCGGCCAGTCTGCGGGGCTGCCGGGTCACGGATTCGAGGGAACTGCCCACGACGCGGGTGCCGACGAAGAAGCAGACCAGCGAGTGGGCGACGGTGTCGACATCGGTCTCCGGATGCAGGTCGGACTCCTTGACCGCGCCCAGGAGTTTGCGGGAACAGAGCTCCAGCCACTCCGTGAAGGGGTGCCGCAGCGGCGGGCGCACCGCCACTCCCCCGGTGGCCAGACGGAGGCCGGCCCGGGGAATCGGGTCCTCGACGGACAGCCGCGCTATGCCGAAGGTGATGCGCATCAGCGACTCGAGCGAGGTGCAGCCCCGGCCGTCCACGTCACTCGCCAGCCGCCGTGAGGCACGGGACTGCAACTCCATGATCGCGTGGGCCAAGTCCTCCTTGGCCGCGAAGTGGAAGTACAGGGCGCCCTTGGTGACTTGGGCGTGCTCGACGATGTCGCTCAGGCTGGTCGACTCATAGCCGTGCTGGTCGAACAGGTCGGCGGCGGCCGTGATGATCGTCGAGCGGGTCTGCTCGGCGCGTAACTGCCTCGGCATCGACGGAACACTCCTGCGGGAAAGAACGGGTCATGCCGTTTGTTTCAGACTCCACTTACACCATAGCTCACCACGCGGCGATGTCGACCGTGCACTCGAAGACCGTCGAATCGCCCTGTCTTCCCACGACTTGTACGGCACTCCCGACCCCGTCCGTCGCCTCGATCCAGGCGGGTTCCTCCAGTTCGGCGTAGCGATCGAAGGCGATCCGGAACGACACCGGCGAACCGGTCCCGCCGGTGTGCGCGCGGACGGCCTGGCGGGCGGCTTCCAGCAGCAGCATCCCGGGGACGTGATCAAGCGGATGATCAAAGAAAACGGGGTGTGCGGTATCTACGCGCAGCTGCCACCGGCCGGGGCGGTCGGCCGGGGCGAGGACCACGTCCGCGGGCAGCGCGCGGCCCACCGTCGCGGGGGGCAGCGGGGGCGGCAGCGGCAGGGGGGCCACGGTCGCGGCGGTACGGCCGCCCCGCAGCCGCCGGTAGACGGGCTCGCTCAAGCAGGTGAACACCACCCGCGTCGCGGTCGCGACCAGCTCCCCGCCGCGCAGCACCTGAGCCGTGTAGCGGGCGCCCACCGGACGGCGGCCGCGGTACTGGACGTCGACGAAGTCGACCTCCACGGTCAGCTCGGCGGGGACCGCTCCCACGGCCAAGTACTGCGGAAACGTGTCCACTTCGAATGTGTGGAGCACGAAGTGATGGTCCATCGGCACGTCGTACTCGGCGTGCGCGATCAGCGTTCCGCTCTGCCGCACCGTCTCCACGACGAGCAGCGGATCGTACGCGGACCGGTCCGCGGACACGTGTAAACCATGTGCGCGCGGCCACTGCGCCGACACGGAGAAACGGTGGTCCGCGGTCCGGTGCCAGCCGGTGAGGAAGGTTTCCGCGACCGCCGCGCGGTGAACGAGTTGACGGGGCACGGTCCCCGTCATGGACGGGGTTTCGGCAAGTTGCCGCGGTTGAGGCATGTCTCTCCCTACGGTCCCCGAGGGCCATGTGCAGACGATGAAACGTCCACGTGGGTGAGCGTCAGAGTACGAGCCGACCGGTTTGTTTTCAATGAGATCGGTCTCCGGCGCCTTATGATCGGGGCCACTGCGGCACACGAATGCGGGCACCGGCCAAGTCGGCGCAGCGGAGGGGCTCTTATGGCACAACAGGAGCGCGCCATCAGGACGCGCAGGGCGATCCTGGAAGCGGCGGGTGCCGTCTTCGACGAACACGGCTACACGACCACCACCATCGCCATGGTGCTGGAGCGGGCCGCCGTCACCAAGGGCGCCCTGTACTTCCACTTCCCGTCCAAGGAATCCCTCGCCCAGGCGGTGCTGGACGAGCAGGTGCCGTTCGGGGCCGTGCCGCCGCAGCCGTGCAAGTTGCAGGAGGTCATAGACATGACCTTCGTGGTCGGCCAACGGCTGCTGAGCAACGCCCTGCTGCGGGGCAGCGTACGGCTGGCGGTTGACCAGGCGACGCCGTCCGGTGTCGATCACGGCGAGCCGTTCCGCCAGTGGGCGCAACGGCTGACCTCGCTGCTGGAACGGGCGCGGACGCAGGGCGAGTTGCTGCCCACGGTGGATCCGCGGGAGACGGTGGAGCTGCTGGTGGGGTCGTTCACCGGCATCCAGCTGATGTCGCGGGCCCTGTCCGACCGGGACGACCTCGGGCACCGGTTGTCGGTGCTGTGGGCGCACGTCCTGCCGAGCATCGCGGTGCCGGGGCTGCTGCTGGCCCTGGACAGCAAGGCCGACCGCGGCGCCCGGGTCCTCGCCTCGCTCGACGCGGCCGCGTCGTGATCCTGCTGACCGGGGCGACCGGTACGGTCGGCGGACTCACCGCCCGGCTGCTGCGCGGCACCGAGCCGGTACGCCTGCTCACCCGGGACCCCGGGCGGGCAGCGGACCTCGCGGGACCGCTCGCCGAGGTGGTGGGCGGGGACTTCGAGGACCTGGCCGGCCTGCGGCGGGCGCTGGCCGGGGTGCGGTCGGCGCTGCTGGTCACCGTGAATCCGCTCAGCCACGCCCATGACGAGAACTTCCTGACGGCGGCCCGCGCGGCGGGAGTCCGTCATGTGGTGAAGCTGACGACCCTGTCGGTCACCGAACCCGAGGCCACCGATCTGGTCACCGAGTGGCACCGGGAGAACGAGCGGCTGCTGCGAACCTCAGGCCTCACCTGGACCCTGTTGCGGCCGCGGGCCTTCATGTCGAACACCCTGGGCTGGGCGCGTGCGATCCGGGAGGACGGCGAGGTGCGCGCCCCGCACGGCGACACGGCGACCGCGGCGGTGGATCCCTCGGACATCGCGGAGGTGGCGGTGCGGGCGCTGACCGACCCGGCGGAGCACGCCGGGCGGACGCACGCGCTCACCGGGCCCGAGGCGGTCAGTCCGGTGCGGCAGACGGAGATTCTCTCCGAGTTGCTCCGACGTCCCCTGGCCTTCGTCGAGTTGACGCAGGATCAGGTGCTCGAGGGGCTGCTGCGACGCTATCCCGCCCCGGTGGCGCGGGCCCTGGCGGAGAGTGCCGCGCGGGGGCGGGCCGGGACGAAGGGGCGGGTGGATCCGACGGTCGCCGACCTCCTGGGCAGGCCCGCGCGCTCCTACCGGGCCTGGGCCGCCGAGCACCTCGCCGCGTTCCGGGCCTGAGGGACGTACGGGCGACGCATGCCCCGGGCACGGCGGAAACGGCGATGGTCGGTGGTGTGCGGGCGCGGCGCGGTGAACGCGCCGGGGCGGTTGTCCGTATGGCACGGGAGCAGACCGCCTTGGCCGGGAGCAGACCGTTCCCGTCCGAGGCACGCCGTTCCCGTTCCTCCCGAGGAGACGATCCGGATGCGCCGGACGACCGCACATCGCACCGCCGCTGTGGCGATGGCCACCGCGAGTCCCCTGTTGCTGGGTGTGTGGGCGGCGGCGCCCGCCGTGGCGCACGGCGCCCCCACGGACCCGAGCAGCAGGGTCTTCGGCTGCTCCCCCGACGGACAGCAGACCGGCACCGCCGCCTGCCGGGCCGCCGTCGCCGCGAACGGGTCGCCCTTCACGGCCTGGGACAACCTGCGGGTCGCGAACGTGAACGGCCGGGACCGGCAGACCATTCCCGACGGGAAGCTGTGCAGCGGCGGGCTGCCCGCCTATCAGGGCCTCGACCTGGCCCGCGCCGACTGGCCGTCCACGCGTCTGACGCCCGGCGCCTCGCTGACCATGCGGTACGCGTCGACGATCCCGCACACCGGCACGTTCAAGCTCTACCTCACCAAGCCCGGCTACGACCCGGCGAAGCCGCTGACCTGGTCGGACCTTCCGGACAAGCCGTTCGCGCAGGTGACGGACCCGGCACTGACCGACGGGGCGTACCGGCTCAGCGCCACACTGCCGTCCGACCGGACCGGTCGGCATGTGCTGTACACGATCTGGCAGAACAGCAGTACGCCGGACACGTACTACTCGTGCTCGGACGTGGAGTTCCCCACCGCGAAGAGCTCAGGCGCCCAGGCCGGCGGAGGGTCGGACTCGGCCACGGACGGCAGCGGTGACAGCAACGCCGTGTCGCCCGCGAAGTCCGCGGCGCCCGCGAAGTCCGCGCCGCAGAGCCCGACGCCGACCGCGCCGACGCCGACCACCGCCGGCCCCGGCGGCAGCGCCGAGGCCGACGCCGCCCCGCAGAGCACTCCGGTGGCCTCCGCCGCCGACTCGGGCTCCGGCCCGTCCACACCGACAGTGGCGGGCGGCGCCGCCGCGGTGCTGTTGCTCACCGGGGGCGCCGCCCTGGCGCTGCGGTTGCGCCGACGCTGAACGCCGGGCGTCGCGACGGGGCGAACGTTGCCTGTTACGGCACTAGTTGACGAACACCGGCGCGGTGCCGTCCGAGACCGGGGCGTACTTCGCGGTGAAGTAGCCGTTGGCGAAGCACAGCGAGGAACCGGACGTCTTGGTGAACTGCTGCTTGGTGAAGGTGATGCTGTTGTCGGCGTTGTCGGCCTTACCGGTCAGGCTGGGCGTCTGGTAGACGCAGTTGATGCTGCCGAGCAGGGTGCGCAGGACGACCGTGGTCTGGACGGCGGAACCGCTCGGCGCGGTGACCGTGACGGTGCCGTCCGAGTTCACGGCGGTCGTATACGGCAGGTTGTTGACCGTGATGCTGGTGACGCCGGTGACGCCGACGACGTTGGCGCTGCAGCTGCTGCTGTCGAAGCTGTGGCCGCTGAGCGACTCGGTGGCCGTGCCGGGGGCGGCCGGGTTGTCGGTGACCTTGGCGGTGAACTGCGACTTCGTGCAGGAGATGCCGCTGGTGCCGGTCGCGCTGGAGTAGAGGGTCGCGGTGGTGCCGGTGGCCAGCGGCGCGGTGAGGACGTCGCCGACGGCGACGGGCGTACCGCCGAGCCCGCCGGTGGTGAGGACCGGGCTGTCGGCCGCGGACGCGGGGACGGCCGCCAGGGTCAGGGCGGCGACGGCTCCGGTGAGGGCGAGGAGGGAACGGGTACGCATGGGGTGCCTCTTTTCTGGGGGGCGGATTCTTCCGCGGTGCGGGTTTGGCTCCCCGTGCAGGGGGACGCGGTTCGGGTCCGCCGTTGCCGGCCCGTGACGCCTTCTCCGTACGTGACGGACCGGCAACGGCAGCCCGACCGGTGACCGGCCGGAGACCCAATGAGGGAGGGACTCCGGACGGGCCGGGTGGGAGGGCGGCCCGGTACGGCCTCAGGGGGGAAGCGACCGTGTGGGTGCCGTGAAGGGTCTGACTCGGGCAGACATGCCCGCGCTGGACAGAACGTCCGGGAAACGGCTGGATCCGGCGCCACGGATCCGGGGGGAGCCACGGAGAGTTCTAGACCTGAGCGTCAGTCAACGTCAAGGGTTTGCAAGGCAGTTAGGCGTTCTGCGAGGCCTTTTTGTCATCCGGGGCAGCAGTTGGATCACAGGTGGCACATAATCGACACCGTTTTCGCACAACTTGCTTGACCCTCGAATGTAACCACGGGTAACTTTCTGGCTGGCTACTGATGCGTAACGAGAACGTCCCTGCATCCACCGGGAGTTGCGGGGAGGCGTGCGCACCGTTCGCTGTCCGCGCCAGGACAACGTGCCAACTGAACCTGAAGCTGAACTGCATTGACTATGCCCACGGGAGCAGCACATGGCCTCGTCCTCGGACGCCACATCGTCCGCCGGTAACACCCCAGAGAACCCGGAAAGCGGTTCCGCCACCGAAGTGTCCGCAGTCCCCGACGGCTCCGCCCGGCGCGGACGGGTGCGGGCGCGGCGGGCCGCGATCATGGCGGTGCCGGCCGCCGCGGTCGCCGCGGGGCTCGCCATCCTGACCGCCGAGGGAGCGCTGGGTGTGCAGTTCGCCATCTCCGGCATGCCCTTCACGGTCACCGCGAAGGAGCTCAACGGCACCGGATTCGAGCAGTTCGGCGGTCTCGACAGCATGGCCGAGGGGAGCCCGAACGCGGGCGACACCGGTGGCCAGGTGCTGGTCGTCACCTCCGCCATCAAGAACGCCACGCTCGACTCGCTGTGCCAGAGCGTCGACCTGGGCGGCACCAACCTGCTCATCAAGGCCGGCAGCGGGTCGCAGAAGGTCAAAGCGAGCGACCTGACCACCGACTCGACCGAGCTGACGGGCAACGCCTCCTTCAACAACATCGAGATCGGCAACGACGCCAGCACGCTCACCAAGGCCGGTGTGAAGGGGCCGATCGGCGTCTTCAGCCAGCAGGCCGACACGGTGCGCATCGCCAACCTGCGGCAGACCAACTACGCCACCACCGCCGGCGTGTTCAAGCTGCCTGGTCTGAAGCTGAGCTTCAGCGACAAGGGCTGCTGATGTCGGGCCGGCCAGGTCAGGACCCGCGCGCCGCCTTCCAGCAGTGGCGGGCCCGCCGTCCGTTCTGGGGCGGGCTGCTGCTCGCCCTGGGCGGAGCGGAGATCCTGCTCACCGAGAAGGCGTCGCTCAAGGTCGTCATGCACATCGGCATGCAGGGCCTGGCCGGTTACCTCCTGCCGGGCCTGATGGTGCTGCTGGGGCTGCTGATCCTCTTCAATCCCGCGCAGCGCCTCTTCTACTCGATCACCGGCATCCTGCTGTCCCTGGGCACCTGGCTCACCTCGAACCTGGGCGGCTTCTTCATCGGCCTGCTGCTGGGGGCGGTGGGCAGCTGCCTCGCCTTCGGATGGCTGCCCGACCAGGCGCCGCGCGTGAGCCGACGGCAACGCCGCAGGACGGCCCGCGAGGCGAAGGCACTCCGGACATCCGACGAACAGGCCGCTCAGAACGAGACGGCGCACGGCGAGACGGCGCACGGCGAGACGGCTGAGCGGCGGGCCGGTCAGCGCCAGACCGTCGAATCCGCCTGAGGCCCGCACCACCCGGCCGTCCGGCGAGCCCATCGGGCATCCGGGCGGCCCGGAGTCATCCGGCACGCATGTTCCACCCCAGGGGCGCTCACCGCCCGGCGGCGGGCGGCTCCGACACCGGCACGTTCACGGACGCCGGAGGCACGGTCGCGTCTGTCACGTTCGACGCCACCGCGGGGCCCGCCTCCGCCTCCGCCGGGGGTGACGCGCTCTCGTCCTTCAGCGCCTTCGCCTCACTCTTGAGGATGCGCATCGACTTGCCCAAGGCCCGCGCCGTGTCCGGCAGTTTCCTCGAGCCGAACAGCACGATGACCACGATGGCCAGGACCAGCAGGTGCCAGGGTTCCAGTCCGTTGCGCAGCATGACAGCCCTCTCACTTTCCCTTGCCCAACAGTTGCTACATTGCGCAACTGTACAACCCAGAGTGAGGCCAGGAGGGCGCCGATGACCGTGAGCAGCCACCGCAGGGCGGCCCCGCCGCGACACCGGCCCGCCGGACGCCGGGAGCGCCGACGTCGGCGCGGCGGCCGGGCCCGGGGCGTGCTCGTGGTCTGTCTCACCCTGCTGGTGCTCACCGGAGCCGGAGCCGGCTGGCTCTACCTGCGGCTCGACGGCAACATCAGCACGTTCGACGCGGGCGGGCTGTCCGACCACCGGCCCGGGTCCGGCTCGTCGAAGGGCGAGAACGTGCTGGTCATCGGCTCGGACGCGCGCACCGGCGGCAACGCCGCCCTCGGTGGCGGCGACAAGAACGACATAGGCCGCTCGGACACGACGTTCCTGCTGCACATATACGCCGACCACCGGCACGCCCTGGCCGTCTCCATCCCCCGCGACACCCTGGTCACCGTCCCGTCGTGCAGACTGCCGAACGGCAGGTGGACGAGCGCACAGACCGACACCATGTTCAACGCGGCCTACTCCGTCGGCCAGACCGCCCAGGGCAACCCCGCCTGCACCCAGAACACGGTCGAGCAGCTCACCGGCCTGCGCGTCGACCACACCGTCGTGGTCGACTTCAAGGGCTTCGCCCGCCTCACCGAGGTGGTGGGCGGGGTACAGGTCTGCCTCCCGCAGGACGTCTACGAGAACGACCTCGACCCCCACCGCACGACCCCCGGCAAGCTGCTGTTCAAGAAGGGGGTGCAGACCGTCTCGGGACAGCGGGCCTTGGACTACGTCCGCATCCGGCACGGCATCGGTGACGGGTCCGACATCGGCCGTATCAAGCGCCAACAGGCCTTCGTGGCGAGCCTGTTGAAGGAGGTGAAGAGCAAGGGCCTGTCCCCGGCCAAGCTGCTGCCGCTGGCCGACGCGGCCACCGAGTCGCTGACCGTCGACCCCGGCCTGGGCTCCGCCGACAAGCTCATCTCGTTCGCGATGTCCCTGAAGGACATCGACCTGCACAACACCAAGTTCGTCACGCTGCCCTGGCGGTACGAGGGTTCACGGGTCGCGATCGTGCAGCCCGACGCCGACGACCTGTGGGCGGCGCTCAAGGCCGACCGCACGATCGACGGCAAGAACGCGGGCGGGAAGCGCCGCGCGTCCGCGGCCCCCTCCCCCACTCCGGCCTCCGTCTCCGTCTCCGGCGACGGCATCGACGTCGCCGTCTACAACGGCACCACTGTGACCGGCCTGGCGGCCCGGGCCGCCGCCGCGCTCACCGCGGACGGCTTCACGGTCACCGGTACGGCGACGGCCTCCGCCCAGGACCACCCGGTCACGGTCGTCGAGTACGGCCCGGGACTCAAGACCCCGGCCCAGACCGTCGCCCGGGCCTTCCCGGGCGCCGCGATCATGCCCGTCACCGGCTCCGGAATCAGTGTCGTCCTGGGCCAGTCCTACGCCGACACCCCCGACGTGAGCGCCTCGCCGACGCCGACCGCCGTGCCCTCGGAGGTCGCGGACGGAGCCCGGTCCGCAGACGACAACCCCTGCTCGAACCTGACCTACGGCTGACGTCTCTAGGGCCACGCCCGGGCCGCGGTCAGCGCGAGGGCGTACAGGCCGAGGACCGCGGCGAGCAGCAGGTAGAAGGTGGCGGGCAGGGCGGTCATGCCGAGCGACGCGCCCAGCGGGCTCGGTGGCAGCAGCAGGCCGGCGACGCCGAGCAGGGCCGCCGCCCACCCGACCGGGCCCCGGCCGCGGCCCTCGGCGACGCCCCGGCCGGTGCGCAGCAGCAGCATCACCAGGGCCTGGGTGAGCAGGTTCTCGGTGAACCAGGCGGAGTGGAACACCGTACGGTCGTCGAGCGCGTCGGGTCCGCGCAGCGCGAGCGCGAGGACGGCGAAGGTGGCGAGGTCGGCGATGGCGTTCAGCGCGCCGAAGCCGGTGATGAACCGGAGGAAGGCGCGTGGGCGCAGCACGGCCGGCCGGCGCAGCGCGGCCGCCCCGGGACGGTCGTGGGCGAAGGCGAGCTGGGCCGCGTCGAAGCACAGGTTCTGCGCGAGGACCTGGGCCGGGAGCATCGGCAGGAAGGGCAGCAGCAGGCCCGCGGCGAGCATCGCGAGGACGTTGCCGACGTTCGAGGAGAGCGTGACGCGCAGATAGGAGGCGATGTTGCCGGCGGCCTGCCGTCCGGCGGTGACCGCGTGCCCGATCGTCTCGAGCCCCTTGTCGGCCAGGACCACGTCGGCGGCCTCCCGGGCCGCGCCCACGGCGTTGCGGGGCGCGATGCCGACGTCCGCGGCGCGCAGGGCGGGCAGGTCGTTGACCCCGTCGCCGAGGAAGCCGACGGTGTGCCCGGCGGCCCGCAGACCGGCGACGACACGGGCCTTGTCGGCGGGGGTGCAGCGGGCCACGACGGTGGTCCTGCCCAGGGCGGTGTCGGACCCGTCGGTGCCGTGCGCGTCGGCCGGTCCGCCGGCCACGCGTACCTCCCCCGGGTCCAGTCCCAGGTCGCGGCAGGCCCGCGCGGCCGTGGCCGGATGGTCGCCGGTGAGGACCGTGAGGGTGACGCCGAGGGCGGTGAGCCGGCGCAGCGCGTCGGCCGCGGCCGGGGCGAGGGCGTCCCGGAAGGTGACGAAGCCCCGGAAGGTCAGGCCGCGTTCGTCGGCCGGCGTGTACCCGCGGGTGCGGGCCGGCCGGTCGGCGGTGGCCACGGCCAGCAGCCGCAGTCCGGCTTGAGCCTCGTGTGCGGCGAACACGCTCAGCCGCTGACGCTCCGCCGCTTCGAGCACGCAGCGTTCCAGTACGTCCTCCGCGGCGCCCTTCACGACCAGGGTGTGGGTGCCGAGGGGGCCGTGGACGACCGCGGTGGCCAGCCGCCGTACCGGATCGAAGGGCACGGCGTCCACGCCGTCCTCCTCCTCGCCGACCGGACCGGCGGCCTCCAGGAGGGCCTCGTCGAGGGCGTCCGGGGCGGGCAGGTCGGCGAGCTGCAGGGTCCACCAGGCGTTGACGGCGGCCCAGCGCAGCACCTCGGGGTCGTCCCGCCCGGCCGGGCCGACGGACCGTTCCACCACCGGACGGTCCTGGGTGAGGGTGCCGGTCTTGTCGACGCACAGCACGTCCATCGCGCCCAGGTCGTGCAGGGCGGGCAGCCGCTTGACGATCACGCCGTGGGTGCGGGCGAGCAGCGCGGCTCCGCGCGCCAGGCAGATCGTGACGATCACGGGGAGCATCTCGGGCGTGAGTCCGACGGCCACCGCGACGGCGAACGGCAGGGTCTCCAGGCCCCGGCCGCGCAGGGCGGCGTTGGCCATCAGGACGAGGGGCGGGGTCAGCAGCATGAACCGGATCAGCACCCAGGAGATGCCGAACACGGACCGGTCGAAGGCGCTCTGCGTCCGCCGGCCGGGCCCCGGGCCGTGCGCGGCCGCCAGCCGGGTCCGCGGGCCGGTGGCGAGGACGACGGCGGTGGCGCTGCCCGTGACCACACCGCTGCCCTGGAAGCACAGGTACGGCGCCGCGAAGGCCCCGTCCGCGCCGCCGCCACTGCCGAGGTGGCCGGTGCCGGCCTCGTCCCCGGCCGTCTTCGCCACCGGCGCCGACTCCCCGGTCAGTGCCGCCTGGTGCACGGTCAGCCCGCGGGTCCGCAGGAGTCGTACGTCCGCGGGGACGAGGTCGCCGGGACCGAGGCGGACCACGTCCCCCGGGACCAGGTCGGCGACCGGTATCTCCCGTGGCGACGGGCCGGGCGGCCCGCCCTCCTCGCGCCGCAGGACGGTGGCCGTGCCGGCGACCAGGGCGCGCAGCGCGGCCATGGAACGGTCGGCGCGGCGCTCGCCGCTCGCCCGCAGCACGCAGCTGACGGCGACCAGCGCCAGGATCACCGTGGCGGTGCCCCAGGAGGCGACGGCCGCCGAGACCAGGCCCAGACAGAGCAGTACGGCGGTGAAGGGGTCGCGCAGCCCGCGCACGAGGCGGCGGGGCCAGGAGGGCGTACGCGGTTCGGGGAGGGTGTTCTCGCCGGTCCGCGCCAGCCGGGCCTGAGCCTCGGTCTCGGTCAGTCCGCGCGGGCCGGTGTCCAGTCGCCGCAGCACCTGCAGGGAGGTGTCCTCGGCGGGCTCGGAGGCCGCGCGCTCAGAGGCCACGGAGGTGGCGCGCCGGGGCGGCGCCGTCGGACAGCCGGCCCACCATCAGCCGCACCACGTCCACGACGGCCGCCTGCTCGTCGGCGTCGACGAAGTACACCTGCCGGCGCCCCTCACGACGGGAGCGGACCAGACCGGCCAGCTTCAGCTTGGTCAGGTGCTGACTGACCGCGGGCAGCGCCCCGCCGACCCGCTCCGCGAGCCCGGTGACGTCGCTCTCGCCCTGGGCGAGCGCCCACACGATGTGCAGCCGGGCGGCCGAGGCGAGCAGTCCGAAGGCCCCGGCGGCCTGCGTGAGCACGTCGGCGGAGGGGTCGTCGAAGCCGTGGTCGGCCGTCGTCATCGTCCTGGTCCTCCTGTCCACCGCCCGCGCTCCCGCCGTGTCCGACGAGCCCCTCGCGTCCGTCACGCCTGTCACGTCCGTCATGTCCGTAGTGCCCGAGGGAAAGTATGCGGGGAAAAGTCGCGGGGGCGGATTCAGTCTAGGGCGCCGGAAACACCGCACTGCGCTCCGGGCGCCGCGCCCTTACCGGCGGGTCGGCGGGATCCGGGCCGGGTGGCCCGCGAGTACACCTCCCAGGGCATGCCGATGCGGCCGCGCACCTTCGCCGAGGCCGCGGAGTTCTTCGCGGGACTGGACCGCGACAGAGATGATCACGATGCGGCACCGACAACTCAGTGCGAGCGGCCGATCACTTGACTACCGGCGGTCACACACGATTGGCTCCAAGCCAATGAAGTTTCAACCGGTCAGGGCGCCTTGTGCGCTTCGACCGTACTTTTGTGTTCCTCTTGCTCGGCCGCACAGCGAGGTGCCTGCTCCATGAACACTCCTCCCCCACCTCAGGCCTCCCCCAGATCCGTCCGCACCGCCGTGCTGGCCGCCGCTCTCTGCCTGCTCCTGGCCGGCTGCTCCGGATCCGGCGGCTCCGGGCTCGACGCGAACGCGGACGGGGCGGAGAGCGGCGGGACGAAGGTCGTCCTGATCACCCACGGCGGCCACGGGGACTCGTTCTGGGACCTGGTGCAGCGGGGCGCCCAGGCCGCGGCCGCCAAGGACGGCGTCGACCTGACGTACGTGAGCGACCCCGATCCGGTCAAGCAGGCGCAGTTGGTGCGGGACGCGGTCGACGACAGAGTCGACGGCATCGCGGTGACCCTCGCCAAGCCGCAGGCGATGAAGGGCCCGGTCGCCGAGGCGAAGGCGGCCGGTATCCCCGTGGTCGGTCTGAACTCGGGTATCGACGCCTGGCGTTCGCAGGGACTGCTGGAGTTCTTCGGCCAGGACGAGAGCCTCGCGGGCCGGGGCGTCGGCGAAAAACTGAACGCCCTCAAGGCCAAGCACGCGCTGTGCGTCATCCACGAGCGGGGCAACGTCGCCCTGGAGGCGCGCTGCGCCGGCGTGAAGAAGACGTTCTCCGGCCGGACCGAGATGCTCTACGTCGAGGGCACCGACCTGGACGCGGTGGACGCCGCCGTCACGGCCCAACTGCGGCAGGACCCCTCCATCGACGAAGTCGTCACGCTGGGCGCCCCGTTCGCGCTGACCGCGGTCAAGGCGGTGAAGGCGTCGGGCAGCAGGGCCAAGGTCGCCACCTTCGACCTGGACAAGAACCTGATCAAGGCCGTGCGCGACGGGGACGTACAGTTCGCGGTGGACCAACAGCCGTATCTGCAGGGCTATCTCGCCGTGGACGCGCTGTGGCTGTACCGGACCAACGGCAACGTCAGCGGCGGCGGGGTGGCTCCCGTGCTCACCGGGCGCGCGTTCGTCACCAGGGCGAACGTCGCCTCGATCGCCCGCTTCGCCGCCTCCGGAACCCGCTGACGGTCCAACCCCCCGCCCGCTCCCCCTTCCGCTCTCCTCCCCGCTGATCGCTCAAGGAAGACCATGTCTGGACGGACAGGTTCTCGTCGCCGCCTCGGCTCCATACGTCTGTCGCTCATCCTCCTGGCACTGGTTCCGAGCGTCACCCTCGCCGCCCTGTGGGGTGTGACGACGACACAGATGTTCTCGGAGGGCCTGCGGCTGCGCTCGCAGACGGAACTGAGCCGCTCGACGGGCGCCATGGGTACCGAGGCCACGTTGGCGCTGCAGCGGGAACGCGGCCTGTCGGCCGCCTGGCTGGCCCGGCAGCCCGGCTCCCGGGCCGCTCTGGACCAGGCGCGCCGGGAGACGGACAAGGCGGTCACGAAACTCGTCGGCCGGTCCGACGCCATCCGCGAGGCCCCCGACCGGATCGCGGACCGCCTCTACTCGGTCGTCGGGTCCGTCGGCAGCCTGGAGTACTACCGGGGCCAGGTGGACGACCCCACCGACATCACCGCCGAGCAGGCCCTGGGCCAGTACACCTCGATCATCGACGACCAGATCCACGCCTTCCAGGAGCTCTCCCAGGTCGACGACGGCGACCTCACCTCGCAGGCCGGTCCGCTGGTCGCGCTGGAGCACGGCGCGGAGCTGGTCTCCCAGGAGGACGCGCAGCTCACCCTCGCCTGGCCGTCCGGGTATCTCGACGAGAAGGCGTGGACCACGTTCGGCCAGATGGTCAGCACCCGCCGCTGGATCGTCCAGGACCAGATCGTGCCCTCGCTGCGTGGCACCGCGAAGACGCAGACCGAGCGCATCCTGCAGAGCCCGCAGTGGCAGACCCTGCAGTCGATCGAGGACCAGGTGATGCGGGCCCGGGCGTCCGACGGCCAACGCCGGGTCGCGCTGCCCGACCTGCGCGAGCAGTGGACCGCGGCGCTGCGGAAGGTCTCCGACCAGTACGGCGACCTGATCCGGCAGCAGACCGCCGCGCTGCTCGCAAAGAGCGCCGACAAAGCCGACGGGCTGCTCGTGACCGCCGCGTCGCTGAGCGCCGGCGGACTGGTCGCGCTGCTGCTGTGCGCGGCCATGTCCTGGCGGATCACCCGCTCCCTGTCCCTGCGGCTGCGGGGCCTGAGGGAGGCCACCCTCGGTCTGGCCGAGGAGCGGCTGCCCGACGTGGTCCGGCGGCTGGAGCGGGGCGAGACGGTCGACGTGGACCTGGCGGCGCCCCCGCTCGACTACGGCTCGGACGAACTCGGCCAGGTGGCACAGGCGTTCAACACCGCCCAGCGCACCGCCGTGGTGACCACCGTGGAACTCGCCGACACCCGGCGCGGTTTCCAGAAGGTGATCCTCGGCATCGCCCGGCAGAGCCAGAACCTGGTCAACCTCCAGCTCAGCCAGCTCGACGCGCTGGAGCGCGAGCACCAGGACCCCGACGTGCTCAAGGGCCTGTACGAACTGGACTCCACGGCGAGCCAGTTGCGCCGCTACGAGGAGAACCTCGTCATCATCAGCGGCGAGCAGCCGCGACGCAGCTGGACCGAACCGGTCGCGCTGATCGACATCCTGCGCAGCGCGGTCGGCGAGGTCGCCCAGTACCAGCGGGTGGAGGTGGACACCGAGGAGGAGGTGTGCCTGGCTCCGCCCGCGGTGGCGGACGTGATCCATCTGCTGGCCGAACTCATCGACAACGCCACCGCGTACTCCCCCGCGCCGAGCCCGGTCGGGGTGCGGGCCGCGATGGTGGCCAAGGGGCTGGCCGTCGAGGTGGAGGACCGGGGTCTTGGCATGTCGGAGGAGGACTACGCCTCCCTCAACGCCCAGTTGGCCGATCCGCCGCAGTTCGACGTGGTGGCACTCGCGGACGACCTGCGGCTCGGCATGTTCGTGATCTCCCGGCTCGCCAGACGGCACGGCATCGCCGTCACCCTGCGTCCCTCTCCGTACGGCGGCACCACGGCGATCGTGCTGGTCCCGCACGACATCGTGGTCCCGGAGGCCGCCGACGACGACGCTCCCGACGTACCGGACACCGCGCCGGCCCACGGGACGGCGGAGGCCGGGAACCCGCCGGGGACGGCGGACGCGCGGGCCGGGACGGACCCGGAGACCGCGCATGTCCCCTCACCCGCGAGCGCCCCGGGGACCGACCAGGATCCGGTGCCGCTCCGTGGCGCCGCCCGGCCCCTCCTCGCCGCGCGGACGGCCCCCGCCCCCGCCACCGCCGCCGCTCCCGTCCCCCGCGCCGACGGGCTCACCCCGCTGCCGCGCCGCGTACCGCAGACCAGCCTGGTCGCCGAACTCCGGGAGGAGGCCACCCCGCAGGACGCGGCGGACGCCGCCGACGCCGATGAGTTCACCGCGGAGCACGCCGCCTCCTCACTCGGCGGCTTCCAGGCCGGCACCCTGCGGGCCCGGGAGGAGCAGGAGCCGGGAGAGGACAAGGACCGTCCGGGCGAGGGCGAGGACATGTACCGCCCGGGGGACGACACGGACCGCCCGGGAGCGGACGAGGACCCTCCGCTCCAGGACGATCGCGAACCGGTCCAGGACAGCGACGTGCCCGCCCAGGACGCGCCCGCCCAGGTACCGGACCGCGACGCCCCCGCCCCGGCCCAGGACGCCCCCGCACCGCCCAACCGGAAGGACTCACCCCCCACGAGCACCCTCGCCGCGCACGTGCCCTCCGCGGACGCCGCCGACAGCCCGACCTCTCCGACCTCCCCGACCGAACGCTGACGAAGGACACCGTCATGACACGCCCCACCCCCGCCACGGACACCCAGCTGGACCAGTTGCTCACCGGTCTCGTGGACCGGGTCGCCGACGTGAACCACGCCGTGGTGCTCTCCGAGGACGGACTGGTCGTCAGCAGGTCCACCGGGTTCGTGCGCGACGACGCCGAGCGGCTCGCCGCGACCGCCTCCGGTCTGATGAGCCTCAGCAAGGGCGTCAGCCTGGACTTCCGCGGCGGTCCGGTGCGCCAGGCGCTCATCGAGATGGCCAACAGCTTCCTGATCCTGACCTCCGCGGGACCCGGCGCCCACCTGGTCGTGCTGACCGGGCCGGGCGCGGACGTCGGCGTGGTGGCGTACCAGATGAACATGCTGGTGAAGAAGATCGGCGAGCACCTCAGCGCGGCGCCGCGGGCCCATGTGGGCCCCGCGGACGCCGCCGGCGAGTGACGGGCGACGAGTGACGAGTGAGGTGAGCGGAAGCGACGCGGCGGGCCGGCTGGTACGGCCCTTCGCCCTGATCGGCGGCCGCACCCGGCCCAGCCGCGCCGACTTCACCCTCATCACGACGGTGACCGCGGTGGTCCCGCCCCCGGACCGGGCGCCCAGGCCGCAGCCCGAACAGACCCGGATCCTGCGCCGGTGCGTGCGGCCGGTGGCCGTGGCGGAGCTGGCGGCCCTGCTTGACCTGCCGGTGAGCGTGATCGTCATCATGCTCTGCGATCTGCTGGAGGCCGGCCTGATCACCGCCCACCCGCCGCATCCCGTCTCGCCCCGCACGCCCCACCTGGACCTGCTGCAGAAAGTGAGGGACGGCCTTGGCCGGCTCTGACGCCGCCACCCCCGCGGCACCCGACACCGTCAAGATCCTGATCGCCGGGGGCTTCGGCGTCGGCAAGACCACCATGGTGGGGTCGGTCAGCGAGATCGCGCCGCTGCGCACCGAGGAGTCGCTGACCTCCGCGGGCCTGGGCATCGACGACCTCCACGGCATCGAGGAGAAACGTGCCACCACGGTGGCCCTGGACTTCGGCCGGATCACCATCAGCGACGAACTGGTGCTCTATCTCTTCGGTACGCCCGGGCAACAGCGGTTCTGGTTCATGTGGAACGACCTGGCCGTGGGCGCGCTGGGCGCGGTGGTGCTCATCGACGTCCGCAGACCGGAGTCGAGTTTCGCCGCGGTCGACTTCTTCGAGCGACGGGGCATCCCGTTCGTCGTCGGCGTCAACGGCTTCCACGGCCTCCATCCGTACCCGGCCGAGGACATCCGGGAGTCGCTGGCGCTGCCCGACCACGTGCCGGTGCTGCTGTGCGACGCGCGTGAGCGCGCCTCCGCGCGGGACGTGCTGATAGCCCTGATGGACCGGGTGATCGCCGAGGCGAACTAACTTCGGGCGACCGGGCAGCTCACTCGTCCGGTCCGCCGAGCGGCTCGTCGCTGGGTGCGATCAGCCGGGCGGAGAGGTCCGGGTCGGGCATCTCAGGGTCGAAGGGGAACAGCGGCCGGCGGACGCGGTGGTGGCCGAGGCGGGTCAGGTCCTGGTCGACGCCGCCCGGGGTGAGCGCCATCTTCCAGTCGGCGGCCATGCCGAACAGCTCGGGCTCCAGATAGCCGATCTTGACGAGCACGACGTCGGCCGCCCTGGGGTCCAACTCCAGGTCGGTGAAGTCGTGTTCGTGGTGGTACGGCTTGCGCAGCCCGGTGAGGATCACGTGCACGCTGCCCACCCGCAGCACGACCTCGGTCCCCGCGTCCCGGTCGCCCTGCCGTACCGCGTGGACCACGCCGGTCAGGGTGAGCGGGCCCGCGTGCCGGTCGTCGACCTCGGCGCCCGCGGTGACGGTGACGCTCGCGCCGACTCCGGCTCGCGCGGCGGTCTCGACGGCGGCCGGTCCGGGCAGCGAGGCGTAGATGACGACGGGGCCGGACGGGTCCTTGAACTCCGGGCGGTCCAGGACCTGTCGAAGGCCCCAGGTGACGTCACCGGCGCCGCCCGCGGTCGGGTTGTCGCCGGTGTCGCTGATGAAGTACGGGCGGGCGGGGGAAGCCAGCGCCGCGTCGAGGCACTCGTCCAGGGTGCCGGTGGGGGCGACGAACGCGAAGTCGTGCCGTGCCGCCCAGAAGCCGTGCGCGAGCCGCTCGGCACCGGCGGTGACGGCGGCCGTCGACGGGCCGGTGACGACCACCGCGGCCCGGTTGCGGGGTTCGTCCGCCCAGGCGTAGCCGACCCAGATCGCCGCGTCCGTCACTCCCTCGGCCGCCGCCACCTCCTCGACGGCCGCGTACACGCCGCGGGCGGGTTCGATCCGGGTGGAGGTCTGCTCGCCGGCCAGCAGCACCGGCACCGGCACCCACGCCTTGGCCGGTCGGGGCGCCCCGCTCGCCAGCAGCTCCACCAGGTTGCGGGCGGCCCGCTCCTTGGTCTCCATGGCGTCCTCGTGCGGGGCCATGCGGTAGCAGGTGATCAGGTCGCTGCGGTGGACGAGTTCACGGGAGACGTTGCCGTGCAGGTCCATGGAGGTCGACACGAGGACGTCGGGGCCGACCACCTCGCGGACGCGGTGCAGGAGTTCGGCCTCGGCGTCGTCCAGCCCCTCGACGGTCATGGCGCCGTGGATGTCGTACCAGAGGCCGTCGAGGGGGCCCGACCGCCGTAGCCGGTCGAGGAGTTCGGCGGTCAGTTCGGCGTACGCGGACGCCGTCACCGTGCCGCCGGGCAGGGCCTTTCCGACGAGGGCACCGCGCCAGTCGGCGGCCTTCCGCAGGGGCTGCCCGGGGGCGAGGAAGGGGTAGCGGGTGAGGACGTCCGCACCGCGCAGTGGGTGGAAGGCGGGGGCCTCGGTCCGGGCCGGGGAGAAGGTCGAGGACTCGATGCCGAGTCCGGCGATCGCTATGACGGGCAGGGACATGGTTCCTCCGGGGGCTCGGGACGGTCCGGGGACGGGACGCGGGCTGTCAGGACGGGACGGCGGTGCTCAGGACTGGTGGCCGGTGACCGCGTGCAGCGCCTGCGCCAGCGCCCGCTGCAGCGCGAACTGGCCCGCGCCGACCAGACCCGCGTCGGCGCCCAGGCCGGCCCGTTCGATGACCAGGTGCTCGGTGACCAGCGGATGGCAGCCCTCGTACAGCTGGCTGCGGACGGCGGCGACGAACGGCTCCAGGGTGGAGAGGATGCCGCCGAGGTACACCGCGTCGGGGTTGAAGAAGTTGACGTTCGCGGCGAGCACCCGGCCGAGGTAGCGGCCGGCTTCTCGGACCGCGCGGGTCGCCTCGGGGTCGGCGTCGGTGGCGAGCCGTACGACGTCCTCGGTCGACGCCACGTCACGGCCGCGTTCCCGCAGGATGCGGACCAGGGCGGCCCCGGAGGCGACAGTCTCCAGGCAGCCGGTGTTGCCACAGGAGCAGGGCGTGTCCTGGGCGGCCTCGACGCGGACGTGGGTGATCTCGCCGGCGGCACCCGTGCCGCCCCGGTAGAGCCGCCCGTTCGCGATCACGCCCGCGCCGATGCCGGAGCCGGCCTTCACCATGATCGACTGGCGGTGTTCCACGGGCCGCACACTGTGCTCACCGACGGCCATGCAGTTGGCGTCGTTCTCGATGGCCACCGGGACCCCGAACCGCTCCTCCAGCCAGTCCCGCACCGGGAACCTGTTCCAGCCGGGCATCCGGGCGGGCAGGGTCACCAGGCCCGGCTCGACGTCGACCGGCCCGGGCAGGCAGAGGCCCACGCCCCGCAGCAGGTCACGTCCGTGCCGGTCGGCGAGGCTCTCGAGGGTCTCGGCCAGTCCGGGCAGCGCCGCCTCGGGTCCGTCCGCGGTCGGGAACGGCACGGTGGACACGTCGGTGAGTCCGCCGCCGGGGTGGACGACTCCCACGTGGGCGTGCTTTCCGCCGAGGTCGGCCGCCACGGCGTACCCGTCGCTGCCGCCGAGCCGCAGCACCTTGCGCGGGCGCCCGCCGGTGGACGACAGCGTGCCCTCCTCGGTGACCAGACCGTGCGTGAGCAGTTGGCCCACCGCGAACGAGACCGTCGACGGGGCGGCGCCGAGCAGGCCGGCCAGCTCCGTGCGGGTCGTCGCCTGCCCGGACGCGAGGAGTTCCAGGACGCCCTCGGTCAGCGAGGAGAACCCGGAGCCGTGCTTCCGGCGGGTCTGGCTCGTGGGCTCCGGACGCTTCGCCCGAGGGCTGCTCGGCTGAGGGATCCTCGGCTGCCGACCGATCGGCTGCCGACCGATCGGCTGCGGACTGTTCGGCTGCGGACTTTTTTCAGGCATGAAGGAAGTAACTTCCGTCGTCGGCGGTCGAGGCCCTGAGCGTAGGCCAGTCAGAGCCTTTCGCGGCTTTTTCCAGAACGGCAGAAACAGACTTTTTACCGTGGAGCGTCTGTTTCTTCGCATCAACGAGGCGTTCACTGGCTCCGCCCCGCTTCTGTTTGCCTGAGGAGAGCCATGTCCCCTGCCCGCACGAGACTCCTCGCCGGTGCCGCCCTCGGCGCGGGCACGCTGCTGCTCGCCGCGTGTTCCGGGTCGAGCGGCACGTCATCGGCGTCGCACGACACCATCAACTACGCGCTGCCCGCGAACTTCACGCCGAACTGGATCCTGCCGATCGGCACCGCGGCCCACCTGAACACCAACAACATCTCCATCGCGAACACCCTGTGGGAGCCGCTCGTCGCCTACGACGGCTCGACCGGGAAGATCGCCTGGAACAAGGCCGGTTCGGTGGCCACGGCCGCCGACTTCGCGTCCGACGGAAAAAGCGTGACGATCACCTTGGGCGGCCGCCACTGGAGCGACGGGAAGCCCGTCACCGCACGAGACGCCGAGTTCTGGTTCAACCTCATCAAGGCGAACAAAGCCCAGTGGGCGGGCTACAACCCCGGCAAGGCGCCCGACAACTGGACGTCCTTCAAGACCGTCGACGCCCGCCACTTCACCATCACCTTCGACCGCGCCTACAACTCCCAGTGGATGCTCGCCAACGAGCTGAACAGCATCACCCCGCTCCCCCAGCACGCCTGGGACAAGACGGACGCCTCGGCGAAGGTGTCCGACGCCGACCGCACGGCGGCGGGCGCCAAGCAGGTGTGGACGTACCTCAACTCCGCGGCGAAGAACATCTCCGGCTACGCCTCCGACCCGCTGTGGAAGACCATCAGCGGCCCCTACGCCGTCAAGTCCTTCTCGACCGCCGGCAAGGTCGTCCTCACCGCGAACAAGAAGTACGACGGTGGCGAGAAGCCGGGCATCCCGACCGTGAACCTGCTGCCCTTCACCACGGCGGACGCCGAGAAGAACGCGCTGCGCTCCGGCAGCGTCGACTACGGCTACATCGAGGCCACCGACCTCGACCAGAAGGGCAGCTTCACCTCGCAGGGCTACACCGTGAAGCCGTGGTCGGGCTGGGCGATCACCTACATGCCGTACAACTTCAACAACCCGGCGATGGGCCCGGTGTTCAAGCAGCTCTACGCCCGGCAGGCGGTCCAGCGGTCGATCGACCAGACTACCTTGGCGAAAGTCGTCCTCAACGGGACGGCGGTGCCCGGGTACGGTCCGATTCCGCAGGGCCAGGCGTCGGACTTCGTGTCCCCCGTGCAGAAGAGCAACCCGTACCCGTTCTCCACGTCGGCCGCACGCGCGCTGCTGACCGGCCACGGCTGGAGCGAGCAGGGCGGGGTGATGACCTGCACGAGTCCCGGCAGCGGCGCGGCACAGTGCGGTGCCGGGGTCGCCAAGGGCACGAAGTTCGCGATGCAGGTGCTGTCGCAGTCCGGGTCGACCGTCACGGACAACATGATGAGCGCCATCCAGTCCTCGTTCGCGAAGACCGGGATCAAGTTCTCCATCAAGACCGCGCCGGTGAACTCGGTGCTCTCCCAGACCCCGCAGTGCACGTCCGGCCAGTCGATCTGCAAGTGGCAGCTGTCGTTCTTCGGTACGGCGGGCAGCTGGTACTTCAACGCCTTCCCGACCGGCGACTCGCTGTTCCAGTCCAAGGGCGGCTCGAACTTCGGCAACTACTCCAACCCGGCGGTGGACAAGCTCATCTCCGCGTCCACGACGTCGAGTTCGAACCAGGCGATCCAGCAGTACAGCGCGGCCCTCGCCAAGGACCTGCCGGTGATCTGGCTGCCGGAGCCCGTCTACCAGGTGTCGGTCATACGCAACGGCCTCGGCGGTTTCTCCCAGGACTCGCTCGCCAACTTCCACCCCGCGCAGTGGAAGTGGACCAGCTGAGGCATGGACACCCTCGCGTACCTCACCCGGCGGGTCCTCCAGGCCCTGGCGGTGATCCTGATCGTCACGGTCGTGGTCTTCTGCCTGCTGCACGCGCTGCCCGGGGGTCCCGCGCGCGGGATCCTCGGCCCGCAGGCGACGGCCGGGCAGATCGCCTCGTTCAACCACGAGCAGGGCCTGGACCGCCCGCTGCCCGTCCAGTACCTCTACTACCTGAACACGCTCGTGCACGGTGACCTCGGCACCTCGTACACGCTCAACGAGGCCGTCTCCCGGCTCATCGAGCAACGGCTGCCGAAAACCCTGGTGCTGACGGTGCTGTCCGCGCTGGTCGGTCTGGTGCTGGCGATCCCGCTCGGCATGTGGCAGGCGGTGCGCCGCAACAAGCCGGCCGACTACGTCATCACCACGCTGAGCTTCGTCGCGTACTCCACGCCCGTGTACTTCCTGGGGCTGATCCTGGTGCTGCTGTTCACCCAGACCCTGCGCTGGTTCCCGTCCCAGGCGCCTCAGGGGGACACCCTGGCGCAGGTGTTCGCGGATCCCGCGGCGCTGGTGCTGCCGGTGGTCACGGGGGCCGCGTCCATGATCGCCGTGTTCAGCCGGTACATGCGGGCGGCGACCCTGGAGAACCTCTCCGAGGACTACGTCCGCACCGCGCGGGCCGGTGGCGCACGGTCGGCGGCGATCCTGTGGCGGCACGTGTTCCGCAACTCCCTCACCCCCGTGATCGCGATGCTCGGGTACTACGTGCCCGTGCTGTTCGGCGGCGCGCTCGTGGTCGAGCAGCTCTTCAACTACCCGGGCATGGGGCTGCTGTTCTGGTCCGCCGCGCAGTCCTCCGACTATCCGGTCCTGCTGGGCTGCGTCCTCGTCATCTCCGTCGCGACGGTCGTGGGCACCCTGCTCGCGGACGTCGTCCAGCGGATCGTCGATCCCCGAGTGAAGGCGGGCCGCGCGTGACTGCCGTACTCCAGACCGCATCCGTCGAGCCGGTCGCCGGACACCGCCTGTCCCTGCGCCGGTTCGGCCGCAACAGGCTGGCCGTCGCCGGGCTCGCGGTGGTCGTCCTGTTCCTGTTGTTCTGCTTCGTCGGTCCGCTGCTGTACTCCACCGACCAGACCCACACCGACCTCACGCAGGTCAACCTGGCGCCCGGCGGGGCGCACTGGCTGGGCACCGACGCCGTCGGGCACGACGAGCTCGGGCGGCTCATGTACGGCGGGAAGGTGTCACTGCTGGTCGGGCTCGCCGCCGGGCTGCTGGCCACCGTGATCGGCACCCTGTGGGGCGCGGTGGCGGGGTACGCGGGCGGCTGGGTGGACGCGGTGATGATGCGGGTGGTGGACGCCGGGATCGCGATCCCGGCGCTGTTCATCCTGCTGGTCGTCTCCGCGATCACCACGCCGGGTGTGCCCGGCCTGATCGTGATCCTCGGTCTGGTGTCGTGGCTGGTCCCGTCCCGGCTGGTGCGGGCGGAGACGCTGACGCTCAAGAACCGTGACTACGTGCTGACGCTGCGCGCGACCGGCGGCACCCACGGCCGGGCGATCCTGCGGCACATCCTGCCGAACTCCGTGTCGACCATCGTCGTCGCGGCCACCTTCCAGGTCGCCGACGCGATCCTGCTGGTCGCGTACGTGTCGTATCTGGGCCTCGGCGTCCAACCGCCGTCGACCGACTGGGGCGGCATGCTGTCGGCCGGTCTGACGGCGGCGTACTCGGGGCGCTGGTGGCTGATCGTGCCGCCGGGCCTCGCGATCATCCTCGTCGTGTGCGCGTTCAACGCGATCGGCGACGGGTTGCGCGACGCCTTCGACGTGAGGGGACGGGGATGAACAAGGTGAGCACGGACATCCTGCGGATCGAGGACCTCGGGGTCACGTTCACGACGGACACGGGCGACGTGCCCGCGGTACGCGGTGTGTCGCTGCACGTCCGGCCCGGTGAGACATTGGCGCTGGTCGGCGAGTCCGGGTCCGGGAAGTCGACGGTGGCGTTCGCCGCGATGGGGCTGCTGCCGGGCAACGCGCGGGCGTCGGGGCGGGTGGGCGTCGACGGTACGCAGATCGTCGGCGCCGGTGAGGCGGAGCTCGCCCGGCTGCGCGGCCGTACCGCGTCGATGGTCTTCCAGGAGCCGGCCACCGCGCTGGATCCGCTGACCCGGGTCGGCCGGCAGATAGCGGAGGTGGTCCGCAATCACCGGCCCGTGTCGCGGGCGGAGGCCGCCCGGGCCGCGGTGGAGCTCCTGCGCAGGGTCGGCATCCCCGATCCGGAGCGGCGGGCGTCGGCGTTCCCGTTCCAGCTGTCGGGCGGTCAGCGGCAGCGGGTGGTCATCGCCATGGCGATCGCCAACTCGCCCGCCCTGCTGGTCGCGGACGAGCCGACCACCGCGCTCGACGTCACCGTGCAGGCCGAGATCCTCGATCTGCTCAGGGGGCTCGCGGCCGACTCGGACACCGGCGTGCTGCTGGTCACGCACAACATGGGCGTGGTCGCCGACTTCGCTGACCGGGTGGCCGTGATGCTGCGGGGCGAGGTGGTGGAGACCGGTCCGGTGGAGGAGGTGCTGTTGCGGCCCCAGCACGAGTACACCCAGCGGCTGCTGGCCGCGGTACCGCGGCTGAGGGTGAGCGGAGCGGGCGCGCCTGCGGCGGGCGGGTTCGGGCGGGCGTCTGCGGGGGAGCCGGGGGTAGCGGGGGCTCCGGCGGGCCCGACGGACCCGGGGTCCCCGAAGGCTCCGGGGACCCCGGCCAACCCGGCGGACCCGAAGGCTCCGGTGGATCCGGCGGCTCCGGTGGATCCGGTGGATCCGGCGGATCCGGCGGCCCCCGTGGTCGAACTGCGGGACGTGACCGTGGACTTCGGGCGGGGGCGTGGTGCCGTGCGGGCTCTCGACGGGGTGTCGTTGGTGGTCGGGCCCGGTGAGACCGTGGGGCTGGTGGGTGAGTCCGGTTCGGGCAAGTCGACGGCGGCGCGGGTGGCGCTCGGCCTGGTCGCGCCGGCCGCCGGTTCGGTGTCGCTGTTCGGCGGCGACCTGGGGAGGGCCCGGGGACGGGCGCGCCGGGCCCTGCTGTCCGGCGTGGGGGTGGTGCTCCAGGATCCGGTGGCCTCGCTGGACGCCCGGATGAGCGTGGCGGAGTGTGTGGCCGAGCCGCTGCGTACGCACCGGCGGGGCATGCCGGCAGCCGAGCGGCGGGAGCGGGTCGCGGAGGCACTCGAACTCGTGCGACTGTCACGGGAGTTGGCGGGTCGAGGCCCACGCGAACTGTCCGGCGGTCAGCGGCAGCGGGTGAGTCTCGCGCGGGCGTTGGTGCTGCGGCCGCGGCTGCTGGTCGCGGACGAGCCGACGAGCGCGCTGGACGTGAGTGTGCAGCGGACGGTCCTGGAGGTGATCGCCGAGTTGCAGCGTGAGCTCGGGTTCGCCTGTCTGTTCGTGTCGCACGACCTGGCCGTGGTGCAGGAGTTCGCCCGGCGGGTCGTCGTCATGCGGGCGGGGCGGGTGGAGGAGGAGGGGCCAACCCTGTCCACCCTGTCGCGTCCCGAGACCGAGTACACGCGTCGGCTCATCGCCGCCGTACCGGTGCCGGATCCGGTCGTCCAACGGCGTCGGCGGGCGGCGCGACGGACGGGGGCCACCGCGTGACGCACACGATCGCCGGAGTGGACATCGGCGGTACGACAACCCGCGTGGTGCTGTGCTCTCAGGACCTGGCCGTCCTCGACCGGGTGGAGGTGGCGACCCCGGCGGCCGGGGGCGGCACGGCGATGGTCGGGGCCGCGCTGGACGCCGTAGGACTGCTGCTCGGCCGGACGGGCACGCGGCTGCTCGGGGTCGGGGTGGGCGCGGCCGGGGTGGTGGACGCGCGGGCCGGCCGGATCCTCGTGGCCAGCGACTCCTTCCGGGGCTGGGCCGGGTTCGAGGTGACGGCGGCGGTCGAGGAGGCGTTGGGGGTGCCCGCGTTCCTCGACAACGACGTCAACGCGTTCCTGCGCGGCGAGACCGCGGCCGGCGCGGTGGCCGGCGAGCCGGATGTGCTCGGGATGACGCTGGGCACGGGCGTGGGCGGGGCGCTGTGGTTGGACGGGGCGCTGTACGACGGACCGCACGGCGCGGCGGGTGAGATCGGGCATGTGCCGGGCTTCGGGGACCTGCCGTGCACCTGCGGCGGCCGAGGGCATCTGGAGACGCTGGCGTCGGGGCGGGCGATCACCGCGCGCTACGGGGAGCGCACCGGGCGGACCCGCGGCGCGCGCGAGGTGGCCGAGGCGGCGGGGAACGGCGATCCGGACGCGCTCGCCGTGTACGAGACGGCGGGTGCCGCGGTGGCCCGGGCCATGCTGGTCACCGCGGGTCTGCTCGACGTCACGACCTTCGTGGTCGGCGGGGGCGTCAGCCGGGCCTGGACGCTCGTCGAACCGTCGATCGGGCGGGCCCTGACCGCGGAGCCCCCGGTCAGCGGGCGCCCGGTGCGGGTGCTGCCCGCGCTGCTGGAGGGTGACGCGGTGGCGGTCGGGGCGGCGGCGCGGGCGCGGGCCGAACTCGGTTCGGACCCGGGATCGTTAACAGCGAGGTAGCGGGGATCCGTCAAGGCCGCCCGAAACATTGACGTGTTCTCCGCCGGCTCCTGCCTTCTGGCCGCTACACCGAACCTGATTCGGTACAGCGGCCAGAAGGCCTGCTCCGCTCCGGAAGGCCCCGCAGCCGTCCCGGAGGCGGGCGTCAGCTCAGGCCGGCCGACTTCAGCCAGGCCTGGGCGACGTCGAGCGGGTCCTTGTTCTCCAGCTGCACCTGGGAGTCCATCTCCAGCAGCGACTTCGTGTCCAGCTTGGCCGAGACCGCGTTGAGTGCGGCCACTCCGTCCTGGGAGAGCCCGGACTTGTAGACCAGCGGGGTCACGTTCGCGAATCCGAAGAGGTTCTTCGGGTCCTGAAGGACGACGAACTTCTCCTTGACGATGGTCGGGTCCGTGGTGAAGATGTCCGCGGCCTGCACGGTGTTCTTGGTCAGCGCCGCCTGGGTCAGCGGGCCGCCGGCGTCCAGCGCCTTGAAGGACTTGAACTTCAGGCCGTACACGGACTGCAGGCCCAGCAGACCCTGCTGCCGGGTCTGGAACTCCGGCGAACCGCCGATGGCCAGCTGGGGCGCTATGTCCTTGAGGTCGGCGAGCGTGGACTGCGAGGTCAGGCTGTACTTCTTCGCGGTCTCCGCGTTGATGCTGACGGAGTCCTTGTCCTCGGCGGGCGCCGAGTTCAGCAGCGTCAGCTTCGAGTCGAGCTTGGACTTGGCGGTGGCGTTCACGGCCTCGGCCGTCTTCTGCTCCGCCTTCGGGTCGAGATAGGCAAGCAGCGAGCCGTTGTACTCCGGCAGGACCGTGATGGAGCCGTTCTTCAGCAGGCCGTACGTGGTCTCCCGGCTGCCGATGTTCGGCTTGTAGGAGACCTTGACCCCCTTGGCCTTCAGGGCCTCGCCGTAGATGTCGGCGATCAGGATGGACTCGGCGAAGTTGTTGGAACCGACGACGACCGTGCCGTCGTCCGCGGTCTTCTCGGCCAGGGGGTCGGAGGTGTCGTCCGAGGAGGAACAGCCCGCCAGCAGGGCGGTGGCGGCGGCGAGTGCCAGGGCGGCCAGGCCGGGACGGCTCCGGAGGGACCTGCTGTGTGCGGCGGTAGAAGTCACGATTTCCGTTCCGGACTCTGGGGGTTGCTCGGAAGCTCTTGCGCTGATCCAATCCAGCCGGTTCTTGGTCAGTCAAGACCAGGCTTATTAACAATTGGCTTCATTGGCCGCACGAGACTGGAGGCGACTCGAACACAACGGCCACCAAATCCGCCAGACCATGGATGAGTCGTGATGGATTCTTGACGTACGGGCGCGCGATCCGGCCCCCGAAGAGGCTGTAGTCTCGCGGACGTTGTCGCCGGTCACAGTGGCGTGCGGGGCCGTATCGGTGGTGTCCTGCCACATCGTCCCGTATCGATCCGTTTTTTATCGATCCCTCCCGTATCGATCAGAAACGGTCACGTGCAGTTCTGCGCGCGCCGTAAGACACCCACGAAGGAGGCCTGGTGTCCACGAGCGAGGTGGGCTCGGCTGCCCAGCCGGGAACACCGTCGGCCCCGGGTGACGCGTCCGGCGTACGGGGTGCCCGGCGGCTACGGGGTTTCGCCGACCGCTGGCCGTTCAGACGCAAGCTCAACGTCCTGGTGGGTGTCCCGCTGGCCGTGGTGGCCGTGCTGCTCTCCTATCTCATCGTCGAGCAGCTGAGCCAGGCCTGGGACGCGGACTCCGCCGCCCAACTGGTGCGGGACAGCTCCGAGGTCGCCGAACTGGTGGACCGGGTGGAGAGCGAGCATCAGCAGGCCATCCTGCTGTCCGTGCGGCACGAGGCCGCGCCCTCGGGTGCCCGTCCCTCCTCCTCCGACTACCGCAAGGCGCAGGCCGCGGTCGACGCCCAGGTCAAGGAGGTGCGCGACACCTTCGGCGACCGGCTGCCGGACACCGAGGCGCAGGCGCTGCGGGAGATCAACGGCCTCAGCAGTCTGCGCGAGACCATCGAGCAGGGCTATCTGCCCGCCGACAACATCGACCCGGCCTACACCAACGCCTCCAAGGGGCTGATCGACGGTCTCGGCCTGGACCACAACGAGGCTCTCGCCGGCACCTTCACCGGCAACCTGCTGGACTCCCTGCTGCGCGCCGACGCCGCCCACAGCGCCTTCGAGACGGCCGTGTTCTCCGCGCGCACCGGTGACAGCAACGCCCTGATCGAGTTCATCGGCGCGGTCGGCTTCGAGAACGAGTACTCCCACCAGGCCGACCGCTTCGCCCGGTTCGCGACCGAGGCCCAGGCGGACGAGCTGGGCGGAATCGAGCACAACAGCTCGCAGGCGACCATCGGCCGGCACTACGCCGAGCTGCAGATCGACCCCGGCAACCTGCAAGCGGGAACGCCCAAGGAGATCCGCGAGGCCTTCACCGAGACCCTCGGCTCCTACCCCGCCTACCGGCTGCAGTCCGAGGCCCGTCTGCAGATCACCGCCTCCCTCATCGGCCAGATCGCCGACCGGGCCGACCACGCGTCGAGCGAGGCCACCTGGCGCGCGGCCCTGCTGCTGGGCCTCGCGCTGTTCGGCTTCGCGGCGTGGATCACCTTCGCGGTCCTCGTACGGCGTTCCGTGGTGCGCCCGGTGCAGGCGCTCACCGGCGCCGCGCGGCAGGTCGCCGACGTCGCCGGACGCGAGCTGGCACGGGTGGCCGACGACGACGCCGAGGACGACGCGCCGCCCCGGCTGCGGCAGGTGCCGGTCACCGCGAAGGACGAGATCGGCGACCTCGCCGAGGCCTTCAACCATGTGCAGACCACCGCGTCCGCGCTGCTGGAACGCCAGGTGCTCAGCCGCCGCAACGTCGCCGAGATGTTCGGCAACGTCGGCCGCCGGGTCAGCAACCTGACCACCCGGCAGCTGGCGCTGATCGACGCGGTGGAGCGCGGCGAGACGGACCCGGCGCTGCTGGAGCGGCTCTACAGCATCGACCACATCGCGGTCCGGCTGCGTCGCAACGCGGACAGCCTGATGCTGCTCGCCGGCATCCGCGAGACGGTCCTGGACTCCGGGCCGCTCGCGCTCACCAACGTGGTCCGGGCCGCCCTCGGCCAGATCGAGGGCTTCCAGCGGGTCCATCTGCTCGCCGGGACCGAGGTCATGGTGGAGCCCGACATCATCGGCGACCTCACGCTGATGGTGGCGGAACTGGTGGAGAACGCCGTCTCGTTCTCGCCCGCGGGCAGCCCCGTGGAGGTGACCGTCCGCAACAGCGCCGACGGCGCGCTGGTGGTGATCGCGGACCACGGTCTCGGCATGAGCGCGGAGCGGATCGCCGAGGAGAACGCCCGCCTGATCCGCCGCGAACGCCTCGACGTGGTCCCGACGAAGGTGCTCGGCCTGTTCGTGGTGGGCGCGCTGGCCCGCCGCTGGGAGGTCGACGTGGCGCTGTCCCGTACCCCGGGAGGCGGCGTCACCGCGGAGGTGACCATCCCCTCGTCCCTGCTGCTGACGATGAGCCCGATGGTCGTGGCGGGTTCCTCGGGCGGTCCGGCGAGGAGCGTGGGGGCCGGTGCGGGTGTGGCTACCGGGCCCGCCGCCGGTTCCGCTGCGGCCCCGGGTTCCGCTTCGGCCTCGGACGGCCGCCCGGGCGTCGCCGGTTCACGGGCGACCGTCTCCGACCCGCGGTCGATGTCCCCGGCGGGCACGGCAGCCATCCCGGCCCGAAGAACCGCTCCGGCCGACGAGCCCGCCCCGCTCCCCCGCCGGGTGCCCAAGCGCACCACGGCCGCGAACGGCACGCCGGCCTCCCCCACCGGGGAGATCGCGTCGGCCTCCCGGACTGCGGACAGCACCCCGGCCACCGCCCCGCACACCGGCTCGACGCCGCCCGGTCCGCCCGCCACGACGGTCGGTCCCGCCCCGGACGACACCACCCCGGCCGCCCCCGGCGCCTCCACCGCCCACCCCGACCCCGCCCGTTGGACCGCCCCCGCCTCCGACAGCGCCCCAGCGCCCCACATCCCCGGGGCCCGGGACAGTGAGCCGGTGTCGTCCGTATCTGCCCGCGGGGACGGGGCCGAGCCCGCGGCTCAGGCCGGTGACGGCGCCCGCCCGCTGCGCCGACGCGTCCGCGGAGCCACGCTGCGTACGACCTTCGGCGCCGACCCCGACCAGCAGACCGCCCGCCGGTCCGCACCCCGCCCCGCCGACGCGGACGCCGTACGGGACGCGCTCGACGAGTTCGAGGCGGCCGTCGCCCGCGCCAACCGCGACAGCGAGGACGAGGTCGGCAGGCATCGCCGGCCGGCCGGTCCCACCTCGCCCCACCGCACCACGGATGACACCCGCGCGCCCCTCTCGACCCCCGCACCCAACCCACCGCACCAGCACCACAACCAGCACCACCACTCCCCGGAAGGAGCGGAGCAGTGAGCACGTCGACAGGTGACACGCCTACGGGAGGCACCACGCCGGCCGATCTGCAGGCCGCCGCAGCCGATTTCACCTGGCTGTTGAATCGGTTCGCCACCGAGACGGCAGGCGTCGTCGACGCCATCGCCGTCTCCTCCGACGGCCTGCTCATCGCCGTCTCCGAGTTGCGTGAGCACGCCGACTCCGAGCGCCTCGCCGCGATCGTCTCCGGCATCACCAGCCTGGCCGCCGGGGCCTCCGGCAACTACGGACTGGGCGGCCTCAACAAGGTCATCATCGACCTGGAGGGCGGTCATGTCCTGGTCTCCGCGATCGGCAGCGGCGCCGTCCTCGGCGTGGTCACCGACAAGGAGGCCAAGCTCGGCAACATCGCCTACGAGATGACGCTGTTCGCCAACCGTGCCGGTGCCGCGCTCAGTCCGCAGCTCGTGCTCGAACTGAAGAACAGCGTCGGCACCGCGTCGAAGCGCTGACCGGGCGCCGCCCGGCCGAGGAGAAAGACACAGCCCATGGCGGACGGCCGCACGCACCGCGGTGCCGACGAGGACGGCGGCGCGCCCCCCGGTCCGGGGGCGGTCGGTCCCGTTGCCGCCGTACGGCCGTTCCTGGTCACCGCCGGCCGGGTGGCCCCCAGCGCCAACGGCCGGACGATGCCCGTCGAGACCCAGGTGGTGGCCACCACCGAGGGACTCGACATCCTCGACCAGCTCTCCTTCGAACAGCACGACATCATCGCCGCCTGCCGCCGGCCGCAGTCCATCGCGGAGATCGCGGCCAGGCTGCGGCTGCACCTCAACGTGGTCCGCATCCTCGCCGAGGACCTGCGCGCGGCGGGGCAGTTGACGGTGCACGTGCCCGACTCCGGCGTCATCCACGACGCTTCCGTCCTGCGAAGGGTTATCGATGGCCTGCGTGCCATCCCCGACTCCCGAGGGGTTCTCCGTGACACCGACTGAACCCGCCACCCGCCCGGCGGCCGCGCAGGCCTCCGTGAGGCCACCGCTGCCGGTCAAGATGGTGATCGCGGGCGGCTTCGGCGTGGGCAAGACCACCGCCGTGGGCTCGATCTCCGAGATCGAGCCGCTGACCACCGAGGCCGCGATCACCGAGGTGGCGGCCGGCGTGGACGACCTCAGCCACACCCCGCGCAAGACGACGACCACGGTCGCCATGGACTTCGGCTGCATCACCATCGACCCGACCCTGAAGCTGTACCTGTTCGGCACTCCCGGCCAGGAGCGGTTCGGCTTCATGTGGGACGACATCGTCGAGGGCGCGGTCGGCGGTCTCGTCATCGTGGACACCCGCCGCCTCGACGACTGCTACGCGGCCGTCGACTACTTCGAGCACCAGCAGATCCCGTTCGCGGTGGCCGTCAACGCCTTCGACGGGCAGGTCCAGCACACCCTGGAGGAGGTCCGCTGGGCGCTCGACGTCAACGAGCGGGTCCCGTTGGTGGTGTTCGACGCCCGCGAGCGCGGCTCGGTGCGCGACGCGCTGCTCGTCGTACTGGAACAGGCACTGGCCCGCACCGAGGGCTGACCCGGCGGTGGTGCGAGCGGGCCCGGGCGACGATCTCGTCACCCGGGCCCGTCGGCGTACGACGTCCCTCAGCCGCTGCGGCGCACCCCCGGCGACACGGCGAGCCGGTGCACCGCCCAGAACAGTCCCAGCGTCACCAGCGCCATCACGGCGACCAGGGTGGCACCGCCGACGACCTTCTCGTAGTTGCGCTGGTAGAGGCCGTCGACGATGTACCGGCCGAGGCCACCGAGCGAGACGTACGCGGCGATGGTGGCCGTGGAGACGATCTGGATGGCCGCCGAGCGCAGGCCGCTGAGGATCAGGGGGAGCGCCACCGGCAGCTCCACCTGGAACAGGATGCGGGACTCCTGCATGCCCATCCCGCGGGCCGCGTCCACCGGGGACGGGTCGACGGAGCGCACCGCCTCGTAGGTGGTGACCAGGATCGGCGGGATGGCGAGGACGACCAGCGGGATCATCACCGGCAGCAGTCCGAGGCCGAGGACGACGAACATCAGGACCAGCAGACCGAAGCTGGGCAGGGCGCGGGCGGCGGTGGCGATGAACGCGAGCGCGTTGCCGCCCCGGCCGGTGTGCCCGGTCAGCAGACCGACGGGGAGGCCGATCGCGGCGGCGATGGCGAGCGCCAGGAGCGAGTACCCGACGTGCTCGCCCAGCCGGGTGGGGATGCCGTCGTAGCCGTGCCAGCGGGCGCTGTCGCTGAAGAACGCGTTGATGAAGTTCAGTACGTTCACTTGACCGCGTCCTCCAGAGCGAGCGTGGCCGGTTCGGGCCGGGCCGCGGCCGCCTTCGGTTTCCTGCGGGCGGCCTTGGGCATCCAGGGCGTGAGCAGCACCCTCAGCCCCACCAGCAGGGCGTCCAGGACGATCGCCAGGACGGCCGTGGTGACCACGGAGTTCACGGCCAGTTCGGGGCGGTGGTAGAACATCGCGTCGGCGAGCAGGTTGCCGAGCGCGCCCTGGTTGCCGATCAGGGTGCCGACGCTCACCAGCGACACGCTCGACACAACCGCGATCCGCAGACCCGCGATGATGGCGGGCACCGCGATCGGCAACTGCACCTGCACGTACCGGCGTACCGGCCCGAAGCCCATGGCGGTCGCGGCGGCCATCGTCTCCTGCGGCACCGACCGCACACCGTCGACGATCGCCGGGACCAGCACCACCAGGCTGTAGACGGACAGCGGGATCATCACGGTGAGTTCGGTCTGGCCGGTGTAGTCGATGAGGACGACGAAGAAGGCCAGCGAGGGGATGGCGTACAGCACGGTCGTGACCCACAGCACCGGCGGGTACAGCCAGCGGAAGCGGATGCACAGCTGGGCCAGTGGCAGCGCCAGCACCAGGCCGAACAGGACCGGCAGCAGGGCCTCGCGCAGATGCAGGCCGATGAGGCCGAGCCAGCTGTGCTGGAGGTCGCTGGGGATGTCGAAGAAGCCGCTCATGGGGCGACCTTGGTGACCGGGGCGGCCGGGGTGTCCTGGTCGGTGGCGCGGCCCTCGGCGTGGGCGCCGCGTATCGCCTCGCCGATGGTCTGCTGGGAGACCACTCCGGCGGCCCGGCCCTCGGCGTCCACGGCGACCGCCCAGCCGGTGGGCGAGAGCACCGCGCAGTCCAGCGCGGCCCGCAGCGACTCGGTTCCGGCGACGAACGGCCGTCCGTACGGCAGGAGTTGCTCCGGCCTGATCTCCCCGGCCCGCAGCTCGCCCGGCTCGCCCCAGCCGAGGGGCTTGCCGTCCAGGTCCGTCACGAGGAGGTAGGGGGCGTCGGCGGTGTCGCGGCCGGTGAGCTGTTCGGCGGTGGAGTCGATCGCGACGATCGGCCCGGTCAGCAGTTCCAGTCCGGTGGACGGGAAGAAGGACAGCCGCCGGATGCCGCGGTCCGCGCCGAGGAAGTCCTCGACGAAGTCGTCCGCGGGGTGCGACAGCAGCTCGGCGGGCGGCGCGAACTGGGCGAGCTTGCCGCCGGTGCGCATCACGGCGACCATCGTGCCGATCTTGACGGCCTCGTCGATGTCATGGGTGACGAAGACGATCGTCTTGCCCAACTCGTCCTGGATGCGCAGGAGTTCGTCCTGGAGTCCCTTGCGGACCACCGGGTCGACGGCGGAGAACGGCTCGTCCATGAGCAGCACCGGCGGGTCGGCGGCGAGCGCCCGGGCCACCCCGACGCGCTGCTGCTGTCCGCCCGACAGCTGGTACGGGTAGCGCTGGGCGAGTGAGGCGTCGAGGCCCACCCGCTCCATCAGCTCCCGGGCCCGCGACCGCGCCTTGTCCTTGCCCCAGCCGAGCATGCGGGGCACGGTGGCGATGTTGTCGACGATCGTGCGGTGCTGGAAGAGACCGGCGTTCTGGATGACGTACCCCATGGACCGCCGCAGCGTGTTCACGGGCTGCCGCGTGATGTCCTCGCCGTCGAGGAGGATGGTGCCCTCGCTCGGTTCGACCATCCGATTGATCATGCGCAGGGTGGTGGTCTTCCCGCAGCCGGACGGCCCGACCAGGACGGTGATCGAGCGGTCGGGTATCTCCAACGAGAGCCGGTCGACCGCCACCGTGCCGTCCGGGTACCGCTTGGTGACTGAATCTATCCGTATCAAAGCGCCGAATACCCTTCGGGTCTGGCAGAAGTTGCCCACTTTTGGCCAGGTGCGGTCCGTTGGGGGGAGAGTGTAGACGGCTCGTGTTGCGGGCATCCGCACGGCTTCGGGGTGGACGCCCGAGGTCACGCCGTCGGCCGCTCCCCCGCCGTCGGGAACCCCGGGGTCCGCAGCACCCCGCGGTGCGCGGTCACCGCGAACACCTCGCAGCCGGGGAGTCCGGCCGCCCACTCGACGCCCTCGGCGCCCATCGCGAAGGCCGCCGTGGCGACCGAGTCCGCCTCGGTGAGCGTCGGGGCGACGACCGTCAGGCTGAGCAGCCCGGTGGCCGGGCGGCCGGTGCGGCCGTCGATGATGTGGTCGCCCCGCTCGTAGCGGGCGGAGGTGGCGACCGCCGCGTCGGTGAGCTCCAGGACGGCGCACACCTGGTCGGCGTGTTCGGGGTGCCGTACGCCGACCCGCCAGGGGCCGCCGGCGGCGACCACGTCACCGCCGGCGTTGAGGCAGAAGCGCCGCGCGCCGGCCGCCCTGAGCAGCTCCGCCGCCCGCTGCACCGACCAGCCCTTGACCACCGCGCAGGGGTCGAGACCCCGGCCGGGCAGCCGCACGTCGAAGGCGCCCCCGGTGGCGGCCCGGTAGTGCTCGCACAGGCCGAGGACCTCGGCGAGGTCCGGGCTCACGGCATCCGCCGACAGCTCCCCCCGGTCCAGCCGGTACACCTCGCTGTCGGGCTTGAACGGGCTGAACCGCACGTCGGCCTCGTTCAGCCACGCGAAGACCGCGTCCGCCGCCGACTCGGGGACGTCCTCGTCGTCGATCCGCAGCGAGACGGGGAAGCCCATGACGTGTTCGACGCGGTGCACGGTCAGGCGCCCTTGGCGTCGAGGGCGGCCTGCAGGGACTCTTTGTAGCCCTCGCTGGTGATGGTGGCCCCGGACACCGTGTCGATGTCCGCGCTCTGCGCCTGGAGCGTCTCCGCGATCAGCTTCGGCACGGCGGCCGTGGTCTGCGGGTGGTTCGGCTGCTGGAGCATCCGCACCGAGCCGATCCGTTCGCCCGCGAAGGTCACCTCGACCTGGACGGGACCCTTCTCCGTGTCGACCGTCGTACCGGCGACGACCTTCTTCGAGGAGACCGACGCGGAGGCCGACGCGGAGGCGGAGGGTGAGGCGGACGCCGCGGCCGCGTTCTTGTCGATCGCGGCCTGCAGGGACTCCTTGTACCCCTCGGTGGTGATCGTCGCCCCGGACACCGTGTCGATGTCCGCGCTCTGCGCCCGCAGGGTCTCCGCGACCAGCTTCGGCACGGCGGCCGTGGTCTGCGGGTGGTTCGGCTGCTGGAGCATCCGCACGGCGGTGATCTTCTCGCCGTCGAAGGTCACCTGGACCTCGACGGGACCCTTCTCCGTGTCGACCGTCGTGCCCGTGACGACCCGGGAGGAGGAGCCGCCGGAGGCGGGGGTGGAGGGGGCCGGTGCGGCGACCTGGCTGGTGGACGACGTGGCGGTCGACGGTTCGTAGCGCCAGACCGGGATCAGACCGGCGATGCTGAGGACCACGACGGGTATCGCTCGTTTCACTGACTCTTCCTCATCCCGCCAGGCTGAAGCGTTCGAAGTGGATCTGCGGCTTGGGCACGTCCAGCTCGCGCAGGCTGCCCAGCACCGCGTTCATCATGGGCGGCGGTCCGCACAGGAAGACGTCCCGGTCGGCGATGTCCGGCACCAGTCGCGCCAGCTCGTCCGGCGCCAGCCGGTCGGGGACCGGCGGCCCGGTCACCAGGTGCAGTTCCGCGCCCTTGGCGAGCGCGAGGTCGCGCAGCTCGTCGTAGAGGACCGCGTCCCGGTCGGTGGCGACCCGGTAGATGACCACCGCGTGGCCCTCCAGCTCCTCCAGGAGGGCCCGGATGGGGGTGACACCGACGCCGCCCGCGATGAGCACGGACTCGGGGCGGGTGCGGTGCAGCGCGGTGAAGGCGCCGTAGGGGCCCTCGGCGAAGACCCGGGTGCCGACCTTGACGTGCCGCAGGGCGGCGCTGCCGTCGCCGGCCGCCTTCGCGGTCAGCCGCAGGGTGCGGCCGTCGGGCGCGGCCGACAGGGAGAACGGGTTGGCCTGCCACCAGCGGTCGCGGGTCAGGAAGCGCCACAGGAAGAACTGGCCCGCCCGGGCGGGCATCCGGTCGAGGTCGCGGCCGGACATGTAGACCGAGACGACGTTGTCGGCCTCGGGGACGACGGCCGTGACCCGCAGTTGGTGGCGCCAGTTCCGCCACAGCGGCAGGACCAGCCGGCCCAGCGCCACCGAGCCGAGGGCGACGCTCCACACGCCGTACCAGTACGCGGTGGCGGCGCCCGACGCGGTGAAGGTCGTCCCGACCGCGACCTGGTGGGTGAAGGCGAGCACCACGGCGACGTACGTGTAGAGGTGGATGAAGTGCCACGTCTCGTAGGCCAGCCGGCGTCGGGCGTGGCGGGCCGAGGCCGCGCCCACGACGAGGATGATGCCGAACGCGACGACCGCGCGCAGCACGCCCTCGACGGTCTCGGCGAGGTCGACGATCTGGTTGACGGGGTCCATGGAGGACGACTGCGCGTAGCCGAAGGTGATGAAGACGGCGTGCGTGAGCAGCGTCCACAGGATGCCGAAGCCGGTCCAGCGGTGCCAGGAGGTCAGCCGGTCCATGCCGATGCGGCGGTCGAGCCAGGGCAGCCGGGCCACCAGCAGCAGCTGGAAGGCCATCAGGAGCGCCCCGTACAGACCGGCCAGCCGGCCCAGCACGATGAGGGTGTTCGAGGCGAAGCCCGCCTGGGTGAAGAAGAAGGTCACCACGGCCAGGTTCGCGGCCAGGACGGCGTACAGGCCCGTGCGGGCCACCACCCTCGGGCGTATCGCCGTGGGGGGCGCGGGGGGTGATTGGACGGTGGTCACGGACAGAACTCCTTGATCCGGGTCCGGGATACCGAGCTTGTCCGGCGGGACCTGTCGAATCACTGTCGTACAACTTTCAAGAGGTTATCGATGTGGCCACGGGCGGGGGCCCGCTCTGGCTTCGCCCGCCGGGTGAAGCACTATGAGCGGGTGGAAAAAGTACGCCTCCTCGTCGTGGACGACGACCCGCCGATAGCCGATCTCGTCGCGACGGTCGCCCGCTACGAGGGCTGGGACGCGGTCACCGCGAACTCCGGCCAGGAAGCGCTGAGCCGCGCCGCCGAGTTCCGTCCCGACATCGTGGTGCTCGACCTCATGCTGCCCGACATCGACGGTTTCGGCGTCCTGGAGCGGCTGCGCCGCTCCGGCACCATGGTGCCCGTGGTGTTCCTCACCGCGCGGGACGCCGTCGCCGACCGGGTGGCGGGGCTGACCCGCGGCGGGGACGACTACCTGGTCAAGCCGTTCGCGGTGGAGGAGCTGATGGCCCGGCTGCGGACCGTGCTGCGGCGCAGCGCCGGGCCCGGGTTCCCGCGGTCCGTGCTGCGGGTGGCGGACCTGACGATGGACGAGGACACCCGCGAGGTGCGGCGCGGCGAACGGCTGCTCACCCTCACCCCGACCGAGTACGAGGTGCTGCGCTACCTGATGCGCAAGTCGCCGACCGTGCTGACCAAGGCGCAGATCCTGGACCACGTGTGGGAGTACGGCTTCGGCGGCCGGTCCAACGTGGTGGAGCTGGTGGTCAGCAGGCTGCGCCGCAAGCTGGACGAGCCCGTCGACGGCCAGGGACCGCTGATCCACACCGTCCGGGGCTTCGGCTACGTGGTCCGGCAGGCGACCGGGTGAGGGGCGCTTTCCGGCACCTCCGCCAGACGTACCGGCGGCTGCGCCTGGGCACCCGGCTGGCGCTGGGCCTGGGCGCGCTGTCCCTGCTGGTGTTCGCGGTCGTGGGATCGGCGCTGACGATGTACATGCGCGACTACCTGGAGCACCAGCTGGGCTACCAGCTGCAGGTCGTCCAGACCGTGCAGACGAAGGACGCCGAGGCCAACGGGACGGTGACGCAGAAGCCGTACTGGGGCTGGTTCACCGCGGTGTACGACGTGTCGGACGACTCGGCCGCGCTGCGCCGGCCCGCCGACATCCCGCACGACATCCGCCCGCTGACCCTGCTGGCCGAGAACATGGCGCACTCCGACACCGAGCTGATGCGCACCGTGCGGCTCGACGGGGAGGGCCTCTACCGGCTGCGGGCCTGCGAGGTCGAGCCCGGGGTGGTGCTGGTCAGCGCCGCGCCCATGGAAGACATCGAGCACACCGTGAACCGGCTGGTCACGGTGCAGGTGATCGCGTTCGCGGTCGCGGCGGGGGCGCTGGTGGTGTTCGGCCGGAAGATGCTGCGGCGCGGTCTGCAACCGCTCAGCGACATGGCGCACACCGCGCACGGCATCGCCTCGCACGACCTGACCGAGTCCGCGTCCCGGCTGCCGCTGCGCGCGGACGGCCGGGACGGCGGCCCGGAGGTGCACGAGCTGCGCACGGCGTTCAACACGATGCTGGAGCACATCGACGACTCCCTCGCGGTCCGCGCCGAGGCCGAGCAACGGCTGCGCCGCTTCGTCGCGGACGCCTCGCACGAGCTGCGCACCCCCCTGATGTCCGTACGGGGTTACGCGGACCTCTTCCAGTACGCCGCCGCCAACGCCCCCGAGGAACGCGAGAGGCACCTGGCCCGGCTGCGGGCCGAGGCGGCCCGGATGGGCGTGCTCCTGGACGACCTGCTGCTGCTCGCCCGGCTGGACGCGGCCGAGGTGGAGACGCCGCTGCGTCCGGTGGAGGCGGACCTGGTGGAGCTGGTCGAGCACGCGGCCGACGCGTTCCGCGCGAGCCACCCGGACCATCCGCTGACCGTGACGCCGGGCCCCGCGGAACTGACGCTGCGTCTGGACCCGCAGCGGATCCGCCAGGTCCTGGACAACCTGCTCACCAACGCGGCCGTGCACACCCCGGCGGGCACGCGGGTGACCGTGGGGGTCCGCGTCGAGTCCGGCCGGGCGCTGGTGCGGGTCGCGGACTCGGGCCCCGGCATCCCGTCCGCCGACCGTGACCGGGTCTTCGACCGCTTCTACCGCGTCGACAAGGCCCGCAGCCGCGACCGCGGCGGCAGCGGCCTGGGCCTCGCGGTGGCCAGCTCCCTGGTGCGGGCGCACGGCGGCTCGATCGAACTGAACGGCGAGCCGGGCTCGACGGTGTTCACGGTGACGCTGCCGACGCGCCCGGCGGGTCTTACGAAGCCGTGACGTGCCGGGCGCGGCCCCCTCGCCCGGGCCGCCCGCGCCCCTAACGTGGCCGCATGCGAGTACTGGTCACCGGCGGTGCCGGGTTCATCGGGTCCCATGTCGTAGCGGCGCTGACAGCGCACGGGCACGAGCCCGTCTGCTACGACGTCCGCGCCGACCCCGCGTCGGACGTGCGGGACCCCTACGCGGTCGGCCGGGCCCTGGCGGGCGTGGACGCGGTGTGCCACCAGGCGGCGATGGTGGGTCTCGGGGTCGGCTTCTCGGACGCGGCGGAGTACGTCTCCCGCAACGACCTCGGTACCGCCGTGCTGCTCACCGCCATGGCCGAGGCGGGCGTACGGCGTCTCGTGCTGGCCGGGTCGATGGTCGTGTACGGCGAGGGCCGGTACGCCTGTGAACGGCACGGGGTGGTCCGGCCGGGGCCGCGTGCCGTCGCCGACCTGGACGCGGGACGCTTCGAGCCCGTCTGCCCCCGGTGCGAGGCCGAGCTGGCACCCGGGCTGGTCGCCGAGGACGCCCCGGTGGACCCGCGCAACGTCTACGCGACCACCAAGCTGGCCCAGGAGCACCTGGCGGCGGCGTGGGCGCGGGCCACCGGCGGGTCGGCGGTGTCGCTGCGGTATCACAACGTGTACGGGCCGGGCATGCCGCGCGACACCCCGTACGCGGGTGTCGCCTCCTTCTTCCGCTCGGCGCTCGCCCGCGGCGAGGCCCCCCGGGTCTACGAGGACGGCCGCCAGCGTCGGGACTTCGTGCACGTGCGGGACGTGGCCGCGGCCAACGTGGCGGCGCTGGAGGCGGGTTCGCCCGCGGGCACGCTCACCGCGTACAACACCGGCAGCGGTGAACCGCACACGGTCGGCGAGATGGCCCGGGCGCTGGCGGCCGCGTACGGCGGTCCGGAGCCGGTCGTCACCGGGGAGTACCGGCTGGGCGACGTACGGCACATCACGGCGGACTCGGCGCGGCTCCGGTCGGAGTTGGGCTGGAAGGCGGGGGTGGGCTTCGAGGAGGGGATGCGGGAGTTCGCGCGGGCCTCGCTGGGCGGGGCGTGATTCTCAGGCCTCGCCGTGCCGGGAACGATGGCCGGCCCTCGCCGTGTCCGGAGTCGCTCCTCAGATCTCGGCTGCCGGCAGGGTCACCTCGAACCGGCATCCGCCGGTCACATTGCGTACGGTGGCCCGCCCCTGGTGGGCCTCCACGATCCCGCGCACGATGGCGAGGCCGAGGCCCGCGCCGGCGGGCGGAGTCCGGGCGTGCGTGCCGCGCCACCCGGTGTCGAAGACCCGCGGCAGGTCATCCTCGGGGATCCCGCCGCAGCTGTCGGTGACGGACAGGACGACCCCGTCCGGTCCGCGCTCGGCGGCGACCGCGACGGTGCCGTCCGCGGGCGTCCGGCGGATGGCGTTCACGAGCAGGTTGCCCAGCACCCGGCTCATCTCCTTGCCGTCCACCTCGACCGGCACCGGCTCGACCCGGGCGCCGACCAGCCGTACGCCGTGCTCGCGAGCCAGCGGGTCGGCGCCCGCCAGCGCGTCGCCGACGAGGTCGTACACGGAGATGCGGCTCGGGGTCAGCGCCAGCGCCCCGGCGTGGATGCGGGAGAGCTCGAAGAGGTCGCCGACCATGCCGTTGAGGCGCTCCACCTCGGTGCGGATCTGCCTGAGGTAACGGCGGGGGTCGGCGGCGACGCCGTCCTCCAGCGCCTCCGACATCGCGCGCAGACCGGCGAGCGGGGTACGCAGGTCGTGCGAGATCCAGGCGACGAGTTCACGCCGGGAGGTCTCCAGGGCGCGTTCGCGGTCCCGGGACTCGGCGAGCCGGGCGCTGGTCTCCTCCAACGCGCGTCCGAGTGCGGCGAGTTCGGCGGTGGCGGGGCCGTCGGGCGAGGTGAAGTCGCCGCCGTCGCCGAAGGAGCGGGCGGCGAGCGCGAAGGCATGGCTGCGGCCCACGACCCAGCGGCCGAGCAGCAGGGCGGTGGCGAGGGAGACCCCGGCGGCCATGGCGACGACGGTGGTGACGACCTTCAGGTCGTGCGCGGACAGGAACATCGCCTGCGCGACGGCGAGGGTGCCCGCGAACATCGCGCTGACGGCGACGGCGGCGACCACGGCGAGATGGGTGACGACCGAGCGGCGCCGGATGAGCAGGACGACGCCCGCACCGAGCACGCCGACCGCGGCGGCGCCGAGGAAGGCGACGAGGGCGATGATGAGGGTGTCACGCATGGCCGTCATCCCTCCTGACCGGCGGTGTCGAAGCGGTATCCGACGCCCCACACGGTCTGGATCAGGCAGGGCCGGGCCGGATCGTCCTCGACCTTTCCCCGCAGTCGCCGGACATGGACGGTCACCGTCGACAGGTCGCCGAAGTCCCAGCCCCACACCTCGCGCATCAGGTCCTCGCGTCCGAAGACCCTGCCGGGGTGCCTCAGAAGGAAGGCGAGGAGGTCGAACTCCCGGATGGTCAGGGCGAGTTCGGTGCCGTTCTTGGTGGCGCGACGGGCCGCCGGGTCCAGGGTGAGTCCGCCCGCGCGGAGGGTGGCCGAGGGCTCGGCGGGCCGGGTGCGGCGCAGCACGGACTCCACCCGCAGGACGAGTTCACGGGGGCTGAAGGGCTTGGTGACGTAGTCGTCGGCGCCGACCTCCAGGCCGAGGATGCGGTCGTCCTCGTCGCCCCGCGCGGTGAGCATGATGACCGGGACGGGCCCGCGCCCGCGCATCCGGCGGCACACCTCCAGGCCGTCCATGCCGGGCAGCATCAGGTCGAGGACGACGAGGTCCGGCCAGTGCGCGGTGGCCCGGGCGAGCGCGGCCGGGCCGTCATCGGCGCGGTCCACGACGTATCCGGCCCGGTCCAGGTACCCGGTGACGACCTCGGCGACCGTGGGGTCGTCGTCCACGACGAGGACCCGCGCCCCGGACAGTGCGTTGGATTGCTGCTGCTCCATGGCGCCAGCCTCGCACCGTTGGCGCCGAAGTGCGGTCCACGGCTCTGGACGTCCGCGTTCCGTAAGGAGCCGGAGTCCGATTTGCCAGTTTCGTCCTCGTAGGGTGAGAGCCGTGACGACCTCTTTCGAACCTGTCCCGGACCCGGTGTCCGTGGACGTCGTACTCCCCTGCCTCGACGAGGCCGAGGCGCTGCCCCGGGTACTGGAACGCATCCCGCCCGGCTGGCGCGCGCTGGTCGTGGACAACGGCTCCACGGACGGCTCCGCCGGCATCGCCCGCTCCCTCGGCGCGACCGTCGTACGCGAGGAGCGGCGCGGTTTCGGCGCCGCCTGCCACGCGGGCCTGACCGCCGCCACCGCCGACATCGTCTGCTTCTGCGACTGCGACGCCTCACTCGACCCGGCCGACCTGGTGCCGTTCGTGCGCGAGATCCTGGCCGGTGAGGCGGACCTCGTGCTCGGCCGGCGCCGCCCGCAGACCCGCGGGGCCTGGCCGCTGCACGCCCGCACCGGCAACCTCGCCCTGTCCCGGCTGCTGCGCCGCCGCACCGGACTGCGGCTGCGCGACCTCGGCCCGCTGCGTGCCGCCCGCCGTGAACCGCTGCTCGCGCTCGGCCTCACGGACCGGCGCAGCGGTTATCCGCTGCAGATGGTGGTGCGGGCCGCCGACGCGGGCTGGCGGATCGCCGAGCACGACGTGCCGTACCGTCCGCGGGCCGGCGAATCCAAGGTCACCGGCACCTGGCGCGGCACCTGGCAGGCGGTGCGGGACATGAGCCGGGTGCTGGCCGAACCCGGGACCGTCGCCGAGAAGGGAGCACGCGCGTGACCTCCTCGCCCACGCTCCTGGTCATCGCGAAGGAGCCCCGCTCCGGCCGGGTGAAGACCCGGCTGACCCCCGCCTTCACCCCCGGCGAGGCCGCCGCGCTCGCGGAGGCGTCCCTGGCGGACACCCTCGACACGGTGGCCCGGACGCCGGCACGTCGCCGGGTCCTGGTCCTGGAGGGCGAGCCCGGCCCGTGGCTGCCGCCCGGCTTCGAGGTCGTACGGCAGTGCGCGGGCGGCCTCGACGAACGGCTGGCCGCCGCCTTCGCGGGCTGCGACGGCCCGGCCCTCCTCATCGGCATGGACACACCCCAGGTCACCCCGGAGCTGCTCACCGTGGACTTCGCGGACTGCGACGCGTACTTCGGGCCCGCCGAGGACGGTGGCTTCTGGGCGCTCGGCCTGGCCGCGCCGGACCCCGCGCTGCTGCGGGGGGTGCCGATGTCGACGTCCTCGACGGGGGCGGTGCAGCGGGCGCGGCTCATCGGCCTGCGGGTGCGGGAGCTGCCGCGCCTGCGGGACGTGGACACGGCGCACGACGCGGAGGTGGTCGCCCGGGCCGCGCCCGGCGGGCGGTTCGCCGCGGCGCTGGCCCGGCTCAGCGCCCCGGCGGCCCGATGAGCACGGTCCGGATCGGACGGCAGCGGACCGCCGTCGCCGACGAGCGCCCGCCCGTCGGCGACGGGGACCCCTGGTCGGCCGACCCCTACGCCGACGCGGTGCGCTCCGGTCGTGGCCCCCTCTTCCTGCGCCGCGGTGACGGCTGGCTGCTCCCGCTGGACGTGGAGCGCTGGTGCGCGGACGCCGACGCGGCCGACCTGGAGGTGCTGCGGCGCTGCGAGGGCGCGGTCCTCGACGTCGGCTGCGGGCCCGGGCGGCTGGTCGCGGCCCTGGGCGCGCGGGGGCGGCGGGTGCTCGGCATCGACGTCAGCGAGGCGGCGGTGACGAGGACCGGGGAGCTCGGCGGACCGGCACTGCGACGCTCGGTCTTCGAGCCGCTGCCCGGCGAGGGCCGCTGGGGCACCGCGCTCCTGATCGACGGCAATGTGGGCATCGGCGGCGAGCCGGCGCAGCTCCTCACCCGGATGTCCGAACTCCTGCTCCCCGGCGGCCTGTTGATCGTCGAGACGGTGCCGGGGCTGGACCTCGACGAACGCGCGCTGGTCCATGTCACCGACGCCCGGGGCAGGACCGGCCGCCCGTTCCCCTGGGCGCGCCTGGGCACACCGGCCCTGCTGCGGCACGCGGACCGCGGGGGCTGGTCCGCCACGGGTCAGTGGGCGGCCGGCGGGCGCTCCTTCGTCGCCCTGCGCAACCGCAGGACGAACAGCAGCGCCGAGCCGCCGAACAGGGCGGCCGTCAGCAGCAGCCAGCGGGTCAGGAACACATCCGCGGGCAGGCCGGTGGCGGAGGCGTAACGGCCCGCCGCCTGCCCGCTGATGAGCGGGAACCAGACGAGCAGGAGCAGGGCGGACAGGGCGGCGGGCACCCGGACGTAGTTGATCCGGTCCCGCCGCCTGCCCGCGGCCCTCACCAGCGCCCGGTCGAGCCCGGCGTACAGCGGCAGCAGCACCAGGTCGTGAAGGATTGCCGCGCCCACGAACCACAGCGCGACCCCGAACCAGTCCCCGTCCACGAGCTGTACGCCCGCATATCCCGCGAGGGCGAACGAGCAGCCGAGCAACAGGAGTTGCAGGGGACTGCCGACGACGATCGGACTGCCGACGACGATCCTCGGTCGCTTCACAGATCTCCTCCGAACGTCATCCGGGCCACCCACTTGGTGTTGAGCACGCCGGGCGCCGCGGGCACGATGACCCGCGCCGGGTGCCCGTGGTCGGGGGTCAGGTCCTCGCCGTTGACGGACAGGGCGAGCAGCGAGAGCGGGTCGGCGACCTGGTTCGCGCGCAGGGCGGCCCGCCGGAACGCACCGTGCGTCTGCAGCGACTCCACGAGGACGTCGGTCGGCTCCTCGTACCCGACGAGCGCGGCGAGGTCCCGCAGCCGCACGCCGCGCCACCACTGGTCGGAGGTCGACCAGCCCTCCACGCAGGCGATGGGCAGGGCCGCGCTGTGCAGCGGGAACCGGCCGGCCAGTTCGGAGCGGCTGAGCCGGACGGTTCCGGTGCGCCCGGTGACGACCAGCCGCCACGCCTCCTCGCCGGTCTGAGCCGGGTCGATCCCGGCGTACGCGGCCGTCTTGTTGATCTGGAAGCCGCCGGGTCCGGTGCCCGGCTCGGCACCGCCGTGCGGGGCGAGCAGGGCGGTCCTGCGCAGCGGCCCGTCGACGTTCTGCCCGGCCGTGGTGGCGAGGAGCAGCAGCGACCCGCCGCCGACCAGCCCGAGGGCACCGCGCCGGGACACGCTGGGCTCGGCGGGGTCCGGGGAGACCAACTCGCTCGGGGGCGCCGACTCGGCTTGTGGATCCCGCACTCGGCGCAGATTACGCAGGGCCGCCGGTGTCTTCAGCACCGCGTGCACGACGAACGCGGAGAAGAACACCCAGGCGCCGTAGAAGTGCAGCGGGTAGAAGGAGCCCGGGAAGACGTAGTCCAGCTGGACGTTGAGCACGCCGGTCACGAACTCGAACAGCGCGCCGCCGACCAGGAGCAGCAGCGAGACGCGTTCCAGGGCGTGCGCGAGGGAGCGCGCGGGCGGCAGCGTGAACAGCTTCGGCACGACCGACCACAGCTTGGCCAGCAGGACCGGGATCAGGGTGATGCCCAGGGTGACGTGGACGCCCTGGTTGAGCCGGTACAGCCAGTGCGGGTCGGTCGGCCACGAGAAGAGGTAGAAGCCGAGGATCCCCTTGTCCGGGGTCTTGTCGTTCACCGGCGACAGGTCCGGGTTGTAGGCGGCGTACGACAGCAGCCCGGTCAGGAACAGCACGGTGATCCCGACGAGCAGGACCACACCGAGCACCGAGGTGAACCAGGGACCCCGCAGCGGGCTGCGCCAGAACGCGGGTGAGAAGGGAGTGCGTGGCATGCTCCGAACGTAGGCCCGCCGCACCCCCAGGACCGGCTCGGGAACGATGACGAAACTCTGACGTCCGCGCCCGTCAACCGTCCGGAGCAGGCCCGGCGACCTAGCGTTTGCGCGTGCACCGGGACCTGAGACGTGACCTGTACGCGGCCCTGGCCGCCTCCCTGCTCGTGGCGACCGCCGTCGTCGTCGGCGAGGTGATCCAGCATCGCTACGGCACCCTCCGCGTCGGTTGGCCGCCCCTGCTGGCGACCTGGGACCCGCACCTCGGCCCCGGCACCCCGGCCGCCCTCGCCGTGGCGGCCGCCGTGGCGGTGTACGGCCCCGCGCTGGCCGCCCGGCTGCCCTGGCGGGCGCTGCTGCTCGCCACCTGGGCGGCGGGCCTGGCCTGGACGTGGTCCCTCGCCCTCGTGGACGGCTGGCACCGGGGCGTCGCCGAGCAGCTGACCACCGGGAGCGAGTACCTCCGGGTCATCGACCGCTTCCACGACATCCCGGCCACGCTGGCGGACTTCACCCGGCACATCCTGATCGACTCCCCCGACAACTGGCCGGCCCATGTGGCCGGTCATCCTCCGGCGGCCACCGTCACGTTCGTGCTCCTCGACCGGGTCGGACTGGGCGGCGGGGGCTGGGCGGGCGCCTTCTGCATCACCGTCGGCACCACGGCGGCGCTCGCGGTCCTGGTGACCGTGCGGACCCTCACCGACGAGTCACTCGCCCGCCGCGCCGCCCCCTTCCTGGTCCTGGCCCCGGCGGCGGTGTGGGTGGGCACGTCCGCCGACGGCTACTTCACGGCGGTCGCGGCCTGGGCGGTCGCGTTCCTGGCCCTGGCGGTGACGGGACACCGGCCTGCCTGGACCGGCCTCGCCTCGGGGCTGCTGTTCGGGCTGACCCTGTATCTGTCGTACGGCCTGACGCTGTTCGCCGTCATCGCGGGGGCCGTGCTCCTGCTGGGCCGCCGCCGCGTCCGCCCCCTCCCGTTCCTGCTGCTCGGGCTGCTGGTGGTGCCGGTGGTGTTCACCGTCGCCGGGTTCGACTGGTGGGAGGCGTACCGGCTGCTGGTGCGCCGCTATCACCAGGGAGCGGGCGGGGTCCGGCCCTACGGCTACTGGGTGTGGGCGAACCTGGCCTGCACGGCGCTGATTGTGGGCCCGGCGACGGTGGCGGGCCTGCGCCGCACGCGAGCGGCGCTCGCCCTCAAGCGCCTCCAGCTCCCCGACGTCCGCCTCGGTGTGCTCGTGCTGTCCGCGCTGATCGCCCTGCTCGCCGCCGACCTGTCCGGCATGAGCAAGGCGGAGACGGAACGCATCTGGCTGCCGTTCGCGGTGTGGCTGCTGCCCGCGTGCGCGTGGCTGACGGGGGCGCGGGGGTGGCTGGTGGCGCAGGGGGTGGTGGCGCTGTTGCTGAACCATCTGTTGCTGACGGGGTGGTGACGCCGGTGCTCCACACGGGCCTTCTGGCCGTCTGAACTTCCCGCTCCCTCCGCCCCATTGAATGCTCAATTCAACATCCCTACCATCACTTGGTGGATGAATTCACCCGCGGCCTCCGGAGGAGAACCCGTGCTTCCACCCTCACGTGTCAGACGTACCGCCACCGCCCTGCTCCTGGCCGTCGGCCTCGCCGTCCCCGTGGGGCATGCCTCGGCCGAGACCCGGCAGAGTGTGCCGCAGGCGTGGCCCGCGCCCCAGAGCATGCGTACCGGACCGGGTCGGCTCACCGTTCCCGACCGGGTCGTGGAGGTCGTCGGACGCGGCACCGACCCGTCCGCACGACGCGTCGTCGATGCCGCTCTGCGCGCCGCCGGAGCGGACCGGATCACCACCGTGGACGCCGGTGACCGGCCCCCGGCGGCCGGACTCACCGTCTACCTCGGCGGCCCGGGGGAGAACGGCGCGACCGGCGGGGCGCTCAGTCGGCTGGGCGCCAAGGCCCCGACCGGACTCGCCCCGGGCGGCTACGTCCTGGCCTCCGGGCGGCGGAACGGGCAGACGCTCCTCGCCCTCTCCGGCGTGGACACCACGGGCACCTTCTACGCGGCCCAGACCCTGCGCCAACTCCTCGCAGGCGCACGGGCGTTGCCCGAGGTGACCATCCGCGACTGGCCCACCGCCGCCCTGCGCGGAGTCGTCGAGGGTTTCTACGGAACCCCCTGGACGCACGCCGAGCGCCTGAACCAGCTGGACTTCTACGGCCGTACGAAGCAGAACGTCTACGTCTACTCGCCCAAGGACGACGTGTACCTGCGCGCCCGCTGGCGCGACGCCTATCCGCCCGCCGAACTGGGCCGGTTGAAGGAACTCGTCGACCGGGCGGCCGCCAACCACGTCCGCTTCACCTATGCCCTCTCCCCGGGGCTGTCCGTCTGCTACTCCTCCGACGCCGACATCAGCGCCCTGACGGCCAAGTTCGACTCGCTCTACGCCATCGGCGTCCGGTCCTTCGCGATCCCGTTGGACGACATCAGCTACACCAAGTGGAACTGCGACGCCGACGAGAAGGCGTTCGGTACCGGGGGCGGGGCGGCGGGGGCCGCGCAGGCGCATCTCCTCAACCGGGTCTGGCAGGAGTTCTCCGCCGAACACGCGGACCTGGAGCCGCTGGAGATGGTCCCCACCGAGTACTCCGACCTCGCCGACACCCCGTACAAGAAGGCGCTGCGGGAGAAGCTCGACGCGTCCGTGGTGGTGGAGTGGACGGGCGTCGGCGTGATCGCGCCGACCCTCACCACGGACGAGGTCACACGGGCCCGCCAGGTGTACGGTCATCCGATCCTGGTCTGGGACAACTACCCGGTGAACGACTACGTCACCAGCCGGCTGCTGCTCGGCCCCTACACGGGCCGGGAGGCGGGAGTCGCGAGCGCCGCGACCGGCGTGACGGCCAACCCGATGGTCCAGGGCGAGGCGAGCCGGATCGCCCTGTTCACCTCGGCCGCCTACCTGTGGAACCCGCACGCCTACGACCCCCGGGCCGCCTTCCTCGCCTCCGTCCGCGACCTCGCGGCGGACGGCACCTCCACCGGCGCGGCCGGCTGGTTGCGGATCTTCGCCGAGAACAACTACTCCTCCCAGCTCGACGCGACCGAGTCCCCCACGCTCACCCGGCTCATCGCCGACTTCCGTAAGGCCTACGCGCAGGACAAGGGCCTGGATGGCGCCGCCGCCCGGCTGACGTCGTACTTCACCGACATGGCCGCGACTCCCGCACAGTTGCGCTCCCGCCTCGACAACCCCCGGTTCCTCGACGAGACCTCCGCGTGGCTCGACAAGCTCGGCCGTTACGGCACCGCGGGACGGACCGCCGTGGACCTGCTGCTCGCCGACAAGCGGGGTGACACGGACGCGGTCACCACCTACTGGAACCAGCTCAGGACGGAGCGCAAGGAGCTCGACGCCATCCCGCAGCAGGTCTCCCCGGGCGTCATGGACCAGTTCCTCTACACGACGATGGTGCAGAACGCGCCCGACCCGGGCGTGGACGCCTCCTTCACCCCCGCGTCCCTCTCCTTGAAGCCGGGTGCCTCCGAGACAGTAACCCTCGCGCTGTCCGACGAGCGGTCCACGTCCGCGAAGAGCGTCTCCTGGAAGCTCGACGTGCCCGAGGGCGTCACCGCCTCACCCGCCGGGGGCACGCTCGACGTCCCGGCGGGAGGCAGCACCTCGGTCGCCGTCACTCTGAGGGCCGTCACGCAGGGGGTCCACTCCGTCGTGGTGTCGGGCCCGGGGCTCCTCGACCGCGCGATCCCGGTGCAGGCCACCGACGGCACCGGCACACCCCGCGCGCTGACCGCCAACTTCAGCGGAGCGTCGGTCAGTTCGGTCGACCTGGCCTCCGGCCGGAGCACGGACATCGGCGTCGGCGACAACCCCGGCGAGGTGGTCGTCAGCGCGGACGGACGCACCGCCTACGCCGCCAACCAGGGCTCGAACTCGGTCAGCGTGATCGACGTGGCGAGCGGCAAGGTCACCGCCACGGTCGCCGTCGGCCGCGTCCCCGCCGGCCTCGCCCTCACCCCCGGCGGCGACACCCTCTGGGTCGCCAACTACACGGACGGCACCGTCCAGCCCGTGGACACCGGCACCCTGAAGGCGGGCGCCCCCGTCCCGGTCGGCTCCGGACCGGAGAACATGGCGATCACGCCCGACGGCTCGACCCTGTACGTGGCGAACATCCACGACAACACCGTGACCCCCGTCGATGTCGCCACCGGCACGGCGAAGGACCCGATACCGGTGGGCCCCGGCCCCTTCAACGTCGTGGCGGCGCCCGACGGGAAGACCGTGTACGTGTCCAACTCCGGCGGCTCGACCGTCACCCCCATCGACACCGCCACCGACGACACCGAGCCGACGCTCCTGGTCCCGGGCCAGGCCTACGGCCTCGCGCTCTCGCCCGACGGCCGCACCCTGTGGGTCAGCCCCAGCAACGGCGACCGCGTCACCCCGGTCGACACGGTCACCGGCGCCCCCGGCACGAGCATCGAGGTCGGCAGGTCGGCCTTCGACGTCGGACTCGACTGGAACGGCGCCACGGCGTACGTCACCACCGCCGACGGCAACGCCCTGGTACCGGTGGACACCACGAAGGGCACCACGGGCGCGCCCCTGACGACCGGCGCCTATCCGCTCGCGGTCGCGCTGACACCGCTGCCGGTGGAGTAGCGGCACAGCGGTGGCCGGGCCCGCTTCCGGACCCGGCCACCGTCGCGTACCGACGCTCAGCTCGCGGTACGCCGGATCCGTCCGGCGTACCGCTTCTCCAGCTCCAGGTTGCCCTCGAAGCCGCCGGGCACGTTGGCCGAGACGTAGACCGGCGGTTTCTCCCCGGCGGCGAGGAGCAGGGCGGAGGCCTCCGCGACCGCCATCTGGACCAGCATCACCCCGGTGAGCGTGGACAGGGCGGACACCGCGCCGCCGCCCGGGAGTTCCAGGAGGGCGTCGCCGCGCGGGGCCGCGTTGTCGAGGACGACGTCGGCGAGGTCGGCGAGCTTCTTGCCGCTCGCGTGGCCGGCCGGGACCGCACGGGTGTGGGTGAGGGAGGTGATGGCCAGGATCCGGTGACCCTGTTCCTTGGCGCGCAGGGCCATCTCGACGATCACGTTGTTGACGCCGGAGTTGGAGATCACGACGAAGAGGTCCTGGGGACGCGGGGCCGCGAGGTCGTAGAGCCGCCCGGCCACACCGGCCCGCCGCTCCAGCAGCGGGTCGTCGAGGACGGCGGGGTCCTCGCCGCCGTACAGGACGAGGTCCGCGATGCTCAGGCGGTTGGTGGGCACCAGCCCGCCGGCCCGGCCGGCCAGTTCGAGGACGATCGCCTGGGAATGGCCGGTGCCGAAGGCGTGGATGACGCCGTCGGCACGGATGGTGCCGGCTATCAGTTCGGCGGCGCGTGCCACGTCCTCGCGGGCGGATTCGGTGACGCGCTGGAGGACGGCCAGGCTCGCGTGCGCGAACCCCTGGGCGCTGACGGACTCGACGGACACGCGACACTCCCCACTGCTGATGGATTGAACCACCCTATACATCTCAAGAGGTGAATCAATAAACCACGTGCGGTCCTGGTATTCAATCCGTCCCATGAACGGTGGCTGATACATTCTTGCCATGCCTCCGACGGACGTCACCACTCTGATCCGCACCGAGTTGCCCCGGCTGGCCGGCTCCCTGCGGAAGGTCGGCGAGCTGATCCTGGAGGATCCGGCCGCCGTCACGCACTGCTCGGCCGCCGAGCTGGGCCGCCGCACCGGCACCTCCCAGGCGACGGTGACCCGGTTCTGCCGTGCGATCGGCCTCGACTCCTACCAGCACCTGCTGATCGAGCTGGCCCAGGAGCGCGGCCGCGGCCAGGCCTCCGACTGGGGCACCGCGGAGATCGGCCCGGACATCTCCCCCGACGACGATCTCGAACGGGTCGTGCAGGTCGTGGGCAGCGCCGATCTGCGCGCGGTCCAGCAGACCATCGACCGGATCGACCTCGACGCGATCGAGCGCGCCGCCCAGGCCACGGCCCGCGCCCGCCGGATCGACGTGTACGGCGTCGGCGGCAGCGGCGCGGTGGCGCAGGAGACCGAGACCCGGCTGTTCCGCATCGGCTGCACGGTCCGCGGCTGGGTCGAGGTGCACGCGGCCAGCACCTCCGCCGCCCTGCTCACCCCGGCGGACGTCGCCATCGCCATCTCGCACTCCGGGGCCACCCGCGAGACCATCGAGCCGTTCGAGCTCGCCAAGGAGCGCGGCGCCACCACCGTCGCGATCACCGCCGACCCGCGCTCGCCGCTCGCCCGCACCGCCGATATCCGGCTCATCTCCTCCACCTCGGAGACCAGCTTCCCCACCGGCATCATCGGCGCCCGGCACTCCGTCCTGGTCCTCATCGACTGCCTCTACGTCCGGGTCGCCCAGCTCTCCTACCAGCGCGCGAGCGCCTCACTCGCGCTGACCGACCACATCGCGGGACGGCACACGGTGAAGAGCCGGCGCGCGCGCTGAACGCGGCCGAAGGTGCATGGATGAACCACCGGAATTACACGAAGATGGTTGTTTGAATCATCGATCCGGTGCCACGATGAGGCTCCCCCGAGCATCCTCGTAGGAGCCCCATGCGCGTGTCCCGTGTCGAGTCGACCGAGCTCTTCGTCTCAGCCGCCGAGCAGCCGCGACAGGTGGTGGCCGTCGAGGTGAGCCACGCCCCCGGCCGGACCGTCCGGCTCACCGTGGAGGGCCCCGGCGTGCACGGCACGCTGGACGCCGCGACCGCCGACGACGGCACCGTGCGCGCCGAGGTACCGGTGCGGACCGAGCTGGCCGTCGGCGAGCGTCGCGAGATCACGGTCACCGCCGCCGACGGAGACGAACTCGCCCACCTCACGGGCGAGTTCACGGTCGCCGAGCCCGGCTGGACGATGTTCATGGTCAGCCACTTCCACTACGACCCCGTCTGGTGGAACACCCAGGCCGCCTACACGGAGACCTGGGACGTGGCCGACGACCCCGCGGGCACCGGCCTGCCCGCCCGCACCTTCGACTCGCGCGGCCAGTCCGGGATGAGTCTGGTGCGGGCCCACTGCGACCTGGCGCGGCGCGATCCGGCGTACACCTTCGTGCTCGCGGAGGTCGACTACCTCAAGCCGTACTGGGACGCCTTCCCGGAGGAGCGCGCCTTCCTGCGCGAGCTGATCCGCACCGGGCGGGTCGAGATCATGGGCGGCACCTACAACGAGCCCAACACCAACCTCACCGGCGCCGAGGCCACCGTACGCAACGCGCTGTACGGCGACGGCTTCCAGCGCGGCATCATCGGGGCCTCACCCGAGACCGCCTGGCAGCTGGATGCCTTCGGGCACGATCCGCAGTTCCCGGGGCTGATGGCGGACGCCGGGGTCACCTCCAGTTCGTGGGCGCGCGGGCCCTTCCACCAGTGGGGTCCGACGCTGTCCGTGTTCGGCGAGGAGCCGAGGGACCCGCGCCGGATGCAGTTCCCGGCGGAGTTCGAGTGGATCGCCCCCTCGGGACGGGGGCTGCTGACCGCGTACATGGTCAACCACTACGGCGCCGGCTGGGCGATCGACAACGCGCCGACCCTGCCCCAGGCGGAGGCGGCCGCGCTCAAGCTGTTCCGCGGACTCAAGAAGGTCGCGCTGACCCGCAACGTGCTGCTGCCGGTCGGCGGGGACTACGCGCCGCCGTGCCGCTGGGTCATGGGCATCCACCGCGACTGGAACGAGCGGTACGTCTGGCCCCGGTTCGTCAGCGGCATCCCGCGGGACTTCTTCGCCGCCGTGCGCGCGGAACTGGCGGCGGAAGGGCGCCGAGCCTCCCCGCAGACCCGGGACATGAACCCGGTCTACACCGGCAAGGACGTCTCCTACATCGACACCAAGCAGGCCCAGCGGCACGGCGAGGCCCTGCTCGCCGACGCGGAGGCCTGGGCGACGCTCGCCTCGCTGGTCACCGGCCACCCCTATCCCGACGCGGCCCTCGACAAGGCCTGGCGGCAACTGGTCTACGGCGCCCACCACGACGCCGTCACCGGCTCCGAGTCCGACCAGGTCTACATCGACCTGCTCACCGGCTGGCGGGAGCTGTACGACCTCGCCGGGACCGTGCACGACGACGCGACCCGGGCCCTGGCCGACCGGGTCGCCCCGGGCAGCGGCCCCGACCTGGTGGTGTTCAACTCCGCGACCTGGCAGCGCCGGGACGTCCTCACGGTCGAGGACCCGGGCCTGGTCCCCCTGGACGACGCCCTGCGGCCGCTGCCCGCCGTGCGCGAGGACGACGGCAGGATCCGGGTCGTCGTACCGGAGGTCCCGGGCATGGGCCTCAAGGCCCTCCCCCTGACGGAGGGCTCGGTGCCCGAGTGGACGCCCGGCGAGGGAACGTCCGTCCGCAACGAGTTCTACGAGGTGACGGTCGACCCCGGACGCGGAGGCGCCGTCAGCGGTCTGCGGGCGCTCGGCGAGGAGGGCGGCCGGGAACTGCTGCGCCCCGGCGACATCGGCAACGAACTCGTCGTCCAGGAGGAGTACCCGCGCCACCCGCGCTTCGGTGAGGGCCCCTGGCACCTCACGCCCACCGGCACGACCGCCGCCCGCAGCCGGGACGTGGCCGCCGAGGTCCGGGTCGAACACTCCCCGGCCGGGTCCCGGATCACCGTCCGCGCCGACCTCGGCCTGTTCCGGTACACCCAGCGGCTGACGCTGTGGGCGGGCGTCGACCGCCTCGACGTCACCACGACCGTCGACGGCTACGACGGCGCCGACCGGCTGATCCGGGTGCGCTGGCCCTCCGACGTACGCGGCGGACTGCCGGTGCACGAGGTGGCGGACGCCGTCATCGGGCGCGGGTTCGGGTTCGTCGAGGTGGACAGCGAGCAGTTCCCGTGGACGCTGGACAACCCGGCCAACACCTGGTTCGGGCTGGGCTCCACCGCCCGGGTCGCGGTCCACGACGACTCCGGTACGTTCCTCGGTCACCGTTCGATCGGTGTCGCGGAGCTGGTGTACGCGGACTGGGACGCCGCCGGGGACCTCGGCACCCCGCTCGCCGCCGCCCTGGTGCGGGCCGGTGTCACCGCGACCTCGACCATCGGGGGTGGCCCCCGCTACGGCGACCTGGAGGTCGACTCCAACCTCCCCGACATCCGGATCGCCGTCGGCGGCCCCGACCGCAACCCGGTGGTCGAGGAGGCCCTCGGCTGGGACCCGGCCGCCGGACGCGAACTCGCACGGCAGCTCGCCGAGCGGGGCGTGGCGGGCGTGTGGGTCGCGCCGCGCGCCTCGCTGCGCGAGGAGTGGGTGCCGGGCGCCGACCTGCGCGACCTGGAGCGGCTGCCGCTGCTCGTGGTGGCGGGGGCCCGGCCCGAGGACGACGCCAAGGCGGTCGACGCGCTGATCGCCGACCTGGAGGACTTCACCGTCACGGCCACCGCGGCGGGCGGCGGCGAGGCGCTGCCGCCGGGCGACGCCTGGGACGGGCGCGGCTTCGCCGTCCTCAACCGGGGCACGCCCGGCTGCGTGGTCACCGCGTCCGGCGACCTCTACCTCTCCCTGATGCGGTCCTGCACCGGCTGGCCGTCCGGCATCTGGGTCGACCCGCCGCGCCGCACCGCTCCCGACGGTTCCGCCTTCCAGCTCCAGCGCTGGTCCCACACCTTCGAGTACGCCGTCGTGGCGGGCGAGGGCGACTGGCGGGAGCAGCGACTGCCCGCCCGGGGACACGAGTTCAACCATCCGTTCACCGCCCGGCGACGAGACGCGCAGGCGGCCTCCGTGCTGCCCAGGACCGTCTCCCTGCTCTCGCTGGAACCGGCCCGTGAAGTCCTCCTCGACGCCCTCAAGCCGGCCGGTTCCCCGCTCGCCCGGGGCAGCGTGGCCCCCGCCGAACCGCACGGCGGGGTCGTCGTGCGGATGCACGAGGTGAACGGGCGGCCGGTGCGGGCGCGGCTGCGCGGACCGGCGCGATGGCTGGACGGCGCCCGGGCGGACGTACTGGAGAGGCCCGGGGAGCCGCTGGCGCCGGACGGGGAGGGCGCGCTGGACGTCGCTCTGACCGGTTTCGAGGTGGCGACGGTCCTCGCCGCGCCCGCGGTGGACACCGACCCGTCCCCGGGTCCCGGGGTCGCGGCCCACGAGCCCGCGCAGCCCGTCCACACCCGGTACTGGCTGCACAACTCCGGTCCGGCGCCCCGCGGCAACCTGCCGGTGGCCGTCTACGTCTCCCCCGCCGCGCTGACCGCCTCCGGTCCCGTCACCGCGACCGTCAGGGTGAGCTCGGAGCTGACGGACGCTCCGGCCCGGGGTGCGGTGGCCTTCGAGGTGCCGCCGGGCTGGTCGGCCGAACCCGCCGAACTGCCGTACGCGCTGGGCCCGGGCGGGTTCACCCTCGCCGAGGTCACGGTGACCCCGCCGCCGGACGCCGAGCCGGGCCGGCACTGGCTGGCGGCCCGGCTGTCGTACGGCGGGCAGACGTACGAGGACGTCGTGGCGCTGGACGTGCCCGGCGGGCACACCGGGCCGACGCTGGTGTCCCGGCTGGGCGTGGAGCGGGTCACCGTGCGCCGCGGTGAGCGCGCCCGGGTGCCGGTGACCGTGCGCAACCCCACCCGGGGGCCGGTGAGCGGGCAGCTGTGGGCGCTGTCGTCGTGGGGCACCTGGGCGGGGGTCCAGCCGGGCTGCCAGGGGTTCACGGTGGACGGCGGGCAGGAGCTGGAGTGCGTGATCGAGGTGGACGGGTCGGCGGTGCCGCCGGGGGCGTACTGGCTGCTGGCGAAGGTCGCCTGGCACGGGTCCGTCGCCTACACGGAGGCGGTCACGCTGGAGGTGACGCCGTGAACTCCCCGACCGGGCACGCCGCGTTGGTGGACGGCGACGCGATCGGCAGGGACCGGGTGGACGCCCTGCTGCGGGCGGTCCCGCCCCGGGAGGGCGAGACCCGTCCCGAAGCCCTCGCCCGCTCCGAACGGCAGCGGCGGCGCTGGGCCACCCAGGTCGTGGTCACCGACGAACTCGCCCGCCGCGCCTGCGCGGACCGGGGGCTCGCACCCCCGGCGGAGGTGTCGCCGGCGCGGGTGCTCGCGGTGGCCGAGACCGACGTGGCCGACCTGGGCAGCATCGTCGCGGCAGCGCTCGCCCACTCCCCGGCGGCGCGGCTGCTGCTGGTCGGGCTGGAGGCCGAGCAGGACGTGCCCGAGGCGGCGGTACGGGACTACTACGACCGCAACCGGGACCGCTTCCTGACGGCGGAGGCCCTCCGGCGCGGGGTCGATCCCTTCGGCGGGGCGGCCTCCGAGGCGGACTTCCTGCCGTACCCGGAGGTCCGCGAGAGGGTCGAGCGCGAGCTGCGGCGGGCGGCGGGCCGGCGGGCCTTCTTCGACTGGTTGGACCGGGCGCGCACCGGTGTGGTGTACGCGCACGGCCACGAGCACCCGGGCGATCCGTCCCATCCGGATCACGAGCACCGGCACTGAACTCCCACGGAACACTCCCACGGAACCGAAAAGCAACACGGAAACCATTGACCTCCGATGAATTCTGGTCCACCTTTTCATCAACCAGAGTCGAAGTTGGTTCATTGAACCAGCCACATCACCTGACTCGCCCGGTCGCAGGAGGGCCCACCACATGCGCGCAAGAAGACTCACCCGCACCCTGACCTGTATCGCCGCCCTGTCCCTGGCCGCAGCCGGCTGCGGCCTGTCCGGCGGTTCGGACAACGGTGACGCCACCGCCGGTGGCTGCAAGGTCGACAAGGGGAACGTCGGGTCGGGCAAGCTGACCGGTGACGTCAAGGGACAGATCACCTTCCAGACGACCAATCTGAAGAAGGACTTCGGCGACTTCTTCAACGGAGTGATCACGTCCTTCGAGAAGGCCCACCCCGGCGCCAAGGTCAAGTGGATCGACGATCCCGGCGACAACACCTTCACCCAGCGCACCGTCGCCGACGCCCAGGCCTGCACGATGCCGGACGTCATCAACGTCAACGCCCCGACCGCGACCGCCCTCACCAAGGCGGGCTACCTGCTCGACCTGGGCGTGAAGGACCCGGACGTCGCCAAGCCCTTCGTCCCGTCCTTCTGGAAGTCCGCCACCTTCAAGGACGCCTCCGGGAAGGCGATCCACACCACGCTCCCCTGGTACACCGGCGGCGTCCTGCTGACGTACAACAAGGACCTGCTGCAGAAGGCCGGGATCGACCCCGCCAAGCCGCCGACGACCCTCTTCGGGCTGTTCGCCGACTACGAGAAGGTCGCCAAGGCGGGCAAGGGCAAGTTCTACGCGACGATGGCCAACCCGATCTGGCGCATCCCGGCGGACTTCGACCAGATGAACATCAAGACGCTGTCCGCCGACGGCAAGTCCGCGGTGTTCGCCGACGACCCGAGGACCACGCAGTGGGTGGCGTGGATGGCGAAGCTGTACAAGGAGGGCGCGATGCCGAAGGACTCGCTGTCCTCCAGCAACGACCCGTCCACGCTGTACAGCCAGGGCAAGGTGGCGTACGGCTCGACCAACCCGAGCTTCGTGCGCTTCGTGAAGCAGAACAGCCCGTCGGTCTACGACAAGACGGCCGTGGGCCAGCAGCCCTACGACGCGCTCGGCCGCGCCTCCGCCGGTGCCCCGCAGTACATATCGGTCGCCGCGACCAGCAAGCACGCTCCGGTGGCGCTGGCGTTCGCCGAGTACCTCACGAACGCCGAGAATCAGACGGCCTGGTGCAAGGACCCGAAGGTCGTCATCTTCCCGACGACCACCGCCTCCCTCAGCGACCCCTTCTTCCAGAACGTGACCGGCAGCGACCCCTTCTCCCAGGCCCGCAAGCTCGTCGCCGACCAGCTCAAGACGGCCGACACCAACCAGACCAACCTCTCCCCGGCCGTGCAGAACGCGATCGTGGGACAGGTTCAGCTGGCCATGCAGGGCAAGAAGAGCCCCGCGCAGGCCGTCAAGGACGCCCAGGCGAAGGCCGATGAGCTGCTGAAGCAGGCGGGCTGAGCGTGGCGACCGAGACCGCGAAGCCGGTGCCCGTGCCCGGTACGGAGCGCAACTCCTCCGTGCCGGGCGCGGCCCCGTCCCGTATCCGACGCTTCGGCCGGGCGGTGCTGCCCGGCCCCGCCGCGGGCGCCAACGGCGCGGCGCTGTACCGCCGTTGGTGGCTGCCGTGGCTGTGGACCCTGCCGGCGATCGTGTGCGCGGTGGTCTTCGGGGTGTTCCCGTTCCTCAACACCCTGCTGTTGTCGTTCACGAACGCCAAGCCGCTCGGCGGCGCCGCGAACTTCGTCGGGCTGGACAACTACACCCGGATGCTGGGTGACTCGGACTTCTGGCTGGCGACCCGCAACAGCATCCTGTACGCCGTCGTCGTCGTCCCGCTGATGGTGCTGCTGCCGCTGACGCTGGCCGTGCTGGTGGAGAAGAACCTGCCCGGCATCGGCTTCTTCCGCTCCGCGTTCTACACCCCCGTCCTCGCCTCCAGCGTGGTCGTGGGTCTGAGCTGGCAGTGGCTCCTGGCGGACGACGGACTGGTCAACACCTGGCTGCAGAAAGCCCACGTGATCAGGTCGGCCATCCCGTTCCTGTCGGACTCCTGGCTGATCCTCCTCTCCGCGATGGGCCTGACCCTGTGGAAGGGCCTCGGCTGGTACATGGTCTTCTACCTGGCCGCGCTCGGGAACGTGCCCCAGGAGCTGCACGAGGCGGCGCAGATGGACGGTGCCGGACCCGTCCGCCGCTTCTGGCACATCACCGTCCCCGGCGTGCGGCAGGCCATGATGCTTGTCGGCACGCTCACCGGCATCGGCTCGCTGCGGGTGTTCACGGAGATCTACATGCTCGGCAGCTCCACCGGCGGCCCCGGCGGCGCCGACCGCACCCTGCCGTTCTACATCCGGGACGTCGGCCTGGACCCGATCACCGGCAACGCCGGTTACGGCTCGGCGGTCAGCGTCGCCCTGTTCCTGCTGACGCTGGGGCTGACCCTGCTGGCGCAGCGCCTGACGAAGGAGGACGACGCATGACGACCGCCGCTGTGCCCAAGCGCCGCCGTCTGATGCCCCGTTGGCGGGACTACGGCCGTCCGCGCGAGCTGGTCGTCCGCTACCTGCTGCTGTTCCTGGTGCTCGGCATCACCGTCGGGCCACTGGTCTGGCAGTTGCTGGCCTCGCTGAAGAGCACCAGCGAGGACGTCTTCGGGGCGAACGCCACCCTGCTGCCGCACCACCCGACCCTGCGGGCCTACCGGACCGTCTTCGACCAGGTGCCGGTGGCCACGTACATCAGGAACAGCCTGATCGTGGTCGTCCTGTCGATCACCAGCCAGCTGGTGTTCTCCACCACGGCGGGCTACATGCTCTCCAAGCCCGGCTGGAAGGGCCGCAAGGCGGTCTGGGTGGTGCTGGTCGCGTCGATGATGTTCCCCTTCGAGTCGATCATGGTGTCGCTGTTCCTGAGCATCCGCGACCTGGGGCTGGTCGACAGCCTGGCGGGCGTGTGGCTGCCCGGGTTCGTCGGCGCCATCAACGTCCTGCTGATGCGCGGCGCGTTCCTGGCGGTGCCGCGCGAGATCGAGGACTCGGCCATGCTCGACGGCGCGAACGAGTGGCAGCGCTTCCGGTACCTGTATCTGCCGTCCGCGTGGGGCGCGATCATGGTGGTCGTCATCAACACCTTCATCAGCGCCTGGGACGACTTCCTCTGGCCGCTGATCGTGCTGCGCTCGGAGGGCCACATGACGCTCACGCTGGGCCTGTCCCGGTTGCAGAGTTCGTCGTTCGGCTACGACCAGCGGATGGTCATGGCCGGGTCGGTGATCTCCGTGATCCCGGTGCTGGTGCTGTTCGTGATCACACAGCGGTGGTTCTACAAGGGTGTCTCGTCGGGGGCCGTCAAGCTCTGAGGTCCAGCACGACGGGCACGGCGTCCAGCGCGGCCCGGGCCGACTCCGCGACGCGCAACTCGACGGTGTCGGTCCGGTCCCATCCGTCTCCCCCGACGGTCAGGGTGACCGTGCGGCGTTCGCCGGGCGCGAGGCCGACACCCTCGAACGCGCACAGTTCGAGGGCGCGCGGCCAGACGGACGTGATCAGGCGTCTCAGATAGACCTGGACGACCGTCCGCCCGTACCGCTGCCCGGTGTTGGTGACCTCGACCTCGACCGTGCGCCCCGACAGGCGCGGCGGGCCGTACCCGAAGCTGGTGTACGACAGTCCGTGGCCGAAGGAGTAGCGCGGCTCGGCGCTCTCGTCCACGTAGGAGCCGTACTCGACGTCCTTGTGGTTGTAGTAGACGGGGAGTTGGGCCGCCGAGCGCGGGACGGAGACGGGGAGCCGGCCGGCCGGCTCCGCGATGCCCAGCAGTACCTCGGCGATCGCCTCGCCGCCCCACGGCCCGGGGTACCAGGCGGTCAGCAGCGCCGCGTCCGTGTCGGGCACGACGTGCGGGCGGCCCTGGATCAGCACGACCGCGGTCGGGGTGCCGGTCGCGACGACCGCGTCCATGAGCGCGTACTGGGCGGCACCGAGCCGCAGTCCGGCGAGGTCGGCGCCCTCGCCGCAGGTCATCTCGGACACGGTGGCCCGGGCCGCCCCGTTGGCGTCGAACTCGGTGTCCGGGGTGCGGGCGCTGCTGCCGCCCAGCACCAGCACGGCCAGGTCGGAGGCGGCGGCCGCGGCGACCGCCTCGGGGACGCCGGAGAGGTCGCCGCCGGTGAGCGCGCAGCCCTGGGCGTGCCGGATGTCGACACCGGGCGGGGCGAGTCGCCGTAGCCCGTCGAGCACACCGGCGCCCGCGCCGGGGCGCTGCGGGGCCGTGTAGTCGCCCGACTGGTGGGCGAACGTGGCGGACTGCGGCCCCAGGACGGCGATACGGGAGACGCTCGCCGCTATGGGCAGCGTGCCGGCGTCGTCGCGGAGCAGGGTGATCGCGGCCCGTGCCAGGGCGGTGCTCACCTCTCGTCCCCCGGACGGGAAGGACGTGGTCGTGCCGGTCTGTTCGAACAGGCCCAGCCGGAACTTGAGGCCGAGCACCCGGGAGACGGCCGCGTCCAGGACGCCCTCGTCCACCAGCCCTCGCTCCACCGCCTCCTCCAGGTGGGTGAAGCTCTCGTCCCACAGGCTCAGATCGACACCGGCGTCGAGCGCGAGGGCGCCCGCGGACACCGTGTCGCCGGTGACCCGGGCCAGGCGGTCCAGGGCGAGGCCGTCCGCCATGACGAGCCCGTCGAAGCCCCAGTCGTCCCGCAACAACCCGGTCAGCAGGGCCCGGTTGCCGCAGCAGGGCATTCCGTCGACCTCGTTGTAGGCGGCCATCACGGCGGCGGCCCCGGCGCGCACGCCGGCCCGGGCGGCGGGCAGGTGGATCTCGTGCAGTTCACGGGGCCCGACCTCGGACTCGGCGGAGTTGCGACCGCCCACCGTGGCTCCCTGCGCCGCGAAGTGCTTGAGGACGACGGGGGCCTTGTCGGCGGCGAACCGCTGCGTGTGTTCTCCCTGCATGCCACGGACCAGCGCCTCGGTGAGCCGGGCCGCCAGGTGGGGGTCCTCGCCGAAGCACTCCTCGGTGCGGCCCCAGCGCGGGTCGCGGGCGATGTCCAGGGCGGACACCAGAGCCACATGGCCGCCGCGGGCACGCAGTTCGGCGGCCGCGTGGGCGGCGGCACGCTCGTAGAGGTCAGGGTCCCAGGCGGCGCCCACGGCCAGGTTGACGGGCAGGACGGTGCCGTCGAGGGCCATGTGACCGTGCGGCACCTCCTCCACGAACAGGGCCGGGATGCCGAGCCGGCTGCGCTCCACGACGTGCCGCTGCACCAGGCCGGCGAGCGCGGCGCCGTCCGCCACGCCCGGACCGCCCGTGTGGTCGACGCCGGACCAGGCGTCGGCGCGCTGGAGTCCGTACAGGGCGCCGAGGCCGGCGAAGCGCTCGGTCTCGGCGTGCAGGGCCTCGGTGAGTTCGAAGCGGCCGTCGGGGGTGCGGCGGTAGGCGTCCCAGCCGTACATCCGCTGGTTGAGCTGGCCGACCTTCTCGCGCAGGGTCATCCGGGAGAGCAGGTCGCGGACGCGGGCGTCGAGGGGGGCGGCGGGATCGCGGTAGAGCATGGTGGGTTCACCGGACTCGTTCGTGGCGTTCATCGGGCACCGCCGTGAGCGAGCCGGGCGAGGGCCACGGCACCCCGGGATCCGTCGGCGACCCAGTCGAGGGACAGACCGAGCACCCGCAGGCGTGCGGTCAGACGGGGCGTGAGCGGGCCGCCCGGGCCGAGGAGGCCGCCGGTGGCGACGATCCGCTCACCGGGGTCCGGTTCCAACGCCCGCACGGTGTCGGTCAGCCGGTCGGCCGCCTCGTCCAGTACGGCCCGGGCCACGGCGTCCTTCGCGGCGGCCGCCTCGGCCACCAGCGGGGCGAACCGGGCGAGCCGGATCGGGGGCTCCGCCATCACGGCGGGGAGCAGGTGCATGCGGTACGCCTCGCGGTCGGCGCGGGTCCACCGCCCGCCCGGCACCACCTCGTCCGGGAGCCCCAGCGCCCGCCCCACCGTCTCGGCCAGCACCGTCGCCTGCCCCCGTCCGTCCGCCGTCCGCAGCGCGGCCCGTACCGCGGCCCGTCCGATCCAGAAACCGCTGCCGTCGTCGCCGAGCAGCCAGCCGTCGCCGTCCACGGTGGCCGTGCCGTGCCGTCCGGTGATGCGCATGCCGACCGCGCCGGTGCCGGCCACCAGCGCGAGTCCGTCGGCCGGGGTGCCGGGCGCGGCGGCGAACGCCGCCTCGATGTCGCTGCAGATGCCGACCGGCCCGGCCGGGACACCCAGCCTTTCCAGCGCCGCGGTGAGGGCGGACCGGGCATTGACGTGCCCGGGGTCGTCGGGGGACGCGGCCGTGGCACCCGCGAAACCGCCGACCACCGAGACGACGTTGCCCCGCAGCCGCGGGGGCACCGCTTCGGCGACGGCTTCGGCGAGGTGGTCGGTGAGCTGTGGCACCGGCACGGTCAGCGCGTTGCCCGGCCCGGCCGCGCCCTCGCCCAGGAAGCGCCCGTCGGCCTCGGCGGCGGCGAGCACGACCCGCGTGCGGGTGCCGCCCGCGTCGAGACCCACGACGAGTTCCTCGCCCAACGTCTGGTTCAAATCATTGCCCATCGATGACTATGGTGGTTGATACATTCGCGCTGGACAAGCCCCAACCAAGCCCGATGCGACGAACCCGGACCCGAGGAGGATCCCATTCACACGCTCCGCTTCGGCGTCAACTACACGCCCCGCCGCGGTTGGTTCCACTCCTGGCACGACTTCGACGCCGCGCACGCGCGCGAGGACCTGGAACAGATAGCCGGGCTCGGCCTCGACCATGTCCGGGTCTTCCACCTCTGGCCGCTCCTCCAGCCCAACCGCACGCTGGTGCGTCCCGCCGCCGTGGACCAGCTGGCGCTCCTCGTCGACCTGGCGGCCGAGGCCGGCCTGGACGTCCTGGTGGACGGCGTACAGGGCCATCTGTCGAGCTTCGACTTCTACCCGGAGTGGACCCGCTCCTGGCACCACCGCAACGTGTTCACGAACCCGGAGGCGGTGGCGGCGCAGGCCGAGCTCCTGCGCACCCTCGGTCGCGCCCTGGCCGGACGCCCCAACCTCCTCGGGCTCCAGCTCGGCAACGAGCTCAACAACATGATCGAGCACAACCCGGCGACGGCCGAGGAGGTCGACCACTACCTCGACACCCTGCTGGCCGCCGCCCGCGAGGGCCTGCGCCCCGGCCAACTGGCCACCCACTCCGCGTACGACGCCGCCTGGTACGGCGACGACCACCCCTTCACCCCCGAGGCCTCCGCCCGCAAGGGCGATCTGACCACGGTGCACCCGTGGGTGTTCTCCGGCGACTGCGCCCGCCGCTACGGCCCCCGCTCCCCGCAGGTGCGGCACCTCGCCGAGTACGGCACCGAACTGGCGAAGGCATACGCCGACGATCCCGCCCGGCCCGTGTGGGTCCAGGAGACGGGCGCGCCCGAACCGCACATCCCGGCCGCCGACGCGCCCGGGTTCGCGGAGGCGACCGTGCGCAACGCGGCCGAATGCGCGGACCTGTGGGGTGTGACCTGGTGGAGCTCCCACGACGTGGACCGCGCCCTGGCCGACTACCCGGAACTCGAGTACACCCTGGGCCTGTTCGACTCGGCGGGACGCGCCAAGCCGATCGCCCGGGCCCTCGCCGCCACCGTCGCCGACCTGCGCGCCGCACCGCCCGCACCCCGGCCGCGGGAGACCGCCCTGGTCCTGGACTGCACCCCGTCCACCCGTTCGGTGTCCGGTCCGGGCGGCACGTACTTCGAGGCGTGGATGCGCCTGCGCGCGGAGGGCGCCCGCCCGGCGGTGGTCCTGGCGCCGCTCGCCGACGACCCGGGGTACCTGGCGACGCGCGGGATCAAGGAGATCGTACGGCTGCCCTGAGCGCGGCCCCCGGGCCTGCCCGCCGGGTGCGCGAGCGATCGCACACCCGGTCTCCCCGTGCGTCCGCGGCAGACCGGGACGGCCTGCTCAGCCGCCCTGCCCGCTCACCTGGCCGACCGCACCGACGCCCGTCAGCACCTCCGCCGCCGCCCGCAGGTTCGCCCGCCCCCTGCCGTACGAGCACAGGGCCTCGCCGTCCGGAAGCCCGGTGGCCACCTGTACCACGTCCGGCCGTCGGGTCAGCAGGGCGGCTCGCAGGTGCCGTTGCCAGGGGTGCAGGTCGGCGTCGCAGGTGGCGACGACCAGAGGAGCGCCCGCCGCCACCCGGACTATCCCGTCGGCGAGGGAGAGGGGATCCGCGGCCTCGCCGGTGACGGCGGTGCCGGTGGCGGTGGGGTCGACGGCCCGCAGTTCGCTGAGCAGGTCCTCGCCGCCCCAGTTGAGCGCCGGATGCGGCGGCGGGAACAGGTCGACGACGTGGGCGCCGCGCACCTGCCCGAACCCGTCCGGCCCGAAGCCGTCCTGGCCGCGAACGGCACGGCGCGCGGCCTCCAGCCCGGCCTCCGGGTCCCACGCGGCGACCGCGCCCGCCGGGGTCGCGTACCGCTCGGCCAGCCGCCGCACCCGCCCGGCCGCCTCCCGCACGCGCTCCTCGAGCAGCAGCCCGGAGCGCAGCGCGCCCAGCACCTCGTCCCGGCAGGACAGGGTGACCTCCAGGTCCGGGACGGCCACGATCACCTGGTCCGCTCCCGCGGCGAGCGCGATCCGGGCGCCGGCCGCCTCGCCGTACAGGTCGGCTATCGCCTTCATCTCCAGGGCGTCGCTGACCAGCACGCCCTCGAAGCCGAGGTCGATGCGCAGCAGGTCGCCCAGGATGCGGCGGCTGAGGGTGGCCGGACGGTTGGCGTCCAGCTCCGGGAACACCACATGGGCGCTCATCAGCATCGGCACGCCCGCGGCGACGGCCGCCCGGAAGGGGGCGAGGTCGAGTTCGTCGTACGGGCGCGGGTCGACGGCCACGTCGTGGTGGCTGTCGGTGACGGTGCCGCCGTGCCCGGGAAAGTGCTTGGCACAGGAGGCGACGCCGCGTGCCTCGGTGGCCTCGATCCAGGCGCGCAGATGGCGGGAGACCAGCTCGGGGTCGGTACCGAAGGCCCGGGTGCGCACGATCGGGTTGTCCGGCTGCCGCTGGACGTCGGCGACGGGGGCGTAGGACGCGGTGATGCCGAGCGCGGCCAGATGACCGGCGAGCGCGTCGGCGCAGCGGGCGGTGAGCCCGGGATCGTCGACCACGCCGAGGGCGAAGTTGCCGGGGACGTCGGGGGCGCCGGCGGCGACCAGGTGGCCGATGCCGCCGCCCTCGTTGTCGATTCCCACCAGCAGGTCGGGGCGCATGGCCCGCAGGGTGTCGGTGAGGCGGCGCACCTGCTCGGCGTCCCGCACGTTCCGGGTGAACAGGATGACCCCGCCGAGTCCGCGGTCGACGAGCCGCTTCAGCGTGTCGGGGACCGCCGTGGTCCCCTCGAACCCGGCGACGAGGCAGCGGTGGGCTGCCTCGTCCAGGTCGACGGGGAGAGCGGCACTCAGGGGCACGGGCTCGAATGGGCTCATCCCGCACATACTCTGGATCGGTCAGCCGAAAGTCAACAGTTTCATGATTCATTGATTCACGGGGCCGGGGCCGCCCGGGGTGCGACATCGATCCACCACCTCCTCACGCGACACCGGGGCCATTCCCGGCTCGCGCGGCTACCCTGAGGACGTATGGAGGGGGCTTCGCGTACGGGCGCGTTCGGTGAACCACCGCGCTCCAGCGGATCGTTCGGGCCGCTGATCGTCGCGCCCCCGCCCTTCGCGCGGGCCGCGCGGGTGGAGCTTCCCGAGGAGAGCCCCGACCCCAGCCTGCTGCCCACCATCACGCTGGTGAACCGCGCGGCGTCCCGGCGGGGTGCCGACCCGGACGGCCTGCCGCTGCCGGCCGGAGAGCTGCTGGCCGGGCAGTACCGGCTGATCCGCAAACTCGGCTACGGCGGGATGGGCGAGGTCCACCTCGCGCTCGACACCAAGGTCGACCACAGAGAGGTCGCCATCAAGATCCTGCACCCGGAGCGGGCGGCGGCCGCCCTGGTCCGGGAGCGGCGGGCGCTGGTCGACCTCAGTCACGACGACATCATCCGGGTCTTCAACTACGGGCACCATCCCGAGATCGGCGACTTCCTCGTCCTGCAGTACGTGGACGGGCTGACGCTGGAGGAGGTGCGGGTCCGGGCCCTTGCCGACCCGGCCGAGTTCGGCGGCAGCCGCTTCCACGAGTTCGTGCTCGCCTACGGGGTGCGCATCCTCGCCGCGCTGGGCTATCTGCACAGCGACCGGGTCGGCAAGGTCTACGGCGACCTGAAGCCGGACAACGTCATGCACGACGGCACCACGACGAAGATCGTCGACGTGGGGAGCGTCCGCGCGGCCGGTACGCGCGGCCTCACCACGGAGGGCTTCCGCGCCCCGACGGTCGGCCCGGACGGTGAATCCACCGGTCAGGACGACCTGTTCAGCCTGGGCGAGACACTGCGCCGGCTCAGCGGGCTCGGGCAGTCGCCGCAGCACCTGGCGGAGCTGGGGTCCCTGGACATGCTCAGCGAGCTGGACGCGTCGGGCACGGTCCCGGAGGCCCACGGGATGACGGCACCCGCGCCCCAGGGGCTCGGCCTCCTCTCGCTCGCCCGGGTACTGCACCGCGCGACCCACGACGCGCGCGCCGAACGGTTCGCCACCGCGCACGAGATGGAACAGCAACTGCGGGGTGTGTTCCGGGAGTTACGCTCCCTGCGCACCGGGACGGAGACCTTCGAACCGTCGCCGCTGTTCCTCCAGTCGCCCTACGCCCTCGACGGTGAGCTCGGGTCCGCTCCGCCCCTGGGCCGCTGGGCCGCGCCGGGCACCCCCGTACCGGAGGGCCCCGCCGCGTACGCGCCGCCGCCGCCCGCCGTGGTCGCGCAGCGGCTGCCCGTCCCGCGGCCCGATCCGGACGACGCCCACCACGCCGAGCTGAGCAGACTCGCGGACGCGGCACCGGAGGCGCTGCTCCAGCACACCGTGGACTGGCGGGAGTCCCCGGAGGTCCACCTGTTGCGCTGCCGCGTACACCTGCGGGTCCCCGGCGGCGCGACCGAGGACGCCGAGCGTGAACTGAGGGCCGCCGAGGCGCTGATCGGGCCCGAGGACGCCCCGCACGACTGGCGGCTCGACTGGCACCGGGGGCTGCTCGCGCTCGGCCGGGACCAGGTGGACGCCGCCTGGTGGCACTTCGACCGGGTGTACGCGGCGATCCCCGGCGAGTACGCGCCCAAGCTGGCGCTCGGGCACTGCGCCGAGCGCCTCGGCCGGCCCCGCGAGGCGCTGACCTTCTACGAGGCGGTGCGGCTGCGCAACCCCTCGCTGGGCAGCGCGACGTTCGGCGCGGTGCGGGCCCGCCTCGCGCTCGGCGGCGAGCGGGCCCGGGACGACGCCGTGCAGGCGCTGGACGCGGTGCCGCAGCACTCACGGCACCGGACCGCCGCGCGGACCGCCGCCGTACGCGTCGGAGTGGAACACGTACGGACCGCCGGACATCCCGACGAGGTGGCCGAGCGGCTCCAGGAGGTGCTGGCCCGGCTGGCCCGGCTCTTCCACGCGCACGGGCTGACGGACGAGGAGGCCAGGGTCCGGATGACGGCGGAGGTGTGGGAGGCCGTACGGGGCGCGCTCACCCGGGGCGTCCTCGACGCGCCGGGCCTGGTGGCGCTGGCGGCCGGTGCCGACGTACGGCTCGGACTCCCGTCCGACGACGCCGGTCTGCGCCGGGACCTGTCCCGTCTCTACCTCGCCCTCGCCCGGCAGGCGGCCCGGTCCGCGGTCCCCGAGGACGCGGCCGTCGCCGAGGCCCTGCTGGACCGCGCCTACGCGGTACGCCCGCTCGCCTTCCGGCACCACCGGGACAGCCCGTGGCTGGGAAAGCGGGTCGGCGACTGGCTGCGTACGGTCGCCCGCCCGCCGTCGTCCGCACCGACCACGCGGAGCATCCGGGAGGACGGCGAGTGAGCGCGCCACGCGCGGGTTCGGACACCGCCCGGCTGCCCGCACGGCTGCCCCGCGGGTACCGGGCCGTCCGGGCGGTCTGGGCGGTGGCCGTCCGCAGCGGCCGTCGCGTCCGGCGTTGTCTGTGGCCGACGGCGCACGGTGCCCGCAACCGTGTGTTCCTGCGGGACCGGCTCGTCACGCTGCCGCTGCTGGCCGTCGTGGGATTCGGCGCGTTCGGCTGGGCCCATCAGCACGTGCGCGACGACGCGGCGTTCGTGCGGGACCGGTCGGCGCCCGCGCTGGTCGGCCTCGCCGACGCCAGGACCTCGCTGTTCATCGCGCAGGGTGCCGCGGAGGAGAACATCGGCGGCGGCCGGGCCGCGGGGATCGGCGGGCTCGGCGAGCGGTACCGGACCCGGGTGACGCGGGCCACGCAGAGCCTGAACCAGGTCATCAGCAGCGGAGCCCTGACCGTGGCCGAGGAACAGGAGCTGCGGGTGGTGTCCGCGCTGCTGGTGGGTTACACGGGCTACATCGGCCAGGCCCAGGAGCATGCCGAGGACCCGGTGCTGCGGGAGACCACGCTGGCCTACGCGCGCAGCATGCTCTGCTCCTCCCGGCTCGTCACCCCGGCCGGTGCCCGCTATCCGTCGTGCGACGCCACGACGGGGTCGACCGCGACCTCGATCGTGGACCGGGTGTCCGGTCTGGAGCGGGCACTGCGCGACCGGCTCGCGGGCCGGGCGCTGTGGGGCGGGCGGGTGCTCGCCGCCGCCGTGGTCGGCGCACTCGCCCTCGCCCTGTTCGCCGTCGGGATCTGGCGGACCCTGGACTTCCTGCGGCAGCGCTTCCGGATCCGGCTGAGCGTGCCGCTGGGCATCGCCGCCCTGCCCCTGCTCGCGCTGCCGCTCCTGGCCGCCGACGCGCTGCTCGCCCAGCGGGCGCAGCACGACGTCCTCCCGGTGGCGGGCACGCTCGCCGAGCGGACCTCGCCCGACACGGAGGCGGTCGCCGAGGAGCGCCCCTTCGCCAGCCCCGACCCGCGTGCCGTCGAGGTCCTGGCCGACCGGATGGACGACTCCCTCTCCGACGGACGGCTCGCCTTCCTGGACGGGGTGGGACCGTTCGTGTTCCCGGCGGGCCTGGCCGCGGCCGCCCTCGTCGGCGGCGCCCTGCACACGTACCGCCGCGAGTACCTCGTGGTGGCCCGCCCGGGAGCCGCCGTATGAGAGCCCTGCCGCACCGTGTCCCGCGTGCCCTGCTCGCCGTCCTCTGCCTGCTCACTGTGGCCCTCGTGCCGGGCTGCGCCTCGAAGGCCCCCGTTCCCCTCGTCGTCCTGGGCCCGTGGACCGGCATCGAGGGCGAGGCCTTCGAGGCGGCCCTGAAGCGGCTGGACGACGGGACGGGACGGACGTACACCTACGAGGGCACCCGGTCGCTGCGCGAGACGCTGGTCTCACAGCTGGAGGCCGACGACCCGCCGGACGTGGCGATCCTCAACAGCATCGGCGAACTCACCGAGTACGCCCGCCGCGGCCTGCTGAGTCCCCTGCCCAAGAAGACGGCCGAGCGCGCGTACCCGCCGTGGGCCCCGCCCCTGCGCGTGGACGGCAGACGCGGAACCTACTGGGTGCCGCTGAAGGTCGACCTGAAGAGCCTGGTGTGGAGCCGGCCGGGCGCCGCGGACGCGGCCCGGGCCTGGTGCGTGGGCCTCGCCTCGCAGGCCACCTCGGGCTGGCCCGGCACCGACTGGATCGAGGACATCCTGCTCCACCAGGCGGGCCCGACGCTCTACACGAAGTGGGCCACCAGCAGGCTCAGCTGGCAGGACCCGGCCGTCCGGCGGGCCTGGGCGACCTGGGCCCGGCTGCTCGGCAAGCGCACCGCCAAGTCGATCGAACGGTCCCTCATCACCTCGTACGAGGGCATCCCCGGCCCGAACGGCTCGCGCGGCCTGCTGAACTCCGGTTTCGGCTGCGCCTACGAGCACCAGAGCGCCTTCATCCGGTACGTGTACGCGGGTGACGACGTCCGGGTGCAGCCGTCGGCCGGTTTCCTCGGCGGCCGGGCCGCGTACCGCGACACCTACGAGGTGGCCGGCGACATGGCCGCGGTCTTCAGCGCCGACCCGGCGGCCCAGGAGCTGGTGGAACGGCTGTCGGGTCCGACCGGGCGGGCCCTGTGGCGGGCGCAGGCGGCCCCGGAGGCGCGTCCGCTGTTCCCGACCCGCACCGGGCCCGAGCCCACGAACCCGATCGAGCGGAAGATCGACAATGTGCTCACCTCGGACGCCCGCGCCCTGTGCTTCGACGCCTCCGACGTGATGCCGCCGGAGCTGCGGGACGCCTTCCACCGCGCGGTCCTGGAGTTCTTCCGCGACCCCGCCGAGGGGCATCTCACCTCGCTGCTGCGGCAGTTGGAGACGGTACGCGCTCAGGTGACCGAGGAGTCGCCCGCCGATCCCTCGTTCCGCCCGCCCAAGGACCTGTGCGCGAGACCCCGGGGGCCGGCCGCGGCGCCCGCGCCCAGTTGATCCGCCAGACAGGCGAGGTAGAGGGCCATGGTGGTCCGGTGTTCGCGCAGTGGGCGGCCGGTGAGCTGCTCGATCTTGTGCATGCGGTAGACGACGGTGTTGCGGTGGATGTGCAGGGCCGCTGAGGCCCGGACCAGGTGGAAGCCGCTCTCGCACCAGGCGGTGACGGTGTCGCGGAGCGCCGGCCAGTCCGGCTGGGCGCGCAGCTCCGCCGTGGTGAGCTCGATCAGACGGTTGCGGGCCGACTGGTTCACTCCCGCCAGGACCTGGTGGACCCGCAGATCGGCGACCAGGTGGACCGGGGCGGCGCCGGTCAGCCGGGCACCGAGACGCAGCGCGTCGCAGGCGTCCTGGTACGAGTCGTGCAGACCGCCCACCGAGGTGGCCGGTTCACCGATTCCGGCGCGGGCGGTCAGACCGTCCTGCGCCGCGAGGACGTCGACGACCCGTCGGCAGTCGGCGACCAGGGCGGCCGTGGAACGCCGGGCGGGGAGCCGGTGCAGGACGCCGATCCAGCCGGGAGCGGTGCCGGCCACGATGTCCTGGGGGTCGGCGAAGACGTCGCGGACGGTGCGCAGCAGTTCCGAGCGGACCAGTGTCATGTCCCGGGCGGGGGTGCCCGGGCGGCGGACGGCCGCGTGCGGCACGGCCACCTCGAACGCCACCGCGACCCGTCGCAGCCGCAGGTCGACGCCGAGTTCGGCGGCCCGGTACACCAGGAAGTCCCCCTCGACGACCTGGGGATCGTACGAGGCGATGTCGGCGAGCAGTTTCTCGGTCGCCCGTTCCGCCAGCAGCCGGGAGCGCAGCATGACCGACTCCCGCAGCAGTATCTCCGTCTGGCGCTTCACCAGCAGGCCGAAGCGCCGCACCTGGGCGGGCGTACCGGTGATGCCGACGGTCCCCACCGCCTGCCCGTCGCTGACCAGCGGCAGGGTGACACCGGGGCGCACCCCGCGCAGCCCCTGAGCCTGCGACGCGTTGTGGGTGGCGGGCTCCTTGGTACGGATGACCTCGACGGACGCCTCGTGGAAGCTGCCGACCCGGCTGCTGTCACCGCTCCCGATGACCAGGCCCTCCGCGTCGGTGATCAGCACGTTGAAACCGATGACGGCGGAGGTGTCCGACGCGATCTCCTGCGCGAGTGACGGGCTCAGCACGAGCGTTCCTCCCGTCGAGAGGCGGGCCGGGGCGAGCCGGACTGGACGCAACGTACAGGGGATCGAACGATTTCGGCCACAACTTCGTACGAAGTGAACGGTGACGTGCGACGGAACCCCTCCATAACGTATGGCCCCACCACTTCCCCGCCGAGGGCACCGCGCAGAACGGCGGGTTCCTTCAGTGCCGATACGGAAGGCCCGTGCCGATGCTCCGTGCGCGCTCGCTCACGCTCGCCCTGTCCGCCCTGCTGTCGCTGTCCACGGTCGCCGCATGCGGTTCGGACAGCGATGCCCCGACGAAGGTCTCCGCGAGGACCGCTTCGCTGGGCACGCTCACGCCCGGCGTCATCAAGGTCGCCGTACAGCCGTACGCGCCCTACACCAGCGTCCAGGGAAACAAGATCGTCGGCCTGGACGGCGACATCCTCGCCCACGCGGCCAAGAAGCTGGGCCTGGAGATCAAGCCACAGGTCACCGACTTCGCCGGCATGCTCGCCGGGGTGCAGTCCCGCCGGGTGGACATCACCATCGGCGGTGTCGCCTGGTCCGCCGACCGGCAGAAACAGGGCCTGTTCACCGATCCGCCCTACTACTCGCCCCCGGCGATGGCGGTGCGCAACGGCAAGACGTACCAGACCGTCGACGACCTGAAGGGCCTGAACCTGGGCACGGTCGAGGGCTATGTGTGGGTCAAGTCGATCCAGGACGTGCCCGGCGCGAAGCTGCACGCCTACCCGGACGCCAACGGCGTCTTCGACGACCTCGGCGCGGGCCGCGTCGACGTCGGCTTCCTCGACCCGCTGATCATCATCGCGGCGCAGAAGCAGCGCCCGGAACTGAAGATCAGCACGCAGTACCTGACGCCGCCGACCGCCGCCCAGGTCAAGGCCAAGCCCTCCTACCAGTACTTCCAGCCCTACCAGACCGGCTTCTACCTGCCCAAGCAGGACACCAAGCTGGAGAAGGCGATCTCCGCGCAGATCGACGCCATGTACCAGAACGGCGAGATGGCCACGCTCGTCAAGAAGTACGGCGGCGACCCCGAGCAGTTCCTCAAGCCCGCCGCCGAGGTCGCCACCGCACGCCGCGGCGTGGACCGGCCGAGCGACTGGACTCCGCCGTCCATCAGCCAGTGAGGGGATGACGATGTCAGGTCTCTTCCAGGTCCCCTGGTCCGACTACCGGCCCGACCTGATCGACGCGCTCGGCCGTACCGTCTCGTACACGGCGGTCAGCTTCGTCGGCGCGGTGCTGCTGGGCCTCGCGGTGGCGCTGCTCCGGCTGAGCCGCGCCTGGCCCGCGCGGGCCGTGGCCGCCGTCTACACCGAGGTGTTCAAGAACGTCCCGCTGCTGGCCATCATCTTCCTGACGTACTTCGGCCTGGCGTCGGCCGGGATCCGGCTGGACGTGTTCACGGCCGGCTGTCTGAGCCTCGTGGTCTTCTACGCCGCCTACCTCTCCGAGATCTTCCGCTCCGCGATCGGCGGGGTGCACGCCGGGCAGACCGAGGCGGGCGAGGCGCTGGGGCTCGGCCGGGCGGGCATCTTCGGCCAGGTGGTGCTGCCGCAGGCGGTCCGTCAGGCGCTGCCAGGCACCAACACCATGCTGGTCGACCTGCTCAAGTCCACCTCGCTGCTCGTCACCGTCTCCGCGGCCGAGCTGATGTCCGAGGGGCGGCTGATCACCTCGGCCACGTTCCGGGCCCTGGAGGTGTACCTGGTCATCTCCGGTCTGTACTTCGCGCTGTGCTATCCGCTCTCCCAGCTCCTGCTGCTGCTGGAACGGAAGGTACGGGCGGGCGTCCCCCTGTCCCCGTGGCGGCGACGCAGGGTGCGCGCGGCCCGCGTGCTGCTCGCGGCGGACCCCGGCACGGACATCGGCACCGGCCTCGGCACGGACCTCGGTACGGACATCGAGCGGAAGGAGGCGGCGGCATGACCGAGCCCCTCACCACGGCGGAAGCCGTACCACCGGCCCGCGCCGACGCGGTCGTCCGCATCGAGGGCCTGCGCAAGTCCTTCGACGGCCGGGTGGTCCTGGACGACGTGGATCTGGAGGTCGGCCGCGGCCGCATCGTGAGCGTCATCGGCCAGAGCGGCGGCGGCAAGACGACCCTGATGCGCTGCGTCAACCTGCTGGAACGCCCGGACCGGGGCACCGTCGAGGTGGCCGGCGAGGTGGTGCACCAAGACGGCCGGACGGTCTGCCGTGACCTGCCCCGGCTGCGCCGCACCGTCGGCATGGTGTTCCAGCGCTTCCACCTGTTCCCGCATCTCACTGCGGTGGAGAACGTCGTCCTCGCCCAGCGCAGAGCGGGCATCCCGGAGCAGGAGGCGCTGGAGCGCGCGGTGGCGCTGCTGCGCCGGGTCGGCGTGGCCCACCGCGGCCTCGCCCAGCCCGAGCAGCTCTCCGGCGGTGAACAGCAGCGGGTCGCCATCGCCCGGGCGCTGGCGCTGCGGCCCGAGGTCCTGCTCTTCGACGAACCCACCTCCTCGCTGGACCCGGAGGCCACCCGGGAGGTGCTGAGCGTGATGCGCGAACTCGCCGCGGACGGCATGACGATGCTGCTGGTCACCCACGAACTCCCCTTCGCCCGGGAGGTGTCCGACCACGTCGTCTTCGTTGACGGCGGGCGGATCGTGGAGGAGGGCAGGCCACGGGACGTCATCGACAACCCCGCCCGGGCCCGCACCCGGGAGTTCCTCGCCGCGTTCGGATCCACGTCATGAGCGCGGCGCCGGGCGCCGGAAGCGTCGTGGTGGTGGGGGGCGGTGTGGTGGGCCTGTGCACGGCGTACTACCTGGCGGCGGCCGGGCTGCCGGTCGAGATCGTCGAACGGCGTGGACTGGGCTCCGGGGTGTCCCGGGGCAACGCGGGCTGGATCTGCCTCAGCCACTCCACGCCCGTCCCCGCACCGGGTGTTGTGCGCTACGCGCTGCGCTCACTGGGGCGCCCGGACTCGCCGCTGTATCTGCGTCCGCTGCCCGACCCTGCCTTCGTACGGTGGCTGTGGCGGTTCTGGCGCAGCAGCACCCCGGAGACCTTCCGGCGCGGCTGTTCGGCGATCGCCGAGTTGAACCGCACCACCTTCGATCTCTTCGACGGCCTGCGCGAGGCGGGTGTGGAGACCACCCTGACGCGTCCCGGGATGGTGCACGCCTTCCTGTCCGCGGCCGAGGCCCGCCACCACCTCGCCCTCCAGCGGGAGATGGCGGACGGCCGCTACCCGATGCCCGACGACGTCGTCACCGGCGAGGGGGCCCGGCTGCTGGACGACGCCCTGTCGAGCGGGGTGCGCGCGGCGTACCTCGTCGAGGGTGAGGGCGTGGTGGACCCGGAGGCGTTCGCCCGAGGGCTCGGGGAGTCCCTCGCCGCGAGCGGGGTGAAGATCCGCGAGCAGGCGGACGTCACCGGGTTCCGGTCCTCGGCGGGACGGGTGACCGCGGTGCGGACCACTCAGGGCGAGATCGCCTGTACGGCCGTGGTCGTCGCGGCCGGGGTGCGTTCCGCGGGGTTGCTGGGCGACCTGGGCGCCCCGCTGCCGCTGCAGGCGGGCAAGGGCTACAGCTTCTCGGTCGACCTGACCCCGGCGCCCCGGCACACCCTGTACTTCGGGGAACGCCGGGCGGTCGCGTCACCGATCGGCGCGACCACCCGGATCGGCGGGACGATGGAGCTCAGCGGCAACAACAACCGCCTCGACTGGCGCCGGGTGGTGGCCGTGGCCCTCGCCAGTCGGCACTACCTGGGCCCCTGGTTCGACGACCCGGACGACCTGGTGGGCCTGATCCGCGATCCCTGGGTCGGCGGCCGGCCCTTCCTGCCGGACGGGCTCCCGGTCATCGACCGGGTGCCGGGCCACGACAACGTTTTCGCGGCCACCGGACACGGCATGCTGGGTGTCACCCTGGGGCCGGTCACCGGCCACCGGCTGGCCGAGTTCGTCCGCACCGGCCGCCGCCCCGAGGACCTGGCCCCGTTCCGCTTCGACCGGCTGCGCGGCCGGCTCAGCCCTCGTCGGACGTCAGCCGCAGCGAGATGCTGTTGATGCAGTACCGCTGGTCGGTCGGGGTCGGATACCCCTCCCCCTCGAACACGTGCCCGAGGTGTGATCCGCAGCGCGCGCACCGCACCTCGGTCCGCACCATCCCGTGGGACGTGTCCTGGATCAGCTCCACCGCGTCGGTGTCCTTCGGGTCGTAGAAGGACGGCCAGCCGCAGTGCGACTCGAACTTCGTGGTGGAGGTGAACAGCTCGGCACCGCACGCACGACAGGAGTAGACGCCCTGGGTCTTGGTGTCGGTGTACTCACCCGTGAAGGCGGGCTCGGTCGCCGCCTGACGCAGCACGGCGTACTCCGACGGGGTCAGCTCCGCGCGCCACTGCTCGTCCGGCTTCTCGACGCTGTACGACATGTCGGCCAACCCCTTTTCCTCTGGTCCTCTGTGCGAGCAACTTCTGGGCGAGTCACTTCCGGGCGAGACGGTCCAGGATCCGCGGACCGAGGTCCGTCACATCTCCGGCGCCCATGGTGAGAACGAGATCACCGGGCTTCGCCATTCCCGCGACCAGCTCCGGCACCTCGCCCTTGTCGTGGACGGCGGTCACATCCGCGCCCGCGGCCCGGGCGGCGGCCATGATCAGCTCGCTGGTCACCCCGGGGATCGGGTCCTCGCGGGCCGGGTAGATGTCGAGGACGACCGAGGCGTCGGCCAGCGCGAGCGCCTCGCCCATCTCCTTGCCCAGCTCCTGGGTGCGGGAGAACAGGTGCGGCTGGTAGACGACCAGGATGCGGGCGTCCCCGGCCGCCGCGCGCATGGCCTCCAGGTCCGCCGTCATCTCGGTCGGGTGGTGGGCGTAGGAGTCGACGACCTGCACGCCCGCCTCCTCGCCCTTCAGCTGGAGGCGCCGCTTGACGCCCGTGTACGCGGCCAGCGCCGGGGCCAGTTCGGCCGCCGGGATACCCAGGGCCACACCGGCGGCCAACGCGGCCACCGCGTTGTGCGCGTAGTGCCGGCCGGGCACCGAGACCGTGAAGGTGTACTGCTCGCCGTCCAGCAGGACGACGACCTCGCTCTTCAGCCCCTGCGCCGTCACGGACAGGATCCGTACGTCCGCGTCCTCGGACTCGCCGTACGTCACCACCCGCAGGTCACCGGCCGGCACGCGCCGCGTCAGCTCGCGCGCGCCGTCCTGGTCCGCCGCGATCACCAGCGTGCCGCCCGCGGTGACCCGGCCGGCGAACGTCTCGAAGGACTCGTAGATCTCGTCCATCGACGCGTAGTTCGCGTGGTGGTCGAGCTCGACGTTGAGGACGATCGCGACCTCGGGGGCGTACTTGTGGAAGCTGCGGTCGGATTCGTCCGCCTCGGCGACGAAGATCTGGCCGTCGCCGTGCCGGGCGTTGGACCCGGGGACGTCCAGGTCCCCGCCGATCGCGTACGACGGCTGAAGGCCCAGCTCGGTCAGCGACACGGCGAGCATGGACGTGGTGGTGGTCTTGCCGTGGGTTCCGGCGACCGCGATCGGACGCAGGCCGTCCATCAGGCGGGCGAGGGCGTCCGCGCGGTGGACCACCGGGATGCCCAGCTCGGCCGCCCGGGCCAGCTCCGGGTTGTCGGCCCGGATCGCCGAGGAGACGACGACACAGGTGGCGTCGTCGGCCAGATGCCCGGCCGCGTGCCCGATGTGCACGGTCACACCCAGCGCCCGCAGCGCCTCGGCGGTCCCGGTCTCCTTGGCGTCGCTGCCCGCGACATGGGCCCCGCGCTGCGCGAGGATCTTCGCGATCCCCGACATCCCGGCGCCGCCGATGCCGATGAAGTGCGGTCGGTCCATGGCGGTGGGGAGGCCGGGTGCCATGTGCGTTTCTCCCAGGGGTGCGATACGACGGGTGAGGCCCCACCTTATTGCGCACGGAGGCCGCGGCCGAGCCAGGGGCGCCAGGGAACCGCGCGACCAGCCAGGACGGGCCGGCTCCCGAACGGCTAGGGGGTGTCCGCAAAGTCGCGTCGTCCGCCCGAAGGGCGGGCCCTGCGGCGTCCGGTGCGTGCTCTCGGCGTGCCGGGCGGACGCCCGCGTACTGGTCGTACTCGGGTGTTCGCCCGGTGCGGCGAGAGTGCGTGCCGGGCGTCGCAGGGCAGGCGGGACTTTGCGGACACCCCCTAGGCCTTGCTGTGGGAGAAGAGCTTCAGCACCGGCACTCCCACCTTGTGGCGCGCCCGCGACGCCCAGTCCCGGTGGAAGAACTCCTCGACGTAGTGGGGGTCGGTCAGGACGATGACCTCGTCCGCGCCGACCTGCTCCACGAGGGACTTCAACGCGTCCAGCGGGTGGTCCTCGATCAGTCGCCCGTCCGCCTCGCTGCCGGTCGCCCGCAGGGCCCGCAGGGACACGTCGAGCGCCTGCTCCGCCGGGCCCCTCGCGTCCTGCCCCTCCGGCGTCTCCCGCTCCCGGGCGGCGTCGTCGAGCTCGCCGAGCGCGACGTCGTCGATGGCCCGCAGCAGCCGGTCCGCCTGGTCGCCGCGGGGCTGCAGCAGCACCTGGAAGGCGACCTGCTCATCACCGTGCAAGGTGGTGACGAACTCCACGTCGGCGGACGTCAGGGCCTTCTCGATCATCAAAACGCTTGTGAACACCAGACGCCCCTTCTCCTTCGAAGACCCGGCGGGTCTTCTGTCCTCCGTCGGCCTGCCAGCCCCTGCGGAAACCATCCTGCCCCGTGATCGCACGGGTACTGCCGGATTCAGTCTGCCCGTCGGGATTCAATCGGATCGGAATATTTCGGCGATGCCGGTGCCAGTGGTACCAGTCGCGGCATTCCCGGACAAGCCGCACACACGGCCGGACCGGGCTCAGGTCCGGCGGTACCGGCTGAACAGGAATCCCTCCTCCTCCAGCAGGGAGACCAGGGCGAACCGCTGCGGCACCCTGACCGTGGGCCCCCCGGCGATGCGCTGCGCGTCCCCCGCGGTGAGCATCGGGGCCACGGTCAGGCACAGTTCGTCGAGCACCCCGGCGGTCACCAGCTGACCGAGCAGCCGTGGGCCGCCCTCGGTGAGCTGCCGGGTCAGACCGAGTTCGGCAAGTGCCCGGACGGCACGGGCGGGTTCCACGCCGACTCCGTCCCCGGCGGTCACCACCCGGGCGCCGGCCTTCTCGGCGGCGGCGATCCGGTCCGGGGCGGCGGCGGCGCCCGTGAGGATCAGGGTGGGCACCAGGGGCGAGGTGAACAGCGGGAGCGAGAAGTCCAGGTCCAGGCTCGCGCTGACCACCGCGATCGCCGGCACCGGGCCCTGCCCGGCGGCCTCCCGGGCAGCGCTGAACTCCTCGCGCGCGCGTGCCGGGCGGTACCCCTCCTGGCGTACCGTTTCCGCACCGACGACGACCACGTCCGCGAGGGCCCGCAGGGTGCCGAAGATCCGCATGTCGGCCGCGCTGGAGATGGGCTGCGAACGTCCGTCGTGCTGAGCGGCCCCGTCGAGCGTGGACACCATGTTGGCCCGCAGCCAGGAACCCGGCCCACCGGCCCCGGCCCCGGCTTCCGGCTCGGGGTAGGCGTAGGCCTCGGCCAGCTCGGCGAGGCTCCACTCCCCCTCCCCGCGCGTCTGGGCCACCGTCTCGGCTGTCTCGTCGGTCACAGGGAACAGGCGTCGCATGCCGTGAAGTGTTCCACGCGTACGGGAAACCTCACTTCCGGAAATCCCGCCGTTCCGGCAGCCCCGGCGAGGACGGGCCGGACCCGAGCATGGCGTCGGGCGGCAGACGGGAAGGGCCACGCAGGGCCTAGCATGGGTGACCGTGTCTACCACCCCCGCCGCGTCCGGATTCGGCCCCATGGCCGACGCCGCCCCGCTGTCCCTGTGCGCCCGTGAGCCGCATGTCCCCGCGGATCGACTGGTCGCCGAGATGGTGCCGCCGCCGCGGTTCGACTCGGTGCGCTTCAGCACGTACATCCCGGACCCGAACCAGCCGAGCCAGACGGAGGCGGTAGGGGTCCTGGAGTCCTTCGCCGCCGGGCTCGGCGGCGCGCACGCGACCGGCGCCGGCCGGCGCGGCGGTTTCCTCGGCCTCGGCAGGGGCTTCGGCAGGGCCAAGGCACCCAGCACCCCGGCGGGCCCCCGCGGCGTCTACCTCGACGGCGGGTACGGCGTCGGCAAGACGCACCTGCTGGCCTCCCTCTGGCACGCGACCCCGGCCGAGCCCGCGCTCAAGGCGTTCGGCACGTTCGTCGAGCTCACCAACCTCGTCGGCGCCCTCGGCTTCCAGAAGACCGTCCAGACTCTCTCCGGGCACCGTCTGCTGTGCATCGACGAGTTCGAGCTGGACGACCCCGGCGACACCGTCCTCGTCTCGACCCTGCTCGGCAAGCTGGTCGACGCGGGTGTCGCGCTCGCCGCCACCTCCAACACCCTGCCGGGCAAGCTCGGCGAGGGCCGCTTCGCCGCCGCCGACTTCCTGCGGGAGATACAGGGCCTGTCCGCGCACTTCCGCGCGCTGCGCATCGACGGCGAGGACTACCGCCACCGCGGCCTGCCCAAGGCCCCGGCGCCGCACAGCGAGGAGCAGGTCACCCGGGCCGCGCGGACCACGCCGGGTGCCTCACTGGACGCCTTCCCGCAGTTGCTTGAGCACCTCGCCCGCGTCCACCCCAGCCGCTACGGCGCCCTGACCGACGACCTGCGGGCGGTCTGCCTCACCGACGTCCAGGCGGTGCCCGACCAGTCGACGGCCCTCAGGCTCGTCGTCCTCGCGGACCGGCTCTACGACCGTGAAGTCCCGGTCCTGGCCTCGGGCGCGCCCTTCGACCGGCTGTTCAGCGAGGAGATGCTGAACGGCGGCTACCGCAAGAAGTACTTCCGCGCGATCTCCCGCCTGACCGCTCTGGCGCGGGACGCCGAGGGACTCGTCGAGCCGAGCTGACCTCACCGGATCTCACCGGACTCACCGGTCTCGCCGGTCGAACTCGCGGCCCCTACTCGAACGATTCACCAAGATCAAGAGGCGGTTCGCGCCACCGATACAGCGCGCTTCAGCCTCTCTTCAGCTCGTAACGTTAAGTTAACCCTGCAAATGACTTTGCAGGGTTAATGTGTTTCTTGACCAGCCATTGACCAACCGTTGGTCCGGACTAGGGCTGAGCCGGAGTCGCGACTCACCTGGAGGGGGGCACATGTTCCGAGGTAGGCCGGTACGCGTCGCGTTGGCCCTCGTCGCCGCCACCCTCCTGGCTCTCCAGTTCTTCGCTCCCACCGTTTCCTTCGCATCCGCGCATACGACCCGTCAAGCAGTGGCCAAAGCCCAGCCCGGGGTCAAGCTCCTCGGGAAGTCACTGCGCGACGAGATCGCCACGCACCACCACTGCGGTCCCACGGGAGGCCCGGCCGGTCCGCTGCACACCCGCGACCGGCATCGCGCCGTCGACTTCGCCCCGTCGGGGCCCGAGCGCCCGATGCCGGTCCAGGACCGGGCGGACCCGCGCGAACAGGTGCGGGCCGGCGCGTTCCGCCTGTCAAGACCCCCAGCAGCGCACTCCCCGGCCACACTCCAGGTCTTCCGCTGCTGACAGCAGAGCAGTCGTTCCCCCCACCTCTGTCATGTAAGCCCGACGCGCCTCAGGCGCGCCAGGAGGAGTCACCACATATGCAGCCCCTCATCGACAACGCCCGCACGTTCGGACAGCGCCCTGAGGAGTTCGCCAAGCTGGCCGAAGGCCAGTCACCGCAGGTCCTGTTCATCACCTGCTCGGATTCCCGGGTCGTCCCGGCACTGATCACGGGCGCCCGTCCCGGCGAGCTCTTCGAGCTGCGCACCGCGGGCAACATCGTCCCCCCGTACGCCTCCGAGCACCCCACCAGCGAGGCGGCCACCATCGAGTACGCCGTGGAGGTGCTGGGGGTCCGCGACATCGTGGTCTGCGGCCACTCGCACTGCGGCGCCGTCGGCGCCCTGGTCCGCGGCGACGACCTGACCGCCGTACCGGCCGTGCGTGAGTGGCTCACCCAGGCCACACCGTGCCCGACGGGCGCCGTCGAGGACCCGTGCGTGGCCGAGGGCGTGCAGAACCACGTCCTGGCGCAGGTACTGCGGCTGCGTTCGTACCCGTTCATCGACAAGAAGCTGGCGGAGGACCAACTCACCTTGCACGCCTGGTACTACGAGGTGCACACCGGGTCGGTGCTGACGCACGACGTTTCCTCCGACACCTACCGCGCACTGTGAGGGCCGCCGTGGAGAACCGAAGCAAGTTCCCTCATCTGCGGCAGGACTTCGCCGCCTCCCTCGTCGTCTTCCTGGTCGCGCTGCCGCTGTGCGTCGGCGTGGCCGTCGCCTCCGGGGTGCCGGCCGAGCTCGGGCTCGTCACCGGCATCGTCGGCGGTATCGTCACCGGCCTCATGCGGGGCAGCAGCCTCCAGGTCTCGGGACCGGCGGCGGGTCTGACCGTGCTCGTGTTCGAGGCGGTGAGCGAGTTCGGACTGCCCGCACTCGGTGTGATCGTGCTGGCCACCGGCCTGCTCCAGCTCGCCATGGGCGCCCTGAAGCTGGGTCGCTGGTTCCGGGCGATATCCGTCTCGGTCGTCGAGGGCATGCTGGCCGGTATCGGCCTCGTGCTCATCGCCGGCCAGCTGTACTCGGCGGCGGGCCTGAAGGCGCCCACCTCCGGCCTCGACAAGATCCTGGGGCTGCCCGGGGCCGCGGTGGACGCGCTCGGCAGCACCGTGGCGCTCACCTCGCTCGCGGTCGGCGCGGGCACGATCGCGGTGATGGTGCTGTGGAAGCGGCTGCCGAAGCAGGTGCGGACGGTGCCCGGCGCGCTCGCCGCGGTCGTCCTGGCCACCGCGGTCACGCAGGTGTTCGGTCTGCCGATCGCCACCGTCGAGGTGAACGGCCTGCTGGACTCCATCCAGCCGCCCGGCATGGACGCCTTCGGCGAGCTGGCGAGCCCGGCCATCTTCGGCACGATCATCGCCTTCACCCTGATCGCCTCCGCCGAGAGCCTGTTCAGCGCGGCCGCGGTGGACCGGCTGCACGACGGTCCGCGCACCGAGTACGACAAGGAGCTCATGGCTCAGGGCGCGGGCAACGCGGTGTGCGGCGCGCTCGGCGCGCTGCCGATGACCGCGGTCATCGTGCGCAGCTCCGCCAACGTCCAGGCGGGCGCCAAGACCAAGGCGTCCCGGGTGATGCACGGTGTGTGGCTGGTGCTGTTCGCGGTGCTGCTGCCGTCGGCCCTGGCGCTGATCCCGCTGCCCGCGCTGGCCGGCATCCTGGTGCACGCGGGCTGGAAGCTGATCCCCTTCCGGGGGATCGTGTCGCTGTGGCGGGACCACCGTGGCGAGGCGCTGATCCTGATGGTCACGGCCGTGTCCATCGTCGCGGTGAACATGTTCGAGGGCGTGCTGATCGGTCTGGCGCTGTCCGTCGTCAAGACCGCCTGGGAGGCCTCGCACCTCAAGATGGAGGTCGTCGACAAGGGCGCCGGCCCCGTCCGGGTGTACCTGTCCGGCAACGCGACCTTCCTGAGGCTGCCGAAGATCCTCGACAGCCTGGAGGCCCAGCCCCAGGACCGCCCGGTCGAGCTCGACCTGACCGGGCTGCACCACCTGGACCACGCCTGCCGTACGGCACTGGAGAACTGGGCCGAACGGCACAGCGCGGTCGGTACGGAACCGGTCCGGGTCACGGAGCCCGAGCCGATGAAAGTCACCACGGCGTCGTAGATGAGGAAGTCGGTGGCGGAGCCGGTCATGGAACCGGCGAGGGCCACCGCCCCGTAGTCGCACCGGTGCCTGGTCCGAGGTCTGTCGTAGCCCTGGACCAGGCACCGGGCATATCGTTACAGGAGCAGACATAGCGGGCCTCTTCCCGAGGAGGTCGGGATGCTCCAGGATCTTGTGGCGGCGGCCGTGGCCGCCGGTGTCGCCGGGTTGGTGTACATGGCCTCGGCGGCGCGGGTCGTCAAGCAGTACGAACGGGGCGTGGTCTTCCGGCTGGGACGGCTCGCCGGTGATGTGCGGACGCCCGGATTCACCACGGTGGTGCCGTTCGTGGACCACCTGCACAAGGTGAACATGCAGATCGTCACGATGCCGGTGCCTGGCCAGGAGGGCATCACCCGCGACAACGTGACCGTGCGGGTGGACGCCGTCGTGTACTTCAAGGTGGTCGACGCGGCGAACGCCCTCGTCCAGGTCGAGGACTACCGGTTCGCCGTCTCGCAGATGGCGCAGACCTCGCTGCGTTCGATCATCGGCAAGAGCGATCTCGACGACCTGCTGTCCGACCGCGAGAAGCTCAACCAGGGCCTGGAGCTGATGATCGACAGTCCGGCCGTGGGCTGGGGTGTGCAGATCGACCGGGTGGAGATCAAGGACGTCTCGTTGCCGGACACCATGAAGCGTTCCATGGCCCGGCAGGCCGAGGCGGACCGTGAGCGGCGGGCCCGGATCATCAACGCGGACGCCGAACTCCAGGCCTCCAAGAAGCTCGCCGAGGCCGCCCAGCAGATGGAGGACACCCCCTCGGCGCTCCAGCTGCGGCTGTTGCAGACGATCGTGGCGGTCGCCGCCGAGAAGAACTCCACGCTGGTCCTGCCCTTCCCGGTGGAACTGCTGCGTTTCCTCGAAAGGGCGCAGGACCACCCCGCCGAGCAGTGACACGCCACGCGCGTGGTTCCCGCGGCCCGACCCAGGTGATAGACACAGCGGCGTCACAGTTCCTGTCCGCCAGCAGGAAGGTCGCACCGCCATGTCCGCAACACGACGTCACGTCCTTGCCCGGTCCGGCGCCCTGGGAATGGGCATCGCCTTCACCGGAGCCCTCCCCGAACTCTTCGCGGGCACCGCCGCCGCGCAGTCCCTCGGCCACACCGGCTACGGGCCCCTCGTCCCCGACCCGAAGGGCCTGCTCGATCTGCCGAAGGGGTTCCACTACCGGGTCCTGTCCCGCGAGGGCGACCCGCTGCGCTCCGGCGAGGGCAAGGTCCCCTCCCACCACGACGGCATGTCGGCCTTCCCCGGCAGACACGGCCGCGTCCACCTGGTCCGCAACCACGAGAACCGCACCACCGCCACGCTCGCCGTCCCCACCATCGAGGGCCTCACCTACGATCCGGCCGGCAAGGGCGGCTGTACGGCCCTCACCCTGGACGCCCGCGGTGACGTGCTGTCCGAGCGGGTCGCCATCGCCGGTACGGCGGTCAACTGCGCGGGCGGGCCCACCCCGTGGGGCACCTGGCTGACCTGCGAGGAAACCGAGGACAAGGCCGGCACCAACGGCTACACCAAGGACCACGGCTTCATCTTCGAGGTGGACCCCGTCGACCCGCACCGCTCAGGCGCGGTCCCGCTGACCGCGATGGGCCGCTTCCAGCACGAGGCCATCGCCGTCGACCCGAAGCGCGGCGTCGTCTACGAGACCGAGGACGCCTTCCTCAAGCCCTTCGGGCTCTTCTACCGCTTCCTGCCCGAGAAGCCGCTGGGCGGCCTCGGATCGCTGCGCGTCGGCGGCCGGCTCCAGGCGATGCGGGTGCCCGGCGTACCGGACCTGTCCTCGATCCAGGAGACCGGCGCCTCCTTCGGGGGCGTCGAGTGGGTCGACGTGCCGGACCCGCTCGCCGTCGGCACCCCGGTCCGTCTCCAGGACTTCGGCCCGAAGGGCATCACGCACGCGCAGAAGCTGGAGGGCTGCTACTGGGGCGGCAGGAACGTCTACTTCGTGTCCTCCTTCGCGCACAGCGCGGAGGGTTCGGCGGCCGACCACTTCGGGCAGATCTGGCGTTACGACCCGTCGGCGCGCCGCCTGACCCTGGTGATCGTCTTCGGCCCGGACACCGACGTACAGCTGCCGGGCGAGTCCCCGGACAACATCTGTCTCGCCCCCAGCGGCGGCCTGATGGTCTGCGAGGACGGCAACGGCGCCCAGCACGTCTTCGGCGTCACCCGGCGCGGCGAGGTGTACGCCATGGCCCGCAACCGCCAGAACCTGGGCACTCCACAGGAGCCGGAATGGGGCGAGTTCGCGGGAGTGACCTTCTCCCCGGACGGCAAGACGATGTACGTGAACTGCTACACGCCCGGAACGACGTTCGCGGTGACCGGACCGTGGCGTAAGTAGCCGGACGGGAAGGGAGTGCCCCGTGGCCGGGAAGAACGCCAAGCGGAAGTCCGAGAAGGAGGACAAGGCCGATCTGAGCGGGCTGCTGCGGGTACCGGGCGGCGAGCCGGTCGATCTGTCCTCCTTCGGCACCCGCTCCGTCCCGCTCGGCCCCGGGAGCAAGGTCGCGGGCCTCTCGGACACCACCAGGATCGGTGAACACCTCGCCGACCTGCAGGAACGCCTGTTCGCGGCGAGCACGGCCGGCGACCGGCGCCGGGTGCTGCTGGTCCTGCAGGGCATGGACACCAGTGGCAAGGGCGGCACGATCAAGCACGTCATCGGGTTCTGCAACCCGTCCGGCTGCCGGGTCCGGGCGTTCAAGGCCCCCACCCCCGAGGAACGCGCGCACCACTTCCTGTGGCGCGTCGAGAAGTCCCTCCCGCACCCCGGTGAGCTGGGCATCTTCGATCGCTCACACTACGAGGACGTGCTGGTCGCCCGGGTCCGCGAGCTCGCCCCGCGCGACGAGATCGAGCGCCGCTACGACGAGATCAACGCCTTCGAGAAGTCCCTCACCGACGACGGCACCACCCTCATCAAGTGCTTCCTCCACATCTCCTTCGAGGAACAGCGCGACCGCCTGCTCAAACGCCTGGACCGGCCGGACAAGCACTGGAAGTTCAGCCCGTCCGACATCGACGACCGGGCGCTGTGGCCGGCGTTCCAGGAGGCGTACGGCATCGCGCTGGAGCGCTGCTCGACGTCGTACGCCCCCTGGTACGTGATCCCGTCGGACCGCAAGTGGTACCGGAACTGGGCGGTGGGACGGCTGCTCCTGGAGCACCTCGGGGCGCTGGACCCGCAGTACCCGAAGGCCGACTTCGACATTGAGGCGTGCCGTCGGCGGCTGCTCGCACGGTGAACCGGCGCGGACGGGGTACTCGGCCCGCATGACCGAGAACCCGCATGTCAGCGGCTCGTACTGGCTCCGGACCGCGCCCGGCCCGGAGCGCCCGGCACTGGTCGACGATCTCACGGTGGACGTGGCGGTCATCGGCGCCGGGATCGCGGGGCTGAGCACGGCGTGGGAGCTCGCGCGGGCCGGCCGGCAGGTGGCGGTGCTGGAGGCCGACCGGGTCGCGGCCGGCGTCACCGGGCACACCACCGCCAAACTCACCGCCCTGCACACCCTGATCTACGACAAGCTGCGGCGCACCCGCGGCCCCGAGGGGGCCCGGTTGTACGCCCGCTCGCAGACCGAGGCGGTCGAGCGGGCCGCGGAGATCGCGGACGAGCTCGGCGTGGACTGCGACTGGGAGCGCCGGAGCGCCTTCACGTACGCCCGTGACCCGGAGCGTGAGCAGGAGCTGCGGGCCGAGGCGAGGGCGGCGCACGAGGCGGGACTTCCGGCGTCGTTCGTGACGGAGACCGGGCTGCCGTTCCCGGTGGCGGGCGCGGTGAAGGTCACCGGGCAGGCCCAGTTCCATCCGCGCAAGTATCTGCTGGCCCTCACCGAGGACCTGGTGGCGCGGGGCGCGCACGTGTACGAGCACACCACCGTGGTCGGGCTGGAGGAGGGCGAGCCGTGCCGGCTGACCACCGACACGGGGGCACGGGTGACCGCCCGGGACGTGGTGGTCGCCACGCACTACCCGGTCTTCGACCGGTCCCTGCTGTTCACCCGGCTCTCCCCGCGCCGCGAGCTGGTCGTCGCCGGGACCATGGCCGCCGACCGCGACCCGGAGGGCATGTACATCACACCGGACGAGGGCACCCGCTCGGTCCGTACGGCACCCTCCGACGGGGCCGGGGAGCGCCTGCTGGTGGTCACCGGGGAGCACTTCACGCCCGGCACCGGCGACACCCGCACGCGCTTCGAGCACCTGGCCGACTGGGCCGCCGAGCACTTCACCGGCGTCACCCTCACCCACGCCTGGGCCACCCAGGACAACGACCCCACGGACACCGTCCCGCTGGTCGGCCCGATGCACCCGGGCGCCCGCCACACGTACGTCGCCACCGGCTTCGGCGGCTGGGGAATGAGCGGCGGGATCATGGCGGGCCGCCTGCTCACCGCGTTGATCTCGGGCGAGGAGTGCGCGTGGAGCGAGCTGTACGACCCGCGCCGACTGCGCTCGACGGTGCGCGAGGCCCCCTCGTTCCTCAAGACGCAGGCAGAGGTCGCCCGCCACTTCGTCGGTGACCGGCTGCGGCCCTCGCCGCCGGTCGAGGCCCTGCCGCCCGGCGAGGGCGCCGTCGTCCGCACCGAGGGCGGTCGGCTGGCGGTCTACCGAGACGAGGCCGGCCACCTGCACGCCCTCTCCGCGCGCTGCACCCATCTGGGCTGCCTGGTCGCCTTCAACGCCGCCGAGCGCGCCTGGGAGTGCCCCTGCCACGGCTCCCGCTTCGACACCGACGGCAAGGTGGTCCAGGGGCCGGCGGTCCGGCCGTTGGAGCAGCGGGAGATCTGAGCGGGGCAGGGGTGCGTGCGGCCGCCCTACGCTGGAGGCATGAGCGAGGAGTACCGCACGATCAGCGACGACGGGAAGCCGCCGCTGACTGACGGCCCGCCGTACGCGGAATGCGTGCTGTGCCGGGAGCCGACGGAGTACCCGGAGTCGTACAAGGGGATCACGCTGTGTCCGGTGTGCGAGTGGCAGGAAGCGCAGCGCACGGCCTGTTCGGGGTGATCCCCTTCATCTCCGTGCTCCTCGTGCTCCCTGTGCTCCCCGCGCCCCCGTGCTCTCCGGTGCCCTCAGGGTGACCTGCGGGAGGTGAGCGCGCAGGCCGTCGCGGTGGCGGCGGCCGCGAGCAGGGCGGCCCCGGCGAGCGGCAGCAGGGGCAGCTCGACGGTGCCGGAGCGGGAGCCGGTGACCAGGCCGTCGACCGCCGCCTGCGCCGGGGAGCCGGACACCACCAGCGCCAGCAGTGCCGCGAGCAGCAGCGCGGGGACCGCCCGGCCGGTCGAACGCAGCAGGGGCCGGCTGGTGAGCGCGCCGACGGCCGTGCCGAGCAGGGCGCAGGCCAGCGCGGCGAGCAGCCCGGCCGCGCCCGCCGGGAGCAACGGCACCCGGGTCTGGTGGTCGGAGCTCGCCGGGTCGCTGATCCAGGTGACGATCACCGTCGCGACCGCGCCGAGCAGTGCCGACGCTCCCAGCGCCACCAGCAGCCGGCCCAGGTGCGCCCGCCCGGGCCCGGTCGCCGCGGCCACGCAGTGGCCGGCCGCCACCGGCTCGCCCGTGACGCAGATCCGCACCAGCCAGGCGGCGACGGGCAGCAGCGCGGCGGCCGTGTACCCGAGGGAGTCGAGTACCGGCTGGCCGCCCTGCACCCCCACGCCCAGGAACGCGGCGTACAGGATGAAGGGCGGCAGCCACCGCTGGGAGCGGACGAGGAGGGCGGCCTGGTAGCGGAGGAGGGCGGTCACCTGGGGTCTTCCTGGCCGTGGGGGTGGGCGTCGGTGGGGGCGTCGGCGCGGGTCACGGCGCGCACGTGCCACGGCGGGTGGGCCGTGAGCAGGTGCCGGAGCAGCACGTCCGAGTGGGACGCGGGGACGCTGAGGCGGTAGGTGCCCGGGACGGTCTCCTCGGCGGACGTGACCGTGACGGCGGGGAGCTGTGCGCCGGGCGGGCCTTGCGCTTCGACGACGACCTGCGGACCGGACGGCGACGTCGCCTGTTCCGTACGGCGTTCGAGGGTGCCGTCGTGGACGTGGTATGCGGCGTCGGGCACGCCCGCCAGGCGGCGCGGGTCATGGTCGACGAACACCACGGCCCCGCCGGCGGCGGTGCGTTCGGCCACGGCCCGCTCCAGTTCGGCCCGGGCGTCGGTGTCCAGTCCGGTCCACGCCTCGTCGAGGACGAGCAGTTCGGGTTCGGCGAGCAGGGCCTGGGCTACGGCGACCTTCTGGCTGCTGCCCTTCGACAGGTGGGGCATCGGGGTGCGGGCGTAGGCTGCCGCGCCGAACCGGTCGAGCCACTCGTCGGCGGCCCGTGCGGCGGCGGTGCGGCTCAGGCCGTGCACGGTGCCGAGGTGGGTGAGGTAGCCGGACGGAGTGAAGGGCAGGGCCGACGGGAAGCGTTCGGGCACGTAGGCCGTTCGGGGGCGGCCGGTGACGCGGCCCGTGGTGGGGGCGTCGATCCTCGCCAGGAGGCGCAGCAGGGTGGACTTGCCGGTGCCGTTGGTTCCCTCGATCCGTACGAGTTCGCCCGGGGCGAGGGTCAGGTCGATGCCGCGCAGCACCCAGGAACCGCTCAGGCCGTAGCGGCGGCCCACGTTCTCCAGCCGTAACGCGTTCTGCATGGGGGACATCATGTCGCGCGCGCCGGCGGTTGGCAGACTGGTTCCGTGAGTGAAGATGCGACGTCGAGCGACGACAGCCCTTTCCGGTCCGACCCCAGCGCACGGGACCAAGCGCCGCAGTTCGTGCTGCCGCTGGTCGTCCGCATCGAGCGGGACGCTCCTCCGGCCCGTACCGACGCCCTGGAGACCGCGGCCCGGGCCGTGCTCCTGATGCTGGCCGACGAGCGGTCGGTCGGCGAGGGCGAGTGGGCGCGGGCGATGCGGGACTGGCAGGACGCGCGGATCCGCAAGGTGGTGCGGCGGGCCCGGGGGGCCGAGTGGCGGCGGGCGGTGGCGTTGCCCGGGATCACCGTGGCCGGGAAGTCGGCGGAGGTGCGGGTCTTCCCGCCGGTGCCGCTCGACGGGTGGCCCAAGGACCTGGCCCGGCTCCAGGTGTCCGGCACCGACCTGGACGATCCGGAGCCGCCGGTGGCCGCGGACCCGTCGGGGCCCGTGCTCTGGCTGAACCCGGAGCTGGACATGTCGGCCGGGAAGGCGATGGCGCAGGCCGGTCACGGGGCCCAACTCGCGTGGTGGGACCTGTCGCAGGAGGAGCGGGCCGGGTGGCGGGACGCGGGGTTCCCCCTCGCCGTACGGGCCGCGGACCCTGGCCGCTGGGGTGAACTGACCACGAGCGGGCTGCCGTTGGTGCGGGACGCCGGGTTCACCGAGATCGCGCCCGGGTCCTGCACGGTCGTCGCGGACCATCCGGCGTTGCGTTGAATCCTCACCTCCCTGAAGGGAGGTGATTCCTGGCTCAGGCCGCCTCCTGGAGCAGCGCTCCAGGAGGTCTTCCGCCCTCGGCACCAGCCGGGTTGAGACCAGCCCGGACGAGCATCACGCGTGCGGAGTTCTTGTCCCGCGGGGACACGCTTCCGCATGCGGTGCAGGTGTAGGTGCGCTCACCCAGCGGCTGGGGGTCCCCCCACGCCCTTGAGGCAGTGGGGGAGCGATGCTTGGCTCTCGCATCGCAGTGCGCGCAGTCCATCGTGGTGTGCGCGGGGTGTACAAGACGGATGTCCCGCCCGTGCTTGCGGCCCATTTCGATCAGGGCCGTCTTGGTGGCGCCGATGGCGGCGTCAGCGGCCTTGCGGGCCATGGTGGTTTTGGCGAGGAACTTCGGGCGGAAGTCCTCCACAGCGATGGCGTCGTGGTCGCGGACCACTTTCTTGGCCCACTTACGGCCGGTGTCCTCGCGCTGCCTGGCGACCTTCTTGTACGCCTTCGCCCGCAGCTTCTTCGCCTCGCGATAGCCCTTCGACGCCGGTTGTCCCTTCTTCGGCCTGCGGCGGGCCATCATCCGGTCGTACCGGCTCAGCTTCTTCTGCGCCTTCTGGCCGTATCCGGCGTGCGGCAGGTCGTGCGCGTCGGACGTGGTGGTCGCCGTCTCCTTCACACCCCAGTCCACACCAAGCACGCGGCCCGTCTCCGGCAGCGGCTGGACCTGGGCGGGCACGACGAACGAGGCGTACCAGTGCCCGAGGCTGTCCTGATACACGCGCACCGAGGACGGCTCCCCCGGCAGGTTCCGCGACCACACCACGGTCAGGACGATGCCGCCTGCCAAGTGCAGCCGGGCGTCCTTCAACCGGAACCCGCGCTTGGTGTAGTTGAGGGACGGCAGCGCCTCGCGCCTGGTCTTCCACTTCGGCATCCCCGCCCGGCGCGACATGGGCAGGCGCTCGCGGATGTCCTTGCACGCCTTGGCACGGGAGCGGCCGAAGTCGCGGATGATCTGCTGCTGAGGGACCGACGAGCCCTCACGCAGCCACGGCGTTGTCTTCCGGGCCTCGGTCAGCATTTTGTCGAGCAGCGCCGGGCCACACGTCTGGTTCGCTCCGGCCGCCTTGTTGCGCAGGTACACGGCCCTGGACTTGGCCACGCATTCGTTCCACACCCAGCGGCATCGGTCCCACTCCGCCGCCAGGGCGATGCGAGCGGTGGACGACACGCGCAACCGGAAGGTGTACCGGGCATGCCCACCCTCCGCAGCCACCCCCGCCTGCGCCATCTCGCCCCCTCACCGTGTCCCGGCCAGGACGACATGCCGCCCCGAACCCTGCGAAGGACCATACGTACGACCGCCGCACACACGTCCCCCGATCCCACACCCACCACCCCGACCAGCGATCACAGGCACACGCGTTCGCATCACCACGGCAATACCGACAGCGGTACCGGCGCTCCGCGCCTGAACCGGATACAGCGCTACGCCCCGCGTCGCGACACCCGGATGCCATTCCTCCCCGGCGTGAACACCGTGGCCTCCTCGCAAGAAACAGGGGAGCTTCCGTGGCAGGACCGCGATCGGCTTCCACCTCGTCGACTACGTCGTGCACGCCTGGGACGTGGCCGCGAGCCTCGGCACCGGCCTCGACCTGCCGGACGAGGTACTCGGCGCCGCGCTCGCCGTCGCCCGGCTCGTCCCCACGGCCCCGGCGGCACGCGCTCCGGGGTCCGCGTTCGCCGCCGCGCTGGACGTGCCGGAGGGGGCGGCACCGCTGACGGAGACGCTTCGGCTGCTGGGGCGGGCGCCGGAGCGTTGGCCAAGGGTTGTTTGAACGCCCTGGCCGTCCCGACCGTACCTTCTGACGCCGGCCGCGCCCGGCGCGCTCGACTCGGGACCGGTCCGAAGCGAACCTCAAATGTTGCTCTGAACGCGGACGCCCAGCGGTTCGAGTCCGCGCGCCCGGGCCATACCCACGTCATGCCGAAGGAGCGTCGAAGGGGACGACTCGAGGGAGACGACTCAGCGGGTTCAAGGTGCGGCCGGGCGTAGGAGGAGACGATGGAGCGACTGGGGACGGGCATCGGGTGGCGACCGGAGATCGCGGACGCCGTGGAGCGCATGCCGGGCATCGACTGGGTCGAGGTCGTGGCGGAGAACACCTGCCCCGGCCACCTGCCGCAGTCCCTGCTGCGGCTGCGTGAGCGCGGGGTCACCGTCGTCCCGCACGGCGTCTCGCTCGGCCTCGGCGGCGCCGACCGCCCCGACCCGGGACGACTGACCGCCCTCGCCGAGCGGGCCCAGGCACTGGGCTCACCGCTGGTCACCGAGCACATCGCGTTCGTCCGGGCGGGCGGCACCCTGACGGCCTCCCCCGGCCTGGAGGCGGGCCATCTGCTGCCGGTACCGCGCACCCGCGACGCCCTGGACGTGTTGTGCGAGAACGTCCGCATCGCCCAGGACGCACTGCCGGTACCGCTCGCCGTCGAGAACATCGCCGCCCTGATCTCCTGGCCCGGCGAGGAGCTGACCGAGGGGCAGTTCCTGTACGAACTGGCCGACCGCACCGGGGTGCGCCTGCTCATCGATGTGGCGAACCTGCACACCAACCACGTCAACCGCGGCGAGGACCCGGCCGAGGCGCTGGCCGACCTCCCCCTGGAGGCCATCGCGTACGTCCATGTCGCGGGTGGCTTCGAACGCGACGGAGTCTGGCACGACAGCCACGCCCACCCGGTCCCCCGCCCGGTCCTCGACATCCTGACCGACCTCGCGTCCCGGGTCCGCCCGCCGGGCGTCCTGCTGGAACGCGACGAGAACTTCCCCGAACCGGCCGAGCTGGAGGGGGAGTTGGAGGCGATCCGGGAGGCACTGGAGAAAGGCGGCGCGCTGCCCGCCGGATCCCGGACCGACGCCACCCGGCCTGCCGACGCGACGACCACACCGGCTCCGGCTGCGGCTCCGGCGCCGCCGTCCCCGGCCGACGACCTCGCCCGCCAGCGGCTCGCCCTCGCACAGACGGCGCTGCTGTCCGCGCTGGTCGCCGGTACGCCCGTCCCGGAGGGGTTCGACCGGGTACGCCTCGGCGTCCAGGCCCGCGCGCTCGGCGGGAAGCGGGCGGACGTCGTGGCGAAGGTCGCCCCCGAACTCCCGGCCATCCTCGGCCCCGGCTACCGCCCGGCCTTCCTCGCCTACGCCCACGGCCACCCGATGACGGACGGCTACCGCCGCGACGCCCTGGACTTCGCCGAGCAGGTGCTGCTCGCCGGGCAGCCGGAGGACCCGACGGCACGACGGCACCTGCGGGAGTGGTGGCTGGACCGGTCGGGCCCGGCACCGCGCTCGCAGCGCCCGACGGCGCGGCTGGCTCGCGCCACGCGACGGGTCCTGCTGCGTCGCTGACCACAGCCCGCGGCCGAACCGGTGACCGACCGACCCCGTCCAGCCACGTGGCCCGCACGACCTACGCCAACTCGGCCTCCCCCACTAAGCGCGGGCCCCCCGGGTCGGCCCCGCAGGTGTGCCAGGGTTAACACTCCTGACAACCATCCGAGCCAGGACGCCCGCTTCACGGCGCTTCGCCCCTATACGTCCCCCACTACCCTTCTCCCATTCATCCCGACTCGCCCTTGATGCAACCTTCCTCCCCCGTACGGCAGTTGACGTAGACCGCGCAGTAACATGTCAACCCCGCACCTGAAACCCACTAGCGTGCGGTGCCGCAACAGGAGGCACCATGCGACCCCGTCCCCCCGTCAACGGCAGAGGCATCTTCACCGGCACCGGCATCATCATCGTCGGTCTGATCGCGACCTTCGTGGCGCTGATCTTCCCGCTCTGGTCGTACGACGACCAGCCCGCCACCGGCGTGGACGTACTGAACGCCGAGACCGTGTCGACGGTGTACGGGCCGCTGTCCGCTCTCGACCGGGACTTCGTCACGAAGGTCCGACTGGCCGGCCTGTGGGAGCTGCCCGCCGGTCAGCAGGCGCAGCAGAAGGGCACGACTCAGGCCGTACGAACGGCGGGCACGCACCTGGTCGAGGGGCACACGTTCCTGGACGAGCGGGTCCGGGACGTGGCCACCCAGCTCGGCCTGGAGCTGCCCAACGAGCCGACCGAGCAGCAGAAGCAGTGGCTCGCGACCCTGAACACCGCCCAAGGCGTCGACTACGACCGCCATTTCGCCAACATCCTGCGGCTGGCGCACGGCAAGGTCTTCTCAGTCGTCGCCCAGGTAAGGGCCGCCACCCGCAACTCGCTCGTCCGTGCCCTCGCCGACGACGCCAACACGACCGTGCTGGACCACATCAAGGTCCTGGAGGCCACCGGGTACGTCGACTTCGACGCCCTGGCCCGGGACATGGCGGCCGCGAGCACTCCCCCGGTCACCGGCTCCCCGACCCCGCCCGGCCCGATCACCGGCCCCGGCCCGGTCGTCCCGGTGACCCCGTCACCCTCCCCGACGTATCCGCTCCCGCCTCCCGCCTCCAACCCGCCGCCACCGGCACCCGAGACCTCCTGACCCGGGCGTCCGCCGGAAACTGGCGGGCACAGCGGTGCCGCGACGGGGGCGTACGGGGGTATCGGGCCCGACACCGGCCGGGTGGTGCTTGCCTTCGCCAACAGCCGGGCGAAACATCCCTTTGTTGCTGTCGTGCACCGAAGGGACACCTATGCGAGCGCCCGCCCTCTACTCGGCTGCCGCGACCTTGCTGCTGACCACGCTCGCCGCGGCCCCGGCCGGCGGCGCCTCCGGGGCGCCGGGCGCGGCCGAGCTGCGTGGCACGGCGGTGGCCGCCGCCCGGGCCGGGGCGAGGGGCGTCGACTTCGGCGCCTGCCCCGCCGCGGAGGACCTGCCGGGCACCGTACGGTGCGGCACCGTGTCCGTGCCGCTCGACTACGCCCGGCCCGACGGCCCGCAGATCGAACTGACCGTGAGCCGGGTGCCGGCCACCCACAAGGACCCGAACAACAGCAAGCGCCGGGTGCCCCGGCAGGGCTCCCTGGTCTTCAACCCGGGCGGACCCGGCGGTTCCGGCATGTACTTCCCGCTGATCGGCGTGCTCCCCGAGTGGAAACGGCTCGCGGCGGCGTACGACCTGGTGGGCTACGCCCCGCGCGGGGTGGGCCGGTCCGCGCCCCTGTCCTGCCAGGAACCCAAGACCTTCCTCGAAGCGCCCACACAGGCGCCGACGCATCCCTCGGAGTCGTACAAGAAGGAACGCGTCGCACGGGCGAAGGCGTACGCGGCTGACTGCGCGCGGCGCGCCGGTGACGCGCTGCGGCACTACACCTCCCTCAACAACGCCCGCGACCTGGACGTCCTGCGCGCCGCGCTCGGCGAGTCGAGGCTGACGTTCATGGGTGCGTCGTACGGCACCTACCTGGGGGCGGTGTACGCGACCCTCTTCCCCTCACACGTACGGCGGATGGTGTTCGACGCGGCGGTGAACCCGGACCCCGAGCAGATCTGGTACCGAAACAACCTCGACCAGTCGGCCGCGTTCGAGGACCGCTGGCAGGACTTCCGGGACTGGGTCGCCCGGCACGACGACGTGTACGGGCTGGGCGACACGGCGGACGACGTGCTGCGCAGCTACGAGAAGGCCGCGGCCCAGCTGGCCGTGAAGCCGGCGGGCGGGACGGTCGGCCCCGGGCAGCTGCGCGAGGCGTTCCTGTCGGCCGGGTACTACGACGACTACTGGCCGCACCGCGCGCAGGCGCTGTCGGCTTATCTGAAGGGCGACCCGCAGCCGCTGATCGAGCAGGCCCAGCCGTACCCGGAGACGGCGGCCGACGCGGAGAACGCGCACGCGGTGTACACGGCCGTCGAGTGCAACGACGCGCCCTGGCCCACCCAGTGGGAGGTGTGGGACCGGGACAGCACCCGGCTCGCGCGGGTGGCGCCCTTCGAGACCTGGGACAACGTGTGGACGAACCTGCCCTGCGCGTACTGGCCCGCGCCGCGTCAGCGGCCCCTCGATGTGCGTACCGGCCCCGGTGAGGTGCCGGGGACGCTGATCCTGGCGGCCGAGCGGGACGCCGCCGCACCCTATGAGGGGGCGCTGGAACTGCGTCGGCGGTTGTCGGGGTCGGTGCTGGTGACGGAGCGGGACGCGGGCACCCACGGGATCGCGGGCGGGCCGAACCCGTGCGTCAACGGGCACGTGGACGCCTACCTGCTGGAAGGGCGGCTTCCGGGGCGGCGCGCCGCCTGTGCGCCGCACCCGGAGCCGGAATCACGTCAGGCGAGCCCGGCGACCAAGTCGGCCACCGACTTGCGGCGGCCCGTGTAGAACGGGACCTCTTCGCGGACGTGCATCCGGGCCTCGGAGGCACGCAGGTGGCGCATGAGGTCGACGATGCGGTACAGCTCGTCGGCCTCGAAGGCGAGGATCCACTCGTAGTCGCCGAGGGAGAACGAGGCGACCGTGTTGGCGCGCACGTCCGGGTAGCCGCGGGCCATCTTGCCGTGGTCGGCGAGCATCCGGCGGCGGTCCTCGTCGGGCAGCAGGTACCAGTCGTAGGAGCGCACGAAGGGGTAGACGCTGACGTAGTCGCGGGGCGACTCGTCGGCGAGGAACGCCGGGATGTGCGCGCGGTTGAACTCGGCGGGGCGGTGCAGCGCCATGTTCGACCACACCGGTGTGAGGGCGCGGCCCAGCCTGGTGCGGCGGAAGAGGTTGTACGCCTCCTGGAGCTGGTCGCTGGTCTCCGCGTGCCACCAGATCATGAGGTCGGCGTCGGCGCGCAGACCGGACACGTCGTAGGTGCCGCGGATCGTCACGTCCTTGGCGGTGAGCTGGTCGAACAGCTCCTGGACCTCGTCGGCGTAACCCGCGCGGTCGTCGGGAAGCACGTCCTTCAGCTGGAAGACGGACCAGAGGGTGTAGCGGATGGTCTCGTTGAGGTCCTTGGCCAGCTTGCCCTTGTTCGGGACCCTGCCGGACTCGGTGGTGGGGGCGTCGTCGCTCATGGCTCTCATTCTCCCGCGCCGCCGTGCAGACTCTGCACCGGGTTGGCGGTGAGCTCCCGCGCCGCGCTGAGGTCGCCGCCGATCTGGTCCACCGCCGCGTACGCGCTCGCGATGCAGGCCGGGATGCCGACGCCGTCGTACTGGGCGCCGCACACGGCGAGCCCCGGCAGCTTGCCGATGTGTTCGCGGATCCGGGCCACCCGCGCGTGGTGGCCGACCGGGTACTGGGGCAGGCCGTCGGTCCAGCGGACGACGCGGGTCTCCACGGGAGCGGCGTCCAGGCCGGTCGCCTCGCGCAGGTCGTGCCGGGAGACGGCGACGAGGTCGGCGTCCTCGCGCTCCAGGATCGCCGTCTCGCCGTACCGGCCGACGGAGGTGCGCAGGACGAGCAGGTCCGGGTTCTCCTCGGCGATCCAGCCCCACTTCTGGGAGGCGAACGTCGACGCCTTGATGGTGTGTCCGTCGACGGGCGGGACGAGGAAGCCGCTGCCCTCGGGGAGGGTGACGTCCGCGCGGCGGTAGGCGAGGGTGACCAGCGCCATGGAGGCGTACTCGACGGCGGTGAGCTCGGTGGCGGCCGCGGGTGACTCGGTGCGCAGCAGAGCGGCGGCGACCGGAGCGGGGGCGGCGACGATCACCGCGTCGGCGTGCCGGACCCGGTCACCGGCGACCACCCGCCAGCCGCCGGACGCCTCCCGGCGCAGCTCGGTCACCGGCGACCCGGTCACGATGTCACCGCCGCGCTCGCGCACCGACTCGGCCACCGCGAGCGGCAACGAGCCGACTCCGCCCGCGATGCCCATGAACACCGGTCCGGTCTGCTGGTTCGCCGCGGCCTTCGCCTGGATCTCGCGGACGGCCGCCGTCAGGGAGTCGTGCGTGCTCGCGGCCTGGAAGAGCTGCGGGACGGCCGAGCGCATCGAGATGCGGTACGCGTCGCCCGCGTAGACCCCGCCGAGCAGCGGCTCCACGAGACGGTCGACGACCTCGCGGCCCAGCCGCGCCGCCACGTACTCCCCGACCGCCACGTCCTCGCCGACCTCCGTGCGGGGCAGGTCGGCGTCCTGCCCGATACGGGCGAGACCCTCGTCGGACAGCACGCCGGTCAGGGCGTCGGCGGTGCCGGGGACACCCATCACATGGCCCTTGGGCATCGGGCGCAGGACGCCGCGGGTCCACAGCGAGGCCGTCGCGGTGGCGGGCGGCTGGAGGCGGTCGGTCAGGCCCACCTCGCGGGCGAGGGCGACGGCCTCGGGGCGGCGGGCGAGCATCGACTCGGCGCCGAAGTCGACACGGGCGCCCGCGATCTCGCCGGGCAGCAGCTTGCCGCCGACGCGGTCCGAGGCCTCCAGCACGGTCACCCGCGTCCCCCGTCGCAGCAGCCGGTGGGCGGCGGCCAGCCCCGCGATCCCGGCTCCGACGACGATGACATGCCCGGTGCCCGTACCCGTTGCGCTCATGTGCCCACCTTCTCAGACGCCACTGACACCCCGGCGCCGGGCCGGTGTCCTTCACGAGTCCCGACCGTGACCGCATCGGGACCGTTCCCCTCCAACGTCTGGGCCCGCTCCGGCGTCGAAGGAGCGTCAGTCGTCACAACCCCCGGGGGTAGCCCGCATGCGCGCACGACGTTCCGTACGACCCGTTCAGGTCCTGGCCCCTCTCCTGCTGGCCGCGGCCCTCGCGCTGACCGGCTGCAGTGCCGACGGCGGTGATGCCGGCAGCACGGCGGCCGACAGGCCCGCCGCGCGGAGCGACGCGAAGGAGGCCGCACCGGGTGGCGCGGCCGGCTCCGGTGACGCCCGCGGGACGGGTGGCGCCAAGGCGACCGCGCCCGTCAAGGTCACCAGCCACATCATCCGTACCGCGTCGCTGACCGTGCGGGTCAAGGACGTACCGAAGGCCCTCGACGAGGCACGCGGCACCGTCGAGAACGCGGGCGGCTACGTCGGCGACGAGTCCACCAGCCGGGACCAGGACGGCCACGAACGCACCCGGGTGGTGCTGCGGGTGCCCGTCGACCGGTACGACACGGTCCTCGACGCGCTCCAGGGCACCGGCAAGCTCCTCGAACGCACGGCGAAGGCGCAGGACGTCACCGATCAGGTCGTCGACGTGGACAGCCGTATCGCCTCGCAGCGTGCCAGCGTGGCGCGGGTGCGTGAACTGATGGACCAGGCGACCAAGCTCAGTGACGTGGTGACGCTGGAGGGCGAGCTGAGCAGGCGGGAATCCGACCTGGAGGCGCTGCTGGCCCAGCAGTCGTCCCTGAAGGACCGCACCAGCCTGGCGACCATCACCCTGTCCCTGTCCGAGACGCCGGTGAAGAAGGCAGCCCACGAGGACGACGACCCGGGGTTCGTGGACGCGCTGGCGGGCGGCTGGGACGCGTTCCTGACGATGCTGCGCTGGCTGGCCGTGGTGATCGGGGCGGTGCTGCCGTTCCTGGCGGTGGCCGCGCTGATCGTCCTGGCATGGCTGCGGTTGATCCGGCCCCGGCTGCCGCACCGCCCCGCCACCGCGCCCGCGACGACAGCGCTGGGCCCGCTGCCGACGGCCCGGCAGGCGCCCGAGCCGACCCGCCCGCGGGAGGGCGGCGAGGAGAACTGAGCCGCCGCGAGGGAGCGCTTCACGGGACTGAAATGCCCTGCCCACGTAGCGTGTTCGTATGAGCATGAGCCGTACGAAGCGTGGGTCGGAGCGTCTGGTCGTGATCGGCGGGGACGCCGCGGGGATGTCCGCGGCGTCGCAGGCCCGTCGGATGAAGGGCCCGGACGAGTTGGAGATCGTGGCGTTCGAGCGCGGCCACTTCACCTCCTACTCGGCGTGCGGGATCCCGTACTGGGTGGGCGGTGACGTCTCCGACCGGGACCAGCTGATCGCCCGGACGCCCGAGGAGCACCGGGCACGCGACATCGACCTGCGGATGCGCACCGAGGTCACCGAGATCGACGTGGCCGCGGGGCGGGTCCGCGCGCGTGACGTCGATTCCGGGGCCGAGTCCTGGACGTCGTACGACAAACTCGTGATCGCCACCGGTGCCCGCCCGGTGAGGCCGGATCTGCCGGGCATGGACGCGCCCGGGGTGCACGGCGTGCAGACCCTCGGCGACGGCCAGGCGCTCATCGACACGCTGGCCGGGACGCGTGGCCGTAGGGCGGTCGTGGTCGGCGCGGGCTACATCGGCGTCGAGATGGCCGAGGCGCTCATCAACCGCGGCTACGAGGTGACGGTCGTCAACCGGGGCCGGGAGCCGATGTCCACGCTCGACCCGGACATGGGCCGGCTGGTGCACGAGGCGATGGCGGGCCTGGGGATCACCATGGTCGACGACGCCGAGGTCACCAAGGTCCTCACGGGCGACGACGGCCGGGTGCGGGCGGTGGCCACGCAGGACGCCGAGTACCCGGCGGACGTGGTGGTGCTCGGCATCGGGGTGCGCCCCGAGACGGGGCTCGCCGCGGCGGCGGGGCTGCCGCTGGGCGCCCACGGCGGCCTGCTGACCGACCTGGCGATGCGGGTCCGCGGCCACGAGAACATCTGGGCGGGCGGCGACTGCGTGGAGGTCCTCGACCTGGTGTCGGGCCAGCTGCGGCACATCGCACTGGGCACCCACGCCAACAAGCACGGCCAGGTCATCGGCACCAACGCGGGCGGCGGCTATGCCACGTTCCCGGGCGTGGTCGGCACGGCGGTCAGCAAAGTGTGCGACCTGGAGATCGCCCGTACGGGCCTGCGGGAGAAGGACGCCCGCAGGGTGGGCCTGCGGTTCGAGTCGGTCACCATCGAGTCGACCAGCCGCGCGGGCTACTACCCCGACGCCGCCCCCATGACGGTGAAGATGCTCGCCGAGCGCCGCACGGGACGGCTGCTCGGCGTGCAGATCGTCGGCCGGGAGGGCGCGGGCAAACGGGTCGACATCGCCGCGGTGGCCCTGACCGCCGGTATGACGGTGGAGCAGATGACAGCCCTGGACCTGGGCTACGCCCCTCCGTTCTCCCCCGTCTGGGACCCGGTCCTGGTGGCGGCCCGCAAGGCAGCCGTGAAAGTGCGGGCCTCCTGAAACGACCCCTACGCGGTCCCGTTGATCCTCTCGATCGCCTGCCGCGCCTGGTCGGCCGGCGGCCTCGACGGCAGCGACGACACGGAGGCACTGCTGGTCATGGGCGCCGGCTGCTCCCCCGCCGGCTTCGCGTGGGCCGCCGACCGGGCCGACCTGAGCCGGTGGCTCACCGCCTCGTCGAGGGTCACCGGCCGCTGCATCTGCGCGGCCAGCCGCCCCGCGTCCTGGCCGAGCCGTGCCACGTCCTCCCAGGGCAGTCGCAGCACCAGCGAGATCTCCGCCTCGCCGTCGGGCGTGGCGTGCATAGGAGGAGTAACTCGGTCGTTCATCGCCTGTTCCTCACGTCGTCCCCGCGACCCGCCTTCCCCGTGCCGCGGGCGGTTGAGGAGACATACGCACCCGATGACGGCGGCGTTCACCGATTCGCGGCCCACATCCGGGGCACTACTTCCTTGTGGTCATCCCCGTCCATGACGTGAACCCCGTGCGCCGCACCCCCTGGGTGACATACGCGCTGATCGCCGCGAACGTCCTCGTCTTCCTGTTCATGCCCGGTCTCTCCGGTTCCGTGGCGGGCGACAGCAGCCTGTCCCAGCTCTGTCACCTCCAGGCGTTCCTGGACCACTACGCGGCCGTGCCACAGGAACTGATCCACCATCAGCTGCCGCGGCTGGTGCCCACCGGCGACGTCGGCATGGGGGCGCGGGGCGCGGGCTGCGTGGTGGGTCCGCCGACGTACGACAAGTCGCCGCCCCTCAGCGTCCTCACGGCGATGTTCCTGCACGGCAGCTGGCTGCACCTGCTGGGCAACATGCTGTTCCTGCTGATCTTCGGCAACAACGTCGAGGACCGCATGGGCCATGTGCGGTACGCGCTCTTCTACGTCGTCTGCGGCTACGCGGCGTCGTACGGCTTCGCGCTGTTCAACGCCGACTCGGCCGACCCCCTGATCGGCGCCTCGGGAGCCATCGCCGGGGTGCTCGGGGCCTACCTGGTGCTGTATCCGAAGGCCAGGGTGTGGGTGCTGGTGCCGTTCCTGGTCTTCCTGCCGTTGCGGCTGCCGGCCTGGCTGGTGCTGGGCTTCTGGTTCGCGCTGCAGGCGGTGTACTCGTCCGGCGAGGGCGTCTCCGCCGCGGGCACGGTGGCGTACGCGGCGCACGTCGTCGGTTTCCTCGCGGGAATGCTGCTGGCCTGGCCGTTGAAGCCGGGGACGCCCCCGCCGCCGGAACCGCGCGGCCTGCTGTTCGGCAGGCGGGCGCGGCCCCGGCACACGTGGTGAGCGCCTGCTAGTGCCGTGGCAGGCAACGTTTGCGCGACGGGGCGAACGTTGCCTGCCGCGGCGCTACCGAGCCGTCTGCGCGTGGACGTACTCGGCGAGCCGGGTCAGTGCGTCCGGGTCGGTGGTCGGCATGACGCCGTGGCCGAGGTTGAAGATGTGCCCCTCCAGGCCCGCGGCCGCGTCGAGGACCTCGCGGGTCTTGGCCTCGACGGCCTCGGTGCCGGCGAACAGGACGGTCGGGTCGAGGTTGCCCTGGAGCGCCTTCCCGGGGCCGACCCGGCGGACGGCCTCGTCGAGCGGGACGCGGAAGTCGACGCCGACGACGTCCGCGCCGGCGTCGCCCATCAACTTCAGCAGCTCACCCGTGCCGACACCGAAGTGGATGCGCGGGACGCCGTACCCGGCGACGGCCTCGAAGACCTTGGCGGAGGCGGGCAGCACCGAGCGGCGGTAGTCCGCCGGAGCCAGTGCGCCGGCCCAGGAGTCGAACAGCTGGACCGCGCTCGCGCCCGCCTCGATCTGGACCTTCAGGAAGGCGGCCGTGATGTCCGCGAGACGGTCCAGCAGGTCGGCCCAGAGCTCGGGGTCGCCGTACATGATCGCCTTGGCGTTCTCGTACGTGCGTGAGGGGCCGCCCTCGACCAGGTAGCTCGCGAGGGTGAAAGGCGCGCCCGCGAAACCGATCAGGGGGGTCGAGCCGAGCTCGGCGGTCAGCAGACCGATGGCCTCGGTGACGTAGGAGACGTCCTCGGGCGTGAGGTCGCGGAGCTGGGCGAGGTCCGCGCGGGTGCGGATCGGGTGCGCGACGACCGGGCCGACGCCGGGCTTGATGTCGAGGTCCACGCCGATCGCCTTGAGCGGGACGACGATGTCGCTGTAGTAGACGGCCGCGTCCACGCCGTGCCGGCGCACGGGCTGGAGTGTGATCTCGGTGACCAACTCGGGCCGCGTGCAGGACTCCAGCATCGGGATGCCCTCGCGGACCTTGCGGTACTCCGGCAGCGAGCGCCCGGCCTGCCGCATGAACCACACGGGCGTGTGCGGCACCGGCTCGCGCCTGCAGGCCCTGAGGAAGGCGGAATCCTTGACCGCGTCGGACGGGGCTGTCTGCTGCGCCGGGCGCGGGCTCGCGGGGCTCTCTTTGGCACTCACGGGGCAAGTCTCGCACGGCACTGGACCCGGCCCCGACGGCGACCCCGACGCCCGGCAAAAGGGTGTCCCTCCCTGCACAAGGCCCCCGTTCCCCTTAATCTTCCCCGCATGGCTGCGGCTCAGGGACGACTGTCGGACGGCACGGGCGGAATGGACGAGGAGAAGGACACCGAGGAGGGCGAGGGGCATACGAGCAGGTCGGTTCCGCCGCCCTTCCGGGCGGCCGTGGACGCGCTGAGAGCGGCGCGGTTGCGGCCGCAGATCGAGGTGGAGCCGACTCCGGCACCGCAGCGGCTCGCCCCGTACACGTACGCGCTGGAGGCGGCGGTCGTCGACGGCGACCAGGACCTGGCCGACGGCCGGCTGGTGCTGCTGCACGATCCGAAGGGGCACGACGCCTGGCAGGGCACCTTCCGGCTGGTGACGCTGGTGCGCGCGGAACTGGAGCCCGAGATGGCCGCCGATCCGCTGCTGCCCGACGTCTGCTGGTCCTGGCTGACCGGGGCGCTCACCGCGCGCGGTCTGACGTGCGGCGAGCCGAGCGGCACGGTCACCCGGGCGAGCTCCCACTACTTCGGCGGGCTGTCCGAACGTCCGGCCGCCTCGCAGATCGAGATCCGCGCGTCCTGGACACCCCGGGAGGGTCTGGGCGGGGTTCCGGACACCGCGGCCCACCTGGCGTCCTGGTGCGATCTGCTGGCCCAGGTCGCGGGGCTGCCGCCGGCCGGACCGGGCGACGCGTCGGTGGTCACGCTGCCGCAGCGCCGGGACCCGCAGGCCCGCTGAGTCCCCCTCCGCCGCCCGCACCGACCGACGGTCGACCCCCGTCAACCCCTTTACCGATCCCTGTCGACCTCTTTGCCGATCTCTTTGTCGATACGGCCACTTTCGGCCACGTATCGACGAAGAGTGAAACCGTTCGATCTTCGAGTGATCGATCGCGTGTCCGAATTGCACGGATTGTTACTCACTAGATCGTGATCATTCTCTAAAGGCGAACGGGTTTGGTGCCGAAGACGACTGTGACCTTGAAAGCACGATTCGTCCCGGCTTCCTCCCCACAAGCCGGCCCCGTCCCCCACCCAGGAGGCCTGGTGTCCGTTCTCCTCGAGCAGCCCGCAAGCCTGGTCGCCTACCGCCCGAACAAGCCGACCGCCATGGTGGTCGTGGCCGACCCGCGCGTCCGCTCCACCGTCACCCGCCACCTGTGGGCGCTCGGTGTGCGCGACGTCATCGAGGCCTCGTCCGTCGCGGAGGCTCGTCCCCGCATCGGCAACCCCCGCGACATCTGCGTCGCCGACGTCCACCTGCCCGACGGCTCCGGCCTCACCCTCCTGTCCGAGACCCGCGCGGCGGGCTGGCCCAACGGGCTGGCCCTGTCGGCCGCCGACGACATCGGCGCGGTGCGCAACGCGCTCGCCGGCGGAGTCAAGGGCTACGTCGTCACCGGCACCCGTACGAACCTCGGGCTCCCCACCCGACCGGGCGCCGCCCCCATCGGCGCCGCCGCCGCCCGTATGCACCGCCGCCCCCCGGGTGCCCCGAGTCACCCGGGCGGCTACCGCGAACTGTCCGGCCGAGAGGTCGAGGTGCTGCGACTGGTCGCGGAGGGCCAGTCGAACAAGGCGATCGGCGTTTCGATGGGCCTGTCCGCCCTGACCGTCAAGAGCCACCTCGCCCGCATCGCCCGCAAGCTCGGCACGGGTGACCGCGCCGGGATGGTCGCGGTGGCCCTGCGCACCGGGATCATCCACTGACCCACCCAGCCGGAACCTTCACCGCGTCTTTCACCGAGGTGACTGGTTTACGACCCTCAGGCGCCCGCCGACGGAACGTTCCGTCGGCGGGCGCTGTCCATACATGGATACCCTTGACATGTGACCGACGCCCAAGACACCGCAGCAGACATTTCACTGCGAACCACCGGAGGCGCCCCTCCGGACGACGGCGGATCTTCTGTTACGGGGGCGCCGAACTCCGAGCCCGGCCCTGAACCCATCCCCTTGCTGGAACCCCGCGAGGGCATTCCACCGGTGATCGCCGACGACGAGTCGCTCGCGGAGGTGATCGCCGCCTTCGCCGCCGGCTCCGGCCCGGTCGCCGTCGACGCCGAGCGCGCGTCCGGCTACCGCTACGGCCAGCGCGCCTATCTGGTCCAGCTGCGCCGCGAGGGCGCGGGGACCGCGCTGATCGACCCCGTGGCCTGCCCTGACCTGTCGGGTCTGGGCGAGGCGCTCTCCGGGGTGGAGTGGGTGCTGCACGCCGCCACCCAGGACCTGCCGTGCCTGCGGGAGATAGGCATGGTCCCCACCCGTCTGTTCGACACCGAGCTGGCCGGCCGGCTCGCCGGGTTCCCCCGGGTGGGCCTCGGCGCGATGGTCGAGGGCGTGCTGGGCTTCGTCCTGGAGAAGGGCCACTCGGCCGTCGACTGGTCGACCCGGCCGCTGCCCGAGCCGTGGCTGCGCTACGCGGCACTGGATGTGGAGCTGCTCGTCGACCTGCGGGACGCGCTGGAGAAGGAACTGGACCGGCAGGGCAAGCTGGAGTGGGCGCAGCAGGAGTTCGACGCCATCGCGTCGGCCCCGCCGCCGGAGCCGCGCAAGGACCCCTGGCGGCGGACCTCCGGGATGCACAAGGTGCGGCGGCGTCGGCAGCTCGCGGTGGTGCGTGAGCTGTGGCAGACGCGGGACCGCAACGCCCAGCGGCGGGACGTGTCGCCGGGCAAGGTGCTGTCCGACGCGGCCATCGTGGAGGCGGCGCTCGCCGTTCCGGCCAATGTGCACGCGCTCGCCGCGTTGAACGGGTTCGGCCACCGGATGGGCCGGCGGCAGTTGGAGCAGTGGCAGGCGGCCGTCGACCGGGCCAAGGCGATGTCCGACGCCCAGCTTCCGCAGCCGGGACAGCCGGTGACGGGGCCGCCGCCGCCGCGTGCCTGGGCCGACAAGGATCCCGCCGCCGCGGCTCGGTTGTCGGCGGCCCGGACGGCCGTCTCGGCGCTGGCCGAACAGCTCACCATGCCGCAGGAGAACCTGATCACGCCGGACACCGTGCGACGGGTCTGCTGGGAGCCGCCCGCCGTGGTCGACGCGCAGTCCGTGGCGGCCGCGCTGGCGGGGCTGGGGGCCCGGCCGTGGCAGGTGGAACAGGTGACGCCGGTTCTGGTGGCCGCGTTGTCCGAGTAGGGCCTGTCGCGGGCGCGCTCACCTCGTCGCTCCTCGCATGAAGCCGTTGTAGATGAAGCGTTGCAGGCTCAGGAAGACGATCAGGGTCGGCAGGATCACCAGGACCGCTCCTGCCGAGATCGTCTCCCAGTGGGCGGCGTAGGGGCCCTTGAAGCGGAACAGCGACGTCGAAATCACGCCAAGATCCTCCGAGGGCATGTAGAGGAAGGGGATGTAGAAGTCGTTGTAGACGGTGATCCCCTTCACGATCACGACCGTCGCGACGGCCGGCCTGAGCAGCGGGAAGATGACCTTGCGGTAGATCGTGAAGGCACCCGCGCCGTCCAGGCGGGCCGCCTCGTCCAGGGAGATCGGGATGGACCGCACGAACTGCAGGAAGATGTAGATCGAGACGATGTCGGTGCCCATGTAGAGGACGATCGGCGCCCACAGCGAGTCGAACATCCCGAGGCTGTTGACGATCTGGAAGGTGGCGACCTGGGTGGTGACGCCCGGGACCAGCGCGGCGACCAGGAAGAGCGCGACCACCAGTTTCCTGAAGCGGAACGTGAAGCGGTCGATGGCGTAGGCCGTCATCGAGCCGATGAGGACGGTGCCGCCGATGGAGAACAGCAGGATGACGGCGGTGTTGCCGAACGCCGACAGCATCTCGCCGCCCTCGAACGCCGACACGTAGTTGTGGAAGTTGAGCGGGTCGTCCGGGAGCGACAGCGCACCGTCGCCCCGGGCCATCTCCGTCTCGGACTTCAGGGACGTCAGCAGGACGACCCCGAGCGGGAGCAGGACCACCAGCGTGGCGCCGATCAGCGAGAGGTACACGAGCGTCCGGGCCACGGCACGACGTGTCATACGAGGTCCACCCTGTCGTCGGGGACGAGGCGCCGCTGTACCCAGGTGACCAGCAGGATGATCAGCAGCAGCACGATCGCGGCCGCCGAGGCGAGCCCCGTCTTGTTGAAGCGGAAGGCCAGGTTCAGCGTCTGGATCACGAAGGTCTCGGTGCCGGTCGCCCCGCCGGTCATGATGTACGGGATCTCGAAGGCCGACAGCGAGCCGGAGATCGACAGGATCACCGTGAGGGTGACCACGGGTTTGATGCCGGGCGCGATGATGTGCCGGAACTGGTGCCAGCGGCCCGCGCCGTCCAGTTCCGCGGCCTCGTACAGTTCCCCCGGGATGGACTGGATCGCGCCGAGGAACAGGACGAAGTTCACGCCCAGGTAGCGCCAGACCGAGACGCCGGCCAGCGAGGTGTTCGCCGAGACCGGGGTGCCGAGCCAGGAGTGGTCGGAGTGGTACCCGAACAGGCTCAGCACCGAGTCGAGGGTGCCGCCGTCCTGGAAGAAGTAGAGGAACACGAAGCCGATCGCGACCCCGTTGATCAGGTACGGGAAGAAGAGCACGCCCTTGAAGAAGTTCCGGAAGCGGACGTCGAAGCTCAGGATCGTCGCGAAGTAGAGCGCGGCGACGATCTGCACCACGGAGGCGGCGAGGTAGTAGCCGCTGACGAAGAAGACCCGGAAGAGGTCCTCCCTGGTGAAGATCTCGGTGTAGTTCCCGACGCCCGTGTAGTGCAGTTCAGGGCTCACACCGTCCCAGTCGGTGAGGCTGTACGCGGCCATGTTGGCGATCGGCGCGTAGGTGAAGGTGATCAGCAGGGCGAGCGGGACGATCAGGAAGAGCCAGGGGGTGAGGCCCCGCCGCAGCCGCGCCCGGCGTGGGGTGGAGGCCGGGACGGGGGCGGCGGGTGCCACGCCCGCCCCGGCCCGTACGGCCGTCTTCTCGGTGACGTCCGCCATCAGGACCCCGAGGTCTTCTGCGCCTTGGTCCAGCGTTCACTGAGGTCGGCGAAGAAGTCGTCGAGGCTGCCCTTGCGGGCGCCGCGGGCGAGGTCGACGAGGTTCTGCCGGTACTCGGGGGCGTAGATGCCGGTCTCCGACTGGTTGTCGATGTTCTTGACCTGGGCGCCCTTGCTGTCGTCCACCTCGATGAACTTCACGCCGGCGTCCTCGTAGGGCTTCATCACGGCGGGCAGCGGGGCGTTCTTGAGCGGGGAGATGGCCAGGTTGTCCTGGGCGTAGGTCGACTTGTCGGTGAACCAGTCGATCCAGGCGCGGGCCGCGTCCTTGTGCTTCGAGTGGACGTTGACGGCCTGGTTGTAGTCGGGGCTGATCACCGCGCAGAACTTGCCGTCCACCTGGGAGGGGAAGGGCATGAAGCCGATGTCGTCGGGGTTCACGCCGGCCTTCTTCGCGGCGTCCTTGAACTGGACGATCGCCCAGGTGCCGAGCCACTGGGTGGCGATCTCGCCCTTCGCCAGCCTGGGCTTGGACTCCTCCCAGTTGCTGGTCGTCGGGTCCTTCTCGATCAGCCCGGACTTCACGGTGTCGTACAGCAGGGTGTCGCCCACGCGCAGGTCGGCGCCCTTCGCCCACGGGTCGCCCTCGGCCAGCTTGTCGGTCGCCTGGGTGTCGCAGTGGACCGAGCCATTGACGTACGTCCACGAGGTCAGCGTCCAGCCGGCCGCGAAGTTGGTGTAGTACGGGACGGCGTCGGTCTTGGACTTGATGGCCTTGAGGTCGGTGAGGAACTCGGCCGGGGTGGTGGGCCAGTCGGTGACCCCGGCCTCCTTCCAGATCCGCTTGTTGTAGACGAACCCGGGGCTCACCCCGACCGGGGTCTGTCCGTAGACCTTGCCGTCGACGGTGGTGAAGTCGGTGAAGCGGTACTTCTTGCCCCGCTCCTGACGGGTCCCCAGCGAGGCGAAGAACTTCGGGTAGTCGCTCTTCTTGATCACCGCGGGGATCAGCAGCACATCGCCGTAGTTCTCCGTGTTCATGCGGATCTTGACTTCGGACTCGTAGTTCGTGAGGGCCTCGAACTCGACCTTGACCTTCGGATAGGTCTTGTTGAACTCGGCGGCGTACTTCTTCATCGTGCCGTCCTGCACCAGGTCGGTTCGCACGGTGAGGACCTTGATGGTTCCGGTGACCTTCGACGGGTCGTCGGGCGCCTTGGCGTCGGCGCCCTTCGACGTGCCTCCGGTCCCGGTGCAGCCGGGGACCAGCAGGGCGGCCGCGACGACCATGGCGAGGATGTGACGGCGGTTCATGTGCATCAGCTCCGTTCACGGGTTCACGGGACGGACGAGCACGTACGAGATGGCTGATTCGGCACTCTGACAGCGCTTTCTCAACCGGTAAAGTCCCATTCCCGCCAACGATGACCACGTGGCGCTCGATGCTGGGGTAGACCGGTTTAGGGAGTGCGCATGCTGGAGGCCACACCGCTCACCGAGGGCTGGATCCTGAAGCACGAGGGGGGTGAGCTCCCGGCCTCGGTGCCAGGGTGTGTGCACACCGATCTGCTGGCGGCGGGGGTGATCCCGGACCCCTTTGTCGGGCAGGGCGAGCGTGAGGTCGCGTGGGTGGGGCGACGGGAGTGGACGTACGAGACCGACCTCGCGACCTCGGACGGGCACGAGCAGACCGACCTGGTCTTCGACGGCCTCGACACCGTCGCCGAGGTGCTGCTCGACGGCCGGCTCCTCGGCCGGACCCGGAACATGCACCGCTCGTACCGCTTCGACGTGACCGGGCTCGGCGGCCGGCTGTCGGTGCGGTTCGGGTCCGCGTACGCCGAGGCGGAGGCCGTGCGCGGGAAGCTGGGCGAGCGGCCCGCCGCCTACGCCGAGCCCTACCAGTACCTGCGCAAGATGGCCTGCTCCTTCGGCTGGGACTGGGGGCCGACGCTGGTGACGGCCGGGATCTGGCGGCCGGTGCGGCTGGAGCGCTGGTCGACGGCCCGCCTCGCGCGGGTGCGCCCGCTGGTGACCGTCGAGGACGGCTCGGGGCGGGTCGAGGTGCGGGTGGACGTCGAGCGGTCCCGGGTCGAGGCACGGCTCGCGGTGGAGGCGACGGTCGGCGGGGTGCGGGCGCGCGCGGAGATCGACGGGACGAGCGGGACGGTACGGGTCGAGGTTCCTGACGTACGACTGTGGTGGCCGCGCGGCTACGGCGAACAGCCGCTGTACGACGTCGAGTTGACGCTCCTGCACGAGGACCGACCGCTGGACGTGTGGCGGCGTCGGGTCGGGTTCAGGACCGTCGAACTGGACCGCGGCCCCGACGCGCACGGCACCGGGTTCACCTTCGTGGTCAACCGGGAGCGGCTGTTCGCGCGGGGCGTGAACTGGATCCCGGACGACGTGTTCCCGTCCCGGATCGGACCGGACCGCTACCGGCGGCGGCTGCGGCAGGCGGCCGACGCCGGGGTGGACCTGGTGCGGGTGTGGGGCGGCGGGATCTACGAGAGCGAGGACTTCTACGACGCCTGCGACGAACTCGGTCTGCTGGTCTGGCAGGACTTCCCGTTCGCCTGCGCGGCCTACCCGGAGGAGCAGCCGCTGCGCGGCGAGGTGGAGGCCGAGGCCCGGGAGAACGTCGTACGGCTGATGCCGCACCCCTCGCTGGTGCTGTGGAACGGCAACAACGAGAACCTGTGGGGGTTCCGGGACTGGGGCTGGGAGCGGCGGCTGGCCTCGGACTCCTGGGGCGAGGGGTACTACCTGGGCGTACTGCCGCGGGTGGTGGCCGAGTTGGATCCGACCCGGCCGTACGCGGCGGGCAGCCCCTGGTCCGGGTCCTGGGAGCACCACCCGAACGACCCGGCGCACGGCACGCACCACTCCTGGGAGGTGTGGAACCGGGAGGACTACGCGGACTACCGGGCGAACGTGCCGCGTTTCGTGGCCGAGTTCGGCTGGCAGGCGCCGCCCGCGTACGCCACGCTGCGCCGCGCACTGCCGGGTGAGGTGCTCGCCCCCGACTCCCCCGGGATGCTGCACCACCAGAAGGCCGATGACGGCAACGGCAAGCTGGAGCGCGGCCTTGCCCGTCATTTCGCCCTGCCCGAGGGGAACTTCGACCGCTGGCACTACCTCACGCAGATCAACCAGGCCCGTGCGGTCGCCACCGGGATCGAGCACTGGCGGGCGCACTGGCCGGTGTGCGCGGGCACCGTGGTCTGGCAGCTCAACGACTGCTGGCCGGTGACGTCGTGGGCGGCGATCGACGGGGACGGCCGTGAGAAGCCGCTGTACCACGAGTTGCGGCGGCTGTACGCGGACCGGCTGCTCACCCTCCAGGTGCGGGAGGGCGGGCTGGTGTCGGCGGCCGTCAACCAGTCGGCGCGGGTGTGGTCCGGCACGCTGGCCCTGCGGCGGATGTCCGTCGAGGGGCTGGTGATCGGTTCGGCGAACGTGAGCTTCACGGCCGGGGCGCGGTCGGTGGCCGACTTCGCGGTGCCGAGGGAGCTGGTGCCGGTGGGCCCGAAGGAGTTCCTGGTCGCGGACGCAGGGGGGTCCAGCCGCCCGGGCGAGGTCGGGAGCGGGGACGAGGGCGGGGAAGGGCTGCGTGCCCTGCACTTCCCGGCCGCGGACCGCGACATCCCCTATCCCCGGCCCCGGTTCGAGGTCGCGCTGGTGCCGGGCGGGATCGAGGTGACGGCGCGCACCCTGCTGCGTGATCTGCTGCTCCAGGCCGACCGGCTGGATCCGGCGGCGCGGGCCGACCGGGGGCGCCTGACGCTGCTGCCCGGGGAACGGGTGACCATCGGTGTGCGGGGCTGGAAGAGCCGGGACGACCAGGATGCCGCCGCCGTCCGCACAGCCCTGTACTGCATGGAGCCCCACCGATGACAGCCCAGCCGCCCTCGCGCGTCACCATCAAGGACGTCGCCGCGCGCGCCGGTGTGTCCAAGGGGGCGGTGTCCCTCGCCTTCAACCACAAGCCGGGGTTGTCGGAGGCGACCCGGGACCGGATCTTCGAGGCGGCGCGGGAGCTGGGCTGGGCGCCGAGCCCGACCGCCCGGACGCTGGCCGGTTCGCGGGTGGACGTGGTGGGGCTGGCGATCTGCCGGCCCGCCCGGCAGCTCGGCCTGGAGCCCTTCTACATGGATTTCGTGTCGGGGGTGGAGAGCGTCCTGATCGAGCGTTCCTGCTCGTTGCTGCTGCGGCTGGTGCGGAGCGTGGAGGAGGAGGTCGGGATCCAGGAGACCTGGTGGCGGGGGCGGCAGATCGGCGGTTCCATCCTCGTCGACTTCCGCGCGGACGATCCTCGGGTGGCCGCGGTCAAGCGGCTCGGGATGCCGGCGGTCGCCGTCGGGCACCCCTCGCTGACCGGTGGCCTCACCTCCGTGTGGACCGAGGACGCCACCGCCGTGACGGAGGCGGTGCGCTATCTCGCCGCGCTCGGGCACCGGCGGATCGCCCGGGTCGGGGGCGCGGCGGCCCTCGGGCACACCTCCATGCGTACCGCCGCCTTCGACGAGGCGGCCCGGGCGCTGGAGCTGGCCGGGGCGTGGCAGGTGGCCACGGACTACTCCGGGGAGGCGGGGGCGCGGGCGACGCGGTCGCTGCTGACGGCGGCGCCCCGGGACCGGCCGACCGCCATCGTGTACGACAACGACATCATGGCCGTGGCGGGGCTCTCGGTGGCCGCCGAGATGGGGCTGGGTGTGCCCGACGACGTCTCCCTGCTCGCCTGGGACGACTCCCAGCTGTGCCGACTCACGCATCCGACGCTCTCCGCGATGAGCCATGACGTGCACGGCTTCGGGGCGGAGGCGGCCCGGACCCTGTTCGGAGTAATCACGAAAGAGGGCCCCGGGTCGCATCCGGTGCCCACTCCGGTCCTGACTCCACGGGGCTCGACGGCGCCCGCGAAGGTGTGACCTTCACCGCTTGAGCCGGGGGGACTGTGCAGCTACGTTACTCATAAGTAGCATGGGTGCTGAGCGCGCGCTCAGCGCATCGCAGCAGTGCAGATCCCGCACCCTGGAGGAGAGCCATCGTGCCTCGTACCGTCAAGGACGTCGTCTTCGTCGACGGCGTCCGCACCCCGTTCGGCAAGGCGGGCCCGAAGGGCATCTACCACGAGACCCGGGCCGACGACCTCGTCGTGAAGGCGATCCGGGAGCTGCTGCGCCGCAACCCCGGTCTCGACCCCAAGAAGATCGACGAGGTCGCCATCGCCGCGACCACCCAGATCGGTGACCAGGGCCTGACGCTGGGCCGCACGGCCGGGATCCTCGCCGGGCTCCCCCAGTCGGTGCCGGGCTACTCGATCGACCGTATGTGCGCCGGTGCGCTCACGGCCGTCACCACCACCGCGGGTTCCATCGCGTTCGGCGCCTACGACGCCGTCATCGCCGGTGGCGTGGAGCACATGGGCCGCCACCCGATGGGCGAGGGCGTGGACCCGAACCCGCGCTTCGTCAGCGAGAAGCTGGTCGACGAGTCCGCCCTGTTCATGGGCATGACCGCGGAGAACCTGCACGACCGCTACCCGACGATCACCAAGCAGCGCGCGGACGAGTACGCGGTGCGTTCGCAGGAGAAGGCCGCGAAGGCGTACGCCAACGGCAAGATCCAGGCGGACCTGGTGCCGATCTCGGTGCGCCGCACCAACGCAGAGGCCGGTGAGACGGGCTGGGGCCTGGTCACCGCCGACGAGCCGATGCGGCCGGGCACCACCCTGGAGAACCTCTCCGGCCTCAAGACCCCGTTCCGCGTGCACGGCCGGGTCACCGCCGGTAACGCGGCCGGCCTGAACGACGGCGCGACCGCCTCGATCATCGCCAGCGAGGACTTCGCCCGCGAGCACAACCTGCCGGTCAAGATGCGCCTGGTCTCCTACGCCTTCGCGGGCGTCGAGCCGGAGGTCATGGGCTACGGCCCGATCCCGGCCACCGAGAAGGCCCTCGCCCAGGCCGGTCTGTCGATCGAGGACATCAACCTCTTCGAGATCAACGAGGCCTTCGCGGTCCAGGTCCTCGCCTTCCTGGAGCACTACGGCATCGCCGACGACGACGCCCGCGTCAACCAGTACGGCGGCGCCATCGCGTACGGCCACCCGCTGGCCTCCTCCGGCGTCCGTCTGATGACGCAGCTGGCCCGCCAGTTCGAGGAGCAGCCGGAGGTCCGTTACGGCCTCACCACCATGTGCGTCGGCTTCGGCATGGGCGCGACGGTCATCTGGGAGAACCCGCACCACAAGGACGCCGGAGGCGACAAGTGAGCACCACTGAACTCCTGAAGGGCGCGGCCGAGCTGTTCCCCGACGAGGTCGTGACCTCGGCGCACGTACGCCACCTCGACCTGCCGTTCGGCGCCGGGCGCTTCGCGCTCATCACGCTGGACAACGGCTTCGACCACACCAAGCCGACCACCTTCGGCCCGGCGTCGCTGGCGAACCTCGACACCGCCATCGACCAGGTCGAGAAGGAGGCCGCGGCCGGCGAGATCGTCGGTGTCGGCATCACCGGCAAGCCGTTCATCTTCGCCGTCGGCGCCGACCTCAAGGGCGTCGAGCTGCTGAAGGAGCACAAGGACGCGCTGGCCATCGGCCAGGGCGGCCACGAGGTCTTCAAGCGCCTGGCCGGCATCGCCGTCCCGACCTTCGCGTACTACAACGGCGCGGCGATGGGCGGCGGCGTCGAGGTCGGTCTGCACTGCGCGTACCGGACCGTCTCCAAGGCGCTCCCGGCGTTCTCCCTGCCCGAGGTCTTCCTCGGCCTGGTCCCCGGCTGGGGCGGCTGCACGCTGCTGCCGAACCTGATCGGCGCCGACAAGGCCGTCTCGGTGATCATCGAGAACTCGCTCAACCAGAACAAGCAGCTCAAGGGGCAGCAGGTCTTCGACCTCGGTATCGCCGACGCGATCTTCGAGGGCGCCGACTTCCTGGAGCAGTCGCTGATCTGGACCGCCCAGGTCCTCAAGGGTGACGTCGAGGTCGAGCGCCCGGTGATCGACCGTGGCGAGGCCTGGGACCAGGCCGTGGCCAAGGGCCGCTTCATCGCCGACAGCAAGGTGCACGGGGCAGCTCCGGCCGCCTACCGCGCCCTCGACATCATCGCCGCCGCCAAGAACGGCGACCTCCAGCAGGGGTACGACGCCGAGGACAAGGCTCTCGCCGACCTGATCATGGGCGGCGAACTGCGGTCCGGCATCTACGCGTTCAACCTGGTGCAGAAGCGCGGCAAGCGTCCGGCCGGCGCCCCGGACAAGAACCTGGCCCGCCCGGTCACCAAGGTCGGCGTCGTGGGCGCGGGCCTGATGGCCTCGCAGCTCGCGCTGCTGTTCCTGCGTCGCCTCGAGGTACCGGTCGTACTGACCGACATCGACCAGGAGCGCGTCGACAAGGGTGTGGGCTACGTCCACGCCGAGATCGACAAGCTGCTCGGCAAGGGCCGCATCAACCAGGACAAGGCCAACCGCCTCAAGGCTCTGGTCTCCGGTGTGCTGGACAAGGCCGAGGGCTTCGCGGACGCGGACTTCATCATCGAGGCCGTGTTCGAGGAGATCGGCGTCAAGCAGCAGGTGTTCGCGGAGGTCGAGGCGGTCGCCCCGGCACACGCCATCCTCGCCACCAACACCTCCTCGCTGTCGGTCACCGAGATGGCGTCGAAGCTGAAGAACCCCGAGCGGGTCGTCGGCTTCCACTTCTTCAACCCGGTCGCGATCCTCCCGCTGCTCGAGATCGTCCGCGGCGAGCAGACCGACGAGGCCTCGCTGGCCACCGCGTTCGGTGTCGCCAAGAAGCTGAAGAAGACGGCGGTTCTGGTGAAGGACGCCCCGGCGTTCGTCGTCAACCGCATCCTGACCCGCTTCATGGGCGAGATCCAGAACGTCATCGACGAGGGCACCCCGGTCGAGGTCGCCGAGAAGGCCGTCGAGCCGCTCGGCCTGCCGATGTCCCCGCTGGTGCTCCTGGAGCTGGTCGGCCCGGCGATCGGTCTGCATGTGTCCGAGACCCTCAACGGCGCCTTCCCGGACCGCTTCAAGGTCTCCCCGAACCTCGCCGCCGTCGTCAAGGCCGGCAAGCGCGGCTTCTACGTCTACGACAGCGGCAAGCCGGAGCTCGACCCGGAGGTCGCCGCGCTGCTGAAGCAGGGCGACACCGTCCTCACCGAGGAGCAGGTCCGCGAGCGGGTCCTGGACGCGGTGGCGCAGGAGATCGGGCTGATGCTCGACGAGGGCGTCGTCGCCGAGGCCCAGGACATCGACCTCTGCCTGATCACGGGCGCCGGCTGGCCCTTCCACCTGGGCGGCATCACGCCGTACCTGGACCGCGAGGGTGTCTCCGAGCGCGTCAACGGCAAGACCTTCCTGGCCCCGGGCGTGGCGAGCGTCCCGGCGTAACGCGGTACCCCTGAGGGGGGGGTGGGGCGCATGGTGACGATCCATGCGTTCCACCCCCTTTTGGCATGCCTCGACGGATAGGGGCTGGGCGGGGGCCTCAGACCGGTCGCCAGGCCTCCAGAGCCAGGCCGGGCTCGTCCTTGCGCCGGGTCAGCAACAGACGTCCGGTGGACGGGGAGAGGGTGGCCGCGACCACCCGGTCGTCCTCGTCCACGGCCAGCGACACCACGGAGTCCAGGGGGAGTTGGGGCCCCGACTCGGTCCACCAGGCGCCGGCCGACTCCAGCTCGGTGGGGTACGCGGCGAAGGCGACCCGGCCGCCGGCGGAGCGCTGGGCGAGCAAGGTGCAGTCGTGTCCGTCGAGTTCGCAGCGCACGGCGGCGACCGGGCCGGGGCCCGCGGAGGCGAGCAGGGTGACGGGCTTGGCGCCCGGACGCCAGACACACAGGTCCCCGGAGGCGTCGGTGAAGAAGAGCGTGCTGCTGTCCGGGGAGGTGGCGAGCGCGCGCAGGGTGCCGGGACGGACCGGGGCCTCGACCGTCTCGTCCAGGACCGGCGCGGCGCCCGCCTCCTCCTGACGCCAGTGCAGGATCTGGCCGGACGTGGCCGCGTACAGCTCGACGCGTCCCGACTCCCCGGTCACGGCCGCCAACCCGTCCTGCGTGTCATGCCCCTTGAGGTCGCGCCAGGGGTTCCAGCCCCCCTTCTCCTTCTGCGCCACCATGCTCACCCCGCCGCCCTTGTTGCGGACGAAGACATGGGCGCGGCCCTCGCTGTCGACGGCGACGGCGGGCTCGCCAGTGCGCTCGCCCGTCTTGTCGGGGTGCCCGATCGCACTCCAGTCGAGGGCCGCCAGCCGGGGCCGGAAGTGGGTGGAGTGCACCAGGGCGGACTGGCCGGGCTTGGTGGTCCGCCAGGCGGCCAGATGGGCGTAGCCGTCGCCGCCCTGCCCGACCGCGAGCACACCCTGCACTTTCTGCTCGCCGCCCACCCGGCGGGGAGCGTCCCACAGGCCGCCCGGGCCGCGCTCGGCCCGGCACAGGACGGCGTCATCCACGGGCAGGTACACACTGAGCCGGCCGTCACGGCCGCGTATGAGCCAGTCGCCGTTCACCGGTTCACTCTAAGCGAGGCGGGCGACCGCGCGCGTTCCGGCCCCTGGCCGACGCCCCCCCCCAGCGGGCTGTCGTCACCGTGAGGGGGCAGGCTGGTGTACAGCGAGAACCGCCGTACGAGAACAGGAAGTCGACGTCATGACCGACACGATCACCGTGAGCGTCCTGGGCACCGGGATCATGGGAGCGGCGATGGCCCGCAACCTGGCCCGCGCGGGGCACACCGTCCGGGCCTGGAACCGCACCCGCGACAAGGCCGAACCGCTCGGCGCCGACGGCATCACCGTCACCGACACCCCGGCCGAGGCGGTGGAGGGCGCCGATGTCGTCCTCACCATGCTGTACGACGGTCCCGCCACCCTCGACGTGATGCGGCAGGCCGCGTCCGGCCTGCGCCCGGGGGCCGCCTGGGTCCAGTCGACGACCGCGGGCATCGAGGTGATCGACGAGCTGGCCGACTTCGCCCGCGCGCACCGGCTGGTCTTCTTCGACGCGCCGGTGCTGGGCACCCGGCAGCCCGCCGAGGCCGGACAGCTGCTCGTCCTGGCCGCCGGGCCCGCCGGGAGCCGCGACGCGGTGGCTCCCGTCCTGGACGCGGTCGGCGCCCGCACCGTGTGGACCGGCGAGGACGGCGCCGAGGGCAGCGCGACCCGGCTGAAGCTGGTGGCCAACAGCTGGGTCATCGCCGCCACCGCGGCCGCCGGTGAGGTGCTGGCCCTGTCCCAGGCGCTCGGCGTGGACCCGCAGAGCTTCTTCGAGGCCATCGCGGGCGGCCCGCTCGACATGGGCTATCTGCGGGCCAAGACCCAGCTCGTGCTCGACGACCGGCTCACTCCCGCCCAGTTCGCGGTGGCCACGGCCGTCAAGGACGCCCGGCTCATCGTCCGGGCGGGCGAGCTGAGCGGCGTACGCCTCGACGTGGCCGCCGCGAGCGCGGAGCGGCTGGAGCGGGCCGCCGCGCAGGGGCACGCCGACGAGGACATGGTCGCCGCCTACTTCGCCAGCTTCGACGAGAAGCCTCAGCACTGAGGGGTGGCGGCGTGCGGCGTGGCACCCTGGCCGCATGGACGACAACGCCCCGCTGCTGGTGATCGTGGACGCCGCGAACGTCGTCGGGTCGGTGCCCGACGGTTGGTGGCGGGACCGGCGAGGGGCCGCGGAACGGCTGCGGGACCGCCTGGCGGCGGACGGGGTGCCGGGGCGTGACGGCCCCGTGGAGATCGTTCTGGTGGTCGAGGGCGCGGCGCGGGGGGTGGAGCCGGTGCCGGGCGTGCGGGTGGAGGCGGCGCCCGGCAGCGGGGACGACCACATGGTCGAGCTGGTGGCGCGGGCGGCCGGGCGGGCCGTGCTCGTCGTCACGGCGGATCGTGAACTCAGGCGCAGGGTGGGCGAGTTGGGGGCGGAGGTGACCGGTCCACGCACGGTCAGACCATCCTGACCGGGCACACCGGGACCGCCGCCCCCTCCCTCCCTGGGGTGTCGGCTACGGCGCCGCGGTCGGTTCCGCCGTGCCGTGCGGCGGGTCCGCCGACTGGTCGGCGTCGTCCCGCTGTTGCCGTCCGAGGCGGCTGTGGCCGCGGCCGTAGAGGAAGTACACGACGAAGCCGATGGCCATCCAGATGCCGAAGCGCAGCCAGGTCTCGGCCGGCAGGTTGAGCATCAGCCACAGGGACGCGAGCACCGACACGATCGGCAGCACCGGCACCAGCGGGGTGTGGAAGGCGCGGGGCAGGTCGGGGCGGGTCCGGCGGAGGATGAGCACGCCGATGGCGACCACGATGAACGCGAACAGCGTGCCGATGTTCACCAGTTCGGCGAGCTCGCTCAGGCTGGTGAAGCCGGCCAGGATCGCGATGATCACGCCGAGCAGGATGGTCGGGCGGTGCGGGGTCTTGAACCGCGGGTGGACGTGGGAGAAGAAGCGGGGCAGCAGCCCGTCACGGCTCATCGCGAAGAAGACCCGGGTCTGGCCGAGCAGCAGGATCATGCAGACCGTCGTCAGACCGACCGCGGCACCGAAGCTGATGATGCCCGCGAACCAGGGATGCCCGGTGGCCTTGAACGCGTCGGCGAGCGGGGCGTCCACCGACAGCTTGGTGTAGTGCTGCATGCCGGTCACCACGATCGACACCAGGACGTACAGCGTGGTGCAGATCAGCAGCGAGCCGAGGATGCCGCGTGGCATGTCGCGCTGCGGGTTGCGGGTCTCCTCGGCGGCCGTGGCCACCACGTCGAACCCGATGAAAGCGAAGAAGACGACGGAGGCGGCGGTGAAGATGCCCATCAGGCCGAAGTTGGACGGGGCCCAGCCGACCATCAGCTGGATGAGCGGGGCCTTGAGCCCGCTGCCCGCCTCCACGGCCTGCTCCTTGGGGACGAACGGGTGGTAGTTGTCGCCCTTGATGAGGAAGGCGCCCGCGACGATCACGATCAGGACGACGGTCACCTTGATGGCGACCACGACGGCGGTGAAGCGCGCGGAGAGCTTCGTGCCGACCACGAGGATGCCGGTGAGGACCAGGACGAGGGCGGCGGCGAGGATGTCGAAGCCGAAGCCGTGGGCTCCCTCCCTGCCGCTGAGCGCCGCCGGCAGGTGCCAGCCCGCGTTGTCCAGCAGTGAGGCGATGTAGCCGGACCAGCCGACGGCGACCACCGCGGTGCCGAGCGCGAACTCCAGGACCAGGTCCCAGCCGATGATCCAGGCGGGCAGTTCACCGAGTGAGGCGTAGGAGAAGGTGTACGCGGAGCCCGCCACCGGGACGGTGGAGGCGAACTCGGCGTAGCAGAGCGCGGCGAGCGCGCAGACGACACCGGCCACGACGAAGGCCAGGGCGGTGGCGGGACCGGCGTTGTTCTTGGCCACCGTGCCGGTCAGGACGAAGATGCCGGTGCCGATGATGACACCGACGCCGAAGACGGTCAGGTCCAGCGCGGAGAGGGACTTCTTCAGCGCGTGCTCGGGTTCCTCGGTGTCGAGGATGGACTGTTCGACCTTCTTCGTCCGGAAGAGGGTACTGCTCATGGGTACCTCCCACGCTGTGTCGCCCCGACATGATCGGGAGGGGCGTAGTGCGTATGCCCCGGCGCGGGTATTTTCACGCGAACGGGCCGGTCATACCACTGTCAGGACAAGAGTGGGATGACCGGCCCGTTCGGCAGGTCAGTCGCGGGCGGGCTCGACCGGTTCGACCTCGGCCGCCGTGCTGCCGATGGCGCTCCCCCCGCTCGTGCGGAGCCGGGAGTGGGGGATGCCGTCCAGCTTCGAGACCAGGCCGGTGACCTGGCGGGCGATGTCGGGCGCGGTCAGCCCGATCTCCGCCATGACCTCGGCGCGGGAGGCGTGGTCGAGGAAGCGGGGCGGGATGCCGAAGTCGCGCAGCGGCACGTCGACGCCCGCGTCCCGCAGGGCCTGCGCGATCGTCGAGCCGACGCCGCCGACGCGGGAGTTGTCCTCGACGGTGACGACCACACGGTGCCGCTCGGCGAGCGGGGCCATGGCCTCGTCGACGGGCTTGACCCAGCGCGGGTCGACGACGGTGGTGGAGATCCCCTGCTTGTCGAGCAGGTTCGCGATCTCCAGGCACATCGGCGCGAGGGCGCCGACCGAGACGAGCAGGACGTCCGGGGTGTCGGTGCCCGGTTCGCGCAGCACGTCCATGCCTCCGACGCGTCCCACGGCCGGTACGGCGGGGCCGACGGCGCCCTTGGAGAAGCGGACCACGGTCGGCGCGTCGTCGACGGCGACGGCCTCCCGGAGTTGGGCGCGGACCTGGTCGGCGTCGCGCGGGGCGGACAGCCTGAGGCCCGGCACGACCTGGAGGATCGACATGTCCCACATGCCGTTGTGGGAGGCGCCGTCGGTGCCGGTGACGCCGGCCCGGTCCAGGACGAAGGTCACACCGCACTGGTGGAGGGCGACGTCCATCAGGACCTGGTCGAAGGCACGGTTGAGGAAGGTGGCGTACACCGCGAACACCGGGTGCACCCCGCCCGCGGCCAGCCCCGCGGCGGACACGGCGGCATGCTGTTCCGCGATGCCGACGTCGTAGATGCGGTCCGGGAAGGCGTCCGCGAACTTCTTCAGGCCGACGGGCTGCAGCATCGCCGCGGTGATCGCGACGATGTCCTCGCGCTCCTTGCCGAGCTGGACCATCTCGTCGCCGAAGACGGAGGTCCAGTCGGCGCCCGAGGCCTTGATCGGCAGGCCGGTGTCCGGGTGGATGGGGCCGATGCCGTGGAAGCGGTCGGCCTCGTCCTGGAGGGCGGGCTGGTAGCCGCGGCCCTTCTCGGTGAGGCAGTGCACGATGACGGGCCCGCCGAAGCGCTTGGCGCGGGCCAGCGCGGACTCCAGGGCCTCGATGTCGTGGCCGTCGATCGGGCCGACGTACTTCAGGCCGAGGTCCTCGAACATGCCCTGGGGCGCGATGAAGTCCTTGAGGCCCTTCTTGGCGCCGTGGAGGGTCTCGTACAGGGGCCTGCCGAGGACCGGGGTGCGCTCCAGGAGGTCCTTGCCGCGGGCCAGGAAGCGTTCGTACCCGTCGGTGGTCCGCAGCGTCGCGAGGTGGTTGGCGAGGCCGCCGATGGTCGGCGCGTACGACCGTTCGTTGTCGTTGACGACGATGACCAGCGGACGGTCCCCGTCGGCGATGTTGTTGAGCGCTTCCCAGGCCATGCCGCCGGTGAGGGCGCCGTCGCCGATCACGGCGACCACGTGGTCCTCGCGGTCGAGGATCTGGTTGGCCTTGGCGATGCCGTCGGCCCAGCCGAGGACCGTGGAGGCGTGGCTGTTCTCGATGACGTCGTGCTCGGACTCGGCCTGCGAGGGGTAGCCCGACAGACCGCCCTTCATCTTCAGCCTGGAGAAGTCCTGACGGCCGGTGAGCAGCTTGTGCACGTACGACTGGTGTCCGGTGTCCCAGAGGACCTTGTCCTTGGGTGATTCGAACACGCGGTGCAGGGCGATGGTGAGCTCGACCACACCGAGGTTGGGGCCGAGATGGCCGCCGGTCTTGGAGACGGCGTCGACGAGGAAGGTCCGGATCTCCTCGGCCAGCTGGTCCAGCTGCTCCAGGCTGAGCCGGTCCAGATCGCGCGGTCCCCTGATGCGGGTCAGCAGCGGCACCCGTACCTCCTTGCAAGTAGAGCTGATCGAGCTGTTGCCGGGCTCGTCGAGTCTAATGTTCCGGCTGTGCGGCGGACGCCCGGGCGGTGCGTGATAGGTCACGCGATCGGCTGTAGCTGTACCCAAGATCTGCCGTTCCTACGACATGACTGTGCCCGGCACCATCGCGGGCGCCGGGCACAGCAGTTCGTGCGGTTACGCGCGACCCGCGGTCTTCTGTGTCTTGCGGGTGATCGAGTCGATCACGACGGTGGTCAGCAGAACCGCCGCGGTGATCATGTACTTGACCGGCTCGGCGATGGACTCCAGCTGGAGGCCGTACTGGATCGAGACGATGACCAGCACACCGAGGAGCGCGTTCCAGGTCCGGCCACGCCCACCGAACAGCGAGGTGCCGCCGATGACGGCCGCGGCGATCGCGTTCATCAGCAGGTCACCGGTGCCGGCGCTCTGGTTGGCCGACGCGATCTTCGACGCCAGGAACAGGCCGCCGACCGCCGCGAGACCGCCGGAGACGGCGAAGACCGAGATCCGGACCGCGGTGACGTTGATGCCGGCACGCCGGGACGCCTCGACGCTGCCGCCGAGCGCGAAGATCTTGCGACCGTAGGCGGTGCGCCGCAGCAGGAAGTCGGTCGCGATCAGGAACACCAGGAAGACCACCGTGGCCAGCGGCAGACCCTTGTACTGGTTGTACATGTAGGCCGCGGCGAAGGCGATGACGGCCAGCAGCACGGTCCGCAGGACCGTGTCGCTGAGCGGCCGGGACGGGACGCCCGCGGCCTCCCGGCGCCGGTTGCCGAGGAACGAGGTGAGGAAGAACACCGCGACCACGACCGCGGCCAGCGCGTACGCGGCGGCCACGTCCGTGAAGAAGTACGTGGTCAGCTTGCCGATCAGGCCGTCGCTGTCGAGGTTGATCGTGCCGTTCTCGCCCAGGATCTTGAGCATGAAGCCCAGCCAGAACAGCAGACCGGCCAGGGTCACCGCGAAGGCGGGAGCGCCCAGGACGGCGAAGAAGAATCCGTGCGCCGCGCCGATGGCGGCGCCCGCGGCCACGGCGACGAGCACCGCAAGCCACTCGGGCCAGCCCTGGTTGACCGCCAGGACGGCCGCGATGGCGCTGGCGGCGCCACTGACCGAGCCGACCGACAGGTCGATCTCGCCGAGCAGCAGCACGAAGACGATGCCGACGGAGATCATGCCCGTGCCGACCATGGTGACGGTGATGTCGCTCAGGTTCTGCGCGGACAGGAAGTTGGAGTTCAGGCTCTGGAAGACGACGCAGATGACGATCAGGCCGATGACGACCGGGATCGAGCCGAGCTCGCCGGTCTTCATCTTGCGCTTGAACTCACCGAGGTAGCCCTTCAGGCCCTGCTCCCGGACGAGGAGCCGGGGGTCGACCGCGGTCACCGCGGCCGCGGCGGCATCGGGGTTGTCGACGGCGACGTCGGTCTTCGATGTCGCGGAGGTCTTGTCGATACTCACTTGGAAACCTCCCCGTTCGTGCTGGTCGTGCGGGCCGCACGACGGGTCACGGCGTTCTCGGTGGCGCCGGTGATGGCGGAGATGATCTCCTCCTGCGAGGTCGTCTTGACCTCGAAGACACCGTTGTTGCGCCCCAGGCGCAGCACGGCGACCTTGTCCGCCACCGCCTTGACGTCGGCCATGTTGTGGCTGATGAGGATCACCGCGTGGCCGCGCTCGCGCAGCCGCTCCACGAGGTCGAGGACCTGCGCGGTCTGCTCGACACCGAGGGCGGCGGTGGGCTCGTCCAGGATGACCAGCTTGGGCTCGCCGAGCATGGAGCGGGCGATGGCCACCGTCTGGCGCTGACCGCCGGACAGCGAGGCGATCGGGATACGGACGCTCGGGATACGGATGGACAGCGTGCGCAGCAGCTCCTGCGAGCGTCGCTCCATCTCGACCTCGTCGAGCACGCCCCACTTCCGCAGCTCACGGCCGAGGAAGAGGTTGCCGACGACATCGATGTTGTCGCACAGCGCGAGGTCCTGGTAGACCGTCGCGATGCCCAGGGCCTGGGCGTCGTGCGGCCGGTTGATCTGGACGGACCTGCCGTCCCACTCGATGGCACCCTCGTCGATGGGGTGCACGCCGGCGATCGTCTTGACCAGCGTGGATTTTCCGGCGCCGTTGTCGCCCACCAGGGCGACCACTTCACCGGCGTGGACCTCAAGCTCTACGTCGGTGAGCGCCTGAACGGCACCGAACCGCTTGGAGACCCCGCGCAACGCCAGCACGGGCGTAGCGGACACGTGAACCATCTCCTTCGCCGCCTGACCCGGCGGGAGGTTGTGCAGAAAGAAGTCTGGGGGATGTTCCGTCCGGCGCCCCGCGACGAGCTTGCGGGGCTGTCTGATGTGCGGGGCGCCGGCGGAGCCTGGGGAGCAGCCGTGTCCCCACGGAAGATTCCGGTACGGGGGCTCGCGGTCGAACTCCCGTACGCGGAAGGGGACTTGAGGCTGCTTACTTGATGCCGAGCTCGTCGCAGGCGGCCTTGTACTTACCGGTGCAGATCTCGGCGGCGGTGTAGAAGCCTTCCTTGATGACCGTGTCGTTGACGTTGTCCTTGGTCAGCGAGACGACCGGGACCAGGACGGACGGGACGTCCTTGACGCTGTCGCTGGAGGCCTTGTCCTTGGCGATGGAGCCCAGGCTCTCGCCCTTGGCCAGCGCGACGGCCATCTCGCCGGCGACGCTCGCCTCGGTCGGGTAGGACTTGAACACGCTCATGTACTGGTCGCCGACGATGACCCGCTGGACGGCGGAGAGCTCGGCGTCCTGGCCGGTGACGGGGACCTTGAGTCCGGCGGCCTTGAGGGCGGTGATGATACCGCCGGCCATGCCGTCGTTGGCGGAGTAGACGCCCGCGATGTTCTTGCCGCCGACCGCGGAGATCGCCGCCTCCATCTCGGAGTTGGCGTTGTCCGGCGACCACTCCTTGGTGTCGTACTCCTTGGCGACGGTGACCTTGCCGTCCAGGGCGGCGTGCGCGCCCGCCTTGAACTGGGCGGCGTTCGGGTCGGTGACCGCCCCGTTGACCATGACGATCTTGGAGGACTTGGTGGCCTTGGCGCCCAGGGCCTTCAGCAGGGCCTCGCCCTGGGCCTTGCCGACCTCGGTGTTGTCGAACGAGGTGTAGGCGCTGATCGGGCCCTCGGCGAGGCGGTCGTAGGCGACGACCTTGATGCCCTGGTCCACGGCCTTCTGGACGGAGTTCTTGATGGCCTTCGCGTCCACGGCGTCCACGATGAGCACGTCCACCTTGTTGGTGATCATCGTGTCGACCTGCTGGGACTGCAGGCTCGCGTCCTGCCGGGCGTTGTTGTACAAGAACTGCGCCTTGTTGTCCGTGAGCTCCTTGATCTTCTTCTCGATCAGGGGCTTGTCGAACTTCTCGTACCGCGCGGTCTTGTTCTCCGGAAGGAGCAGACCCACCTTGATGTTGTCGCCCTTGGACGGGGAGCCGGAGGACTCGGCCTTGCCCCCGGACTCCTTGGCGCTGCCACAGGCGGCCAGTGAGACCGCCATGGCACTGGCGGCGACAGCAACGGCGGCACGACGCATACGCGTATTCACTTCAGAAACCTCCCTGACGAGGCCGCGTCATTGCGGCCGAGGTGGCTGGAAGTCAACTCGGCCACACGTGCGACGTCAAGAAGTAAATCCTTAACGGGTTGGCAACGGTGCCATCCGTTCTCTAAGTGAAGGCGGGCGTCGCCGCATGCAGCGTGCCGTCCAAAAGGGTCGAATCACCCATCTCACTGAGCGCGAGGGCGAGCGCTCCGAGCACTTCGGCACGACCACCGAGGGCCCCCGGGAGAACGGAGAGCTGGCGTGCCGCACTGGGGATCGCATAGCGGCCCACGGACTCCCTGATCGGCCCGAGCACCAGCTCACCGGCCTCGGCGAGATCACCGCCCAGGACGACCCGGCTCGGGTTCAGAAGATTGCAGAGGTTGGCGACTCCACTGCCGATATGGCGGCCGACGTCGGCGATCACCCGACGGCAGCCAGGGTCCCCGTCCCGCGCCAGGCGCACTACGCCTTCCATCGTCAGATCGGTGCCGTGGCTGGACTGGAGCAGCGGCAGCACATAGCGCGCGGCGGCGAAGGTCTCCAGGCAGCCCCGGTTTCCGCAACGGCAGACCGGGCCGGACTCGTCCAGTGTAATATGCCCGATTTCTCCTGCGGTGCCGCCGGGACCCCGGTAGATCTTCCCGCTGATCACCAGGCCCGCGCCGACACCGCTCGCGACCTTGATGTAGGCCAGGTCGCGCACCCCCCGCCCACTCCCCCAGACCAGCTCGCCCAGGGCACCGAGGTTGGCGTCGTTGTCCACGTGGACGGGGACGCCGAGCCGGCCGCGCATCTCCTCCGCGGGCCGGGTGCCGGACCAGCCGGGCAGGATGGCGGTCGAGCCGAGGGTGCCGGACTCCACGTCGATCGGGCCGGGTACGCCGAGCCCCACGCCGGCGATCTTGGAGCGGTCCACTCCGGTGGCCTCGATCAGCCGGGTGACCAGCTGTTCCGCCCGGTCGAACCCCTGCGCCGAGGAGGCGTCCACATCCAGCGGCTCGGACTCCTCGGCCAGCACCTGATGGGCCAGGTTCCCGACCGCCACCCGCAGATGGGTGTGCCCGAAGTCGACCCCTATGACGATGCCGGCGTCCCCGCTCAGGGAGACGCTGCGGGCCCTGCGGCCGCCCGCCGAGGTGGGCGTGACCTCGACGGTTCCGCCGTCCTTGAGTTCGCGCACGATGTTGGAGACGGTCGCAGCCGACAGGCCCGTCGTCCGTGCGATCTCCGCCTGCGTGAGCGACCCGGCCAGCCGCACGGCTCGTACGACCCGCTCCAGGTTGGCTCGGTGCAGCGACGACTGCGACCCCGGAGTCTCCACGACGACCTCCTGCGCGCGGGGCCGCTTCAATGAGGCCCCGTCTATGTCCAACTAGTGAACTCTAAGCTGACGCGTTCGGGTCGCCTCCCGTCAAGAGGTTGAACCGCATCCGGATTCTTGAACACGCAAGCGAACGCCGCCCCCGAAGTGCCGGGAGCGGCGCCGCACACCGTGGTCGAGTGGTCAGAGCCTGTGTCATATCCCCGGCCGGATCAGCGCACGTCGTCTGGTGCGTGCGATCGCAAGGCGCCGGAGCGTCCTCGTAGCTCCGCTACGAGGACGCTCCGGCAACGCGGCGAGCGTGCGTGCCAGGCGGCGGGCGCCCGGCCGGGGATATGACACAGGCTCTTACTTCAGGGCTCCGGCGGTCAGTCCCTGCACCACCTGACGCTGGAAGACGATGTACGCCGCGAGCACCGGCAGCATCGCCATGACCAGGCCCGCGAACAGGCCGGACCAGTCGCCCTTGTAGCCCTGACTGACCGCCAGCTGCACCAGGCCCTGGGTCAGGACGCGCTTGTCCGGGTCGGTGTTCAGCACGGTCGGCAGCATGTACTGGTTCCACTGCCCCAGGAAGTTGAAGATCCCCACGCTGATCAGGCCGGGCTTGGCCATCGGCAGCATGATCTGGAAGAACGTCCGGGAGTGCGACGCCCCGTCCACGAACGCCGCCTCCGCGACCGAGGTCGGCAGGGTGCGGAAGAACGCGGTCAGGAAGAACACCGTGAACGGCAGCGAGTAGGCGATGTAGACCAGGATCAGCCCGTGGATCGTGTTCAGCAGGCCCATGTTGTTCACGACGTAGAACAGCGGGACCAGCGCCAGCATGATCGGGAAGCTCATGCCGCCGATGAACAGGTAGTAGATGAACCGGTTGCCCGGGAAGTCGAAGCGGGCCAGCACGTACGCCGCCATCGAGCCGAGCACCAGGGTGCCGATCAGCGACCCTCCCACCACCAGGATGGTGTTGAGGAAGTAGTCGCTCATGTTGGCCTCGGTCCAGGCCCGCGACCAGTTGTCGAAGTGCAGCGCGTCCGGCAGCGACCAGGGCGAGCCGAAGATGGCGCTGTCGCTCTTGAAGGACGTCATGACCGCCCAGACCAGCGGCAGCACCACCATGATCGCCCAGATCACCAGGATCCCGTGCGAGAAGGCGTTGAGGATGCCGCCCTCCTTCTTCTCCTTCCGGGAGGGGCCGGCCGGGACGTCGACCTTGGCGACGGGCACACCGGACTCGGCCGGCAGCGGGACGGGGGGCTCGGTCGTCTTCATCTGTCAGTACTCCAGCCGCTCGCGTCGTCCGAGCCGCATCACGAGGGCGGCGAAGGCCAGCGTGACGACGAGCAGGGCGACGCCGATGGTGGTGGCGTAGGCGGCCTGCCCGTCACGGAACGCCTTCTGGTACACGTACAGGACCATGACGGTGGTCGAGTAGTCGGGACCGCCCGGCCCGGTCGTCATGATCTGCACGACCGCGAACGACTCGGCACCCAGGGCGAGGATGCCCATGTAGACCCAGCCGGACTGCACGGTGTCCCACAGCAGCGGCAGGGTGATCCGGAAGAACGTGGTGGCCCGGCCGGCCCCGTCGAGCAGCGCCGCCTCGTACAGGTCCGCCGGGATGGAGGCCATACCGGCGGAGAAGAGGACCACGAAGAAGCCGACCGTGGACCACACGAGCACCGCCATCACACACCACAGGGCCAGGCTCGGGTCGCCCAGCCAGAGCGGCTGGACGCTGTCGAGGCCGATCCCGCGCAGCAGTGAGTTGATGGCACCACTGTCCGGGTTGTACGCGAAAGCAAACAACAGGGCGACGATCGCGATCGAAAGCACCTGCGGGAAGAAATAGACGATCTTGTAGAAGGAGGAACCCCGGACTCCGGAAATGACCGGGCCGCCCCTTCTCCTGCGCCCGCCGACATTGATCATGAAGGCGAAGAACAGCGCCAGGCTGATCGTGACGAGCGGCAGCACGACCGCGAACATCAAGCTGTGCTGCAAGGACTTCCAGAAGATCTCGTCGTCCAGCATCCTCCGGTAGTTGTCCAGGCCGACCATCTTGAATTCGGGGCTCAGGCCGGTCCAGTCCGTGAACGAGTAGTAGATGGACTGGATGAACGGCCAGACCACGAAGAGCGCGTACAGTCCGAGGGGCAGAGCCAGAAACCCCACGATGAACCGGTACTTGCCGTGCTGCATCGCTTCTCCGGTCCGTCTACTGGTGCTTGTAGTGCTTGATCGAGCTGTCCTTGGCGGTCTCGTCGGCGAAGGCCTGGATCTTCTTGACGGCCTCGGCCGGGGTGAGGCGGCCGGCCATCATCTCGCCCAGGCCGGAGACCCCGATCTTCTCCTTCTGCAATTGCACGTACCAGTCCTGCATCCGCGGATTCACCACGTTGCTGCCGGCCTTCTCCAGCGCCGCGACGCCGGACTTCAGTCCCGGGGTGAGGGTGATGCCCTCGGTGCCGCCGTTGAAGGCGGTCAGCGACTTGACCTTGCTGGTGAAGTTCTTCGAGGACGCCTCGCTGAGCATGATGCGCAGCTGCTCCATGCCGCCCTCCGCGTTCTTCGCCTTGGACGGGACGATGAAGGGCTCACCGCCGGAGGCCCAGATGGTGCCGAAGGGCATCTTGTCGGAGGAGTCGATACCGGTGGGCGCGGACACCGCCAGGTTGAAGTCCTTCGGGATGACGTTCGCCGACTCGTTCTCCACCCAGGAGCCGTTCGGGATGAACAGCGCCTTGCCCTTGGCCCAGGCGGTCTGCGACTGGATGTGGTCCAGACCGGGGGTGCCCTTGAGGATGTAGCCCTTCTTGTACAGCTCGTAGTAGGCCTCGAAACATGCCTTGACCGCCGGGTGCTTCCAGGCGTTCGGCTCCAGGTTGTCGATGGCGTCGAGCACCTCGACACCACCCACCTTGCCGATCATCGGGTAGAGCGAGAAGGGGAGGTAGTACGGGTATTTGCCCGCGTACGTCCAGCCCGCCATGCCCTTCTTCTTGGCCTTCTCGCACACCGCGAGCATCTGGTCCCAGGTCTCGGGATAGGTGGCGTCGAGGGAGTCCAGGGCCTTCTGCGAGTACCAGACGCCGTACACCGTGTAGGCGTAGTACATGATCCAGACCGGGTCGCCGTCGAGCTGGCCCATCTCCACGATGCCGGGGCGCAGGGTGTCGCGGACCTTCTTGCCCGGGTCGTCGTAGGAGGGGGCGTCCAGCAGCGGGGTGAGGTCGGTGAGCTGGTCCTTTCCGGCCAGGACGCCCATGTCCATCTGCTCGGCGCCGGAGTTGTCGATCAGGTCCGGCGGGGTGCCCTGGTTGAAGCGGGGCTGGAGCGTGGACTGGATCTTCTGGGTGGCGGAGAACTTCACCTTCGCCTTCGGGAAGTTCTTCTCGTAGATCTTCACGGCGTCCTGGGCGTACTCCTTGCCGAAGCCGCCGTCGAACAGGACGAATTCCATTCCCGCGGTGTCGTTCACGGCCAGCGGGTTCTTCGCGGTCTTCTTGCCCGCCTTGGCCTTGTCGCCGCTGTCGCCGCCGCCGCTGCTGGCGCAGGCCGACAGGAAACTCATGGTGGGAACGGAGATCAGGCCCAGCGCGGCCGACCGCTTGATCAGATCGCGGCGGCCGACACCACCGGTGCCGTTGTTCTCGGCGGAAGTGGATCCCATGCTCAAGTCCTCGCCTTCTCCAGGACTCAGGCGGTGAACCGGATCCTCCGGGCACCGCGGTCAGGTCAAGCAGGGTCGTGCGGGAAATGCAGATCATGACGTCGGGTCATGACGTGCGGATCGTGTGAATTGCCGACAGGTATAGTCCACTCACTGCCAGCGGAGCAAGATCGAACGCAGGGTTGGCCATGGGTCTTTTCCGAGTTGAGACCTCGCGGAAATATGAGCGGCCTGTGTACCGCTTGCCGGAAAAATCCCTGACATAGACCCCGAATGCCGCAGTCAACACCCTTGACATCACTGTCCACTTGAGCAACTACTGGTCCTTGCGCACACAAGTTGACAACGTTGTCCCCAGCGCAGGAGGGGTGCTCGCGTATGCAGCAGCACAGGGTTCGGCACAGACGGGGTTCCACGCGTGGGCGGGGTTCGGCGGTCGCACTGACGGCCGCCTTCGCATTGGCGTTGGGCTCTCAGGGGGCGGCGGTCGCCCTGCCCCAGGCCCCCGCGGCCGCCGGAAGCGGGTTCGCGTCCTCCTTCGAGGCGGACGATCCGGCACCCGACTGGCTCAACACGGTCGACACGACGCCGGACGGCGGCAAGCGCGCCTCAGGCGTCGACGGCGGCTACGACACCGGCATCCCGGGCAATGTGACCGAGCATGTCACCGACGTCCGGGCCAGCGCCGAGAACACCGGCGGCGGCGAGGTGAAGGACAACCTCGTCGACGGCGAGCCGGGCACCAAGTGGCTGGCCTTCGAGTCGACCGGCTGGGCCGAGTTCGACCTGGACAAGCCGATGAAGGTGGTCCGCTACGCGCTGACCTCGGCGAACGACGTCGAGGAGCGCGACCCGAAGGACTGGACCCTGAAGGGTTCCACCGACGGCAAGGACTGGAAGACCCTCGACACCCGCGCGGACGAATCCTTCTCCAAGCGGTTCCAGACGAAGACGTACGACATCCCGGAGGCGGCCGCCGCCGAGTACCGGCACTTCCGGCTGGACATCACCCGCAACAACGGCGCCGACGGCATCCTGCAACTCGCCGACGTGCAGTTCTCCACCGGCGGCGAGGCCGGCCCGGTGCCGCGGGACATGCTCTCGCTGGTCGACCGCGGCCCGAGCGGATCGCCCACCGCGAAGGCGCACGCCGGGTTCACCGGAAAGAGGGCCCTGCGCTACGCCGGACGGCACACCGCGGACGGCAGGGCCTACTCGTACAACAAGGTCTTCGACGTGGACGTGGCGGTCGGCCGGGACACCCGGCTCTCCTACCGGATCTTCCCGTCGATGGCGGACGGGGACCGGGACTACGACGCCACGAACGTGTCCGTGGACCTGGCCTTCACCGACGGCACCTATCTGAGCGGACTCAAAGCCACCGACCAGCACGGTTTCGCCCTCTCACCGCAGGGACAGGGCGCCGCCAAGGTGCTCTACGTCAACCAGTGGAACAACGTCGTCTCACGGATCGGGTCGGTCGCGGCCGGGAAGCGAGTCGACCGGATCCTGGTGGCGTACGACTCCCCGAAGGGCCCGGCGATGTTCCGGGGGTGGCTGGACGACGTGACCATCGACCGGGCCGCGCCGGAGAAGCCCAAGGCCCATCTGTCGGACTACGCGCTGACCACCCGGGGCACCAACTCCAGCAACAACTTCTCGCGCGGCAACAACTTCCCGGCGACGGCGGTGCCGCACGGCTTCAACTTCTGGACGCCGGTGACCAACGCGTCCTCGCTGAGCTGGCTGTACGACTACGCGCGGGCCAACAACGGGGACAACCTGCCGACGATCCAGGCGTTCAGCGCGAGCCATGAACCGAGCCCCTGGATGGGCGACCGGCAGACCTTCCAGGTGATGCCGTCGGCCGCCTCCGGCACCCCGGACACCGGGCGTGAGGCGCGTGAGCTGGCCTTCCGGCACGAGAACGAGACCGCGCGGCCGTACTACTACGGGGTGCGGTTCGAGAACGGGCTGAAGGCGGAGATGACGCCGACCGATCACGCGGCGGCGCTCCGGTTCACCTACCCCGGCGACGACGCGAGCGTGCTCTTCGACAACGTGACCGACCAGGCGGGGCTGACGCTCGACAAGGAGAACGGGGTCGTCACCGGGTTCTCGGACGTGAAGTCCGGACAGTCGGCAGGGGCCACCCGGCTCTTCGTGTACGGCGTGTTCGACAAGCCCGTGCGTGACGGGTCGGCCGGTGGGGTCAAGGGGTATCTGCGCTTCGACGCCGGTGCCGACCGGACCGTCACCCTGCGCCTGGCGACCTCGCTGATCAGCCTCGACCAGGCGAAGGACAACCTGCGACAGGAGATCCCGGACGGCACCTCCTTCGAGAAGGTGAAGTCGCGCGCCCAGCAGCAGTGGGACAGGATTCTCGGCAAGGTCGAGGTGGAGGGCGCCACCCCGGACCAGCTGACCACGCTGTACTCCAGCCTGTACCGGCTCTACCTGTACCCCAACTCCGGTTTCGAGAAGGTCGGTTCGAGGTACCAGTACGCCTCCCCGTTCTCGCCGATGCCGGGCCCGGACACTCCGACGCACACCGGCGCGAAGATCGTGGACGGCAAGGTGTACGTCAACAACGGTTTCTGGGACACCTATCGGACCACCTGGCCGGCGTACTCGTTCCTGACACCTGGTCAGGCGGGCGAGATGGTCGACGGGTTCGTCCAGCAGTACAAGGACGGCGGCTGGACCTCGCGCTGGTCCTCACCCGGGTACGCGGACCTGATGACCGGCACCTCCTCGGACGTGGCGTTCGCGGACGCGTACGTCAAGGGCGTCGACTTCGACGCGAGGTCGGCGTACGACGCGGCCCTGAAGAACGCGACCGTCGTACCCCCGTCGTCCGGCGTCGGCCGCAAGGGCATGACGACCTCACCCTTCCTCGGCTACACCAGCACCGACACGCACGAGGGCCTGTCCTGGGCCCTGGAGGGCTACCTCAACGACTACGGCATCGCGAGGATGGGCCAGGCCCTCTACAAGAAGACCGGCGAGAAGCGCTACCAGGAGGAGTCGGAGTACTTCCTCAACCGGGCCCGGGACTATGTGAACCTGTTCGACCCCAAGGCCGGTTTCTTCCAGGGCCGGGACGCGAAGGGCGACTGGCGCGTCGAGTCCTCGGCGTACGACCCGCGGGTGTGGGGCTACGACTACACCGAGACCAACGGCTGGGGGTACGCGTTCACCGCGCCGCAGGACAGCCGGGGTCTCGCCAACCTCTACGGCGGCCGTAGCGGCCTCGCGGAGAAGCTCGACGAGTACTTCGCCACCCCGGAGACCGCCTCGCCCGACTTCGTCGGCTCCTACGGCGGCGTCATCCACGAGATGACGGAGGCGCGGGACGTCCGGATGGGCATGTACGGGCACTCCAACCAGGTCGCGCACCACGTGAACTACATGTACGACGCGGCAGGGCAGCCCTGGAAGACCCAGAAGAACGTGCGTGAGGTGCTGTCGCGGCTGTACACCGGCAGCGAGATCGGGCAGGGCTACCACGGCGACGAGGACAACGGCGAGCAGTCGGCCTGGTTCCTGTTCTCCGCGCTCGGCTTCTACCCGCTGGTGATGGGCAGCGGCGAATACGCGGTCGGCTCCCCGCTGTTCACCAAGGCGACGGTCCATCTGGAGAACGGCCGGGACCTGGTCGTCAGGGCGCCGAAGAACAGCGCGAAGAACGTGTACGTGCAGGGGCTGAGGGTCAACGGCCGGTCCTGGACGTCGACTTCGCTGCCACACTCGCTGCTGGCGAAGGGCGGGGTCCTGGACTTCGACATGGGAGCGAAGCCGTCGTCGTGGGGCACCGGCAAGAACGCCGCCCCCGTGTCGATCACCCAGGACGACCGGGTGCCTGCCCCGCGTGCGGACGTGCTGAAGGGCGAGGGCGCCCTGTTCGACAACACCTCGGCTACGGACGCGACAGTGGCCCCGTCCGTCGATCTGCCGGTCTCCGGGCGGGTCAGGGCGCTCCAGTACACGCTGACCTCATCGGCGGACCGGACGAAGGCGCCTGCCGCCTGGAAGCTCCAGGGCTCAGCCGACGGGACCACGTGGAAGACGCTGGACGAACGGTCCGGGCAGTCCTTCGCGTGGGACAGACAGACCCGCGCGTTCTCGGTGAGGACCCCGGGTACCTACCAGAAGTACCGTCTGGTCGTCGATGGCGAGGCGGTGGTGTCGGAGGTGGAACTGCTCGTCTGAGCAGCCGAGTTGGGGGTCCCGTACCGTTGACCGTGCCTGTCCTGCCCGAGGACGTCGACCCGGCCTGGCTGCCGCCCGAGGCCTTCCGGCCGCTGGGCGGGCGGCGGACCCTGATCCGTGGATCAGGGCCGCTGGTGGAGACGGTGCACGCGGAGGTGGCCGAGGCCTGCGCCCGGTTCGGTGGTCGTGTCGTACGCGACCCCGAGCCGGGCGCTCCCGGGTACGACCTGGTGCTGGAACTGACGGGTGCCGAGGAGTCCGAGGCCTTCACGTTCGTCCGCGAGGGCGGCCGGACGACCGTGACCGCGTCCGGGCAGGCCGGGCTGCTGTACGGCCTGTTCCACGTCGTCCGGCTCGGCGAGGACGCCTTCGCGGGGGAGCCGACTCGGCGGACCCACCGTCCGGCGGTGGCGCTGCGGATGGTGGACCACTGGGACAACGTGGCGGTGCACCCGGTGATGGGCCAGGTGGAGCGCGGCTACGCGGGCGGTTCGCTGTTCTGGGCGGACGGCCGGGCACGCCGGGAGCGGGTCCGGGTGCGCGCCTACGGTCGGCTGCTGGCCGCCTGCGGGATCAACGCGGTGGCGGTGAACAACGTCAACGTGCACGAGACCGAGGCACACCTGCTGACGGACCGGATCGATGAGGTCGCCGACCTCGCGGCCGCGTTGCGGGCGTACGGGATCAGGACCCATCTCTCGGTCGGCTTCGCCTCACCCATGGTGCTCGGCGGCCTCGCGACGGCCGACCCGCTGGACGAGTCGGTGCGCGGCTGGTGGGCCGAGGTGACCACGCGGGTGTACGAGGCGATACCGGACTTCGGCGGCTACGTGGTGAAGGCCGACTCCGAGGGGCAGCCGGGCCCCTTCGCGTACGGCCGCTCGCACGCCGACGGGGCGAACATGCTGGCCGCCGCCCTCGCACCGTACGGCGGGACCGTGCACTGGCGGGCCTTCGTCTACGACCACCGGCAGGACTGGCGGGACCGGACGACGGACCGGGCGCGGGCCGCGTACGACCATTTCACGCCGCTGGACGGGGAGTTCGCCGCCAACGCGATCCTCCAGGTGAAGCACGGTCCGCTGGACTTCCAGGTGCGCGAACCGGTGTCACCGCTGATCGGCGCGATGCCGCGGACCCGGCTGGCGGTGGAGGTGCAGGCCACCCAGGAGTACACCGGGCAGCAGCGGCACGTGTGCTGGCTCGGGCCGATGTGGAGCGAGGTGCTGCGGTTCCGGCCGGACGGGCAGGACCCCGTCGGGTCGCTGGCGCGGGGCGGCCTGGTGGCGGTGTCCAATGTGGGCGACGACCCGTTCTGGACCGGGCATCCCCTCGCCCAGGCGAACCTGTACACCTTCGGGCGGCTGGCCTGGCGGCCGGACGCGGATCCCGGTGACCTCCTCGACGAGTGGATCCGGCTCACCTTCACGCCCGGCGCGACCTCGGACCCGGCGCGCCTGGAGGCGGGGCTGCACGCCGTGCTGGACGGTTCGTGGCGGACGTACGAGAAGTACACCGCGCCGCTCGGGGTGGGCTTCATGGTGCAGCCGGGCCATCACTACGGCCCGAGCGTCGACGGCTACGAGTACAGCCCCTGGGGGACCTACCACTTCGCCGACCGGGACGGCATTGGTGTCGACCGGAGTGTGGCGACCGGGACGGGCTACGCGGGGCAGTACCCGGGGCCCTGGGCCGAGGTGTACGAGTCGCCGGACACCTGCCCCGACGACCTGCTGCTGTTCTTCCACCACATGGCGTACGGGCACCGGCTGCACAGTGGGAAGACGGTGATCCAGCACATCTACGACACCCACTTCGAGGGCGTGGAGGAGGTGGCGAAGGCCCGGCGGACCTGGGCCGCCCTGGTGGACCTCGTCTCCCCGGCGCGCCACGCGCGGGTCGCGGAGCGGTACGAGGAGCAGCTCCACAGTGCCCGCGAGTGGCGCGATCAGATCAACAGCTACTTCTTCCGCACGTCAGGTGTGCCCGACGCACAGGGGCGCCGCATCTACTGAAGCCGCAGGATCACTGTGCCGAGCGGGTCGAGGGTGAGTGGCTCGCCCTGGTCGACGTGTTTGCCGGTGAGCAGGTCGGTGGCGGTGGCGTGGGCGGTCAGGTGGGCCGGTTCGGGGGCGTGGTTGAGGAGGAAGAGGAGGCGGGTCCCGTCGCGGGCGACGCGGGTCGCGGACTCGACGGTCGGCTGGTCGGCGTACGGGCCGAGCAGGTCGTGGCGGGCGAGGACCGCTCGGACGACCTGGTCGACGCCCGGCTGGTCGAGGGCGGTGGCGACGTACCAGCCCTCCCCCTCGCCGAACCGGTTGCGGGTCACCGCGGGGGTGCCCGCGTAGAAGTCGGCGCCGTAGGTGCCGACCGGCTCGGCGCCGCGCGGCTGCACGATCTCGAAGACCAGCCGCGCCGTGCGGCTCGACTCCCCCAGCTCGACGGGCTGGACGACGTCGTGGGGGCGGGCGTCCCATTCGTCGACGCGGATGCCCATGAGCGGGCCGAGCGGGCCGGGGACGTCGGCGGCGAAGGCCAGGTCGTGTTCGTCGACGCGGCCGGAGAGGAAGGTGGACAGGACCGTGCCGCCGCGAGCGGCGACCGCTTCGAGGCGGGCGGCCAGGTCGCCCTTGACCATGTACAGGACCGGCGCGAGCACCACGTCGTACGGGGTGAGGTCGGCGGTCTGCGGGACCACGTCCACGTCGGCGCCGGCCTCGCGGGCGGCCCGGTAGTAGGCGTGGACGGTGTCCTGGTAGCGGACCAGGCGGGACGGGCCGTCGGAGATCTCCAGGGCCCACCAGCTGTCCCAGTCGAAGACCAGGGCGGTGCGGGCGGGGGTGCGGGCGCCCAGGGTCGCGCTGCCGAGCAGCTCCAACTCCCGCCCCAGGTCGGCCACTTCGCGGAAGACTCGGGTGTCGTCGCGGCCCGCGTGGCCGATCACCGCCCCGTGGTACTTCTCGCAGGCGCCGCGGGAGGCGCGCATCTGGAAGTAGAGAGCCGCGTCGGCGCCGTGGGCGACGGCCTGGAAGGTGGCGAGCCGCAGTTCCCCGGGGCGCCGCAACGGGTTGACGTCACGGCAGGCGGTGGTGGACGGGGTCTGTTCCATCAGCCAGAAGGGGGCGCCGTCCCCCAGGCCGCGCATCAGGTCGTGGGCGAGGGCGGTCCGGGTGGGCGGGGCGTCGAGGGGCGGGTAGCTGTCCCAGGACGCGAAGTCGAGGTGGGGCGCCCAGCGGTGGTAGTCGAGGGGGCGAAACATGCCCATGAAGTTGGTGGTGACGGGGGTGTCGGGGTCATGGGCGCGGATCACCTCCTTCTCGGCGAGGAAGCAGCCGAGCAGCGCGTCGGTGGTGAAGCGGACGTAGTCGAGGGTGGTGCCCTGGAAGGCGGTGTGGTCGGGGCCGCGCCAGTGTTCGGTGAGGGCGTTCGGGGGCTCGATCTCGCCGAAGTCGGTGTAGCGGTGCGACCAGAAGGTCGTGTACCAGGCGTCGTTGAGGGCGTCGAGGGTCACGTACTTCTCGCGGAGCCAGCGCCGGAACGCGTCGGCGCACAGCTCGCAGTAACAGGTGCCGCCGTACTCGTTGTTGATGTGCCAGGCCAGCAGCGCCGGGTGGTCCGCGTACCGTTCGGCGAGCCGTGCGGCCAGCGCGGTGGAGAGCCGTCGGTACGCGGGTGAGCTGGGGCAGAAGGTGTGGCGCTGGCCGTAGCGGTGCCGTCGGCCCTCGAAGTCGGTGCGGCCCGTCTCGGGGTACTTCTTGGCGAGCCAGGGCGGCAGGGCGGCCGTGCCGGTGGCCAGGCACACCTGCCGTCCCTCGGCGGCGGCCCGGTCGAGGATCCGGTCGAGGACCGTGAAGTCGTAGGTGTCCTCGGCCGGTTGGGTGAGTGACCAGGAGAAGACACCGACGGTGAGGGTGTCGATGCCGGCCCGGGTGAACAGGCGGTGGTCCTCGTCCCACACCTCCTGCGGCCACTGCTCGGGGTTGTAGTCGCCGCCGTAGGGGATCTTCGGGGTGCGGGGCGGGGTCATACGGTGAAGTCCTCCTGGGTCTCGACGATCACCGACCGGCTGCTGTGCAGCAGGGACAGCAGCAGCGGGGCGGCGACCAGGGCGGGCAGCGCCTCGGTCAGCAGGACGGTCAGGGCGCTCGTGAGGACGAGCAGCGAGGCGGCGCCGAGGGTGGCTCGGCCGCGGCGGATCAGGAAGTACCCGGCGAGGCGGGCGGTGTCCCGGGCGCGGAAGGCGAACAGCGAGGTGAGGACGAGGGCGTGCGCGCCCCACAGGAGTGAGCCGACGCCGATGACCGCGAGCAGGACGGCCCACCAGCGGGGCAGTCCGGTGGCCGAGAAGTGGGTGAGCGTGAAGGCGATCACGGTGAGCCAGGCCAGCAGCGGCGTCCACAGCTTCAGGGCCGGCAGCGCGTTGAGACGCCAGCCGCGCCGGTAGGTGCGGGCCGGGTGGAGGTCGGTGAGGTCGCGGTCGCGGTGGTGGAGCGCGTACAGGGCGGCGGACAGGGCCGGGCCGAGGGGCAGCAGGCATACGGCGGCCAGTGGCAGGTTGGCCGGGTCGGTGCCCACGACCAGCAGCCCGGCCAGGCCGGGTGCGGCCGCGCCGAGCAGCAGTGCCTCGACGGTGACCAGGGTGTGGATCAGCGCGGCGGCGCGGGATAGGGGACCGTCGCCGAAGGCGGTGGCCTGAGGTGTGCTCACCCCGCGTGCTCCCTTCCGGGCAGCCGGAACCGGCCGCTCGGCTCGGCGGGGACGCGGGTCACCCGTTGTCCTTCTGGTAGCGGTCGTACGCCTTGTTGTGCATGTCGAGGAGCTGCTGCATGTTCTTGGCCTTCAACTCGCTGACGTAGGCGTCCCATTCGGACAGCGGGCGTTTGCCGAGGACGAACTTGAGGGTGTTCTGCGTGACGTGGTCCCGCAGTGGGGTGTCCCACAGCGTCGCCTGCTCCTGCTCGACGGACTGCAGCGGGTGGGCCGGGGCCACGGGCAGTTGCTTGCGCTGGGTCATGGCGTCCTGGAACTTCTGCTCGTCGGGGCTGAACATGGAGGAGACCAGTTCCCAACTGCCGCCGTAGGCGAAGACCCCGTTGTAGAAGCCGTAGTTCTTCTGCATGTCCTTCGGGGCGTCCGGGTCGGAGCCCATCAGGCTGATGCCCTTCATCGGCCGGTAGCGGCCCCCGGAGCGGGTGTAGGTGACGCCCTCGACTCCCCACCGGGCGAACCGCTGGCCCTCGTCCGAGTACCAGAGCCAGTCCACGAACTGCATCATCGCGACGAAGGAGTCACTCTTGAGGGCCTTGCTGGAGACCATGACGCCGTTCTCCAGCCGGACCCCACCCAGCACCACCGGTCCCGCCGGGCCGAGCGGCACCGGGATCATCTCGATCCTCGCTCCCCTGACCTGCTTCTCCAGGTTGAAGCGGTACTCCTGCACCAGCACCTGCGGGTTGGCGCTGATCGCGAACGACTTCTGCCCGAGCAGCTTCTGTGCCGCGTCGTCGTCGGTCTGGGTGAAGCTCTCCGGGTCGACCAGTTTCTCGGCGACCAGCTTGCGCACGAACGCCAGCATCTGCCGGAAGGCGTCGGTCGCGCCGGTGAAGACGAACTCACGCGCGTTCGCGTCCCAGCTGATGTTGTCGTACGTCCAGCCTGCCCTGACTCCGTACGCCTGGCCGAGGTAGCTGAAGAGGGCGGCGGCCGGGTAGGGCGTGTTCTTGCTCCAGCGGTCGGAGAAGGGGTAGCGGTCCGGGTACTCCCGTCTGATCGCCGTGAAGACGTCGTACACCTCGTCCCAGGTGGTGGGCGCGGTCAGACCGAGCCGGTCGAGGACGTCCATGCGCAGCGCCAGCGAGTAGCCGGACCTGGCCTTCTCGTGCAGTCCGGGCAGCAGGTAGAACTTGCCGTCGGACTGGCGGATGGAGTCGATCTCCGGCTCCAGCTTCCACTTCTTCACCTTGTCGCGGAAGTTGGGCATCAGGTGCAGGTAGTCGCTCACCGGGAGGATCGCGCCCGACGACACGAACGCGACCTCCGAGGGGTGGTACGTCTTGGGGATCAGGAACGGGGCGTCGCCGGAGCCGATGAGGACGCTGCGTTTCTTCTCGTAGTCCATGAGGGGGACGGAGACGGGTTTCAGGGTGACGCCGGTGCGCTTGGTCAGCTCCTTCCAGAACAGCCAGTCGTTCTTCATCGGGTAGACCGGGTTCTCGTTGTGCAGGACCGAGAACGACAGCGGCTCGGCCGCCTTGAACTGCTGGCCGGCCCGGTACTCCTTCATCGCGCCGTTCTGCTTCTTGGAGAGGTCCTTGGAGTCGCCGCCGTCGCCGCCTCCCCCACAGCCGGTGAGGGTCGCGAGGCCGACGAAACCCGCGGCGGCCAGGATCTGGCGCCGCGACAGCTGTCCTGCGTTCTTCACGGGAACTCCTTTGTTCCGTACGCCGGTTGAGGAGGGTGCGGCAGGTGCCGGCGCGGTCAGCCCTTGACCGCGCCGAGCATCACGCCCGACACGAAGTAGCGCTGCACGAAGGGGTACACACAGAGAATGGGCAGCGAGGTCAGCACGATCGTGACGGCCTGGATGTTGGCCCCGACCTGGCTGAGCTGCGCGTCGGCGGCGCCGGCGTTCCCGCCGGTGGTGGCGCCGGAGATCAGGTTGCGCAGATAGACGGTGACCGGCATCAGCTCGGTCCGGTCCATGTAGAGGAACGCGCTGAACCAGGAGTTCCAGAAGGACACCGAGTAGAAGAGCACCATCGTGGCGACGACCGCCTTGGACAGCGGCAGCACGATCCTGAGCAGGACGCCGTACGTGCCCAGGCCGTCGATCTGCGCGGCCTCCTCCAGTTCGGTCGGCAGGCTCTCGAAGAAGGCCTTCATCACCAGCAGGTTGAAGACACTGATCGCGTTGGGCAGCGCGATCGCCCAGACGCTGTTCTTCAGGCCGAGGTCGGTGACCAGGATGTAGTTGGGGATGAGGCCGCCGGTGAAGAACATGGTGAACACGGCGATACCGACGAGCGCGCCGCGTCCCTTGAGGTTCTTCTTCGACAGGACGTAGGCGTAACAGGTCGTCAGGACCATGGCGACGGCGGTGGCGACCACCGTGTACAGCACCGTGTTGCCGTAGTTCCGCCAGAACATCGAGTCCTGGAACACGATCTTGTACGTGGTGAGGTTGAACCCCTTGGGCCACAGCGTCACCTGGCCGGCCCGGATCTGGCGTTCCGCGCTGAAGGAGCGGGCGATGATGTTGAGGAAGGGGTACAGGGTCACCCCCACCACCAGGGTGAGGACCACCCCGTTGACGCCCTGGAAGACACGGTAGCCGCGGGTCGGCTGGTTGACGGACGTACGCGGACGGGCGGGACGCCCGGACAGCGGGCTCACCACAGGCTCGTCCCCACGGTGCGGCGCGAGAGCTGGTTCGCGGTCGTGATCAGCACCAGGCCGATGACCGCCTCGAACAGGCCGATGGCGGCGGCGTAGCTGAAGCTGTTGGACTCGACTCCGGACCGGTAGACGTACGTCGAGATCAAGTCGCCGGTCGGGTACGTCAGCGGGTTGTACAGCAGCAGGACCTTCTCGAAGCCGACCGCCATGAAGGTGCCGATGTTGAGGATCAGCAGCGTGACCATGGTGGGGCGGATGCCGGGCAGGGTGACGTGCCAGATCTGCTGCCAGCGGTTGGCGCCGTCGATGCGCGCGGCCTCGTACAGATCGTCGTCGATGGTGGTGAGCGCGGCGAGGTAGAGGATCGTGCCCCAGCCGGCGGTCTGCCAGATCTCGGAGCCGACGTAGATGGTGCGGAACCACCCCGGTTCCTGGATGAACCGGATCGGATCGTGGCCGAGCCGGCCCAGCATGTGGTTGATGGGACCGTCGGTGGCGAGCATCTGCAGGGTGATGCCCGCGACGATCACGATCGACAGGAAGTGCGGCAGGTACGACACCGACTGCACGAACCGCTTCAGCGACCGTCTGCGCACCTCGTTGAGCAGCAGCGCCAGCACGATCGGGATCGGGAAGCAGAAGACCAGGGTGAGTCCGCCGATCCACAGGGTGTTGCGGAACACCTGCCAGAACGTGGGGTCGGTGAGGAACATACGCACATAGCGCAGTCCCACCCACTGCTCACCGAAGAGGGAACCGCCCGGCTCGAAGCGCCGGAAGGCGATCACGTTGCCGACCATCGGCAGGTAGCGGAAGACGAGGAAGAACAGCAGAGGCAGTACGGCGAGCGAGTACAGCTGCCAGTCCCGGCGCAGTGCCCGACGCCAGCCGGTGCGCGCGGGGGTCCGCACGCGCAGACGGGGGGCTGCTCCGGCCGGTGGCGGGTCCTGGGTGCCCGGCGGTGGGGCCGATGTTGTGGACGTGCTCATGCTCGGGCCTCCCGTGGCATGGGACGCGGAACCGAAACTTTCGAGCTCTTACCGGTAACTTCGCGGCAACTTAGGGGCAGCAGAAAGCGCTGTCAATGGGGGCTGCGCGAGGCGAGGTTGGGCGGTGGGGCGGTTGTGGCGCGCTGGATTCACCACGGGGCGAGGGTGGAAGGGATGAAGGGATCGGCGTGGTCACGTCGGAACTTTCTGACGTCGGACCGCAACGATCGGACCCAGCCGCCCCGTTGACGCCTGTGAGGTACCGCCGTGCCAGCGTTCGACCTGCCGCTGAAGGAACTCGAGCACCACCGACCGGAGGTGGAGGAGCCCGCCGACTTCGACGAGTTCTGGCTGAGCACCCTCAAGGAGGCCGGGCAGACGGACCCGGTGGTCTCGGCGCGGCCGGTGACGACGGGCCTGCGGCTGACGGAGACCTGGGACGTGACCTTCCGCGGCTTCGCAGGGGAGCCGGTGCGGGCCTGGTTCAGCCGCCCGGCCGGGGTGCCCGAACCGCTGCCGGCCGTCGTCGAGTACGCCGGCTACGGCCGTGGGCGAGGACTCCCCCACGAGCGGCTGACCTGGGTGAACGCCGGGTACGCGCATCTGCTGATGGACAACCGCGGGCAGGGCGACCAGTACGGCTGCGGCGGTGACACCCCGGACCCGCACGCGAGCGCGCCCGGCGGCCCGGGCCCCGCGGTACGCGGTCTGCTCGACCCGCGGGACCACCACTACCGCCGCCTGATCACGGACGCGGTCCGCGCGGTGGCGGCGGTCCGCGCGCTGGCGGGGGTGGACGCGTCCCGGACCGCCGCCGTCGGCAACAGTCAGGGCGGCGGGCTCGCCCTCGCCGTCGCCGGGCTCGTCCCGGATCTCGCGGCGGTCCTGGTCACCGCGCCCTTCCTGTGCGGGATCCGACGGGCACTGGACCTCACCGACGCGGCCCCCTACGGCGAGATCACCGCGTACCTGTCCGTCCACCGGGGCGCAGAGCGGGCCGCGTACCGCACGCTCTCCTACCTGGAGGGCGTCTCCTTCGCCCGGCGCGCGCGGGCCCCCGCGCACTTCGGGGTGGGCCTGCGCGACACGGTGTGCCCGCCGAGCGGGGCGTACGCCGCGTTCAACCGCTACGGGGAGTCGGGCGGTGCGGCACATCGCGAGGAGGTCGCGCGAGCGAGCGTCCGCGAGGAGCGTGTCTGGAGGGAGCCCATCCGCAAGGAGATCCACGCCTATCCGTACAACGGTCACGAAGGCGGTGACGCGGTGCACGTCCGTCGCCAACTCGACTGGCTGGCCGACGTGTTGGGAGTCCCCGACGTCAGTTCGGAGCGGGCGTGAACACGTGCGGGCCGGGCAGATCCGCAGCGTCCTCGCCGGCCCGGCTCGCGGGCCCGGTGGCACACATCACCCACCGGGCCCGCCCCGAGCGGCGGTTCGCAACGCCGGGGCGTCGATGACAGATCCACCGGCGATGGTTCAGCCGACGGCGGTTCAGCCGACCCGGCAGGGAAGCGTCGCCGTCGCGTCACCGCCGGACCCGGAGACGACGTAGCCGAACGTCGTACTCTTCCCCGGAGCCAGTGAGCCGTTCCAGTCGGCGTTGTGCACCATCACGTTCTGTCCGGTGTAGGTGGCGTTGCCGCTCCACAGGCTGTCGACCTTCTGGCCGCCCGGCAGCGTCCAGTCGACCATCCAGCCCAGCATCGGGACGTCGCCGGAGTTGGTGACGGTCACCTCGGACTGGTATCCGCCGTTCCAACTGCCCGTGGTCTTACGGGTGGCGGTGCAGGTACCCGGCACCGGATCGGTCGGGTTGCCCGGCTCGTGAATGCCGGTGACCTCGCCGTTGCCGCCGTCGAAGACGACGTCGGAGCAGGAGTAGAAGGTCTCCGCGCTGTCCGAACGCTGCCACACCATGTAGATGATGTGCCGCCCCGACTTGTTGGCCGGGAGCTTGCCGGACCAGGAGTAGTTGGCCTCGACCGTGCCCGGGCTGCCGTTGAGCGGCGGGTGGTCGACACTCAGGAACGGCTGTGACTCCATGGCGTCCCAGGTGAGGGGCTTCTTGGGGTCAAAGCCGTCCTTGGTGACGTAGACGTAGAACCAACCCGGGTGCGCGGCCCAGGCGTTGTAGGAGAAGTCGACCGTCTTGCCCGAGGTGAGGTGGGTGAGCGGCCAGTCGTCGCGGGCCGCGTTGAAGCCCGTGAAGTTGGTGTTGCCGCCGCTGCACAGCTCACCGTCCGGCACGAAGCCGCGGGTCCGGCCGGCGCCGTCCGAGCGCAGCACCGAGAACCAGTTGTAGAACGGCGTGGTGCCGCTGACCTGCTGTGCGTTCTTGCAGGCCGGGTTGACCGGTTTGATCTCACCGGTGTTGGTCAGTGCGTCCTGCCAGCACAGGAAGGTGCGGCTGGCGGGCTTCATCGGGGTACCGTGCGCCTCCGCCTCGCCGCCCGCCGTGACGACCAGGCTGAGCGCCGGGATCGTGGCGAGCAGGGAGACCAGCACGAGGAAGAGGGCGCGGGCGCGGGTGGGGAGCGGGAAGCGGGGGCCGGAGGGTAAGCGGCGTGCGGGGTCCGGGGACTCCACAGCTGTCCTTGTCGTGATCATGACATATCAGACCGTTCCTTGAGGTACGGGCCGTGGATGCGTGTGCGCTGATGCGTGCATGCGGATGCGTGTACGGATGCGCGTGCGGATGCGGGGGGTGGGAGCGACCACGCGGCGGGTTCCGGTCCACCTTGTGGGAGCGCTCCCACCCACCTCCTTGGGACGCTAGCGCCGACCGGCCGACTTGTAAACGGCTGACGCACGAGGGTTGTGGGCCCTTCTGCGGAGGTGGAGCCGTCTACGAGGCTTCCTCGCTCGGGACGGCTGTCGGCGCCGCTTCGGCCCTCGGCCGGTCCGGGCGTACCGAGAACGCCGTGTCGCCCGCCACGGCCACGATCGCGTCCTTGACGAGCAGCAGGCTGGGGATCGTGTTCGCCGCCGAGTTGCCCGGGTCATCGAGCTTGTCGGTGCTCCAGCGCGCCGCCCCGGTGTCCCGGTCGAGCGCGAGGAGGCGGCCGTAGCGGTTGGCGAAGTAGAGGGCGCCGTACCTGGTGGACAGCACCGGCGCGGACAGGTTCTCGACCTGGGCGCCCCGCTGCCACAGGCGTACCCCGTCCCTCGCCCTGATCGCGGTGACCGTTCCGTCGGGGCGGACGAAGTACACGGTGCCGTCGACGAGGGTGGCCTCGCCGCGCGGGATGTCCGGCAGCGGAGTCCGGACGGCCTTGCCCTTGACCGGGTTCACCTGCACCAGGGCCGCATACGGCTCGTCCCGCCCGTCGTTCGACTCGGACTCGGCGCTCTTGCGCACCGCGAACAGCGGCTGCCCGTCGAGGGCGCCGACCGGCATCGCCGTCTGGGGCAGCGAGGCGATCTCGTGGGCCGCGCCGTCGGCCGGAGCGAGGCGCAGAAGACCGACGGGGCCCGTGGTGGGGTCGACGGCGTCGGTGCACACCCCGTAGGGGGCGCCGCCCAGGACCATCGGGGCGCAGCCGGTGCCGGGCCTCGACCTCGCCGGCGTTCGCCACAGGTCCTTGCCCGTCCGGGCGTCGAGCGCGAGGAGTTCCGACGTCTTGTCCGACATCGTCAGGACGCCGCCGTTGAAGAGGGCGGCGGGATGGCCCGTGTCGACGGTGCGGATCCAGACCCGCTTCCCGGTGTCCGCGTCGAGGGCGATCACCCGCTGGTCCGCGTTCACCTCGTCGGGCTGCTCGTACACGTACACGATGCCGCCGCGTACGCCGAGGGGCCGGTCTGCCGCCTGCGCGCTGTTGCCGTAGCGCCACTCGACGCGGCCCGTGGCGGCCGCGACCCTGGCCACCGTGAAGCCGGTCCCCGCGCAGTACAGGGAGGCTCCCGCGGACACACAGCCGGCATCCGCGGCGCTCACGTCGATGGCCGTGGGCTCCTCCTTCACGGGGCGCGTGAGCTTCGCCTGCCAGGGCCGCCAGCCGGCCGGGAGCGTCGGGCCGGCAGCGGCGGCGGAGACGTCGGCGGTCGTGTTCGGGCCACCCGCCAGGTGGTAGGCCGACACCCCCGCCACGGTGAAGCCCAGGGCCGCGCCGAGGACGACGAGGCGGCGCACCCGGCGTCCGCGGCCGCCGGCCCGGGTGGCGGTGGTGTCCCGCGCCCCCGGCATGGTCGTGTCACCGTGGCCTCGGGAGGCCCCTCGGATATCCGGGACGGTCGGCGGGCCCCCCGTCGCCGCGTCGGGGAGGGTCCTGAACATCCGGTGAAGTTCGGCGAGTTGGGGCCTGGCGGCGGGGTCCTTGTCCAGGCACCGTTCGACCATGGTCCGCAGCGGCTCCGGCACCCCGTCCAGGGAGGGCTGCTCGTGCACGACCTGATAGCCCGTCATGTACGGGCTGCCGCCGTCGAAGGGGCGGTTGCCGGTGGACGCGTACACCAGCAGCGAGCCCAGCGAGAACACGTCCGAGGCCGCGGTGACGTCCCGGGGCGAGGCGAACTGCTCCGGGGACATGAAGGGCGGGGTGCCGATCAGGTGCCCGGTCATCGTGAGGGCCTCGTTGTCGGCGGCGCGTGAGATGCCGAAGTCGATGACGCGGGGGCCGTCCTCGGCCATCAGGACGTTGCTCGGCTTGAGGTCCCGGTGCACGACACCGGCCTGGTGGATGTCCCGCAGCGCCTCGACGAGCCCCAGGGCCAGGGTCCGCAGCGCGCGCCCGCTCAGCCCGCGCTCTGTGGCAACGATGTTCTCCAGCGTGCGGCCGGGCACGTACAGCGTTGCCATCCACGGCAGTTCGGCGTCGGGATCGGCGTCCACGACGGGGGCGGTGAAGGCCCCGCTGACCCGGCGGGCCGCGGCGATCTCCTGCCGGAAGCGGGTCCGGAACTCCTCGTCCTGGGCGTACTGCGCGTGGACGACCTTGACCGCGACCTGGCGGCCCGAGGCCGAGCGGGCGAGGTAGACCACTCCCATGCCGCCGCTGCCGAGCCGGTCGACGAGGGTGTAGCCGCCTATGGACCCGATGGACTCCGGCTCCCCCGTACCCAGCGACATGTACCGGTCGCCCTTCCTGAATCCCCTGTGCCACCGCGGCTGTTCGGACGCATCACCCTAGCGCCTCGCCCTACGGGCCTCGAGGCGGGGCGAGGGGGTGGCTCGCCGTCCGGGGGCCGGCCTGCGGACCCTGCGGCGGCGGGTCACCAAGACGCACAGGCTCCTACGGGGGCAGGGGGCCACGCAGGTGGTACGCGGATGTGTACAGCGATGGCCGCCGCCCCGTGAAGGGGCGACGGCCGATACCGATACCGACCCTGGGCACTCAGCCCAGGGGGTACATCACTTGCGGATCAGGCTGCGCAGCACGTACTGCATGATGCCGCCGTTGCGGTAGTAGTCCGCCTCGCCGGGGGTGTCGATGCGGACGACCGCGTCGAACTCGACACCGGTGTCGGTGGTGACCTTGACCGTGCGCGGGGTGGTGCCGTTGTTGAGCTCCTCGACACCGGTGAAGGAGAAGGTCTCCTCGCCGGTCAGACCGAGGGAGGCGGCCGAGGCGCCCTCCGGGTACTGGAGCGGGAGGACGCCCATGCCGATGAGGTTCGAGCGGTGGATGCGCTCGTAGGACTCGGCGATGACGGCCTTGACGCCGAGGAGCGCGGTGCCCTTGGCGGCCCAGTCACGGGACGAGCCGGAGCCGTACTCCTTGCCGGCCAGGATGGCCAGCGGGGTGCCCTGCTCGATGTAGTTGCGCGAGGCGTCGTAGATGAACGACACGGGCGCGTCGGGCTGCGTGAAGTCGCGGGTGTAGCCGCCTTCGGTCCCCGGCGCGATCTGGTTGCGCAGGCGGATGTTGGCGAACGTGCCGCGGATCATGACCTCGTGGTTGCCTCGGCGCGAGCCGTAGCTGTTGAAGTCACGACGCTCCACACCGTGCTCGGTGAGGTACTTGCCGGCCGGGGTGTCGGCCTTGATCGCACCGGCTGGGGAGATGTGGTCGGTGGTGACCGAGTCGCCCAGCTTGGCCAGGACGCGCGCGCCGACGATGTCGGAGACCGGGGTGGTCTCCATCGTCATGCCCTCGAAGTACGGGGGCTTGCGCACGTAGGTCGACTCGGCGTCCCACTCGAAGGTGTTGCCGGTCGGGATCGGCAGCGCCTGCCACTGGGCGTCGCCCGCGAAGACGTCCTGGTAGGACTTGTTGAACATGTCCTCGCCGATGGCGTTCGCCACGACGTCGTTGACCTCGGCCTCGGAGGGCCAGATGTCCTCGAGGTGGACCGGGTTGCCGTCCTGGTCGATGCCCAGGGCGTCCTTGGTGATGTCCACCTTCATGGAGCCGGCCAGGGCGTACGCGACGACCAGCGGCGGGGACGCCAGGTAGTTCATCTTGACGTCGGGGTTGATCCGGCCCTCGAAGTTCCGGTTGCCGGAGAGGACCGAGGTGACCGCGAGGTCGTGGTCGTTGACGGCCTTGGAGACCTCATCCGGCAGCGGGCCGGAGTTGCCGATGCAGGTGGTGCAGCCGTAACCGACCAGGTTGAAGCCGACCTTGTCGAGGTACGGGGTCAGGCCCGCCTTGTCGAAGTAGTCGGTGACGACCTTGGAACCCGGGGCGAGGGTGGTCTTGACCCACGGCTTGCGGGTCAGGCCCTTCTCCACGGCCTTCTTCGCGACCAGCGCGGCGGCGACCATGACGTACGGGTTGGAGGTGTTGGTGCAGGAGGTGATGGCCGCGACCGTCACCGCGCCGTGGTCGATCTCGTACGTCGAGCCGTCGGGGGCGGTCACGGTGACCGGGTTGGACGGGGCGCCGTTCGGGGCGACGGCCGGGGAGTCGGAGGCCGGGAAGGACTCCTTGCCCGACTCGTCCACGGAGTCGACGTAGTTGAGGACGTCGGACTTGAACTGCTGGGCGGCGTTCGCGAGGACGATGCGGTCCTGCGGGCGCTTCGGGCCGGCGATGGAGGGGACGACCGTGGAGAGGTCGAGCTCCAGCTTCTCGGAGAAGTCCGGCTCGGCCTTCGGGTCCAGCCAGAGGCCCTGCTCCTTGGCGTACGCCTCGACGAGCGCGACCTGCTGCTCGGAACGGCCGGTGAGCTTGAGGTAGTTCAGGGTCTCGCCGTCGATCGGGAAGATCGCGGCGGTGGAGCCGAACTCCGGCGACATGTTGCCGATGGTGGCGCGGTTCGCCAGGGAGGTGGCGGCGACGCCCTCGCCGTAGAACTCGACGAACTTGCCGACCACGCCGTGCTTGCGGAGCATCTCGGTGATGGTCAGCACCAGGTCGGTGGCGGTGGTGCCGGGCTTGAGCTCACCGGTCAGCTTGAAGCCGACGACGCGCGGGATGAGCATGGAGACCGGCTGGCCGAGCATCGCGGCCTCGGCCTCGATGCCGCCGACGCCCCAGCCCAGCACGCCGAGGCCGTTGACCATGGTGGTGTGCGAGTCGGTGCCGACCAGGGTGTCGGGGTACGCCTGACCGTTGCGGACCATGACCGTGCGGGCCAGGTGCTCGATGTTCACCTGGTGGACGATGCCGGTGCCGGGCGGGACGACCTTGAAGTCGTCGAACGCGGTCTGGCCCCAGCGCAGGAACTGGTAGCGCTCGCGGTTGCGGCCGTACTCCAGCTCGACGTTCTGCGCGAAGGCCTCGTTGGTGCCGAACTTGTCGGCGATGACGGAGTGGTCGATGACCAGCTCGGCCGGGGAGAGCGGGTTGACCTTCGCCGGGTCGCCGCCGAGCTCCTTGACGGCTTCACGCATGGTGGCGAGGTCCACGACACAGGGCACGCCCGTGAAGTCCTGCATGATCACGCGGGCCGGCGTGAACTGGATCTCCTGAGAGGGCTGGGCCTGCGAGTCCCAGCCACCGAGGGCGCGGATGTGGTCGGCGGTGATGTTCGCGCCGTCCTCCGTGCGGAGCAGGTTCTCGAGCAGGACCTTGAGGCTGTAGGGCAGGCGGGCCGAGCCCTCCACCTTGTCCAGCCGGAAGATCTCGTACGACTCGTCGCCCACCTGCAGCGTGCTGCGGGAGTCGAAGCTGTTCGCCGACACGACAGTCTCCTTCATTTCTGTGCGCTTACCACCGCATCCTGCCCCCACGCCCTCTCGGGCCATCCGCTAAGGTAAGGCTAAGTTAGGTATGCCTTACTGTCAGACTTGGCGGAAGCGTGCGGCTGCGGTACGCCTCGGCAGATATCTCGATGTCGAGATAACTCTAGTACATGGGCGCGGAATGGTCATGCCCGGCCCCCGCTGCCCGTTGCCATCCGGTCGAGGCGGCGCCACTCGGGCCGGCGCTGGACGGCGACGACCGGGCGGCACGTCGGCCGCCGGAAGCAGACAGATCCCCCGTGGGCATCGACCCGGGGTCACGGGACGCGGGTGCGACAGCTCACTGAAGGGCATGAAATCCGCTCGGTCGCAACCGTCCGGAAGTCACGAAATCCTTCAACTCGCACATCTGCCAGAGGGCACGGAATTACTCGATCCGCAAATTCGGCAGAGGGCATACAGTCCGTTCGACCGCAATAGCATTGACAAGAAATTTCAAGCTTGACGGCGTCGTTGAGTTTCCTTATGGTCCAGTCGTTCAGGTTCCCGCCGATCGATATCCGAAGGTGTTCATGACCACGCCTCCGACGTTGCCCAAATTCAGGCAGCAGTTGATCCTTTCCGTTCTCATGTTATGTTCGCTGCTGATTTGGCTGGACAATACCGTCCTGAGTACCACGCTGGAGACCCTCGCAGACCCGGTCCGTGGACTGGCAGCCGATCCAGGTCAGCTGCAATGGGCGACGGGTTCGTACACTCTGGCCTTCGCCACATTGATGTTCACCGCGGGCGCATTGGGCGATCGGTTCGGTCACCGGACCGTTTTCTCCATTGGCTTGGTGATCTTCGCCGGGTCCTCGCTGTGGGCGGCGTACGCGAGCGATCCGGGCCAGCTGATCGCGGCTCGAGCCGCGATGGGAGTGGGCAGCGCGCTGATCACGCCCGCCAACCTGGCCATCCTCATGTGGACCTTCACCGGCCCCGCGCGGGCTGCCGCGATCGCCGTTTTCTCGACGTCGGCCGGTGTCGGAATGGCCGCCGGCCCGGTGCTGGCGGGATTCCTGCTCAATCATTTCTGGTGGGGCTCGGTCTTCCTGATCAATGTCCCGGTCGCGGTATTGGCGTCGGTCGGGCTCGCCGTGCTGGTCCCGAATTTCCGCAGTCCCACTGCGCGGCCACTGGACCCCGCTGGAATGCTGCTGTCGATCAGCGGGCTCGTGGCGTTGACCTACGGGCTCATCCGGGCGGGGCAGGTGGCGGTGTGGAGTCGTACCGACGTCTGGGCGCCGATCGTTGTCGGCCTGGTTCTGCTGGCCGTTTTCGTACTCGTCGAACTGCGCGTCCAGGTGCCCAGCTTTGATCCGCGACTGCTCGCGCAACGCGCATTCGGTGGCGGAAATGTGGCGCTCGGATTGCTGCTCTTCGCCGTGGCCGCCATCACCTTCTACAACGCGTTCTATCTGCAGGGCGCGCTCGGATTTTCACCGATGAAGGCGGGATTGGCCACTATCCCGACCGCGCTCGGCGCGCTCGCGGGGGCGCCCCTCGCCCCGCGCCTGGTCCGCCGCCTGTCGCTACGTCTTGTCACCGTGCCGGCGCTGACCGTGGCCGCGCTGACCATGGGCGGGTACGTGTTCCTCGGACTTCAGACCCCACTCGTCCGGATCGAGATCCTCTTGTTGATCCAGGGGCTCTCGGTCGGCATGGTGATCGGTCCCGTCACGGCCGCGCTGATCAGCAACCTGCCGTTGGAGCAGGCCGGTGCGGGATCGGCCGTCACCAACACCGTGCGACAGACCGGCAGCGTGATCGGAATCGCGGTGGGCGGCACGATCATGTCGATCATGTACCGGCGTGCGATCGAACCTTCGCTGGAGGGTGCACCCGGTCCGGTGCGGGATCAGGCGCGAGTGTCCGCCGAACAGGCCCGCCACGTCGCCACCGCTGCCCACCGGCCCACTCTCGCTCAGGCCGCTGATGACGCGTTCATCCATGCCATGCACGTCGGCGCGGGCTGGATCGCGGTCATCGCTCTTCTCGGAGCAGTTGTGCTGCTGATCACCTTGCCTGCCGCAGGAAAGAAGGCCGCAGAAAGGAAGAAGGCGCCGACACCGGAACCGGACCACGAAGAGGCCCGCGGCTCCGCGCCGGGATCCACCGCGTGATGGGGCAAGGCACCCACGCCACGTCGGCCCGTCGCGCCTGTTCGCCGCGTCGGGAACCGTGACCGTCATGTCCCGGCGCCTTCCGGGTATCCGGTACGGAACGAAAGGGGGCGGGCATGCCGCTTACGTTCCGCAAGAGTTTCCGGATCCTTCCCGGAGTGCGCCTGAACATCAACAAGCGCTCCTGGTCCATCACGACCGGCGGCCACAACGGGCCGCGGCACACACACAGCAGCACGGGACGTCGTACGACATCGATGGATCTACCCGGACCTTTCGGGTGGCGTCGCACCACCAACTCCAAACGGCGTTGACGGCCCATCACCCGAACGGCCCTTCACCCGAACAGACCACCCCAAGAGGCGCCATCTCATATCTGAGATAACCTCAGCCTCATGGCAGACGACTACCTCGTACGTATCGGCAGGCTCATCCGTGACGCCCGACAGCACCGGGGCTGGACACAGGCGCAGCTTGCCGAGGCGCTCGGCACCAGCCAGAGCGCCGTCAATCGCATCGAGCGCGGCAATCAAAACATCAGCCTTGAGATGATCGCCCGAATCGGTGAAGCACTGGACAGCGAAATCGTCTCTCTGGGCTATGCGGGCCCGATGCATCTGCGGGTGGTCGGCGGCCGTCGGCTGTCCGGCGCCATCGACGTGAAGACGAGCAAGAACGCGTGTGTGGCACTGCTGTGCGCCTCCCTGCTCAACCGGGGGCGCACGGTGCTGCGCCGGGTGGCCCGCATCGAGGAGGTGTACCGCCTGCTGGAGGTGCTCAACTCCATCGGCGTACGCACCCGCTGGATCAACGACGGCGTCGACCTCGAACTGGTGCCGCCGGCCGAGCTGGACATCGCGGCGATCGACGCCGAGGCCGCCGTACGGACGCGGTCCATCATCATGTTCCTCGGTCCGCTGCTGCACCGTATGAACCACTTCAAGCTGCCGTACGCCGGCGGCTGCGACCTCGGTACCCGCACCATCGAGCCGCACATGATCGCGCTCAGAAGGTTCGGGCTGGACATCGCGGCGACGGAAGGGCAGTACCACGCGGTCGTCGACCGTGCCGTGCGTCCGGACCGGCCGATCGTGCTGACCGAGCGCGGGGACACGGTCACCGAGAACGCGCTGCTGGCCGCCGCTCGGCACGACGGCGTCACCGTCATCCGCAACGCGTCCTCCAACTACATGGTCCAGGACCTGTGCTTCTTCCTGGAGGCGCTCGGCGTCAAGGTCGAGGGCATCGGCACCACCACACTCACCGTGCACGGCGTACCCACCATCGACGTGGACGTCGACTACTCCCCCTCCGAGGACCCGGTCGAGGCGATGAGCCTGCTGGCCGCCGCCGTCGTCACCGCGTCGGAGCTGACGGTCCGCCGGGTGCCGATCGAGTTCCTGGAGATCGAGCTGGCGGTCCTGGAGGAGATGGGCCTCGACCACGACCGCACACCGGAGTACCCCGCCGACAACGGCCGCACCCGGCTGGTGGACCTCACCGTCCGGCCCTCCAAGCTGGAGGCGCCGATCGACAAGATCCACCCGATGCCGTTCCCCGGCCTGAACATCGACAACGTCCCGTTCTTCGCGGCCATCGCGGCCATGGCCTCGGGCAAGACCCTGATCCACGACTGGGTCTACGACAACCGCGCGATCTACCTCACCGACCTCAACCGCCTCGGCGGACGCCTCCAACTCCTCGATCCCCACCGGGTGTTGGTGGAGGGCCCGACCCGGTGGCGGGCCGCCGAGATGATGTGCCCGCCGGCCCTGCGCCCCGCCGTGGTCGTGCTGCTCGCGATGATGGCGGCGGAGGGCACCTCGGTACTGCGGAACGTGTACGTCATCAACCGCGGGTACGAGGATCTGGCCGAGCGGCTGAACTCGGTCGGGGCGCAGATCGAGATCTTCCGGGACATTTGACGAGCGGGTGCCGCCGCACCCTGTCTGACCTGCATTGATGCGGGTCTGGAGGGGGTGGGGCGGCACCTCTGGTGCGGCCCGAGGGCCTCAGGCCGCCGTCAGCGCCGCCAGGGCGCGGTCCATCGCGGCGTTGAACTCTTCCGGCGTCAGCGGCAGCCGGGATTTGACGTCCCGACTCCACTGGTCGGCGAGGACCTCGGCGGAGCCCGCCTCGACACCGTCGAGCGCCGCGTCGGCCAGGTCCGACGGCGCCAACTTGTCCACGGGCCAGCCCGCGGCCATGTCGGTGTCGGCCAGGCCGAGGTGCACCGCCGTCACGAGCGTGCCCTGCTCGGCGAGCTCCAGGCGGACGCCGTTGGTCATGGCCCAGGCGGCGGCCTTGGTCAGGTGGTAGGCATTGGCGCCCTGGCCCCCGAACCATGACATGGCGGAGAGGACGTTGACGATCGCGCCCCCGCCGTTCCTGGCGAGCGCCGGCGCGAACTCCCGGATCATTCCCAGGTGACCGAACACGTTGGTCTCCAGCTCGTGCCGTACCGCGTCCAGCGAACCGGTCACCAGGTCGGTCCCCGTCTGGATCCCCGCGTTGTTGATGAGCAGCGAGACGTCCGGGGCGGCCTCGGCTGCGGCCCGCACGGATGCGGGATCGGCGATGTCGAGAGGCAGCACCTCGACGCCGGGCAGGTCCACGGTCTCCGGTCGGCGGGCCGTCGCGTAGACCTTGAGGGCGCCCCGTTCGAGCAGGCGCTGGGCAAAGGCGCGGCCCAGGCCGCGGTTGGCTCCGGTGACAAGGGCAACTGAGTTGTTGATGTCCATGCCCGGTACGCTAAAACCTGACGTTGACGTCAGAGGCAAGTGCTGGTCGTCAGGGCCGGGGGGAGAGGGATCACCATGACCGTCACGGAGGCCGCAGCCGAGGGGCTGATCCGCATCGGCGAGGTGGCACGGGGGGCCGGCGTCTCGGTGCGCGCCGTGCGCTACTACGAGCAGCAGGGGCTGCTCATCGCGGAGCGCAGCCCGTCCGGCCAGCGCCTCTACCGGCAGGACGCCATCACCCTGGTCCGCTTCTTCCAGCAGATGTACGCCGTCGGCCTGACCAGCCGAAGGATCACGGAACTCCTTCCGTGCTTTGACTCCGGGCACACCGACGCCGAGCAACGAGCCATGCTGCGCGCCGAGCGCGACCGCATCCAGGCCAAGGTCGACGACCTACAGGCTGTCCTGGACCGCCTCGACCAGGTCATCGCGATCACGGACACGCACCCGTAGGCGCAGTCGGTCGGACGACGCACCAGCGATCCACGGCTGGCGTACTGAGCACCTACTCCATTCACGGCCGGGAGCGCTGCCCTGTGGGCTGTCGAACAGCCGTCGAGGTTCAGGTCGCGGGTACCGGAAAGATCAAGCAACTGCTGGTCTCTTTTCGCTCGCCGGGCGGCGACCCGGGCCGCGGGAGCCGAGGGGGTGCAACTGGCCGACAACGGCTGGCGGTTGCCACAGCCACGGAAGCTCGACCAGAGCACCGCGGACGGTCGGAAACTTGGCTCGGCGATCTCGGCCACCGTCCGAGTCGGCCTGCGGGGCGGAGCCCACGAAGGCCCGCAGGGCACCGACCTGCGTTGCGACCAGGGTCAGTCGGCTTCCGTCAAGACCGCCCGCGCGGCGGCGAGGATCTCCTCGGAGAGCGGGGAGTCCTTGGTGGCCCGGGCCAGGACGAGCGCGCCGAGCATCGTGCACAGCCGGGTGATGCCGTCCTCGTCTCCGGTGGCGAGGAACTCGGCGAAGTCGCCCACACCTTCGGCGTAGACACGGTGAGCCTCGAGGCTGCCTGGTTCGCGGGCCATGTCGTGGGCGAGGGCGGCGACTGGGCAGCCCTCAGCCGGGTTGTCGCGGTGCTGGACGGAGAGGTAGGCGTCGATCAACGCCTGCTGAGCGGCGCCGCGCCGGCCGGTGCGTTCCTCGAGTGCGGCCGTGCGGCGCTCGGCGAGTTCCTCGAAGGCGTGAGCGGTGGCCTCGTCGATCAGCGCCTCTTTGGAGGCGAACTGCTTGTAGAAGCCGCCATGGGTCAGGCCGGCCGCCTTCATCAGGTCGGCGACGCTGACGTGCGTCCCCTGCTCACGGAACAGCCGGGAGGCGGTCTGCACGACTCGTCGACGATTCTCTTGCGCTTGCGCCTGTGACACACGACCCATTGACCCTCCCCAGTTGGATGTCGACTGAAATCTATCCTATGGTGAACTTTAGATTGTGGACGTAATTTAAGCGAGGCTCAATCACCCCGAGCCCCGCAGCAGAGGAGAAGACATGGAACTGAAGGACGCTGTCGTAGTGGTCACCGGCGCCAACCGGGGGCTGGGGCGCCATCTGGCCACCCAGCTGCTGGAGCGCGGCGCGAAGGTCTATGCGGCCGCGCGCCGCCCGGAGACCGTCGACCTGGCAGGTGTGACCCCGCTCCGTCTGGACGTGACGGACGAGGAGTCGATCCGGGCCGCGGCCCGCGTCGCGTCCGACGCGACACTGCTGGTGAACAACGCCGGCATCTCCACCGCCACGCCCCTGATCGCCGGCGGCGTGGACGCGGTGCGACTGGAGATGGAGACGAACTTCTTCGGGCCGCTGGCCGTCACCCGGGCCTTCGCCCCGGTCATCGAGGGCAACGGCGGCGGCGCCGTGCTCAACATCCTGTCCGTACTCTCCTGGCTGCACCCCGCCGGTCTCGGGTCCTACGCGGCAGCCAAGGCCGCCGCATGGGCGCTGACCAACGCGACCCGGGAAGAGCTGGCGCCTCGGGGCATCGCGGTCTCGGCGCTGCACGTCGGTTACATGGACACCGACATGGCCGCCGTCATCCCCGCCGAGCAGAAGGTCGACCCCGCCGATGTCGCCGCACAGGCACTCACCGGCATCGAGCAGGGCCTGCCCGAAATCCTCGCCGACGAGACCACCCGATACGTCAAGCAAGGCCTGGCCACGGCGCCGACCCCGGCGTGAGATCCCGTCACTCCGCTCGCGGGTGAACCTCGCGCGAAGGGAGATCCCGCCCGGTGGCGGACGAGAACGGAGCCCGCGATGAGGGTCCTTCACGGTCGAGCGCTACGGCACCAATGCGTTCCTCAGCGTCACGCGGGCGAGGAAGCCCGTCCATGGGGCGCCGTGCCAGGCCCCGCAGCGGCCGCGGGGCCCGACTCGCGCTCCGGGTGGGCGAGTTCCCAGATCTCGGCCCGGCCCGTCGCCGCGCTGCCCGGGGCGCCGTCCAGCCGCAGTTCGGCGACCTCCTCGACGCGCAGGTCGGACCAGGTCCCTGCCAGGCCACCTCGGTAGACCTCGATGATGCCCGCGTCCCAGAACAGCCGGAGCACTCCGTCGCGTCCGGTGAACTCCGTCAGGTCCACGCTCGTCTCGGCTCCGCCCGGGGACCGCAGGGTGACGCGCCGCGTGCCGTCCGCCGTCTCGGCGTCCAGCACCAGTTCGCCGGTGGCCCGGGCCTGCTCGAAGCGGGTCGCACCGGTCGGCCGCACGGGCGTCGCCGTCCGCCGGAGCGAGGCGAGTTCGGCGGCCGGTTCGCTGTACAGGCGGCCGCCGCGTACCGACAGTTCGCGGGGCAGGCTCATGAAGCCCACCGCCGGCCCGTCGAGGCCGGCCGGGTCCTGGTGGGTGCGGATCCAGCCGAACTGGATCCGCCGTCCGTCCGAGGCCCTGTACGACTGCGGGGCGTAGAAGCGGTCGCCCACGTCCACCACACCGCTCGCGCGGACGTCGAAGCCGTCGCCCGCAGCGGAACCGGTCATCCACCAGACGTCGGGACCGTTCTCGCCGTCCTCGTGAATGACCGAGACCAGCACAGCCGCGGTGTCTGCCGAGGTGAAGTAGTCGGGGCACTCCCACACCGCGCCCGGCACCCCCGACGCCGCTCGGTCGACGAGGACGCCGTCGTAGTCCCACGCCCGCAGGTCGGCCGAGGACAGGGCGAACAACGAGCCCCCGTGGTCGTGGCGTGCGCCCGCGACGAGCATCCGCCACCGGCCGTCCGCGCGCCACACGCTGTGGTCGCGGAACTCGGTGATGTCGGCGGCGGGCGGTGCGGGCAGGAGAGGGTTGGCCGGGTCCTTGACGAAGCCCGACAGCGCGTCGTCGGCGGCGCGGGCGAGGCAGGGAAGCTGGGCGTCACCGAGGACGCCGGTGTACAGGATGGAGACGCCGCCGTCGTGTTCGACGGCGCAGCCCGAGAAGCAGGCCGTCGCGTCGTACGGCGCGGTCTCGGCCGGGCCGGGAAACAGGGCCACCTCGTGCTCGGTCCAGGTGAGCAGGTCCGGGGAACTGGCATGGCCCCAGTGCTGGTTGGAGAACTCCGTGCCGTCCGGGTTGTACTGGTAGAAGAGGTGGTGCCGCCCCTGCCAGTGCACTGCCCCGTTGGGGTCGTTCATCCAGCCCTTCGCGGGGGCGTAGTGGAGCGATGCGGGCATGCGGAATGTTCCTCTCATTGCGGATGAAATGTGATGAAGAACGCACGGACTGATGGGTGCGGAAGCCGCTTCTCGAGGCGGGGACGTCTCGTACTCTTGCCGCGTGTCAACCCATGAAGATCACCGCCCACGAGCCGGCCGGCCACGTCGGGCGGACGTCGCGCGACTGGCGGGCGTCTCGCCCGCGACCGTCTCCTTCGTGCTGAACCGGACGGCCGGGCAGACGATCAGCGACGAGACCCGCCAGCGGGTTCTGCGGGCGGTCGCCGAACTCGACTACCGGCCCAACCGTGCCGCGCAGGGGCTGCGCCATGGACGCAGCGCGACCATCGGCTTCGTCAGCCACGACAGCGACTTCGGCGTGTTCGCGGCCTCCGCCATCAAGGGAGCCCACGAGGTCTCCGTACGCCACGGAAACCTGCTGCTCCTGGTGAACACGGGCGGCTCGACGCGCCAAGCGGCGCAACTGGTCGGCGAGTTGCTCGACCGGCAGGCCGACGCCCTGATCTTCGCGGTGGCCGGTACGAAGTCGGTGGTGGTCCCGGAGGAGGCCGCGCGGGTGCCCACGGTCCTGCTGAACTGCTTCGTACCCGACGACGCCCTGCCGTCGATCCTGCCCGACGAGGTGCGCGGCGGGCGGGAGGCCACCCAGGCGCTGCTCGACCTCGGGCATCGCGACATCGCCTACCTCACCGGCGCGGCCAGCGTCTGGGCCACCAAGGCCAGGCTGCGCGGCTTCCGCGAGGCACTGCGCGGCGCGGGGCTCGATCCGCACAACCACACCGTGCTGTCCGGCAATTACCACGCCGACTCCGGGCACGAGCTGACCCGCAAGCTGCTGCGGCAGCGGGGCCCACTGCCCACCGCGGTCATGTGCGGCAACGACCGGATGGCCGTGGGAGCGCTCCTGGCGCTGCTGGAGGCTGGGGTCCGGGTGCCGGAGGACGTGTCCGTCATGGGCTACGACGACCAGTTCGAGCTCGCGGCGGAGATACGGCCCGCTCTGAGCACCGTACGGCTGCCGTACGACGCGATGGGCCGGCTGGCCGCCGAGCAGTTGGCCGCCGCCGGACCCGCCCCGCGGTCCGGGCGCACGCTCGTGCACTGCCCGGTCGTGATGCGCGATTCCACGGCCGCCCCCGCGCGGCGCGCGGGCGCCTGACCCGGTCCGGGCCCGCGGGGACATCCGAACATCCACCGATAACTCCCTTGTAACAAGCCCTTGACGCGAGAAAACCGGGGCGGCTAACTTTCGGCCACTAACCCGAATTAGTAACCCGCCGCGGTGGCCCGGTGCAAGACCCCGCCCCCGGCAGGCGCGGTATCAGGTGCGGGACCTCGGCCCCGACGCCAGCCAACCGTCCAAGGAGGAACAGATGTCCACACGGAAGCTGGTTGTCGGGGTGAGCGCGTTCAGCGCCCTCGCTCTGCTCGTCACCGGATGCGGGTCCGGGTCCGGCAGCGGCGCCGACAAGAAGACGGTCACGATCTGGACCGGCATGGACCAGCCGATCATCGACGGTCTCAAGGCCAAGCTCGCGCCCCGCGCCAAGGCACAGGGCCTCACCGTCCAGTGGCGCAGGGTCGACAACATCAACCAGCTGCTCGTGCAGAAGGTGCAGGCTGGCGACGCGCCCGACATCGCACTCCTGCCGCAGCCGGGCATCATCAAGGACCTCGCGTCCAAGAACAAGATCACCCCGCTGGACGACGTCCTCGACCTCCCGGCCCTGCGGAAGAGCATGACCGCGGGCACGCTGGACGTCGCCAAGGCCAACGGCAAGACCTACGGCCTGATGGTCAGCATGAACGTCAAGGGTCTGGTCTTCTACCCGAAGAAGGCGTTCGAGCAGGCCGGCTACAGCGCGCCGAAGACCCTCGACGAGCTCAACTCCCTCACGGCGAAGATCAAGGCCGACGGGAAGACGCCCTGGTGTCTGGGCATCGAGTCCAGCACGGCGACCGGCTGGCCGGCCACGGACTGGCTGGAGAACCTGGTCCTGAAGTACGGCGGCGTCGACAAGTACAACCAGTGGGTCTCGCACGACATCAAGTTCGACTCGCCGCTGGTCCGCCAGGCAGCCGCCCAGTTCCAGAAGATCGCCTTCACCGACGGCAACGTGCTCGGCGGCCGCAAGTCGATCGCCAGCAACGCCTTCGGCACCGCGGGCAACCCGATGTTCCAGAGCAAGCCGGGCTGCTACATGTACCAGCAGGGCAGTTTCATCACCGGCATGTTCCCGAAGAACGTCCAGAAGAATCTGGACTCCGAGGTCGGCGTCTTCGGCCTGCCCCCGGCCACCGCGGGCGGCGAGAACCCGGTGGAGGGCGGCGGTGACACGGCCTCCATCTACAACGACAGTCCGGCCGCCCGCAAGGTCATGAAGCTGCTCGCGGCCACCGACCTCGGCAGTACCGCGGCGAGCAACGGCTCCTCCTTCGTCTCCCCGCACAAGGACTTCCCGCTCACCAACTACCCGCTGAAGACGACCCAGTCGATCGCCAAGGTGGCCTACGACTCCACCGGCTTCGTCTTCGACGGCTCCGACTCGATGCCCACCGCGGTCGGCACCGGCACCTTCTGGAAGGACATGACGGCCTGGATCTCCGGCGAGGAGTCGCTGGACGCCGCCCTGAAGAACATCGACGCCAGCTGGCCCGCCGGCTGACCACGCGCGGAGGGCCCGCCGGGACCTGACCCCGGCGGCCCTCCGGCCCGAACGACATCGACACGCGTTCGAGGAAGGAACCGCCGTGGTCAGCCAAGTACTCTCGACGGCGCTGACGGTGCTGGCCGGCATCGTCGGCGCCCTGGCCGTCTACTGGGCGCTCAACAAGCTCGCCGAGGCCCTGCCGGGCCGCTGGGAAGCCCGGATCAAGCCCTACTTCTACATCGCCCCCGCGGTTGCCGCGATCGGCGTCTACCTCGTCTATCCCACGGTCGTCACCGTCGTCGACAGCTTCCGCGGCAGCGACGGCTCGAGTTTCGTCGGCCTGGACAACTTCAGCCAGCTCCTGGGGACTCCGGCCTTCCGACAGACCCTGCTCAATTCGCTGCTGTGGATCGCCGTCGTCCCCGCCGCCTGCATCGCGGTGGGCCTGCTCGTCGCCGTGCTGGCCGACCGTCTGTCGTCCACGGCCGAGAAGATGGCCAAGACCGTCATCTTCATGCCCATGGCCATCAGCGCCGTCGGTTCGGCCACCGTATGGCGGTTCATGTACGCCACCCAGCCCGCGGGCCAGCCGCAGACCGGCCTGCTCAACGGCGTCGTCACCGCCTTCGGCCACGACCCCGTCCCCTGGCTCCAGCAGAGCACCGCGCACTCCAACAGCCTGCTGCTCATGGTCATGCTGCTGTGGGGACAGGCCGGCTTCTCCATGGTGCTGCTGTCCGCCGCCATCAAGGGTGTCCCCGCGGACACCCTGGAGGCCGCCCGCCTGGACGGCGCCGGCGAGTCACGGATCTTCTGGCGGATCATCGTCCCGCAGATCCGTTCCACGCTCATCACCGTCTTCGTCACGGTCCTCATCACCGTCATGAAGATCTTCGACGTGATCTACGTGATGACCAACGGGTCCTTCAACACCAACGTCGTGGGCCTGGAGTTCTTCAACCAGCTCTACACGAACTACAACTACGGCTACGCGTCGGCGATCGTCGTCATGCTGCTCATCGCCATCGTGCCGATCATGATCTACCAGATTCGCCAGTTCAGGGCGGAGGAGTCGGCATGACCACCCAGACGACCCCGACGATCACCCCGGCACCGCGCCGCGGCCGTCCGGCCCGGCGGGACGCCCAGACGTCCCGCGGCCGGAGCGGAGGCCGCAGGCTGCCGAGCAAGCTGAGCGTGCTGCTGGTGTGCGCCCTGTGGATCGTGCCCACCCTCGGGGTGGTCATCACGTCCTTCCGCAGCGTCGACGACGCCAACTCCAGCGGCTGGTGGACGCTGTTCGCCCATCCCGGCGGCTTCACCCACCTCACCACCGGCAACTACTCCCGGGCCATGGACCAGGCGGACCTCGGCACGGCCTTCCTCAACAGCATGGCCATCACGCTGCCGGCCGTGTTCCTGCCGCTGCTCATCGCGGCCTTCGCGGCCTACGCCTTCACCTTCATGACGTTCAAGGGGCGCGACACCCTCTTCATCGTCATCGTGAGCCTGCTGGTCGTGCCGAACTACGTCGCTTTCGTTCCGATCATCAAGCTCTACTCCTCCGCGGACCTGAACGGCACCTTCCCGGCCGCCTGGCTCGCCCACATCGGTTTCGGCATGTCCCTGGCCGTCTACCTCTTGCGCAACTTCATGGCGACCCTGCCCAGAGACGTCATCGAGTCCGCCAAGATCGACGGCGCCAGTCACTTCCAGACCTTCTTCCGGCTGATCCTGCCGATGTCCTCGCCCGCGCTGGCGTCCTTCGCGATCTTCCAGTTCCTCTGGGTGTGGAACGACCTTCTGGTGGCCCTGGTCTTCGTGGGTCCCGGCGACAAGCAGCCCCTCACCATCGCGATCACCAACCTCCTGGGTCAGCAGGGCACCGGCTGGGAGATGGTCACGGCGGCCGGCCTGTTCTCCATGCTCGTCCCGATCGGGATCTTCCTGTTGCTGCAGCGGTACTTCGTGCGCGGCCTCACCAGCGGAGCGGTCAAGGGCTGAGGCCCGAGCACGGCGGCCCCGCCCTCTTCCCGAACCCCCACACGCACACCGACAGTCAGGAGCTCCTGCAACGTGAGCAACGCAAGCGACTCCTGGTGGCGCTCCGCCGTGATCTACCAGGTGTACATCCGCAGCTTCGCCGACGGCGACGGCGACGGCACCGGCGACATCGCCGGCCTCCGCTCCCGGCTGCCCCACCTGGCCGATCTCGGTGTCGACGCCCTCTGGATCAACCCCTGGTACCCGTCCCCGCTGGCCGACGGCGGCTACGACGTCTCCGACTACCGCGGCATCCACCCCGCCTACGGCACACTCGACCAAGCCGAACAGTTCATCGCCGAGGCCCACGACCTCGGCCTGCGCGTGATCCTGGACATCGTCCCCAACCACACCTCCGACCAGCATCCCTGGTTCCGCCAGGCACTCGCCGCCGACCCCGGCTCCCCCGAACGTGACCGCTTCCTCTTCCGCGAGGGGAGGGGCGAGGACGGCTCCCTGCCACCCAACGACTGGCACGCGGCCTTCGGCGGCCCCGCCTGGACCCGCACGCCCGACGGCCAGTGGTACCTGCACCTATTCGCCCCCGAACAGCCCGACCTGAACTGGGACAACCCCGCGGTCCGCACCGAGTTCGAGTCGATCCTGCGCTTCTGGTTCGACCTCGGCGTCGACGGCTTCCGCATCGACGTCGCCCACGGCATGGACAAGGACCCCGCCCTCCCCGACCTCGGGCTGCCGCACTTCTCCGTCATGACGGCGGAAGGCCAGGAAGACCACCCGCACTGGGACCGCGACGGCGTCCACGACATCCTCCGTGGTTGGCGCGCCATCGCCGACAGCTACGCCGTCCCCCGGATCTTCGTCGCCGAGGCCCACGTCCGCCCCGGCCGCCTGGCCGCCTACGTGCGCCCGGACGAACTGCACACCGCCTTCAACTTCGACTTCCTCAGGTGTCCCCTCGAAGCCGACCGGCTGCGGGAGGTCATCGACCGCAGCATCACCGACCTCGCCGCCGTCGGTGCCCCCGCCACCTGGGTCCTGTCCAACCACGACGAGACCCGCCACGTGACCCGCTACGGCCGTCCCCACACCGGCGTGACGACCCCCCTTAGCGACCCGCACCAGCCCTCCGACCTGGACCGCGGCACCCGCCGCGCCCGCGCGGCCGCCCTGCTCATGCTCGCCCTGCCCGGCGGCGCCTACATCTACCAGGGCGAGGAACTCGGCCTCCACGAGGTCGAGGACCTCCCCAAAGAGGCCCTCCAGGACCCCATGTGGGAACGCTCCGGCCACACCGTCCGCGGCCGCGACGGCTGCCGCGTCCCCCTCCCCTGGAGCGGCGACACCCCGCCCTTCGGCTTCGGCCCGCCCGGCACCACTCCCTGGCTTCCCCAGCCCGGCGACTGGAAGTCGTACACCGTCGAAGCCAACGAGACCGACCCCGACTCCATGCTCAAGCTCTACCGCCAGGCCCTGCGGCTGCGCCACCTCGACCCCGACCTGCGGGGCGAGGAACTGCACTGGCTGGACAGCCCCGACGGCACACTCGTCTTCCAGCGCGGCAACGCTCTGGTGTGCGCGGTCAACCTCTCCGACCGACCGATTCCCCTCCCCGACGCCTGCACCCCCCTCCTCTCATCCGGGCCACTGGGCGACGCCCCGCTGTTGCCCCCGGACACCGCGGTCTGGCTGCACCGCGACTGACGCGCCGGCACGGGCGGGACACGTCACGAACGCCCACCCCGGACCACACCGATCCACCAGGGCCTGCCCGGTGTTCCTCCCCGCCCAGCGGACAGGCCCTGGTCCATCCCGCCTGCCGTACTGCCGTCCCCGACGGCAGTGGCCCGCACCTGCGCATCCCGTGATCCACGTGTGGGCGGTGTCCATACCGCCACGCTGAACACGCCTCGCCCGGCTGGGGGGTTCTGTCAGTACCTGTAACGACAGGACCTTCCGCACGCCCGTGCCCTGCGGTTTCCTCGATGTCGAAGGCAGCCGGCAGACGCCCCGGACCACATCGCGGAGATCGCGGAGATCGCTGCGGCTGCGGGGCAGACCCTCCCGTCACAGAGCGGCACTGCCGGTCACGTGTTTGGATCATGGCAAGGAGTCACCGCATGGCGAAGCAGTCCGCACCCCAGGAGCTGGCACAGGTCGCGCCGAAGCTCGTCGAGATCACCGACGACGTGCTCTTCGGCGACGTGTGGGAGCGCCCCGGACTCTCCCCCCGCGATCGCAGCCTGGTGACGGTGAGCGTGCTGGCCGCGCTCTACCGCAGCGAGCAACTCCCGTACCACCTGGGCAAGGCCCTGGAGAACGGGCTGAGCGTCGAGGAGCTCTCCGAGGCCATCACCCATCTGGCGTTCTACGCCGGATGGCCCAACGCCATGACCGCGATCACGCTGCTGAAGAAGATCGCCGACGAGCAGGCCACCTGACCGGCCGCTCCGCCTCACCCCCACACCCTCCCCCCTCACATCCAGGAAGAGCCGCCGTGGAACACATCACCTCCACCCCCACCGCCAAGGCCCCGTCCGAGCGCTTCACCGGCGACGTCTACCTCAACCCGATCGAGACGCCCTCCGCCCCCGCCCACCTGGTCGCCGCTCTGGTCCGCTTCACTCCCGGCGCCCGCACCAACTGGCACTCCCACGTCAAGGGCCAGACCCTCTACATCACCGACGGCGTCGGCTTGGTCGGCACCCGCGACGGCAGTGTCGTGCTGGCCACCGCCGGTGAGACCGTCAAGTGCCCGGCCGGTGAGGAGCACTGGCACGGCGCCACCGACACCACGCTCATGGCCCACATCGCCATGCTCGTCGGCGACGAGAGCGGTGACGCCACCACCTGGCTGGAGCCGGTGACCGACGAGCAGTACGCCACGGCACTGAAGTCCACCGGCCGCTGACCAGCCCTTCGAAGGCTGTCGGCGCGGGCAGATCCCGGGCGGACCTCGCAAGGTCGGCCCCGCGTTGTTTCCCCCCTCGCCGTCAGGAGCTGCCGTCCGCCCGCGCCACCGCACGGCACCCTGGAGGCACGATCACACGTCGCGGCGTTTCACGACGAGAACCGCGAGTGCGACCGTGATCAGCGGCCAGAGCGCGTACACGATCCAGGAGCCTGGGACCGTGGCGGTGTAGCCCAGGGATCGGGGCTCCGGCCCCCAGATTTGGATCAGACGGTTCCAGGCGGCCGACACCAGCGCGTGTTTGATGTCCGCCGACCAGCGGCTGCTCTCCGAGAACATGGGGGGCAGCATCACCAGGATGAAGACGCTGGTGACCATGGTCGCGGCGGCATGCCGGAGCAGAACACCGAGACCCAGACCGACCAGGGCACAGACCGGAGCCAGCAACGCTGATGCCACCAGCGCCCGGAACACCCCGGGGTGGGTGATCGGAAGGCCGGCGTGGTGCCCGTCCAGAATGGCCTGGGAGACCAGGAAGGAACCGGTCGAGGCGGCCGTACCGACCGCGGTCCACAGTGCGGCGGTGACGGCCGCCTTGGCCAGCACGACCGAGCCGCGGGCCGGGACGGCCACGGTGGTGGTGCGGATCAGCCCGCTGCTGTACTCGCTCACGACGGTGAGGGCGCCCATGCTGCCGGCGACCAGGATCAGCGTCCAGTAGCCGGCCGGCGGGTAGGCGTCGTAGGGCCGGAAATCAGCGGAGCCGGAGGACGCCGCTTTGTCCGCCAGCGTGGCCACGGCAGCGGAACCAATGACGAACAGGAGGGTGAGTGCGATCGTCCACGGTGTGGACCGCAGGGACCGTATCTTGATCCACTCGGAGGCGAGCAGGTCGCGGAAGCGGGCGGGCGGCGCGGTGACGGGGGTGGTCCGGGGGGCGGGGGTGAGCGTGGTCATCGGGGCTGTCCTGCCTGGTATTCGATGCTGTCGGCGGTGAGTTCCATGAAGGCCGTCTCCAGTGAGGCGTTACGGGTGGTCAGTTCGTCCAGCCGGATACCGTTGTCGAAGGCGAGCGCCCCGATCCGGTCGGCCGGGAGCCCGGTCACGACGAGCCTCTCGGCGGCCGCCGATCCCTCCGGCTCGACCGTGGCGCCCGCCGCGGTCAGCACGGCTGCCAGCTCGGCGGCCTGCGGTGTCCCGACCACGACGCCGCCACGGGTGCTGCGGGCCGCGAAGTCCCGTAGCGGCTCGGCGGCGAGGAGGCGGCCCCGTCCGATGACGACCAGCTGGTCGGCGGTGTTCTCCATCTCCGACATCAGGTGGCTGGAGAGGAAGACCGTGCGTCCCTCGCCGGCCAGGCGCCGGAAGAGCCGGCGTACCCAGAGGACGCCCTCCGGGTCCATGCCGTTGATCGGCTCGTCGAACATGAGCACAGGCGGGTCGCCGAGCAAGGCGGTGGCGATGCCGAGGCGCTGCTTCATGCCGAGGGAGAATCCGCCGATGCGGCGGTTGGCCACCTCGGCCAGTCCCACCTCCTGAAGCACCTCGCCCACCCGGTGCCGCGGGATGCCGTTGCTGCGGGCCAGAGCGGACAGGTGGGCCGCAGCGCTACGACCGCCGTGAACCTGTCCGGCTTCGAGGAGGGCACCGACGTACCGCAGTCCGCGCGGGTGGCTGCCGAAGGGGACGCCGCCGACGGTGGCGGCGCCGCTGGTGGGCGCGTCCAGGCCGAGGATCATCCGCAGGGTCGTGGACTTGCCGGCTCCGTTGGGGCCGAGGAATCCGGTGACCTGGCCCGGCCGCACGGTGAAGGACAGATGGTCGACGGCCGTCTTGCTGCCGTAGCGCTTGGTGAGTTCGCTGACTTCGATCACGGCACCCACACTGCCGAGCGGGCCTTGTTGGGGCATGGGGCCGTGGGCGGCAATCGAGCGGCCGGCTCCAGCCCGTGGGCGTACGTCCCCGGGCTGATGCCGCGCTGGTGGTGGCCCAGTTAGTCTCGCGGCGTGAACCCCATGACGACCATTCCGTTGCCTGCGCGCGTCGCGCACCGTGGCTTTGTTCCCGGGAGGGCACACCGGCGATGACGAGAACCAAGGCCGTGGCCTGGGCGGGGGGTGCCTCCTACTTCCTGGTGGTGGGTCTGCTGGTGGGGGCCGCGCCGCGGGCGTCGGGCACGGTCCACGGTGTTGGGGCGCTGCTGGCTCTGAGCCTGCTCGCCGGCGTGGTGCGACGGATGCCGATGCTGGCTCTTGCCATGGCACTCATCGGCTCCACCGTTGTGGTGGCGGGCCCTCCGAGCTCCCACGAGAGCCCGGCGTCGTCGTATCAGGGTCAGTTTCTGTCGTACGTGGCGGTGGACGTCATCCTGGTCTTCGTCGTCGCCACCTGCGCACGGCGGGCTTCGATCGTCGCTGTTGCCGTCTCCTTAGCCGTGCAGCTCCTGATGATCGGCTTGTTCGCGCACGGGGACAGCCTGGCGGCCAACGAGGTGATCGCCTTCCTGACGATGGCCGCAGCGTGCATGGCCGGTCTGCTGAGTCGCGAGCGTCGAGAGCACGCGGTGGCGCTGCGCGCACAGGAGGTGGTCGAGGCGGTGACCGCCGAACGGCTGCGGATCGCAAGGGAGTTGCACGACATGGTTGCGCACAGCATCGGCATCATCGCGATCCAGGCCGGTGTGGGCAGCCGGGTCATCCAGACCCAGCCGACGGAAGCGCGCGAGGCCCTGCGGGCCATCGAGGCCACCAGCAGAGAGACCCTGTCGGGCCTTCGACGCACGCTGGTGTCACTCCGTCAGGCCGGCCGGGGCGCGACCACCTCGGAGCAGTCACCGCTCGCACCCACGCCAGGGCTGGCGGACGTCGAACGGCTGGCGGCAGCGACCGCGGACGCGGGGGTACGCGTCGACGTACGCAGCAGCGGGAAGCAGCGTCCTGTGCCGGCCGACATCGACCTGTCCGCGTACCGCATCGTGCAGGAGGCGCTGACCAACGTGGTCCGCCACGCAGGCACCGGGCGTTGCCGGGTGGCCATCAACTACGGGGACGAGGAACTGTCCGTGGAAGTCGTCGACGACGGGTGCGGCGCCACCGAGATCGGCTCGGCCCACGGCTTCGGCATCATCGGCATGCGGGAGCGAGTCGGCCTGCTGGGCGGCCACCTCAGCGCCGGGCCGCGCCCTGAGGGCGGCTTCCGGGTGGCGGCCAGGCTGCCGCTGCCCGCGCCCATCGGAGTTCCGGTGGAGACCCGATGACCGTCCGGGTAGTGCTCGCCGACGACCAGCCGTTGGTTCGGTCCGGTCTACGTGTGATCATGGCCGATCACCCCGACCTGGAGGTCGTCGGTGAAGCCGCCACCGGCGCCGAGGCCGTCCAACTGGTCAGGGATACCGGCCCCGACGTCGTGGTCATGGACATCCGGATGCCCGGCATGGACGGGATCGAGGCCACCCGCCTGATCACGGCCGGTCCGGCAACCACACGCGTCCTCGTCCTGACCACCTTCGACGAGGACGACCACGTCTACGGCGCACTCCGGGCCGGCGCAAGCGGCTTCGTGGTCAAGGACATGGCACTGGACGACATCCTCGCGGCGATCCGCGTGGTCGCTGCCGGCGACGCACTGATCGCGCCTGGCGTGACGCGCCGTCTGATCGCGGACTTCATCGGGCACCCCGCAGCTGCCCCGGAGCGCTCCCTACGGCCGGTCGAGGGCATCACCCAGCGGGAACAGGAAGTACTGGCCCTGGTTGGACGAGGCCGGTCGAACACCGAGATCGCCGAGGACCTCTTCATCACGGTAGCCACCGCCAAGTCGCACGTGTCCCGGCTACTCACCAAACTCAACGCCCGGGACCGGGTCCAGCTCGTCATCACCGCCTATGAAATGGGGCTCGTCACCCTGCCTCGCTGACGGCGTCCCTGGCCCCGCGTGTCGGACATGCGTGTCTTCGCCCCGCACCAGAGCCTGGAACAGGCTCAGTGACCGCCCGTCAGGCTTCGAAGCGACGCCGGGCTGACTCGATGTGCGGGAAGTACCGGTAGGTCCATTCGCACATCCCGTCGACCGTCGCCCGCAGTCCGAGGCCCGCTTCGGTGAGGGTGTACTCGACACGCGGCGGGACGGTGGGGTGGACGGCACGCTCGGCCAGGCCGTTGCGTTCCAGCATGCGCAGGTTCTGGGTGAGCATCTTGTGGCTGATGCCCTCGACCCGGCTGCGCAGCTCGCTGAAGCGCAGGGTGCCCTCCCCCAGAGCTTCGATGATCAACAGTGCCCACTTGTTGGCGACGTCGGAGAAGATCTCCCGCGCCAGGGAATCGGCGCGCCGCAGGTTGGCATTCTCGGCCGAGTCGCTGAACTGCTTGGTCACCGTGAGGTTCCCCAGTCACTTAAAAGTGCGTTCTTCCATGTCAACGCACACTCTCCTACGGTTCCTGAGTAACTACAAGAGACCACATTGGTCTGGTTCGACGAAGACGGGCTTTCAGGAGCCCGGACAAGGAGACGGACGGCATGGCCATCACCCTGAAGAACCCCGAGGGACTGCCGAAAATCGATGTCTACCGGCAGGTCGCGATCGCCTCCGGTTCGAAGCTGGTCTTCATCGCCGGGCAGGTCGCCTGGGACGCGGAAGGCGTCACGATCGGCGAGGGCGACCTCGCCGCCCAGGTGGAGCAGAGCTACCTCAACATCGCCACCGCGCTGGCCGAGGCCGGCGGTTCCTTCGACGACGTGGCGAAACTGACCTTCTACGTCGTCGACTGGACGGCCGACAAGATGCCCCCGCTCCTGGAGGGAATCTCCCGGGCGGCCGCGAAGCTGGGGGTCACTCCGGTGCCGCCGGCCACGCTGATCGGCGTCGCGGCGCTGGACGTCCCCGAGCATCTGGTTGAGATCGAAGCCACCGCGGTCCTCGACTGAACATGTACCCCCGAGCGCCGAAGCGGCCGGCTACGGGACTCAGTTCCAGCCTTCGAACCGGTAGCCCATGCCCGGCTCGGTGATGAGGTAGCGGGGGTGGGCCGGATCTGTCTCCAGTTTGCGCCGCAGCTGGGCCATGTAGACCCGCAGGTAGTTGGTCTTGGTGGTCTGGGAGGCGCCCCAGACCTCCTGGAGCAGGTGTTTCTGGGAGATCAGCCGTCCCGGGTTGGTGGCCAGGATTTCCAGCAGGTGCCACTCGGTGGGCGTGAGCCGGACGTCACCGCCGCCCCGGTTCACCTTCTTGGCCAGCAGGTCGATGGTGAAGTCGGGCGTCTCGACGAGCGCCGTTCCCGGGGTGAGCGGTGTCTCCTCGGTGCGGCGGACGGCGGCCCGCAGCCGGGCGAGCAGCTCGTCCATGCTGAACGGCTTGGTGATGTAGTCGTCGGCGCCCGCGTCGAGGGCGACGACCTTCTCCTCGGACGCCTGCCGGGCGGACAGCACCAGGATCGGCACCCGGGACCAGCCGCGCAGGCCCTTGATGACGTCGACGCCGTCCATGTCCGGCAGCCCGAGGTCGAGCATCACCACGTCGGGCCGGCGGGCGGCCGCGAGCCGGAGTGCGGTGGCGCCGTCGGGGGCCTCGTCGACCCCGTACCGGCGTGCCTGGAGATTGATGACGAGGGCCCGTACGAGCTGCGGGTCGTCCTCCACCACCAGCACCCGTGTCATGGGCGTGCGCCTTCCTGTCGTACGTCGTCGGGCAGTACCCGCTTCGTGACGGCGGGAGTCGGCGGGCCCGGATCACTCCCGGCCCGCCCACTCACCGGTGGACGTGAGCGCCGTCAGCTCTTCGCCACGAGTTCCTTGAGTGCGATGTTGAGTTCCAGGACGTTCACCCTGGGCTCTCCCATGAAGCCCAGGGTGCGCCCGTCGATGTGCTCGTCGACCAGCTTCTGGGTCCGGGCGACGGACAGGCCGTTCCGCTCGGCGATCCGGTGGACCTGGAGGTCCGCGTACTGCGGGGAGATGTCCGGGTCCAGACCGGAGCCGGAGGAGGTGACCGCGTCGGCGGGGACGTCGGCGGGGCTGACCTTGTAGTCGGTGGTCGAGTTGTCCTTGATGACGGCCTTCTTGGCGGCGGTCACCCAGTCGATCAGGTCCTTGTTGTCGGCGGACCGGTTGGTGGCGCCGGACAGGATCAGGCTGTACCGGGTGTTGACGCTGTTGACGCCGAGGCCGTTCTGCGGGCGGCCCTGGAACCACTTGAGGTCGGGCTGAGGGGTCTTCTGGCCCTTCTTCAACGGCAGGTTGTACGACTGGCCGATGAGCGAGGACCCGACGACCTTGCCGTTCGCCGTGATCTCGGAGCCGTTCGCCTGGTGGTTGAACAGCCCCTGGGCGATGCCGGTGACGGCCAACGGGTAGATGACGCCGGTCACCAGGGTCAGCACGAGGAGGGCGCGCAGGCCCGCGCCGAGCAACCGGGCGGTGTTCACAAAGGAGTTGTTCATCGCGATCAACCGATTCCGGGAATGAGGGAGATGAGGAGGTCGATGAGCTTGATGCCGATGAACGGGGCGATCAGGCCGCCGATGCCGTAGATCGTGAGGTTGCGCCGCAGCATCTTGTCCGCGCTGACCGGCCGGTACTGGACGCCCTTCAGGGAGAGCGGGACCAGCGCGATGATGATCAGCGCGTTGAAGACGACCGCGGACAGGATCGCCGAGTCGGGCGAGGACAGGCCCATGACGTTGAGCTTGTCCAGGCCCGGGTAGACCGCCGCGAACAGCGCCGGGATGATCGCGAAGTACTTCGCCACGTCGTTGGCGATGGAGAACGTCGTCAACGCTCCCCGGGTGATGAGGAGTTGCTTGCCTATCTCGACGATCTCGATGAGCTTGGTCGGGTTGGAGTCCAGGTCCACCATGTTCCCGGCCTCCTTGGCGGCCGAGGTACCGGTGTTCATCGCCACGCCCACGTCGGCCTGGGCCAGCGCCGGCGCGTCGTTCGTGCCGTCACCGGTCATCGCGACCAGCTTGCCGCCCGCCTGCTCCCGCTTGATGAGGGCCATCTTGTCCTCGGGGGTGGCCTCCGCGAGGAAGTCGTCGACCCCGGCCTCCCGCGCGATGGCCTTCGCCGTCAGCGGGTTGTCGCCCGTGATCATGACGGTCTTGATGCCCATCCGGCGCAGCTCGTCGAACCGCTCCCGCATGCCGTCCTTGACGACGTCCTTGAGGTGGATGACTCCCAGCACCCGTGCGCCCTCGGTGTCCTCGACCGCCACGAGCAGCGGCGTACCGCCCGCCTCGGAGATCCGGTCGGTGAGCGCGCCGGCGTCCTCGGACACCTCGCCGCCCTGTTCCCGGACCCAGGCGACGACCGAACCGGCCGCGCCCTTGCGGACCTTGCGCCCGTCGACGTCCACGCCCGACATCCGGGTCTGGGCGGTGAAGGCGATCCATTCCGCACCGGCGAGTTCGCCCTGGTGACGCTCGCGCAGTCCGTAGGTCTCCTTCGCGAGTACGACGATGGAGCGGCCCTCGGGCGTCTCGTCGGCCAGGGACGACAGCTGGGCCGCATCGGCGAGTTCGGCTTCGGTGGTGCCGCTCACCGGCACGAACTCGGACGCCTGCCGGTTGCCGAGGGTGATGGTGCCGGTCTTGTCCAGCAGCAGGGTCGAGACGTCACCGGCGGCCTCGACGGCCCGCCCGGACATGGCCAGCACATTGCGCTGCACGAGCCGGTCCATGCCGGCGATGCCGATCGCGGAGAGCAGCGCGCCGATGGTGGTCGGGATGAGGCAGACCAGGAGCGCCACCAGCACGACCATCGTCAGGTGGGTGCCCGCGTAGTCGGCGAACGGCGGCAGCGTGGCGACGGCCAGCAGGAAGACGATCGTGAGCGAGGCGAGCAGGATGTTCAGCGCGATCTCGTTCGGCGTCTTCTGCCGGGCCGCCCCCTCGACCAGGTTGATCATGCGGTCGATGAAGGTCTCACCCGGCCTCGTGGTGATCTTGATGACGATGCGGTCGGAGAGGACCTTGGTGCCGCCGGTGACGGCGCTGCGGTCGCCGCCCGACTCACGGATGACCGGTGCCGACTCGCCGGTGATGGCGGACTCGTCGACCGAGGCGACGCCCTCGACGACGTCACCGTCGCCGGGGACGATGTCGCCCGCCTCGCAGACGACCAGGTCCCCGATGCGCAGCTCGGTGCCGGGTACCCGCTCCTCGCGATCCCCGACGAGCCGACGCGCGACGGTGTCGGTCTTGGCCTTGCGCAGGGTGTCGGCCTGCGCCTTGCCGCGGCCCTCGGCGACCGCTTCGGCGAGGTTGGCGAAGACGACGGTCAGCCACAGCCAGACGCTGATGGTCCAGCCGAACCAGTCGCCCGGGTCCTTGAACGAGAACACGGTGGTCAGCACCGAGCCGATCCACACCACGAACATCACCGGCGACTTGACCAGCACCCGCGGATCCAGCTTGCGGAACGCGTCCGGCAGCGACTTCACCAGCTGTCCGGGGTCGAAGAGGCCCGCTCCCACGCGGCCTTCGGCGGGCTTGTGTCCGGTGGGTACGTCGGTGTGCGGCGCCCGGGTCGGGGTGGCTGTGGACATCGTGTCCTCGTGCTTCGTCGTGTCGGCCGTCATGACGCCAGCCCCTCGGCCAGCGGCCCCAGCGCCAGGGCCGGGAAGTAGGTGAGACCCGTGATGATCAGGATCGCCCCCACCAGCAGCCCCGTGAACAGGGGCTTCTCGGTGCGCAGGGTGCCCGCGGAGGCCGGCACCGGCTTCTGCTCGCCCAGCGAACCGGCCAGCGCCAGCACGAAGACCATCGGCAGGAAGCGGCCCAGCACCATGGCGATCCCCAGCGTGCTGTTGAACCACTGGGTGTCGGCGTTCAGACCGGCGAAGGCCGAACCGTTGTTGTTGGCGGCCGAGGTGTAGGCGTAAAGGATCTCGGAGAATCCGTGCGCGCCGCTGTTGGTCATCGAGTTGCCGGGGGTGGGCAGGGCCATCGCGGCGGCGGCGAGGACGAGGACCAGGGCCGGGGTGATGAGGATGTAGCAGGCGGCGAGTTTGATCTCACGGGTGCCGATCTTCTTGCCCAGGTACTCGGGTGTGCGGCCGACCATGAGGCCGGCGATGAACACCGCGATGATCGCCATGATCAGCATGCCGTAGAGACCGGAGCCGGTGCCGCCGGGCGCGATCTCGCCCAGCTGCATGCCGAGCATGGCGATGCCGCCGCCCAGGCCGGTGTAGGACGAGTGGAAGGAGTCCACCGCGCCGGTGGAGGTGAGGGTCGTCGACACCGCGAAGATCGACGAGGCGCCGACCCCGAAGCGGGTCTCCTTGCCCTCCATCGCTCCCCCGGCGATCTGGAGCGCCGGGCCGTGGTGCGCGAACTCCGTCCACATCATCAGCGCGACGAAGCCGACCCAGATGGTGGCCATGGTGGCGAGGATCGCGTACCCCTGCTTGACGGAGCCGACCATGATGCCGAAGGTGCGGGTCAGCGCGAAGGGGATGACCAGCAGCAGGAAGATCTCGAAGAGGTTCGTGAACGGGGTCGGGTTCTCGAAGGGGTGGGCGGAGTTGGCGTTGAAGTAGCCGCCGCCGTTGGTGCCGATCTCCTTGATGGCCTCCTGTGAGGCGACCGCGCCGCCGTTCCACTGCTGGTGCCCGCCAAAGAACTGGCCGACCTCGTGGATGCCGGAGAAGTTCTGGATGGCGCCGCAGGCGACCAGGACGATCGCGGTGACGACGGAGAGCGGCAGCAGGATGCGGGTGACGCCGCGCACCATGTCCGACCAGAAGTTGCCCAGCTCGCCGGTTCGGACGGGGGTTCCCCCGCCGGAGCGAAGCCTGGAGTGGGCGAACCCGCGCACCAGTGCCACGGCGACGGCGATGCCGACCGCGGCCGACACGAAGTTCTGCACCGCGAGACCGGCCGTCTGCACGACGTGGCCCATGGCCTGCTCGCCGTAGTACGACTGCCAGTTGGTGTTGGTGACGAAGGACACCGCGGTGTTGAAGGCCTGGTCCGGGTCGATCGACTTGAAGCCCAGCGAACCGGGCAGCACGCCCTGGACCCGCTGGAGCAGATAGAGGAAGAGGACGCTCACCGCCGAGAAGGCCAGGACGCCGCGCAGGTACGCGGGCCAGCGCATCTCGGCGTCCGGGTTGGCTCCGATGCCCTTGTAGATCCACTTCTCCACGCGCCAGTGCTTGTCGGAGGTGTAGACCTTAGCCATGTAGGTGCCGAGGGGGGCGTAGGCGAGCGCCAGCGCCGCCATGAGCGCGAGCAGCTGGAGCACGCCGGCGAGTACGGGACTCATGTCACCCGCTGCGGTGGCAGCTGATGTCATCGTCAGAACCTCTCCGGGAAGATCAGGGCGATGACCAGATAGCCCAGCAGGGTGACGGCGACGACGAGGCCGACGATGTTCTCGGCGGTCACAGCTTCGTCACCCCCTTGGCGACGAGGGCCACCAGCGCGAACACCGCGATCGTGATGAGGACGAAGGCCAGATCGGCCATCGCGAACTCCTAGAGCTAGACGAGGTTCCGAAGAGCAGCGGACACTCTCAGGAAACCCGCCCCTGGCCGGAATCGGGCGGTCGTTGACGACTCCCTGACGGCGGTCCCCGCACCTTTGACGGGACCCTTACGGCGGCTCTGTCAGCCGGCTCATGGCGGACACGCGGGGTACGTGGCCCGGCGGAGCTCACCGGCGTGCTCGCAGCCGGTCTTAACGCAAGATTGACGCCCGCGTGTGATCCAGCCCTCGGCTCTCACGTCACGCTCTGCATACGCTGGTGGTGCCGTCCGCGTCATGGCCGGATCCCATCCTGAGCCGCACACCTGGAGAGCCCGCCGATGGCCACCACGCAACACCCGCCGCCGAGCCGTATGCGGACGTGGATGCTTCAGGGCCTGTCCGACATGGGCAAGGAGGGCGGCCACACCGGACCGCACGCCGCTCCCGAGGCCCCGCACAAGGGCCAGCCCTGGTACCGGGTGATGTGCCTGACCGGCGTCGACTACTTCTCCACCCTCGGTTACCAGCCGGGCATCGCGGCCCTCGCGGCCGGTCTGCTCTCCCCCGTCGCGACCATCGTGCTCGTCATCGTCACGCTGGCCGGTGCCCTGCCGGTCTACCGACGCGTGGCCGAGGAGAGCCCGCACGGCGAGGGCTCGATCGCGATGCTGGAGCGGCTGCTGTCCTTCTGGAAGGGCAAGCTGTTCGTCCTGACCCTGCTGGGCTTCGCCGCCACCGACTTCCTGATCACCATCACGCTCTCGGCGGCCGACGCCTCGACCCACCTGGTCGAGAACCCGCACCTGAACAGCGCACTGCACGACAAGCAGATGGTGATCACACTCATCCTGGTGGCCCTGCTCGGCGCGGTGTTCCTCAAGGGCTTCCTGGAGGCGATCGGGGTCGCGGTCGCCCTGGTGGGCGTCTATCTCACGCTGAACGTCGTGGTCATCGCCGTCGGCGGGTGGCATGTCGCCACGGCGGGCCATGTGATCACCGACTGGGCCGACGCGCTCACCGCCGAGCACGGCAACGTCTTCGCCATGGTCGGCGTGGCGCTGCTGGTCTTCCCCAAGCTGGCCCTCGGCCTGTCCGGATTCGAGACCGGCGTGGCGGTCATGCCCCATGTGAAGGGCGACGGCGGCGACACCGAGGAGCACCCCCATGGCCGTATCCGCGACACCAGGAAGCTGCTGACCTCCGCCGCTCTCATCATGAGCGTCTTCCTCATCGCGACCAGCTTCATCACCACCCTCCTCATCCCGGAGAAGGAGTTCGAGCCCGGCGGTCAGGCCAACGGACGCGCCCTCGCCTACCTGGCCCACCAGTACCTGGGAGGTGCCTTCGGCACGGTCTACGACGTGTCGACGATCGCCATCCTGTGGTTCGCGGGCGCCTCGGCGATGGCCGGTCTGCTGAACCTGATGCCGCGCTACCTGCCCCGCTACGGCATGGCCCCGCACTGGGCACGGGCCGTCCGGCCGATGGTCATCGTCTTCACGCTGATCGGTTTCCTCGTCACCTGGGTCTTCGACGCGGACGTGGACGCACAGGGCGGCGCCTACGCCACCGGCGTGCTGGTCCTCATCAGCTCGGCGGCGATCGCCGTGACCATCGCCGCCCGCAAGGCCGGCCAGCGGGGCTGGACGGTCGGCTTCGCCGTCATCTCGGCGGTGTTCCTCTACGTCACCGTCGCCAACGTCATCGAACGCCCCGACGGCGTCAAGATCGGCGTCTGTTTCATCGCGGGCATCATCCTGGTCTCCCTGCTCTCCCGCCTGGCCCGCGCCTTCGAGCTCCGCGTGACCAGCGTGACGCTGGACGACATGGCGGAACGTTTCATCCGTGACATGGCCAGCCGCAAGTTGCGCTTCATCGCCAACCAGCCCGACCGGCGCGACAAGGCCGAGTACCGCGACAAGATCGAGCAGATCCGGGCCGACAACGACATGCCGGAGCAGGACGACTTCGTCTTCGTCGAGGTGACGGTGACCGACCCCTCCGAGTTCGAGGCGGGCCTGACGGTACGCGGCGAGGTCCTGCACAACCGCTATCGCGTGCTGACCATGGAGTCCTCCTCCATCCCCAACGCCCTCGCCGCGCTGCTGCTGCACGCCCGCGACACGACAGGCGGCATCCCGCACATCTACTTCGAGTGGACCGAGGGCGGACCCTTCGCCAACTTCCTGCGCTTCTTCCTCTTCGGCCAGGGCGAGGTCGCCCCGGTCACCCGGGAGGTGCTGCGCGAGGCGGAACCGGACCGCACCCGGCGGCCCCGCGTCCACACCGGCTGAGCCCGCCGTCCGCGTCAGGATCACATCAAAATTCACCCGTACGGCGTCAGGACCCCGTCAGCGACCGTTTCCCGGCCCCGCACAGCCGCCTAGCGTCAGTGCCATGACACCGATGGCGCCATGCGCCCCGGCCGGCGACCACCACTGGCGCGGCAGCGTCCGGCTGGCCGCGACCTGCGCCCTGGTGTTGTGCGCCCTGTTCCTGCTCGTGGACTGGGACGCGGGCAGCCTGACGCTCCCGCGCACCCTGCTGTGGCTGACCCTGTCCGCCACCGTCTTCGCCGTCCTCCTCCCGCACCGGGTGACCGCGGGCCCCGGCTGGCTGGCGGCCCGCACCCCCTGGCGCCGGTACCTGGTGCGCACGGACGCACTGGTGGCCGTACGGCAGTACGGCAACGTCTCCTCGCACCTGGTGCTGCGCGACGTCCACGGCGGACGCCTGGAACTCGACCCCCGCGTCCTCACCGCCAACCCCCTGATCTGGCACGAGCTCGACACCGGCGTCCACCGCTCCGTCGAGCGCGGCACGCTCCTGCACGGCGCGGACGTCCTGGAACGGCTCGGCCACCGGATCGACGACGAGATCACGCGAGCGGTCCTGAGGGTGTCCGGGCTTTCCTGAGCGGGCGCTGCCCGTGCCCCACCCTGTCGTGCGGCCCCGAACAGGTCGGTCGGTACGCTGCCGGGGGTGCGGGGTGCGCGGTCGCGCCCTCCGTCATCCGATTCGTCTGCTCCGTCTGCTCCGTCTGCTCCGTCTGCTCCGTCGTCCGCTCCGTCCGTTCCGTGACGGACCGACCGTCCGAAGGTCCGATCTGATGCGCACGCACTGGTTGCGAGGAGTCGGCTCGCCGGCGTCCGGTGTGCTGCGCGGGGTTCGGGCCGGAGTGCTCGCGGTGCTGTGTGTGCTGCTGCCGCTGGCCGGACACGTGCTGTCGCAGGGCCATGCTCCCCGGTGGGTCAGCGTGGTCGCGACGGCGGCCGTCGCGCTGCCGAGCGCGACCGTCCTGTCCCGGCGTCGCATGACGGACGCCCAGCTGCTGGGCGTGCTCGCCCTCGCCCAGTTCGCCTACCACATCGTCTACTCGCTGCCCGGCGCCTGCGCCGCGGTGACCGGGCAGGGCGGCTCGTCGGGCGCGCCCGCCTGGCTGCTCGCCCACGACACGGTCGCCGGGCCGCCGGCCTCGGTGCTGCTCGCCGGGCACCTGGTCACCCTGCTGCTCACCGCCCGTCTGCTGGGCGTCACCGAGCGGCTGTTGTGGCAGAGCACCTCGCTCCTGGTGCTGGTACGGCGGCTGCTGCTGTTCCTCTGGCCGCTGCTCGGCGGCCGGCCCAGCACCGGACCGCGGACCGCGTTTCCGCCGCGCGCCGCGCCGCTGCGGTCGGCGTTGCTGGTGCGGTTCCACGAGGGCAGGGCGCCGCCGCGCGTCCGGCACGGTCTGTCCGCCCTTCTCCGGCCGACGCCGGTCGGCGCTCTCAGCCTGCCCTGACGGGGTGGTGCGAGGGCCGCACGACGGGCGAGTCCGCGCGCCCGCGACCGGCGCCCGCCGACCCCCGTACCACCGAGGAATCATGAACAAGCTGAAGAGACACCTGATCGTCGCCGCCGTCCTCATGGCCGGCTTCGCCGCCGCGATCGGCTCCTACCTGCTGCTCGCCCCGGACGACCGGGGCGGCGGTGGCCTGGACGTGCAGCCGGCCGCCGAGGCACTGCCGGTGCGCGCGTCCAGTCACCGGCTGACCGAGCCGGAGAAGAGCGAGCTCACCGTCGTGGAGTTCCTGGACTTCGAGTGCGAGGCGTGCGGGGCGATGTACCCGGTCGTGGAGAGACTGCGTGAGGAGTACGGCGACCGGGTCACCTTCGTCGCCCGCTACTTCCCCATGCCGGGCCACCGCAACGGCGAACTCGCCGCCCGCACCGCCGAAGCCGCCGCCCGTCAGGGCAGGTTCGAGGAGATGTACACCAAGCTCTTCAACACCCAGCAGGAGTGGGGCGAGTCGCAGGACTGGAAGCAGTCCGTCTTCCGGAACTACGCCAGGCAACTCGGCCTGGACATCGCCCAGTTCGACGCCGACCTCGCCGACCCGGAGGTGGCCGGACGCGTCCAGGACGACCAGCGCGACGGCCTCGCCTTGGACGTGCAAGGCACCCCGACCTTCCTCGTCGACGGCACCAGGATCCAAACCCCGGGCTCCTACCGGGAGTTCAAGGCACTCATCGACGACCGGCTGTCCGACTGACCCGCTGGGAGGCAGCACCATGCAGTACCTGACCGACCAGGCGCGCGTGTTCCGTGCGCGCGCCGCCGCCCACGCCATGCCCCTGGACAGCGCCGCCCGCCAGCCGCGGGCGATGTTCATCTCCTGCTCCGACGCCCGCCTCGTACCCGGCCTGCTCACCGCCGCCCGGCCCGGGGACCTCTTCGAACTGCGCACGTACGGAGGGCTCATACCTCCCTACGACGAGAAGGCGCCCACCGCCGAGTCGAGAACCATCGAGTACGCCGTCAACGAGCTGAACGTCTCCGCCATCATCGTCTGCGGCCACTCGCGCTGCGACGTCGTCACCGCGGCGATGCTCGACAACCTGGCGATCGCGGGCGTCACCGGATCCGACGGCGAAGCAGCACCGCTGGCCGGAGACGTCACGGCCGCCGACCACTGGCACGTCCTCAGCCAACTGGACGCGCTCAGCGACCACCCGTGCGTCGCGCCCCGGCTGGCCGACCGTTCGCTGCACCTGCACGCCTGGTTCCACGACATCGACACCGGCGCGACCCTGGCCCACCACGCCCGCGCCAACACCTTCCTGCCGCTGTGAACGGCCCCACCGGATCTGACGTATACGACGAGGTGAACGCCCGTCACCTGCCCCGCTCGGCTCATCCACGCCGAAGGACCGCCTCGCCGGTCACCGGAGCGACTCGCCGAGGCGCCCGGTAGGGAATGATGGACGACCGTGCCGCGTGATCACGTGACCGGACATCAGCTGCCGGCAACAGGCCGGGCCGGCCGCGCGGGAACCTGCGCGCGGGCCGGCCTGTTCGCGGTGCTCGGTACCGTGCTCGCGACCTTCGGCCACCACGCGATCGCCGAGGGCACGGTGCCCTGGCGGTCGGCGGGTGCGATGGCGGTGGCCCTGTTCGCGGCCGTCTGGCCACTGGCGCGCCGTCGCTACACACCGGCCGCGACCGTCGCCTGCACACTGGCGACGCAGGGCCTGCTGCATCTCGTGCTGTCCTTGACGGACGGCGACATGCGGACGGGCATGCCCGGGCACACGGCGCACACCGGGCACGGCACGGAGGTGGCCGGTGACGGCCACACCTGGCATCACGCCGGCGCGGCGATGACGCTCGTCCATGTGGTGGCCGCGCTGGTGGTGGCCTGGCTGCTGCAGCGGGCGGACGCCCGGATGACGGCCGCGCTCGACGCGCTCTCCACGCTGGCCAGGGCGGCCGTGGAGGCCCTCGCTCAGGCGCTGCGGCGGCCGGTCAGCGGCCCCGGCAGGCTGGTGTCCGCGCTGCCCGGCCGCGGGCCGGGCTCCTCCTTTGAGGCAGCGGCACCCGCCTGGGACGACGTACTGGAGCACTCGGTGGTACGCAGGGGACCACCGCCACGGGAGCACCTCCGGTCCGTCATCCGGTCCCCGCGTCCAGGGGGCCGTTCTTCCCGTACCCGCAAGGAGTCCCCCTGTGTCCATGTCCATCCGCTCGGCTGCCCGCGTCGGCCGTCGCGCAGCTCTCGCCGGTGCCGCCGCGCTGACGGCCACCCTCGCCCTGGCCGCGCCGGCCGCCGCGCACGCGGAGGTCGAGGCTGACACCTCGCAGGCCCTCGCCGAGAACGTCACCCTCAGCTTCGTCTCCGAGGCCGAGTCCGACTCGGCGGGCTTCACCGAGGTGCGCGTCGTGCTGCCCGAAGGCATCGCTCCCGGGGACGTGACGCTCGACGAGGCCCCCAAGGGCTGGAAGCTGAAGGCAACCGGCGACGGCTACAGCGTCGCCGGTCCGGCCCTGAAGACCGGCGTCGACGCCGAGCACAAGATCAAGGTCCGTCAGCTGCCGGACGCGAAGGAGATCGCCTTCAAGACGGTCGAGACCTACAGCGACGGAGAGGTCTCCCGCTGGATCGAGCTGCCGGGCGGCGGTGCGGAGCCCGAACAGCCCGCGCCGGTCCTGAAGTTGAAGGCGGCGGCGCCGGGTGCCAAGCCGGTGAGCCCGAGCCCGAGCGCGACGGAGAGCTCGGCGGGCTCCGAGGCGCCCGAGCCGGGCCCGTCGGCCACCGTGTCCGGGGCCTCGGCCGAGGCCAAGGACACCGACACCGAGGCCGCGGAGACTGACGACGACAGTTCGACCGGCTTGATCATCGGCGGGGTTCTCGTGGTGCTGGCCGTTGTCGGTGGCGGTGCGTGGTGGCTGGTGCGCAGGCGCGGCGCGTCGTCCGGGAGCTGACCGCTCGAAGGCGGTGGCGACGCCGGTCGGTCCGAACGTTGTCGGGCCGGCCGGCGTCGTAGCAGTAACCGTCGTCGAAAGGGGCCCTCATGACCGCCGTACGCTCTCCCGCTCGGTTCACCTCCGCCGCACTGCTGCTCGTGGGACTCGCGGGGCTCCTGGGCTCGACTGCCGCCTGCGGGAACGAGGCGGCGACGCCGCCGGGCTCCGAAGCGGAGCCCGCCCCGATGACCGTGGAGCCGCACAGCGAGTCCTCCTGGGAGGAACCCGCCTCGTACGCGTACACACTGACGTCGAGTGAGGGGGAACGGGCCCTGATCGGGGCCTTCCGGGTGACGGTCCGGGACGGGGCGGTGGCCGAAGCGGTCGGCCTCGACGACAGCGGCCGGCGGGTGGTGCGGCGACTTCCCGATGAGGTCCCCACTCTCGGCAGGCTGTTGGACGAGCTGAAGCGGGCGCGGCACGACAAGGCGGACGTCGCCGAGGCTCGGTACGCGGCGGACGGCCACCCGGTGCGGATCTTCCTGGACTGGGAGACGAACGCCGTGGACGACGAGGCCCTGTATGTCGTCAGCGCCTACGAAGTCGCGCGCAAGCAGCGACATCGGTGACGTCCGCTCGTGACAGGGTGGGAGGGTGGCTACCTTGCTGATCGTGCATCACACGCCCTCACCGAACTGCCAGGCGCTTTTCGAGGCCGTCGTGGCCGGTGCCACGCACCCGGAGATCGAGGGCGTCCGCGTCGTGCGGCGGGCCGCGCTGGCCGCCACGGCGTCCGACGTGCTCGCCGCCGACGGGTTCCTGCTCGGCACACCGGCGAACCTCGGCTACATGTCCGGCGCGCTGAAGCACTTCTTCGACCAGGTCTACTACCCGTGCCTCGATACGACGCGGGGCCGCCCGTTCGGCTACTACGTGCACGGCGGCAACGACGTCACCGGGGCGGTCCGCGGTATCGAGGCGATCACGACGGGCCTCGGCTGGCGACGGGCCGCCGAGGCCGTGACCGTGACGGGCGAGCCCGGCAAGGCGGACATCGAGGCGTGCGGGGAACTGGGCGGCACGGTCGCCGCGGGGCTGATGGACTGACCGGCCGACGGGCTGACCGGCTGACCGGCTGACGGATGACCGCCGCGGGTCAGCCCTGTCAGCCCTCGATTCAGGCCGCCATCAGCCCGCCATCAGCGTGATCTCCTGCTCCGCGGTCGCGTGGAACACCGGCAGCGGCAGGCCGCCCTGCGGGTGCAGCTCCATCAGGGTGACCTCGACGTGCGCCGCGCCGAGTCTCGGCGGACTCAGCAGCGGCCTGCCGCTGTTCTGCCAGGGGTGCTCCGCGCCGTCGCACACCGCACGGGTGCCGCCGATGCTGTGGCGGATGGGTGAGGAGGCCTGGTCGACGGACGAGCTCACGAGCACCGGGCCGGTGCCGGGGGTGCAGCGGTAGGTGCCGGAGAGGGTGACGGTGCCGTCGGACGCGATCCGGCCGGTCGGGTCGACCGTCACCGTTTCGGACGAGTCGGCGGGGGCCGGGTCGCCGGGGGCCGGGTCGGTGGGGACCGGGGCGGCGAAGGCCGCGGGCGCGGCCAGCAGGAGCAGTGCGGCACCGGCGGCGGTGCCGAGGGCATGGCGCACGGACATGAGAAGACCTCCTGGGTCGGGTCTCCCACTGGTACCGGTCCCACTCGTCCACATCCGTGATCGTCACCCCTTCGGTGGCGAGTTGGATCCGAGGGTCGTCAAACCGTCCGGGTGTTGTCCGCGTGTTGTCACGCTTCGCGGCGAGCTGTTCCGGTGAGTTCACTCCGGGAGGATGGTCTGTCCATACGGACCCGCTCTGATGGTCCTACCGACGTGGAGGTGCGCCATGTGTTCCCACCAGCCCTCGACCCACCCCGCCGGCAGCCCTGCCCCGCACGTCGTCGCCGCCCACCCCGAGCAGGGCTGGAGCCTGCTCTGCGACGGCTCGATCGTCTTCGACGACACCGGCGAGCTGCTGCCGGACGGCCGGATCGTCGCCCCGCACCGGGTGCCTGTCGAGCGGCTGACGATCGCCGCCTGACGACTGGTCGGCGCGGGCCCCGCAGGCCCTCGCAGGCCTCACGGGCGGCTACGGCAGCACGGCGAAGCCGTCGAGTTCCACCGTCGCCTGCTCGTCCCACAGACGTACCACCTCCACGACCGCCATGGCCGGATAGTCCCGTCCCGCCAACTCCCGCCAGATGCGGCCCAGTTCGGGCGCGTGGGTGCGGTAGGCGACGACGTCCGTGGCGTAGACGGTGACGCGGGCCAGGTCGGACGGGGTTCCGCCCGCCGCCCGCAGCGCGGTCAGCAGGTTGGTGAGCGCCCGCTCGAACTGCTCGGGCAGGCTGTCACCGACGACCTTGCCGTTGACGTCGAGAGCGGTCTGGCCCGCCAGGAACACCGTCCGGGACCCGGTGGCGACGACCGCGTGGGAGAAGCCGGTGGGCGGGGAGAGTTCGGGCGGGTTGACGCGCTCGGCTGTCACCTGTCCTCCAGACTCGCGTACAACTCCTTGGCGATGATGCCGCGTTGGACTTCGCTCGCGCCCTCGTAGATCCTCGGGGCGCGTACCTCGCGGTAGAGGTGTTCGAGGAGGTGGCCGCGGCGCAGGGCGCGGGCGCCGTGCAGTTGGACGGCCGCGTCGACGACGTACTGCGCGGTCTCGGTGGCGAGCAGTTTCGCCATCGCCGCGCGCCGGGGGACGTCCGGTGTCCGCTCGTCGTACGCCGTCGCCGCCGCGTACACCATCAGGCGGGCCGCTTCGGTGCGCAGGGCCATCTCGGCGACCCGGTGGGCGACCGTCTGGAGGTCCCGCAACGTGCCGTCGAAGGCGTTCCGTCGGGCGGTGTGGTCGAGTGTGGCGTCGAGGGCGGCCTGTGCCATGCCGACCGCGAAGGCGCCGACGCTGGGACGGAAGAGGTTGAGGGTGTTCATCGCGACCCGGAAGCCGCGGTCGGCCTCGCCGAGGACGTCGTCGGCCGTCACCGGGACGGCGTCGAAGTCGAGGCTGCCGATGGGGTGCGGCGAGAGCATGTCGAGGGGGGTGCCGGTCAGCCCCGGCCGGTCGGCGGGGACCAGGAAGGCGGTGACACCACGCGCTCCGGCCCCGGGGGTGGTGCGGGCGAAGACGGTGTAGAAGTCGGCCTCGGGGGCGTTGGAGATCCAGCACTTCTCGCCGGTGAGCCGCCAACGGGCGGGGCCGTCGGGCTCGGCGTCGAGGGAGGCGGCGGGTCCCTCGTGGGCGGCCCGGTCCGGCCCCTCCCCCGGCTGTGCCCGCAGCGACAGCGCCGCCGCGTCCGACCCGGCCCCCGGCTCGCTCAGGGCGAAGGCCGCCACCGCGGTGCCGTCGGCCACCCTGGGCAGCCAGCGTTCGCGCTGGGCCGGGGTGCCGTGGGCGTGGACGGGATGGGCGCCCAGGCCCTGGAGGGCGAGCGCGGTCTCGGCCTCGGTGCAGCCGTAGGCGAGGGACTCCCGCATCAGGCAGAGGTCGACGGCGCCGGAGGTGAACAGGCGGGCCAGCAGGCCGAGTCGGCCGAGTTCGGCGACCAGCGGACGGTTGACGTGACCCGGTTCGCCCTTCTCCGCGAGGGGACGCAGCCGGTCCGCGGCCAGGGCACGCAGCTGGGCGCCCCACGCGGTCCGTACTGGTTCGAGCGAGAATGCGGGCATCGCCGGTCCCCTCTCCCCCGCGGCTGCGCGGTCCTCTCCCGACGGTATCGCGAACCGTTGACTGTCGTCACCAACACGATACGCTCGTTGCGCGAACCCGCCCGGGATGCCCACCACCGATGCCCACGAGGCAAGGGGGCGAACCGTCTTGAACCCCTCGGCCCATGTCGACACCTTCGCGCGCGACCACCTCCCGCCCCCCGACCAGTGGCCGGAGCTCTGCTTCGACCTGCCGGAGCTGGACTACCCCGAGCGTCTGAACTGTGCCGCCGAACTCCTCGCCGGGCAGGCCCCGGACCGGCCGGTGTTCCACACGCCCGCCGGGGAGACCTGGACGTACGGCGATCTGCGCGCCCGCGTGGACCGCATCGCGCACACCCTCACCCGCGACCTCGGGATCGTCCCCGGCAACCGAGTCCTGCTGCGCGGCCCCACCACCCCCTGGCTGGCCGCCTGCTGGCTGGCGGTCCTGAAGGCCGGCGCGGTCGCCGTCACCGCGCTGGCGCAGCAGCGGCCGCACGAGCTGAGCACCATGTGCGAGATGGCCCAGGTGCGGCACGCCCTGTGCGACACCCGAGCCCTCGCCGACCTCGTCGGGGCCGGGATCCCGGGGCTCAGGATCACGGCGTACGGCGGTGACGCCCCCGACGACCTGCTGCGCCGCAGGACGCCGGAACAGCCGTACGACGCCGTACGGACCGCGGCCGACGACGTCGCGCTGATCGCCTTCACCTCCGGTACCACGGGCCGCCCGAAGGGCTGTATGCACTTCCACCGGGATGTGCTGGCGATAGCGGACACCTTCTCGCGCCACGTGCTGCGGCCACACCCGGACGACGTCTTCACCGGCAGTCCCCCGCTCGGTTTCACCTTCGGGCTGGGCGGCCTGGTGGTCTTCCCGATGCGGGCCGGCGCGAGCGCCCTGCTCCTGGAACAGGCGGGGCCCAAGCAGTTGTTGCCCGCGATCGCCGCACACCGGGTCTCGGTCCTGTTCACCGCTCCCACCGCCTACCGCGCGATGCTCGGCGACCTCGACGGGTACGACACCTCGTCCCTGCGCCGGTGCGTCTCCGCCGGCGAGAACCTGCCCGCCGCCACCTGGCGGGCCTGGCGCGAGCGGACCGGCCTCGGCATCATCAACGGCATCGGCGCCACCGAACTGCTGCACATCTTCGTCTCCGCCGCCGACGAGCGGATCAGGCCGGGGACGACCGGAGTTCCGGTACCGGGGTGGTACGCGCGCGTGCAGGACGGGGACGGCGAGCCGGTGCCCGACGGCGAACCCGGACTGCTGGCCGTGCGCGGGCCGGTCGGCTGCCGGTATCTCGCCGACCCGCGGCAACGGGAGTACGTGCGCGACGGCTGGAACCTCACCGGCGACACCTACGTCCGTGAGCCCGACGGCTACTTCCGGTACGTCGCCCGCGCCGACGACATGATCATCTCGGCCGGGTACAACATCGCCGGACCGGAGGTCGAGGACGCCCTGCTGCGGCACCCGGACGTGGTGGAGGCGGCGGTCGTGGGCCGGTCCGACGAGGCGCGCGGGCAGATCGTGGTGGCGTACGCCGTCCTCAAGGAGGGCGCGGACCGGGACACCGAGGCGTTACGGGCGTTCGTCAGATCCGAACTGGCGCCCTACAAATGCCCTCGCGAGATCGTCCTGCTGGACGCGCTGCCGCGCACGGCGACCGGCAAACTCCAGCGGTTCAGGCTGCGCACCGCGTCCGGCGACGAAGGTGACACCCTTGGTGACCAGCTGTGATGGCGACGACCTAAGATGATCAACGTGTCCGACCAGCATGCACCCCGGTCTCTCATCGTCACGCTCTACGGCGCCTACGGCCGCTTCGCGCCAGGCCCGGTACCCGTCGCCGAGCTGATCCGGCTGCTCGCCGCGGTCGGAGTGGACGCCCCCTCCGTACGCTCGTCGGTGTCCCGGCTCAAACGGCGCGGGCTGCTCCGCCCGGCGCGTACCGCGCAGGGCGCCGCCGGATACGAACTGTCACCGGAGGCCCGCCAGTTGCTCGACGACGGTGACCGGCGTATCTACGGCACCCCGTCCGAGCAGGACGAGGGCTGGGTGGTCGCGGTGTTCTCGGTGCCGGAGCCGGAGCGGCAGAAGCGGCATGTGCTGCGTTCCCGTCTGGCCGGTCTCGGCTTCGGCACGGCGGCGCCCGGCGTGTGGCTCGCCCCCGCGCGGCTGTACGAGGAGGCCCGGCACACCCTGGAGCGGCTGCGTCTGGATCCGTACGTCGACTTCTTCCGCGGCGAGCACCTCGGCTTCGCACCGACCCTGGAGGCGGTCACCCGCTGGTGGGACCTGGCCGCGATCGCCAAGGAGCACGAGGCGTTCCTCGACGACCACGCCGGGGTGCTGCGCGACTGGGAGCGGCGCACGGACACCCCGCCCGAAGAGGCGTACCGCGACTACCTCCTCGCCCTGGACTCCTGGCGCCACCTCCCCTACGCCGACCCCGGCCTGCCGGCCTCGTTGCTGCCGGAGGGCTGGCCGGGTGGCAGGTCGGCGGCGGTGTTCCGGGGACTGCACGAGCGGCTGCGCGACGCGGGGGCCGGGTTCGCCGGGGTGCGCGCCGAGGGTGCGTGAGCCACCGGACGAGATCCGCCGCTTCCGCGCCGCCGCAGCGGAACGTCCCGCTTCAAGTCCCCATGTTCAGGCGGGGCTTGGGGGCCTCCTCGGACCGTCCTGTCCTTGGCCGGCGGCTGCCCGCCCGATAGGGCGCCGGCCAGCGGACGCCAGGCCCGTCGTATCCCTGCTCGGCGGCCGCGTGCAGCGTCCAGTGCGGGTCGTAGAGGTGCGGGCGGGCCAGGGCGCACAGGTCCGTACGCCCGGCCAGGATCAGCGAGTTGACGTCGTCCCAGGAGGAGATCGCGCCGACCGCTATCACCGGGACGCCGGCCTCGTGGCGGATCCGGTCGGCGAACGGCGTCTGGTACGACCGCCCGAACTCCGGCCGTTCGTCGGCCACCACCTGACCGGTCGAGACGTCGATCGCGTCGGCGCCGTGCGCGGCGAAGGCCCGGGCGATCCCGACGGCGTCCTCGGCCGTGGTGCCGCCCTCGGCCCAGTCGGTGGCGGAGATCCGGACGGTCAGGGGCTTCTCCTGCGGCCACACTCCCCGTACGGCGTCGAAGACCTCCAGCGGGAAACGCAGTCGCCGCTCGAGTGGGCCGCCGTAGGCGTCGGTGCGCAGGTTGGTCAGCGGGGAGAGGAAGCCGGAGAGCAGATAGCCGTGGGCGCAGTGCAGTTCGAGCAGGTCGAAGCCCGCGCGGGCGGCCCGTCGGGCGGCTGCGGCGAACTGCTCGCGGATGTCGGTCAGTTGGGCGCGGGTGAGGGCACGGGGCGTCTGGCCGGAGGGCTTGTACGGGAGCGGGGACGCTGCCACCAGCGGCCAGTTGCCGTCCTCCAGGGGCTCGTCCATGCCCTCCCACATCAGCCTGGTCGAGCCCTTGCGCCCGCTGTGGCCGAGCTGCACGCCGATCGCGGTGCCGGGCGCCTGCGCGTGCACGAAGTCGGTGATCCGTTTCCAGGCCTCGGCCTGCCTGCCGGTGTACAGGCCGGTGCAGCCGGGCGTGATCCGCCCCTCGGGGGACACGCACACCATCTCGGTCATCACCAGACCGGCCCCGCCCAGTGCCCGGGCCCCCAGGTGGACGAGGTGGAAGTCGCCGGGGAGGCCGTCGGTGGCCGAGTACATGTCCATGGGCGAGACGACGACCCGGTTGCGCAGGGTCAGACCGCGCAACCGGAACGGGGTGAACATCGGAGGCGTCGCGGGCGGGCAGCCGAACTCGCGCTCCACGGACTCGGTGAAGTGGGCGTCGCGCAGACGCAGGTTGTCGTGGGTGACGCGGCGGCTGCGGGTGAGCAGGTTGAAGGCGAACTGGCGGGGCGGCTGGTCGAGATGGAGATGGAGGTTCTCGAACCACTCCAGGCTGGCGCGGGCCGCGCGCTGGGTGGAGGCGACGACGGGGCGCCGCTGCGTTTCGTAGGCCGCCAACGCCCGTTCCAGTGACGGCTGTTCCTCCAGGCAGGCGGCGAGAGCCAGCGCGTCCTCGACGGCGAGCTTGGTGCCGGAACCGATGGAGAAGTGGGCGGTGTGGGCGGCGTCGCCGAGGAGCACCAGGTTGCCGTGCGACCACCGCTCGTTGACCACCGTACGGAACGTGGTCCAGGCCGATCTGTTGGACCTGAGCGGCCTGCCGCCCAGCGCGTCCGCGAAGATCTTGGCGCAGCGCTCCACGGACTCTTGCTCGTCGAGGTCCGCGAACCCGGCGGCCCGCCACACCTCCTCCCGCATCTCGACGATCACGGTGGAGGAGGCGGCCGCGTACGGATAGGCGTGCAGTTGCATCACGCCGTACTCGGTCTCGGCGATCTCGAAGCGGAAGGCGTCGAAGGCGAAGTCGGCGGCCAGCCAGACATAGCGGCAGCGGTGGGCGGCCACCTGGGGCCGGAACACGGGGGCGTAGGCCTCGCGGGTGGTGCTGTGCACACCGTCGGCGGCGATGACGAGGTCATGGGTCCCTACGAGCCGGGCCGGGTCCGGCGCCTGGGAGCGGAACCGCAGCTCCACCCCGAGCGAGCGGCAGCGCTCGTGCAGGATCTCCAGGAGCCGGCGTCTGCCCAGGGCGGCGAAGCCGTGTCCCGTGGAGGTGTGGCGGGTGCCTCGGTGGACGATGTCGATGTCGTCCCAGCGGACGAAGTGCCGTTGCAGGGCCTCGTGAACGACCGGGTCGGCGTGTTCTATGCCGCCGAGGGTCTCGTCGGAGAGGACCACGCCGAAGCCGAAGGTGTCGGTGGGGGCGTTGCGTTCCCAGAGGGTGATTCTGCGGGTGGGGTCGAGGCGTTTGAGCAACGCGGCCGCGTAGAGGCCGGCGGGGCCGCCGCCGATGATCGCTATGCGTCGGGGGTGATTGATCGCCGTCGGCGGGTGCCGGTTCATGGAGGCTTGTCGCCCGGTTCCCCGCGGCCCTGAGGTACGTGCCCCTGAGGTACGTGCCCCTGAGGTGGGCATCACCGGCCCCGCCACTTCGGTGGTCGCCTTTCCGTGAACGCCGCGTGGAACTCGGCGTAGTCCTCGCCGTTCATGAGCAACGCCTGGGTCGAGGCGTCCAGCTCCACCGCCGCGGCCAGCGGCATGTCCAGTTCGGCCGTCAGCAGGGCCTTGGTCTGGGCGTACGCGAGGGCCGGGCCCTCGGCCAGGCGGTGGGCCAGGGTCCGTGCGGCCTCGTCCGCGTGGCCGTCCTCCGCCAGTTCGCTGATCAGGCCGATGCGCTCGGCCTCCGGCGCCCGCACCGGCTCTCCCAGCATGAGCAGGCGGGTCGCGTGGCCGAGGCCGACCACCCTGGGCAGCAGATAGGCGGCGCCCATGTCGCCGCCGGAGAGTCCGACCCGGGTGAAGAGGAAGGCGAAGCGTGCCGTGGGGTCGGCGACCCGGAAGTCCGCCGCCAGGGCCAGCACCGCGCCCGCGCCGGCCGCCACCCCGTGCACCGCCGCGATCACCGGGAAGGGACACTCCCGTACCGCCCGCACCACCTGTCCGGTCATCCGGTTGAAGTCGAGGAGCTGGGCGGTGTCCATGGCCAGGGTGGCACCGATGATCTCGTCGACGTCGCCGCCGGAGCAGAAGCCACGCCCCTGCCCCGCCAGCACCAGGGCGCGCACGGACCGTTCCCGGGACAGCTCGGCGAGCAGGTCGCGCAGGTCGGCGTAGGCGCCGAAGGTGAGCGCGTTGAGTTTGTCGGGGCGGGCCAGGGTGACGGTGGCGACACCGTCGGCGAGGTCGACGCGGAGGTGCTCCCAGCGCGGGGTGCGGGCGGCGGAGCCGGTGAAGGGACTCACGAGGTGCGGCCTCCTCGTTCGAGCGGCGGGCACTGCCTCCGGAGCTCTACCCGTTGAGGCTGTCACTCATTCGTGACTGTCGTCATGAGTACGCGATACGCCGCGATATGCCACCGACTTGGACGCGAACCTTCCGGATGACCCGGCGCCGTCACAGCCGTCACGGATCGTCCACATCCCGGTAACGGTGGGAGCAGCCGTGCGAGGCGGGACGTTCACCCGGGTAAGCCGCCCAGCAGTGGGGCCGACGGTCCCGCACGGTGCCCGTCGGAAGCCTCCGCCAAGCGCGCCGCTACCATTCATCAGGTTGAAAGCAGGACAGCCTGCTCATGAACGGAACCGCCTTGCACGAACGCCCCTCCGCCCCGGCCTCCGCCTCCTGGCGTATCGCGCTGCCGCACTCCGCCGCGGCGGTGCCGGTGGCCCGAGCCCTGGTGCGCACCGCGCTGGCCGAGCTGGACCACGGGGCGGACAGCGACACCGCGGAGCTGCTGACGGCGGAGCTGGTGGCGAACGCCGTGGAGCACACCACCGGGGACGCGCCGATAGAGCTCGTGGTGGAACTGCTGCCGACCGGTTGCCAGGTCGAGGTGCACGACCCGGACCCGGCACCGCCCGGCAATCTCACCCGCCCGTTGGACATCGAGCCCGATCCCTGGCAGGAGCACGGGCGGGGCCTGCTGCTGATCCGCACGCTCAGCTCGTCCTGCGGTCACCGCCCGACCGGGTCCGGCAAGGCGGTGTGGTTCAGGCTGCCGGCGATGCCGGCGATGCGGCGGCCGGTGGAGTAGGAGCGGACACCGCTCGGACTCGCGAGCTCCGCTCAGGCCAGCGTGGCGACGAGGACCGCCTTGATGGTGTGCAGCCGGTTCTCCGCCTCGTCGAAGACGACCGAGTGGGCCGACTCGAAGACCTCGTCGGTCACCTCCAGGGACTGCAGCCCGTGGGTCTTGAAGATCTCCTGCCCGACCTTGGTGCCGAGGTCGTGGAAGGCGGGCAGGCAGTGCAGGAACTTCACGTCCGGGTTGCCGGTGGCACGCAGGACGTCCATGGTCACGGCGTACGGGGAGAGGGCGGCGATCCGCTTGTCCCAGACCTCCGTCGGCTCCCCCATGGAGACCCAGACGTCGGTGGCGACGAAGTCGGCGCCCTGGACGCCCTCGTCGACCTTCTCGCTGAGGGTGATGCGGGCACCGCTGGTCTCGGCGAGCTCCCGGGCACGGCCGATGACCTCGTCGGCAGGCCAGTACGCCTGCGGGGCGACGATCCGGACGTCCATGCCGAGCAGGGCACCGGTGATCAGGTAGGAGTTGCCCATGTTGAAGCGGGCGTCGCCGAGGTAGGCGAAGGCGATCTCGGTCAGCGGCTTGGCGGTGTGCTCGGTCATCGTGAGCACGTCGGCGAGCATCTGCGTGGGGTGCCAGTCGTCGGTCAGACCGTTGTACACGGGCACGCCGGCATAGGCGGCCAGCTCCTCCACCTTCTGCTGACTGTCCCCGCGGTACTCGATGCCGTCGTACATCCGGCCCAGTACGCGCGCGGTGTCCTTCACGGACTCCTTGTGCCCGATCTGCGAACCGGAAGGGTCGAGGTAGGTCGTGGAGGCACCCTGGTCGGCGGCGGCGACCTCGAACGCGCAGCGGGTACGCGTCGAGGTCTTCTCGAAGATCAGCGCGATGTTCCTGCCGCGCAGGTACCGCGTCTCGGTCCCGGCCTTCTTGGCGGCCTTCAGCTCGGCGGCCAGCTCGATCAGGCCGCGGAACTCCTCCTCGGTGAAGTCCAGCTCCTTGAGGAAGTGGCGGCCGGCGAGGGCGGTCGGGACTGTCGCCATGGGGGCGTCTCCAGAGGTGCAGTGACAGGGAACCCTCGGAAGTCTATACGACCTTTAGCATTTTTATACAGATGCCCGCACGTGCATACGGCACTGCGTCTGTACGGCGCCGCGTTCGACCTATACCTATACGGCACTCCGTTCGACCGGGCAGCTCATGCAGCGCGGGCCGCCTCTGCCGCGCCCCAGCTCGCTGCCCGGGATCTCGATCACCTCGATGCCCTGTTTGCGCAGGTGGGTGTTGGTGGTGGCGTTGCGTTCGTAGGCGACGACGACGCCCGGCTCCACGGCGAGGACGTTGCAGCCGTCGTCCCACTGCTCGCGCTCGGCGGCGTGCACGTCCTGGGTGGCGGTCAGTACCCGGATCGCGTCCAGCCCCAGCGCCGCGGCGATCGCTCGGTGCATGTGCTCCGGCGGATGGTCGGTGACCTTGAGCTCCTTCTCGCCGACGCCCGGTTCGATGGTGTACGAACGGAGCATGCCGAGGCCCGCGTACTGGGTGAAGGTGTCGCCGTCGACCATCGTCATCACCGTGTCGAGGTGCATGAAGGCACGGCGCTTGGGCATGTCGAGCGCCACGATCGTTTGCGCGGACCCGGCGTCGAACAGCTTGTGGGCGAGCATCTCGACGGCCTGCGGGGTCGTGCGCTCGCTCATGCCGATGAGCACGGCGCCGTTGCCGATCACGAGGACGTCCCCGCCCTCGATGGTGGACGGGTAGTCGGCCTGCCCCTCGGACCAGAGTCGGAACGTCTCTTCCCTGAACAGCGGATGGTGCCGGTAGATCGCCTCGAAGTGCACGGTCTCCCGTTGCCTGGCCGGCCAGCGCATGGCGTTGATGGAGACGCCGTCGTAGATCCAGGCCGAGGTGTCCCGGGTGAAGAGGTGGTTGGGCAGCGGGTCGAGCAGGAACTCGTCGAGTTCCATGACGTGGAAGCGCACCGAGGTCGGCTCCTCGTGCGCGTCCAGGAACTCCCGCTTGGTCATGCCGCCGACGAGTGCCTCGGCCAGTTCGGCCGCGGGCAGGGTCTCGAACACCGCCCGCAGGTGGTCGGTGGCGAGGACGCCGTACTCCTTCTCGTCGAAGACCCGGTCCAGGACCAACTCCCGGGCCGCCGGGATCTCCAGGGCCTCGGCGAGCAGGTCACCGAAGAGGTGCACGGCGACCCCGCGGTCGCGCAGCACGTCGGCGAACCCGTCGTGCTCCGCGCGGGCCCGGCGCACCCACAGCACGTCGTCGAAGAGCAGGGCGTTCTTGTTGCTGGGGGTGAGCCTTTTGAGCTCCAGATCCGGCCGGTGCAGGATGACGCGGCGCAGCCGCCCGGTCTCGGAGTCGACGTGGAATCCCATGCCTCCATCCTGACCAACCGCGGACGCGTTCACCCGTTCGTCGGGCGTTTCGGAGATGTCTTGTTTTCGTCGAATTGACGACAAACGGGAGCGCGTGCGCGGCCCGGTCAGCCGCTCGGCAGGGGGGCGAGCAGTTCCGGCCGGGCCAGCATGCGGCGGGCGGCGCGGCCCGGGTCCAGGGCCGCTCGGGCGACGATCCAGCCCGCCAGGGCGTGCGGTTCGGCCGGGTCGGCGGTCAGTTCGTCGGCGTACCGGGCGAGGGCGGCGGCCGGGTTCCCGGCGGCGAGGTGCTCGTCGCCGGTGTGCGGGGCGGTGGGGCGGGTGGCGAAGGCGTGGGTGCGGACGTCCGGCCAGGGGGCGCGGTCGGGGCGGAAGCGGGGACCGTCCGGCCCGTACCCGGAGTCGGTCACGGGGACCACGTTGCGCAGCCGCCACTCGGTGCGGTGCAGCGCGGCGGCCGTACGGGCCCGGGCGAGGGAGGACTGGGGGACCCGCTCGCGCAGCCAGCCGTCCAGGGTGCGGGCGAGGCCCGACACCAGGGCCCGGCCCTGCGGGGTGAGGCTGCCCTCGGCGAGCAAGGTGCGGACCACCAGACGGCTCTGCAGCCGGCGCAGGGCGAAGTGGTAGCCGGCGAGCTCGGTCGCGCCGTCGTCCGGCGCCCCTCTGCGGTCGTCCCGCGCGGCCGCCAGTCGGTCCCGCCAGAAGCCCGCGACGCCGGTGAAGGCGTAGGCGCCGTGCAGCAGACCGGTGAGGTGGCGCGGGTCCGGACGCCACGGGGCGTAGTAGCGCTCCCGCCGGTCGTCGTCGAGCAACGGGAAGAGATGCAGCAGCGCGGCCAGCTTGCTGTGCTGGAACTCGTGGACGAGCGTCTCGGCGAGCGCGGGCGCCGAGGAGGGACGGGAGATCACCATGGCGCCGAAGGAGTCACCGCTGGACGCGGAGACCCGCACGGACGGCGGAGGGGGCGGCATGGTGCTGGTCCTGCCCCAGGGCACGACGGCGCGGATCGCGGCCGGGTCGAACCGGCCGGGCCCGGTGCCGCCCGGCTCGGCGAGCAACGCGACAGCCTCCTCGAACAACCGCTGCCATTCCTCAGCCTCGTCCTGGTCCAGCCGGGCCGACGGCAGCGGGTCGTCGAGGTCGCGGTAGGGGTCGAGGTCGTCGAGCGGGATGGCGACGGATCCGGTGGGGGTGGAGTGGGTGAGCGTGCGCAGCGGCAGCCAGGAGGCGTACGGCTGCCCTGGGCCCGCGAGGTCTTCCCGGGCCGGCGCCGCGAACCGATGTCCTGGGTCTCCCCCGCCCCCCAGTGGCTCGGTGGCCGGACGCAGGGTCAGCGTCCTGGTGCCGCCGTCGCGAGCCGGTCCGGCGAGGGTCAACAGTCCGTCGTCGGCGCCGGCCCGCCCCACCGTCAACCCGTCTTCGGCGTCGGGGAGTTGGACCAGACCGAGTCCGGGGAGATACAGGCCCCCGTCGGCGAGGGGGACCCTGAGCTCGGAGCGGGTACCGGCGTTCAGGGACGCCGCCACGGCCAGGGCGCACAGGTGGCCGGCCTCCGCCCACAGCGGCGGGCCGGTGGCCGTGCCGTGGATGCGGCGCAGCAGGTGGGCGATCCAGCCGCCGGTCGCGGGGGCGAGCAACAGCCGGTCGACCGGCTCGGGTGCCCGCGCCGCCGCCTCCTTCAGGGCGTGCCAGGCCTCGGCGGCCGGGGTCAGCGGCGTGGGCAGCGTGCCGAGCCGGTCCAGCAGCGTGCGCAGGAGCAGCAGTCGGCGCGCGCGTTCCGCCCGTGCGAGAAACTCGACGGCAGCCTCGGAGCCGCCACCTGCGGCCAGTTCCTCGAAGACCCCTCCCGGCATCCGGAACGGGGCGGGGCGCGGCTCGCTGGACATTCCCGGGAACCTCCGTGTGTGGGCGGGCATACGGGGACCCGGCCGGGCCCTGCCGTCGAAGCGGGCGATCGGCTATTCGGCGCGAGCTCCGCCGCCGGACTCACCCCCGCCCTTGACGCTGCTCCGGGGGCGCAGGACCTCCTCCAGAAGGCGCGCGGTGGGGCCGAGCGGGGCGAGCCCGTCCACGGCAGTCAAGGGCAGTGCCGCGACGTCCGCCAGATCCGACTCCCATACGTCGGCCCCGGCTGGGGCGGCCGACTGACGTACCGCTGCCTCGGCGTGGCGCAGAGCGGACGGCTGGTCCAACAAGATGGTCCCCCTTCTCGCACGGTGGCACGCGATGCCCCGTGGCCGTGTCCCATTTCCATCATGGCCATTCCGGCCCGGGTCGAAAACCGTACGATCACGCCACTGGATCATTTCCGATCGCGGGGCCGCCTCACCGAGGCCGCGAACTCACGCAGCGCGACGCCCAGTTCGTCCTTGCGTCCGGGGTCGTCGTCGATGGCGACCACCGCGTCGAACAGTTCCCACAACGCGTCAGGGTGGTGCCGGGCCAGCCAGTTGAGCATGCCGGCGGCGTCCGTGCGGGCCCTGGTGTTACGGGGCAACATCGCGGTGACCCGCGGGTCGAGCGTGGCGACCACCGTCTGCCGTTCGACGGGATCGCGCATCAACGGGTAGGCCAGCAGGGCCTCCACGGCCCGCTGCAACGGCGAGACCGGACGCGTCCCGGCGGCCGGACCGATCGGGGCCAGGTACTCCGTGCGCCCCGGGCTGCGCAGCTGGATCTCGGGATGCTGCAGAGTACGGCCCGCTTCCCTGAGGGCCGCGATGCGTGCCCGTACGGCCGGAAACAGTTCCTCCGGATCGGGCGGGGCGGGCAGGAGGGCGGCCCGGTCGGCCAGCAGGGCGAGCAGGACCTCGGAGAACAGCCCGGTGGCGCGCACCGGGTCGTTGGCGGCGGCCCGGCCCCGCCCGGCGGCCCGCAGCACGGTCTGGCGGTGGACGAGGTCGGGCCGCCCCACGGGTAGCGCGTCCGGCGGCAACTGCTCCCGGAAGGCGAGGTCCTCCTCGAAGGTCTCGCAGGCGTCCACGATCCACAGCTGCTCGGCGAAGCCGGGCACGGCGTCCCCGGTGTACCGGGCGAGCGCCGAGTCAAGGTCGATGCCCAGTTTGTCGGTGGCGTGGGCGTCCGCGCAGAACAGCCGCAGCCGCCCGGCCCGGTCGAGGACGCCGTGCCCGCCCCACCAGACCCAGAGGATGTCGCCCTGGGCGGCGGGCAGTTCGCGGACGAGGACCCGGCGCAGGGTGGCGTGGTCGGCGGGCAGGTGGGGGACGTCGGGGACGTACGGCGGCAACGGGGCGAGGTGGAGGCGGAGTTGGGTGTCCGGTACCCCGGCCGCCCGCAGCAGCCGGTGGAAGGCGACGGCGTCCCGGGCGGGCCCCGGCAGCTCCCAGCCGGACCCGGCCTCGTACGTCTCGACGCCGACGATCAACGCGTGCACCCGGGCGGGATCCACCCGCGGAGGCAGCGCTCCCCCCAGGGGACCGTGGCCGTTCACGGCAGCCGGTCCACGATGTGGCGGTACACCTCGGGGTTGGTCCAGTAGGCGCTGTGCGCGGCGGGGAACGGCTGGCGGCTGTCGACCGCGATGTCGGTGACCCGGCCGGGGAAGAGGCCCGCGCCGACATAGGAGAGCAGGTCGCGCGGGTCGTACAGGTTGAGCCAGGGGGGAACGTGGTCCGGCAGTGGGGCGGGGTGTTCCAGCGTGGGCAGGGAGCCGGACTCGTACAGGAAGGGCCCCTGGGAGCCGGCCGTCACCAGGAGGCGGACCTGGGGCAGTGGTGCGGCGATCAGGGTGTCCAGGGCGATGATGCCGCCGAGGCTGTGGCAGACGAGGACCACGGGCGGCTCGAGCCCCGTGACGAGGGTGCGCAGGTCGGCGCGGACCGCCTCGCCGCGACTGAGGTAGCGCAGGATGTCCGCGGCGGCGGGGTGGGCGGCCTCGGTGAGGGCGCGGCGACGGCGCACCAGCGCACGGGAGGCGGCCGATCGGGCCGTCCGCAGCAGCAGGGAGCGCAGCCCGCGTTCCGTGCCCCGGGGCGGTGCGCCGAGGGCTTCGGCGAGCCGGTCGGCGACCGCGTCACGGGTGTCCCCGACCGGGACGAGCGGCGCGTCGGCGTCCAGCAGGTCGGCGACGATCCGGGCGGTCAGGCTGCGGGCGGCCAGCACCGCGAGGTCGTCGGGGTCGAGGGCGTCGGCGGCGGGGCCGAGCAAGGGATGGGCGGCCAGGCCGGTCGCGGCACGGGCCAGGCCGGGGCCCAGCTCCGCGGCGGGCGCGTCTCCTTGCGCGGCGAGCGCGGCCAGCCGCGCCTGCAGCCGCTGCTGCGGCGGTACGGAGCCGGGCGGGCGCTCGACGACGGGCGCGGTGCCCGCGGCGGCCAGGGCCAGTTCGGCGTACGGGTCGGCGTAGAGGGCGGCCCAGGCGCCGGTGTCGTCGTCGCCCTGGGATGCCGCCGGGGTCTCGGCGAGCCCGCGTACGGTGCCGCCGGGGTGCGCCGGAAGGCTGGCCCCGCCTGCGGCGAGCGTGGCGCCGTGCGCGTCCGCCCAGTAGTAGGGCACGATGCGAAGTCCGTCGCGCAGTGCGGTCAGACCGGCCGCCACACGACCCGCAAGCCTTGAGAAATCCGGTTCGCGCACCCCTGTGCCATGAATGAAGACGAGCGCCGTCATGTGCCCCCCGTGACACCCGTGCAGCCTTGTGTACGACTTCCGTCAGGACGTCAAGTTACCAGTATCATAAGGAAGTTGGGGTCGAGCAAACGTGCGAAGACCCTCCATCGGCCGGTCCCCGGCCTCAGGTGAACACAGGGGGACTCCGTGAGCCCTGATTCGATGGTCATGCACTTCGTGGGTGCGTCGGCGCTGATTCTGGTGGCCGCGCACGGGGCCGGGTGGCTGGCCCGGCGCCTGAAGCAGCCCTACATCGTCGGGCAGTTGACGGCGGGCATAGCTCTCGGCCCGTCCTTGCTCGGCAGTGTCGCACCCGGCGCGTACGAGGCGTTGTTCCCGGCGGGCATCTCGCCTGCGCTGACCGGGTTGGCCCAGTTCTCCCTCGTGGTGTTCCTGTTCGCGGTGGGCTACGAGCTCGATCTGAAGCTCCTGGGGGCCCGGGCGAGCACGGCGGTGACCGTGGCGCTGGCGGCCTTCGTGGTGCCGATGGCAGTGGGCAGCGGCTGCGCGCTGCTGTTCCGGGACCAGCTGGCCGACCTGGGAATGCCGAGGCATCTGACCCCCGGCATGGTGGTGTTCGCCGGGGTCGCCCTGTCGATCACGGCGGTGCCCGTGCTGACGGCGATAGTGCGTGAGAACGGTCTGTCCCGGACGGTGCCCGGGGTGGTGGCGGTGTCCGCGGCCGGTCTGCTCGACGTGATCGGGTGGACGGTGCTGGCCGGGACCATGCTGAACAGCGATCACTCCGGGATCGCGCTGGGCTGGCCGTGGCGGGCGCTGCTCGCGGCCGGCTTCACCGCGCTGATGCTGGTGGGGGCCCGCCCGCTGCTGCGCAGGCTGCTGTGGGGGACGCGGGCGCGGATGGAACCCTCGCTGAGGCTGGCGCTGCTGGTCGGTTTCGCCCTCGGGTCGGCGTGGGTGACCCACTCCCTCGGACTGCACGTCATCTTCGGCGCGCTGCTCGCCGGGGTGGTGGCGCCGCGCGAGGAGGGCGGGACGCTGGACCCGGACCTGCTGCGGCCCCTGCACGACGTCAGTTCGCTGTTGCTGCCGTTCTTCTTCGTCGTCTCCGGACAGTCCGTCGCCCTGAACAACATGACCGCCACGGGGTGGGTCGCCCTGCTCGTGGTGACGTTCCTGGCGGTCACCACGAAGATCGGCAGCGGGACGGCGGCCGCCCGCCTGAGCGGACTGGACCGGGACGACGCGCGGACCGTGGGGGTGCTGGTGAGCGCGCGGGGCCTCACCGAGCTGATCGCCCTCAACGCGGGCCTCCAGGCGGGCCTGCTGAGCGAGCCCCTCTACACGGTCCTGGTCTTCATGGCACTGGCCACGACCCTGCTCACCCAGCCCCTGCTGCTCCTGGTCGGCCGACTCGCCGAACGGCGGCAGGCGAAGGGGACATCCGAGACCCCGGCCGTCCAACACCCCCAGGACGGAACGCCGACAACATCGGTGGCGGACCTGAGCTGACCGACGGCGGCGTCTGCGAGTCGGGGGCGGTATCGCCCCCGACTCAAGGGGCGCGGGGAACTGCGCGACCAGCCCCCCACCGGCCCGCAGGGAATCCCGCACCTGACGCCGACCCGCCACCCGGCACCCGGCACCCGGCACCCGGCACCCGGCACCGCCGAACGGGCTTACCCCAAGCGTCGACCGCCCGTCCCCCGCCGGGACCCCGGCAGGGGACGGGCGTCGTCACTACAGCGGCATCGGCGCCATGTCGCACTCGATACGGCGCCGCTGCCGCGCCGCGAGAAGCCACGGGTGGTCGACCCGGACCACGCGGGTGAGCCCCTCCACCGCCTTGCGCTGGAGTTCGTCCGCCTCGGGCCCACGGCCCAGACCACGCAGGTCGAGCGCCAGGTTCGCGGTGCACGACAGGGTCAGCGGGTGGTCCGCGCCCGCGACCTCGGTCAGCAGGGGCAGGTTGGCGTCGTCGATCTGGTGGGCCCGCTCGAAGTCCAGCCGGGCGTAGGCCGTGTTGGCCTGGCCGATGGCGACCGTCAGCGTGGTGACGTGTCGCGGCCCGACGGTCGCGGCCAGCCGCTCGGCCGCCTCGTCCTCCAGATCCGCGGCGGCGTCGAGCGAACCCTGCACCCGCAGCGTCGCGGCGAGATTGGCCTTGGCCAGCAGGGTGTAGGCGTGCTCCTCGCCCAGGCGCGCCGCGTAGCGCGACACGGCGTCCTCGCCCAGCGTGCGGGCGGTGTCGAGGTCGCCGGCGAGGCGCAGGTCGACGGAGTAGTTGAGCGCCGTGGACACGGAGTCGAAGTGGTCGGGCCCGTACCGTGCGACGAAGCGCCGCAGCGTCTCCTCGGAGAGCTTCGTGGCCTCGGCGAGGGCCCCGTCACGGCGTCGGCAGACGGCGAGGTTGCGGCCGATGCGCAGGGTCAGCGGGTGTTCGTCACCGAGCGCGGCCCGGGCCCGCCGGTAGGCGTCCTCCTGGAAGTCGCGCGCGCCGGGATAGTCGCCACTCTCCCGCATGTCGATGGACAGCGCGTTGAGGGAGTTGAGGGTGAAGAAGCTGGCGGAGCCGTACATCTGGTCGCGCAGCCTGGCGTTCTCCTGGTCCAGCGCCAGTGCCTCGTTGAACTGGCCGCACAGGCGCAGATCGACGCCGAGGCTGTGCACGGCACGCAGGGTCGTGGGGTCCTCCAGCCCGAACTGGGGACGCGCCAGCTCCGTGGCCTCCCGCCCCAGATCCCGGGCCTCCTCGAACCTTCCCTGGTAGCGGCGGGCGTCCGCCGTCTCGCACAGGGAGTCGATCATCTCCTCGGCCTCGACGTCGACACGACGGGAGACCTCCAGCGCCTTCTCGGTGAGCGGGATGGACTCGGCGACCTGACCGATCTGGCGCAGCAGGAAGGAGAACCTCTTCGACATGCGGATGACGTAGATGTCGTCCTCGCCGGAGGCCGCGAGCCAGGCGTTCCAGGCCTGCCGGCCCAAATTCGCGGCACCGATGTGGTCACCCCAGTAGTAGAGGAACAGCACCGTGTCGTGGACCATTTCGCGCACCCAGTCGTCGGTGCTGGTCACCGCGTGCGAGGCGAGGACGTGCGGCAGCAGTTCCTGGTAGGCGCGCCACTCCAGGGACGAGGCGTAGTGGCCGGGCTTGGCGGCCGACAGCAGCTGGTGGGCGGCGCTGCGCATGCTCTCCCGCTCCTGCTCCCCCAGCTTGGCCAGGAGCACGGTCTGCAGCAGACGGTGCATCTGCAGGGTGTCGGACCGCGGGTCCACCCTCACCAGGGAGAACTGGCTGAGGTCACGGATGGCCCGGTTCAGTTTGATCGACTCGCGCAGCAGCGGGTCGACGTCGGGCGTGATACTGACGCCCCGGCTGCCGCGCAGGATGGACCGCGGGATGGGCTCGGGGGCCATACTCGCGCAGATGTCGAGGAGTTGCCGGGCGCCGGGGTTGCTCGCCGCGATCCGGGTCAGCGAGATGTCCCACGCGGCCGCCACCGACGTCGGGTAGTCGGGCGGGGTGTCGAGTTCGAGGATCTCCAGGCTGCGCTGCTGCAGCAGATCGAGGTACTCCTCGACCAGCATGCCGGTGACGGCGCGCCACGCGCCCGCCTGCTCCACCGCCAGCGGAAGGTCCCCCAGCGCGTGGGCGAGCCGGTCGGCGTCCCCGGGCTCCAGGTCGGGGGAGCGCCTCTGGAGCAGCTCGACGGACTCCTCGCGCTCGAAGACGTTCACCGGCAGCGGGGTGGCCACCCGCTCCCAGGCCCGGTTGCGGGAGGTGACGATGACCTTGCCCGGGCCGTTGGGCGGGAAGTACTTGCGGGCCACCTCGATGTCCTCGGCGTTGTCGAAGACCAGCAGCCAGTTGTCGTACGGCGCCCCGGTGCGCAACGCCTCCAGGACGGCGGGCACCGCCGTGTTGGCCGTCGGGGCGCCCGCACTCTCCTGGCTGACGGGGGCGACGCCCAGCTGCGCGGCGAGGGTACTGAGCGCGGTGAGGATGAGGCTCTCGCGCTCGGCGGGGATCCAGCAGATCACCTTGTAGTCCTGCTGGTGGGTGTAGATGTACTCGAGCGCCAGCTGGGACTTCCCGACGCCGCCCAGTCCGTGCAGCGCGTGCGGCAGCACGGCCGCGGTGTCCTGAGCGCCGAGCTGCTCCTCCACGGCCCTCAGCAGCGCCTGCCGGCCGACGAACGAGGTGTTCCGGAGCGGAACGTTCACCATGATGGCGGGCGTCCTGGTCGTGGTGCTCGTCATGAGCTGCTCGTCCTCCGAGGCATGGGGTCGGGTCTCGTCGATTACCGGGCTCGGCACGGGTTCTCCAGTTTCGTCGGAATGGTTCGACGCTGGATCACTGCCCTTTCCATCGGGCGATCCTCCGCCCTCCGACCGGTTCACCTCAGTGGGCGTACCGGTCGGCAAACCGGCGGGCACCCGTTCGGTCGTACCGGTTCCGAGCCTGGAAAGGTTGGGTTCTATGCGCTTGGCGCGCTCGGAGTAGGGCCCCGACAACGCGCGCATCACCGCGAGTTCACTGCGTGCCCAGCCGAGTTCCGCCGGGTCGGGCAGCTGGGCGCCGTGCGGGTCGCGCAGGGCGGCGCGCAGTGCGACGCCGCGCTCCCCCGCCGCGGGCAGCTCGCCCACCACGCTGACGGTGCGGGCGAGTTGACTTCGGGTGGTGGTGGCGAGCAGCGCCTCACGGACTCCGTCGGCGAACTCCGGGCGCCCCTGGCCGCCGCTGTCCCAGTCGATCAGGCCGCCCATCAGGATCTCGGCGAGATGGTCGGGGCCGGTCTCCGGCATGGTGTGCCGACGCAGCTGTTCCATGAGGTCGAACTCGAACGGAACGGCGGCCAGTTGGGTGGCGAGCCGACGCGCGGCCGGAGTGGCGAGGGTGAAGAAGCGGCGCACGGCCGCGGTGGCGGCGCGTGGGAAGCGCGGGGCGCGCAGACCGGGCGCCGGGGCGCCCTTGGTGAGGGTGCCCGCCAGCACGACGGGCAGCGAGCGGCGTACTCCGCGCTCTCCGGTGACGAGGTCGGCCCAGGCCGCGATGGAGCCGGCCTTCAGGGACAGGACCGGTACCGGAACGGAGCCGTCGCCGGTGGCGGGCAGCGGCCGCAGCGGGTCGGGTCCGCCGGGCGGGGCCCAGTGCGCCAGGCCGTTGTTGGGGGCGCCGAAACCGCCGGCCTCCAGGACCGCCTGGTACGGGTACAGGGAGGAACGGTGCCGCAGATGCGGCGGCAGCAGGTGGACGAGGGCGGTGGGGCCGGCGTGGGCGAGCCGGCCGAGCAGGTCGTCGGCGGCGGACGCGGCCCAGCCGTGGGCGAGTCCGTCGGTGACGACGAGGAAGACGCGCCCGCCGCGTCCGTCGAGGAGTTCGGCGGGGTCGGCGGCGGCCCGGCCGGTGCTCCAGCGCAGGGTGGCGGCGCCGGTCCGGGGCACGTTGACCCGGACCGTGCGTACCCCCCGGAAGGCGCCGCTGTGTTCGGCGGCCTCGGCGAGCCGGGCGGCGGCGTCCTCCCAGATGCGCATGGTGGGTGCGTCGTCGATGAGCAGCACCAGGTCGAAGGCGGAGGTGCGGGCCGGACGGAGGAAGGGCAGCCACATGCCGTCCACGACTCCCTGCTCGGCGGTGGTCTCCTCGTCGAGTTCGAGGGTGTCGCGGGAGGGGATCCGCCGGGCCAGCCGGTGCAGGGCGCGCGCGAGCACGGCGGTGGCCCGCCCCGGCCCGTGCTGGGGGCGGTCGTCGGCGGGCAGCAGCGGGCGTCCGACGTGCAACGCGTAGGGGCCTTCGGGGTGAGGTGACAACTCGGCCGGGGCCCCCTGTCCGCCGGTGGCCCCGCCGCGCGCCGCGCCGGGCCGGTGCGCGGTGTCCGGGGCCGGGGTGGCCGCACCTGACGCCCCGTCGGCGGCGGGGTCGGGGCGGGGTGGCCGCGTCGGACGTAAGGCATCGGTGCCGGTGGCGGGCGGGACCGCGGGGGGTTCCTCGCCGTCCGGAGGCGGGGGCGGGGGCGGGGGCCGTACGTCCTCGGCGAGCCCGATCGGTGCCGGGGGCGGGCCGGGTGGCCGGCCGGGCACCGGGCGGCCGTGGCGGGACCAGTACGCGGCGAGCCACACCGCGTCGGCGACCTCCTGCCAGCGTGGTGCCGCTTGTTCCTCGGTGTTCGGGCCGGTGCGGACCGGTGCCGTCTGCTCCAGGTCGGCGGCCAGCCGCGCTCCGTGCTCACGCCCGTGCTCGACGGGCTCGGGGAACGCCGAAGGAGGCGACGACCCCGATACGGGGCCTCCGTCGCCGAGCCTGGACGCACGCTCCCTGGGAAAGCCGGTCATTCAGCGGCCCTTCGCGAGGTCGCGGAGCAGCATTTCCACGAGCTTACGCCCGTCACCATGGACCTGGAAACCACCCGCAGTAGTCATCTGGACAGCGTTGAGTAGCTGGTCCAGTGAGTGTGTACCGCCGGCCTGGACCTGCTGTACGAACAGGTCAACCAGGTCCTCGGTGCTCTCCGGGCGGGTCCCCAGGTGTCCCTCCACCATGGCCAGAAGCTGTTCACGGGTGGGTGTGCGCATCTCCAGCGGCAGGCAGCGCCGACGGAAGGCGGCGGGAAACTCACGTTCGCCGTTGCTGGTGATCACCACGACGGGGAACTCCCGGCACTCGACCCGTCCGCTGTGCACGGTGGCGCGACCGGAGGGGTCGCTGGTGTGGACGCGTGCGGTGTCCGCGGCGTCACGCACCAGTTCCGGGACGTCATAGCTTCCGTTCTCCAGGACGTGCAGCAGGTCGTTCGGCAGGTCGATGTCGCTCTTGTCGAGCTCGTCGACGAGAAGCACACGGGGACGATCGTAGGGCAGCAGCGCGGTGCCGAGTGGCCCCAAGGTGATGAAGTCACCGAGAACCGGGGGAAGTTGACGATCACTTGACTCGGGAGCGGAGTTGACGTCCGCTTCCGGCGCGTTCCGCAGACCGGCCTGCCAGGCGGCGATGGCCTGGGCGCGGCCCATCGCGTCGTGCACGTACAGGCCGTCCCGCAGCGTCGTACGGCTGACGATGTTCCACTCCAGGACCCGGCCCAGCCCCAGTTCGCGGGATATCAGGTAGGCCAGGGTCGACTTTCCGACGCCGGGCGGTCCGGTGATCAGCAGGGGTCGGCGCAGCAGCAGGGCGGCGTTGACGGTGTCGATCTCGTCCTGGCCGAGCTGGAGGGTGATGTCGTGCGGGCCCAGGCGGCGCTGGGCGGCCTCGGGGTCGTCGGGCGGAGCGGGCTGGGCGGGGGCGCCGCGGAACCGGCGCCAGGGCGGGGGCTCCGGCAGCCGGGGCGGGGTGGCGGGGGCGTTGCCCGTGGCGTGGAAGACGCGCCAGCCGTTCGGGGACGTCTGCTCCTGCGCGCTCATGCCGGTGCCTCCTCGCCGGCGAGATCGCCGGGGTCGATGTCAACGAGTCGGGTGGGGTCGTCCCAGAGGAAGCCGATGTTGCGGCCGAGGAACCGGGCCGGCCCCTTCGTGTGCAACTCGGCGTTCTGCCGCAGCCGGTGAATGGCGATCGGGATCTGCGCGGGCGTCGGCACAGCGGCGAACACGGCGGTCACCACCTCCCGGCGTTCCTCGTCGAAAACCCCTCTGCGGTCCCAGACCGCCAAACCGATCCCCTCCGCGATGGCTGCCTTGAGCGCCTCCATGGCGAGACGGTCGGCCGGGGCGTCCAGCACCACGGCCGTATGTCTGTTCTCCCCCGCGAGTACCGCCTGCCATGCGTTCAGGCGTGAACCGTCCGGTTCACTCCAGCCGTGCACCGTGACCCCGTGCCGCCGCAGCGTGCGCCAACGCTCCCGCCACTGCTCCCGCACCTGCGCGTCGTCGCTGCGCATGCGCTCCAGGCTCCGCAGGTGCACCCCGTACTTCAGCCCGAGCGGCATCGGCAGTCCGTCGCCGATCCGGTGCGTCAAACCGGCCAGGTCGTGGTTCAGCAGCTCGTACGGCAGGACGAACTCGATGTAGGGCGGCGGCTGGACCCGTCCGCCCGGCTCCGGCTCGCGCGGGGAGGCCCACAGCCGGGCGCCCTGCCGCAGTGCCTGGTCGACGGCGGTCTCGAGGTCGTCGAGGGTGGTGGTGGAGGGTGCGCCGGGCTGGGGGTTCCAGTGGCCGGGCACGGTGTTGAGCCACGGGCGTACGACGACCTCGCCGCTGCCGTCCCGGGCGGGCTCGACGGCGACGATCAGACAGCGCGGCACGTCCGGGTCGCTCACCACCTCGGCCCGCGCGCCCCGGCGCCGGTCCAGTTCCTCGGTCAGGTCGGCGCGGGCGGCCCAGTCGTCGACCCAGCCGGCGAGGGCGGCGCGGTGCGCCGGGGTGACGGCGAGGCGGGCCGCACGGTCCATCAGCAGGACCGCGGGCGGCAGGCCGTCGGGCTGCGTGTTCCACTCCAGGACGTGGGACAACAGCTGGTCGGGGGCGAGGCCGATGGGCAGGTCGAGGCCGTGCAGCTCCTCGACGAGGTCGTCCCGGACCCGGCTCGCGGGCAGCTCGCCCTTGGCCAGGACGGCGCGGGCGCTGTTCTCGTCGTCACGGGTGAGCGGGCCGGGCGGGTCCCACGGCAGGTCGGGCACGACGGCGGGGGCAGGGGTGATCAGCCGGTCGAGTTCGTCGCCCGCCGGGGCGCCCTCGAGGATGCGGACCACGTCGACGAGTACGTGTTCGCCGCCCGCCACGTTCAGGGCGGCGCGCACCAGGGCGGCCACGTCCTCGCGCTGCCGGACGCCGCGCAGGTCGACCGGTCGGCCGAGTTGTTCCGCGAGGATGGCGGCGAACTGGATGCGCGCCTGGGCGTCCTCCGTGCAGCTCAATAAGCACAGGCTCTCGGTCAGCTCGACCATGACCTGGAGCCCCCGCGGGCGCACGGCATCGTCGACGAGCCTGTCCAACCCCGTGCCTGTCTCCACCGACTGTCCCCCATGAGCCGGTATGCCTGCCTGACCGACCTGCGAAGTTAGCACGGCAACGGGCGGTTAACCAGGGACATGTGAGACCTCGGGGCGCGAAGTCCGGCCGTGCGCCCCCGGTGGGGCAACTCGGCCGGAAATCGATCCTCGTGGCCCGCGTGGGGGCCCCGCGGCCACGCTACAGCCGCGGGTCGACCGGCTCCGACTCCAGCGCCAGCACCCCGAACACCGCCTCGTGCACCCGCCACAGCGGCTCGCCCTCGGCCAGCCGGTCGAGCGCCTCCAGGCCGAGCGCGTACTCACGGATCGCGAGCGAGCGCTTGTGGTTCAGGAAGCGGCCGCGGAGCCGGGCGAGGTTGTCCGGGCGGGTGTACTCCGGACCGTAGATGATCCGCAGGTACTCACGGCCCCGGCACTTGACGCCGGGCTGCACCAGACGGCCCTGCGCTCCGCGCACCACGGCGTCGACGGGCTTGACGACCATGCCCTCGCCGCCGCGTCCGGTCATCTCCAGCCACCAGTCGACGCCCGCCCGCACGGACTCCGGGTCGCCGGTGTCGACGTACAGACGACGGGTCGTCTGCAGCAGGCCGCTCGCGTCGTGCTCCACCAGCCGGTCGATGAAGGTGAGTTGCTCGTCGTGCGGCAGGGCGGCGAGGCTGCGGCCCTGGGCCGCGAGGATCTGGAACGGGGCCAGCCGTACGCCCTCGAGGCCGTCCGTGGTCCAGCAGTAGCGGCGGTAGGCGTCCGTGAACGCCGAGGCCGAGTCGGCTCGTTCGCGCTGGCGGGCCAGCAGGTCCGAGACGTCCACGCCCCGCGCCGCCGCGCCCTCCAGGGCGGCCAGCGCGCCCGGGAAGACCGCGCCGGCGGCCGCGCCGACGGCCGCGTACTGACCGCGCAGCAGCCCCATGGCCTTCAGCGACCACGGCATCAGCTCGGCGTCCAACAGCAGCCAGTCAGTGTCGAGTTCGTCCCACAGGCCGGCCTCGTCGATCGCCGTGCGGACCCGGCCGAGGATCTCCTCGGTGGCCGACTCGTCGTCGAAGAAGGGACGGCCGGTGCGGGTGTACAGCGCCCCGGTGGGTCCCGACCCGACGCCGAACCGCTTGCGGGCCGCCTCCGCGTCCCGGCACACAAGCAGCACGGCCCGCGAGCCCATGTGCTTCTCCTCGCACACGACCCGCGCGACGCCGTCCTCCTGGTACTGCGCGAACGCCTCCGCCGGGTGCTCCAGGTAGCCCTCGACGCGGGAGGTGGCCGTCGGGGCCATGGTCGGCGGCAGGTACGGCAGCAGACGCGGGTCCACCGCGAAGCGGCTCATGACCTCCAGGGCCGCCGCCGCGTTCTCCTCGCGGATGGCGACGCGGCCCTGGTGCCGGGTCTCGACGACCCGGCGGCCGTGCACGTCCGCGAGGTCCAGCGGGCGTCCGTCCTGCCCGCCGGGCGCCTCGGCCCGCAGCGGCCTGGCCGGCTCGTACCAGACCCGCTCAGCCGGTACGTCGACCAGTTCCCGTTCCGGCCAGCGCAGCGCGGTCAGCTTGCCGCCGAAGACGGCGCCGGTGTCGAGGCAGATGGTGTTGTTGAGCCAGCTGGCCTCCGGAACCGGGGTGTGCCCGTAGACGACCGCCGCCCGCCCCCGGTAGTCCTCCGCCCACGGGTAGCGCACCGGCAGCCCGAACTCGTCGGTCTCACCGGTCGTCTCGCCGTACAGGGCGTGCGAGCGGACCCGGCCGGAGGTGCGGCCGTGGTACTTCTCCGGCAGTCCGGCGTGGCAGACCACCAGCTTGCCGCCGTCGAGGACGTAGTGGCTGACGAGGCCGTCGATGAACTCCCGTACCCGCTGGCGGAACTCCTCGCTCTCCCCCTCCATCTGCTCGATGGTCTCGGCGAGCCCGTGGGTGTGCTGGACCTTGCGGCCCTTCAGGTGACGCCCGTACTTGTTCTCGTGGTTGCCGGGTACGCACAGCGCGTTGCCCGACTCGACCATCGACATCACCCGGCGCAGCACGCCCGGGCTGTCCGGGCCGCGGTCGACGAGGTCGCCGACGAAGACCGCGGTACGGCCCTGCGGGTGGACGCCGTCGACGTAACCCAACGCGCCGAGCAGTGCCTCCAGTTCGGACGCGCAGCCGTGGATGTCGCCGACGATGTCGAAGGGGCCGGTGAGGTGGGTGAGGTCGTTGAAGCGCTTCTCGGTGACGACGGTGGCGGTCTCGACGTCCTCGACGCCGCGCAGGACGTGCACCTTGCGGAAGCCCTCCCGCTCCAGGTGCCTGAGCGAGCGCCGCAGTTCACGGGTGTGCCGCTGGATGACCCGCCGGGGCATGTCGGCACGGTCGTCGCGGGTCGCGTTGCGCTCGGCGCACACCTCCTCGGGCACGTCGAGCACGATGGCGATGGGCAGCACGTCGTACTGCTTGGCCAGGTCGATCAGCTGGCGCCGGGCGTCCTGCTGCACGCTGGTGGCGTCCACGACGGTGCGACGGCCGGCAGCCAGGCGCTTGCCCGCGATGTAGTGCAGGACGTCGAAGGCGTCCCGGGTCGCGCTCTGGTCGTTCTCGTCGTCGGAGACCAGGCCGCGGCAGAAGTCCGAGGAGATCACCTCGGTCGGCTTGAAGTGCCGCCGGGCGAAGGTCGACTTGCCCGAGCCGGAGGCGCCGACCAGGACGACGAGGGAGAGGTCGGTGACGGGGAGGATCCGCCCCTGCCGCTGGGAAACCTGAGTCTCGGTCATGCTGCCTTCGCCTCCTTCTCGTCCGGGGTGTTCGTCGTCGTTGTACGCAGGGTGAAGACGGCCATCTGGGTCGGTGGCCCCACCTCGGGGTCGTCCGGTCCGACGGGGACGAACGCCACGTCGTAGCCGTGCCGTTCGGCCACCGTGTCCGCCCAGGACCGGAACTCCTCGCGCGTCCACTCGAAGCGGTGGTCGCCGTGCCGGACGTGGCCGGCCGGGAGGCTCTCCCAGCGGACGTTGTACTCGACGTTCGGGGTGGTCACCAGGACCGTGCGCGGGCGGGCCGCGCCGAACACGGAGTACTCCAGGGCGGGCAGCCGGGGCAGGTCGAGGTGCTCGATGACCTCGCTCAGCACGGCGGCGTCGTATCCCTTGAGCCGCTTGTCGGTGTAGGCCAGCGAGCCCTGGATGAGCCGCACGCGTGCGGCCTGCCGCTCTCCCATGCGGTCCAGTTTCAGCCGCCGGGAGGCGATGGTCAGGGCCCGCATCGACACGTCGACACCGACGATCTCGGTGAACCTCGGGTCCTTCAGCAGCGCCTGCACCAACTGGCCCTGTCCGCACCCGAGGTCGAGCACCCGGGCGGCGCCGGACGCGCCGAGCGCGGCGATGATCGCGTCCCGGCGCTGCACGGCGAGCGGGGTGGGCTTCTCGTCCGCCTCGCTCTCCGCCGCGACCGCGTTGTCGATCTCCTCGACCTCGCTGTCGTCGGTCTCGGCCAGCCGCACCAGCTCCAGCCGCTCCATCGCCTCCCGGGTCAGCGACCAGCGGCGGGACAGGTAACGGCTGGTGATCAGCTTCTGCTCCGGGTGGTCGGGCAGCCAGCCCTCGCCGGCCCGCAGCAGTTTGTCGACCTCGTCGGGCGCCACCCAGTAGTGCTTGGCGTCGTCGAGCACGGGCAGCAGGACGTACAGGTGCCGCAGTCCCTCGGCGAGGGTCAGCTTCTCCGACTCCAGGACCAGGCGCACGTAACGCGACTCGCCCCACTCCGGGAACGCGCTGTCCAGGGCGACCGGTGCGACGCTCGCCGCCCAGCCGAGCGGCTCGAAGAGACGTCGTACGAGTTCGGGGCCGCCCCGGGCGGGCAACGCGGGTACCTCGACGCGCAGCGGCATCGGCTTCGCGGCACGCTCGGGCCGGGCCTTGCACACCCCTCGCATCGCGCTGGAGAACACGCCGCTCAGCGCCACGGCGAGCAGCGAGGAGGCGGCGTAGGGGCGGTCGTTGACGTACTGCGCGAGCGCCGCGTCGGGGGCGCCGCCGCGGCCCTTGCCCTTGCCGCGCCGGACCAGTGCCACCGCGTCGACCTCCAGCAGCAGCGCGGCCGTGCAGCGCTCGGCGTCCGCCTCGGGGTAGACGACGTGCGCCGTGCCGTAGGACAGCGTGGCCGAGTACGGGTTGTCGGGGTGCTTGTGGAGGAGGAAGCCCAGGTCGGTCGCCGGGTGCTGCTCGTCGCCAGAGGTCGAGATCGTCAGGAACACGCGTCCGAGTATGGGTGTCGGCGAGCCCCGGACGGTACTGGATTACCCGCGGCCATCCCTTCGTCGACGTCACTCGTAGCCGGGACGGCGGTTCTCGAGGTCGGGTGCCGGAGATCACCTCCGCCTGGGCACGGCACCCACGTCGGGGACCGGACTGTCACAAAGGCGCCCGGCGGACGCCGGGCGCCTTTCTCGTGCGTTCACCACACTCCGTCAGCGCGACATGAGGGTAGGACTGACGGGCCTCGCCTACGACAGCTGCGACTGCACCTGGGACGAGATCAGCTCCAGGTGGTCCAGGTCGGCGAGGTCGAGGATCTGGAGGTAGATCCGCTCGGAGCCGGCCTCGGCGTAGTGGCCGATCCGCTCGACGACCTCGGACGGGGTGCCCGCCAGGCCGTTGGCCTTCAGCTCGTCGACCTCGCGGCCGATCGCGGCGGCACGGCGGGCGACCTCGGCGTCGTCCTTGCCGACGCAGACGACGAAGGCGTTGGAGTAGGTGATCTCGTCGGCGTCCCGGCCGGCCTCCTGCGCGGCGGCGCGGACCCGGCCGAACTGGCGCTCACTGTCCTCGAGCGAGCCGAACGGCATGTTGAACTCGTCGGCGTACCGGGCGGCCAGTCGCGGGGTACGCCTGGCCCCCTGGCCGCCGACCAGGACGGGGACCTTGCGCTGCGCGGGCTTGGGCAGCGCCGGCGAGTCCTTGAGGTCGTAGTAGGTGCCGTGGAAGTCGAAGGTCTCGCCGAGTTCGGTCGCCCACAGGCCGGTGACGATCTCCAGCTGCTCCTCCAGGCGGGCGATCTTCTCCTTCGGGAACGGGATGCCGTACGCCGTGTGCTCCTCCTCGTACCAGCCCGCGCCCAGGCCCAGTTCGACGCGGCCGCCCGACATCTGGTCCACCTGCGCGACCTGGATGGCGAGCACGCCGGGCAGCCGGAAGGTGCCGGCGGTCATCAGCGTGCCGAGGCGTATGCGCTTGGTCTCGCGGGCCAGGCCGGCGAGGGTGATCCAGGCGTCGGTGGGGCCGGGCAGGCCGTCCACGGAGCCCATCTTGAGGTAGTGGTCGGAGCGGAAGAACGCGTCGAAGCCGAGGTCCTCGGTGGCCTTGGCGACGGTGAGGAGAGTGTCGTAGGTGGCGCCCTGCTGGGGCTCGGTGAAGATGCGGAGGTCCATGCTTCCATCCTGCACGCCGCGGTGACGGCCGACCGAAGCGGTCCCCTCGGACCCTGGCCCCGGAGGCCCTCGGTGCCCGAAGCGACCCGCCGCCGCCTCTCGCCTCTCGTCCCAGGGGTCCTTACGCCGGTAGTGCCTCGTCCCGGTCCGCGAGCCTGCGCAGCATCTCCCGCACCCGGTCCCTCGACTCGTCCGCCGCGTCGATCGCCTCCATGCACTGCCAGTACGTGCCCTCGTCCGCCGCCGCGGAGGCCAGGCCGACCAGGGCGATGCTGACCTCCCCGAGGAGGCTCCCCAGGGAGGTGAGGGCCTGGCGGGCGTCCCCCAGGTCGGTGAGCCGGGCCGCCAGCATCGCCTCGGTGTCGATGTCCGGACGGTCCAGGACCCCGCATCCCCTGCCCGCCAGTTCGGTCAACCCCAGTGCCTCGCCGCGTAATTCGGGCGGGCCGGAGACCGCGAGGCGACTGCCGATCGCCTGGGCCAGGGCCTGTGCCTGCCACACCTCCGCCATGATCTGAGGCGGGCTACCGCTCCCCGCCAGGGCACGCCTGCTCATCCCTATGAGCCGCATCGCTTCCATGCGTCGCCCCCGTCTGTCCGACGCGCCGTCGGCACGTCCGCCTGAACTCCCTTGTTCACTACCCAGAGTGAGGGGGCTTGAGACGAAAAACCAGAGGAAGGTGGAAATCTTCGGACAACGAATCGGTCTCAGACGGTCTTTCGACTCCGGAGAGTAATAATGGAGCTGATCGCTCCCGATGAGCGGTGGGCAGTCAGCACCCTCCTAGGGCGCCGGAAACCTCCGCTCGTTCCGGTCGATCTTCGCGTCCAGCGCCGCCAGCGGGTCGATGCCGAGCACCTCGCACAGCTGGAGCAGATACGCGAGCACGTCGGCAACCTCGTCCGTGACCCGGTGCGCGGTCCCGGGGTCGGCCATGACGCGTTGCGACTCCTCGGGCGTCAACCACTGGAAGATCTCGACCAGTTCGGAGGCCTCCACGCTCAGCGCGGCGACGAGGTTCTTGGGGGTGTGGTACGGCTGCCAGTCGCGCGCGGCCGCGAACTCGGCCAGTCTGCGCTGCAGTGTCGCCACGTCGAGAGGTTCGGTCACGGCTTCAGGTGTACCACCGTCACACCGTCCACCCCCGCCGCCCACGACGCGTCGCTCACCGCGCCGACGAGCCTGATGTGCCCTCGGTCGCACATCCGCGCGGCGAGCCGCAGCAGTTCGGCCCGCTGCCGGGGGTCCAGGCCCCGGTCGAGGTGGTCGGCGAGCACGGTGAGCGCCTGCATGGCCGCCGGCACCTCACCGACCGGGTCGACCTCCAGCACACCGGGCCCGGTGAACAGCACCAGCGCCAGCGCGAGGTACCGCAATTCCCCGTCGCCCAGCCGCCCGCAGTCCGTGCGGGTGCCGTCGCCCCGGTCGAGCAGCGCTCGGACCGCCCCGTCGGCGCGCGGTTCGGCGAGCACGTCGGCGACTGGGCCGGCGCATCCGGCGCGTACCGCGGTGACGAACTGCGCGTGCCGTCTGGCGCACTGCGCGCGGGTGCGCCACAGCACGTCGGCGAGGTTGTCGCAGCCGCCGAGCAGCCGTCCGGAGCCGGTGGGCACGGGGACGCGCATCCGGCCGGGCCGCGGGTCGCAGGCGAACACCGAGCGCAGCGCGACCACCGTCTGTTCGGCGGCGGCCAGCACCCGGCGCTGCCCGTCGGTCTTGCCGGCCACCCGCAACGGGAGCAGCGCGGTGCCGAGTCGGTCGTCGGGCAGTGGGCCGCGGGTGACCGGCGACTGGCCCGCCGTGTGCCAGGCGGCCTGCACCTGGCGCCGGCTCGGGTCGCGCAGGGCGGTCTCCAGCAGGACCTGACCGCCCCCAGTGCTCAGCCGCTCCCCCACGATGCGCAGCGCCGGCTCGGCCTGGACGGCGACGTCGAGCCGGATCGGCCCCTCGGGACCGTCGGTCGTGCAGCCGATGCGGAAGCCGCGGCGGCGCTGGGAGTCAGGCCGGGCCCGCTCGGGCACGCAGGCCAGCGGATCCGGGAAGACCTCGGGCAGGCGGGTGCCGCCACCGAGTCTGGCGAGCGCCTCGTACGCCCGTAGCGCACTGGTCTTGCCGCAGCCGCTGGGTCCCGTGAACAGGGTGAGCGGACCGAGCGGGAGGCGGGCGCCGCGGTGGGCGGCGTAGGCGGACAGCCGCAGTTCGGTGACGCGCGGACGCTCCGGAAGGTCCTCGTCGTGGCCGGGTAAGGCCGGGAGCGGCGAGGGGTCCGGGAGCAGCGCGGGGGGCACGGTCATATCCGGACGGTAGGTCTCCGCCGCCGGGCGAACCGTTTTGCCCGAAGGACCTTCCTACGATCGGGCGACCGGCGCCCCTGACGCCGGGCGGCCGTCACCTCTCATACGCCGGGGACGCCTGTCCCCTCCTCCATCAGCCCGGTCACCTCGGTGCCGGCCGGCGTGAGAAGGAACACGTTCCGGTCGACGCGGTGCATGCTGCTCGCCAGTCCGAAGACGACGCCGGTGCTGAAGTCCAGGACCCGCTTGGCGACCTCGGTCTCCGCGTTGGTCAGGTCGAGCAGCACGGGTATGCCCGCCATCAGCGTCTCGGCGACCTCGCGGGCGTCCGCGAACACCATGACGCGCAGCACCACGAAGCGGCGCCGCAGCTCCGTCTCGGCCTCCGGCATGGACCGGTGGCCGACCGAGGAGGGCCAGGCGTCCCGGCCCCTCAGCGGCACGACCTGGGCGAGCCCCTCCCACTGTTCGTCGGTGACATCGTGGCTGTTCACCGGCATGCTCCGTCCATGGCTCGCACTGCTGTCTGCATCGGGCAATTCTTACCCATGGTCACCCGTTCGGCCCAATGCGACACGCTCCGCGACCCCGGTGCACCTCACACCGACCGGGGGACGGCTGTGCAGCGGGCGTAACTCCTCAAGATCAAGCCGTGTCACACAGGCGTAACGGGCAATTCGTAGCGTCGACGGCATGACGACGCCCCCGCGGAGAAAGCAGACGCAGAGGACACAGCCGCAGCAGACACAGCAGGTGCGGACCGTCTGCTCGTACTGCGGTGTGGGCTGCGGTCTGGTGCTCGACGTCGGGATGGGGCCGGACGGCAGGCGTACCGTCCTGAAGGCGTCCGGGGACAAGGAGCACCCGGCGAACGCGGGCCGGCTGTGCACGAAGGGCGCGACCACGGCCGAGATGCTCGCCGCGCCCGGCCGGCTGACCAGCGCCCTGGTGCGGGACGACCGCGGCGAGGAGCCGGTGCCGGTGCCCACGGCCGACGCGATCGCCGACACCGCGCGACGGCTGCGCGCCGTCATCGACGAGCACGGGCCGGACGCGGTCGCCTTCTATGTGTCCGGGCAGTTGAGCCTGGAGGCGCAGTACCTGGCGAACAAGCTGGCCAAGGGGTTCGTGCGGACCAACCAGATCGAGTCCAACTCCCGGTTGTGCATGGCCAGTGCGGGGGCCGGCTACAAGCTGTCGCTCGGTGCCGACGGCCCGCCCGGCTCGTACGAGGACTTCGACCGGGCGGACGTCTTCCTCGTCATCGGTTCGAACATGGCCGACTGTCATCCGATTCTGTTCCTGCGGATGATGGAGCGGGTCAAGGCGGGGGCGAAGCTCATCGTCGTCGATCCGCGGCGCACCGCCACGGCCGCGAAGGCCGACCTGTTCCTCCAGGTGAAGCCGGGCACCGACCTCGCGCTCCTGAACGGTCTGCTGCGTCTGCTGGTCGAGAACGGGCACACCGACCCCGAGTTCGTCGCGGCGCACACCACGGGCTGGGAGGGGATGGAGGAGTTCCTGGCCGACTACCCGCCGGCCACCGTCGCGGAGCTCACCGGTGTCGCCGAGGACGACCTGCGTGCGGCCGCCCGGCTGATCGGCGAGGCGGGCGAGTGGATGAGCTGCTGGACGATGGGGCTCAACCAGTCCACGCACGGCACCTGGAACACCAACGCCCTGGTCAACCTGCACCTCGCGACGGGCGCGATCTGCCGTCCGGGCAGCGGGCCGTTCTCCCTGACCGGCCAGCCCAACGCGATGGGCGGACGCGAGATGGGCTACATGGGGCCGGGGCTGCCCGGGCAGCGGTCGGTGCTGGTCGAGGAGGAGCGGACGTTCACCGAGGACGTCTGGGAGCTGCCGCCGGGCACCCTGCGCGGAGACGGGGTCGGCCGGGGCACCGTCGAGATGTTCCAGAAGATGGCCGACGGGGAGATCAAGGCCTGCTGGATCATCTGCACCAATCCGGTCGCCTCGGTCGCCAACCGCCGTACCGTCATCGAGGGCCTTGAGGCCGCCGAGTTCGTGGTCACGCAGGACGTCTTCGGGGACACCGAGACCAACGCGTACGCCGACGTCGTCCTGCCGGGCGCGATGTGGACGGAGGCCGAAGGGGTCTACGTCAACAGCGAGCGGAACCTCACCCTGACCCGGGCGGCGTCCGACCCGCCCGGGGAGGCCACGGCGGACTGGCGGATCATCGCGGCCATCGCGCGGGAGATGGGGTACGAGAAGGGCTTCTCGTACGACAGTGCCGAGCAGGTCTTCGAGGAGATCCGGCGCTTCTGGAACCCCGTCACGGGCTGGGACCTGCGCGGGGTGACCTACGAGCGGCTGCGGTCGACGCCCGTGCAGTGGCCGGCCGCCGGCGAGGACGGGCCGGAGCGCAATCCGGTGCGGTACGTGTCCGGTGAGGGCGAGTTGCGGTTCCCGACGGCCGACGGGCGTGCCGTCTTCCACGCGCGCCCGCATCTGCCGCCCGCCGAGCTGCCGGACGACGACTTCCCCTTCCTGCTGAACACCGGGCGGGTGCAGCACCAGTGGCACACCCTGACGAAGACCGGGAAGGTCGCCAAGCTCAACAAGCTGAATCCCGGGCCGTTCGTGGAGGTGCATCCCGAGGACGCGGGGGCGCTCGGGATCACCGACGGCGACCGGGTGGAGGTCGCCTCGCGGCGGGGCCGTGCCGTCCTGCCCGCGGTGGTCACCGACCGGGTGCGGCCGGGGGCCTGTTTCGCGCCGTTCCACTGGAACGACCTGTTCGGGGAGTATCTGAGCGTCAACGCGGTGACCAGCGACGCGGTGGATCCGGTGTCGTTCCAGCCGGAGTTCAAGGTGTGTGCGGTGTCGCTGGCGAAGGTGGCCTCACCGGTGCGGCCCGCGGGGGTGACCGCGCCTACGGCGGCGGCCGCGACCGGCGGGGCCACGACCGCCGTAGCTCCCGCCTCCGTCACTCCTGCCGCCGTCACTCCTGCCGCCGTCACTCCTGCCGCCGTCACTTCGAGCACGGTCACCCCGGGGTCGAATCCCTTCGGTCTCGACAGCACCCCGCCGCCCGTCCTCACGGCCCAGGAGCGGCTGTATCTCACCGGCTTCCTCGCCGGCATCGACTCCGGCGCCCCCGGTGTCCCCGTGCTCCCGCCGGACGCGCCCTTCAGCGCCGAGCACGCGCTGTGGGTGAACGGCGTGCTGGCCGGCATGTACTCGCGGACGTCGACGCGACCGGCCTCGTCCGGCGAGCGGTCGGGCCGTGAGGTCGTCATCCTGTGGGCCTCGCAGACCGGTAACGCCGAGGAGTTCGCGGGGGCCGTCGCCGACCGGCTGTCCGCCGGGGGACACACGGCCACGCTCGTCGGCATGGACGAGTCCGACCCCGGCGCCCTGCCCTCCGGCGCCGATCTGCTGCTGATCACCAGCACCTTCGGCGACGGCGACGCGCCCGACAACGGCTCCGGGTTCTGGGAGACGCTGACCGGACAGCAGGCCCCGCGCCTGGACGGCGTCCGGTACGCGGTCCTGGCCTTCGGCGACTCCTCGTACGACGACTTCTGCGGACACGGGCGCCGACTCGACGCACGCCTCGACGAGCTGGGCGCGGTACGGCTCGCGCCGCGCACCGACTGCGAACCCGACTACGAGTCCTTGGCGGGTGTCTGGCTGGACCAGGTGCTCTCGGCGCTGGACTCCGGGACGGAGACGGCCGAGCCCACCGAGCCCACCGTCGAGGTCGCCCCACAGCTCGCCACCCGGGCCGCCCCCGAAGCCGACCGTGCCGCCAGGCCCGCGCCCACCACCGCCCGCCTGGTCGGCAATCGGCTGCTCAGCCGGACCGGCGCGGGCAAGGAGGTCAGGCGGTTCACCTTCGACACGAGTGGGTCCCCGCTGACGTACGAGACGGGGGACGCGCTCAGCGTGCGGCCGGTCAACTCGTCCGCGCTGGTGGAGGAGTGGCTCGCGGTGACGGGCCTGGACGGCACGGCGGCCGTGCGGGTGGAGGGGGTCGGCGAGGTCCCCGTCGCCGAGGCCCTGCACCGGCACCTGGACATCACCCGGATCACCCCGGACTTGCTGCGTTTCGTCGCCGAACGGGTCCGTGACGACCGGGAGTTGCGCAGGCTGACGCGGCCCGACAACAAGGACGGTCTGGCGCAGTGGAGTTGGGGGCGGCAGACGGTGGACGTGCTCGCCGAGCATCCGGTGCGGGCGAACGCGCAGGACTGGGCGGACGTACTGAAGAAGCTTCAGCCGCGCCTGTACTCCATATCGTCCAGCCCGCTGGTCGACCCGTGTCTGGTCTCGCTGACGGTGTCCGTCGTGCGGTACGAGAACCTGCACGGCCGGGCGCGCGGCGGGGTCTGCTCGCCCTTCCTCGCCGACGCCGAGGCGGACACCGAGGTGCCGGTCCTGGTGCGGCGTGCGCCGCACTTCCGGCCGCCCGCCGACGCCTCGACGCCGATGGTCATGGTCGGGCCGGGCACCGGGGTCGCGCCGTTCGTCGGCTTCCTCCAGGAGCGGCGGGCGCTCGGCCACCGGGCGCCCAACTGGCTGTTCTTCGGGGAGCAGCACCGCGCCACCGACTTCTACTACGAGCGGGAGCTCACCGAACTGCTCGACGAGGGCCTTCTGACCCGCCTCGACACCGCCTTCTCCCGCGACCAGCGCAACAAGGTGTACGTGCAGGACAGGATGCGTGAACACGGCCCCGAGTTGTGGCGCTGGCTCCAGGACGGCGCCCACTTCTACGTCTGCGGCGACGCCTCCCGGATGGCCAAGGACGTGGACCGGGCGCTGCGGGACATCGCGGTCGCGCACGGCGGGCTGGACGAGGCCGAGGCGTCGGCGTGGGTGAAGCAGCTGGCGTCGGCGAAGCGGTACGTGCGGGACGTGTACTGAGAGTCCTTGACCGGGAGGTGCCTGACGAGGGTTGGCGGTGCCTGACGAGGATTGAGGGGGTTTCTCCCTTTACGGACTGTTCACACCGCCCTCATACCGGAATCTTCACCTCCGAGGAGGTGGCGCTCACCGGGTCCGATTAGCGTCCGGTGCCGTGCTCCTGACAGATACGCAGCTGCCGGCGCCCGGCGGGCGGACGCGGTCGGCGGTGTCCGCCCGCCCGGAGGAACCCCCCGCGCAGTGGCATCGCGTCCTCACCCTGCTCGCCGACATCAGTCTCTTCATCGGGACCCGGTCGGTGTGGGCGCAGGCGGCGACCCACCGGCTCCCCGTGGCCGTGGTGATCTCGGTGTGCTACGCCACGATCCTGGTGAGCGGGGTGCTGATCCTGGTGGTGCGCCGTCGGCGGGCTCTGGCGCGGCTGGACCTGGTGGTACTGGTGACCGCCGTGACGCTGGTCCTGTGCACCTGGGTCATGAACCACCACGGCTCCGACGAGGCGGACCTCACCACCCAGGCCGCCCGGGAGCTGGTCGCCGGGCACGCCGTGTACGGACATCCGTGGCCCTGGCTCTTCGGCCACGACGTCGCCCTCACCCCGACCGTGACGGGCGGCTACGACTACACGTACGGCTATCCCCCGCTGGCCCCGCTGCTGACCGCGCCGCTGCTGTGGCTGGGCCCCGGCGGCGTTCCGGCGACGGCGGTGGCCACGGGTGCGCTGGTCGTCGGCGCCGTGGTGCTGTGGCGGCTGCTGCCCGGTCCGTGGCGTTCGACGGCGACCATGGTGTGCCTCGGCTTCGGCATGCTCCCCACGTACGGGCGGCTCGGCTATCCGGCGGTCCTGGCCCTCGCCCTGCTGGTGCCGGTGGTGGCGCGCTGGCCGCGGATCGGGCGGGGCGGTCGGCTCGGCCCGGCCGGGCTGGCGCGGGCGGCCTGCCTGGGGGCGGCTTGCGCGGCCCAGCAACTGCCGTGGTTCCTCGCGCCGTTCCTGCTGGCCGGGATCTACGCCGTCCGGCGCGGTGAGTCGGGGGCGCGGGCGGCGGCGCTGGTGGTGCTGCGGATCGTCGGGGTCGCCGTCACCGTATGGCTGCTGATCAACACGTACTTCGTGGTGAGTGAGCCGGCCGCCTGGTTCAGCGGGATCGCGCTGCCGCTGACGCAGGGCGCGGTGCTGCACGGGCAGGGCCTGGTGGACGTCTCGCTGTATCTGACCGGCGGCGGCGACCGGCTCGACTGGTACTCGCGGGCGAGCGTGCTGCTGCTCGGCGGTCTGCTGGCGGTGTTCGTGCTGTTCGTCCGGCGGCTGGGGCCGGCGGCGACGGTGCTGCCGTGGCTGGCCTTCTACCTGGCGACCCGTTCGCAGGACGGCTACTACCTGTTGATGACCCCGCTGTGGCTCACCGCGGCGGTCACCGCGCCCGCGACGGAGTTCGCCGGCGCCTGGCAGCCACGCCCGCGCCCGCTGTCCGGTCCGCACCGGCGTCCGGCGCGGATCGCGGCGGCCGTGCTGCTGCTCCTGCCCGCCGTGACCAGCGCCGCGCTGGCGGTCACGGGGTCGCCGCCACTGCGGATGCGGGTGACGTCGGTGCGGCGGGTCTCGGCGACCGCCCTCTCCCGGCTGACCCTGCGGGTCACCAACACGGGCGGCGGCACCCTGAGGCCGCACTTCACGCTCACCGCGGGCCAGGGCATGGACCCCTACTGGACGGTCGTACGGGGCCCGGCCGCGCTGCCGGGCGGCGCCACGGCGACGTACGAACTCCGGCCGCCGGCCGGGACGTACGGCCTGCCCCGGCCGGGCGCGCGGATCCGGCTGCGGGCCTTCACGGCCTCCCCGCAGACGCTGTCGAGCAGATACGTCAGGCTGCCGCCCGGGTGAACCGGAGCGTGGCGGTGACCGTCGTCAGGCCGCGGATCATGCCCATCTGGTTCCAGCCCATGCCGAACTGGTCGCGGTCCACGGGGAATTCGGCCTCCAGGGTGAGCGTCTCGGCGCCCGCCCCGACAAGGCGCGCGTCGAGGGACAGGGGCCTGCTGATGCCGCGCACGGTCAGCTGACCGACGACCTTGACCGTGTCGCCGTCGCGGCGTTCGGCGCTGCGCACCACGAAGGTCAGCTCGGGGTGGTTGTCCACGTCGAAGAAGTCCGCGCCGCGCAGATGGGTGTCCCGCTTGGCGTTCTTGGTGTCCAGGGAGGCGGCGTCCAGGGTGAGGGTGCCGACGGCCGACCCGTCGGCGCGCACCTCGCCCTGGCCGGCGACACCCGTGAAGGCGCCCTTGACGGTGACCAGGCCCCACATCGTCTTGTGCCGCAGCGCGACGGTGGTGGCGGTCGGGTCGAGCTGCCAGAGCCCGGTTTCCACGGCAACGGTCATGGTGGTGCCCCTGTTCATGGTCGTTCATGCTGGTGAGGTTGGTGATTCAAATTTGGATGACCTCACGCTAGCCCACTATCCAAATCTGGACAACCATCTTCTTCAAAATTGGACAACAGGTACACTCGAACCATGGCCGCCCCCGACGAGCACCCCACCGACCTGCCCGAATGCCCCTCCGCACAGAGCGGCGGACTCCTGCCGGACGAACTGCGGGCCTGGATGGTCCTGCTCGCGGCGACCGGGGCCGTGGAGCAGCGGCTGCGCGCGGTCGTCAAGGAGCAACTCGACGTCTCGCACGACGAGTTCCTGGTCCTGTGCCTGCTGGCCGAGCAGCCCGCGGGCCTGCGGATGACCCGGATCGCGGAGCTCCTGGGCCGCCCCAAGACCCGGCTCACCTACCAGATCGCCTGCCTCCAGCACGCCGGCCTGGTCACCCGCAAGTCGGTCTGCGGCGACAAGCGGGGCGTCGAGGTCGTCCTCACCGAGAAGGCCCGGCTCCTGCTGAAGGAGGCCTCGGAACCCCTCTCCGAGACGGTCGTGCAGGCTCTCGGCCGGATCATGGGACCCACCCAGCGCGAGGCGATGCGGGCACTGCTGCCCGACGTCACGGAGCCCTCCGGCACCGAGTAGTCCGTGCACCTGGGGTGATTTGACAGGTTATGTCGGAAAAGCGGGCAGTTTCGTGAACGTCAGACGCCCACAACATGGCCAAGAATTGGACCCAATCCATTTCTTGAACCATTCGTGTTTGTGGGGGTAGGTTGTGCGCATGACCGCACCCCGGAGTTCGAGCACCGCTGAAGAGCTGCGTGGTGTCGGCCTGCGGGTGACGGCCGCCCGCGTCGCGCTGCTGGAGACCGTCCGGGTCGGGGACCACCTCGACGTCGAGGCGATCGCCTCCGGTGTGCGCGACCGTGTCGGCCACATCTCCGTCCAGGCCGTGTACGAGGCACTCCACGCCCTGACCGCGGCCGGGCTCATACGTCGCATCGAGCCGGCGGGCAGCCCGGCCCGGTTCGAGGGTCGTGTCGGGGACAACCACCACCACGTCGTGTGCCGGTCCTGCGGTGCCGTCGCCGACGTCGACTGCGAGGTCGGCGACGCCCCCTGTCTGACCGCGTCCGAGGACCACGGCTTCGCCATCGACGAGGCCGAGGTCATCTACTGGGGCGTGTGCCCCGCCTGTTCCACCAGCCCCAGTTCCTGAGCACCCGAAATACACCCGTTCGGAAGGACCCCCCTGTGACCGAGAACCACGATGCGATCGTCACCGAGTCGAAGCCCGAGGAGACGGGTGGCTGCCCGGTCGCGCACGGCCGTGCCCTGCACCCGACCCAGGGCGGCGGCAACCGCCAGTGGTGGCCGGAGCGGCTCAATGTGAAGATCCTGGCGAAGAACCCGGCCGTGGCCAACCCCCTCGGTGAGGACTTCGACTACGCCGAGGCGTTCAAGAACCTCGACCTGCCGGCCGTGAAGCAGGACATCGCCGAGGTCCTGACCACCTCTCAGGACTGGTGGCCCGCCGACTTCGGCAACTACGGGCCGCTCATCATCCGGATGGCCTGGCACAGCGCGGGCACCTACCGCATCAGCGACGGCCGTGGCGGCGCCGGTGCCGGTCAGCAGCGCTTCGCCCCCCTCAACAGCTGGCCGGACAACGCCAACCTGGACAAGGCCCGCCGTCTGCTGTGGCCGGTCAAGAAGAAGTACGGCCAGAGCCTGTCCTGGGCCGACCTGATGATCCTGGCCGGCAACGTGGCCCTGGAGTCGATGGGCTTCGAGACCTTCGGCTTCGGCGGCGGCCGCGTGGACGTCTGGGAGCCCGAGGAGGACGTGTACTGGGGCCCCGAGACCACCTGGCTCGACGACCAGCGCTACAGCGGTGACCGTGAGCTGGAGAACCCGCTCGGCGCGGTCCAGATGGGCCTCATCTACGTCAACCCGGAGGGCCCGAACGGCAACCCGGACCCGATCGCCGCGGCCCGTGACATCCGCGAGACGTTCCGCCGGATGGCGATGAACGACGAGGAGACCGTCGCCCTGATCGCGGGCGGTCACACCTTCGGCAAGACGCACGGCGCCGGCCCGGCGGACAACGTCGGCGACGACCCCGAGGCGGCCTCGCTGGAGCAGCAGGGCCTGGGCTGGAAGAGCTCCTTCGGCACCGGCAAGGGCGGCGACGCGATCACCAGCGGTCTCGAGGTGACGTGGACGAACACCCCGACCACCTGGGACAACAGCTTCTTCGAGATCCTCTTCGGCTACGAGTGGGAGCTGACCAAGAGCCCCGCAGGCGCCAACCAGTGGCGGCCGAAGGACGGCGCCGGAGCGGGCACCGTCCCCGACGCGCACGACGCGTCGAAGACCCACGCCCCGCAGATGCTGACGACCGACCTCTCGCTCCGCTTCGACCCGGTGTACGAGCAGATCTCCCGTCGCTTCCTGGAGAACCCCGCCGAGTTCGCGGACGCCTTCGCCCGCGCCTGGTACAAGCTGACCCACCGTGACATGGGCCCGAAGTCCCTGTACCTGGGCCCGGAGGTCCCGGCGGAGACCCTGGTCTGGCAGGACCCGCTGCCCGAGGCCGAGGGCCCGGCCATCGACGCCGCCGACATCACGGCCCTCAAGGCCAAGCTGCTCGACTCGGGACTGACCGTCTCGCAGCTGGTGTCCACCGCCTGGGCGTCGGCCTCGACGTTCCGCGGCAGCGACAAGCGCGGCGGGGCCAACGGCGCCCGCATCCGCCTGGAGCCGCAGCGCGACTGGGAGGCCAACGACCCCGACCAGCTGGCCTCGGTGCTGCGCACCCTCGAGGGGATCCAGCGGGAGTTCAACTCCGGCGCCAAGAAGGTCTCGCTGGCCGACCTGATCGTCCTCGGTGGCACCGCCGCCGTGGAGAAGGCCGCCAAGGACGCCGGCTTCGACGTCGAGGCGCCCTTCACGCCGGGCCGCGTGGACGCCTCGCAGGAGCAGACGGACGCCGAGTCGTTCGCCGCGCTCGAGCCGACCGCCGACGGGTTCCGCAACTACCTCGGCAAGGGCAACCGCCTGCCTGCCGAGTTCCTGCTGCTCGACAAGGCGAACCTGCTGACCCTGAGCGCCCCCGAGCTGACCGTCCTCGTCGGCGGCCTGCGTGTCCTGGGCGCCAACCAGGGCCAGTCGTCGCACGGCGTCTTCACCGACACCCCGGGCACGCTGACCAACGACTTCTTCGTCAACCTGCTCGACCTGGGCACGACGTGGACGTCGACGTCCGAGGACCAGACCACCTTCGAGGGCCGCGACGCCGCCACCGGCGCGGTCAAGTGGACCGGCACCCGTGCCGACCTCGTCTTCGGCTCGAACTCGGAGCTGCGTGCGCTCGCCGAGGTGTACGCGGGTGACGACGCGAAGGAGAAGTTCGTGAAGGACTTCGTCGCCGCGTGGAACAAGGTCATGGACCTGGACCGGTTCGACCTGGTCTGATCGTCCGATTTCCACCGTCAGGGCCGGCCCACTCGGGCCGGCCCTTTCGTCTGCGAAGGGCCACAGGAGCCGGCAGGCCCGCGCCGTCCCGTTCCGCGCTCCCCCTCGGGACACGGGCGGTCGTTACCCACTTTCGAGTGACAGCCCGCGTCGCGGTGGGGTGGCGTGACCTGGCGGGTAAGCGATCATTCCCCGCGCCGCACGGGTCCCGGGACGCCCGCCGGCGTCAACATCGTGCATTCAGCGCATAGATGGACGTTGCAGGCGAGAGTCACGGAGATGTGGACAGGCTGTCACATGGTTCACGTCTCATCCGTATCGCCCGCACACCGAGGCCAAAGTGTGGGTGTGCGGCCGACCGGCCGCCACCAGCACACCGCACACTCAGGGGAACTCATGCCTGTTTCCAAGCCTGTCACCGCCCGCCGTCTGGTCGCCGCCGCGCTCGCGGCCGGAGCCGTGGTGGGGGCGGTGACGCTGCCGGCGTCCGCGGCCGACCACCGCCCGCACCAGCCGAAGGTGGAAATCAGCAAGGCCCAGTACGACTCCCCGGGCCGCGACGACCAGTCCAACCGCTCCCTGAACAAGGAATGGGTGGAGATCACCAACAACAGCCGCCACAGCGTGAACCTGGACGGCTGGACCCTGTCGGCGAAGGACGGTCGCACCTACACGTTCCACCACTACCGCCTGGACGGACGCGCCACCGTCCGCGTCCACACGGGCGTGGGCAGCGACACCCGCACCGACGTGTTCCAGGACCGCCGCACCTACGCGTGGGACAACTACTCCGACACCGCGACCCTGAGCAATGACCGGGGCCGCACCATCGACGACTTCTCCTGGGGCCGCCACCACCGCGACGGCTCGAGCGAGGACTCCTGGGGCCGTCACCACCACCGCGGCGACGACTCCCGCGGCCGCCACGACCACCGCGGCGACGACTCCCGCGGCCGCCACGACCACCGCGGCGACGGACGCCACTGACCTGCCCCGCTGAAAACCCCTGTGGGCCCCGGATCATCCGATCCGGGGCCCACAGGGGTTACACGTGTTGTCACACAGCGGTGGTGTGGACTCCCGCGGCGAGACCCTCGGGCGAAGCGACGGCCGCGAGGTCGGCGCAGAGGCTCCCGAGCGGCGTCTCGAGGGAGAGACCGCCGGAGCCACCGGCGGAGAGTCCACCGGAGACGTTGTCCAGGTCGGCGTCGGAGATCTCGGCTGCTTCGACCTGGAAGGCAGTGTTCATCACGTGCGGTTCCCTTCGTATGGGGTGCTGCTGGGGGTGCTTCTGGGGTTCTGCTGGGTGCTTCCGGGCTTCTGCGGAATGACAGAGCTCACCTGATTCCCGAAACGATGGCCCTCCCGGCGGCTTGCGCCACGCGCTGGATCAAAGCACGCCGACACGGTGACGGCCAGCGGCCCGAGGCTCAGCCGGTAACGCGAGTTCACCGGTGTGACCAGGCGGTGACCGGCCCCACCGACTCCTTCACGCGGCCCGCCTCTTGGCTGCACGCACGACGGGTCGCCACCCTGTATCCGCGCCGGACGACCCCACGCCGAGAGCGACGCGATCAGGCCCGCTCGTGACCACGACTCACCTTCCGTGCGCGCTACCAGTGAACGGTGTGCAGGTTTACCGGATCTTCGGCAACCTGCCCGCGACCACAGCCGCCGCCCGGAACGCGGATGTAGGGATTTCATAGACGCGCGGATGAACCTGGCGCTACTGGCCGGGTAACCGTCTCAAGGGAGATTCGATGAAGCCCCCGTTCCGAACCAAGACCGCGGTGTATGTCGTGGCCGCCGTGATCTCCGGGGGCCTCGTCTCCGGCTGCATGGGCGAGACCAGCGAGGAGTCCGCCTCGTACACCGTCGACGGCAAGGTCAGCGCACTGCGCGTCAAGGCCTCGGGCGGCCGTATCGACGTAGTGATCGGCGGCGGGAAGTCGATCAAGGTGACCGAGGAGATGCGGTACGACGACGAGAAGCCGGCGACCCGGCACTCCACGCAGGGCGGGGAGTTGATGCTGACCGCGCCCTCCGACTGCGGGGGCGGCTTCGGCGGTGGGACCTGTGAGGTGAACTACCGGGTGGAGGTGCCCAAGGCGCTCGCCGCGAATCTGGAGAGCGACGGCGGGGACATCGAGGTGGACCGCGGCGCGGCCGGCCGGCTCACCGCGCGCTCCGACGGCGGCAGCGTGGAGGCCGGCTTCGCCGAGACCCCCGACGCCGTGGATGTCGCGAGTTCCGGTGGCAACGTCACCATCAGGGTGCCGGACAGCGGATACACGGTGGATGCCTCGACGGACGGCGGCAGCCAGCAGGTGAAGGTGCGGACCGACCCCGGATCCGCCCACAAGATCCGGGCCCGGTCGGACGGTGGCGGCATCTCCGTCCTGCCGAACGACTGACCAGGCCGGCCGACGGCAGGCAGGCAGGCAGCGGTACCGCGCACCGCGTGGATGTGCCCCCTCCAAGGAGGGGGCACATCCACGCGGGGTCAGGACCAGTGGTCAGGACGCCAGGAAGTCGTCCACCCGGACACCGAGACCCTGCTGTTCGGCCTGTTCCCGTACGAACTCGGCCAGGGAGATGTCGAGCACACCGAGGCCGAACGGGGAGTACACCACATGCTGGTCCGCGCCACGCTCCACGGTGGCCGTGCCGCGCACCAGCGCGCCGATCGGCGCCGCGACGAACTCCCGCCCGCCGGCGCGCTGTTCGGCCAGGTGCAGAGAGGTGCGCTCTCGGCACACATGGTCCGCGTCGTCCACGATGTTCACCGCGTCCAGGATCGTCTCCACCGTCAGGTCACGGAGCGAGATGTGCAGGACCGTGGTGCCGGGGGCGCAGGCCGAGAGGTCCAGGTGCGGCTCGGCCGCCGTGGTGGCGAGCGAGACGAGCGGATGGGTGGCGAGGGCGGCGGCCAGGTCCGTCACCGGGTAGGCCTTCACGCCCGGGACCTCCGTGGCGCAGGTCCCGGCGAAGGCTTCGGCGCGCGCCGGATCGGTGTCGTACAGCGCCGCTTCGCGCAGTCCGGGCAGCGCGGCGGCCAGGAAGCGCAGGATCTCCAGGTTGATCACTCCGCAGCCGATGAGGACGACCCCGGCCGGCGGGTCCTGCTCGGTGAGTACCCGGGCGGCCAGCGCGGCGCTCGCCGCGGTGCGTTTGGCCGAGATGACGGAGCCTTCGATGAAAGCGGAAGGCTGTCCGTTCTCCAGGGAGTTGAGGATGATGCTCGCGCTCGCCCGCTCCAGGCCCGCCGTGACATTGCCCGGGAAGGAGGCGATCCATTTCATCCCCGCCGCCGGCGATTCGCCGCCCCGGTAGGCCGGCAGACCGATGATCCGGTCCCGTTGGTGCCGCTCCTCCGGAAAGCGCAGGAAGGTCGAGTGCGGCAGTGCGGTCCTGCCCTCGTCGTGCAGTCGGTACGCCTCGGCGACAAGGTCGATGATCTCCAGCTCCCGGCCCGCCAAGGTCTTCGTTACGTCGGTTCGCCGAAGGATCAGCATCCCGGCCCCTTCCCATAGTCCAGCCCGTAGTCCAGTTCTGCGGCGACCCTGCACAGGTGTTCTATAGCGCTTCTCTAATAGAACGCACATAGAACAACTCCTCACTCTTCGTTCCGGAAAGTCGATACGGAGAGCGAAGGGCAGCCACATGAGCCGTCCCGTACTCAATGGGATTCTGGACACCATCGGGAATACCCCGCTGGTGGAACTGAGCAACGTCTTCCCGGGATTCGGTTCCCGGGTCTTCGCGAAGATGGAGAGGTTCAACCCAGGGGGAAGCATCAAGGACCGGTCCGCCCTCGGCATGCTGCTGACGCGGATACGTGAGGGAGTTCTCGTCCCGGGACGCTCGGTGGTCGTCGAGTCGAGTTCCGGGAATCTGGCCATTGGAATAGCGCAGATCTGCCGGTACTTCGGGATCGACTTCATCTGTGTCGTCGACGCGAAGACCACGGCGCAGAACCTGGCGCTGCTGTCCGCGTACGGCGCCCGCGTCGAGGTGGTGCAGACCCCGGACCCGGTCACCGGGGAGTACCTCGGCGCCCGGCTCGACCGGGTGCGGGAACTGGTGGACACGGTCCCGGGCGCGTACTGGCCCAACCAGTACGCCAATCCCCTCAATCCGCAGGCCCACCACCAGACGATGCGGGAGATCGCGGAGGCCCTGGACGGCAAGGTGGACTATCTCTTCTCGCCCATCAGCACGTTCGGAACCCTTCGGGGCTGCGCCGGATACATCCAGCAGCACCTGATGTCCACCACGGTGGTCGCGGTGGACGCGGTCGGCAGCGCCGTCTTCGGACAGCCTCACACCCGCCGTCTCATTCCGGGGCACGGTGCCTCGGTGACGCCGGCGTTGTTCGACCCGTCCGCCGCCGACGCGGTGGTGCACGTCAGCGATCTCGACTGTGTGGTCGCCTGCCGGCGCATGGTGAATCGCGAGGGAATTCTCGTCGGTGGCTCTTCCGGTGCTGCCGCCGCCGCGCTGGAGAAATTCAGCGCCAACATTCCCGAGGGGTCGAACTGCGTCCTCATATTCCCGGACGGCGGCGACCGATACCTCAACACCATCTATTCCGACGTCTGGGTCAGTTCGCATTTCGGAGAAGTCTCCCATCTCTGGAAGCGCGCCCTCACGCCCCCGGACGGGCTGCGGCTGACCACGGCCGGCGCCGTCGCCTGAACCCGACGTGGGACAGAACCGATCAGAAAGGGGGTGCCACCCATGAACGCCGAGGACTTGTCGGATGTCTTCGACGTCGGTGTGACGCATGTGTGGTGGGGGACGGTCGCCGAGCCGCTCGGCCTGGATGCCGTCTTCACGCTGTCCGCGGAGGAACGGGAATCGGCGCACACGATGACCGCCGAGGCGGGCCTGCACTACTCGGGCGCGCATGTGGCCGTACGCCGCATCCTCGCCGGCTATCTCGGCACCGAGCCGGCCGACCTGCGCTTCGGCCGGCTGCGCTGCCCCGAGTGTGCGGACACCGGCCACGGAGCGCCGTGCATCGTGTGGCCGCCCACCGAACTGAGCTTCAGTCTGTCCCGGTCGGGGCCGCACTGGCTGCTCGGGGTCACGGGCGGCGGCCGTCGCATCGGCGTCGATCTGGAGCAGGTCCTGGGCTTCGACACCGCGTCGGTGGCCCCGGACGTGCTGTCCGACCGTGAGCTGGCGCATCTGCGGGAGGCGGACGGGCCGGCGGCACAGCTGGCCGTCTTCCTCCGCTACTGGACCCGGAAGGAGGCGGTACTCAAAGCGAGCGGTGTCGGCCTGATGACCGATGTCCGCGCGGTGGACGTGCACGCGCCACCGGACAGCGGTCCGCTGCTCGTCCGGCACGCGGCGGCCACCGGTCCCGGCACCTGGGTGGTCGAGGATCTCGCGGTCGGACCCGGCCGGTACGCCGCCGTCGCCCGGGAGGCCGCGGCAGCCGGGCCGGTCCGGCTGATCGGCGGACAACACCCGATGGGACAACGCCACCCGGAACCTCCGGACCACGTCCAGACAAGGAGCACATCGTGGCCAGCACAGCCGCCCGCCACCTCATCTCGCTCGATGACCTGACCGACAGCGAGCTCCGTTCCCTCGTCGCCCGCGGAGCGGAGTTTTCCTCGGGGCGGGCCGGACGGGTCCGTCCGCTGGACGGGGCAGTCGCCGGCGTCTATTTCCGGAAGACCTCCACCCGTACCCGTACGGCCTTCTCGGCGGGCGCGCTGCGGCTCGGGGCGCAGATCGTCACCTTCAACGGCGGGGACCTGCAGACCAATACCGGAGAGACCAGCGAGGACACCGGGCGGGTGTTCTCCCGGATGCTCGACGTGCTGGTCGCCAGGACGTCCGGCGATCCGGCCGAACTGCGCGCCTGGGCCGCCCAGTCACGCATGTCGGTCATCAACGCCATGAGCGCCGACGAGCACCCGACCCAGGGGCTCACGGATCTCACCACCCTGCTGGCGCACTTCGGACGGGTCGACGGTCTGCGGGTGCTGTACGTCGGTGAGGGCAACAACACGGCGGCCGCGCTGGCCCTCGGGCTGACCCGGTTCCCGGGGACCGAACTGGAGCTGCGCACCCCGCGTGGTTACGGGCTCGGCGCCGACGTACTGGCCCGCGCGCGGGCCAACAGCGAACTCCACGGGTCACGGATCGCGGAGCGGCACGACATGGCCGCGCTGCCGGCCGACGTGGACGTCGTCTACACCACGCGTTGGCAGACCACCGGCACCAGCAAGCCCGACCCGGGCTGGCGGGCGGCCTTCGCCCCGTTCCAGGTGGACGAGGCGCTGTGGAGCGGCAGTCCGAAGGCCGTCTTCATGCACGACCTGCCCGCCCACCGCGGCGACGAGGTGACGGCCGAGGTGCTGGACGGGGAGCAGAGCATCGCCTTCGACCAGGCCGAGAACAAGATGCACAGCGCGATGGCGGTACTGGAGTGGTGCCGGGGCGGCGCCGGGGACCATGGTGAGCAGAGGTGAGCCTGCTCGACAAACCCGTCCAGGAGCCGCAGTCGGCGCCCGGACCGCTGAGACGCAACAGGGACTTCCTGCTGCTGTGGACCGGCGCGGGCATCTCGCTGCTGGGGCTGCGGGCCAGTGTGGCCGCGTACCCCATGCTCATGATCTTCTACGAGAGCAGTCCGGCCGGTGCCGGAATGGTGGCGTTCGCCGCGCTGCTCCCGCAGTTGGTGGTGCAGCTGCCCGCCGGGGCCCTGATCGACCGGTGGGACCGGCGGCGGCTGCTGATCGTCTGCGATCTCGCCGGGCTGCTCGCGATGGCGGCCGTGGCCGGTTCGCTGGCGGCCGGACGACTGTGGCTGCCGCTGGTGATGGCCGCCGCCTTCGTCGACGGTACGGCGGGGCTGTTCTACCGGCTCGCCGAACGGGCGGCCGTCAGCCACGTCGTCCACCCCGCGCACCTGTCCTCGGCGCTCGGCCAGAACGAGGCGCGCGGACAGGCGGCAGGGCTGATCGGCCAGCCCGCGGGCGCCGCGCTGTTCTCGTTCGGGCGGTGGATGCCGTTCGCCTTCACCGCCGTCACGCATCTGGTCGCGCTCGGCACCCTGCTGCTGATCCGTAAGCCGCTCCAGGGTGAACGGACCACTCCCACCGGCTCGTTGCGCACCGAGGTGGCCGACGGCGTCCGCTGGGTGTGGCGGCAGCGTTTCATGCGGACCGCCGTCGGGCTGATCGCCGGCAGCAACCTGCTCTTCCAGGTGCTGGCACTCACCCTCGCGCTCATCGTCAAGGAGGACGGAGGCTCCGAGATGACGGTCGGGCTCATCTTCCTGGTCGCCGGGCTCGGCGGGGTGGCGGGCGCGCTGGCGGGTTCCCGGGCGGCGGGACGGGCCCGGCCCGCCGTCGTGCTGGCCGGATCGCTGACCGTCTGGGCCGCCCTGATGCTGCCGGTCGCCCTCACCTCCGATCCGTACCTGCTCGGGTCGCTGCTCGCCGGGATGAGCTTCGCCGGGGCGCTGATGAACGTGGTCGCCGGTGTGCACCAGGTGCGGATCACCCCCGAACCCATGCAGGGGCGGGTGACCAGCGTCTTCGCGCTGCTCGGCTCCGGTATGGCGTCGGCGGGCGCGTTGGCCGGCGGGGGGCTGCTCGCCGCGTTCGGCACACAGCGGACGGCCCTCGGTGCCGCGGTCGCGATGGGGCTCCTCGCCCTGGTCGCGGTGACGGCTCCGGCCCTGCGGGACCCGGCCGGCCAGGTCCGTATGCCGCGTAGCGAAGAAATATAGGCCCGCCTCAGAGGGTGGGTTCCAAGGGGCGAGGCCCCTGTCGAGAAGGAGAAACACGGATGGAGAACGACATCTCCTGGACCCCTGCTCAGATCAGCCCGGCCCAGGTCGGCGCGGCGCCGACCGCACAGGGCCTCGCCGAGCACCTGCGCTCACTGCCGGACCTCGGCGGACTGCTGGCCCGCGAGAAGGCCCTGGTCTTCAGGGGGTTCGGCGTCGACCCGGCGGAGCTGGACGAGGTGATGGACCTGCTGCTGCCGAACCGGCTCGCGTACGTCCACGGCAACTCGCCACGCACCAAGGTCGGTTCCAATGTCTACACCTCGACCGAGTACCCGGCCGAGTACAGCATCTCGATGCACAACGAGATGAGTTACGCCCATCAGTGGCCGGCCCGCCTGCTGTTCTTCTGTGAGACCGCGCCGCTGACCGGCGGTGCCACCCCGGTGATCGACGGCACCCGCTGGCTGGGCTGCCTCGACCCCGAGGTGCGCGAGGCCTTCGCCGACGGGGTCCGCTACAGCCAGAACCTGCACGGCGGGATGGGGCTCGGCAAGAGCTGGCAGGCGACGTTCGAGACCGAGGAGCGCGACCGGGTCGAGGCCTTCCTCAGCGATTCGGGCGCCGACTGGAAGTGGCTGCCGGACGGCTCGCTGCGGGTCAGTCAGCTGCGGCCCGCCATCGTCCGCCATCCGGTCACCGGTGACGAGGTCTGGTTCAACCAGGCCGACCAGTGGCACCCGGCCTCACTCGGCGACGACACGGCGGCGGCGCTGGCCTCGATCATGCCGGCCGAGGAACTGCCGCAGTCCGTCAGCTTCGCCGACGGGTCGCCCATTCCCGACGAGTACGTGATCCAGGTCCGCGACCGGGGTCTCGACAACGCCGTGGACGTGGACTGGCACGCCGGGGACCTGCTGCTCATCGACAACGTGCTGGTGGGCCACGGCCGCCGGCCGTTCACCGGCCCGCGACGGGTGCTCGTCGCGATGTCCGACTGAGCACCTCGCACCCCCTGCGCGTCACGCCCTTCACGCCACGCACCGCGCACCACGCCCTGCGCGCATCACACCCTGCGCGTCACGCCCTGCGCATCACACCGTTCACCTCAGACATTTCACTTCAGACATTTCAGGAGACAACCGTGTCCGCTGACAGCGTCGAGAACACCGTGCAGACCGCCCCCGCCTACCGCGTCGTGCTCAACGACGAGGAGCAGTACTCCGTCTGGTGGGCCGACCGCGACCTGCCCGCCGGCTGGCACGCCGAGGGCACCGAAGGCAGCCGCGAGGAGTGCCTCGCCCATGTCGGCCAGGTGTGGACGGACATGCGCCCGCTGAGCCTGCGCCGCCGTATGGACCACCTCGCCGGCTGACCCCGATCACCCTCACTGCCGATCATCGACAAGGAGCAACGAAGACATGAATCCCGAGTCGTGCACGGGCGCCTCCCCCAACGGGCCACTTCTGGCTCATGAACTCGTAGCGAGCCGCGCGGCGGCGACTCCGGATGCCGTTGCCGTGGTCGATGGCGCGCGGGAGATCAGCTACGCCGAGCTCGACACCCGCGCCAACCGGCTGGCCCACCGGCTGCGTGGTCTGGGTGTCGGGCCGGGGTCGGTGGTCGGCGTCTGCCTGCCCCGCACCGCCGAACTGGTCGGCACGCTGCTGGCCGTGTGGCGGGCGGGAGCCGGTTACCTGCCGCTCGACCCGGCCCAGCCGCCCCTGCGCTCCTCCTGGATGCTCCAGGCCGCCGGGGCCGCGTACGTCGTCACCGACCACGACTCGGCCCAGGTCGCGGCCGGGTCGGGCGCCCAGCCCCTCGTACTGGCCGAGTTGACCGACACGTCGGCGGACCTGCCGGGCCACCCTCCGGTGTCCGACGCCGGTCCGCAGGACGTCGCGTACGTCATCTACACCTCCGGATCCACCGGGCAGCCCAAGGGCGTGGTCGTCAGCAACGCGGGCATCGCCAACCGCATCGCCTGGGCCACCGGAACGCACGGCCTCGGTGCCGACGACCGGCTGCTGCACAAGACCGCGATCACCTTCGACGCCCACGTGTGGGAGGTCTTCGCGCCTCTCGTCAGCGGCGGCACCGTGGTGCTCGCGCCGGAGGGCGCCGAGCGCGACGCCGCCGCCCTGCTGCGTACCGTCGCCGAGCAGCGGATCACCGTCCTGCAGGTGGTGCCCTCCGTGCTGCGGCTGCTGGCCGAGGAGACCGGCTGGCAGGACTGCGGGGCGTTGCGGCTGCTGTTCTCGGCCGGTGAGCCGCTCCAGGCCGAACTGGCCCAGCGGGTGCTGCGCCGGGCGGTCGGCCGTGAGGGCCGCGCCGAGCTGGAGATCTGGAACACCTACGGCCCCACCGAGTGCGCGATCGACGTGACCGCGCACCGCTTCGACCCGGCCCAGCTCTCCGGGCCGGTGCCCATCGGCCGCCCCATCGGCGGAATGCGCGTCCTGGTCGCCGACGCGGGCGGTACCCCGGTCGGCGTCGGCTCGCCCGGGGAGCTGTACGCGGGCGGTGTGGGGGTGGCCCGCGGCTACCTCGGCAGCCCGGAGCAGACCGCCGACCGCTTCGTACCCGACCCGTTCGCCAAGGACGGCTCACGGCTCTACCGCACCGGCGACAAGGTGCGCTGGCGCCGGGACGGCGTCCTGGAGTACCTCGGTCGCATCGACCACCAGGTGAAGGTCAACGGTGTGCGGATCGAGCCGGGTGAGATCGAGAGCGCGCTCAGCGCCCACCCGCGCGTCAACGGCGCGGTCGTCACCGCGTTCACCACGCCCGACGGCGACAAGCGTCTCGCCGGGTATGTCACCTCCGACTCCGACGACATCGTCGCGGGTCTGCGTGCCTTCCTCCAGGAGCGGCTGCCCGACACGCACATCCCCGCGGTCTTCATCCGTCTCGACGCCTTCCCGCTGACCTCCAACGGCAAGGCCGACCGGGCCGCGCTGCCGTCCCCGGAGCCGGCCGCGGGCCCCGGCCGCCCCGCCTTCCGGGCGCCGGTCACCGAGGCCCAGAAGCTGGTCGCCGAGGCCTGGCAGAAACTGCTGAAGACCGCGCGGGTCGGCCTCGACGACGACTTCTTCGGACTCGGCGGCACCTCCCTGCAACTGACCAGACTCGCCAGCCAGTTGCGTGCCGCCACCGGGCAGAAGATCCAGCTCCGCGGCCTGTTCACGGCCACCACGGTCGAGGCTCAGGCCCAGTTGATCGCCCCGACCCGGGAAACCACGCCGGTGGACCGCGCCGAGGCGCCGATCAGCACGGTGCGGCGCGACGGCGGGCCGCTGCCGCTCTCCTTCGGGCAGCGCCGGCTGTGGTTCCTGGACCGGATGAACCCGCGAAGCCCCGAGTGGGTCGCCGGCATGTTCCTGAAGGTCCCCGACGGCACCCATGTCAGCCATGTCCAGCGCGCGCTCAACGCCCTGGTCGAGCGGCACGAGGCGCTGCGCACCCGCTACGGCGTCGTGGACGGCGAGTCCGTCCAGTTCGTCGCCGAACCTCACCGGGTCGAGCTGCGCCATCTGCACGCCGACCGTGACGAGTTCACGGAGATCCTCAAGGAGGAGTTCGGCCGCGGCTTCGACCTGGAGAACGGTCCGCTGCTGCGCGCCGCGCTCGTCCGGCTGCGCCACGGCGACCACATCGTCACCGTCGCGATGCACCACATCACCACCGACGGCTGGTCGTCGAACATCCTGGAGCGCGAGTTCCACCAGTTGCTGGCCGCCTACCGCGCCGGCGAGCGGGACGCCGGGCTCCCGGAGCGGACCGTCGACTACGCCGACTACGCGGCCTGGCAGCGCGCACGTCTCACCGACGAGGTGATCGCCACCGAGATCGCGCACTGGCGCGGGGTGCTGGCCGGTTCCGTGCCGCTGGAGCTGCCGACCGACCGGCCGCGCGCGGCGATCCGCGACGGCCGTGGATCCGTCGTCCACTTCTCCGTCCCGGCGCCCGTGGTCACGGCCCTCACCGAGCTCGGGCGGCGGCACGGCGCGACCCCCTTCATCACCCTGCTGACGGCGTACGCCGCGCTGCTCGCCGCGCACGGCGGACAGTGGGACGTGCCGGTCGGCACTCCCGTGGCGGGACGCGACCGGCCCGAGACCGAGAACGTCGTCGGCTTCTTCCTCAACAGCCTGGTACTGCGCTGCGCGCTCGACGGCACGCTCAGCTTCCGCGAGGCGCTGGAGCGTGTCAGGGAGACCGGCCGTGAGGCCTTCGCCCACCAGGACCTGCCGTTCGAGCGGCTGGTGGAGGAGCTCGCGCCGGACCGCGATCTGTCCCGTACCCCGCTCTACCAGGTCGCCTTCGATCTGCACGACGAGTCGTTCAACGGCGCGGTGGAGGCGGAGGAGGACATCGCGACGCTCAAGGAGATGTGGAACGTCGCCCACACCGATCTCACGCTGTACATGCGCCGGCATGCCGACGGCACCATGTTCGCCAGCCTCGAATACGCGACCGCTCTCTACGACGCGGCCACCGTCGAGGCTCTCGCCGAGCGTTTCCAGCGGCTCCTCGGCTCCGTCGCCGCCGACCCCGACGTACGTCTCGACGCGGTCGGCATGATCTCCGACGCGGAGTACCGGCGTCTGACCGACACCTGGGCGAGCGCCCCGGCCGAACCCGTCACCGCCGCGGTGCACGAGGTGTTCGCGGCACAGGCCGCGGCCACCCCGGACGCGGTCGCGGTCGAGGAGGAGGGGCGCGCCATCTCGTACCGGGCACTCGACGCCCGGGCGAACCGGCTGGCCCACCATCTCAGGTCGTTGGGCGTCGGCCCGGAGACGGCGGTCGGTGTCCTCCTGGACCGGGGCGCCGAGCTGACCGCCACCCTGCTGGCCGTCTGGAAGGCGGGCGGCGCGTACATCCCGATGGACCCGGCCTGGCCGGCCGAACGCGTCGCCGGGATGTGCACGGACGCCGGGGCGCCGGTGGTGGTGACCACCGCCGGGTACGGCGAGCGGTTCGACGGGTACGACGGCGAGCTGGTGCTGGCCGACGCGGACGCCGACGACGTCTCGCTGGCGGCCCTGCCGGTCACGGCCCCCGATGTGCCGGCCGATCTGGACCGGCTGGCGTATGTCATCTACACCTCGGGCTCCACCGGCCGCCCCAAGGGGGTCGCGGTGGAACACCGCGGTCTCGCCAACCACCTGGCGTGGGCCGTCGAGGAGCTGGTGGCCCGGGGCACCGGCGGCAGCGCGGTCTTCTCCTCCACCGCCTTCGACCTGGCGGTGCCCAACGTGTGGGCGCCGCTGCTGGCCGGGCAGCGCGTGGTGATGCTGCCGCAGGACATGGACCTCACCGAGCTGGGCGACCGGCTCGCCGCCTCGGGACCGTTCAGCTTCCTGAAGCTGACCCCCGGTCATCTCGACATCCTCACCCGGCAGTTGGCGCCCGAGCAGGCCGGGGCGCTGGCCGCGGTGATCGTGGTGGCGGGCGAGGCGCTGCCCGGGGCGCTGGCCCGCCACTGGGCCCAGCTGCTCGGCGCCGGCCGGCTCATCAACGAGTACGGGCCGACCGAGGCGTCCGTCGGCACCTGTGTCCACCCCGTGCCGGAGGGCGAGCTCGCTCCGGTCGTGCCGATCGGGCGGCCACTGCCCGGGATGGCGATGTACGTCCTCGACGAGGCGCTGCGGCCGGTGCCGACCGGCACCGTCGGTGAACTGTATGTCGGCGGTACCGGGGTGGCACGCGGCTACGCGGACCGTCCGGAGGCGACCGCCGAACGCTTCGTGCCGGATCCGTTCGGCCGGGCCGGGGCGCGGCTGTACCGCACCGGGGACCTGGTGCGGTGGCTGCCCGGCGGGGATGTGGAGTTCCTCGGCCGCTGCGACCATCAGGTCAAGATCCGCGGTTACCGGGTGGAGCCCGGCGAGGCGCAGGCCGTCCTCGCGGAGCACCCGGGGGTGCGGGAGGCGGCCGTCGTCGCGCACACCGACGAAGCGGGAACGGTCCGCCTGGCCGGGTACTACGTCCCGGCCTGCAACCCGGAGGGCGGTGCGGAGCTCGCCGCGTACTGCGCCGAGCTGCTGCCCGACTATCTGGTGCCGTCCTCGTTCACCGCGCTCGAGGCCCTCCCCCTGAACGCCAACGGCAAGCTCGACCGGGCCGCGCTGCCGGACCCCCGGGCCCGCGCCCAGGAGGCCGAGTCCGGGGACGAGCCGGAGAGCGCGCTGCAGGAACGTATAGCCGAGATCTGGACGGAGCTGCTCGGCACCCGTGTCGGAGTGCGCGACAACTTCTTCCACTCCGGCGGGAATTCGATTCTCGCGATCCGGCTGATCGCGGCGATCCAGTCCGAGTTCGAGATCGCCCTGCCGATCCGGGAGATCTTCGAGCATCCCACCGTCGCCGGCCTCGCGGACGCCGTCGAGTCCCGTGTCCGGGCGGAGATCGAGCAGCTGTCCGACGCCGAGCTGCTGGAGGAGCAGAGCGCATGAGCATTCAGGAATCGACTCCTGTGGAGCAGAGAGCCGCGACCGCCACCGAACTCCGTGCCGAGCTGCTGCGCAGCCGGCTCGCGGGCCGGCGTGGCGGCAGGCGCTCGGCGTCCGCGTCCCTGTCCATACCGCGCGCCGACCGTGACGCGCCCCTGCCACTCTCCGCCGGACAGCGGCAGATGTGGTTCCTCAACCGTCTCGAGCCCGACAGCGCCGAGTATCTGGTGCCGATGGTGCTGCGGCTGCGCGGTGCCCTCGATGGGGCCGCGCTGGCCGGGGCCTGGCAGGCGATGACCGACCGGCACGAGATCCTGCGCACCCGGTACGCGCTGTCGGGCGTCGAGCCGGTCCAGCTGATCGACTCCCCCGCGCCCGTCGCCCTGCCGGTCACGGATCTGACCGGCGAGCCGGCGGCCGACCGGGAGCGGCTCGCCGCCGAGCTCGTCGAGCATGAGGTCACCACGCCTTTCGACCTGGCCGCCGCATGGCCGGTCCGGGCCCGGCTGGTGAAGCTGGCCGAGGACGAGCACGTCCTGGCCGTGGTCTTCCACCACATCGCCTGCGACGCGTGGTCGACCCGGGTCTTCGCCAGTGAACTGAGCGGCCTCTACTGCGGCACGCCGCTCGCGCCGCTGTCCTCGCAGTACGCCGACTTCGCGGCCTGGCAGCACGAGCAGCTCTCCGGGCCCGCCCTGGAGCGAGCGCTGGCGCACTGGCGGCAACGGCTCTCGGGAGCCCTGCCCACCGAGCTGCCCAGCGACCGGCCGCGGCCCGCCGTCCGTGACACGTCCGGCTCGGATGTACGGTTCACCTTCCCCGCGGGGCTGGCCGAGCGGGTCCGCGCACTGGCCGACGACCACCGCACCACGCCGTTCGCGGTGCTGCTGACCGCGTTCCAGGTGTTGATCTCGCGCTACACGGGGCAGTCCGATGTCTCCGTCGGCACCGTCGTCTCCGGCCGCACCCGCCCCGAGCTGCAGCGGCTCATCGGGTACGGCATCAACACCCTCGTAATGCGCGGCAGTTGGTCCGACGACCCGGGGTTCGCCGAGCTGGTCGGCCGGACCCGGGACGCGGTGCTCGACGCGTTCGACCACCAGGAGGTGCCGTTCGCGAGGCTGGTGGACGAACTCCAGCCGGAACGCGACATGTCCCGCACGCCGCTGCACCAGGTCGCCTTCACCATGCACGAGCAACGCGTCGACGCGTTCGCGCTGCCCGGTCTGACCGTCGAGCCCTACCAGCGGCCCGAGGTCGTCGCCAAGTACGACCTGACCCTCCAGATCGAGGAGGGCGCCGACGGCTCACTGGGCGGGGCGCTCAACTACGCCACCGCGCTCTTCGACCCCACGACGGTGCGGCGCATGGTCGGTCATCTGCTGCGGCTGCTCGACGAGGCCACGGGCTCCCCCGCGCTCCCGGTCTCCCGGCTGCGGATCCTCGACGACAACGAGTTCTCCGTCGTCACCGGCACGGGGCACGGGCACCGCGCGGGCACGCCCGTGGACCGTTGTGTGCATCAGGCCTTCGAGGAGCAGGCCGCCGCGACGCCCGACGCCGTCGCCGTCACGGCGGGCGGCCTCTCGCTCACCTACCGGCAGCTCAACGAGCGCGCCAACCAACTCGCCCACCATCTACGCGAGTTGGGGGCGGGCCCCGAGCAGTTGGTCGGCCTCTGCCTGGAGCGCGGCGTGGAGCTGCTTCCGGCCCTGCTCGGCATCCTCAAGTCCGGGGCCGGCTATCTGCCGCTGGACCCGGCCAACCCGGCCGACCGGCTCGGCTATGTCATCGAGGACGCGGGCGCCCGCATCGTCGTCGCCACCTCGGGAACCGCCGCGGTCCTCCAGGGGGTGCACGACGGCGATCTGGTCGTCCTGGACAGGGACGCGGAACGCATCTCGGCCCGCCCCACCACGGACCCGGAGCCCCTGGCGGGCCCGGACTCCACCGTCTACGTCATCTACACCTCCGGCTCGACCGGCCGGCCCAAGGGTGTCGTGCTGGAGCACGGCAACGTGCTGCGGCTGCTGTCCACCGCCCACGAGCACTACGGCTTCAGCGCGGACGACGTGTGGACGATGTTCCACTCGTACGCCTTCGACGTCTCCGTGTTCGAGATGTGGGGCGCCCTGCTGCACGGCGGCAGGCTGGTCGTCGTGGGCCAGGACATCACCCGCTCCCCGTCGGACTTCCTGGACCTGCTGGTCTCGGAGCGGGCGACGATCCTCTCGCAGACTCCGACCGCCTTCCGCTCACTGGTGACCGCGGCCGCGTCCGGCGATCCGCGCATCGACGAACTGGCCCTGCGTGCCGTCGTGTTCGCCGGGGAGAAGCTCGAAGTGCCGGAGCTGCGGCCCTGGCTGGACCGCGTCGGCGCGGACGGACCCGCGCTCATCAACATGTACGGCATCACCGAGACGACGGTGCACACCACCTATTACCGGATCGGGGAGCAGGACTTTGAACCGCTCGCGGGTAATCGGGTGGGCCATCCGCTCAGTGACCTATCGGTGTATCTGCTGGACGGGTCGGGAAACCCGGCGCCCATCGGCGTTCCGGGCGAGATCCACGTCGGTGGTCCGGGAGTAGCCCGCGGCTATCTGGGCCGGCCCGATCTGACGGCGGAGCGCTTCGTGCCCGACCCGTTCGGGCCACCCGGTTCCCGGCTGTACCGCAGCGGTGACGCGGCACGGCGACTGCCGGACGGCAGCCTGGAGTTCATCGGCCGGATCGACAGCCAGGTCAAGATCCGTGGCTACCGTGTGGAGCTGGGCGAGATCGCGCACGCCCTGCTGGAGCACCCGGGCGTCGGCGAGGCCGTCGTCGTGGTCCGCGAGGACACCCCCGGCGACAAGCGGCTCGTCGGCTACCTCGTCGCGGCGAGCACCGACGGCCTGCCGGAGGCGGGTGAGCTGCGGACCATGCTGCGCGGCACGCTGCCCGAGTACATGCTGCCCGCCGCGTTCGTCCCCCTCGACGGCATCCCGCTCACCGTCAACGGCAAGCTCGACCAGCGGGCGCTGCCCGCGCCGGACCAGCAGACACTGCGCGCCGGGGCCGCGTACACGGCACCTCGCACGCCCGTCGAGGAGCGCGTCGCCGCGGTCTGGGCCGAGGTCATCGGGGTGGCACGGGTCGGGGTCGAGGACAGCTTCTTCGACCTCGGCGGCGACTCGATCCGGGCGATCGCTCTGGTCGGCGCGCTGCGTGCGGCCGGATACGACGTCGCGGTCCGCGACGTCTTCGACTTCCGTACGGTCGCGCAGCTGTGCGAGTCCATCACGGGCCGGCCGGCCCTGGCGGCCGGCACCGAGACCGTCGAGCCGTTCGCGCTGATCACGCGGGAGGACCGGGCCGCCCTGCCGTCCGGCGTCACCGACGCGTATCCGCTGTCGCAGATGCAGCTCGGCATGGTCGTCGAAATGCTCGCCGACACCAGCCGGAACCTCTACCACAACGTCTCGACGTTCAAGATCCGCGACGACCGCCCCTTCGACGCCGCGGCGTTCGCCGAGGCCGGCCGGATCGTCACCGCGCGCCATGAGGTGCTGCGTACCTCGATCGATCTGACCGGCTACTCACGCCCCCTGCAGCTGGTGCACGCCGAGGCCGTCATGCCGCTCGGCCACCAGGACCTCGGCGGCCTGACCCCGGCCGAAGTCGACGCCGCGCTGCGGGAGTTCACCGTGCGGGAGCGCGCCGACGTCTTCGATCTGACCGTCCCCTCCCTGATGCGGTTCTTCGCGCATCTGACGGACTCCGACGACGGCTGGTGGATCTCGGTCACCGAATGCCACCCGATTCTGGAGGGCTGGGGACACCACTCCCTGCTGATGGAACTGGTGGAGTGCTACCGGGCGGTCCGTGACGGACGGGAGCCCGATCCGTACGACACGCCGGCCGTGCGTTTCGCCGACTTCATCGCCTCGGAGCTGCGCGCCCTGGAGTCGGACGAGGACCGCGACTACTGGCGGTCGGTCGTCGAGAACCACGCACCGCTGCGGCTCCCGCAGGGCTGGGGCGACAGCCCCGAGGTGCCCCGGCAGACCGTCCAGGCGGGGATCCAGTGGACCGATCTGGAGGACGGGCTGCGGGCACTGGCCGCGCGCACCAGGACCTCGCTGAAGAGCGTCATGGTGGCGGCCCACCTGACGGTGATGAGCCGGCTCACCGGCGAACCCGCCTTCCACACCGGCCTGGTGTGCGACGCCCGGCCCGAACTGCTGGGCGCCGACCGGGTGCTGGGCATGTACCTCAACACGCTGCCGCTCGCCCACGACCGCTCCGCCCGTACCTGGTCGGAGCTGGTGCGGGGGGTCTTCGCCCGCGAGGTCGACCTGTGGTCGCACCGCCGGTATCCGATGGCCGCGATCCAGCGCGAGTGGGGCGGCTCACGCCGGCTGCTCGACGTGTACTTCAACTACCAGGACTTCCGGCAGGTCGACGCCGGTCTGGTGGACCACGAGGGCGGTATCGACGACAGCCCGTCGGAGTTCCCGCTCACCGTCTCCTCGCGGGTCGGCCACATCATCGCGACCGCCGACTCGCACACGGTGAACCAGGCGAACGCCGAACGCCTGGTGGCGATGTACCGCACCGTGCTGGAAGGCATGGCCGCCGACCCGGACGGGGACGCCACCGGCGATCTGCTCGCCGACGACGAGCGCGCCCGACTGCTGGAGGACTGGAACGCCACCGCGGTGGAGCGCGCCGCGACCCCGGCACACGCCCTCTTCGAGGCGCGCGCGGCGGCCGCCCCGGACGCGGTCGCCCTGGTTCACGGCGACCAGGAGTTCACCTACGGCTGGCTGAAGGAGCGATCCGACCGGTACGCGGCGCGGTTGCAGGTTCTCGGCGCGGGTCAGGAGTCGGTCGTCGGCCTGCTGCTCGACCGTACGCCGGAGCTGGTCGCGGCGATGCTCGGCACCTGGCTGACCGGTGCCTCGTACGTGCCGCTCGACCCGGCCTTCCCCGTCGACCGCGTCGGCTACGTCCTCGGCGACGCGGGCGCGGACATCGTGGTGACCGACTCCGCTCATGCCGCCGCCCTGGACGGGGTGTACGAGGGCGAGCGACTGGTCCACGACCTGCCGTGGACCGGTGCCCAGGCGGGTACGCCGGTCGCGGGCCGCCCCGACGACCTCGCGTACACGATCTACACCTCGGGCTCGACCGGCCGCCCCAAGGGCGTCGGGATCGGCCACGAGGCACTGGCCAACCTGCTGCTGGCGATGGCGGAGCAACTCGGCTCCACCGAGGCCGACACCTGGCTGTCCCTCACCTCCGTCTCCTTCGACATCTCCGGCCTTGAGCTCTTCCTGCCGCTGGTCACCGGTGGCCGGCTGGTGCTGGCCGACAGCCTGCAGACCAAGGACGGCGCGGGCGTGTCCCGGCTGGTGGAGCGCCACGGCATCACGCACGTCCAGGCCACCCCGTCCGGCTGGAACCTGCTGCTGCGCTCCGGCTTCGACCGGGCCGCCGTCACCGCGCTCACCGGCGGCGAGGCGCTGCCCGCCGAACTCGCCGGTGAACTGCGCTCCCGGGTCGGCCGCTTGGTCAATGTCTACGGGCCGACGGAGACGACCATCTGGTCGACTAGCTGGGACGTCCCCGAGGAAACCGGCCAGGTCTCCATCGGCCGGCCGATCGCCAACACCACGCTCTACGTCCTTGACGCCCTGATGCGTCCGGTCCCGGTCTCGGTCCCCGGCGAGCTGTACATCGGCGGCGTCGGGCTCGCCCGCGGCTACCGCAACCTGCCGGAGCGCACCGCCGCGTGCTTCGTCCCCGACCCGTTCTCCGCGGTGCCGGGGGCCAGGCTGTACCGGACCGGCGACATCGTACGGTTCCGTCCCGACGGCTCCCTGCTGTACACCGGCCGGGCCGACAACCAGGTCAAGATCCGCGGCGTACGGATCGAGCCCGGCGAGATCGAGGCGGTCCTGAGCGGGCTTCCCGCGGTCGCCCACGCCGCCGTGACCGTTCGCGAGGACACGCCTGGCGACAAGCGGCTCATCGCGTACGTCGTGCCGACCGGCACAGACGCCCTCGAACCCGGCGAACTGCGCGGCCGGCTGGCCTCGTTGCTGCCCGAGGCGATGCTGCCCTCCGCGTTCGTCCTGCTGGACGCGCTCCCGCTGAACGCGGCGGGGAAGATCGACCGGCGGGCCCTGCCCGCGCCCGATCAGGACGCCCTGGCCGCGGCCGCCTACGTGGCACCCCGCACCCCGGTCGAGGAGCGCCTGGCCCGGCTGTGGGCCGAGGTGCTGGGGATGGACCGGGTGGGGGTCGAGGACTCCTTCTTCGATCTCGGCGGCGACTCACTGCGCGCCATCAATCTGGTCGGCACCCTGCGTGACGCCGGGTACGACATCGCGGTCCGCGACGTCTTCGAGCACCGTACGGTCGCCAATCTGGCACACGCGGTCGACGGACGTCCCGCGCTGGACGAGTCGATCACCGCGGTGGCGCCCTTCGCTCTGGTCGACGCCGACGACCGGGAGCTGCTGCCGGCCGGCCTCCTCGACGCCTACCCCGCCTCGCAGCTCCAGCTCGGCATGCTGGTGGAGATGCTCGCGGACACCGAGGGCAGCACGTACCACCAGTGCGTCTCCATCCGGGTGCGGGACGACAACCCGTTCTCCGAGTCGGCGCTGCGCACGGCCGTCGCCCACGTCACGGCACGCCATGACGTCCTGCGGACCTCGTTCGATCTGGTCGCCTACTCCGTGCCGCTCCAACTGGTGCACGAGCGTGTCGATGTCCCGGTGCGCGTGCACGACCTGCGCGGCCAGGACGCGGCGGCACAGGACCGGACGATGACCGACTTCCTCGCAGCCGAGCGGGACGACCCCTTCGACCCGGCCACGGCCCCCCTGCTGCGGGTGGCGGTCCATCTGGAGAGCGACACCGCCTGGCGGGTCACCTTCAGCCAGCCTCATGCGATCACCCAGGGCTGGGGCCAGTTCGCGCTGCTCACCGAGCTGGTCGACCGCTATCGCGAGATCCGGGACCAGACCGCGGACGCGGAGCCGTATCAGGCGCCCCCGGTGCGGTATGCCGACTTCGTGGCCGGCGAGCTGGAGTCCCTGGCCTCCGGTACGGACCGTGCGTACTGGAAGGGTGTCACCGGCTCGTACGCTCCGCTGGAGCTGCCGGCCGGCTGGGGGGAGACGGGCGAACGGCGCACCCATGTGGTGCCGGTCGTCCTCACCGACCTGGAGCAGCCGCTGCGCGCCTTCGCCTCGCGCAGCCGGGTCTCGCTGAAGAGTGTGCTGCTCGCGGCGCATCTGAAGGTGATGAGCCGGCTCACTCAGGAGGATGCCTTCCACACCGGTCTGGTCGCCGACGCGCGGCCCGAGGTGCTCGGTGCCGACCGGGTGCTGGGCATGTATCTCAATACGCTGCCGTTCGCGTACGACCGCTCGGCGCGCACCTGGCACGAGCTGGTCCAGCAGGTCTTCGACCGCGAGGTCGAGGTGTGGCCGCACCGCCGCTACCCGATGGCCGCGATCCAGCGGGACGCGCCCGGCGTCCGCCGCCAGATCGACGTGATTTTCAACTACCACGACCTGCGGATCTTCAACAGCGAGCAGATCGACGCCGGTTCGAGCATCGGCCGGACCACCACCGAGTTCGCGCTGAGCGTGGCCACCGGAGGGGAGGGCCTCAACCTCACGGCCGACTCGCGGGTGCTGAGCCGGGCGAACACCGAACGGCTGGCCGGGATGTACCGGGCGGTGCTGGCGTCCATGGCCGCGTCGCCCGACGGTGACCCGCGGTCGGTCTGCCTCGACGAAGGGGACCGGGAGCGCCTAGACGCCTGGACCGACACCCGGCGCGAGCCGGAGTGGGTGGCGGTCGAGGCGGAACTGGACCGGTACGCGGTGGAGCATCCGGACCGGCCCGCGATCACCGCGGACGGGGTGGAGCTCGGCTACGCCGAGGTCGCCGCGCACACCAGCCGGCTCGCGCACCACCTCAGGGCGCTCGGCGTCGGCCCCGACACGGTCGTCGGGGTGCACGCCCGCCGCTCCCCGGCCACGGTCCTGGCGGTCCTGGCGGTGCTGAAGGCCGGCGGCGCCTACCTTCCGCTCGACCCGGACCACCCGGCCGAGCGCCTCGCGTACATGGTGCGGGACGCTGGCGCGGCCGTGCTCCTCACCGAGGACACACTGCCCGCGCTCACGGTGACCGGGGTGACGACGGTGGCACTGGACCGGCCCGAGGTGTGGGCCGGTAGCCCGGCCACCGCTCCGCCGCCGGTCGCGGAGCACGACCACCTGGCGTACGTCATCTACACCTCGGGCTCCACCGGCCTGCCCAAGGGGGTGCACGTCACCCGGCGGGGCATGGCCAACCATCTCCTCGCCAAGGTCGAGGACCTGTCGATGACCGAGGCCGACTCGGTGGTGCAGAACGCCTCGATGGCCTTCGACATCTCGGTCTGGCAGATGCTGTCGGCCTTCGTGGTCGGCGGCCGGGTACGGGTGGTCGGCCCGGAACACGCGGTCGATCCGGAGGCCCTCTTCGGGCGGACGGCCAGCGAGCGGATCAGCGTCCTGGAGGTCGTGCCGTCGCTGCTGCGGGCGTCGCTGGACGCCTGGGACGCGGGGACGCCGCAGCCTCAGCTGCCGGATCTGCGGTGGCTGCTGGTGACGGGCGAGGCGCTGCCGCCGGACCTGTGCCCCCGGTGGTTCGCGCGCTACCCGGCGGTTCCCCTGGTCAACGCGTACGGACCCACCGAGTGTTCGGACGACATCACGCACGCGGTGATCCGCGCCGGCGATCCGGTCGGCGAGGCTCGGGTGACCATCGGGCGGCCGGTGCGCAACACCCGGCTGTACGTTCTGGACGCCGACATGGCGCCGGTGCCGGTGGGTGTCCCGGGCGAGCTGTACGCGGGCGGCATCGGTGTCTCCCGCGGTTACGGCGGCCGGCCCGCGCTCACGGCCGAGCGTTTCGTGCCCGACCCGTTCGGGCCCGCCGGTGCCCGGCTCTACCGCACCGGCGACGTGGCCTCCTGGAACGAGGACGGCAGCATCGAGTTCCTCGGCCGGGTCGACCACCAGGTCAAACTCCACGGTGTCCGGATCGAACTCGGCGAGATCGAGTCGGCGTTGACGGCGCTGGACGCCGTCACGGACGCGGCGGTCGCCGTGCGGCGCGGGCCCCTCGGGCGCGAGCAGCTCGTCGGCTACGTGGTGACCGCCGACGGGGCCGACCCCGACCAGGCCGCGCTGCGCGAGGAGCTCTCCCGCGCACTGCCCGAGTCGATGATTCCCTCGGTCCATGTCGCGCTCGCGGCCTTGCCGTTGACGCCCAACGGCAAGGTGGACCGCAAGGCGCTGCCCGACCCGGCCCAGTGGGCCGGCCAGGACGACCGCCCGTACTCCGCTCCGCGTACGGACACCGAGCGGAAGATCGCGGCCATCTGGTCGAAGACACTCGGCATCGAGCGGATCGGCCGCCAGGACGGGTTCTTCCGGCTCGGCGGCGACTCGATCCTGGTGATCCGGGTGATCGCGGCCGGACGCCGGGCCGGACTGCCGATCTCGCTGTTCCTGCTCTTCCGGCACGACACGCTCGCCGCGCTCGCGGCGGCGGTCGACGCGGAGCGGGCACCCGAGCCGGTGGCGACACCCTCCGGCGCGGTCGATCCCCGGACGGTGCTGGCCGCGCTCGTGGAGAGCAAGGTGCCCGGGGCGAGCCTCGCGGTGATCGAGGGCGGCGAACTGGTCGCCCTGGAGGGCATCGGGACGCTGAGCGCGGACTCCACCGAGCCCGTCACATCCGACACCCTGTTCCAGGCCGGATCCTGGGGCAAGCACGTCACGGCCTTCGCGGTCATGCGGCTGGTGGACCAGGGCGTGATCGACCTGGATCTGGACGCGAACACCTATCTGCGCTCGTGGCAGCTGCCTCAGGGCCAGGAGCCCATCACCGTACGGCAGTTGCTCAGTCACCTCGCGGGCCTCGCGGAGACGCCACGTCAGGGCGTACGGCGCGGCGAGCCGGTACCGGCCCTGCTCGACCTGCTGCGCGACACCGCGGTGCGTGAACTGGCACCGGGTACACGGTTCCGCAAGTCCAATGCCCACTACTCCGTGGTGCAGCAGCTGCTGACGGACGTCACCGGCGAGGATTTCGAGGCGCTGATGCGCCGACTGGTCCTCGACCCGCTGTCGATGAGCGGCAGCAGTTTCGACCAGTCCTTCCCCGAGCGGGCCGGACGACCGGTGGCGCTCGGCCATGACGAGAGCGGCCGTCCCCTGGAGGGCGGCTGGCTCGTCCATCCCGAGCAGTCCGCGGCGGGGCTGTGGAGCACCGCCGCCGATATGGCCACGCTCGAACTGGAGGTGCGCCGCAGCGCTCTGGGCCGTCCGCTGGCCCTGCTGTCCCCGCACAGCGCACAGCAGTTGCTGACGCCGCACAGCGACAGCTTCTACGGCCTCGGCACCATCGTCGACGCCGGCCAGGCCGAGGTGGAGTACGGGCACGGCGGTTCACCGGGCGGCTACCAGGCCGTCTCCATGTCCCAACTGCACCGCGGCGGCGGAGTGGTGGTGCTCACCAACGGTGAGTTCAACGCCCAGGTCCTCAAGGCGGTGGGCGTCGACCGCTAGCGGTGCAGGACGCCGCGTCGAAGTATCGAAGATTTATAGCCCCCGGCCGGAGAGTGATCCGGCCGGGGGTTCCTCGTGTTCCCGTTCCCCCACTTCGCACCAGTGGATCACCAGTGGATCACCCGTAGAGAAGGAAGTGGCCGATGACCGCAGACACGCTCGCGTTCGTCCTGGAGCGCGAGGCCGGCAGCCCCGGCATCGTCGAACTGATCGGCAAGGAGGCCGGCCACATCCGCGAGCGGCTCCTCACCCATGGAGCGGTCCTGCTGCGGGGCTTCGACATCGGCGGCGTCGACGGTTTCGCCGAGGTGGTACGCGCGCTGTCCGGCGAGCCCCTGAAGTACACGGAACGCTCGTCACCGCGCTCCACGATCAAGGGGAACGTCTACACCTCCACGGACTACCCGCAGGAGGAGGAGATCTTCCTGCACACCGAGAACTCCTACCAGTCGTCGTGGCCGCGGCTGCTGTACTTCCACTGTGCCGAGGAGCCCGAGACGCTGGGTGCGACCCCGCTGGCCGACATCCGTCGGATTCACGGGCTGATCGACCCGGCCGTCCGTGAGGAGTTCGAGCGCCGGGGCTGGATGGTCGTACGCAACTTCCACGACGGCTTCGGAGTCGACTGGCGGCAGGTCTTCAACACCGAGGACCGCGCCGAGGTCGAGGCGAACTGCCGCGCGAAGGACCTGGAGTTCGAGTGGACGGCCGACGGCGGACTGCGCACCCGCGGCATCCGTGAGGCGGTACACACCCACCCCGACACCGGTGAGCGGGTGTGGTTCAACCACATCACGTTCTTCCACCACTCGACGCTCGCCGCCGACGTCGGGGAAGGGCTTCTCGAGCTGTTCGGCGAGGAAGACCTGCCGAGCAACACCTATTACGGGGACGGCGGTTCCATCCCGGCCGAGGTGATGGACCACCTCCGTTCCTGCTACCGGGCCGCGTCCACCCGCTTCGACTGGCGCCACGACGACGTGCTCGTGGTCGACAACATGCTGGCCGCGCACGGCCGGGAGCCCTTCACCGGGCCACGCCGGATCGCGGTCGCGATGGCCGAGCCGTACGCGCCGACGCGGGAGGCGAAGTGAGCGCCTGGTTCCGCACGTTCACCCCACGGCCGTCGGCGGCGGTACGGCTGATCTGCTTCCCGCACGCCGGCGGCGCCGCCAGCGCCTTCCGCGGCTGGGCTGAACTGCTTCCGCCGTCGGTGGAGGTCACCGCCGTCCAGTACCCGGGACGGCAGGACCGCGTCATGGTGGACCCCGCCCCCGACATGGACACCCTGGTCCGGGACATCACCGCGGCCATCACGCCGTTGCTGGACCGGCCGGTGGCGTTCTTCGGGCACAGCATGGGCGGTACGGTCGCCTTCGAGGTGGCCCGCGCCCTGCCCCGTGACCTGCGCCCGGCGCTGGTTCGTCTCTTCGCCTCGGCCCGGAAGCCACCGCACGCCTGTGAACCGCTCGCGCCCGAGTTCCGGGGCGACGAGGGAGTCCTGCGGTACGTCGCCGGCCTCGGCGGCACCGGAGCGGCGCTGCTCAGGCACGAGGAACTGCGGGAGATCGCGCTGCCCGTGCTGCGCGGCGACTTCCACCTGATCGACACCTACGCGTACCGGCCAGGGGCCCCGCTGACCTGCCCGGTCACCGCCATCGCCGGGGCGTTCGACACCTCCTGCACCCGCACCGAGGCCGAGGGCTGGGCGCGGTACACCACCGGTCCCTGCGACGTACGTGTGCTGCCGGGCGGCCACTTCTACCTGGAGACCGTCCCCCGGGAACTCATGGCGCTGATCGCCGCACAGCTCACCGTCCCCGTTCCGGCCGCTCGCTGACTATTGCCCAAGGAGTTCTCACCATGGCGAACAATCCCTTCGACGACCAGGACGGCACCTTCCTCGTGCTGGTCAACGGCGAGGAGCAGTACTCCCTCTGGCCGGCGTTCGCCGAGGTGCCCGAGGGCTGGGCGGTGGCACTGGCTCAGACCGGGCGTGCCGCATGCGTGGAGTTCATCAACAGCCGGTGGACGGATCTGCGTCCGCTGAGCCTGCGCGAGTCGATGGCGGGGCCCTCCCATGTCTGAGCGGAACACCGACTCGGTACGGCTGCCGCTGTCCGCGGCCCAGACGGGCATCTGGTTCGCGCACGATCTGGACCCGACCGGCCGCCGCTACAACGTCGCCGAATACAAGGAGATCCTCGGTCCGCTGGACCCGGAGCTGCTGGCCGCGTCCTGGTACCAGCTGGCCCGGGAAGCCGACGTGCTGCGCATCAGCCATGTCGAGCGCGACGACAGCGGACTGTGGCAGATCGTCGACGCCGAACCGGGCGAGAGGCGGCTGCGGTGGTTCGACATGACCGAGCGGGACGACCCGGAGGGCGCCGCCCTCGCGTGGATGACCGCCGAGCTGGCCACACCCGTCGATCTGGCGGCGGGTGGGCTCTGCACCCTTGCCCTGATCAGGGTCGCCCCCGAGCGGTTCTTCTTCTATCAGCGCTACCACCACCTCGTGATCGACGGGATGGGGGCGGCCCAGTTGGACGCCCGTTTCGCCGAGCTGTACGCACAGGCACTGGCCGGCGAACCCTGGGGGCCCAGCCCCTTCGGCACGCTGGCCGAGGTCCTCGCGGAGGATGCCGACTACCGTCTCTCGCAGGCGGCCGCCGACGACAGCGCCCACTGGGCCGAGCACCTGGCCGCGCTGCCCCAGACCCCCCGGATCGCCGAGAGCCCTGCTCAGGGTGCGCCCGAACCCGTCCACGCCGCCGTCCCGTTCGTGCGCCGCAGCGTCTTTCTGCCCGCTGCCGAGGCGGACCGGGTACGCACGGTGGCACGCGGTGCCCGTACCCGCTGGTCACTGCTGCTCATCGCGCTCGTCGCCGCGTATGTGCACCGGGTCTCGGGCAAGGACGAGCTGGTGCTCGGCCTTCCGGTGACCGGCCGGACCACGGAGCTCACCCGCCGTACCCCGAGCATGTCGTCGAACGTGGTGCCGCTGCGGGTCGGCGTACGGCCCGGGCAGCCTCTCGCCGAGCTGGTCCGCTCGGTCGTCCAGGAGGTCCGCCATGGCCTGGCGCACCAGCTGACGCGTTACGAGGACCTGTGCCGCGATCTCGGCGCGAACGGACCGGCGGGGCGGATCGCGGCGCCGATGATCAACATCATGGCGTTCGCGCCGGGACTCGGCTTCGGCGGCCTCCCCACCGTTCAGCACAACCTCAGCAACGGGCCCGTGGACGATCTGTCCATCGGCATCTACGACCTCGGTGACATGGGTCTGCGGGTCGACTTCGACGCCGCCCCCGCCGTCTGCGACCTCGACGCCGTCGCGGCACACCAGGACCGCTTCCTGCACTTCATCGGCTCGGCGCTCGACAACCCCACCGCGCCGCTGGCCCAGTTGGAGCTGATCGGCGAGGAGGAGCGCCGGGAACTCCTCCTCGGCTTCGACGCGCCCGATACCGACTCCGTCGCCGCGGCGCCCGCCGAGGACCGCACCCTCGCCGCCCTGTTCGAGGAGCAGGCCGCCCGGCACCCCGAGCGCGTCGCCCTCACCGACGGCGACGCCCACATCACCTACGCGGAGCTCGAAGCCCGCGCCAACCGGCTGGCCCGGCTGCTCACCTCACGGGGCGCGGGGCCCGAGGGCTATGTCGCGGTCGCCGTGGACCGCTCCGCCGAGCTGGTCACCGCCCTGCTCGCGGTCGTCAAGTCCGGTGCGGGCTATGTGCCGCTGGATCCGCACTACCCGGCCGACCGGCTCGCGTACATGCTCTCCGACGCCGCCCCGGCCCTGGTGGTCACCACCACGGCGGACAGCGCCGGCCTGCCCGACACCGAGGTCGAGCGGCTGGTCATGGACGCTCCTCAGACCGTCGCCGCGCTGGCGGCGGCCGACCCGGGCGCGCTCGGCGACGCCGACCGCACGGCACCGCTGACCTCCGGCAACCCGGCCTACGTCATCTACACCTCGGGCTCGACCGGCCGCCCCAAGGGGGTCGTCGTCCCGCACTCCCAGGTGGTGCGGCTGTTCACCGCCACCGAGCACTGGTTCGGCTTCGGGCCCGATGACGTGTGGACGCTCTTCCACTCGTACGCCTTCGACTTCTCCGTCTGGGAGCTGTGGGGACCCCTGCTGCACGGCGGCCGCCTCGTCGTCGTCCCGCACTCCGTCAGCCGCTCCCCCGCGGAGTTCCTCGCCCTGCTGGCCGACGAGCACGTCACCGTCCTCAACCAGACGCCGTCGGCCTTCTACCAGTTGATGCGGGCGGACTCCGAGAACAGTCCGGTCCGCCCGCTCGCCCTGCGCCGGGTGATCTTCGGCGGTGAGGCGCTGGACCTGGGCCGGCTCGCGCCCTGGTACCGGAACCATCCGGACGCCGTGCTGGTCAACATGTACGGCATCACCGAGACGACCGTGCACGTCAGCCATCTGGAACTCGACCCGGAGAGCATCTCGGGACAGACCCGCAGCCTCATCGGACGAGCCATCCCCGACCTGCGGATCCATGTCCTCGACGCGGCCCTGCATCCCACGCCCGTGGGTGAGCGCGGCGAGATGTACGTCGCCGGTGCGGGCCTGGCCCGCGGCTATCTCGGCCGGCCCGACCTGTCCGCCGACCGGTTCGTCGCGAATCCGTACGGCGAGCCGGGATCGCGGATGTACCGCACGGGCGACCTGGCACGCCGGCTGCCCGACGGCGGTCTGGAGTACCTGGGCCGGGCCGACCACCAGGTGAAGATCCGCGGCTTCCGCATCGAACTGGGCGAGATCGAGAGCGTGTTGCTCGGCCTGCCCGAGGTCGCCGGTGGCGCGGTCGTCGTGCGGGAGGACCGGCCAGGCGACAAGCGGCTCGTCGCGTACGTGGTCCCGGCCGCCGGATCCGGGCTCGGCTCCGAACGACTGCGCGGCGCACTGGGCGAAGCCCTGCCCAGCCACATGGTGCCGGCGGCCTTCGTGATGCTCGACGCCCTGCCGCTCACCGCCAACGGCAAGCTCGACACCAAGGCGCTGCCCGCCCCCGCCGTGACCGCGAGCGGCACCGGCCGCGCCCCGCGCACGGCACGCGAGGAGGTGTTGTGCGCCCTGATGGCCGAGGTGCTCGGCATGGAGCGGGTGGGTGCCGATCACTCCTTCTTCGACCTCGGCGGGGACAGCATCATGTCGATCCAGCTGGTGTCGGCGGCCCGTGGGGCCGGTCTCGTCATCAGCCCGCGCGACGTGTTCCGGCTGAAGACCGTGGCCGCGCTCGCCGAGGCCGCCACGGCCCTGGACGAGCAGCCCGCGGAAGCGGCGGACGCCGGCCTCGGCACCGTGCCTCTCACGCCCCTCATGCACTGGGCGACGGACCGCGGCGGGCTCGACGGCTACAACCAGTCGATGGTCCTGCGGGTACCGGCCGGAACGACCCGCTCGCATCTGACGGCCGCACTCCAGGCCGTGCTCGACCACCATGACGCGTTGCGCGCGCGGCTCACCGACGACGGCCTGTCCATCGGCGCCGCCGGTACGGTCGACGCCGCGGACCGCGTACGCCACGTGGAGGCGACCGGACTCGACGACACGGCCCTCGACGCCCTGGCGGGGACGGAGGGCCGCAGGGCACTCGCCTCGCTCACGCCGCGCGACCCCGACGGCGGCGGCATGGTGCGAGCCGTCTGGTGCGACCGCGGGCCCGACCGGTCCGGACTGCTGGTCCTCGTCATCCACCACCTGGTGGTCGACGGGGTCTCCTGGCGGGTGCTGGCCCCCGACCTCGCCCAGGCGTACGCCTCCGTCGCGCAGGGCCGCACAGCGCGGCTCCAGCCTGTCGCCACCTCGCTGCGCACCTGGTCGCGGCGGCTCACGGAGGCCGCGAGTTCACCCGAGCGCGAGGCCGAACTCCCCTACTGGCGGGAGATACTGACCCGCCCGGAACAGCCGCTGGGCGCCCGCTCACTGGACCCCGCACGCGATGTGCTGGGCACGGCGGGACGGCTGACGCTGCGGCTGCCGGCCGAGGTGACGCGGCCCCTGCTGACCGCGGTGCCCACCGCCTTCCACGCCGAGGTCAACGACGTCCTGCTGGCCGCCTTCGCGCTCGCGTACCGGCGGTGGCGGGGCGGCGAACAGGTCCTGGTCGATCTCGAGGGTCACGGCCGGGAGGAGTCCGCCGCACCGGGCACCGATCTCTCCCGTACCGTCGGCTGGTTCACCAGCCTGCATCCCGTACTGCTCGACGCGGTCTCCACCGACCCCGGCGCGGCACTCAAGGCGGTCAAGGAGCAGCTGCGCGCCGTACCCGACAAGGGAATCGGCTACGGGCTGCTGCGTCACCTCAACCCCACGACGGCCGAGCACCTCGCTCCGCTGGCCACGGCCCAGCTCGGCTTCAACTACCTGGGCCGCTTCGCGGCGCTTGGAGCGGAGGCCGACTGGGCCGTCGTCCCCCGCATCGAGGACGGCATCCCCGGTGGCGACGACGGGATGCCGCTCGGGCACGCGCTGGAGCTCGACGCGCTGACCCAGGACGGGCCCGACGGACCCGAACTGGTGGCCAGGTGGAGCTGGGCATCCGGGATCCTCGACGAGGACGAGGTCACGGAGTTCGCGACCGCGTGGTTCGACGCGCTGCGGGCCCTGGCCCGGCAGGCCTCCCTGCCGGGTGCCGGCGGACGCTCCCCGTCGGACGTCGCCCCAACCGGGCTCTCCCAGCCCGAGATCGAGCTGCTCGAACACCGCAGGCCGGGCCTGGTCGATCTGCTGCCGCTCTCCCCGCTGCAACAGGGGCTGCTCTTCCACAGCCTTCAGGCGGGCGACAGCGACGTCTACACCGCACAGCTCGAACTCGACCTGGGCGGACCGCTGGACGCCGGGCTGCTGCTGACCGCTGCCCGCACTCTCCTGGATCGGCATCCGAACCTGGGCGCGGAGTTCCATCACGAGGGCCTGAGGCAGCCGGTCCAGCTCATCCCCGCCGACGTCGACCTGCCCTGGACCGAAGTGGACCTGACCGGACTTCCGGTCGGCGACCGGGCCGCGGCCGCCGACACCCTGGCGGCCGGTGAACGCGCCGTGGGCTTCGAGCCGGACCGCGCGCCGCTGCTGCGCCTCACCCTGGTCAGGCTCGGTCCACTGAGCCACCGGCTGGTGCTCACCAACCACCACCTGCTGCTCGACGGCTGGTCCATGCCGATTCTCATCCGTGAGCTGCTGACCCTGTACACGGCCGGCGCCGATCCGTCCGCGTTGCCCCGCGTGCGCCCCTACCGGGACTTCCTGACCCATCTGGCGGGCACCGACCAGCAGGCCGCGCGCGCCGCGTGGCGCGAGGCGCTCTCCGGGTTCGAGGAGCCCACGTTCGTACGCCAGGCGGAGCCGGACCGGACCCCGCAGGTGCCGCAGCGGCTGGAGTTCACCCTGCCCGCCGACTGCGCCCACGCCCTGGCGAACCGCGCCCGGACCGCCGGGCTGACCATGAACACCGTGCTCCAGGGCGCCTGGGCGCTGGTCCTGGCCCGCCTCACCGGCCGGGACGACGTGGTCTTCGGCGCGACGGTTTCCGGACGTCCGCCGGAGCTGGAGGAGGTCGGGGGCATGGTGGGCCTGTTCATCAACACCCTGCCGGTCCGACTGCGTCTGCATCCGTCCGAGCCGCTGGAGTCGCTGCTCGCACGGATGCAGCAGGAACAGTCCGCGCTCCTGGGCCGGCAGCACCTGGGCCTCGCCGAGATCCAGCAACTCGCCGGAATCGGGGCGCTGTTCGACACGGCGATGGTGTTCGAGAACTATCCCCTCGATGTGGCCGCGCTCGCCGCGACCACCGCGGGCAGCGGGCTGACGCTGGACGACGTGCGGGGCCATGACGCCGTCCACTACACGCTGGGCCTGGTGGCCCGGCCGACCGATGACGGGCTGAGCTTCCGTCTCGACCACCAGCCGGATCTGCTGGACCGCACCGAGGCGGGCGCGGTCGCCGACATGCTGCTGCGGGTCCTGCGAACGGTCGCCGAGCGGCCCGAGACCCTCGTCGGCCGCCTCGACGTCCTCTCCCCGGCCGCCCGCGAGAAGCTGCTGACGGGCTGGAACGACAGCGAGGTGCCGGACGCGCTCCCCGGCGCCACGATCCCCGGCCTGTTCGAGGCCCAGGTGGCCCGTACCCCGCAGGCCGTGGCCCTGGTGCACGGCGCCACCACGCTCACGTACGCCGAACTCGACGCCCGTGCGGGCCGGCTGGCCCGGCTGCTGGCCGAGCGCGGTGCCGCTCCCGAGCGCTTCGTCGCCATCGCGCTGGAGCGCTCGGTGGATCTGGTGGTGGCCCAGCTGGCCGTCCTCAAGACGGGCGCGGCGTTCGTGCCGCTCGACCCGGGCTATCCCGCCGACCGGCTGGCGTACATGCTCGACGACGCCGACCCGGCACTGGTGATCACCAGCAGCGCGGTGGCCGATGGGCCGCTGCCCGTCAGTGACGCACCGCGGCTGCTCATCGACCGTACGGACCTGAGCGGTGACGCCGGGCCGGAGCCGACCCGTACGGACATGAGCGGAGACACCGGCCTGGAGCCACCCCGTACGGACGCGAGCGGAGACACCGGCCCGGAGCCGACCCGTCCGCGCGATGCCCGCCACCCCGCGTATCTCATCTACACCTCGGGATCCACCGGTCGGCCCAAGGGGGTGGTCGTCACCCACTCCGGGATCGCCTCCATGGTCGCCGGACAGCGGGAGGCACTGGCCGTCGTCCCCGGCAGCCGGGTGCTGCTGTTCGCCTCGCCCAGCTTCGACGCGGCGGTCTGGGAACTGTGCATGGCCCTGCTCACCGGATCCTGCGCGGTACTGGCCGACGCGGACCGGCTGCTGCCGGGCCCGACGCTGGCCGCGCTGATCGCCGAGCACCGCGTCACCCATGTGACGCTGCCCCCCTCGGCACTTCCCGTCATGCCCGAGGACAGCCTGCCGCCCGGCTCGACGCTGGTCGTGGCGGGCGAGGCCACCGCTCCGGATCTGGTGGACCGCTGGTCCCGGGGCCGGCGGATGATCAACGCGTACGGTCCGACCGAATCCACGGTGTGCGCCAGCATGAGCGCTCCGCTGGAGGGGCCCGTCCTCGCACCGATCGGCCGGCCGATCGCCAACACCCGGCTCTACGTGCTGGACGGCCACCTCCAGCCGGTGCCGGTGGGCACGGCGGGCGAGCTCTATCTCGCCGGTGCCGGGGAGGCCCGCGGCTATCTCGGCAGACCCGATCTGACGGCCGACCGGTTCGTCGCCAACCCCTTCGGGGAGCCGGGGTCGCGGATGTACCGCACCGGTGACCTGGCCCGCAGGCGGCCCGACGGCAATGTCGACTATCTGGGGCGGGCGGACCACCAGGTGAAGATCCGCGGTTTCCGGATCGAGCCCGGCGAGATCGAGTCCGCGCTCGCCGCCCATCCGCGGGTCGGCCAGGCGGCGGTGCTGGTCCGTGAGGACCAGCCCGGTGCGAAGCGGCTGGTGGCGTACGTCGTCTGCGCGGACGCCGACACCACCGAACTGCGCGGCTTCCTCGGCGCCTCACTGCCGGACTACATGGTGCCGTCGGCCTTCGTCGCTCTGGACGCGCTGCCGCTGACCGCCAACGGCAAGGTGGACCGCAAGGCGCTGCCCGCCCCCGATCTCAGTGGTGCCGAGTCGGGCCGGGAGCCCGCCACGGCCCGCGAGGCGGTGCTGTGCCGGCTCTTCGCCGAGGTGCTCCACGTGGCCCGGGCCGGGGCCGACGAATCGTTCTTCGACCTCGGTGGCGACAGCATCATGGCGATCCAGCTCGTCTCCCGGGCCCGCGAGGCGGGACTCGTCCTCTCCGTGCGGGAGGTGTTCACCCACCGCACGGTCGCGGCGCTGGCCTCCATCGCCGATCAGACCGACGAGGAAGGCCCGGGTGCGGCAGCTGCCGGAGAAGCCCGGCCGGGCGGCGACGATCCGTTCCTCCGCGGGCCCTTCCCGGGGCTGGAGGAGGAGACGGAGCTGCTGATGCGCTCGGACCCGGACCTTCTCGACGTACTGCCGCTGACCCCGCTCCAGGAGGGATTCCTCTTCCACGCCCTGCTCTCCGGAGACGAGGCGGACGTCTACACCACTCAGCTCAGCCTCGACCTCGAAGGCCCCCTGGACCCTGCCGCCCTGCGGTCCGCAGCCGAACGGCTGCTGGCCCGGCAGCCCGCGCTGCGCTCGGGATTCCGGCACGAGGACACCGGCCGGCCGGTCCAGGTGGTGCACGGAAAGGTGCCCCTGCCCTGGCTGCACGCGGACCTCTCCACCACCACGGACAGTGCGGCCGCGGCCGGCCGGCTCGCGGACGAGCAGCGGCTGCGCGCCTTCGACCTGGCGGCCCCGCCGCTGCTGCGTCTGCTGCTCATCACGCTGCCGGGGGCCCGCCACCGGCTGGTCCTGACCGCCCATCACATCCTGTGGGACGGCTGGTCGGTACCGGTGCTGGTGGAGGAACTCTTCACCCTGTACGGGCAGCGGGGCACGGACGCCTCCCTGCCCCAACCGCCGCCGCTGCGCGCCTACTTGTCCTGGCTGGACGGACAGGACCGTACCGCCGCACAGGAGGCGTGGACGGCCGCGCTGTCCGGACCGGCCGCCCCCACCCTCGTGGCGCCGGCCGGTCCGCCCGGGCACAGCGGAGGGGCGGCCCAGGAGTCGGCGCGTACCGAACTGTCCGCGGAGCTCACCGCCCGGCTCCAGGAGAGCCTGCGCGGGCGTGGCCTCACCCTCAACTCCGCCGTCCAGGGCGCCTGGGGCGTGGTGCTGGCGCGGCTCACGGGACAGGACGACGTCGTCTTCGGTTCCACCGTCTCCGGACGGCCGGCCGAGGTTCCCGGCATCGAGCGGATGATCGGCAACTTCATCAACACCCTGCCGGTGCGTGTGCGGGTGGACGACGAGGAGTCACTGTTCACGCTGCTCGCCAGGGTCCAGGAGGAACAGGCGGCGCTCATCCCCCATCACCACCTCGGGCTGGGCGACATCCAGCGGCTGGTCGGCAGCGGACCGCTCTTCGACACCACCACGGTGGTCAAGAACACGCCCCTCGACGCCGGTACCCTGCTCGCACGGACGGACGGGCTGCGTCTGGTCGGCGGCGACAGCGAGGACGCCACGCACTATCCGCTGCGCATGCAGGCGGTACCCGGACTCGACACCTCCACCCTCGGACTGCATCTGGGATATCTCCCGGATCTCTATCAACCCGCCGAGGCGCAGGCGCTGTTGGACCAGATGGTGCGGCTGCTCGAAGCCGTCGCCGAGGGTCGGGAAACTGCGGTAGGACTGCTGGAGCCGATCCCGGCGGACAGCGAACAGGATCTGCTGGCCCAATGGGGCGGCTACTGAACTGGCCCCATGACCATGGCGAGTTCATCCGACTGGCACGACATCACTCGATAGGCGTTGACGCATGGCAGACAATCAGGCAGTCCGGCTCGAACAGGTCAGCAGGTGCTATGCATCCGGCTCCTCCGCGGCGGTGCGTGCCCTCGACGAGATCTCGGTGGGCTTCGAACGCACCACGTTCACCGCGATCATGGGCCCCTCCGGCTCGGGAAAGAGCACCCTCCTGCAGTGCGCGGCGGGACTCGACCGGCCGGACTCCGGGCGGGTGGTCGTGGACGACGTGGATCTCGGCCCGCTCGGGGAGAAGGCCCTCACCGAACTGCGCCGGGACCGGATCGGCTTCATCTTCCAGGCGTTCAATCTCCTCGGCGCGCTGACCGCGGAGCAGAACGTGGGGCTGCCGCTGCGGCTCGCGGGCCGCCGGCCCGACTCGGCCGAGGTCCGCGCCGCCCTCGCACAGGTGGGACTCGGCGAGCGCGGCGGGCATCTGCCCTCCCAGATGTCCGGTGGCCAGCAACAGCGGGTGGCGATCGCCCGGGCCCTGATCACCAGGCCCAAGGTCCTGTTCGCCGACGAACCCACCGGCGCCCTGGACAGCAGCAGCAGCCGGACCGTGCTGGAACTGCTGCGGACCCTGGTGGACGAGCAGGGGCAGACCACGATCATGGTGACGCACGACCCGGTGGCCGCCTCGTACGCGGACCGAGTCGTCTTCCTCGTCGACGGACACATCACCGACGAGATGCTGCGGCCGACCGCGCAGGGCGTGGCCGAGCACATGGCCCGGCTGGAAGCGGGCTCGGCGCCGGCACGCGTGGGCGGTGGCGAGTGATGGGGAAGGTCTCCACCCTGCTGCCCGTCGCGGTGGCCACCCTGCGCAAACGGTGGCTCGGCTTCGCCGGCTCGTTCGTCGCCCTCACCCTGGGGGTGGCCCTGATCGCCGCCTCGGGGCTGCTCGTCAGTACGTCGGCCGGGCTGGAGAACAACGATCCGACGGCGCCGTCCCTGAAGAAGCTGCTCACGTTCATGGCGGGCATGTCCGGCTTCGTCTCGGTCTTCGTCGTGGCGTCCACGTTCGCCTTCGCCGTGGCGGGCAGGCGCCGTGAGACGGCCCTGTTACGGGCCGTCGGTGCCACCCCGCGCCAGATCAGACTGCTGGTGATCGGCGAGTCGGTGGTCGTCTCGCTGGTCGCCTCGGTCGCCGGCACCCTGCTCGGCCTGGCCCTCGCGCCACTCTTCGCCCGCTGGCTGGTGGCGCGCGGCGCCGCCCCGGAGGGCTTCACCGTCGAGTTCTCGGCGGGGCCCCTGCTGATCGCCGCGGCGATCGAGGTGGCGGTGGCGGTGCTCGGCGCCTACGCCGCGGCCCGCCGGGCCGGCCGGGTACGCCCCGTGGAGGCGCTCAGCGCCGCGGCGGTGGACGGCAAGGTGATGACGCTCGGCCGCTGGGTGTGGGCCGTCGCCTATGTCGCGCTGTTCGCCACGGTGCTGGCGCTGTTCGCCACCATGCCTCCCGGTCTGGAGCGGGACCCGCAACTGCGTGACCCGCAGAACCTGCCGGTCTGGTCCCTGCTGATCGACGTCATGGCGATCATGGCGCTCGCGCTGTTCGCCCCGCTGTTCGTGCCCCCGCTGGTCCGGCTGCTGACCCTGCCGGTGCCGCTGGCGGCCGGCGCGGTCGGGCTGCTGGCCCGGCAGAACGCGCTGGCCGCGGTGCGCCGTACGGTGTCCACCGCGACCCCGATGTTCCTGGTGATCGGCCTGACCGGCACCGTGGTGGGGTCCACGCTCACGTTCGGCGAGGCCAGGGCCGTCCAGTCCCGCGAGGCGCTCAGCGCGCAGTACGTGGTGGAGCCGGACGGCGGGTCCACGCTCTCAGGGGCCCAGGTGCGACGGCTGCGGGACCTGCCCGACAGCCGGACCACCACCATCCGCCCCACGCTCGTCTCGGACCTGGGCGGCGGGATGACCGGTGGTACGACCGCCGCCACCGCCATCGACGGTGACGCGGCCAGGACCTGGAAGCTGAAGACCGAGGGGGGTTCGCTCGACGGCCTGAAGGGCAACACCGTCGCCGTCTCCAGCGGCCTCGCCGAGTCCAACGGCTGGCGGGTCGGTGACCGTCTCGGCGCTGCCCTGGCCGACGGCACCCCCGTCACCGTGACACTGGTCGCCCTGGTCAGGACGCCGCTGAGCCTCGCCGAGGTGCTGCTGCCGTACCCCCTGGTGGCGGCGCATCTGACCGGCGACAAGCAGCCCACCGCGGCTTTCGTCTCCACCGCGTCCGGCGCGCCCGCTCCGCCGTCGGCCGCCACCGCCGGAGCGAAGGTCACTCCGACCCAGCGGTGGGGCGACGGCGACGACGATCCCCGGGCACGCAGCGACTGGATCACCATGATCGCCATCCTGGGCCCGGCCCTGCTCTACGCCCTCATCGCGATCGTCAACACCATGATGATGTCCACCGGCGACCGGCTGCGGGACTTCGCCACCCTCCGGCTGACCGGAGGCAACGACCGGCAGGTCCTGTCCATGGTCGCGGTGGAAGCGGTCCTCACCGCCGCGACCGCCACCGTGCTCGCCCTGCTCGTCACCACCGGCACCCAGGCCGCGAGCCTGATGCTGATCAACCGCCGCGTCCTGGACGCCGGTTCGGCGCTCTCGCTGAGCATGCCGTGGACGGCGATCGGCAGCGCCGCGGTCGCGGGGCTCGCCCTCGCGCTCGTCTCCAGCGTTCTTCCGGCCAGGCTGGCCCTGCGCGCTCGCGCACTGGACCTGGCCGGTGCCCGGCAGTAGCACCTGTCGTCCGAGCACTCCTGACTGAGCCCACTCCCGAGAGAAGGCTGTCCATGAGCTCTGCCACGCCTGCCCTGTTCGCCGACGCCGCACCCCTGAGACCCGTCGACCGTCCCGTCGTCCTGCTCGCCGAGGAACTCTCCCCGGCCACCGTGGAAGCCCTCGGCAGTGAGGTCGACGTCCGGCATGTCGATGGCACGGACCGGCGGGCGCTGCTGGCCGCGCTCGCCGACGCGGACGCGGTACTGGTCCGCTCGGCCACCGCCATGGACGCGGAGGCCATCGCGGCCGGCCGCCGCCTGAAGGTGATCGCCCGGGCCGGCATCGGACTGGACAACGTGGACGTGGCCGCGGCCACCGCCGCGAACGTCCTGGTCGTCAACGCGCCCACGTCCAACGTCGTGAGCGCCGCCGAGCACACGATCGCGCTGCTGCTCGCCGTCGCCAGACAGGTGCCACCGGCCGACGCCTCGCTGCGGGCCGGCCAGTGGCAGCGCTCCCGGTTCACCGGGGTCGAACTCTCCGGAAAGGTGCTGGGCATTGTCGGCTTCGGCCGGATCGGCGCGTTGGTCGCCCGTCGGCTGGCCGCCTTCGACATGGAGATCGTCGCCTACGACCCGTATGTGGACGCCGAGATCGCCGCCGGCGCCGGAGTACGGCTGGTGTCCCTGGACGAGCTGCTGACCGAGGCCGACTTCATCACGGTGCACCTGCCGAAGACCCCGCAGACTCTTGGTCTGATCGGCTTCGACGCCTTCGCGGCGATGAAGCCGGGCGTGCGCCTCGTCAACGCCGCCCGCGGCGGGATCGTGGACGAGAACGAGCTGTACGCGGCCCTCAAGGAGGGGCGGGTCGCCGGGGCGGGCCTCGACGTGTTCGCCACCGAACCCTGCACCGACTCCCCGCTGTTCGGGCTGGAGAACGTGGTGGCCACCCCGCATCTGGGCGCGAGCACGCGGGAGGCCCAGGAGAAGGCGGGCACCTCGGTCGCCGCGTCCGTGCTCCTGGCGCTGGCGAGCGAGCCGGTGCCCGACGCCGTCAACGGCTGAGCCTCCCGTACGTCCCGTACCTCACCTTCGAGAAGGAGCACATCATGCAGACCCTGCCGGCGCTCGAGGAGCTCACGGACACCGACGCTGTCATCGCGCGGTTGCGCAGCCGCATCGACGGCCTGGACGCCGAGATCCTGCGCCTGCTCGACCGACGGCGCGAACTCTCCGGTGCCGTCCAGCAGGCCCGTATCGCCGCGGGCGGGCGACGTACCGCCTTCGGCCGCGAGAACGAGATCATCAAGCGGTACGCCGACCGGCTCGGCCGGCCGGGAGGGGCCATCGCCATGACGGTGCTGGAGATCTGCCGGGGAACGGCCTCGGCGCCGGCCGGTGGCACGCCGCGCTGACGACGAGCATGTCCGGACGGGCACCCTCGGAGGGGCGCCCGTCCGGCGCGGACACGCTGAGAGCCATCCGCCGGCCCGAAGGGGCCTGCGGATGGCTCTCAGCGTGAAGGGCCGAAGGGTCCACGTGGAAGAGCAGCGGTCCGACCGCCGGGGGCCTCCGGCCACCGGGACGAAGAGCACGCCGTGCCCCACTGCGGAAGGGAAGGTGGACCGTGCGCGGTGAGGCGCAGGGGCTCGCGGTGCGCGCCGAGGAGACCTTCGCGGCCTCGGGACGTCGTAGCCGCGGACCGCGCCCAGAACCCGGCATCACGACGCAAGCCGCACGCGAGGCGTCGTAGACGCGAGCCCGGCCTCCGGGCGACGAGGCGTGGCAGGGCGGCCGCTCCGCACCGGTTCCCGCATCCGGTCACGGTCGGTCGCGGGAATCGCCATGACGTCCGGCTCCTGGCTCGGCACGGGCAAGGAGTCCATCGGCGGCCTGCCCGGCGACAGCGCCGCCGCCCTCAGCCTGCCTGCGCCAGCACGGCGCGGACGGGCCGGTCCACGGGAGGCGCCTGCGCGTACAGCAGGACGAGACGGTGGAAGCGGTACTGGAGCGCGCCGTTGCCGCTGATCCCCATCCGCCCCGGCGAGCGGCGTGGTTCGATCAGTGAGCCGTCGGCGAGTTGCTCCAGCAGATCCTCGGCGCGCTGGTCCGGCAGGCCGAGGACCGTGGCGGCCGAGGCCGCGGAGAACGGCCGCTCGCCCAGTACGGACAGCTTCGACAGGACCTCGTGGCTTTCGTTGTCCGCCCGCCGCAGCCAGTCCCGCAGGGTGCGGTCGACGTCCAGGTCGCCGAAGCTCAGTTCACGCAGCCGCCCCTCGGGGTCGGCGAGCCGCCGGGCCAGCCGGGCCGGGGTCCAGTGCGGTCGTGAGGCGAGCTTGGCTCCCACGGTCCGAAGCGCGAGCGGCAGCCCGGCGCAGTGGCGGACGAGTTGGGCGGCGGCCTGCGGGTCGGCCGCCAACCGTCCGGCGCCGACGATCGCTGAGAGCAGGTCGAACGCCGCTCTGTCGTCCAAGGGCCCGACCGCGAGGTTGACCGGACCCATGGCGACGGCGAGATGGCCGCGGCCGGTGACCAGGGTGGCGGAGTGCGGACTGGCGGGCAGCAGCGGGGCCAGCTGATCGCTGTCCGCCGCGTTGTCCAGCAGGACGAGCAGCCGGAGGTCGGCGGTGCGCGTGCGGTAGATCCGTACGAGTTCGTCGAGATCGCCCGAGATCCGCTCGGACACCTCGTGGCCGAGCGCCCGCAGCAGCCGGACCAGGACCGGGCGCGGGTCCTTCGCGCTGCCGTCCCGGTCGACGAGATCGGCGTACAACTGCCCGTCGGGGAAGTGTTGTTGGTATTCGTGGGTGGCGCGTACGGCGAGGGCGGTCTTGCCGACCCCGGCCATCCCGGTGATCAGGCAGTGGCGTGGCCGGCGGGCGGCCGCCGCGTCCGGGCCGGGGACGATCAGCTCGCGCAGGACGGCCAGTTCGTGTTCCCGGCCGGTGAACGCGGCGATGTCCGGCGGCAGCATGGCGGGCGGCCGGTCCTCGGGGTCGGAGCGGACCACGGTGAGCTCGACCGGGGCCACGGCGGCCGGACGCCCGAGAGTGCGTGCGGCGGTGTCGGGCTCGGCCTCCCAGCCCAGGCTCCCGCAGAGGACCGCCTGGTGAGTTTCCGTCAGGTCAGTACCGGGGTCCACACCGAGCTCATCGGCGAGCACCTTGCGGCCCTCGTGGAAAACCTGGAAGGCCTCGGCCTGCCGGCCGCACCGGTACAGGGCCGTCATCAGCTGGGCCCGCATGCGCTCACGCAGCGGGAACTCGGCGACCAGCCGGGTCAGTTCGGCGGTGACCTGTTGGTGCCTGCCCAGGGCGAGGTCGGCCTCCAGACGGTTCTCCAGAGTGGCGGCGCGTCCCTCCTGCCATTGCGGAGCTTCCTCGTCCGCGAGGAATTCGGTGACGTTCGCGAGCGCCGGGCCGCGCCACAGATCCAGCGCGTTCCGCAGCAGGGTGCCCGCCTCGTCGTAGCGGCGTTCCTGAAGGGCCTGCCGACCGAGCCGGTCGAGCCGCTCGTACTCCACCACGTCGAGCCGGCTGCCGGCCGTGACGATCGCGTACCCGGGCGACCGGCGCTCCAGGCAGACCTCGGGTTCCAGAAGTTTGCGCAGCCGGGAGACATACGTATAGATCTGGGCGTGCATGGTGGCCGGCGGGTTCGCGCCCCACAACAGGGAACTGAGTCGCGAATCCGGCACCACCCGGCCCCTGGCGAGCAGCAGCGCTGCCAGCAGGGTGTGCATCTTCGCGCCCGAGATGGCGATCCGCTGGCCTTCGCGTCTGGCCTCGACCGGGCCGAGCAAGTGGAAATCCATGGTTCCCCGTTCAGCGATTGGTCAGGTGTGCTGTATGAGCCACCTTGACGAGCCGCTTTTTTCTCCCAATTTTGGTTTGATTTCGTCGCCGCACTTGCTATATGGAGGGCCTGTCCAGGGGAACGAGGACGGGTCCATGACCGCTGCCTTTCCAGCCATTTCGAAGAGCGCCGATCGTCCGAAAGGGCGCCCCTTGCCGAGAGTCGGCCGGGAGCGCCCCACGGATTGACAACGTCGTCAATGAGCGGCGGGAGACCCGGCGCCCCGGACCGTGGCCGAACCGTCGACGGCGACGGAACTGCCCAATGCGCTGACGGCCTGGTAGTACGTCCACGCCGTGGCGTCGCAGGTGGTGCGCTTCACGCCTGAATACGCCGCACAAACGCGCTTGAGGTCGGCGTAAAAGGCACTGTCGAGGCGGTCCTTGTTCGCGGCGAAGGAGCCGGCCGCCTTGTAGTTGCGGTAGCCGAAGTCGTGGCGCGCGCAGGAGGTCTCGAAGGGGAAGCCCAACGGGTTGTCGGGGGACGAGGAACAGTAGTCGGTGGACCAGTCGAAACCGTACGATGACCAGGCACTTTGGCTCTGACGTGCCGCGATCCAGGAGTTCTGGCCGGCGGCGCTCGTCTGGGTCCAGCCACTCAGCACCTGCGACTTGTCCGCGGGGGCGGCGGGGGCCGGGCTCGCGAGGGACACGACGCCGGCCAGGGCCGCCACGGCGAGGACGGGCGCGATACGACGGTTCATCACAGACCTCCGGGAGGCGAAGACGCCGCCGGGATTCCGGAGGCGTCCTCAGGCTCGGCGCGGGACATATGACGAAACCCCGCCGTCTCTATAGCGCGGCTCACCGCCGGGGGCCGAAAGCCTCCTGCGCCGATCGCGCCCGGCGATGACCAAAAACAGTCCCTGCACGGTGAATCGGGAGGTGGATCTACTGGCCGGTAACTGTTCACAATGAAAGGCACACCTGGGGGGTGCGCGGTGAACCAGGGGGGTTCTACAGATGCAACAGGTGGTTTTCAGGCTTCTTGGGCCATTGGAGGTACAGCTCAAGGGCGCACCTCTCAGACTCGGAGGACCGCGGCAGCGCACCGTGCTGACGGTGCTTCTCCTGGCCGCCGGTCGTGTGGTCTCGGTCGACAGCCTCATCGACGCCGTGTGGCCGACGGGCGCTCCGACCACCGCGCGCAACCAGATCGCCATCTGTGTGGCCGCGTTGCGCAAGGTTTTCAAGGAAGCAGCCGACGTCAACGACCTGATCGTGACCTCGCACCCCGGATACATGGTCAACCCTCACGAACACCGCATCGACGTCGTGGACTTCGAGGAGCAGGTGAGCCGCGCCCGCGAGATCGCCCGCAGCGGCCAGACCGTCGAGGCCTGTGACGTCTTCGAGGAGGCCCTCTCCCTCTGGCGTGGCCGGGCCCTGGACGGCGTGATCGGTAACCGGGTCGAGCAGGAAGCCACCAGGCTTGAGGAGCTGCGGCTGGACGTGGTCGAGGAATACGCCGGACTGCGGCTGCAACTCGGCCGCCACCACGCCCTGCTTCCCGAACTGTCCGGCCTGGTCACGGAACATCCACTGCGTGAACAGGCCAGGGCCCATCTGATTCTGGCCCAGTACCGGTCGGGACGGCGGGCCGAGGCCCTGGCCGTCTTCCGGGAAGGCCGGCGCCTGCTCGTGGAGGAACTGGGCATCGAGCCCGGGCCGGTCCTGCAGGGGCTGCACGACCTCGTGCTCCAGGACTCGCCCGAACTCACCCAGCCGCCCGCCGACCCGACGCCCGCTCCCGCCTCCAACGTGCCGGCCCAACTGCCCGTCGAGTCAGCCTCGTTCACCGGCCGCGGCAAGGAACTGAGCGCGCTGGACCGGATGCTGGACGAGCGGCTCGGTCAGTCGCCCCTGACCATGGCGGCCATCAGCGGCATCGGCGGCGTCGGCAAGACCGCGCTCGCCGTCCACTGGGCGAACCAGATCGCCGCCCGCTTCCCCGACGGGCAGCTCTTCACGGATCTGCGCGGCTACGACGAGAAGGACGAGCCGGTCTCCCCCGCCACCACGCTCGACCGCTTCCTGCGCGCTCTCGGGGTGCCCGCGCCGCAGATCCCCGCCGACCCCGGCGAACGCGCCGCGCTCTACCGCAGTGTGCTGGGCGGCAAGCGGGTGCTGATAGTCCTCGACAACGCCCGCTCGCTCAGGCAGATCCGGCCGCTGCTGCCCGGCAACGGCCGCTGCTGTGTGCTGATCACCGGACGCGACCTCATGGACGACCTGCTCGGCGACTACGCCGTCCTGCAGATCGGGCTCAACGCGATGGCCGCGGGGGAGGCGACCGCCCTGCTCGCCGGGATCGCCGGGGAGAACCGGATCAGCGCCAACCCGGCCGCCACCGCGCGGCTGGGTGTGCTCTGCGACCGGCTGCCACTGGCCCTGCGGATCGCCGGCGCCCGGCTGGCCGCCAAACCGCATTGGTCGGTACGGAGTCTGGTCGCCCGGCTCGAGGACCAACGGCGGCGGCTGGACGAGCTGAGCCCGGGCGAGGGCGGCGTGCGCGCCGGCTTCCAGCTGAGCTACCGGGATCTGCCGCCCGCCGCCCAGTTGCTGTACCGGCGGCTCGGGCTGCTGACCGTGCCCGACTTCGCCGCCTGGGTCGGTGCGGCCCTGCTCGACACGGACACGGTGGAGGCCGAGAACCTCATCGAGCAGTTCGTGGACGCCCAGCTCCTCGAGGTCGTGTCCACCCCCGGATCCGCCATCCGGTACCGCTTCCAGGATCTGCTGCGGCTGTTCGCCTGGGAGCGCGCGCAGGCGGAGGAGAGCGCGGAGGAGCGCGGAGCGGCTTTGGAACGGGCGTACGGCGGCTGGCTGACGCTGGCGGACGCGGCGCGCCAACGGGCATACGGCGGCAACCACTCGGTGGTGTACGGACCGGTGCAGCGGTTCGCGCTGCCGCCTGAGCTGGTGGACGAGCTGCTGGACGACCCGATGGCGTGGTTCGAGTCGGAGCGGACCGCGCTCGCCGATGTCATCGGCCAGGCGTCCGGAACCGATCGTTCGGCGTACGCCTGGGGCCTGACCGTCAACAGCACCACCCTCTTCGAGGCGCACAACTACCTGGAGGACTGGCGGACCTGCGCCCAGAACGCGTTGGCCGCGGCGGAGCGCACCGGGGACCGGCTCGGCGAGGCGACGATGCTGCGCTCGCTGGGAACGCTGGCGATCTACCAGCGCCAGTACGAGGAGGCGAAGGCATGGCTGCTGCGCTCACTGACGCTGTTCGACGCGTGCGGAGAGGTGCACGGCCGGGCTGTGACGCTGCGCAACCTGGCCCTGTGTGCCCGCTTCTCCGGCGATCTGGACGAGGCCGCGCTCGGCGCCCAGGAATCTCTGGAGGGTTTCCGTCAGACCGGTGACATCGCGGGCGAGTCCCATGTCCTGGGGCTGCTGGCACAACTCGCGTTGGAGCGAGGAAACGTGCCTGTGGGCATCGCCCTGTGCTCGGAGGCGATAGCCAAGAGCCGGGAGGCCGGGTCCGTACGGGGCGAGACCCAGAACACCTACCGGCTCGCGGAGGCCTTGCTGCGGCAGGGCGATCCCGCCGGGGCACAGGAAGCCTGCTACAAGGTGCTGACCCTCACCCGCGAGGAGGGCGACCGGCTCGGCGAGGCGCACGCCCTGCGCGGGATCGGCGAGGCCCGGTGGCGGCAGGGCCGCTCGGAGGACGCGCAGACCGTGCTGCAACAAGCTCTGGAGGTGGCGAAGGAGGTCGAGGACCGCTTCCTCCAGGCGAGGATCGAGGCGGACGTCGGCTGCGCCCTGGCCGTCCACGGCACCCCCGACGCGGCACACCGGCTGCTCGCCGCACGTGAGGTGTTCGACGCGCTGGGCGCGCACATCTGGCGGGACCGGATGGACCGCGCGGTGGCCGTGGTGGGCGCGCCGGGTGCCCGGCCGATCGCGGCCGAGGAGCTGGCGCTGATACTCGAGGGCTGACCCGGCACGCGCGCGGTGCCCGAGTCCGCCGTGAACGGCGGCCTCGGGCACCGGAAGTCTGCGGGGAGGATCAGGTCCACGGGACCTCTCCGTCCGTGATACCGCCGATGGCCCCGAGGGCCAGGTCGAGCAGACCGGGCACGGTACGGGTCCACGGGACCTCGCTCTCGGTCGTGTCCCGCACGGCGACGGTGGTGTGCTCGCTTGCCGCTGCCTGGCCGGCCGTTCCCAGCGTCAGGCCGAGGCCCGCGACCATGGTGACGAGAACGGCTGCAAGACCAGTACGGGTGCTGCGCATCGATTTATCCTCCGGTGTTTTGAATCCGTGCGGCGCCGCTGCGGTGCGACAGGAAGAACGCTAAGGACGGGCCTTATTGCGGCGATGTTGCTTCGATTTCGGCCCCGCCCCGCCGTCCGTCGAACGCGGCCCACCGGCCCGGCACCGGCTGTCTCCAGGACGGCCCGCACCACCGCGTACACGCGCGGGGCAGCACGTACAGCTGCGCCTATAGCTGCGTCATAGAAGCGGCACCGAGCCTGGGGAATCGAGCTGACACCCCGCCCGGAAGAGGGACCTCACATGACCGGCGCCGCCGCACGCGTCCAGAAAGTCGTCGTCCTCGGTGGCGAGACGGCCGGCTGGATGACCGCCGCCTACCTCGGCAAGGCCCTGCAGGGCACGGTGGACGTCACGGTCCTGGAGGCCCCGGCGCCGCCACGGGTCAGCGTGGGCGAGGCCACCGTCCCGAACCTGCAGCGCGCCTTCTTCGACTTCCTCGGCGTCAACGAGGACGAGTGGATGCGCGCGTGCGACGCGAGCTTCACGATGGGGACGCGGTTCGTCAACTGGCGTACGGACGGCGCGGGCGCGGCGGGCGCCCGCGAACTCCCGGCCGGCGGCGCCGACCACTTCTACCACCCCTTCGGCCTGCTGCCCGACTACGACCGGACGCCGCTGTCGCAGTACTGGTTCAAGCGGCATCATGACGGCGCCACGACGGAGCCCTTCGACTACGCCTGCTTCCGCGAGCCGCCCCTCATGGACGCCATGAAGTCCCCGCGCTGGCTCGACGGCCGCCCCGCCACTCGCTACGCCTGGCACTTCGACGCCCACCTCTTCGCGGACTTCCTGCGCCGCTTCGCGACCGAGAAGCTGGCGGTGCGGCGCGTCGAGGACGAGATGACCGGCGTCGCCAGGGACAGCCGCGGCCATGTGTCAGCCCTGCACACCACGTCGGGCCGGGTGCTGGACGCCGACCTCTTCGTGGACTGCTCCGGCTTTGGCGGTCTGCTGATAAACCAGGCCCTGGGAGAGCCGTTCATCGACATGAGCGACCGCCTGCTGTGCGACAGTGCGATCGCCACGGCCGTGCCGCACGACGACGCGGCCCACGGCGTCGAGCCGTACACCTCGGCCATCGCGATGCCCTCGGGCTGGGCCTGGAAGATCCCGATGCTCGGCCGCTTCGGCACCGGCTACGCCTACTCCAGCAGGTTCGCCACCCCACAGGAGGCCACCGGTGAGCTCTGTGAGCTGTGGGACCTCGACCCCTCGACGACGGAGTTCGAGCACGTCCGGTACCGGATCGGCCGCAACGAGCGCGCCTGGGTGAAGAACGTCGTCAGCATCGGCCCGTCCGCCGGCTTCCTGGAGCCCCTGGAGTCGACCGGCATCCACTTCATCACCGCCGCGCTCCACCTGCTCGCCAAGCACTTCCCGGACCGCGCCTTCAACCCGGCGCTCACCGACCGCTTCAACCACGAGGTCGCGGTGATGTTCGACGACACCCGCGACTTCATCCAGGCGCACTTCCACGGCGCGCCGCGCGACGACACCCCCTTCTGGCAGGCCCACAAGGAGCTGACGCTCCCGGAAACCCTCACGGAGAAGGTCGCCGCCTACCGGGCGGGCCTGCCGGTCCGCTCCCCCCACTCCGACGAGTCCACGTACTACGGCGAACTCGATGCGGACGCACGGCACTTCAGCACCAACGGCGGCTACTACTGCGTCCTCACCGGCCTGGGCCTGCTTCCGGACGCGCCGCTGCCGGCTCTGGCCCACAGACCCGAGTCGGTGGCCGGGGCTCAACCGCTCTTCGAGACCGTCAAGCGCCAGCAGCGCAATCTCCTGGAGACGCTCCCCAGCGCATACGACTACCTGCACCGGCTGCACGGCCTCTGAGCCGGCGTCCAGTGTCGTCTCCGCATACGTCGACGGCTACGCGGGATCCAGTACGGGCCGCGCGGGAAGCCCGCCGTTCTTCTCGCAGCGCAGTTCCTTGGCCATGGCCAGCGAGAAGGAGTGGGCCACGGTCGCGTAGGCGTCCTTCAACGCCTTGGTGTCGTCCTCGGGTTCCTTCGGCATGCCCCAGCGCTCCACGCCGATTACGACGTGGGCCGAACGCGACGAGTCGGACAACCTGGCGCTTGGTGAACACCTCATCACCCCCGAGCAGGACGCGCGTGCTGGATGTGCGGCCCTCACCTGGCCACCACAGCTCGATCGCGGTGATGTGGATCCCTCCCTCGACCAAGGCCTGCACGACAACGTGGTCGAGGGTCCAGGACGCCTTCGCCGAGTTCCGGCTCGGGCGCCGCACCACACGGGGCTCGCCCCAGTCGGGCAACGCGGCGAGCGCGTCGTCAAGCGTCGTGCCCAGGAGGATCGGCGCGACTCCGCGCGGCGGGTCGAGCACCAGATCCATTGCCAACCCTCACTCCTTCACATTGGTGCGCCAGTTTGGTGATGACTGTCGTCAATTTTGCGAAAGTGCACCGAGTGAATCCGCGGCCTTTCGCATGACGGTTGCACGGGATTCGAGCATCCAGGAATCGATGTGCGCGAATCCCGTGGAAGGCGCCGGGCGCTCTCCCTCCACTCCGGCCAACCCGGCAATGTGGGATGCGATCATCGACAGGACCTCCACATTCTCAAAATAGGAAGTATGCACCAGCGGCTGGACATTTGCCAGCTTTGCGCCATTCCCCGTGTCGCGCGAAAATCCATCCAGCGTCTCTTGTACCGCCACCTCACGCAAGAGTGAACCCGCACGTCCCAAGGAATTGCTGGCTTTCTGCTCCAACCGGTTCGAGAGGTACTCCGGCAGGCCGGACGGAGGATCCGCGACGGGTATCGGCCACGGTGATGCGTAGGCGAGAGAAAGGCCTGGTATGTCATTCCCCTGCACGGAATTCAGAAGAGTTCGATTTAGCACCTCGGACAATCGGGGCGCGATTAGTTTATTGAATGCGGAATAGATAACCTTCTTGACTGTATGGAAATCCAGTCTCGGCTTGTACGGCAGGCGAGGTATGAAGCCAATGACGAGATTCGACGGCCGGAGCTTCATCCGTGGCACGCGAAAAGGAGGGACGCGATTACCGAAGGTTTGGGGGTCTCGGTTTTTGACAGGCAGGCAAAGCCACCGATAGTCATAGTCGGGGCCGGTAATAGTATTTCGCAGCAGAAGTACAGCCTCGTCTGTTTCTGCCCACAGCCCCAGCCATCTGTCGTGGAACCGGGAAAAGCATCTGAGGCCCGCATCTTCTCGCAGTAAAACGGTGCTGGACAACTCCACCTGTGCATCCATGACTCCGGTAATGATCCTCAAGGTGAAGACAATGACTGCTATCGCCACGAGCAGGGCGCCATCTGGTCTATAAAGCTCATCGATGAACAGGCCAAGGACAACGTAAACAGGAATAATGTAAGTGGAGATTCCGAACAGTGCGGAGATGTTGTCGACCCAGTTCCAATAGCGCCTGCTGGAAGGCTTGACCGACAGGGTAAATTTCGCGCTTGACCACCCGCGAGAAAAAAATCTACTACTCGGCAGGAAGCGAAGAAAAGGGGTCCCCACCGTCGTCCAACTGGCAAGGCTTACTAGTTCAGCGAGTCCCCTTACATCCCTTCTTACGGATTCTCTTTGTTTCCAATATGCGCGACCAGGGGGCTCATAGACTGTCACCATCCCGTCCGATGGAACAACCTCATTCGACTCCAAGAGATTCCACAGGTCGCGAGAAATCTCATGCTCTGTTGGCTGGTCCACTATGACTTGGGCTGAAACCAGCGATTCCCAGATTATGGACCCGCCGTGACTGTGACCGACCAGATGATATCTTCTGCCGTCTTTTTCGAGCCTCATGAGCAGAGCGAGGAGTCTCACACTGGCGGCCAGGCGTTCTGACTGAGCGTTAGAGCCGCTCCAGTGGAAAAGGCGCACGTCGGCTTCTGGCAGGCTGACCGAGGGAGGCAGGTTCTCTTCCAGCCAGATCCAAGTACGACTCCCTCGCTGCCACCAGCGCTCACCAACGTCTTGTGCTGATTTATCACCGGCGAAAGTTCCGTGCACCAAAATGACTAGCTCGGTGGAGGCGGCGGACGAATTCCCAACCTCTTCGTGCGTCAGGTCCATGCACACAGTGTGGCCTGTACGCCCCAGGCAGGATGCGTGTTTTGAAGAATATGGACGATGCCCCGTAAACCTTGAACAGGCATGCGCCAAACTTGGTGTGCGCGCCGTGGTGACGGCAGCGGCGAGCCGCAAGGGCTGGGCAGTTCCCGGGGCTGAGCGAGCGTCAGTCGACAGCGGAGCGCCATGTCAGTGCGGCAGGTCCAGTTCGGCGCGTACGCCGTATTACCGACCGGCACCCGGTCCAGGACCTCCCACCGGTCGGCCAACGCGTCGACGAGGACGAGCCCCGCCCTCCGACGGCGGAGGTGTCCGGGACGGCGATCTCCCCGGCCCGGGGCGGGCGGCACTCGCCACGGGTGTCGGAGACTTCGATACGTAGGACGGGCGCGGGTCGGGGTGTGGGCTGGTCGTCGATGTCCGCGCGGGCGCCTGGTCCGGGGCTCAGGCGTGACGCCTCTTCCCCTCCGCGCAGCGTGAGCTGGAGCTCGAAGTCGCGCCCCGGTACGCGGCCGTGCGTGACGGCGTTCGCGGCCAATCGGCGACGATCAGGGCGGCGTTGTCGGAGACCGCCGATCCGTACGGGAAGCCCCAGCCGTGCAGCCGGTACAAGCGAGGTGCCGGGCGAGACGGGCGCCCAGCGGTGTGGAGCTGAACCGCTGGGTGAACATACGTACGGCAACTGGGGCTCGGTGGGGGACGGTTGACGGCATCCTGCCCGGCCCTGGAGCCGGCCGCCATCCGGGTCGGCTCCCTGGGCATCAGGGAACTGAACGACCGTCTCAACCACCGCTTCAAGGTGCTCAACAGCGGCTACCGGGACTCCCCTTCGCGGCACCGGACGCTTCAGGCCACGCTCGACTGGAGATGGAGCCTGCTCGGCCCCCGGGAACAGACGGTGCTGCGGCGATCATCGGCCTTCAGTGAGGGGTGCGGCCTGGAGGCCGCCGAGGACGTGTGCTCCGGCGGCGGTATGCCCCGTGCCGACGTCCTCGACGCGCCGCGCCTGCTCGTGCAATCCTTCGCCGTGCGGACCGAGGGCCCGAGCGGGCCCCGTTACCAGCTGCTGGAATCCGTCGCGGCCTGCGCGCGTGTGGCGGAGTGCCCCGGCGTACACCCTCAGCAGTACATCAGCCGTCCCTGACGCCGCCTGACGGAACCCACGGGACGCCAGAAGCCCTTTGCCGCAGGCTCCCGCACCGCCCAGCACTCCACATGACACGTCATCGGAAGGGCGTCACGAGAGGCGAACACACCAAGCATCAGTCGTCGGCGGTGTCCTGGAGCACCTCGCAGGTGTTCTGGAATTCCTCCATCAAGCGGGTGGCCTCGACGACCAGGACACCGTACGGGCGGGAGACGTCCGCGAGGGGCAGCCCGTACTCCTCCGCGGCGTCCAGAACCTTCTGCAGCGCCTTCTGCGCGAGAGTGGCCAGTTCACACAGCTCCTCGGCCTGGTCGGCGAGGGTGTCGCTGTCGATTTCCGCGATGACATGAGCGATGTCGCGCAGGTGCAGGGCGAAGTCGGCATATGCCTCAAGGACGGGGGTGTAGGTGTAGGTGCTCTCCGTCTCGCGCCATCTGCCGAGGCTGCGGGTGAGGGACCCCAACTGGTAGACGGCACGCTCCATGGCGTCCAGGGTCCGACGGTAGCGGCCGAAGGCCAGATGGCCGCGGTTGGCGGGCAGCAAGCGCCGGGGGTTGAACGGCAGGCTGTTCTCCGCCGCGTTCATCCCGGCACGCGCCTGCCCGACCGCGCGCTGCCCGCGCTCCCCCGCCGCACGCCAGTGCTCAGCACGCTCGACATCGATTTCGCCGCTGCCCAGGCCGTCCGCCATGTCGTCCAGCAGCGATTCCATCGCAGCGGCCAGGGTGCGCAGGCCCTGCTCGGCACTGTGATGGCGCAGCGGCGGTGCGATGCACAGGTTCACCATCAGGCCGAGGCCGCAGCCGACGAGCACGAGAAGAATGATCTGCCCGAGTTGGAGGGCCCTGTCGGCATTCGTGGTGGCTGCCGCGTAGGTGGAGAAGGCGAAGAACGCAGCCGTCGCGACCTGGGAACCCTGCTCTCCCAGAGCCGGCCACTGCGCCAGCGTCAACGCGATGAGAGCGACGACGACGAAGGCGAACAGGTCGGGGCCGGCTGTGAAGCCGATCGCCGCCTGGACGGCCACTCCGATGATGACCGCGGCGACGTAACGCAGGCTCTGCCACACGGACTTGTAGATCGTCACGTTCATGACCAGCACCGAGGAGAAGGGGGCGAACGCCGGCGACTGCGCGTTCAGCAGATCGTGCGCGATCCACCACGCCAGCGTCGCCGCCAGCGCGCTCTTTCCGACCAGCAGGGCTGTGCTGCGCTCATGCCCGGGCGAACTCCACGCGCGCTCCGCCCATACCCAACCGCTCCGCACCCGCCATACCCAACCGCTCCGCACCCGATCCACCACGCGCTCTTGCTGCCCTCTCTGTCGCCGGTCCCGCGAGTCAAGGACTGGAACAGGACGCATACCCCAACAGGTTCTGTCAAACAGGGGTGAACCTCACGCCGTCCTCACGGCATTGTGAAGGGGGTGGGCCCGGCCGTCCCAGGCCGGGCCCACCCCCCTCGGACACACGCGCCACTGCGCCTGGTGCGGCGCCGCTCCCTGTCGTCCTCAGTCGACGGTGCGGGTCACCACCGGTACCACCGACCCTTACGTCCGCCGCTCGCGGCGGGCCGGACCACAAATCCCAGCAGCCACACCACCAGCACGATGACGGCGATCCACCAGAGAGCCTTCAGCGCGAAGCCCGCACCGAAGAGGATCAGAGCCAGAAGAAGAACGAGAAGCAGGGGAACCATTGTCATCAACCTCCTGGCCGACGGATGCTCTTAACTCGCACTCACAAACACATAAAAGTCGCGTTTCTTTCACGGCTTGGGGGGCATGGCGCCGCACTGTGGAATGCCCCCTCCCACGTCGGCCATGCAGCCTGGGAGGGACCGGACGAAGAAACGTGATGTCGATGACACGGGAGCGTGAGCGGACCATGACCGCCAACGGTCCTCCGCGCCATCGGACCCGGGCGGTGCCGCACCGCATGGCACGGTGGTGGTTCGAGGATGGAGGGTGAGAGCATCCCCGTCATGGACGATGCAGACGGTCACACGGTTCGATGGTGGGCGGCGTTGCGCCGGACGCCGGTGACTGTCTGGGACGACGACATCACGGACTGGGCCGCCGCGCTGACCTACTACGCGGTCCTGGCCCTGTTCCCGTTACTGCTGGTGCTCCTCTCGATCCTGGGTCTGACCATGCCCACGGCCAAGCCGGATGTCATCGACCGCATGACGCAGGCCGCCCCGGCCGCGTCCCGCGCTCTGCTGCTCAGCACCCTGCGGCAGATGTCCGCACAGGCGTCAGCGGCATGGACGCTGATCTTCGTCGGAGGGGCTGGAGCCCTGTGGTCGGGATGCAGCTATCTGAGCGTCTTCCGCCGGGCGTTGTACGCCATGCACCAGACCAGCGCGAACCGGCCGGTCTGGCGTACCGCTCCCCGCATCGTCGCCACGGCCCTGGCCCTGATCTCCCTGCTCCTCACGTCGACGCTCTCGTTGGTGCTCACCGGCAGTCTGGCCGGACGTCTGGGCCAGGCTCTCAATCTGGGTACCGGACCGCGGGTCACCTGGGACACGCTGCGATGGCCGGTCGTGGCCGCGGTCGCCGTGGCCCTGGTGCTCGTCCTGTACAGGTCAGGGCCGCCATCCTCCCGCCCTGTCAGGAGGATGGCGCCCGGCGGCGCGTTGGCGGTGGTGCTCCTGATGACCGTCTCACTCGGATTCGCCGTCTACACCTCCCATGTCAGCACGTATGACCGTCTGTACGGTTCGCTGGCGGGCGTCGTGGTCCTCCTGGTCTGGCTGTGGCTGTCCAACCTGTCCCTCCTGGTCGGCGCTCAGTTCAACGCAGAGCTGGCGAAACCTGTGCACGGCGAATGTGTCGGTCTTCCCGCACCTGCGGGCGGCCGCCCGTAGTCGTCGGCCGGTTCGCTGGCGCTCACGCCGTTGAACCGCAGGAAGACACGCATGGCGAGCCAGGCGGTGCGCTCGTTGCGGTCGATCAGCACGTGATTGCGGGCGACGGAGTGCAGCAGTGCCGCAGCCTTCTCATGCAGCGCGGGATACAACTCGTCTCCGAACACGTTCGTCCGGGGGCGCTCGATCGCCGACACCAGAAGGCCCATGTCACGCACGCTGTGCTCGGTACCGTTGACCGTGCGGGCGATTGCCAGGATCTCGTCGATCTGGATGTGGCGCACGTCCGTCACTTCAGGTGGCCCAGGATCTCCGCATCGCTGTCCATGAGCTCGGCCAGAACGTCATCGACCTTCAGCTCGGCCCGGTTCTGGGCGTCACGGATGGCCTCAATGGCAAGTTCCTGTTTGCTGCGGCCCTCCCGACGAGCCCGCTCGGTGAGCTTCGCGTCAAGGTCGTCGGGGAGTCGGAGTGTCATCGCCACGCCGTCTTGATACCGGACTGGTATCAAGACCGCAGGGTGACAGCAGCCCCTCGGCTTCAGACCACGTCGGCGAGAGCGTGAGGCCGAGATGGCAACTCGCACCGCTGCTGGGGAGGCGAAGCGGGACGCACGTACCGGAGTCCCTGCCCGAGCCGACAGAACCGGTCCGCGCGGCCCGGGCCCGCCTACCGGTGGCTCGCCGGCTCCGACGGCCGGTGGATCGGGCCGGTGATCTGGGTCAGTGGCCGACCCGTGCCGTGGTGGGCCTGGGCGATGATCTCCGCGGTGATGGAGACGGCCGTCTCCTCGGGTGTGGAGGCTCCGAGATCGAGGCCGATGGGGGAACGCAGCCGGGCCAACTGCTTCTCCGTGACGCCCTGCTCGCGCAGGCGGCGCATGCGCGCGTCGTGGGTGCGCCGGGAGCCCATGGCCCCGACGTAGGCGACGGGCAGGTCGAGTGCCAGGCGCAGCAGGGGGATGTCGAACTTGGCGTCGTGGGTGAGGACGCATAGGGCGGTGCGTTCGTCCACCTCGGTGCGTTCCAGGTAGCGGTGGGGCCAGTCGACCACCACGTCGTCGGCGTGCGGGAAGCGGGCGGGAGTGGCGAAGACGGGGCGGGCGTCGCAGACGGTGACGTGGTAGCCCAGGAAGCGGCCGGCCTGGCTGAGGGCCGCGGCGAAGTCGACGGCACCGAAGACCAGCAGGCGCGGCGGGGACGCATGGACATGAACGAGGACGGACAGCCGTTCGGGGCATTCGTCTGCCTGCCCGCCGATGTCGATGCGGACGGTGCGGCCCGCCCGCAGCAGGGCCCTGGCCCGGTCGGCCACGGCCCGGTCCGCCGGGCCGCCGTCCACGCGCCCGTGGGCGACACGGCCGCCGCCGAGCACGCTCAGCGTGGAGCCGAGGAGGCGCTCCGGGCCGTCCACGACCTGTGCCACGGCGGCCGGTCGCCCTTGAGCGATCGCGGCGAGGGCCGTGAACAGGTGCGGCTGGGCTGCGGGATCGACGCGCTGGACGAGGACGTCGAGTTCGCCGCCGCAGGTCAGACCGACGGCGAAGGCGTCGTCGTCGGAGTAGCCGAACCAGGCCCGCCGCGGGGTGCCCCGGTCACGGAGCACCTGCCGGCACACCTCGTAGACCGCTCCCTCGACGCAGCCTCCGGAGATGCTGCCGACGGCGTTGCCGTCCTCGTCCACCGCGACCGACGTACCGACCGGCAGAGGGGCGCTGCCGTGCACGCCGACGACGGTGGCCAGGGCGAAGGGGCGTGCCTCGCGGCACCAGCGGTGCAGCGTGTCCGCGATGTTCAGCATGGCGGTTCTCCATGTCTCCATGGCAGGGCCAGGGTCGGAAGGTGAGCGGGCCGCCGCCACGACGCGGGGAAACGTCACGCGGCGGCGGCCCCGGGAGGTCCGGCAGCCGGACGGGGGGCAGGCTGCCGGACGAGCGGTGTGCGCACCGTCGGCCCGATGGCATGGATCAGAGCAACGCCTCCGCGGTGATGGGCAGTTCGCGGACGCGGCGGCCGGTGGCGTTGAAGACCGCGTTGGCGATGGCGGGCGCCACCCCGATCATCACGAGCTCGCCGAGACCCTTGACTCCGAGCGGGTCGGCCTCACGGTCCTCGCCGTCCAGGTAGATCGCCTCGAGGTCGGGGATGTCGGCGTTGACGGGGACGAGGTAGTCGGCGAGGTTGGCGTTGACGATGCGTCCGTCGCGGTGGTCGGTGGCGGTGTGCTCCAGCAGGGCTGTGCCGATGCCGCCGACCATGCCGCCGAGGGCCTGGCTGTCGGCGAGCTTGGGGCTGATGATGCGGCCCGCGTCGTACACGCCGAGTACGCGCCGGACCCGCACCAGGCCCAGGGTCGCGTCGACGGCCACTTCGGCGAAGGTCGCGTTGTAGCCGTAGAAGGAGTGCCGCTCCGGGCCCGACGGCGGGGCGAAGGAGCCGTCCGCTTCCAGGTGGGTGCGGTCGTTGCGGGCCATCAGCCGCCGGTACGTCTCCCCGCGCGCGGGATCGTTCTTCATGTGCAGTCGGCCGTTGCGTACCACGACGTCCTCGGCCGGCACGCGGTACAGCGGCGACTCGCGGTCCCCTACGGCCAGTTCGATCGCCTGACGGCGGACCTTGTCGCAGGCGTCGAGGGTGGCGGAGCCGACGCTGGCCATGGTCATCGACCCGCCGTGCGGTGGGGTCGGCGGGTAAAGAGAGTCCCCCAGCCGGAAGGTCACCGTGCGCACGGTCAACCCGAGTGCGTCGGCGGCGACCTGAGTCTGCGAGGTGTACGTGCCCGGGCCCATGTCGGTGGCGGCCGCCTCGACCAGCGCGGTGCCGTCGGCGTCCAGACGAGCCCGGGCCCGGGCGGGCATGCGGGCGGTGTCGTAGACGCCGGCGGCCATGCCCCTTCCGATCAGCCAGTCCCCCTCACGCGTCGCGCGGGGCCTGGGGTCGCGGCGATTCCAGCCGAACTCGCGTGCGCCGACCGCATAGCACTCGCGCAGCCGGCGGGTGGAGAACGGCAGCCCGGACGACTCGTCCTCGTTCGGCTCGTTGCGCCGGCGCAGTTCGATCGGGTCGACGCCGAGCTTGTGGGCGAGTTCGTCCATGGCCGACTCGATGACGAAGGAGGCGGTCTGGAAGCCGGGGCCTCGCATGTACAGCGGCGTGGGCAGGTCCAGCGGCACCGTCCGGTACCTCTGGGTCACGTTGGGCATGCTGTAGAGCATCTGCCCGGCCGCCAGGACGGACTCGGTGAACGTCTCGTACGACGAGGTCTCGGCGTCCAGCTCGTGCACCGCGGCGGCCAGCCGGCCGCGCCGGTCACTGCCGAGGCGCAGGTGGTACGCGTACGAGGGCCGGAAACCGGTCCCGAGGTACATCTGCTTGCGGCTCAGGACCAGCTTGACGGGACGCTTCGCCTCACGGGCGGCCAGCGCGGCGACGACCACGTGCGGCCAGCAGCGCAGCGCGGTGCCGAAACCGCCGCCGACGAACGGTGAGATGACCCGCACCGCGTCCGTCTCCAGGCCGAACACCGCGGCGAGTTCGGTCTGTGTGCCCACCACCCACTGGGTCTTGTCCCACACGGTGAGCTGGTCGCCGTTCCAGCGGGCGATGGTGGCGTGCGGCTCCATCGGGTTGTGGTGGTTGCGCGCCGTGCGATACGTCAGGTCCAGTCGTACGGCCGCCGCGCGCAGGGCGGCTTCGGCGTCGCCGCGCGCGTAACGGGTCGGCTCGTCCGGCTCGGCCTCGGTGAGGTCGGTCGAGGACCGTTCGGCGTCGTAGCCGACCTTGACCAGGCTCGCACCGTGCTGTGCGGCCTCCAGGGTGGTGGCGACCACGACGGCGACCGGCTGGCCGTGGAAGCGGACGCGGTCGTCCTGGAAGACGCGGAGTCGCCGGCCGGGCGGGTTGTTCGACCCGGAGTTGTCGCGGTACGGCAGCTTCGGCGCGTTGCGGTGGTGGATCACCTTCAGTACGCCCGGAAGGGCTTGGGCGGCGGCGCTGTCGATCGACGTGATGCGACCGCGGCCGATGCTCGCGTCGACGATGACGGCGTGAACGGAGCCCTCGACCTCGTGCTCGGCGGCGTACAGCGCCTGTCCGGTGACCTTGAGCCGGCCGTCCACCCGGGACAGTGGCGCACCCACGGCTGCCTGCGGCTGGGGGCTCACTTGGTACCTCCTACGACGCGCAGCTGGCGTTCGACCGTGCGCTTGAGCAGCTCGACCTTGAAGCGGTTGTGCTGAAGAGGACGGGCGCCGTCCGCCGCCTTCGCGGCAGCGGCCGACCAGAGAGCCCCCGAGGGGCGTTCACCGACAAGGTGCTGTTCGACGGCGGGCAGCTTCCAGGGCACCGTGCCCACGCCCCCGGCGGCGACTCTGGCCTCGCGGATCACCCCACCGCGTACGTGCAGCGCGACGGCCGCCGACGTCAGGGCGAACTCGTAGGACTGCCGGTCACGCACCTTCAGATAGCCGGACCTGAGCGGGCGCGGGAGGGCGGGTATCTCCACTGCGGTGATCAACTCACCGGTACGCAGCGCCTGTTCGCGATGTGGGGTGCTACCCGGCCGCAACAGGAAGTCCACGAAGGGGACTTGGCGTGTTCCGTCCGGGCCCAGCAGGTGCACCCGTGCCTCCAGGGCGGCGAAGGCCACGGCGGCGTCGGAGGGGTGCGTGGCCACGCAGGCGTCGGAGGTCCCGAGGATGGCGTGGGTGCGGTTGACGCCGTGCAGGGCGGCGCAACCGGAGCCGGGCTCGCGCTTGTTGCAGTCGGCTGTCACGTCCCGGAAGTACGTGCACCGGGTGCGCTGCATGATGTTGCCGCCGATGGTCGCCATGTTCCGCAGCTGGGCCGACGCGCTCAGCTCCAGCGCCTCGGAGACGACGGGGTACAGCGTGCGCACCTTGGCGTGGGCGGCGGCCTCGGACATGGTCACCAGGGCGCCGACGCGCAGGCCCCCGCGCTCGGTGACGGTGATCTCGCCCAGTGGCAGGCCGGTGATGTCGACCAGGGTCCCGGGGCGTTCGACGGTCTCCCGCATGAGGTCGACCAGGGTGGTGCCCCCGGCGATGTAACGCCCGCCACCGCGACCGGCGTTGAGGGCTTCACGGGTGTCGGAGACACGGGTGTAGGAGAAGGGATGCATGGCGGCCGATCCTCACTTCCGGCCCGCGGTCTGCTCCACCGCGCGCACGATCTTGACGTAGCAGCCGCAGCGGCAGATGTTTCCGCTCATCCACTCCCGGATCTCCTCCGGCGAACCGGCGTGACCCTCTTGGACGCAACCCACCCCGGAGACGATCTGCCCCGGTGTGCAGTAGCCGCACTGGAAGGCGTCCTCGTCGATGAACGCCTGCTGCAACGGGTGGAGTTGATCGCCCTCGGCCAGGCCCTCGATCGTGGTGACCTCGGCTCCCTCCAGACGCACCGCGAGCGTCAGGCAGGCGTTGACCCGGTGGCCGTCGACCAGCACCGTGCACGCACCGCAGGCCCCGGCGTTGCAGCCCTTCTTCGAGCCCGTCAGCCCGAGATGCTCGCGCAGCAGGTCCAGCAGCGAGGTGCGGTTGTCGACCGTCACGCTTCGGCGGGTGCCGTTGACTGTCAGGGAGACAGGGCTGGACGGCGGCCTCTCGGCGGCTGCCGTCTCTTCCGCGCCGATGAGGGAGGTCCCTGCGACGACGCTCCCCGCGACGACCGCGCCGCCGACCGCGGTACTCGTGGCGATGAAGGTGCGCCGAGTGGGCGCCGGGGAGGACTCGCCTGCTCCGGTGGGGGGTGGAGCGGTGGGCTCGGGGAGTTCAGTTGACATACGTACGCCTTCGTATCGCTGACGGATCGGCCGTACACATCAGCGGGACGCGAGAGTGGATCGTCGTCACCGCGGGGAAGCCGGCACCGCGCGCTCTGGCAGCGGCTACCGGTCACCTGGGGAGTCTTGCACCACCGGCAACGCTCGTGGCAGGGAGACTTTCCTCCCCCCTTGAAGCTCCGTCAGAAGTGACTGACCGGCGTCATCGAGGGCACGTGCGCGCGCTGCGAGGCAGGCGGCAGTCCCCGGGACGCCGTGACGTCCTGAGCGAGCCCCGGATGCGCGTGGGAGGGGCCGGGGCTACTGGGCGCGGGTGCGGCGGCCGTTGTACTGCTGGTCGGTGACCGGCTCCGCCCACGTGGTCTCGGGGGTGCCGTCGCCCGTGCCCTCCCACAGGGCGATGTGCTCCATGAACCGGTCGGGGACGGCGCCGTGCCAGTGTTCCTCGTCCGGCGGACACGCGACGGTGTCGCCGGGGTGGGCCTCGAAGACGGTGCCGTCCCGGGTGCCGATCAGCGCGATGCCGGAAACGACGTGCAGGGTCTGGCCCACGGCGTGGGAGTGCCAGTTGGTGCGGGCGCCCGGCGAGAAGCGGACCAGGTTGGCGCGCATCCTGGACGGGGCCTGGCCGGCCACGATGACGTCAAACCACACGTCGCCGGTGAACCAGTCCGCCGGGGCCTTGCTGCTGGGCTGCGGCTCGATGAATTCCATGGTGTCTCCACTCTCCTTGCTGCGTGGGCTGTCGTCAGCGGGCGACGTAGCCGCCGTCGACGGGGAGGGCGACGCCGATGACGAAGCCGGCTCCGGGGCTGCACAGCCACAGGACGGCCTGGGCGATTTCCTCGGCGGTGCCGAGCCGGTTGACGGGCTGGTTGGCTTCGGCCTCGGCGCGGTCGAGTTCCCCCTTGGCGATCATGTCGCTGACCATGGGGGTGTCGATGGTGCCGGGGCAGACGGCGTTGACGCGGATGCCGCGCGGGGCGTATTCGAGGGCGGCACTCGTGGTCAGGCCGATGACTCCGTGCTTGGAGGCGTGGTACGAGGCGCGGCCTGGGAGGCCGACGAGGCCGCCGAGGGAGGAGCAGTTGACGATGGCGCCGCTGCCCTGTGCACGCATGTGCCGCAGCTCGTGCTTCATGCAGGCCCAGACGCCGCGCAGGTTGATGGCGTTGACGCGGTCGAACCTCTCGGCGGGTTCGTCGGCGGCGTCGCTGGGCGGGATCTGGATGCCGGCGTTGTTGTAGGCCATGTCGAGGCGGCCGAAGGTCTCGACCGTGCGGTCGACGGCGGCGGCGACCTGGTCCTCGTCACTGACGTCGCAGGTGAGGGCGAGGGCTTGGTGGCCGGCGTCGGTGAGTTCCTTCGCGGCAGCGTTCAGGGCCGCTTCGTCGATGTCGGTGAGGGCGACGGCGGCTCCGGACTGGGCGAACGCGCGGGCGGTCGCCAGCCCCATACCGGCGCCGGCCCCGGTGACGAGGGCGACCTGGCCGGTGAAGTCGTAGCTGGGATTCACGGGGTGTTGCCCTTTCAGGTGAGGAGATGGGGCGGCACGACTGATGTCAGGGGTGCCGGGATGAACTGCGGTGGCACGACGCCTTGCCGCGACGCCGTCGGACGGTCCGGCCGCCGTCGACGACCACGCTTGCTGGTACGTCGTCGGCCGTACGCGGATCCAGGCTTGAGTCAGCGCTGCGACGACACCTGCGCGGGTTCGTCGCGTCGCCGCTGCGCGGGAGCGCCGCTCCGGGCCACGATCCGGCCCTGGTGGGACGGGCCGTGGACGGCGAGGGCGATCAGGGGCAGCAGCGTGAGGGCGGCGATGACGGTGCCGACCAGGGGCGGGCCGGTCAGGCCGAGGGAGGACTCCAGGGCCGTACCCGCGATCGCCGAGCCGGCGGCGATGCCCGTGTTGAAGGCGGAGGTGGTCAGCGCCGAGGTGAGCGTGGGGGCGTCGCCCGCGAAGCGCATGGCGAGGGCGGTGACCACCGGGTTGACCGTGAAGCCGGTCAGGCCCATGAGGAAGACCAGGAGGGTCGCTGTCACCGGGTTGCCGGAGAGCGGGATCATCAAGAGCAGGACCAGAGCCGTGGCCGCGGCGGCCGTGATGGTGGTGACCGTAGGACGCCGGTCACCCAGGCGGCCTCCCGTGGTGGTACCACCCAGGGCGCCCACTCCGAACGCGATGAGAACGAGCGGTACGGCGCCCGCGGGGATGCCCGCGCGGTCGGTCAGCAGCGGCGTGACATAGGTGTACGTCGCCAGCACACCGCCCATGATCAGCATCGCGGCGGCGAGCGCCAGCCACAGCCGGCCCTGACGCAGAGCCCGGACCTCGGCCCGGATGGACACCTCGGCCCGCTGCCGGGCCGGGATGAAGCGGCCGATGAACACGGCGGCGAGCCCGGAGAGGACGGCCAGGGCCCAGAAAGGTCCGCGCCAGCCGGTGAGCTGGCCGGCGAAGGAGCCGACCGGCACGCCGACGACGTTGGCCAGGGTCAGCCCGCCGATCATGACGCCCGTCGCGCGGGTGGCGTTGTGCGGGCCCGCGGCGGTGGTGGCGACGACGAATCCGACGGACCAGAACGCTCCGGTGGCCAGCGCGGTGACGACCCGGGCGGCCAGGACGATCGTGAAGGACGTGCTGAGGGCGGCGACCAGATGTCCGAGGCAGAACACGGACAGGGCCAGGATCAGCGTCCGGCGCTGCGGAAGGCGCAGGGTCGCCATGGCCATGGTCGGCGCTCCGACGATCATGCCGATGGCGAAGGCGGTGATCAGCAGACCGGCGTGGGAGACGCTGACGCCGAGGTCACCGGCCAGCTCCGGCAGCAGCCCGGCGACGACGAACTCGGTGGTCCCCATCAGGAACGTGCCGGCGGCGAGCACCCAGACGACGAGGGGGAGCTTGCCGGGGGTGGTCCCGGACGCGGAAGGCATACCTGTGGTCACTCCTTGAGTGGAAATCGGTGGATCATGGTGACTGCGGAAGCCGTCACGGCGGACAGTGCACGGCGCGGCCACGTCTTCGAAGGTCCCATGCAGCGAACCGGACGAAAAGGGGAGAATCTCCTCCCCCCTTCCTGCACGAGCGAACGGTGGGGCGGGTCAGGGCGCTGCTTCCATGGTGATCTCGTCGGCGGTGGCGAGCCGCTCGGCGCCGCCGTCGGATGTGCCCGAGGATGACCAGGCCGGTCGCGTACGGGGCGTCGCGGTAATAGGTGGCGAGCTGGTTCCAGGGTGCGTAGTACGCCAGGTCACCGACCTCGGGATCGGCGCCTTCCGGGGCGCCGGAGGTGGACAGCTCCCGGGGCAGATCGGCGATCTTCTCGGCCTGGTTGAGGTCGCGCAGGGAGAGGGTCAGGGGGAGCTGTGCGGCGAGGTCGCGGGCGGTGGGGCTGTCGTTCAGGGTGGCGGCGACGGGGTGGCCGTCGAGGGTGAGCCGGATGTTCATCGCGGTGGTCCTGCCGGTCGGTGCGGTGGCTGCCGGGGCCGTCGAAGCCTGCGGGGTCGCGGACTCGGAGGCGGAGGAGGGCGGGGAATCGTCGGTGCAGGCGGTCATGACCAGGAGCAGGACGGCGGCCGGGCCCACGCGGGCGAGAGCCCGGAGAGGGGCGGGGTTCACAAGGTCGTCCAGTGGCTAGTCGGGCAGGGGCTCGGCGTAGTGGCGGAAGCCGTCCCGCCTGACGTGCATGTCGTACAGGCGCTCGGCCAGCACGTCGGGGCTGCTGTGCTCGGCGTCGGGCCGGATGGCTCCGGGGATGATCAGCTGGGCGGCGTGGATGTTCTCCGGGGCGAGCGCGTCGTGGAGCATGCGGGCGTAGGCGCTCTCGGCGGCGAAGGCGATCGAGGTGCCGGCGACCTTCGGGTTGGGACGTACGGCGCTGGAGCCGTTGACGAACAGCAGGGTGCCGCGGCCGAGTTCGCGCATGCCGGGCAGGACGGCGTTCACCGCGGTGACGGGGCCCTTGACGGAGAAGGCGAGCGGGGCGTCGAGGTCGTCGGCGCCGGTGTCGAGGACCGGCTTCATGAAGGGGGCCTGGGGCACGGGGCTGTACTGGAGGATCTCGATGGGCGCCAGGTCGGCCGCGGCTGCGTACAGGGCCGCGGTCAGGGACTCGATGTCGAGGACGTCGGCCGGGTAGCCGCGCGCCTGGATGCCGTCACGGGCGAGGTCGGCCGTCAGGCCGTCCAGCTTCTCCGCGTCGCGGGCGATGAGGGCGACGGTGTGGCCGGCGGCTCCGAAGCGGCGGGCGGTGGCCAGCCCGAGACCGGGGCCGGCGCCGACGAGGGCGAAGGTCGTCATGGGCAGTCCTTGCGTGAGCGGGGGTGGTTGCCGGTCCTGTGGCCGCACCTCCTCGGTGTGGCCCCGGGTGTGGACGCGTCCGCGCTCAGGGCTTGAGCAGGGCTTTGACGGCGCGGCGCTCGTCCATCGCCCGGTAACCCTCGGCGACCTGGTCCAGGGACAGAGTGAGGTCGAAGACCTTGCCCGGGTTGATGCGGCCGGTCAGCACGCGGTCGATCAGGTCGGGCAGGTAGCGGCGCACGGGGGCGGGACCGCCGCGCAGACCGACGTGGGAGAAGAACAGCTCCTGGCCGTCGACGGCCACCTCGTGCGGGACGCCGACGAAGCCGACGTTGCCGCCGGGGCGGGTGGAGTGCAGGGCCTGCCGCATCGAATCCGCGGTGCCGACGCACTCCAGCACGCTGTCGGCGCCGATGCCGCCGGTGAGGTCCTTGACGCGGGCGATGCCTTCGTCGCCGCGTTCGGCCACGATGTCGGTGGCGCCGAACTCCAGGGCGAGCTTCTGGCGGGACGCGTGACGGGACATGGCGATGATCCGCTCCGCACCCAGTTCCTTCGCGGCGATGACACCGCACAGGCCGACCGCTCCGTCGCCGACCACTACCGCCGTCGAGCCGGGTTTCACCTCGGCGGCGAGGGCGGCGTACCAGCCGGTGCCCATCACGTCGGACACGGCGAGCAGGCTGGGCACCATCTCGGCGTCCGGGTGCTCGTCCGTGGCGACCAGGGTGCCGTGGGCGTTGGGGACGCGCACGTAGTCGGCCTGGCAGGTGCTCATGAACTCGCGGTTCAGACAGGAGGACTGCCAGCCGTTCACGCAGTTCACGCAGGTGTTGTCCGAGGTGGCGAAGGAACCGACCACGAACTGGCCCGGCGCGACGTTGGTGACCTCGCTGCCGACCTCCTCGACGATGCCGACGTACTCGTGCCCCATGGGGTGCGGGTCGCCGACTGGCTCGAGGCCGCGATACGGCCACAGGTCCGAGCCGCACACACAGGTGGCGACCGTACGGATCACCGCGTCGGTCGACTCCATGACCTTCGGGTCGTCGAGGTTCTCGAAGCGCACGTCGCCGGGGGCGTGGATGACTGCTCCGCGCATGGGGATGCTTCCTTCGGTGCGGGGATCGGTGAGCCGCAGCCGTCGTGAGGAACGACTGCTCACGGTCGAGCCTCACACGCGAGGGCGGGCGCAAAAAGGGGAGAGAAACATCCCAGGAGGGAAACTTCCGGGGAGGAAATTCTCCCCCCTTACGCAGGTGCGATCGATGTCATCCTGGGAAGCATGACCGCCAAGGTTCCCCTCAATGAGCTGGGAGAATTCCTCAAGAAGCGCCGTTCCGAGCTGAGCCCGCGCACGGTCGGACTGCCCGAGACCGACAGGCCCCGCCGGGTGCAGGGGCTGCGCCGCGAGGAGGTCGCCCAGCTCGCCAGCATCAGTACCGACTACTACACCCGCCTCGAACAGGGCCGTATGCAGGCGTCGGCGCCCGTGCTGGACGTCCTCGCCCGGGTCCTCCACCTGGACGACGACGAGCGCGGCTACCTTTTCCAGCTCGCGGGCAAGACCACCACCCGCACCCGGCGCCGCGGCCGGCAGAAGGTCCAGCCACAGTTGCAGCGGGTCCTGGACGACCTCACCGCCACTCCGGCCATCGTGCAGGGCCGGCGCGGGGACATTCTGGCCTGGAACGCGCTGGCCGCCGCCCTGGTCACCGACTTCTCCCGCCTCGCGGAAAGGCACCGCAACTACCCGCGGATCATCTTCACCGACCCCGCCATGCGCACCCTGTACGCCGACTGGGAGGGCTCCGCGCACATCGCCGTCGCCCAACTGCGCATGGAGGCCGCGAAGTATCCGGAAGACCCGCGCCTGATCGAGCTGGTCGGCGAACTGTCCCTGCGGGACAAGCAGTTCGCCCGCTGGTGGGGCGAACACCACGTCGCCGCCCGCACCGTGGGCACGAAGACCCTCAACCATCCGGTCGTCGGCGAACTCGTCCTGGACTGGGACACCCTCACCGCCAACACCGATCCCGACCAGCATCTGACCGTCTGGACCGCCGAGCCCGGCTCCCCCACCCACGAACGACTGCGCATCCTGGCCTCCTGGGCCTCCGACCAGGACCTACCGGCCTCCTCCCCCGTCCACTGACCGCGACCGTCCGCCGCCATCAAGGCGGCTGGAAGAGCTGCTCCGAACGGTGACGCTCGGCCACTGATTTCACCGTACGCGTCGGCGTCCGACCCGGATGCCTGTCGGACTGTGGCTCAGGCGTCAATGATGACGGGGATGATGAGGGGCTTGCGGCGGTGAGTGCGGAACGCCCAGTTCGCCACGGCGCGGGCGATGAGCTGTTCGAGTTGACGCGCGTCCCCGACGCCTTCCTCGGCTGCGGTGGCCAGGGTCTTCTCGATGACGGGAACGACCGGTTCGAAGGTGGCGTCGTCGTGGACGAAGCCGCGGGCCAGGAAGTCAGGGGCCTCGGCGAGCGCGCCGGTGTCGGCGTCGACGATCGCCACCACCGTGACCACGCCTTCGGCGGCGAGGGTGAGGCGATCCTTGAGGGACGCTTCGGTGGCGCCGCCGACTTCCATGCCGTCCACGTAGACGTTACCGGCGGGGACCTTGCCGGTGATGGACGCGCGTCCGTCGACGAGGTCGACGACGACGCCGTCCTCGGCGATGACGACCCGGTCGGGGTCGACTCCGGTACGGATGGCGAGGTCGCCGTTGGCCCGCAGGTGGCGCCACTCACCATGCACGGGCATGACGTTGCGGGGCTTTACGACGTTGTAGCAGTAGACGAGTTCGCCCGCGCTGGCGTGCCCGGAGACGTGCACCTTGGCGTTGCCCTTGTGGACCACGTGGGCGCCCCACCGGGTGAGTCCGTTGATCACCCGGTAGATGGCGTTCTCGTTGCCGGGGATGAGGGAGCTGGCGAGCAGGACGGTGTCGCCCTTGCCGATGCGGATCACGTGGTCGCGGTTGGCCATCCGCGACAGCGCGGCCATCGGTTCGCCCTGGGAGCCGGTGCACACCAGAGTGATTTTGTGGTCCGGGAGCTTCTCCAGCTCCTTCGTGCTCACGACCAGACCGGACGGCACCTTCAGATAGCCCAGGTCACGGGCGATGCCCATGTTCCGAACCATCGACCGGCCCACGAACGCGACCTTGCGGCCGTGCTGGTGCGCGGCGTCCAGGACCTGCTGGATGCGGTGCACATGGCTGGCGAAGCTGGAGACGATGACCCGCCGCGGCGCAGTGCGCATCACCTGCTCGATCGCCGGATTCAGCTCACGCTCGGACGTGGTGAAACCGGGGACCTCGGCGTTGGTGGAGTCGGTGAGGAACAGGTCCACGCCCTCCTCACCGAGACGGGCGAAGGCGCGCAGATCCGTGATGCGGTCGTCGAGCGGGAACTGGTCCATCTTGAAGTCACCGGTGTGCAGCACCATCCCCGCGCCGGTGCGGATCGCGACCGCGAGGCTGTCCGGGATGGAGTGGTTGACCGCGACGAACTCGCAGTCGAAGGGCCCGAAGCCGCGCCGGTCGCCCTCGCGCACGCGCACCGTGCGCGGACGGATGCCGTGTTCCTTGAGCTTGGCCTCCAGGAACGCCAGCGTCAGCTTGGAGCCGATGACGGGAATGTCGGAGCGCTCGCGCAGCAGGTACGGCACGCCGCCGATATGGTCCTCGTGCCCGTGGGTCAGCACCACGGCCACGATGTCGTCGAGCCGGTCCCGGATCGAGGTGAAGTCCGGCAGGATCACGTCCACGCCGGGCTGGGTCTCCTCGGGGAACAGCACGCCGCAGTCGACGATGAGCAGTTTGCCGGCGTGCTCGAAGACGGTCATGTTGCGGCCGATCTCACCGAGGCCGCCCAGGGCGATGACCCGCAGCCCTCCCTCGGGAAGGGGCGGGGCGGCTTTCAGCTCGGGATGCGGATGACTCATACCTCGACGCTACCCGAGGGTGGGGCGTGGTGATCCATTAGGTGTGCGATCTCTTCCTCTCGACAGCCGACGGATGCCCTGGATCGATCGGATTACGCCGCTCGTGCCCCTTGTCGTGTTGGCCGGCCTCCGCGCTCTCCTGGCGCGCTCGGCGCTGGGTCCGGGTGCCGTCGGCGCCGTGCGGGCGGCCCGCCGATACCGGCGGGCACACTCACCTCAGGCCGCGGCCGATGGACTGGACGATCTGCCGGCGCGGTGGTGTTCGGCGTTGATGCGCTGGGCTTCTTCGAGCTGGTCTTCGAGGATGATGATCCGGCATGTGGCCTCGATCGGGATGCCCTGGTCGACGAGTTCACGCGCGCGGGCAGCGATGCGCAGTTGGTAGCGGGAGTAGCGGCGGTGTCCGCTCTCGGAGCGCAGTGGTGTGATCAGTCGCGCTTCGCCGATGGCGCGGAGAAAGCCGGGGGTGGTACCGAGCAACTCGGCGGCCCGGCCCATCGTGTAGGCGGGGTAGTCGTCGTCGTCGAGACGGCTCAGCGACTCGTCTGCTGTCATCTCACCTCTCTGTGGAACACGTCGAGGGGCCTTGGTGCCGTACGGCACCAAGGCCCCGAAGGAACTGCAAACACCATCTGCCGGCCTTAGTGCTGCGCCGGCCTTCTGTTTCCGCCCAGCCGCCTGATACTCCGACGGGGGTGCGGGGATCGCGGATGCGTGACCGGAGACCACCTACCTATCGATGTCCTGCGGTGCCCGGGCTCGCGTCTTCCGCCCAGGCGATCCTGATGGTGCTCGAACCCTCCGTTCTTCCCTCTGAACCAATCACTTGCACACGGGACCGCGTACTGCTGTACCGCTGATACCGCGAACTGCCGGTGGCCTCACACAGCGCCACTCCCCGGCACGCGCGTCCGCAGCCCGACGCCTTCACCGAGGGCACCGCTCGATACAGCACTGCTGGTACTGCGACCGCGTCAACCGCGGTCCTGCTCATGGCGGCCCCTTATGACTGCGGGCCACCCGGTCCGGTCGTCAGCCCCGTCGCCGTCCTGCAACAACCTGGCTTCGGCACTCCACCACCGGACCGTCATGCGGGTACTGCGGCCCGGCAGTTCGTGTCTGCCGGGCCTTGCTCGATCTCGACTACGAGAGAAACCATAAACGCACGATCAGCGAATGTCTACTCCAGCGGGCATAGATTTACGCACTCGGCGATGAGGTATCCCCTGGGCCGGTCTGCGAAGGCTTGCGGCACCGGTGGAGCCGTGTGCGCCCGTCTTGCCCGGTAGTGCCACCACCCGGGCCGCCCGGACGGGACGGTGCATAGAATCCGGTCCCATGCCGAAGCCTGACGAGCTGATCGTTGACATCGCCGCCCGTGTGGAGTCCGGGCAGAGCAATCAGATGTCCCTGACCGTGGTCACCGGTGGTGCTGTCATCACCGGTCGGCTGGCTCCAGAAGCCATGTGGCGGAAGAGGGTGTCGGAGGTGCTGACGGACTCCACCCACCTGGGCGAGTTCTCCGCCGTCTTCGACACCCCCGCGAAGAAGGACGGGCCGCCCACGCATCTGCACTTCCATGTCGCGCGGATCCTTCAGGGCACGGTCGGGATCCCGGAGACGGGCGGGATGTACCGCGTCGCGATCGAGGACGTCTGTGCCTGGACCGTGGGCGACTTCAGCTACTCCGACCACTGACCCACCGCCGCGCCGAGAGCCGAACAGAGCAGTGAGGGGCCCTACCGGCGCGCGCCGGTAGGGCCCCTCACTGCTCTGTTCGGCTCTCGCCCGTCCCGTCGGTCAGACGGACAGGGGGGTGCCGAGCATTGCGGAAGCCCGCTGCAACGGGCTTTCGATGCGCGCGGGTGCGGCCTCGGGAAGGGTGCGACAGGTGAAGCCGAGTCGGGACATGGCCCGGACGACTTCCCCGGCACTGAAATCGCGGCGGTCCTGGCGGGTGATGACCTGGCCCACCTGTTTGACGGGGTAGTGGCGTCGTCCGATGATCACGGACTCGCCGGTGACCGGTTCGGGTTTGACGCCCTTCATCGATTCCAGCACGCCGCTCTTGGTCAGGTCGAACGGGAAGCGGGCGATGACACAGCGCATGATGCCTCACAGGGAGAAGGAGAGACGGGGCCGACCACCGTGAAGCGGTTCAGCGGGAGAGGGCGAGGACGCCCGGAGCGCTGCCGTGTTCGTCGACCCCGGGCAGGGCCCCGAGCCGGCGGCAGCGCATCGCTCGTTCGGCTTCGGCCCTCGGGGTCAGCGGCGAGGCGAAGGGCCCGATGACGTCGGCGATGTCACGCAGGCGGATCCTGTCCGTGTATCCGGAGCCGTCACGAACGGCCGTGAGTCCGGCCCGGGTGACCAGGCCGGTGCCCGCACCGTCCTCGTCGCAGACGACCAGCTGCCGCGTACGGGCGGCGGCCATCACGGACAGCGCCACCTCCACGGTCATGTCCTCCCAGACCTGCGGTCCGGCCGCGTCCATGGTGTCGGCCACCGTGCCGTGCACGGGGTCGGCGCTCGCCGGGCAACTCTGCGTCTGGACCAGCGTCAAAGGGTGCCTCCTGCGGAGTTGGGGCTGCTTCCTGATCACGAAGGTTCTATGCCGCCGCACCGGCGGTGGACTGTAGTACGGGCACGCGGCGGGCCGTCGAAGCGGGGCGGCGTCGGCCGCGTGAGGTGGCGCCGCGCTTTTTGGGGCGTTCGACCACCGGTGCGGTGATGACGACCGGGATGCCGGAGGGGGCCTGGGCGCCGGTGATGCGGTGCAGGGCCTCTTCGCCGACGCGGACCTGGGTGGTCTGCGGGACGATGCCGGCCGCTGCCATGAGGCGGGTCATGCCGCGGCGCTGGTTCGGGGTGACCAGGGTGACGACGCTGCCGGATTCGCCGGCGCGGGCGGTCCTGCCGCCGCGGTGGAGGTAGTCCTTGTGGTCGGTCGGCGGGTCGACGTTGACGACGAGGTCGAGGTTGTCGACGTGAATGCCGCGCGCCGCGACGTTGGTCGCGACCAGCACGTTGACGTGCCCCGTCTTGAACTGCGTCAGCGTGCGGGTGCGCTGTGGCTGCGACTTCCCGCCGTGCAGGGCGGCGGCCCGCACCCCGCTGTTCAGGAGGTGCTCGGTGAGGCGGTCGACGGCGTGCTTGGTGTCGAGGAACATGATCACGCGGCCGTCGCGTGCGGCGATCTCGGTGGTGGCCGTGTGCTTGTCGGCACCGCGAACGTGGAGCACGTGGTGCTCCATCGTCGTGACGGCGCCGACCGAGGGGTCGACGGAGTGCACTACGGGGTCACTGAGGTAGCGGCGCACGAGCAGATCGACGTTGCGGTCGAGAGTGGCGGAGAACAGCATGCGCTGACCCTCGGGGCGGACCTGGTCGAGAAGGGCGGTGACCTGCGGCATGAAGCCCATGTCGGCCATCTGGTCGGCCTCGTCGAGGACGGTGATGGAAACCTGGTCCAGCCGGCAGTCGCCGCGGTCGATGAGGTCCTTGAGGCGTCCCGGCGTGGCGACGACGACCTCGGCGCCACCGCGCAGCGCGCTCGCCTGCCTGCCGATCGGCATCCCGCCCACCACCGTGGCCAGCCGCAGCTTCACGGAGCGCGCGTAGGGGGCGAGCGCGTCGGTGACCTGCTGCGCCAGCTCACGCGTGGGTACCAGGATCAGCCCCAGCGGCTGCCTGGCCTCGGCGCGCTGCCCGGCCGTACGGGCCAGCAGCGCCAGCCCGAAGGCGAGGGTCTTGCCGGAGCCGGTGCGGCCACGGCCGAGGACGTCCCGGCCGGCGAGGGAGTTCGGCAGGGTCGCGGCCTGGATCGGGAACGGCACGGTCACGCCCTGCGAACCGAGCGTGGCCAGCAGTGCCCCGGGCATGTCGAGATCGGCGAAGTTCTCCACGGCGGGAAGCGCGGGGGTGATCGTTTTGGGTAGCGCGAACTCCCCCTGGACGGCGGCGGGCCGACGGCTGTGACCACCGGAACGGCTCGGCCCGCCGGAGCGGCTCGTGGCCGACGAACCGAATCGGCTGCCGCCCCTGCCGGAGTCGGTACTGCCATTACGGGTGCGGGCGAAGCGGTCGTTCGTGCGTGTGCGGTTCATGCGGAACCTTCCTTGAGGCGGCACATATCAAGGAATTCCCGCAGCGATGAACAGCACGGAGAATCGCAAGAATTGGCCGGTGTAGCGCGAGAGCGAAGCTGGCCGACGTAAAATCCGTGCGGGCGCAGGCGCTAAAAGGGTGACGCAAAGTGGACGCAATTTCCGGGCGTCCACCGCGATGAAGCTATGAATGGTTGCGCGCATCCCTGAAAGATGCTTCGTATGCGGTGAGCATACGGGTTTCCTGGTTGGCGCCCGCAGGTACAAACACTGCGGGAAACGCGAGCAGCTGGGGCCCGCACCCCGAAGGATGCGGGCCCCAGCTACAAAGTGCGCGTGAGCGTCAGGCGAGAACGATGTTCTCGGCCGTCGGGCCCTTCTGACCCTGCGCGATGTCGAAGGTCACCTTCTGGCCCTCGAGCAGCTCGCGGAAGCCCTGGGCGGCAATGTTCGAGTAGTGGGCGAACACGTCAGCGCCGCCACCGTCCTGCTCGATGAAGCCGAAGCCCTTTTCCGCGTTGAACCACTTTACGGTACCAGCAGCCATGTCATTTCTCCTTTTGGGCAGTGCCTCGGCGTCCGCACTGCACGGACCCCGTGTCGCCGCGATGATCAGCCCGCCGGGAAAAAGACCGGTTATACAAAAGCGCTTCCAGTGGCACACGAGCCGACCGGAGGCACTTCAAGTTTTCGGGAACCACAACTGCAACTGAGATCGACAGTAGCACGCCACGGCGGCCTGTGTGCGGCGCAAAATTCCAGTTCCCTTATTGCGGCAGAGAATCTGTCAGCGTGTTCCGTTGAAATCTCAGCCCGCGGGCACAGCTATTGATCCAGCCGGAGCGCAACGTTCGGGAAGAACAGGGCGCCCCAAACGGCAGGTCAGGACCTTCCTGCCGACAAGCGGTGCACTCCACGTCGTGAACCTACGGAGACATGTCGGCACGACCCGCCAGCAGCCTGGGAAATCAGAAGCACAGCAGGTCAGAGTAGTTCGAGGTGCCGATGACCACCGTCTCGTCCCCGGTCCGGGACGTCAGGGGGTGAGCTCTTGGTGTCCGATGACGGAGAGCAGTTCGAGTTTGCTGTGGCTCTCGGTGCCGGGGCGGGTGGTCAGCACCACCAGGGTCTGGGCGCGGTTCTCGGTGTAAAGGAGCTGGGCGTCGACGTCGATGCGGCCGAGTTCGGGATGCAGGATGGTCTTGCAGTCGCCGTAGCGGGCGACCTCCTGCAGGTCCCACATGCGGACGAACTCGGGGCTGTGTTGCTGGAGTTCGGCGAGGATCCGGGCGGCTCGGGGGGTGTCGCTGCCGGCTGTCAGCGTGGCCCGCAGGCGCGCTGCCTGGGCACGGCCGTGGCGTTCGTGGGTCTCCTCGGGGTACACCAGACGTTCGGCCGGGTCCATGAACCAGCGGTAGTAGCCGCTACTGGCAAGACCGGTGTGGCGGGTCTGGTCGCCGAGCAGTGCGACGGCCAAGGGGTTCATGGCGAGGGTGTCGACCAGGTCGGTCGTTACCAGGGCCGGGGTGTCGTCCAGGCGGTCCAGGACCCGCATCAGCGTCGGGCTGACATATTCCGAGCGGTGGAAGCGGGCCGGGGCGTTGTGGCCGATGAGGACGAAGAGATGGTCGCGTTCGTCCAGGGTCAGCCGCAGCGCCCGGGCGAGCGCCGCGGTGATCTGGACGGAGGGCTGCGGAGCACGCTGCTGCTCCAGCCGGGCGTAGTAGTCGGTGGACATGCCGACGAGCTGCGCGACCTCCTCGCGGCGCAGCCCCTGCGTCCGCCTGCGCGGCCCCTCGACCAACCCGACGTCGCGGGGCCGCAACATCTCACGCCGACGGCGCAGGAATTCCGCCAGTTCCTTCTTGTCCATGACGCCATCCTCACCGCATCCCGCCCGGCTATCCAGAGACCACCGATCCATGGCTGAGCACTCCTCTCCCGCTCACGCGAAGCCGCTCGTACGGCCGACGCCGAGGGCCCGTGCAGCCAGAAGACCTGCGCCGCAGGCCGTCGATCTGGAAGACCGCCCGCCGCGACATTCCCCGTCGAGGACACCCAACGCTTTGACCGGCCCCGGGCCTCGTCGCCCGGCCGAAACGACTATGTTCGCCGTGGCAGACGGCCGCTCGTGCCCCTCGGCGCTCAGGAAAGAGCCGGTCGCCTCCAGTGCGACGACCGGGGCGCAGCCGAAGGCGCTTCCTGACCGTTCCGTGTCTTCGGTGAGGACCATCCGAGACGGGTCCAGCTCGCGTTCGCCCATGATGTGGCCCCAAGGGCCCGCCCGCGTGCTGTTGTTCCGCCTCGGTCAATACAGGTCGGTCAGCTGCCGCTGAGCATGGCGAGGACGTCGTCGTAGGAGCCGTTGGCCACCGCGTCCCGGAGGAACCTGGCGCGCTCGACGACGAGCTCCTTCGCATCGGGCTTCTCGCGCAGCAGGCCGAGGGCCTCGGTGAGGAAGTCGTCCAACGGCATGGACTGGTCGTTGTCCTGCTGGCCCATCAGGGTCGTGCGCACAGCAGGCGGGACCACCTCGATCACCTGGACGCCGGCGTCAGCGCCGGCGAGCTGGATGCGCAGGCTCTCGGAGAAGGAGTGCAGCGCGGCCTTGGTCGCGCTGTAGGTCGGGGTGACCGGGAGCGGGACGAACGCCAGCGCGGAGGTGACGTTCATGACGACCGCGTCGTCCTTGCCCGCGAGCAGGGGCAGGAAGGCGTACGTCATCCGGATCGTGCCGAGCAGATTGGTCGTGACGTGATCCTCGGCGACCTGGAGTCCGGCCGGGTCGAGGACGCTCTCCAGCAGCTGAATGCCGGCGTTGTTGACCAGAACGTTCAGATCCGGGTGGCTCGCCGCCACGGTCTCACGGGCCCGGGCGATCGAGTCGGGGTCCGCGACATCGAGGACGAGCCCGTCGATGCCCGGGTGCTCGGCCGCGATCTCGTCGAGGAGTTCCTTGCGCCGGCCGGCGACGACCACCTTGTTGCCGGCCTCGTGCAGCCGCAGGACCAGACCGAGACCGATGCCCGAGGTGCCGCCCGTGATCAGGATCGTGTTGCCGGTCATCTTCATGGGGGTCTTGCTCCTTCGGTACGGCGGGCCGGTGAGCGCCCGCAGCCCCGACCGTAAGAGCGCCAGCGCAAGGGCGGGAGAGGAAGAGTTGTCCATGGATCGGCGGTCTCTGCCTCGTGAAGAGAACGCCGGCCGTCGGGCTGGGTCCTGCAGAAGCTGGACGGGGGCCGCTGACCGAGCAGTCGCGCAGGCACATCGCGTCGGCAAAACGCTCGCCGACGAGGGCGTCGTGCAGGAGCTCATCGCGCGCTCACGCAGCGACTTCGCGCAGGCGAGCCTGCTCGTCCTCGAGACCGCCTGGTTGATCGACCGGCACGGCGCCAAGAGCGCGTGCTGAGATAGCAGCCGTAAAAGTCGCGGCGCCCGCCGTCGCCACCGCTGTCATCGACGGCACGCGTTGCGCTGAGGGCCTGCACGTCACTCACCATCGCGCCGCGCCCCGCCGAGCGGGAAGCCGATCATGGCGCCGAGGTAGCGGACGCGTTGGTTCAGGTCGACGACCTCGTCCACGAAGCGGCGCCGTTCCAGGGCGGCCTGGCGGGAGGGGGCGATGGTGGGCATGAAGCCGGCGAGCATCTTCACCTCGTCCGGGTCGCGTCCGGCGCGCTTGGCGGCGTCCCGCAGGACCTGGCGCTGGGTCCGGGAGTCCTCGATGGTGTACGGGTTGGCGTAGACGCCGCTGGCGTAACGTCCCGCGAGTTCCAGGCCGTAACCGCCGCCGCCCGCCTGGAAGATGACCGGCTGGCCCTGCTCTGACGGAGGGATGGGCAGCGGGCCGCGGGAGGCGGCGTGCTTGCCCTGCAGGTTGACCGGCTGGATCTTGTCCATGTCGGCGAACCGCTTGCCGTCGACGTCGAGCAGCCAGGCATCCTTCTCCCAGCTGCCCCACAGTGCCTGCACGATCTGGATGACCTCGTGGGCACGCTCGTACTTCTCCGCGCGCGGCGGGATCGTCGCGCCGAAGTTCGCTGCGGCGGCGGGGTCGGAGGTGGTCACCGCGTTCCAGCCGGCCCGGCCGTGGCTGATCACATCCAGGGCCTTGAACTGGCGAGCGAGATTGTAGGACTCGGTGAACGTGGTCGAGGCGGTGGTGACCAGGCCGATCCGCTCGGTCTCGCGCGCGAGGACGGTCAGGATCAGCAGCGGGTCGATCATGTGGTGCGGGGCATGGTGGTCGAGGTCGACGTCCAGGACCGGGGTGTCGGCGATGAACAGCGGTTGGACCTTGCCGCGCTCGGCATCCTCCGAGCGGTCAAAGCCGTGCGGGCACCTGGTCCCGGGCCAGCCGAGTGGCGGCCCGTGACCAGGTGCCGGATCGTTCCTGCGGGTGAAGGAACTACGGCCTGTCGAGGACTCCCGGGGTGTCATGCAGGACCACGCTCCGCTGAAGCGGAACCCGCTCCGTGCGGAGCCTGTTCACCGGTGCCTCCGGGTCAGCCGTGCCGAAGGAGATGCCGAACAGCAGTTTGAGCTCCGCGGGGACACCCAGGAACTCGCGGACGGTGTCGGCGTAGACGCCGAGCACGGTCTGCGGGATGCCGGCCAGCCCCCGGGCCGACAGTGAGAGCAGGAAGTTCTGCGCGTACATGCCGATGTCGCCGGCCGTCCGTACCCCGTCGCCGAGTGCCGGCATGAACAGGAAAGCGGCATGGGGGGCGCCGTAGAACTCCAGGTTCTCGCGGACCGCCGCCCTCCTGCCGTGCCGGTCCGAGCGCTCGACGCCCAGGGACCGGTAGACACTCGCGCCCAGGGCTTTCGACCGCTCCAGGTAGATGCCTTCGCCGTAGCCGTCGGTGAAATCCGGGGATGTCCGTCCCTCCTCCTCTGCCCGGAGCAGCTCTTTGCCCAGGGCGTCCCGCGCCGCGCCCGAGACGACGTGCACGGTCCACGGCTGGGTGTTGCTGTTCGAGGGGGCCGTCTGTGCGTCTTCCAGCACTCCGCGGATGTCCGAAGGGGACAGGGCGGTGGGCAGGAACCGCCGGGGGGAGCGCCGGGAGCGTGCGATGTCGGTGAAGGGTGATGCGGTGCCGGGCAAGGCGGTTCCTCTCCATGGCGCGCAGTCCCCGCTTCGGCCACCGCGGCGCGGCGCAGTACGGCAGGCCACGCAAGGAGGCAGCCGGCGTAAGGGCCGGGTGCGGACGCACCCTTGCGGGTACCGGCAGGCTTGCGGATGCTTTAGGCAGCGGTGCGCCGGGACCGCAGGCAGCAGCGCGGGGGAGCGTGCGCTCTTCGTGTTCGTCTTGTTTGTTCGTGGCGTACCGGCGCTGCCGCCCTCGTGCCGTTGCGTGCACGAGAGCCCCGTCGGGTGACTCAGCGGTGGGCGGCGCGGTTCATCTCGACGATGTCGTCAAGGGTGGCCGTGGCCGGGCGGGTGGCGAGGCGTTCCGGCAAGCTGTCGCGGACGCGGACGTCCTTGACGCGGTCGGCCGCGGCCAGGGCCGCCGGCAGCTCGTCGAGGGTCAGCTCGGTGCAGTAGGCGGGGCTGTTCGGCTGCTGGCGCCAGGAGTCGGCCAGCGTGCCGGCGTCGTAGGGGTCGAAACCGGTGTCGTCCACAAGCTGCATCGCCACCCGCCGCGCCTCCTCGGAGTCGCCGGCGACCGGAATGGCGAGGCGGCCGGGCGTTCCGGCAGGCACGCCCCGGGTCCGCTGGGTTTCGGCCAGGGCGGCGTTCCACGCCTTGACGACGGGGCGCCCCAGCTGCTTCGCGTTCCACACGCTCTCGACCTCGCCGTTGTCCACGGCCTCGATCTGCCCGCTCAGGAACGGATAGTAGTTCGAGGTGTCGATGACGACCGTCTCGTCAGGGACCGAGGCGAACAGGCCGGCCAGCTCCCCCGCCACCCCGAAGGGGATGGCCAGGACGATGACGTCCCGGCCCTGAACGGCGTCGGCGAGGTCCGTCGCGCGGGCCCCGGACTCCAGCACCTCCGCCCGGACGGCCTCGGGGCCGCGGACGCCGGCCACCTGGACGTCGTGACCGGCCGTGCTGAGCTTGGCAGCGAGGTTCCCGCCGATGGCGCCAGCGCCTATGACGGCAATTTTCATGATTTGTCCTTTGGGAGGTTGCACTGCCCCTGAGGGCAGCGCGACGTGATGGCTGGGTGGTGGTGCCACCTTGTGTTTGTGGGGGTCGGGTCGGGGCGCCTGACGCCTAAGCCCGGGTGTCCTGCTGGCGGTAGCCGCTCGCGATGAGCGTGCGGAGTCGGTCGAGGGATTCTTCCTCGGTGCCGGTGCCCTTGATCCAGGCAATGGAGCAGGCCGCGAGGAACAGGTCGTTGCCCCGCACCGACGCGCGCACATGCCCCGCGAGCTGTGCGGCTCGCACGTACTGATCGGTGGCGGCGATGAGGATGTCGCAGGGAATCGTCAGCGGATTGTCCGGCTCCTGCGCCCGGGCCGCGGCCATGAGCGGGTCCGGCAGCCCGCTGAAGGCGCTGAAGTACTCCTCCATCGCCCGCAGCCACTGCTCCAGCGCCTCGGCCGGGTCGCCGAGCCGCTCGATGTCCGCCTGACGGGCCACCAGCTCCTCGGAGCGCGTCTGCAACACGGCCGCCAGCAGCGCCTCCCGGGTCGGGAAGTGCCGGTACAGGGTGCCGGGCCCGACGCCCGCCTCCTTGGCCACCGCCTCGAGGGAGGTGCCGACCCCGTGCTGCAGGAAGTGACGCTGCGCGGTCTCCAGAAGAGCAGCGCGGTTGCGCTGGACGTCCGCGCGGGGCTTACGCCCCCGCTGCTCACCGGCGCTCATGCGCCCTCCTGTCCGCCGTGATCCCGCGGCCGCATCAAAACGGATGCAGCCTCCGTATGTATTCGAGACTAAAACGGAGGCGGCATCCGGTCAAATCGGCGGCCCGACCACGGAGCGCGGACAGCACAGGGGCCGCCCTGTCTGGCCGCAGTGCGCGGAGCAAGAGCCGTGCGGAGCCGGGTGGGCGCGGTGCCGCACTTCCGGTCCCGACGACTTTCGGCGTCCTGGACCGTGACCTGCTTGTTCCGCCACTCCTGCGCCGAGCCCCGACCCGTCTCCCGGCCCAGGATGTCAAGAGGTGAGCTGCTGGTGCCCTACGACGGAGAGCAGTTCGAGCTTGCTGTGGCTCTCCGTGCCGGGGCGGGTGGTCAGCACCACCAGGCTCTGGGCACGGTTCTCGGTGAACAGGACCTGAGCGTCGACGTCGATGCGGCCGACTTCGGGATGGAGGATGGTCTTGCAGTCGTCGTAGCTCTGTGCGACCTCCTGAAGTTCCCACATGCGGACGAACTCGGGGCTGTGTTCCTGGAGGTCGGCGACGATCCGGGCGGCTCGGGGGGTGTCGCTGCCGGCTGTCAGCGCGGCCCGCAGGCGCGCTGCCTGGGCACGGCCATGGCGTTCGTGGGTCTCCTCGGGAACCATCAAACGTTCGGCCGGGTCCATGAACCAGCGGTAGTAGCCACTGCGGGCCAGACCGGTGTGGCGGGTCTGGTCGCCAAGCAGCGCCAAGGCCAAGGGGTTCATCGCGAGAGTGTCGAACAGATCGGTCTGCACCATGGCCGGGGAGTCGTCCAGACGGTCGAGGACCCGCATCAGCGTCGGGCTGACATGCTCCGAGCGCTGGAAGCGGGCCGGAGCGTTGTGGCCGATGAGGACGAAGAGATGATCGCGCTCGTCCAGGGACAGCCGCAGCGCCCGGGCCAGCGCCGCGGTGATCTGGACGGAAGGCTGCGGAGCACGCTGCTGCTCCAGCCGGGCGTAGTAGTCGGTGGACATGCCGACGAGCTGCGCGACCTCCTCGCGGCGCAGCCCCTGCGTCCGCCTGCGCGGTCCCTCGACCAACCCGACGTCGCGGGGCCGCAACATCTCCCGGCGGTGGCGCAGAAATTCCGCCAGTTCCTTCTTGTCCATGCCCCCATCCTCACCGCATCCCGGCCGCCTATCCAGAGACCGCCAATCCATGGCTGAGCACTCCTCTCCCACCCGCGCCAAGCCGCCCATGAGTGAGGCCGATGCCGAGGCCGCTCGCGGCAGGAAGACCCGATAAGCCCTTGACCTGCATGACCCGCTGGGAAATGCGCTGGCCGTCGGCGGCACGCCGCAGGCCACCGGTATGGAAGGCGGCCTGCGGCGACGGTCCCCCGTCGACGGCGCCCGACGCTTTGGGAACGGCCCCGGGCCTCGCGGCCGGGCCGGCGGACGACGATGTGCGCCATGTCGGCCAGACGCTCGCCTTCCCGACGGCGCTCAGGACGGAGCCGGGGCGTCTCCCGTGCGACGAGCGTGGCGACTCCGAAGACGCTTCCTCACCCTTCCGCGCCTCCGGTGAGTCCCTCCCCCGAGGCGTTCCAGCTCGCGTTCGTCCATGATGTGGCCCAACAGGACCTGCCCGCTCGCTGTTGTTCCGCGTACGCCACTACAGGTCGGTCAGCTGCTGGCGATCAGGGCGAGGACATCGTCGTAGGAGCCGTTGGCCACCGCGTCGCGGATGAACCTGGCGCGCTCGACAACAATCTCCTTCGCGTCGGGCTTCTCGCGCAGCAGGTCGAGCGCCTGGGTGAGGAAGTCGTCCAACGGCATGGCGTGGTCGTTGTCCTGCTGGCCCATCAGGGTCGTGCGCACCCCCGGCGGGACCATCTCGATCACCTGGATGTCGGCGTCAGCGCCGGCGAGCTGGATGCGCAGGCTCTCGGAGAAGGAGTGCAGCGCGGCCTTGGTCGCGCTGTAGTCGGGGTGCTCGCATACGGTACGAACGCCAGCGCGGAGGTGACGTTCATGACGACCGCGTCGTCCTTCCCCGCGAGCAGGGGCAGGAAGGCGTACGTCATCCGGATCGTGCCGAGCAGATTGGTCGCGACGTGGTCCTCGGCGACCGTGAGTTCGGCCGGGTCGAGGATGTTCTCGCGCAGCATGATGCCCGCGTTGTTGACCAGGACGTTCAGATCCGGGTGGCTCGCCGCCACGGTCTCACGGGCCCGGGCGATCGAGTCGGGGTCCGCGACATCGAGGACGAGCCCGTGGATGCCCGGGTGCTCGGCCGTGATCTCGTCGAGGAGTTCCTTGCGCCGGCCGGCGACGACCACCTTGTTGCCGGCCTCGTGCAGGCGCAGGGCCAGGCCGAGCCCGATGCCCGAGGTTCCACCGGTGATCAGGATCGTGTTGCCGGTCATCTTCATGGGGATCTTGCTCCTTCGGTACGGCGGGCCGGTGAGCGCCCGCAGCCCCGACCGTAGGGGCGCCCGCGCAGGGGCGGGAGAGGAAGGTTTATCCCTGGAGCGGCGGTCTCTGCCTGGTGGAGTGATCTCACCAGCGGGTCCGGTGCCGCTTCGGCGTCGCGGCATCCGAGGCCGGCCCTGGACGCGCCCGCACTGGCTTCCCCTCTGACACAGGGACCAGAACGGTCCAACCGCCCCCGGGCCAAGCCCCTCAGACACCCCGGACAGGCGCACATCTGCCAACAGCGCTGGAATGCCCGGCGACCCCGGCGTCCCCGCAGGCCCGGCGGTCGGCGCGGCTTGTTGACAAGGCAACGACAGCGCACGTGACTGCAGTCGAGGGGCACGGCTACGTGTCGGCGCCGACCTTGGCGGTGTCCAAGTCGGCCTGCGGCGGCGTGGTGGGGCGGGAGTGCAGGACCTTGCGGGCCTGTTCGGTGTCGAAGTCGTTCTCCCACTTGCCGATCACGATGGTGGCGACGGCGTTGCCGAGGACGTTGATGAAGACGCGGCCCTCGTTGAGGATGCGGTCGATGCCCACGATGAGGGAGAGGGCGGCGAGCGGGATGTGGCCGACCGCGGTGACGGTGCTGGCGAGGACGATGAACGCGCCGCCCGCGATCCCGGCGGTGCCCTTGCTCGTGAGCATCATGACGCCCACCATGATCAGCTGCTGCTGCCAGGACAGGTCGATGCCCATGGCCTGGGCCAGGAAGAGCGAGGCCATCGTGAGGTAGACCGCGGAGCCGTCCAGGTTGAAGGAGAACCCGGAGGGGATGACGATGCCGACCACGGGCCGGCCGATGCCGAGGATCTCCAGTTTGCGTACCAGCTGGGGCAGGACGGCCTCGCTGGAACAGGTGCTGAGGGCGACGAGCAGTTCGGCCTTGAGGAAGCGCATGAGGCCGAACAGGCTCAGGCGGCAGGCCCGCATGATGGCGCCGAGGACGACCAGGACGTAGATGATGCAGGTCGCGGTGAACAGGATGATGAGGTAGCCGAGCTGTTTGAGGCTCTCGGCGCCGTAGGTGGCGACCACGGTGGCCAGGGCTCCGAAGGTTCCCAAGGGCGCGAGCCGCATCACCCAGCCCACGATGCGGAAGACGACGTCCGACAGCGCCTTGATGCCGCGGGTCAGCGGTGCCCCTTCCTCGCCGGCCATGTTCAGGGCCACACCGAAGACGATCGAGACCATCAGCGCGGACAGGATCGCGTCCCCGGTGATCGCGCCCAGCAGGGAGGCGGGGATGAGGGAGGAGACGAAGCCGGTGAAGGTGGCGTGCTCGGTGGCGGTCTTGGGCACGTCGTCGGTGTTCAGTGACGAGGGGTCGACGTGCAGGCCGGAGCCGGGCTGGAAGATGTTGGCGACGACCAGCCCGATCAGCATGGACACCAGGGACAGCACCAGGAAGTAGCCGATCGCCTTCACACCGATCCGGCCCGCCTTGCGCAGGTTGTCCATGGAGGCGATGCCGGTGGTGACCACGCAGAAGACGACCGGGATCACGATCATCTTGACCAGCGCGATGAACCAGTCGTTGAGCGGCTTCAGGTCCTCACCAACTCCGGGCGCCAGGATGCCGACGGCGATGCCGAGGACGGCGGCCAGTACGACCTGGAACCACAGCTCCCGTATGAGACGGCTCAGCCGTGACCGCTGCGGGCGGCCGGCGGTGGTGGTGCTTGCCATTGTTGGTGCTCCCTTGCACGACGATCGTGTGTAGCCCTGTCCCGTGGGGGGTCGCGAGGGACGCGACGCGGCTCGCGCGCCCCCGATCTCGTGTGTGGCGCCCCTATCCGGCCCTGTCCGGCGGCGCCGGCCGACGGCGCCCGTCCGGTGGCGGGCGCGTCCGCGGTGGGGTGGCGGTCAGCTGTGCAGGGCGCGCAGCACCTTGTGGAAGGCGGCCTTGCTCTCGAAGCCGATGCCGGGGGTCTCGGTCAGGCCGACGCGGCTCTTCTCGACGACGGCGTCGTCGGCGAAGCCTCCGGTGGGCTGGAACTCGCCCGGGTAGGACTCGTTGCCGCCGAGCTTGAGGGCGGCTGCGATGTGCAGGGAGAACTGGTGCCCGCCGTGCGGGATGCAGCGCCTGGATGACCAGCCGTGCTGGCGGAGCATGTCCTGGATGCGCAGGTACTCCACCAGGCCGTAGGAGAGCGCGGGGTCGACCTGGATGGTGTCGCGGTCGGGGCGCAGGCCGCCGTAGCGGATCAGGTTGCGGGCGTCCTGGAGGGAGAAGAGGTTCTCGCCTGTCGCGATGGAGCCGGTGTAGTACTCGGCGACGGTGGCGTTGAGGTGGTAGTCGAGCGGGTCGCCGATCTCCTCGTACCAGAACAGCCCATAGGGCTCGATGGCCCGCCCGTACTCCAGGGCCGTGTTCAGGTCGAAGCGGCCGTTGACGTCGACAGCCAGCCGGGAGCCGTCGCCGTCCAGGACGTCGATGACGCCCTCGATACGGCGCAGGTCCTCCACCAGGTCCGCGCCGCCGATCTTCATCTTGACGACGTCGTATCCCAGGTCGAGGAAGCCGCGCATCTCGTCCTGAAGGTCCGTGAGGGTCTTGCCCGGGGCGTAGTAACCGCCGGCGGCGTAGACGAAGACGGAGTCGTCGGGCTGCCCGTCGCCGTAGCGCTCGGACAGATACCGGTACAGCGGCTTGCCCTCGATCTTGGAAGCCAGGTCGAACAAGGCCATGGGAAGCTCCGGAAAGGAACGGTCAGGGGGCCATGGCAGGACAGAACCTGTTCTTCAGCAAGAGCGACCTCGCCTACGCGGAACTCCGCGATCGGATCCTCTTCGGGACTCTTCCTGCCGGGTCACGGCTCGCCCAGTACGACCTCGCCGAGTCCCTCAACATGAGCATCACGCCGCTGCGCGAGGCCATCCGCCGCCTCAGCAGCGAGGGGCTCGTCACCGTCGAGACCCACCGCGACGTCCGGGTCTCTGTCATGAACTCGAACGAGGCCCGCCAGCTTTTCGAAGTCCGTCTGTCCCTGGACCCGACCGCCGCCGAACTCGCCGCCCAGCGACGCACCGACGACGACATCGCCACCATGCAGGCCGCCGTCGACAAGCTCCTCCCCGTCACCCGCCAATGGGGGGAAGAGGCACTCACGGCCCACCGTGCCTTCCACCAGGCGCTGTACCGGGCCTCGCACAACGACGTCCTCATCCGTCTCCTGGACGACCTGTGGGACAAGTCCGACCGCTACCGGCGCCTCGGCCTCGAACTCCCGCCCGGTGACGAACCCCGCACCCGGGACCTACAGGAACACCACCAACTTGTCTCCCTCATCGTGGACGGCCGTGCCGCCGAAGCCGCCCAGCTGATGCGAGGCCACATCACCCACAGCCTCACCGCCACTGCCATCAGCTCCCTCGAAGACCGCGAGGGCATGCGCGTGACGTGACGCGCGGCGCGCCCGGCGACCGGCGTCGTCGTGATCATGGCTGTCGCACCCATCGCCGACCACGGACCGGATCGGCCGGCATCAACGGCTCGATCCGGTCCCCAGGTCGAGCACCCCCGGCAATGCCTGGAGAACCCCAGAAAACCGCAGGTCAGAGCGCTTTTGCAGCAGGCTCAAGAACCGCCACGCACTCCACATGATGCGTCATCGGAAACAGATCGAACGCCCGCAGCGACCGCACCTTGTACCCGCCGTCCCGGAAGTACCCGATGTCCCGCGCCAGCGCCGCCGGATCGCAGGCGACGTACGCGATCCGGCGCGCTCCGAGCGACGCCAGGTGTTCGACCGTCTTCTTGCCGGCGCCCGCGCGCGGCGGGTCCAGGACGATGAGGTCGACCTCGGTGATGCCGGTGCGCGGGAGGACCGACTCGACCTTGCCCTGTTCGATGCGTACCCGGTCGAAGGCGGCGAGGTTGTGCCGGGCGTCCTCGACGGCGCGTTTGCCGGACTCGATGCCGAGGACCGCGCCCTTCTCGCCGAGGCGGTCGGCGAGGGCGCCGGCGAAGAGGCCGACGCCGCAGTACAGGTCCAGTGCCATGTCGCCCTTGCGCGGCAACAGGCCCTGCATGACCGCCTTGACGAGGGTGTCGGCGGCCTGCGGGTGAACCTGCCAGAAGCCGCCGCTGCCGACGCGGTAGGTCCGGCCGTCGGCGCGCTCGCGGACGAACGCGCGGCCGTGGACGCGGTGGATGCCGCCGTCGTGCTCCTCGACGCGCATGACGGAGGCGGGTCGTTCGAGCTCGACCAGGGGCAGGCGGGCGCCGGGCCGGGGTTCGAGGATCACCATGCGGTCCTGGGAGCCGGTCGCGGCGATCGCGTCGACGGACGCCATCCCGGACCAGTCGCGTTCCTCGATGCCCAGTTCGCTGACGCCCGGCGCCGCGATCATGCAGTGCTCGACGGGCTCGACCTCGTGCGAGCGGTGGCGCCGCAGCCCGGCATTGCCGTCGGCGTCCACCGCGTACTGCACGCGGGTCCGCCACTGCGGCACCTGGCCCGCCGGGAGCTTGTCGCCCTCGGCCGGCATCACGGTGCCGTCCCAGCCGGCCTCCTCCGGCGTGAGACCGGCGAGGCGCTGCAACTGCTCGGCGACGACCTCGCCCTTGAGCCGGCGCTGGGCGCCCGGCTTGGCGTGCTGCCAGTCGCAGCCGCCGCAGCGGCCGGGGCCGGCGTACGGGCAGGGCGCCTCGATCCGGTCCTTGGAGGCCGTGACCACCGACACCGCGTCCGCACGCAGGAACCGCGCGCCCTCCTCGCCCTCGGTCACCCGGGCGACGACCCGCTCACCGGGGAGCGTGTGCCGGACGAACAGCACCTGCCCTTCGTCGGTGCGGGCGATGCAGTGGCCCCCGTGGGCGACGGGGCCGACCTCGACCTCGTACTCCTCCCCCACCAGCGACACCGCCGACTTTCCCGCCTGCGGTTGGTTCGGTTCTGCCTGCATGGCGGGGTGACTCCACAACGTCAAGAGAGATACAGCCGGACAACAGCCGACCAGTCTACGTGCTGAGCGGACAGGTCATTTCTTCGCGCTCGGCTCCTTCGGCCGCTCGTGCGCCGGCCCACGTCGCACCGCACCCGGCGCGCTCCACTCCTGCCGCCTGCGTGCCCGCTTCCGCGCGGCCTCCGACGACTCCAGCTGGTAGGGCACCGACGTCACCATGATCCCCGGCGTGAACAGCAGCCGGCCCTTGAGCCTGAGAGCGCTCTGGTTGTGCAGCAGATGCTCGTACCAGTGCCCGACCACGTACTCCGGGATGATCACGGACACCGCGTCCCGCGGCGACTCCTTGCGCAGGCTCTTCACGTACTCGATGATCGGCCGCGTGATCTCGCGGTACGGCGAGTCGAGCACCTTCAGCGGTACGTCGATCCCGCGCCGCTCCCACTCCTCGCGCAGCGCCTTGGTCTCCGCCGGGTCGACGTTGACGCTGAGCGCCTCCAGGGTGTCCGAGCGCAGCAGCTTGGCGTACGCCAGCGCCCGCAGCGTCGGCCGGTGGATCCTGGAGATCAGGACCACCGAGTGGACCCGGGACGGCCGGACCAGGTCGTCGCTCGGGCCCTCGGGAGCGGCGATCTCCTCGGCCACCCGGTCGTAGTGCTTACGGATGGCCGTCATCGTCGCGTAGAAGATCACCATGCCGAGCAGCGCGACCCACGCGCCGTGGGTGAACTTGGTGACGAGGACGACGACCAGCACCAGGCCGGTGAAGAAGGCGCCGAAGGCGTTGATCGCCCGGGAGCGGACCATGTGACGGCGTACCATCGGGTCCTTCTCGGTGGCCAGATGACGGTTCCAGTGGCGGACCATGCCGGTCTGGCTGAGCGTGAACGACACGAACACGCCGACGATGTAGAGCTGGATCAGCCGGGTCGAGTCGGCGCCGTAGATCACGACGAGGAGCATGGCCGTGCCCGCCAGCAGCACGATGCCGTTGGAGAAGGCCAGGCGGTCACCGCGGGTGTGCAACTGGCGGGGCAGGTAGCGGTCCTGGGCGAGGATCGAGCCGAGCAGCGGGAAGCCGTTGTACGCGGTGTTCGCGGCCAGGAACAGCACCAGCGCGGTGGCGGCGGCCAGGACGATGAACAGGAAACTGCCCTTGCCGAAGACCGCCTCGGCGACCTGGGAGATCACCGGGTTCTGCACATAGCCGGCGCCGATCGGGCTGCCGTTGTGGATGAGGTCGGTGGCCGGGTTCTCGGCCATGCGGACCTTGGTGGCCGCGGCCAGCGCGATGATGCCGCAGAACATGGTGACGGCGAGCAGGCCCATCATCGCGAGGGTGGTCGCCGCGTTCTTCGACTTGGGCTTGCGGAACGCCGGGACGCCGTTGGAGATCGCCTCGACGCCGGTGAGCGCGGCACAGCCGGAGGAGAAGGCCCGCAGCAGCAGGAAGACCAGGGCGAAGCCCGCCAGGCCCTGGTGTTCGGGCTTGATCTGGTAGTCGGCGGTCGGTGCCCGCATGGTGTCGTCGAGCACCAGCCCGCGGAAGGCACCCCACGCGATCATGAGGAAGACGCCGGTGACGAAGACGTACGTGGGAATCGCGAACAGCGTGCCCGACTCCCGGACCCCGCGCAGGTTCATCAGGGTCAGCAGCACGATCACCCCGACCGCGCAGAGCACCTTGTTCTCGACCACGAAGGGCACGGCGGAGCCGAGGTTCTCGATGCCGGAGGCGATGGACACGGCCACGGTCAGGACGTAGTCGACGAGCAGCGCGCTCGCGACCGTGAGCCCGGCCTTGGGCCCGAGGTTGGTGGTGGCCACCTCGTAGTCACCGCCACCGCTCGGGTAGGCGTGCACGTTCTGCCGGTAGGAGGCGACCACGGTGAACATCAGCACCACGACCGCCACGGCGATCCAGGGGCTGAAGTGGTACGCCGACACGCCCGCGATGGACAGGACCAGCAGCACCTCTCCCGGCGCGTACGCCACGGAGGACAGCGGGTCGGAGGCGAAGACGGGGAGGGCGATGCGCTTCGGCAGGAGCGTTTCCCCCAGCCGATCACTGCGCAGTGCGCGCCCGATCAGGATCCGCTTGGGCACGTCGGTCAGTTTGGACACAACAGAGGATCGTAGGCCGTCGAACACGAGGTCGCCCACCCGCCCACCCCTCTTCTGCCTCCTGGGTGAATTGGAGGCGGGCGCACGCTGCGGATTCCCCACCCACGACGATCTCCATGTCTATATGACAAACCCCGCCTGCCACCCCACCCTCGGAGGTTCCATGCACGCGACCGCGGAGCTGATCGGCGCCGCAGCCACGCTCATCGGCGTCGGTATCCTGACGCTGGCGAGCGTCCGCAGCATCAGCCGCCGCTGAACCGCCCCGGAAGGGGAAGGTGGGACAGCGGGCAACCGCGCAGGGGGGTGCCGCCGTCCTACCGCGCGTGTGTAGCTTTGGCCTCTGTCTGAGACCCTGATGTGGCTGAGCAGTAACTCTTGACACCGGAAGGACGGTCGTGCACATCGTCATCATGGGCTGCGGGAGAGTGGGTTCCGCTCTCGCCCAGACCCTGGAGCAACAGGGGCACACGGTCGCCGTGATCGACCATGACCCCACCGCCTTCCGACGACTGGGCTCCGGGTTCGGGGGCCGCCGCGTCACCGGCGTCGGCTTCGACCAGGACACCCTGCGCGAGGCGGGCATCGAGGAGGCCGGGGCGTTCGCCGCGGTGTCCAGCGGCGACAACTCGAACATCATCGCCGCGCGAGTGGCCCGCGAGATGTTCGGGATCGAGAACGTCGCGGCCCGGATCTACGACCCCCGGCGCGCCGAGGTCTACCAGCGCCTCGGCATCCCGACCGTGGCCACGGTCCGCTGGACGGCCGACCAGATGCTGCGCAGGCTGCTGCCCTCGGGCGCGGAGCCGCTGTGGCGTGACCCCACCGGTGGTGTGCAGCTGGCCGAGGTGCACGCCTCCGCGTCCTGGGTGGGCCAGCGGATCAGCCGGCTCCAGGAGGAGACCGGGGTACGGGTGGCGTTCCTGACCCGGCTCGGTGAGGCGATGCTGCCCTCCTCGCAGACGGTGCTGCAGGAGGGGGACCTGGTGCACGTGATGATGCGCACCGACGAGGTCGACAAGGTCGAGGCGGCGTTCGCCAAGGGTCCCGAAGAGGAGGGCGGTCACTGATGAGGGTCGCCATTGCCGGTGCCGGCGCGGTCGGGCGTTCGATCGCGGGCGAACTGCTGGAGAACGGCCACGAGGTCCTTCTCATCGACAAGGCGCCGACCGCCATCTCCGTCGAGCGCGTCCCGCAGGCGGAGTGGCTGCTCGCCGACGCCTGCGAGATCACGTCCCTGGACGAGGCCGCGCTGCAGCGCTGCAACGTCGTGATCGCCGCGACCGGCGACGACAAGGTCAACCTGGTCGTCTCACTGCTGGCGAAGACGGAGTACGGCGTCCCGCGCGTCGTCGCCCGGGTGAACAACCCGAAGAACGAGTGGCTGTTCAACGAGTCCTGGGGCGTGGATGTCGCCGTGTCGACTCCCCGCCTGATGTCGGCCCTGGTGGAGGAGGCGGTCAGCGTCGGCGACCTGGTCCGTCTGCTCCGCTTCAGCCACGGCGACGCGAACCTCGTCGAACTGACCCTGCCCGAGGAGTCGGCCCTGGCCGGCACGCAGGTGGGCGACGTGGAGTGGCCGGAGGACACCTCCCTGGTCACCATCATCCGCGGCACCCGGGTCCTCACCCCGACCCAGGAGGACTCCCTGGAGGCGGGCGACGAACTCCTCTTCGTGGCCGCGCAGGCCCGCGAGGAGCAGCTGGAGGACCTGCTGTCGGTCCGCCGGGAGGAAGCGCCGAGCTGATCCCTTCGTCTGTGACGACGAGAAGGGGCGCCCTGGGAATCCAGGGCGCCCCTTTTTTGCTCACCTTTTTTACTCATCGCTGCTCTGAGCCGGGAACTCCCTGCTCTGCGGCGGGAGCTATGCCTCCCGGCGGTGCCGTCCCGCGTTCGGCTCGCTCCCCGCGGCGGCGGTCCTCTCCTGGGCGGTCCTCTCCTGGGCGGCCCTCTCCTCCGCGGCCTTCTCCTCCGCCTCCATCTCCGCGAACACGTCGATGGGGGCGGGGGCCTTCGCCAGGAAGACCCAGGTCAGCCAGACGGCCAGCAGGAAGGGCGGGATCTTCAGCGCGATCAGCACCCAGCCCAGCTGCGTCGTGTCGGCCCACCAGTACAGCGGGAAGAGAACCGCGCACTTGGCCAGCAGGATCAGCCCCCAGGCCCAACTGGCCTTCGCATAGGCCTTCTTGCGTCCCGGGTTGCGGGTGCGCCAGGAGAGGTTCTCCTTGAAGACGGGCCCGAGGATGAGCCCGATCAGCGGGACGCCGCACAGCGTGGTGATGATGTACGCCAGCCCGAGGCCCAGCGTGTAGAGCATGCCGGGCAGGTAGAAGTCCTTGGCGTTGCCGGTCATCATCGCGAAGACGACGCCGAAGGCCACGCCGAAGACACCGCTGAAGGCGTGCTTGACGGTGTCCCGCATCACCAGGCGGACCACGACCAGCAGCAAGGACACAGCGAGCGCGGCGATCGCCGACAGGTGCAGGTCCTTGTTGATCGTGTAGATGGTGACGAACAGCAGGCCGGGCAGCACCGTCTCGACCATGCCCCGCACGCCGCCGAACGCCTCGAACAGCGCGGCCTCCGTCACCGCCCGTGCGTCCTGCTCCGTGTCTTGGGTCGGCTTGTCGAGCGACGTCACCGGCTACTCCCTACCGAGGGGTCTCAGTTCGTACTTCGGATTGAACAGCACTCGGCGGCCACGGCTCATCGAGATCCGCCCGGAGGCGATCAGCTTGCGGCCCGGCTCTATGCCCACTATGGAGCGTCTGCCGAGCCACACCACGTCCAGGGCGGCGGTGCCGTCGAACAGCTCGGCCTCCAGAGCGGGAACTCCCGCGCGCGGCCGCAGAGTGACCGTGCGCAAGGTACCAGTAACCGTGACGACCTGGCGGTCGTGACAGTCACCGATCCGGGTGCATCCGGCGGTCGCGGCATCCTCCCGCAGCTCCTCGGACTCGAGGTCCTCCTGCGACGAGGAAAGCCGGTCGAGCATGCGCCGGAACCGGCCCGCCGGCTTCTCGGAACGAGGAACAGGACTCATATCTGAAGCGTACCGGGGCCCACCGACAGCTACGTACCCGCGACCCCGGGCCTCGAACCGGTGTGCCCCGCCCCCCGGACCCCCGGCCCCCTCTCCGCTCACTGCTCGAACCGATACCCCATCCCCGGCTCCGTGATGAAGTGCTTCGGATGCGACGGGTCCGCTTCCAGCTTTCTGCGCAGTTGCGCCATGTACACCCGCAGATAGTTCGTCTCCGTCCCGTACGACGGTCCCCACACCTCCTGCAGCAGCTGCTTCTGGCTGACCAACCGGCCGTCGTTGCGCACCAGCACCTCCAGCAGATGCCACTCCGTGGGCGTCAGCCGGACGTCCCTGCCGTGCCGCTGGACCTTCTTCGCGGCCAGGTCGACGGTGAACTCGTCGGTCTCCACCAGTGCCTCGTCCTCGCCGCCCCCGTTGGGCTCGGCGCGCCGGACGGCGGCCCGCAGCCTGGCCAGCAGCTCGTCCATGCCGAAGGGCTTGGTGACGTAGTCGTCGGCGCCCGCGTCCAGTGCCTCGACCTTCTCGTCGGAGGAGTGCCGCGCGGACAGCACCAGGATCGGCACCCGGGTCCAGCCGCGCAGCCCCTTGATCACCTCGACGCCGTCCATGTCGGGCAGGCCCAGGTCGAGCACCACCACGTCCGGGTGGCGGGCGGCGGCGACCTGGAGGGCGGTGGCTCCGTCGTGCGCCGAGTCGACCTCGTACCGACGTGCCTTGAGGTTGATCACGAGGGCGCGCACGATCTGCGGCTCGTCGTCGATGACCAGCACCCGCGTGGGGGGCTGGGGAGTCCCCCCGCTGAGGCTCACCATGTGACCCGCCTTTCTGGTTCCGCCGGCTGGAGAAGCTCCGGGGCCGATCCGGCCGCCGGGAGCGTGAGCACCATGGTGAGGCCACCCCCGGGCGTGTCCTCGGCGTCCAGCGTGCCGCCCATGGCCTCCGCGAACCCGCGTGCCACGGCGAGCCCCAGTCCCACTCCGGCCCCGCGCGGTGCGTCACCGTAGCGCTGGAAGGGCTCGAATATACGTTCCTTGGCCGCGTCCGGGACTCCCGGCCCGCGGTCGACCACCCGGACCTCGACGCGGTCGGCGATGGCGCTGGCGGACACCAGGACGGGCCGGCCGGCCGGGCTGTACTTGACGCCGTTCTCCACCAGGTTGGCCACCGACCGCTCCAGCAGCCCGGGATCCACCGCGACCATGGGCAGCGTCTCCGGAATGTCCAGGTCGGCGCTGCCCTCGGGCACTCCGCCGAGCGCCATCGGCACCACCTCGTCGAGGTCGATCTCCCGGATCAGCGGGGCGACCGTGCCGGTCTGCAGGCGGGACATGTCCAGCAGATTGCCCACCAGGTGGTCGAGCCGGTCGGCACCGTCCTCGATGCCCTCCAGCAGCTCGGCCCGGTCCTCCTCGGACCACTCCACGTCCTCGGACCGCAGCGACGAGACCGCGGCCTTGATCCCGGCCAGCGGTGTCCGCAGGTCATGGCTGACGGCGGCCAGCAGCGCGGTGCGGATCCGGTTGCCCTCGGCGAGCGCCCGCGCCCGGTCGGCCTCCTCCTGGAGCCTGCTGCGGTCGAGCACGACGGCCGCCTGGGCGGCGAAAGCTGCCAGCACCCGGCGGTCCTCGGCGGGCAGCACCCGGCCGGTCAGCGCGAGCGCCAGATGGTCCCCGACCGGAACGTCGACGTCCGCGTCCTCGGGCCGCTCCACGGGCCGCCCCAGCCCGGCCCGGCTGGCGCAGATCCACGGGTCGACGTCGTTCGCCCGTTCCAGGAGGGCCGCCGACTCCATGCCGAAGGTCTCCCGGACCCGCTCCAGGAGTTCCTCCAGCCCGGTCTCACCGCGCAGCACGTTGCCCGCGAGGAAGGACAGGATCTCCGACTCGGCCCGCAGTCTGGCCGCCTGGTGGGTGCGGCGGGCGGCGAGATCGACGACGGAGGCCACCGAGATGCCGACCCCGACGAAGATCACGATGGCGACGATGTTCTTCGGGTCGGCGATGGTCCAGCGGTGCAGGGGCGGTGTGTAGAAGTAGTTGAGCAGCAGGGATCCGACTGCGGCCGAGGCCAGCGCCGGAAGGAGCCCGCCGAGCAGGGCCGCCGCCACCGTCACCGCGAGGAACAGCAGCATGTCGTTGGCGAGGCCGAGGTCCACCACGTTGAGCAGGAAGGCCATGACCGCCGGGCCGCCCACGCCGATCAGCCAGCCCCACAGGATCCGGGCCCTGCCCAGTCGCGCGCCCCGGGTCACGGGCAGTCCGCGCCCCTTGGCGACCTCCTCGTGGGTGACGATGTGCACGTCGAGGTCGGGTCCCGACTCCCGGGCCACGGTGGCGCCGACGCCCGGTCCGAACACGTACTGCCAGGCCTTGCGGCGCGAGGAGCCGAGGATGATCTGGGTGGCGTTCACGCCACGCGCGAAGTCCAGCAGCGCGGCCGGAATGTCGTCGCCCACCACATGGTGGAAGGTGCCGCCCAGGTCCTCGACGAGGGTGCGCTGCACGGCGAGTTCCTTGGGCGAGGCCGAGGTCAGCCCGTCGCTGCGGGCTATGTAGACCGCCAGCACCTCGCCGCCGGCGCCCTTCTCCGCGAGCCGCGCGGCACGGCGGATCAGCGTCCGCCCTTCGGGGCCGCCGGTCAGGCCGACCACGATCCGCTCGCGTGAGCCCCAGATCTTCGAGACCCGGTGCTCGCTGCGGTACTGCTTGAGGTACTCGTCGACCCGGTCGGCCACCCACAGCAGCGCCAGTTCCCGCAGCGCGGTGAGGTTCCCGGGCCGGAAGTAGTTCGACAGGGCCGCGTCGACCTTGTCCGGCTGGTAGATGTTGCCGTGCGCCATCCGTCGGCGCAGCGCCTGTGGCGACATGTCGACCAGCTCGATCTGGTCCGCCCGCCGCACCACCTCGTCCGGCACGGTCTCCTGCTGACGTACGCCCGTTATCGACTCGACGACGTCCCCCAGCGACTCCAGGTGCTGGATGTTGACGGTGCTGACCACGTCGATCCCGGCGGCCAGCAGCTCCGCCACGTCCTGCCAGCGCTTGGCGTTGCGGGAGCCGGGGATGTTGGTGTGGGCGAGTTCGTCCACGAGCGCGACCTCGGGCCGTCTGGCGATGACGGCGTCGACGTCCATCTCGGTGAACGTGCCACCCCGGTAATCCAGCTCCCTGCGGGGGATCTGCTCCAGGCCGTGCAGCATCACCTCGGTACGCTGCCGGTCATGGTGCTCCACGAAGGCGACCACGCAGTCGGTACCGCGTTCGACACGGCGGTGCGCCTCGGACAGCATCGCGTAGGTCTTGCCGACGCCCGGTGCCGCACCGAGGTAGATCCGAAGCTTGCCGCGTCCCATGGCCTCATTGTCTTCCGGGTCCCGCCTGACTGCGCAGCGTCGACCTTACGGCCAATAATCGCGACAAATGAGGCCGGGAGCGGCCCGGAGGCCGTCTTTGACGCAACCCTGACGCCGGGTCCTACGGGGAGGCGGTCATCCCTCGACGATCTTCCCTTGACGGCTCTCGGCAGCTCCAGTGACCGGTCTCGGCGCAGGGACGGCAGGAGCTCGACGCGTTCCTCCCCCGTGTCCCGGACGCCGGCTGTCTCAGGCGGCGTCCGGCAGGTCAACGCTTCGGGGCAGCTCGTGGTTCCCGCACGAAAAGGGCCGCATCCCCGGGGCGGGGATGCGGCCTCCTGACTTCACGACGGGCCCGGCGTCACGCCCCGCACGTGCCGTGGAACCTGCCTACGACGCTCAGCGCACCTCGGTGATCTCCGGGCCGCGCTGCAGCTGTCCCATGCCACCGGAGAAGCGGGAACCCTCCTCCTGCTGGACGCCCTCGGGAACCATCTGGGCGTCGTTCGGCAGCTTCAGGACGATCGGGTCGCGGGGCGCCATCGGGCCCTCGCCGCGGACCACGACCGTGTCCCGGAAGATCTGCTCCAGCAGACCGGCCGCCTGCGGCTGCACCGCGCCCTGACCCGAGATCACCCCGCGCAGGAACCAGCGGGCACCGTCCACACCGACGAACCGCACCACCTGGAAGCCGCCCGTGCCGTCCGGCAGCTGCACCGGCACCTGCGCGCGGAGCTCCCAGCCCAGCGGCCCCTCGACCTCGTCGACGATGCCGCCCTGCTGGGTGATGCCCGAACCGATCTCCTCGCGCACCTCGCCCCAGATTCCCTCACGCTTGGGAGCGGCGAAGGCCTGCAGCTGGATGGCGCTGTCGCGCAGCACGACGGTCGCCGCGACGATCGCGTCGCCCGCGACCTCGACCCGCAGTTCCATGCCTTCGACGCCCGGCACGAACAGACCGCCCAGGTCCACCCGGCCCTCGGCCGGGTCACGTACCTCGGTGCTGTCCCACGGCCCGTCCGGCCGCGGCTCCGGTTCGAGCCGCACGCGCTCACGCGTGCCCTCTGCCTCGTCCGCCTCAGCGTCGACGCTGTCGACGACCTGCTCGGCCTCGCCGGCCGCGTCCTCGGCGGCACCCTTCTTCTTGCGACGTCCGAACACGTCACTGTCCTTCCCGGTCGGATACGACCGAAGCGTATCGATTCCCACCCGTCGCGCCGCCCACGGCGACATGACCACTTGTGCCGCTCCCGTCGTCCACCGCGGCATGACCTCCGGTGGACCCGAAGCCCCCCTCGGCCCGTGCCGAGCCGGGAAGCTCCGCGACCTCCTGGAAGCGGACCTTCTCGACCTGCTGGACAACCAGTTGGGCAATCCGGTCGAAGCGCTCGAACCGCACGGACTCGCGCGGGTCGAGATTCACCACGATCACCTTGATCTCCCCACGGTACCCGGCATCAACCGTCCCCGGGGCATTCACCAGAGCGACACCGCAACGGGCGGCGAGACCGGAACGCGGGTGCACGAACGCCGCGTACCCCTCCGGGAGCGCCACAGACACTCCGGTGGGCAGTACGGCCCGCTCCCCCGGCTTCAGTTCACAGCTCTCGGTGGTGCGCAGATCGGCTCCCGCGTCACCGGGGTGCGCGTACCCCGGAAGCGGTACGTCCGGGTCGACGCGCCGGATCAGCACGGCGAGTTCTTGACGGGGCTCACGGCTCACGGGTTCACCTCGAAGGCGCGGGCACGCCGGGTCTGGTCCGGGTCGTTCATGGCGGCCCGGATCTCCTTCGGACGGCCGTGGTCGATGAAGTGGCCGACCTCCACCTCGATGAAAAGGGCGTCGGCACGGATGGCGAGGGGCCCGTCGGGGCCGCCGATCCGACCGGTGGCGGCGGAGAAGATCTTCCGTCCGGCCACGGCTGTCACCTCGGCCTCCAGGTACAGCACGGTGTCCACCGGGACCGGCCGCACGAAGTCGGTCTCCAGCCGCCCGGTCACGGCGATCGTCCGCAGCAGCCAGTTCAGCGATCCGAGGACCTCGTCCAGGGCGGTGGCGAGCACCCCGCCGTGCGCGAGGCCCGGAGCTCCCTGGTGCGCGGGGCGCACGGTGAACTCCGCGGTCACCGTCACCCCCTCGCCGGCCCGCGCCCGGAGGTGCAGTCCGTGGGACTGTTCGCCGCCGCAGCCGAAGCACTGGCCGTAGTGCTCGCCCAGCAGCTCACCGGGCGCGGGCGCGTCAGGATGACGCACCGGCCTCACGGCGTCGGCGGGTGGCTCAACAGCGGCGGAAATACGACTCACAGCCGCAGACCTTACCCGCGCGTCGGCGCCTTCCGGACACCGTGCCAAGCTTGGTTTCATGCAGCTCTCCGCGGCCCCGTACGAAGAACGCCTCACCACCCCGCGCACCTGGTGGTTGATCTCCTTCCTGGTGGGGGTCTCGATGGCCCTGATCCTGCTGCCCTTCGGCACCCTGCCGATGCTCGGCGGCCTGGTCGGCGGCACCGCCGTGGCGGCGGTCGTGGCCAGCGCGTACGGCTCGTTGCGCATCCGGGTCCAGGGCGGCTTCCTGATCGCGGGCGAGGCGAAGATCCCAGTGTCGGCGCTGGGCGAGGCGGAGGTGCTGGACGCGGCGGAGGCGAGCGCCTGGCGCACCTACAAGGCCGACACCAGGGCCTTCCTGCTGCTGCGTGCCTACATCCCCACCGCGCTGCGCGTGGAGGTCACGGACCCCGAGGACCCGACGCCGTACCTGTACCTGTCGACGCGTGAGCCGGAGCGGCTGGCGGAGGCGCTGAAGGCCGCGCGGGCGGCGGCCTAGCACACCCGGCCGAGGCGTCACCCGAGCTGTTTCGGTACGACCCCCATCGCCAGCGGATCCGGTGGCGTCTCCAGCGGCGGCAGTTCCGGCAGGGCGTCCCACGGCACCTGCCTTCTGCGCAGGTCGGCCCGGATGCGCTGGGCGAGTTTGCGGGTGTCCCGGTGATTCATGACCGCTCCGACGGCCGCGCCCACCATGAACGGCATCAGGTTCGGCAGATCACGCACCATCCGCTTCATGATCTGCTGCCGCAGTTGCTGCTTGAGCGGGCCGTTCACCGCCGTGCTGACGGACGACGGTTTGGTCACGTCGATTCCGCGCTCGCCCGACCAGGACTCGAGATACGCGGTGGACCGCTCTTTCAGACCGCCGGGCGGCCGAAGGCCGTAGACCTCGTGGAGTTCGGCGATCAGCTTCAGCTCGATCGCCGCCACGCCGGTGATCTCGGCGGCCAGTTCTGTGGGCATCGCGGGCGGCACCGGCAGCATCGCCGCCGCGCCGATCCCCGCTCCGACCGTCGCCGTCGCGGTCGAGGCGCCCGCCACGAGCCTGTCCGCGAGCTCCTCGGGCCCGAGCCCGGGGAACTGCGCGCGCAGCGTCGCGAGGTCGCGTACGGGGATCCGCGGGGCTATGTCGATGATGCGGTCAGCGAGGTGTCCCAACGCCGCCTTGGCGCGGCTGCCGCTCTTGCGGACGCCTTCCCGGGCCTTGTCCCGGATCTCCGCGGCCCGCCGCCGTGCGACGGGCGCGGGAATCTCCACCGGCGCCGGGAAGTCGGGCCGGTCGGTTGTCGGTTCGAGCGAGGCCGATCCCCTTTCGGATGAGCCCCGCTCGTCGTCACGCGCGCCGTGCCGTCCATCGGACGGCACCGAGTCCGCTCCCCACGGGAGGAAGCGGCGCTTCCGGGGAGGGGTCGAGCCAGTCACGGCCGACCCGTCCTCAGTCGCAGTCGCGGCAGATCGGCTGACCGTTCTTCTCCCGGGCCAACTGGCTGCGGTGGTGGACCAGGAAGCAGCTCATGCAGGTGAACTCGTCCTGCTGCTTCGGCAGCACCCGGACTGCCAGCTCCTCGTTGGAAAGGTCCGCGCCGGGCAGTTCAAGTCCCTCGGCGGCCTCGAATTCGTCGACGTCCACGGCCGAGGTCGACTTGTCGTTCCGGCGGGCCTTCAGTTCTTCAAGGCTGTCCGAGTCGACGTCGTCGTCGGTCTTGCGTGGGGTGTCGTAGTCGGTTGCCATGTCGCTCTCCCCCTCTGGGTGTCTGCGGTGTCTCCAGCGCACGTAACGCGTGAGAGGCCGGACTTGTGCCCGACCTGAGGCGGAGATTTTGCCTCACATCAAGGTCTGTTACTCAATCGACACCCAACCGGACTCCTGTTGAGTGATCGGGTTGGATGGCGATCGGGACCGTACACGGTCCGAATCCCGCACTACAAAGGCGTCTCACCGTGTACTTCCCGTGATCAAGGCCCCAGAAAACCCGGATTTTCCCGACTTTCCGCCCGTATTCGTGATCACGGAGAGTAGATAGCCAGAAAATCGCCTTTGTGATCGATCACACACTGGAGTACTCGATCAGCGCCGTGAAAATTCCGCGCAAAGCGAACATCCCCGTCTCTCGGTCCAGGTGCGGGGGTCATGATCTCAGACGGGAAGGGTCACCCGCATCACGAGCCCACCTCCTTCGCGTGGCCGAGCCGAGATGTGCCCGCCATGCGCCCGGGCCACCGACCGGACGATGGACAGTCCCAGGCCCACACCCTTGTCGCTGCCCGTTCGTTCCGTACGCAATCGCCGGAAGGGCTCGAAGAGATTGTCGATCTCGTACGCCGGCACCACCGGGCCCGTGTTGGACACCACCAGCAGCGCCTGACCGTGCTGCACCTCTGTGGTCACCTCGACCCAGCCGCCCTCGGGCACGTTGTACCGCACGGCGTTCTGCACCAGGTTCAGGGCGATCCGCTCCAGCAGTACGCCGTTGCCCTGGACGACCGCGGTCTTCTGCTCCCCACGGATCACCACGCCCTTGGCCTCGGCCTCGCCGTGCACCTGGTCGACGGCCTGCTCGGCGACCTCCGCGAGGTCCACCGGCTTGCGCTCGACGATCTGGTTGTCGCTGCGGGCCAGCAGCAGCAGGCCCTCGACGAGCTGCTCGCTGCGCTCGTTGGTGGCCAGCAGCGTCTTGCCGAGCTGCTGGAGCTCGACCGGTGCGCCCGGATCGGACAGGTGCACCTCGAGGAGGGTGCGGTTGATCGCGAGCGGGGTCCTCAGCTCGTGCGAGGCGTTGCCGACGAAGCGCTGCTGGGCCGTGAACGCCCGTTGCAGTCGCTCCAGCATGTCGTCGAAGGTGTCGGCGAGCTCCTTGAGCTCGTCGTCCGGGCCGTCCAGCTCGATACGGCGGGACAGGTCCGAGCCCGCCACCGCGCGCGCGGTGCGGGTGATCCGGCCCAGCGGCGACAGGACCCGGCCGGCCATCGCGTAACCGAAGGCGAAGGCGATGATCGCGAGGCCGAGCAGGGCCAGGAGCGAGCGGCTGAGCAGGTTGTCCAGGGCGACCTGGCGCTGGTGGTCGATGCACTCGCTGATCGCGTCGTTGAACGTGTCGAGGGGGACCTTGTTCACACCGTTGACCGCGGGGCAGTCCGCACTGGTGACGCCGATGTTCGAACCGTCGACGATCTTGAACAGCGGCGCGTTGCCCGTGTTCACGGCCTGCGCCGCCAGCAGGTAGATGATCGACAGCAGCAGGATGCCGGCGATCAGGAACATCCCGCCGTACAGCAGCGTGAGCCTTATGCGGATGGTCGGGCGCAGCCACGGGAAGGGCGGCTCCGGCCTGCGGGGGTCCCAGGTGGGCTTCGGGGGCGCCTGGGGAGGCGCCGGGGTCGCGGCCACGGGCGATCAGATCCGGTAGCCGGAGCCGGGGACGGTCACGATGACGGGAGGTTCGCCCAGCTTGCGGCGCAGGGTCATGACGGTGACGCGCACGACGTTGGTGAAGGGGTCCGTGTTCTCGTCCCAGGCCTTCTCCAGGAGCTGCTCCGCGGAGACCACCGCGCCCTCGCTGCGCATCAGCACCTCCAGCACGGCGAACTCCTTGGGCGCGAGCTGCACCTCCTTGCCGTCCCGGAAGACCTCCCGGCGGTTCGGGTCGAGCTTGATGCCGGAGCGCTCCAGGACCGGTGGCAGCGGCACACTGGTGCGCCGGCCGAGGGCTCGCACGCGTGCCGTCAGCTCGCTGAAGGCGAAGGGCTTGGGGAGGTAGTCGTCGGCGCCGATCTCCAGCCCCTCGACGCGGTCGCTGACATCGCCGGACGCCGTGAGCATCAGCACGCGGGTGGGCATGCCGAGTTCGACGATCTTGCGGCAGACGTCGTCGCCGTGCACGAGCGGCAGGTCCCGGTCGAGAACCACCACGTCGTAGTCGTTGACGCCGATGCGCTCCAGGGCGGCCGCCCCGTCGTACACGACGTCGACGGCCATGGCCTCCCGGCGCAGTCCGGTGGCCACGGCATCGGCGAGCAGCTGCTCGTCCTCGACGACGAGTACGCGCACGTCGCTTGTCCTTCCTGTGTCCACCCGCGTAGCTTCTCGGCCCGCGCGGGCAGGGGTTTCGGTTGAGTGTGTTGGCCTCCATCCTGCCCTTTTCGGCCATAAGTCGGCTGTAAGACGGGTGAGAGCCGCCTGAAGAACGGGTGCGAGGCTCGGGAATGGGAGATTTTCTCGCCGGGTTGAGGTTTCCGTGGAGGGGAGCGGGGGGAGGACGGCTTTACACCCCGCGATCACGCTCTGTTTGTGCCGTACCACCATGCGGCACCCCGCGTTCCATTTGCGCAGAGTGGGCGTGGGTGTCCGGCACCGTCGCCGCCCGGCAGGGCATGGCGCTGGGCATCTACTGGAGACGTGATCGCCCCTTCCCAACGGCACACCCCCGTGCCACCGACCCACGACCCTGGACGAGGGGGCGCAGCATGGACGCATTCACCGCAGGACTTCTGCAGCGCATAAAGGCGACCGAGTCCGACCTGACGCGGGCTCGCGACGAGGGCGACGACTTCCTCGTCGAGGTTGAGCAGGCCGAGCTCGACGACCTGCGCCGCCTCGCCGCCGACCACGGTGTGGAGGTCGGCGCGTCGCGCGTCTGATCAGCTCGCACAGCACGACAGCGGGGCCCCGGCGAATCCAGCGCCGGGGCCCCGCTTCACTGCCGGCCCCTTCAGTCGTGCCAGGCGCCGAAGTCCTCCAGGAGCCGCTGGAGGGGCTCGAAGACGCCTGGGGTGCCCGCGACCGTGAGGGCGTGTGCGGGGCGCTCTCCTGGGCGTCCACCGGTCAGGGCGCCCGCCTCACGGGCGATGAGGTCTCCCGCCGCGAGGTCCCAGGGGTGCAGGCCGCGTTCGTAGTAGCCGTCGAGGCGCCCCGCGGCGAGATCGCACAGGTCGACCGCCGCCGAGCCACCGCGCCGGATGTCGCGCAGCAACGGGATCAGCTTCCGGGCGACCTCGGCCTGGTGGACGCGGACCTCGGTGACGTAGTTGAAGCCGGTCGACACCAGGGCCTGCTCCAGGGGCGGGGCCGGGCGGCAGGCCAGTTCCCGCTCGCCGTCCCAGCCGCCGGTGGCCCAGGCTCCCGAGCCCCGTACCGCGTGGAACGTCTCGCCGCGCATCGGTGCCGCGACGACGCCGACGACGGTCTCGCCGTCCTGTTCTGCGGCGATGGAGACGGACCAGGTCGGCAGCCCGTACAGGTAGTTGACCGTGCCGTCGAGCGGGTCGATCACCCAGCGGATCCCACTGGTGCCCTCGGTGGAGGCCCCTTCCTCACCGAGGAACCCGTCGTCAGGGCGGTGCCGGCTGATCAGGTCGGTGATCAGCTTCTCCGCCGCGATGTCCATCTCGGTGACCACGTCGATCGGACTCGACTTGGTCGCGGCGACCGCGAGGTCGGCCGGGCGGCCGTCCCGCAGCAGGGCGCCGGCGCGGCTTGCGGCCTCCTGGGCGAGGGCGAGCAGTTCCGAGTGCAGGGGGTCGGTCACGGGGCTCCTCACGCGTAGGGGCTGTCGGCGCCCGCGGCAGCGGGACGGGGGGCGCGGGCCGGGCAGCAGCCGATGGGGCACAGGTTGTGGTCGGCGCCGAGCGTCCCCAGCGCGCACGGCGTGACCTCCTGCCCGCGCTCGACGGCGGCGCGCTCCAGGACGAGGTCGCGGATCGCTGCGGCGAACCGGGGGTCGGCGCCGACGGTGGCCGAGCGGCGGACCGGCAGGCCCAGCTCCTCGGCCTTGGCCGTCGCCTCCGTGTCGAGGTCGTACATGACCTCCATGTGGTCGGAGACGAAACCGATGGGCGCCATGACGACCGCCGGTACCCCGGCCGCGTGCCGCTCCTGAAGGTGGTCGCAGATGTCGGGCTCCAGCCACGGGATGTGCGGGGCGCCGGAGCGGGACTGGTAGACGAGCTGCCAGGGGTGGTCGACGCCGGTGCGCTCACGGACGGCGTCGGCGACGAGCTGGGCCACGTCCAGGTGCTGCTTGACGTACGCGCCGCCGTCGCCGTGTCCTTCGACCGGGCCCGAGGTGTCCGCGGAGGCGATCGGGATCGAATGGGTCGTGAAGGCGATGTGCGCGCCGTCACGGACGTCCTCGGGAAGGTCGGCGAGGGAGTCGAGCACGCCGTCGATCATGGGCTCCAGGAAGCCCGGGTGATTGAAGTAGTGCCGCAGCTTGTCGACCTTCGGCGGCTCCAGACCCTCGGCCCGAAGGGCGGCCAGCGACTCGGCGAGGTTCTCCCGGTACTGGCGGCATCCCGAGTAGGAGGCGTAGGCACTGGTGGCGAGGACCAGGACGCGGCGGCGGCCGTCGCCGGCCATCTCGCGCAGGGCGTCCGTCAGATAGGGAGCCCAGTTGCGGTTGCCCCAGTAGACCGGCAGGTCCAGGCCGTGGCCGGCGAAGTCCTTGCGCAGGGCGTCCAGCAGGGCGCGGTTCTGGTCGTTGATGGGGCTGACCCCGCCGAACAGGAAGTAGTGCTGCCCGACTTCCTTGAGGCGTTCCTTGGGGATTCCGCGCCCGCGCGTCACGTTCTCCAGGAACGGGACGACGTCCTCCGGCCCCTCCGGGCCGCCGAACGAGAGCAGGAGCAGGGCGTCGTAGGGGGTGGCTTCGAGCGCGTCTGGCATGGGATCGATCCTGTCATCAGGTACTGACAGCCGGGAAACGGCGGGGTGACCACCCTGGTTCCCACCACGTCCATCCACGTCCATCCACGTGCGTCAGGCGCGCCTGACTCGTAAGCTGTATCAGCGGTTTCGCGCCTTACCGAGCCCGCCTCGCCGAGCCCCTCACCGAGCCGCCCCGCTCCCGCCCGTCCGGAGACCCCGTGCCCAGTCCCTACCGCGCCCTGTTCGCCGCCCCCGGCTCCAGGCGTTTCTCCGCCGCGGGACTTCTCGGCCGGATGCCGCTGTCGATGATGGGCATCGGCGTGGTCACGATGATCTCCCAGCTCACCGGCCGCTACGGTCTGGCCGGCGCGCTGTCGGCGACCATCGCGCTGGCCGCCGCCGTGGCGGGCCCGCAGGTCTCACGGCTGGTTGACCGCCACGGCCAGCGTCGGGTGCTGCGCCCGGCGACCCTGATCTCGCTCGTCTCGGCCACCGGGCTGCTGATCGCCGCTCACTACCGGTGGCCGGACTGGACGCTGTTCGTGTTCGGCGCCGGCGTCGGCTGTGTGCCGAGCGTCGGCGCGATGATCCGGGCCCGCTGGGCGGCGCTCTACCGGGGCACCCCGCAGTTGCACACCGCGTACTCCTTCGAATCGGTGATCGACGAGGTCTGCTTCATCTTCGGGCCGATCATCTCCATCGGACTGTCCACGGCCTGGTTCCCGGAGGCCGGCCCGCTGCTCGCCGCGGCTTTCCTCGCGGTCGGCGTCTTCTGGCTGACCGCCCAGCGGGCCACCGAGCCCGCCCCGCATCCGCGCACGCAGCAGGAGACCGGTACGGCCCTGCGCTCCCCCGGTCTCCAGGTCCTGGTGGCGACCTTCGTGGCGACCGGCGCGATCTTCGGGGCGGTGGACGTGGTCACCGTCGCCTTCGCCGAGGAGCAGGGGCACAAGAGCGCCGCGAGCCTGGTCCTCGCGCTCTACGCGGCGGGCTCGTGCACGGCGGGAATCGTGTTCGGGCTGCTGCACGTCAAGGGGACGGCCGAACCCCGCTGGCTGATGGGCGTGTGTGCGATGGCCGTGAGTATGATCCCCCTCCTACTGGTCGGAAACTTGCCGTTTCTGGCCGTGGCGCTGTTCGTTGCGGGTCTGTCCATCGCTCCCACGATGATCACGACGATGTCCCTGATCGAGCAGCACGTACCACGCGCGCAACTGACCGAGGGCATGACCTGGGTGAGCACCGGCCTGGCGGTCGGGGTCGCGCTCGGCTCCTCCGTGTCCGGCTGGGTGATCGACGCCGCCGGCGCGCGGGCCGGGTACGGGGTTCCGGCGGTGTCCGGAGCCGTCGCGGTCGCGGTCGGTTTCCTCGGGTACCGCCGGCTCAGCAGGCCGGCTCCGCGTCGGGGAGGCACCGTTGAGCAGCACAGCGAGCGGGAAGAACGGCACGTGGCGTAACTGGGGCGGCAACGTCACAGCCCGTCCCGCGCGGGAGGTCACTCCCGCCTCGGTCGACGAGCTGGCGGACGCCGTACGGAAGGCCGCCGAGGACGGGCTGAAGGTGAAGGCCGTCGGAACCGGGCACTCCTTCACGTCCATCGCCGCCACCGACGGTGTGTTGATACGCCCGCACCTGTTGACCGGCATCCGCACCATCGACCGTGCCGCCGGCGAGGTCACGGTCGAGGCGGGCACCCCGCTCAAGCGGCTCAACGTGGCCCTGGCCCGCGAAGGTCTGTCGCTGACCAACATGGGCGACATCATGGAGCAGACCGTCTCCGGGGCCACCAGCACCGGCACCCACGGCACGGGCCGCGAGTCGGGCTCGATCGCCGCGCAGATCACCGGCCTGGAACTGGTCACGGCCGACGGCTCGCTCCTCACCTGCTCGCAGAAGGAGAACCCGGAGGTGTTCGCGGCCGCCCGAACAGGTCTGGGCGCCCTCGGCATCGTCACCGCGATCACCTTCGCCGTGGAGCCGATCTTCCTGCTCACGGCCCGTGAGGAACCGATGCCCTTCGACCGTGTCCTTGCCGAGTTCGACCAACTGTGGGCCGAGAACGAGCACTTCGAGTTCTACTGGTTCCCGCACACCGGCAGCACCAACACCAAGCGCAACAACCGCAGCGCGGGTCCGGAACAGCCGGTGGGGCAGCTGGCGGGCTGGTTCGAGGACGAGTTCCTCTCCAACGGCGTCTTCCAGGTGGCGCAGTGGGTGGGACGTGCGGCGCCCGCCACGATCCCCACGATCGCCCGGGTCTCCAGCAAGGCCCTGTCCGCCCGGACCTACACCGACATCCCGTTCAAGGTCTTCACCTCACCGCGCCGGGTGCGCTTCGTGGAGATGGAGTACGCCGTTCCGCGCGCCGCGGTGACCGAGGCGCTGCGCGAGCTGCGGACGATGGTCGAGCGCTCCGGCCTGCGGATCAGCTTCCCGGTCGAGGTGCGGACTGCCCCGGCCGACGACATCACGTTGTCCACGGCGTCCGGCCGGGACAGCGCGTACATCGCCGTCCACTTGGTCAAGGGGGCGCCCTACCACGCGTACTTCACCGCCGCCGAGCGCATCTTCACGGCGTACGAGGGCCGGCCGCACTGGGGCAAGGTGCACACGCGCGACGCCGAGTACCTGGACGGGGTCTACCCGCGGTTCGGCGAGTTCACGGCGCTGCGGGACCGGCTCGACCCGGACCGCCGTTTCCAGAACGCCTATCTGCGGCGGGTGTTGGGGGCGTAGGCACGCGAAGTCGTTGGTTCCGTTTCCGGTGATCGCGTGAAGGACGCCACCTCCGAGGTCCCGGAATCCGCTGCGGGGCACCCAGACGCCGTCCGACCGGAGAAGTCGGGCGGCGCGCCCATCCACGCAGGTGGCTCGAATGGAGTACTGTTGCGAGCCCTGGGTTCGGTCTCCCGCCAGGGCGTCCGCGACCTTCAAGGACCGCCGGGAGGGGGCTAGTTGCACAGGGTGACGGACTATGTCACTTAGCGTTGCGAATAGGTAACCGTGCCATAACGGCGATCCAGGGCCCGTGCCCGACACGCCGGGCAACTCGGCAAGGTTGTGACAGGCTGCACCCGGGCAGGTCACACTCGACTAGCGGAAGCAGCGACGCACGTGACGTCGGCAGGCACCACCCGGGAGGTCCCCATGCCCGAACTGCGTGTCGTGGCCGTCTCCAATGACGGCACACGGCTGGTGCTGAAGGCTGCCGACGCAACGGAGTACACGCTTCCGATCGACGAACGCCTGCGCGCTGCCGTGCGCGGCGACCGTCCCCGCCTCGGCCAGATCGAGATCGAGGTGGAGAGCCATCTCCGCCCCCGTGACATCCAGGCGCGTATACGCGCCGGCGCGACCGCGGAAGAGGTCGCGCAGATGGCCGGGATCCCCGTGGACCGGGTACGCCGCTTCGAGGGTCCGGTGCTGGCCGAACGCGCCTTCATGGCCGAGCGGGCCCGGAAGACCCCGGTGCGCCGCCCCGGCGAGAACACGGGACCGCAGCTGGGCGAGGCCGTCCAGGAGCGGCTGACCCTGCGCGGCGCCGAGAAGGACACCGTGCAGTGGGACTCGTGGCGCCGCGACGACGGCACCTGGGAGGTCCTGCTGGTCTATCTGGTCGCGGGCGAACCCCACTCGGCGAGCTGGACGTACGACCCGCCCCGGCGGCTCGTGCAGGCCGTCGACGCGGAGGCACGCTCGCTGATCGGTGAGTCCGAGGACCTCGCGGCCGCGCCGGAGCCCAGCTTTCCCTTCGTACCGCGCATCGCACGACTGCCGCGTGACCGTCCGCTGGACCGCACCCTTGACCGGCCGAGCCTGCCCGCGCCGGCTCTCGAACCGGCCGACGAGACCGCGAGCGCGAGTGCGGGCGAACGGGACTCGCTGACCAGCCTGCTGGAGGCGGTGCCGAGCTTCCGGGGCGACCTGGTGGTTCCGGAGAGTCCGTCCGAGGAGGCCCCCGAGGAGGAGGAACCCGCCTTGGAGTCCGAGGCCGAGGAGCCCCCCGCTCCCGCGGCCTCGGCCGGTTCGGCCTACGCGGACGTCCTCATGCCGCGTTCCGTCGGCGGCCATCGCGACCGCCTCGTCGGCTCCACCGACCGCCAGGCCGAGGCGGACGGCGTCCGTCCGGGACGTCGGGCGGCGGTCCCGAGCTGGGACGAGATCGTGTTCGGCACGAGACGGAAGAAACAGGAGTAGCCCTCGTACAGCACACGCCGCACGAGGGCGGTACGCAACGACCGAAGGGCCCGCGCCGGTCGGCGCGGGCCCTTCGGTCGTCCCTCTACTGGGGGTCGGGCCCGACGGCGACCGGACGCGACGGGTCCGAGGACCACTCCGACCAGGAACCGACGTACAGCGCGGCCGGGACGCCCGCCACCGCCAGGGCCAGCACCTCGTGAGCGCCGGAGACGCCGGAACCGCAGTAGACACCGACCGCCGAGTCGCCGGACACGCCCAGCTCCTTGAAGCGGGCGGCCAGTTCCTCCGCCGGGAGGAAGCGGCCGTCCACCGCCACGTTCTCGGTGGTGGGTGCGGAGACGGCGCCCGGGATGTGGCCGCCGACCCGGTCGATCGGCTCCACCTCGCCCCGGTAGCGCTCCCCCGCCCGGGCGTCCAGCAGCACCCCGGAGCGGGCCAGCGCCGCGGCCGCGTCCGCGTCGAGGAAGCCCGCCGCGTCCGGCCTCGGCCGGAAATCGCCCACTGCCGGTTGGGGCGTGTCCGTCGACAGTGCGCCCCGCCAGGACGGCAACCCGCCGTCGAGGACTCGCACGTTCGGGTGACCCGTCCAGCGCAGCAGCCACCAGGCGCGGGCGGCCGCCCAGCCCTGCCCGCCGTCGTACACGACCACCGGCGTGCCTGAGGAGACACCCTCGGCGCGCATGGCGGCGCCGAACTCCGTGAGGTCGGGCAGTGGGTGCCGGCCGCCGGTGCCGGGGGGCCCGGCGAGCTCCCGGTCCAGGTCCACGAAGACGGCCCCCGGGATGTGCCCGGCGGCGTACTCGGCCCGCCCGTCGAAGGGCGGCTCCCCGGCGGCCTTGGCCACGCTCAGCTGCCAGCGGACGTCGAGCAGGACCGGCGGGTTGTCGCCCGTCAGGCCGTCGGCGAGTTCGGATGCGGAGATGATGGCGTTCATGGCCACCATCCTCGCGCACCGGGTGGCCGCGTCGTCCAGGTCCGGGGCCACCTGCTCGGCCTAGCGTTGCTCGATCGCCGTTCGTACGGGATCGGGCACATGCTGTACAGCCGATCGCCACCCGGCGGACATCGCACGGTAACGGCCCGGGCGGCGTACGACGGACATTCTGCGGCCACGGGGCACCGCACGGCGGCGCGCCCGGGGCGCGCGTACGCGCGGGTGGTGCGAGCATCGGCAGGGGTCCCCGCGCAAGGGAACCGCGGCCGCGGGCTCCGGACCGCTCGGACCGCGCACGCACGGCTCCGCCGACGCGGGGCAGGTCCGGACGGACCGCGTCGGCACGGGGCACGTACGCACCGGTCCCGGCAGAGCGGAAGTGAAGCGACACGGCCGCCGCGAGAGGCCGAGAAGAGAGTGACGATGACCGAACCGAGGCGGTCGGCCGGCCCGCACGACAGGAAGCACAAACGGCCGGTGCCCGGCACACCCTGCTGGGTGAGCCTGATGGTGCACGGGATGGCGACGACCCAGGACTTCTACGGTTCGCTGTTCGGCTGGGAGTTCCGACCGGGGCCGCAGCAGCTCGGTCCCTACGTCCGGGCCCTGCTCGACGGGCACGAGGTGGCCGGCATAGGCCAGCTGCCGCCCGACCGCCACCTTCCCCTGGCCTGGACGCCCTACCTCGCCTCGGACGACGTGGACCTGACCGCTGAAACGGTACGGCTGTGCGGTGGCACGGTCGGGGTGGGGCCGCTCGACGCGGACGACGCCGGGCGGCTGGTGATCGGCTCGGACCCCTCGGGTGCGGTCTTCGGCGTGTGGCAGGCGGCGGGGCACCTCGGTACGTCCCTGGACGGGGCGCCCGGCGCACCCGCCTGGCACGAACTGCTCACCTTCGAGACCGCGAGCGTCGCCAAGTTCTACGAGACGGTGTTCGGTTACGAGGAGGAGCCGGCGGGCGCCGCCGACACCGACCATGTGACCCTGCGCCTCGGCGACCGCCCCGTGGCCGGCCTCCACGGCGTGGGCCAGGCCCAGCTCCGCGACCTGGGGCCGCACTGGATGACGTACTTCGAAGTCCTGGACACGGACGAGGCGGCCGCCCGCCTCGTCGCCCTCGGCGGCCGCCTCCTGAAGCCGCCGCACGACACCCCGCACGGCCGCGCGGCGACGGTCGCGGATCCCGAGGGTGCCCGGTTCTCGCTCATCCGCAGCGCACGTTGACGGAGCCCTCGTGGCGCCAGGTCCCTGACCGAGGAGTCAAGTCTGTCAGCCGGAGGCGACCGGCAGGACGTCGGGCGAGAGCGCGCCGGCGTGGGCGGAGGCGCTGGTCACCCGGCGGCGGTGGTGACGTCGGCACAGCACCTCGTAACCGACCTCCGCGGCGGAGCCGTTCACGTCGCCGACGACGACCTGCTCGCCCTCGACGACCATCTCGCCGTCCACGGTGCGGGCGTTGTGCGTGGCACGCGCCCCGCACCAGCACATCGCCTCGACCTGGAGGGTCTCGATCCGGTCCGCCAGCTCGATCAGCCGTTGCGAGCCGGGGAACAGCTTCGTCCGGAAGTCGGTGGTGATACCGAAGGCGAAGACGTCCAGACCCAGGTCGTCCACGACGCGTGCCAACTGGTCGATCTGCTGCGGGGCGAGGAACTGCGCCTCGTCCACGATCACGTAGTCGACCCTGCCGCCCTTCGACAACTGGTCCACCAGGTAGGCGTGCAGATCCATGTCCGGAGCCGCCTCGACCGCTTCCGTCACCAGGCCCAGCCGGGAGGAGAGCTTCCCCTCCCCCGCCCGGTCGTCCCGCGTGAAGATCACGCCCTGAAGCCCCCTGGCTGAGCGGTTGTGTCCGATCTGGAGCGCCAGAGTGCTCTTCCCGCAGTCCATCGTTCCGGAGAAGAACACCAGCTCGGGCATGGCGGGTCGAACACCTTTCGGTCGCGGAGGGAGGTGGGCCTGAAGACTTCAGCAGGGTCCTGAAGACCTCAGGAGCGTACTTCGAGCAACGGGACCAGTTGCTCGGCAGGGGTCATCGAACCGTGGTTGCCGACCATCGCTGACTCCTTGGGCTCCCGCTCCGAGGCGATGATCAGGACGTCGTCACGGGCGGCGGCCACCACGTCGCCGAGACGGTCGTGGACACGTCGCTCGATCTGCTCCGGCGGCCCGAACCAGCCCGCGGCGATCGCCTCGTCCCGTGAGGCCACCCAGAACTGTTCGCCGAGCACCTCGCGCCAGCAGGTCAGGACGTCGTTCTCGGCGCCCCGGACCGCGTAGACATGGCGGGCGCGGCCCTCGCCGCCCAGCAGGGCGACCCCGGCGCGCAGTTCCCAGTCCTCGTCGAAGTCGATGCGGTGCTGCTCGTCGAAGGGGACGTCGATCATGCCGTGGTCGGCGGTGACGTACAGCGCGGTACGCGGCGGCAGTTGCTCGGCCAGTCGCTGGACCAGCCGGTCGACGTACATCAGCCGGCCGCGCCAGGTGTCGGAGTCGACGCCGAAACGGTGGCCGGCGCCGTCGACCTCGGCGTAGTACGTGTAGACCAGGGAGCGGTCACCCGCGGCCAGTTGCTCGGCCGCGAGGTCCATCCGCTCCTCGCCCGTCACCCGGCCGTGGAACGTACCGCCGCTGAGCGCGACCTTGGTCAGCGGGGTGCTCTCGAAGGTGGGGGACGAGACCTGGGCCGCGTGCACCCCTGCCCGCTCGGCCAGTTGGAAGACCGTGGGGTGCGGCTGCCAGACCGCCGGCGCCGTCCACGGCTGCCAGCGCAGCTGGTTCATCAGCTCACCGGTGGCCGGATTGCGCACCGTGTAGCCGGGCAGGCCGTGCGCGCCGGGCGGCAGTCCGGTGCCGACGGAGGCGAGGGAGGTGGCGGTGGTCGCCGGGAAGCCGGTGGTGAGCGGCCGGCCGGTGCCGCCGCGCGAGCTGCCGAGGAGCGAGGTCATGAAGGGCGCCTCGTCCGGATGCGCCCTCAACTGCTCCCAGCCGAGCCCGTCGATCAGGAACACGCAGTTCCGGTCGGCGGGGGCAAGCTCGGAGAGGGTCGCGGTCGTCCCCGGTACGGCCATACCCGCGGCCAGGGTGGGCAGCAGGTCGGCGAGGGATCCGCTGCCGTACGCGGGGACGGGCGCCGAGTCGAGGGCGAGTGGTTCCGGATGGTGGTCCCAGGCGGAGGCGGGATGCGCCATCAGCGGGTGGCGTCCGCGGTCGCCTCGGAGATGGCCTGAGCGAAGACGAGCGCCTGGCGCACCGTCTCCGGACCGTCCCCGGCCTCGCTGACCCGCAGGCTCAGGTCGTCCGCCGTGGAACTTCCGGTGTAGCCGTGGTCGGCCTCGCAGTTGGGGTCGCCGCAGGCGGCGGGCTCCAGGTCGATACGGGAGACCGCGCCCCAGCCGATGGTCAGGACCACCTCACGGGGCAGAGTGCCGGGCTGGTACTGCTCAGGGTTGGCGACCACCCGGCTGACCACGACCGACGAGACCCGGTCGATCTTCACGGACTCGGTGGAGGTGGTGGCGTACGGCGTCGGGGAGGTGCCGTCGGCGGCCTGCTCGTCGGTGTGGCTGACGATGAAGCGGTTGCCGGTGAGGACCAGCACCGTCACGTGCCGCCGCACCTCGTTCTGGTCGAACGTCGTCTCCTGGTGGACCAGGTACGACCGGATGGGATCGCCGCCCACCGCGGCCTCCACCGCCTCGGCCACGAGGGCCGGGTAGTAGCCGCTGCGCTCGATCGCCGTTCGCAGCCCCTGGGTCGTCGTACTGGTCTTGGCCATGACGTCCATCCTACGGTGGCCCGCTGACTGCCCGGCACGCTCCGGGCGGTCTCAGTACGCGGGGAGTGTACGCGGGCCGAGGTCGTCCCGGGCGGGCGGTGGCGCCAGTCGTACGGACGCGCCGAGAACGCTCAGGCCACGCTGGGCGACGACGACCGGTTCCAGGGTGATCGCGACGACCTCGGGGTGGTCGTCGACCAGCCGCGACACCCGCAGCAGCAACTCCTCCAGCGCGGGGGTGTCGACGGGCGTGGAGCCGCGCCAGCCGAACAGGAGGGGCGCCGTCCGGATGGACCGGACCAGTGAGGCGGCCTCCCGGTCGGTGACCGGGACGAGCCGGTGCGCCATGTCTCCGAGCAGCTGGGAGGCGGCGCCGGCGAGTCCGAACGACAGCACGGCGCCCGCCGCCGGGTCGATCACGGCCCTGATGACGGTGTCGACGCCCCGCGGTGCCATGCCCTGCACCACCGGCCGCAGCTCCTGTGGCGTCCCGAACATCTCGGTCAGCTCGGCGTACGCGCGCCGCAGTTGGTCCTCGTCGGCGAGATCGAGCCGTACGCCGCCCAGGTCGGCGCGGTGCCTGAGGTGCGGGGCGGTCGCCTTGAGGGCCACCGGGTAGCCGAGGGTGCCGGCGGCCCGGACGGCGTCGTCGGGGGTGGGGGCGTTCAGGGCCCGGTGCACCCGCACGCCGTACTTCCCGAGCAGGTCGCAGGTCTCCTCGGTGCCGAGGGTGAGCCCCTGGCCGTCGGCGAGGAGTCCGCCGATCAGCGTGGCGGCCCCCTTCTCGTCGATGTCCTCGTACTCGGGAACCCTGCCGGGCTCGGCGGTGTCCCGCCGCCACTGCGCGTACCGGACCACCTCGGAGAGCGCCCGGACGGCACGTTCGGCGGCCGGGTAGGCGGGGATGAGGCGGGCGCCGGTCCGGGGCGCGGGCACCTCGCTCGTCGCCGGCACGGCCAGTCGGTCCAGCGGACGGAACGGGTGGGCGCGCAGGACGCCTCCCGGTGTCGCCGAACCCGCCTGCGGTGCGGTGCTCGCCGCGGCCGACAACGCTTCCGCGAGTCCGCCGAGTTCCACGTGGACCACCAGCACCGGCTTGCCGGGGACGCGCTCCGCGGCGGACCTCAGGGCCTCGGCCAGCGCGGCGTCCCCGACCGTCCCCTCCCCCAGTGCCGGTATCGCCGTGACCACGACCGCGTCGCAGGCGTCGTCAGCCAACGCCCGGGACAACGCCTCGTGGAAGTCCCCCGGCGACGCGCCGGTCGTCAGGTCCAGAGGCGGCAGCGGCCGCAGTCCCTCGGAGAGGCACGCGTCGTACGTCAGCAGCCCCAGCGACTCGGAGTTGCCGAGGATCGCCACCCGGGCACCGGTCGGCAGCGGCTGCCGCGCGAGCAGCAGTCCCGTGTCCACCAGTTCCGTGATCGTCTCCACCCGGATCACCCCGGCCTGGCGCAGCAGCGCGGACACCGTGGCATGCGGCAGCCGCGTCGCCCGTACCGCGTGGCCCTGCGGCGCGGAACCCGCGCCCTGGACCACGACCAGGGGCTTCGCCGCCGCCGTCCGGCGCGCGAGCCGGGTGAACTTGCGCGGGTTGCCGATGGACTCCAGGTACATCAGCGCCACGTCGGTGTCCGGGTCGTCGTACCAGTACTGAAGGACGTCGTTGCCGGACACGTCCGCGCGGTTGCCGGACGACACGAAGGTCGAGACGCCGCTCACCCCGGTGACCCCGCCGCCGCGCCGGTGCAGGCGGGAGAGCAGGGCGATGCCGATGGCGCCGGACTGGGCGAACAGTCCGATCCGTCCCGGCCGGGGCATCTGCGGGGCGAGGGAGGCGTTCAGCCGCACGTCCGGCGAGGTGTTGATGATCCCGAACGCGTTCGGCCCGATGATCCGCATGCCGTACGCGCGCGCGTGCCGGACCAGTTCCCGCTGCCGTTCGCGCCCCTCGGGCCCGCTCTCGGCGTAACCGGCGGAGAGCACGACGAGCCCCTGCACGCCGTGCCGGCCGCACTCCTCGACGGCTTCGGGGACCTGCTCGGCGGGCACCGCGACGATCGCCAGGTCGACCGGCCCGTCGATGTCCCGCACCGACCGGTGCGCGGGCACCCCGTCGACGTCCTTCTGTCCCTCGGGAAGGGCCTTGTTCACGGCGTGCAGCCGACCGGTGAACCCGGCGTCCCTGATGTTGTGGAGGACGCTGCGGCCCACCCCGCCGGGTGCACGGCCGGTCCCGATGACGGCGACGGAGCCGGGGGTGAGCAGCCGCTGCACGGAGCGTCCTTCGGCGCGCTGTTCGCGCGCGTACTGCACGGCGAGCGAGCGGTCCGTCGGCTCCAGGTCGAACTCCAGGCGTACGACGCCGTCCTCGAAGCTGCGCTTCTGGGTGTACCCGGCGTCCGTGAACACCTTGATCATCTTGATGTTGGCGGGCAGCACCTCGGCGGCGAAGCGGCGGATACCGCGCTCGCGGGCGACGGCGCCGATGTGTTCGAGGAGGGCGGAGGCCACTCCGCGTCCCTGGTGGGCGTCCTGGACGAGGAAGGCCACCTCGGCCTCGTCGGCCGGGGCCGAGGCGGGCATGCCGTCGGTGCCGATGCGGTCGTAGCGTACGGTGGCGATGAACTCGCCGCCGATGGTGGCCGCGAGTCCCACCCGGTCCACAAAGTCGTGGTGCGTGAAGCGGTGGACGTCCTTGGCGGACAGGCGAGGGTAGGGCGCGAAGAAGCGGTAGTACTTCGACTCGTCCGAGACCTGCTCGTAGAAGCTGACGAGGCGATCGGCGTCATCGACGGTGATGGGCCGGACGCGCGCGGTGCCACCGTCGCGCAGCACCACGTCGGCCTCCCAGTGGGCGGGATACTCATGCCGGTCCGACGAGGTCTGCATGGGCCCCAGAGTACGGCTCGCGCAGGACAACGGCGCGAGGCAGTCTGTGGTGGACGACGTCGGACCGAGGCCGCGGTCCGACGTCGCGAAGGGGCGGGACAGGACCGCTCCGGGCAAGCTTCACGTATGGGAAACTGGTCTAGACAACCCTGAACACCGAAGGGCAGCATCACATGGCTGAGCGCCGCGTCAACGTCGGCTGGGCCGAGGGTCTCCACGCCCGCCCCGCTTCCATCTTCGTCCGGGCCGCCACGGCCGCAGGTATCCCGGTGACGATCTCCAAGGCCGACGGCAACCCCGTCAACGCGGCCTCCATGCTGGCCGTCCTCGGCCTGGGCGCGCAGGGCGGCGAGGAGATCGTCCTCGCCTCCGACGCCGACGGGGCGGACGCCGCCCTCGACCGCCTCGCGAAGCTGGTCGCCGAGGGTCTCGAGGAACTCCCCGAGACCGTCTGAGGACAGACGTCGCAGCGCAACCCCGAAGGGCTCGTCCGAATTATCGGACGAGCCCTTCGCATTTCCCGATCGCGACCCGATTTCACTGTTCACGGGCAGCAGAAATAATCCCCCGCGAATTATCCCCTCTTTGTATACGGCTGAAGTGTTAATGCCGCAGGCTCGTCATGTTTACGGGATGTTGCGAGTTCCTCACACGATCCGGGCGGTCCTGCTGGGACGGAAAGCGCAGCCGGTGCGCGGCCAGGGCGCGCTCGGTGTGCAATGCCGTGACCGCTCGCGCGCGCTCGCCGTCCCCGCGCGCCACCGCGTCCACGATCGCGCCGTGCTCCGCCCAGGACTCGACCGGGTCGGCGGGCGCGTCCACCGCGTACATCCAGGCGATCTTGTGACGCAACTGGGTCAGCATGGAGGTCATCGCCGGGCTGCCGGAGGCCTGGGCGAGGGTCTCGTGGAACCAGCTCCCCAGGGAGCGCAGGTCATCGCTGGTCCCCCTGCGGGCCCGCTCCTGGCCCAGCCTCACCAGTCCGCGCAGCACCTTGAGGTGGGCCTCGGTGCGTCGCTGGGCGGCCCGGGAGGCACCGAGCGGCTCCAGCAGCACCCGCATCTCCAGGAGGTCGGCGCCCTCCTGCTCGGTGGGTTCCGCGACGTGCGCGCCCGCGTGCCGCCGGGTCACCACGAAGCCCTCCGCCTCCAGCGTGCGCAGGGCCTCGCGGACGGGGACGCGCGAGACGCCGTAGCGGCGGGCGAGCAGTTCCTCGGTGAGCCGGCCGCCGCGCTCGTAGACACCCGCCACGATGTCGTCACGGATCGCCGTGCATACCGAGTGCGCCGGAATACGCATGACCGACCTCCGCCTTAATCCCCGTGAAACGTCGACGATTGACGTGTGTTCGGTGACTCTATTGCAATGAGCCGGGATTTCCGATGGCGGGTCGGAATCCGTGGATATTTTTTGGACAGCCGGGCTTCAGAAACGCCGAAAGCCCCGGCTCGGTGAGCCGGGGCGGCGCTCGCGTCGGGGTGTCCTGCCGTCCGTCGTCAGACGTTCACGCCGTGCGAACGGAGATAGGAGACGGGGTCGATGTCCGAGCCGTACTCGGCGCTGGTGCGGGCCTCGAAGTGGAGGTGGGGTCCGGTGACGTTGCCGGTCGCTCCGGAGAGGCCGATCTGCGCGCCCGGGGTGACGGTCTGCCCCACCGAGACACCGATCGACGACAGGTGGCCGTACTGGGTGTACGTCCCGTCGTTCATCTTGATCACGATCTGGTTGCCGTACGACCCGCCCCAGCCGGTCTCGACCACGGTGCCGGAGCCGACCGCGTGGACGGTGGTGCCGGTCGAGGCGTGGAAGTCGATGCCGGTGTGGCTGCCGGAGGACCACAGGGAGCTGCTGGCCTGGTAACCGGTCGACACGTACGAGCCGGAGATCGGGGCGACGTAGGCATTGAGGCGCTTGCGCTCTGCCTCGCGGGCGGCGCGCTCCTTCTGCTCACGCTCCGCACGGGCCTTCTTGGCCTCCGCGATCGCCTTCTTGCGCGCGGCCTCCTCGGCCTTGCGCTGCGCCTCGGCCTCCTCGGCGGCCTGCTTCTGGGCGGCCGCCTGGGCGTCGATCTGGTCCGCGACGGTGTCACCGATGGTGATGACGGGGGTGAGGCCGGTCTGCTCGACCGCGGGCTCGGCGGCGAGCGCCGGGGCGGCCAGGGTGCCGATGACGCCGGTGGTGGTGAGTGCCGCGACACTCGCCGCACGGGCGGTGGAGCGCTTCATCCGGCTGGGACGACGGTGCTTCCCGGCGGCGCACATGAACGCCATGTGGTGGCTGGTCCTTTCCTTCCTTCTCGCCTACCGGGTTAGCTGACGGGTTCGGAGCAGGAAGGTCTCCTACGGACCCCCTCGCGGTGCGCGCGGGCGTCCGATTCACCCCAGGGACTTCACAAGTGGGTCCCCGGCTCCCCTGGCTCGCGCCATGCGGGGACTCGGCGATGACTGCCCGGTGCCGCGGGTGCGGCGCGGTGCCTGACGGACAGCCCGGACGACGCTAAGCGGGGCAACTTTCAATCCCCAAACCGATCACGGGTTTTGTAGTGCATGCCACAGGGCAGACAGGCAACCTCTCCCTCAATTCGGACATCGAGGGGCCCTGGTGACTTTCAGGTCACCAGGGCCCCGGGCACTTCTGTGGCTCCCGCGGTGTCGCTACCCGCCGCTACTCCGCGGAGACGACGGAGACCGCGCCGATGCCGAGGGCCTCGACGGGCTCCTTGATCTGCGCGGCGTCACCGACGAGGACGGTCACCATGCGGTCGATGGGGAAGGCGTTCACGGCCGCCGCGGTGGCCTCCACGGTGCCGGTCGAGGCGAGCTGCTGGTACAGCGTCGCCTGGAAGTCGTCGGGCAGGTGCTGCTCGACCTGGTCGGCCAGTGTGCCCGCGACCGCCGCCGCGGTCTCGTACTTCAGCGGCGCCACCCCGACGAGGTTCTGGACGGCGACATCCCGCTCGGCGTCGGTCAGGCCCTCGGCCGCGAGCGTGCGCAGCACCGTCCACAGGTCGTCCAGGGCGGGGCCGGTGTTCGGCGTGTCGACGGAACCGCTGATGGCGAGCATCGCGGCACCCGACCCGTCCGGGGTCGAGCGCAGGACCTGCCCGAACGCCCGCACCCCGTAGGTGTAGCCCTTCTCCTCCCGCAGGACGCGGTCCAGACGGGAGGTGAGGGTGCCGCCCAGGCAGTACGTGCCGAGCACCTGGGCGGGCCACACGCGCGCGTGCCGGTCGGGGCCGACGCGGCCGATCAGCAGCTGCGTCTGGACGGCGCCGGGGCGGTCCACGATGACGACCCGGCCGGTGTCGTCGGCGGTCACGGGCGGCACGGGACGCGGCTGGGCCGAGGAGCCGGTCCAGGCGCCGAGGGTGTCACCGAGCAGCGCGTCGAGCTCGACGCCGGTGAGGTCGCCGACGACCACGACGGTGGCGGTGGCCGGGCGGACGTGCTTCTCGTAGAAGCTCCGGACGGCCGCCGAGTCGATGGACTCGACCGTCTCCTCGGTGCCCTGGCGCGGGCGTGACATCCGCGAGGTCGCCGGGAACAGCTCCCTGGAGAGCTCCTTGGCGGCGCGCCGGGAGGGGTTGGCCAGCTCGTGCGGGATCTCGTCGAGGCGGTTGCGGACGAGCCGCTCGACCTCGCTGTCCGCGAACGCGGGCGCCCTGAGGGCGTCCGCGAGCAGGACCAGGGCCTTGGCCAGGCGGGAGGCGGGGACTTCGAGGGAGATCCGTACGCCGGGGTGGTCGGCGTGCGCGTCGAGGGTGGCGCCGCAGCGCTCCAGCTCGGCGGCGAACTCCTCGGCCGAGTGCTTGTCGGTGCCCTCGGAGAACGCCCGCGCCATGATCGTGGCGACGCCGTCCAAGCCGGCCGGTTCGGCGTCCAGGGGCGCGTCCAGCAGCACCTCGACGGCGACGACCTGCTGGCCGGGGCGGTGGCAGCGCAGGACGGTCAGGCCGTTGTCGAGCGTTCCGCGCTCGGGGGCCGGGAACGCCCAGGGCCTGGCCTCGCCCGCCTGGGGCTGGGGGTGGAACTGCATCGCGGCGAGCTCGCTCACTGGGCCGCCTCCTCGTCGTTCTCGTCGGTGGCTTCGGCGTCTTCGGCTTCGGTGCTGGTCGGCTCGTAGACGAGCACCGCGCGGTTGTCGGGACGCAGGCAGGCCTTGGCGACCTCCTGGACTTCCTCGGCGCTCACGTCGAGAACGCGCCCGACCGCGGTGAGGGCGAGCTGCGGGTCACCGAACAGCACGGCGTACCGGCACAGTTCGTCGGCGCGGCCCGCGACCGTACCGAGCCGGTCCAGCCACTCGCGCTCCAACTGGGCCTGGGCGCGTTCCATTTCCTCGGCCGTGGGGCCCTCCGCGGCGAACCGGGCGAGCTCCTCGTCGATGGCGGTCTCGATGACCGGCACCTCCACGTCGCCGGAGGTCTTCACGTCCAGCCAGCCCAGGGAGGGCGCCCCGGCCAGCCGCAGCAGGCCGAAGCCGGCGGCGACGGCCGTACGGTCACGCCGTACCAGCCGGTTGTAGAGACGGGAGGACTCGCCGCCGCCGAGGACGGTGAGCGCCAGGTCGGCCGCGTCGCACGCGCGGGTGCCGTCGTGTGGCAGCCGGTAGGCGGCCATCAGGGCGCGGGCCGGGACCTCCTCCTCGACGACCTCGCGCAGCTGCTCGCCGATGACCTCGGGCAGCGCGCCGTCACGCGGGGCGGGCTTGCCGTCGTGCCCCGGAATGGACCCGAAGTACTTCTCGACCCAGGCGAGCGTCTGCTCCGGGTCGATGTCGCCGACCACCGACAGGACGGCGTTGTTGGGCGCGTAGTACGTGCGGAAGAACGCGCGGGCGTCCTCCAGGGTGGCCGCGTCCAGGTCGGCCATCGAGCCGATCGGGGTGTGGTGGTAGGGGTGGCCCTCCGGGTAGGCGAGCGCGGTGAGCTTCTCGAACGCGGTGCCGTAGGGGACGTTGTCGTAGCGCTGCCGTCGTTCGTTCTTGACGACGTCCCGCTGGTTCTCCATCGATTCTTCGTCGAGGGCGGTCAGCAGGGAGCCCATCCGGTCGGCCTCCAGCCAGAGGGCGAGCTCCAGCTGGTGGGTCGGCATGGTCTCGAAGTAGTTGGTGCGCTCGAAGCTGGTGGTGCCGTTGAGCGAGCCGCCCGCGCCCTGGACGAGCTCGAAGTGGCCGTTGCCCTTGACCTGCCCGGAGCCCTGGAACATCAGGTGCTCGAAAAGGTGAGCCAGGCCGGTACGGCCCTTGACCTCGTGGCGCGAACCGACGTCGTACCAGAGGCACACCGCCGCGACCGGGGTCAGGTGGTCCTCGGAGAGCACCACGCGCAGGCCGTTGGCCAGGCGGTGCTCGGTCGCTGTCAGGCCCCCGGAGCCTGCCTGGGCTGTGGCCGTGTGACCCATGGGCATGTACGTCCCTTCGATCGCGGTCGCGGTCGTGGAAACCGCGGTTTTCCTGCCGGTCCTGCCACTGTATGCAAGCGCGTGAGGCCTCCGCGAAGTTCCCGGGGGACGTACGCCGACAGCGGATCGCGTAGCCTGCGGACAGTCGTGGGGGAGGCGTCTCCCCGCACCGGGCCGAGCAGCCGAGGCCGGGGCATGGTCCGCGTTGTCAGTGCCGCGGTCCACAATGGTCCGCGTCAGATGCCGTTCACGCTTCAGCAAGCGAGCGCCCAGTACGCGAGCGACCAGTAAACAGGAGGAGCCGGCAGCGATGGCCCGCCGCAGCACGAAGACCCCGCCGCCCGACGACTCGTACGAGGAGCGGATCCTCGACATCGACGTCGTGGACGAGATGAAGGGCTCGTACCTCGAGTACGCGTACTCGGTCATCTACTCCCGCGCCCTTCCGGACGCCCGGGACGGGTTGAAGCCGGTACATCGCCGCATCGTGTACCAGATGAACGAGATGGGCCTGCGCCCCGACCGCGGCTATGTGAAGTGCGCCCGGGTCGTCGGCGAGGTCATGGGCAAGTTGCACCCGCACGGCGACGCGTCGATCTACGACGCCCTCGTGCGTATGGCCCAGTCCTTCTCGATGCGTGTCCCCCTCGTCGACGGGCACGGCAACTTCGGCTCCCTGGGCAACGACGACCCGCCGGCCGCGATGCGGTACACCGAGTGCCGGATGGCCCAGGCGGCGAGCCTGATGACGGAGTCCATCGACGAGGACACGGTCGACTTCGCCCCCAACTACGACGGCCAGGAACAGGAACCGGGGGCCCTGCCCGCCGCGTTCCCGAACCTCCTGGTGAACGGCGCCTCGGGCATCGCGGTCGGCATGGCCACCAACATGCCGCCGCACAACCTGTCCGAGGTGATCGCGGCCGCCCGTCATCTGATCCGCTACCCGAACGCGGATCTGGACGCCCTGATGAAGTACGTCCCGGGCCCCGACCTTCCCACCGGCGGCCGCATCGTGGGCCTGACCGGCATCCGCGACGCGTACCAGACGGGCCGCGGCACCTTCAAGATCCGCGCGACGGTCTCGGTGGAGAACGTGACCGCGCGTCGCAAGGGGCTCGTCGTCACCGAGCTGCCCTTCGCGGTCGGTCCGGAGAAGGTGATCGCCAAGATCAAGGACCTGGTCGGCTCGAAGAAGCTGCAGGGCATCGCGGACGTCAAGGACCTCACCGACCGCGCCCACGGTCTGCGTCTGGTCATCGAGATCAAGAACGGTTTCGTGCCCGAGGCCGTCCTGGAGCAGCTCTACAAGCTGACGCCGATGGAGGAGTCCTTCGGCGTCAACAACGTGGCCCTGGTCGACGGCCAGCCGCTCACCCTGGGCCTCAAGGAGCTCCTCGAGGTCTACCTCGACCACCGCTTCGAGGTGGTGCGCCGCCGCAGCGAGTTCCGCCGCACCAAGCGACGCGACCGGTTGCACCTGGTCGAGGGTCTGCTCACCGCGCTGATCGACATCGACGAGGTGATCCGCCTCATCCGCTCCAGCGACAACTCAGCGCAGGCGAAGGAACGCCTGATGGAGACGTTCTCGCTGTCGGAGATCCAGACCCAGTACATCCTCGACACGCCCCTGCGCCGGCTCACCCGGTACGACCGCATCGAGCTGGAGGCGGAGAAGGAGCGCCTCAACGAGGAGATCGCGGAGCTGACCCGGATCCTGGAGTCGGACGCCGAGCTGCGCAAGCTGGTATCCGCGGAACTGGCCGCGGTGGCCAAGAAGTTCGGCACCGAGCGACGTACGGTCCTGCTGTCGTCGGCCGGTAACCCGACGGCGGCCGTGCCGCTCCAGGTGGCCGACGACCCGTGCCGGGTGCTGCTGTCCTCGACGGGGCTGCTGGCCCGTACGGCGAACGGCGAGCCGTTCCCGGCGGACGAGGACGCCGCACGAGCCAAGCACGACGTGATCGTCTCGGCGGTGCCGGCCACCGCGCGCGGCGAGATCGGCGTGGTGACGTCCACCGGGCGCCTGCTGCGGCTGAACGTGGTCGACCTGCCGCAGCTCCCGGACACCGTGGCGACGCCGAACCTCTCCGGCGGCGCCCCGCTGTCGGAGTTCGTCTCCCTGGAGGGGGACGAGACGGTGGTCTGTCTGAGCACGCTCGACGAGTCGTCCCCCGGTCTGGCGATCGGCACCGAACAGGGCGTGGTCAAGCGGGTGGTCCCGGACTATCCGACCAACAAGGGGGAGCTGGAGGTCATCTCCCTCAGGGAGGGTGACCGGATCGTCGGCGCGATCGAGCTGCGCACCGGTGAGGAGGACCTGGTCTTCATCACGGACGACGCCCAGCTGCTGCGTTTCCAGGCCGCGCAGGTCCGTCCGCAGGGCCGCGCGGCGGGCGGTATGGCCGGCATCAAGCTGGTGGAGGGCGCGAAGGTCATCTCCTTCACGGCCGTCGACCCGGCCGCCGACGCGGTCGTCTTCACGGTCGCCGGTTCGCGCGGCACGCTCGACGACTCCGTGCAGACCACGGCCAAGCTGACGCCGTTCGACCAGTACCCGCGCAAGGGCCGGGCCACCGGCGGGGTCCGCTGCCAGCGGTTCCTCAAGGGCGAGGACTGTCTGTCCCTGGCCTGGGCGGGCGCCACTCCGGCCAAGGCGGCCCAGAAGAACGGCACCCCGGCCGACCTCCCGGAGATGGACCCGCGTCGGGACGGCTCGGGCGTGTCACTCGGGAAGACGGTGGCCGTCGTGGCGGGACCGATCTAGGAACCCGCCCCGCGGGTCAGTACTCCTCGGCTCCTGGAGGGTTGTCTTCCTCCGGATCGGTCACATAGCGCAGAACGCCCCACATGCCGTGCTCATCGGCGTGTGGGGCGTCGCTCTTGCACGCCTCCAGCTCCTTGCCGAGGGCGCCCGCGTCGATGTCGGAGCCGATGAGGACGAGTTGGGTGAGGCGGTCGTCGGCGGCAGCCCAGGGCTCCGGGTAGAACCGGAGGAACCGCCCGACGGCGTGCAGCGAGTAGCGGTTGCGGAGGTCGTACGGCCCGAAGTCGACGTACCCCTTGATCCGGTACAGCCCCTCGGGCCGGCTGTCGAGGAACTGCATCAGGCGGCGTGGGTCGAGGGGCACCTCGGAGCCGAAGGACACGCTGTCGTAGCCGGAGTGCAGGTGCGAGCCGTGGTCGTGGCCCTCCGTCCGGTCGCTGAGATCGTCGAAGGACAGCTGCCCGACGCGCTCCTCGCTCGGCCGGCAGTCGAAGAGGAACTCGGGGTCGACACGGCCGTGGGTGGCGGGCACGACGGCGGCCCGGTCGACGAGGGAGCGGACCAGCCCGAGGACGCGTTCACCGTCGTCGGCCCGGTCGAGCTTGTTGACGACGACCAGGTCGGCGAGGGCGAGGTGCCGGTCGATCTCGGGGTGCCTGGCGCGGGTGTCGTCGAACTCGGCGGCGTCGACGACCTCGACGAGGCCCCCGTACACGATCCCGGGGTGTTCACTGGCGAGCACCATGCGGACCAGTTCCTGGGGCTCGGCGAGCCCGCTGGCCTCGATCACGATGACGTCGACACCGGTGGCGGGCCGGGCGAGTCTCTCCAGGTAGACATCGAGTTCGCTGGCGTCGACGGCACAGCACAGGCAGCCGTTGCCGAGGGAGACGGTGGAGTCGCCGAGCGCGCCCGCCACGGCCATCGCGTCGATCTCGATGGCGCCGAAGTCGTTGACGAGGGCGCCGATCCGGCTTCCGCCACTGTGGTGGAGGAGGTGGTTGAGGAGGGTGGTCTTGCCGGAGCCGAGGAATCCGGCGAGGACGACAACCGGGATCTGCCGCGGGATCCGACTCAACGCGCTACCTCTCTCACGCCACCGCGTGCGCCGGATCGTCCCCCTGCGCACGTACCAGGATTGAATGCCCACCCAGGATACGAGCCGGAAGAATGACCGCTGGGTGAACGATTGTTAGCAGTGCTCGCGGGGCAGACGTTGGGCAAGGCGCCGGTTCGTGCGACCCTCCCATCCCTCCGTGCGCCCCTCTCCGCCTCCCCCGCCGATCAGAGCCGCTCGGCACCCTGGGAGACGGCAAGCGCCGCCCACCGCTCGCCGGTCCCCTTCAGTCGACCCGCACCCCGACGACCGGCGGACGGCCGCCTGATTCGGGGGTTGACATGGCCACACAGAAGTCCTCTGCGGGAAGGCTGGGTTCCGCCGCGCTCACTCTCCTGGCCGCCACCGCCACGGCGACGGTGGCGGTGCGTCAGTGGCGGCTGGAGCAGGCGCGTCTGCATGACAGGCAGCTGGAACTCGAGGAGCTGGCGATCCGGCGCAAGGCGCTGGCCCATCAGCAGCGCATGCAGTGGGAGTTGCTGGTCAGGGCGATGGACGATCCCTCCCTCGCGGAAGTGATCGACACGTACGACAAGAGCATCCCGGCGGAGCGGCGACGCCAGTTCTTCTACGCCAACGCCTGGTATGTCCACCTCTACCACCTGCACCGGGCGGGAAGCCTGGACCGGGAGGAGCTCTACCGCCATCTGCGGGAGTTCTTCCAGAGTCCGGTGTTCCGCGAGTACTGGGAGGCGTCGAGGCATATGCGGGCCACCCTGAACGAGTCGTCCGTGGAGGCCCGGTTGGGACACATGGTCGACGGACTCGTCAGGGACCTCGACGAAGCCGACACCGACGAGTGGTGGGTCGTCGGCGACCCACCGACGGACTGACCGATCGACGGACCGAACTCACCGAAGCCGCTCTGTCCACCGACCGACTGACCTGACGTCCGCCCCCGTCAAGCCGGTCAACACAAAAACGGCACAGACACGCCTGAGTGACTTTTGGCCATCCAGCCACAAGGGCCTCACGAACACCGCTAGCGTGCTCACCACCACTATGCCCAGGCTTTCTGTTCGTAAGGACCGGTACCTTTGAAGATCGTGCGCCGCATCGGTGTGCCCCCGAGCGCCCGAGGCAGTAACTCGGGAGCCACCTGCCCGGACGTGTTCGAGCTGAGTGACGGCAACTTCGCCGTCATCGGCACCGAGGCCACCGAGGCGCTTGAGCGCGAACTCCCCGCCGACGCCGCCCGCGCCGACTACGAGCGCATCGTCATCGTCAGCCGGGAGACCCTGATTCGCGCCAAAGCGGACATCCCCGACGCCTGACCCTGCGAGCACGTGTCCACCCCAGACCCGTCCCGTACAGCCACCCCGGACGCACAGAACCGCTGAGCGCCCCCGGGCACCCACCCCGCGAGCAGCCCGTCACCCCGTCCCTGCTCGATCACCACCGATGAGGCCTGGCGCCCGAACGGCACCAGGCCACACGCGTGTCAGGCGGCCCCCGGCACCTCGACCGGCGCCCCCGGCCCCACATACCGCGCCACCGGCCTGATGATCTTCGAGTCGGCCGCCTGTTCCAGGATGTTGGCGCTCCAGCCCACCACGCGTCCCGCCGCGAAGGTGGGCGTGAACATCTCGCGCGGCAGACCGCACAGCTCCATGACCACTCCGGCGTAGAACTCGACGTTGGTGTGGAGCTCCCGGCCGGGCTTCAGTTCGGCGAGGATCCGTTCCACGTGCCGCTCGACCTCGACGGCGAAGTCGACTCGCGGACCGCCGAACCGCAGGGCGATCTCACGGAGCATGTGGGAACGAGGGTCCTGTGTGCGGTAGATGGCGTGGCCGAAGCCCATGATGCGTTCGCCGGCCAGGACGCGCTCGCGGATCCAGGGGTCGACGCGGTCCGGCGTACCGATCGCGTCGAGCGTGTCCAGCGCGCGGCTGGGGGCACCGCCGTGCAGCGGCCCGGACAACGCCCCCACCGCTCCCACGAGGCACGCCGACACGTCCGCCCCCGTGGACGCGATGACCCGGGCCGTGAACGTTGATGCATTGAATCCGTGGTCAATGGTCGAGATCAAGTACTGCTCGATCGCTCGGGCCCGCCGCGGCTGAGGCTCCGAACCCGTCACCATGTAGAGGTAGTTGGCCGCGTACGAGAGGTCCTCGCGCGGCTCCACGGGGTCGAGTCCCTGACCCAGTCGGTGCAGTGCGGCAAGCAGCGTCGGTACGGCCGCGGTCGCGACGAGGGTGTCCTCGCGACGCCGGTCCGCGTCGAGGTCGTACACCGGGCGAAAGCCCTTCGCGGCGCCCAGCAGCGACAACGCGGCGCGCATCCCGGCCAGCGGTCCGGCATCCCTGCTCGTCGCGGCGACGGCGGGCAGCGCGGTCCAGACCTCGGGGGGCAGCCGACGCAGCTCGGCGGTCTCGACGGCGAAGGCCGCGGAGCGGGCGGGGTCCGGCAGTTCACCGTGGACCAGGAGATGCCATACGTCCTCGAACCCACGGGACCGCGCGAGGTCGACGGCGGAGTACTGGCGGTAGTGATAGAAGCCCTCGGCTCCCCGGACGTCCCCGATCTCGGTGTCGGTGACGACGACTCCCGCGAGCCCGCGCGGTACCTCGACGAGAGCGGCTGCCGAACTGTTGACGGACATGATTCCTCCCTGGACTTGCTTCAACTGTCCATGGTTGACTAAATCCATGTCAACATTGATTGAATCAATGTATGCGATCAACTCACCTGACTGCGGATACGGTGATGTCTTATGCGCGATCACGAACCCCACCCCGGCCCGACTGGACAACGGCTGAGCACCAAAGAGACCGCCGAGCTGCTGGGCGTGAAACCCGAGACCGTGTACGCGTACGTGAGCCGTGGGCAGCTCAGCAGCAGACGGGTGCCCGGCGGCCGGGGCAGCACCTTCGACGCCAAGGAGGTGGAGGGGCTCGCCCGGCGCAACCGACGGGAGAGCAGCGCCACGTCCGGCACCGGGGGCGAACTGTCCGTGCGCACCCGCATCACGCTCATCGACACCGACCGCTACTACTTCCGCGGCGTGGACGCGACCGAACTGGCCGCGCGCCACTCCTACGAAGAGGTGGCCGAGTGGCTGTGGACCGGGCAACTGCGCCCCGGTGCCACCTTCACGGCACCTGAGGCCACCGTCACGGCCGCCCGACGCGCGGTCGACGCGATGCCCCAACACACCGCCCCGACCGACCGGTTGCGGGTCGCCGCCATCGCCGCCGCAGCCGCGGACCCGCTGCGCTTCGACCTCTCGGAAGAAGCCGTGCTCGGTACGGCGCGCAGCCTGATCCCGACCCTGGTCGCCGCCCTGCCCCTCGCCCGGCACGATCATCGGGACGACGGCCCGCTGGCTCACCGGCTGTGGGCCCGCCTCAGCAAACGGACGGCCGACGATTCGTCCCTGCGTGCGCTGGACACGGCACTCGCCCTGCTCATCGACCACGACCTCGCCGCCTCCACCCTCGCGGTACGCGTCGCCGCGTCGGCCCGCGCGCACGCCTACGCCGCCGTCTCCGCCGGGCTCGGCGTGATCGAGGGACCGCTGCACGGCGCGGCCGGCGGGCTCGCCCACAAACTGCTGCTCGAGGTGATCGACCAGGGCGACGCGGCCCCCGTGATCGCCGACGAGCTGCGGGCCGGCCGGCGGATCCCCGGGCTCGGCCATCGCCTCTACTCCGGCGAGGACCCGCGCGCGCGTGCCCTCTTCGACCTCCTGGAGGACATCCCCGGGGCCGCACCGGCCCTGGCCGCGGCCCGCGACATCGTGGCCACCACCGCTCGTCACGCTCCGCTGCACGCCAACGTCGACCTGGCCCTGGGCGTGCTCACCGCCTCCTCCGGCATGCCCGCCACGGCCAGCGAGACGATCTTCGCGGTGGCCCGCACGGCGGGCTGGATCGCGCACGCCCTGGAGGAGTACGAGGAACGTCCGCTGCGTATGCGCCCGAGCGGCCACTATGTGGGCCCACGGCCGCCGCGCCCCCTGCCGGAGTAGGCCGCACGCCACCCGGCTGCCACTCCACTCCAAGTCAGGTTAGGCTCACCTCTGTGAGTACGTGCTCAACCGTCTCCCGGGATCTCGACGAGCCGATGTCCGGAACGGCGGCCACGGCGACGACCTGGCTGCTCCTGGAACAGGCCGGCCCCTGGGGTGCCAAGGCGCTCACTTCGAGCCACCTGGATCCCGCGCTGGGCCGTGCCCTGGAGGCGGCCGCGAAGGGCACCGGCGTACGCGTCGCGCTCATCCGCCGCCCCGGCCGGCACGCCGACAGCGGCCCGTCGACCGCACGCCAGGTGTACGCGGCCCACACCGTGCCCGGCGGGGTGTGGGTGCGCTCCGCCACCACCGACGACCCGAGTCGGCTGCTCGACATCGACTTCGCCGCGCTCGGCCGTGGGGAGCACCGCACCTTCGACTCCGCGCTCGACGGCCGGCCCCACACCGGGGATCCGCTCGCGCTGGTGTGCACCAACGGCAAGCGTGACCGCTGCTGCGCCCTCCTCGGCCGGCCTCTCGCGGCCGAACTGGCGGCCTCCGGCGTCGAAGGTGTCTGGGAGGTCACCCACCTGGGCGGTCATCGGTTCTCCCCGACGCTGCTCGTGCTGCCGTACGGCTATGTCTACGGCAGGGCCGAGGCCCACGCCGTCAAGGAGGTCCTGCACGGTACGCGGGAGGGGCGGATCGTGGTGGAGGGCTGCCGGGGGAACTCGGCCTGGGAGCGTCCCGGCCAGGCGGCCGAGCTGGCCGTGCGTACGGCCGTGGGCGAGTACGCGGCGCAGACTCTGGCCGTGATCCGCACGGAGGGGACCGCGCCCCGCTGGGAGGTGACCGTCGCACACACCGACGGACGTCGGTGGCGCGTCGTCGTCGCCCAGGGCGCTTCGCTGCCGGCCCGCCCGGAGAGCTGCGGAGCGTCGGTGCTCGGCGCACCCGCCCGGATGGACGTGGTGGAGGTCCGCGAGCTGACGACCACCAGGGCGCTCGCGAGCTGACCGGTAATCCACGCCACACCCCTACGGCAGCTCCGGCACCTCCACGTACCGTCATGGGTATGAGCCCCACTCCCCCCGCCCGCCGCCTGCGCCTCGGACTGCCGAGGCGCATGTTCTCGCAGGTACTGCTGATGCAGTTGGCGATCGCCGCGGGAGTGGCGGTGCTCGCGACCGGGCTGTTCCTCGCGCCGCTCAGCGCTCAGCTGGACGACCAGGCGATGCGCCGCGCGCTCGCCATCGCGCAGACCACGGCCGCCGAGCCGGGTATCGCCGACGAGGTCAGGACCACACCTCCGACGGCCGACGGGCCCGTCCAGAAGACCGCGGAACGGATCCGCAAGGCCACCCACGCCGAATACATCGTGGTGATGGACCGGCGGGGCGTGCGCTGGTCCCACCCGACTCCCGGCGAGGTGGGCAGGACCGTCTCGACCGACCCCCACCTGGCGCTGGCCGGCAAGGAGGTCATGGAGATCGACAGCGGCACCCTGGGCCGCTCCGCGCGCGGCAAGGTGCCGCTGCGCGACAGCCACGGCGACATCGTCGGCGCGGTCTCGGTGGGGATCGCGTACGACAGTGTGCGGGCCAGGCTCATCCACGCGATCCCAGGGCTCTTCGCGTACGCCGGAGGCGCCCTGGCCGTCGGCGCGCTGGCCGCCTGGCTCATCTCCCGCCGGGTCCAGCGGCAGACCCGTGACCTCGCCTTCTCGGACATCTCGGGGCTGCTCGCGGAGCGCGAGGCGATGCTGCACGGCATCCGGGAGGGCGTCGTCGCCCTTGACCGCGCGGGCCGCGTCCGCCTGCTCAACGACGAGGCACAGCGGCTGCTGGGCATCGGGGACGAGTCCGTCGGCCGCTCCCCCGACGAAGCGCTCGGCGAGGGCCGTACGGCGGACGTCCTGGCGGGCCGGGTGACGGGCACCGACCTGCTCACCGTCCGCGGTCAGCGGGTGCTGGTCGCCAACCGCATGCCCACCGATGACGGCGGCGCCGTGGCCACCCTGCGCGACCGCACCGAACTGGAGCAGCTCGGCCGGGAACTCGACTCCACGCGCGGCCTGATCGACGCGCTGCGCGCCCAGGACCACGAGCACGCCAATCGCATGCACACTCTGCTCGGGCTGCTGGAACTGGAGATGTACGAGGACGCCGTGGAGTTCGTCGGTGAGGTCGTCGGCGACCACCGCGTCACCGCCGAACAGGTGACCGAGAAGATCCATGACCCGCTGCTCGCCGCACTTTTGGTCGGCAAGGCGACCGTGGCGGCCGAACGTGCAGTGGCCCTGTGGGTCTCGGACCACACCCGGCTGCCGGACCGGCTGGTCGACCCCCGTGGGCTGGTCACGGTGGTGGGCAACCTGGTGGACAACGCGCTGGACGCCGTCGCGGGCACCCTGCACGCCCGCGTGGAGGTCGAGCTGCGGGCGGAGGGACGTACCGTCATCCTCCGGGTCCGTGACACGGGGCCCGGAATCCCGGCGGAACAGCGTGAGTTGATCTTCATGGACGGATGGTCCACGAAGACGCCTCCGGCACATCGGAAGCGCGGAATCGGACTGTCCCTGGTGCGCAGGCTCGCCGAACGGCAGGGTGGCAGCGCTACGGTCGGTGCGGCGGGCGACGGGGGCGCGGAGTTCACCGTCGTCCTGCCCGAGGCACTGGCCGCGCCGGACCGGGAACCGGCGCTCAGCACGCCGGCCGTACCGCAGTCCGCCCCCGAGGAGGAGTCGTGATGATCGAGGTCCTGGTGGTGGACGACGACACCCGGGTGGCGCGTGTCAACGCCGCCTACGTGGAGAAGGTCCCGGGCTTCCATGTGGCCGGTGTCGCGCACAACGCGGCACAGGCGCTGAGCCGGCTGGAGGGGCCCGACCGTCTGGACCTGGTTCTGCTGGACCACTATCTGCCGGACCAGACGGGGCTGGAGGTCGTCCAGGAGATGCGTCGGCGCGGCCATCAGACCGACGTGATCATGGTCACGGCGGCCCGGGACGTGACGACCGTGCAGGCGGCGATGCGGCATGGTGCCCTGCAGTACCTGGTCAAGCCGTTCGCCTTCGCGGGGCTGCGCGCCAAACTGGAGGCCTACGCGCAGCTGCGGCGCACCCTGGACGGTGGCGGCGAGGCGGAACAGGCCGAGGTGGACCGCATCTTCGGCGCCCTGTCGACACCGTCCGAGCCCGGGCTGCCCAAGGGGCACTCCCCTACCACCGCGGAGCTCGTACGGCAGTCCCTGATGAACGCCGAGGGCCCCCTGTCGGCCCATGAGATCGCCGAGCGCACAGGGGTGAGCCGCCAGACCGCCCAGCGCTATCTGAAGCTGCTGGAGCGCACGGGGCGGGCCAGACTCACCCTCAAGTACGGCGACGCCGGCCGCCCGGAACACCGTTACGTATGGGCGACCCGCCCCTGAGGCGCGGCCTGCTCCGCCCCGCTCGCTCACTACGGCGCTGAAGGCGCGGTCTCCTACACGGCCCCCGCCCCCGTCAGCGAGCGCACCTCGGTCTCCGCGTGCTTGGCCTCGTCCGGCAGTTCCGCCGAGGTGACCGCGCCGAGCCAGCCGGCGAGGAAGCCCAACGGGATCGAGACGATGCCGGGGTTCTGCAACGGGAAGTACTGGAAGTCGACGTCGGGGAAGAGTGACTCCGGGCTGCCGGACACCACCGGTGACAGCACCACGAGGGCCATCGCCGGGATCAGGCCGCCGTAGACGGACCACACGGCACCACGAGTGGTGAAGCCGCGCCAGAACAGTGAGTAGAGCAGCACCGGCAGGTTGGCGGACGCGGCCACCGCGAAGGCGAGGCCCACCAGGAACGCCACATTGAGATCCCGCGCCAACAGGCCGAGAGCGATCGCGACCACTCCGACCCCGACCGCGGCGGTCCGTGCGACGGCCACCTCGCTGCGCGGCTTGGCCCCCGGACGACGCAGCGACGCGTACAGGTCGTGGGCGACGGACGCCGAAGAGGCCAGCGTGATCCCGGCGACCACCGCGAGGATCGTGGCGAACGCGATCGCGGCGACGATCGCGAAGAAGACCGTGCCGCCCGTGGAGTCCGGCCCGCCGCCCAGATCAAGGGCGAGAAGCGGCACGGCCGTGTTCCCGGACGCGTTCGATCCACGGACGGCGTCCGGGCCGACGATCGCCGCCGCGCCGAAACCGAGGACGATCGTCATCAGATAGAAGCCGCCGATGAGCCCGATCGACCAGACGACGGAACGCCGTGCGGCCCGCGCGGTGGGCACGGTGTAGAAGCGGGACAGGATGTGCGGCAGCCCGGCCGTGCCCAGCACCAACGCGAGACCCAGACTGATGAAGTCGAGGCGGGCCGTCCAGTCCCCGCCGTACCTCAGGCCGGGCGCCAGGAACGCCTTGCCATGACCACTGCGCTCCGCCGCCGTGAGCAGCAACTGGTCGAAGTCACCGCGGAACCTCACAAGGACGAGAACGGTCAGGGTGATGGTGCCGCCGAGCAGCAGCACCGCCTTGACGATCTGGATCCAGGTGGTGGCCCGCATCCCTCCGAAGGACACGTAGATCACCATGAGCGCGCCGACTCCGATGACCGTCCAGGACTGTGCCGCTCCGCTGGTTCCGCCGAGCAGCAGCGCGACCAGACTGCCCGCGCCCACCATCTGCGCCACCAGATACAGAACCGACACGGTGACCGAGGAGGCCCCGGCCGCGATCCGGACGGGACGCTCGCTCATCCGGGACACGACCACGTCGGCGAGCGTGAACCGCCCGCAGTTACGGACCAGTTCGGCGACCAGGAACAGCACCACGAGCCAGGCCACGAGGAATCCGACCGAGTACAGCAGCCCGTCGTACCCGAAGAGGGCGATCAGCCCGGAGATCCCGAGGAAGGACGCGGCCGACATGTAGTCGCCCGCGATGGCAAAACCATTCTCCATCGGGGAGAAGAGACGGCCGCCCGCGTAGAACTCCTCCGCCGAACCCTGCCGATGCCTGCTCACCCACGTCGTGATCCCCAGAGTGACCGCGACGAACGCGCTGAACAGCAGCAAGGCCAGCGTCTGATGGTCGACCGTCACGATGAACCTCCCCGCAGCCCGCGCGTCAGTTCCTGGGTGTCCCAGCGCAGTTCCAGCGCGGTCCGATCGCGGCGAAGCCTCGCGTGCCGGGCGTACGCCCAGGTGAGCAGGAAGGTCGTGAGGAACTGTCCGAGCCCTGCCACCATCGCCACGTTCACGGCGCCCGCCACGGGCTGTGCCATCAGTCCCGGCGCGGTCGTGGCGGTCACCACGTAGGCCAGGTACCAGACGAAGAACCCCGCCGCCGCCGGGACCACGAACCTCCGGTAGCGACTGCGCACCTCCTGGAAGGCCTCACTGCGCTGGACCTCCAGGTACACGTCGGCCGCGGCGGCAGCCGGGGCCTCGTACTCCCGGCGTCCGGACGAGTGCACGGGCACAGGCACAGGCACACCGGCGGCGCCCGACTCGCCCCATCCGGATGCGAGGGCGTCGTACCAGGGGTCGTCGTACCTCATGTCTCCGGCCGCATCCGTGGAAGCGAGATCATGGACGTCGTGGTGGTCGACCGAACTCTCGTCGCCCCTGCCGACTCCGCAGGGGCGACCGTTGCTTGACTGCATGCCCAAGGATGGACAGAAGGGATAGATCCCCGACTCTTCTTCTCCGCGCTCTTCACCCCATCAGGTGACTCAATTCGCGGGCGGCTTCGCCAGGCCCCTCGCGTATGCGTAACGCACGGCCTGCGCACGGTCCTTGAGCCCCGCCTTGGCGAAGAGATTGTTGATGTGGGTCTTCACGGTCGCCGTGGAGACATGCAGCTTGTGGGCGATCTCCTGGTTGCTGAGGCCCTCGGCGATCAGCGCCAGCACTTCCGTCTCGCGCGTGGTGAGTCCGTCCGGCACCTCCGCGAACGCCGCGGGCTGCGGCTCAGGAGCCGACAGGCGTTCCAGCAGACGCCGTTGGATGCTCGGCGACAGGCCCGCGTCCCCGGACAGCACACTCCGCACGGCCCGCACGATCTCGTCACCCCCCGCGTCCTTGGTGAGATAGCCCCGCGCTCCCGCTCTCAACGCGGGGAACAGCGACTCGTCGTCCGCAAAGGTCGTGAGAACCACGACCTGCGTCCCTGGATGCTCCGCCCGGATACGACGGGTCGCCTCCACCCCGTCGCAGCGGGGCATGCGCAAGTCCATCAGCACCACGTCCGGGGCGAGTTCGCCGACGAGCTGCACCGCCTCGTTGCCGTCCCCCGCGGATCCCACGACCTCGATGCCGGGAAGCAGCCCCAGCAGCATCACGATCCCCTCGCGGACCACGGTCTGGTCGTCCACGACCACCACCCGCGCCGGCCGCTGCCCCTCATCCGTCATACGGGCACCTTCAGCGACACCACGAACCCCTCCTCGTCCGGCCCGGCCTCCAGTGAACCGCCCAGCAGCTCAGCACGCTCCCGCATACCCAGAAGACCGTACCCGGCGCCCGCCCCGGCGAGGTCGCCCGGCGGCCCACCCGAGTCCCGTACGACCAGCGTCACGTGGTGCTCGCCGTACTCCAGCCACAGCCGTACCTTGGCCCCCGTGGCGTGCTTGCGGACGTTGGTCAGGGCTTCCTGGGCCACTCTTCGTACGGCCTGGGACGCCTCCGCCGGCAAGGGGCCGCGCTCACCCGTGATGGTGGCTTCCGCGTTGTCGGTCGTACTGACCAACTGGGTCAGGAAGTCCTCCAGCGGAGTCAGCTCGCCGCGCAGGGCCGACAGCGAGTGCCGGGTCTCGGCAAGACCGTCTCGAGCCATTCCCCGCGCTGCCACCACTCGTTCGAGGATCTGCTCCCGGTCGGCCCCGCGCTCGATCAGCAACCGAGCCGCCTCCAGGTGCACGAGCTGCGCCGAGAGGCTGTGCGCCAGCACGTCGTGGATGTCCCGTGCGATGCGGGCTCTCTCCGCCAGCGCCGCCGAGTCCGCCTCGGCCGCCCGCGCCGCTCGCTCCTGGACGAGCAGCCGCTGGGCGTTGCCACGCGCCTCGGCGTCCAGCCGCAGCGCGTAACCGGCGAGGGCGAGTCCGCCCGTCGTCACCGCTGTGGTGAGCCACGCGTCGTCATTGACCGCCGCGTACGACGCGAGGGCGACCGTCGCCACCGGCACAGCGGCCGCGACCGGCAGCCGCTCCAGAGCGGTGACCGCGCACCCGCACCAGATGACGAGGGCGGGGACCCCGAAGCCCACGGTCTGGGCGGCGACCGCGACTGCCAGCAGCGCTGTCATGAGTGCCAGCGAGGGCAGGAGTCGGTGGGCGAGGGTGGTGCGATAGAGCGCCCAGGAGAGAAACGCGGCCAACAGGACGCCCGCTGCCGCTCCGATCGCATCCCAACCCCGGACGTGACCGCCGGTGAAGACGCCCCAGAGCAGCATGCCGAGTACCAGGCCGCGCACGACCCGGCCGAGCGAACGACGGGCACCGGAGGATTCGGCGGGCCCGAGTGCTTCCCGGGAGGGCCAGCGTGTCCAGGCGTTCTCGGTCACACACGTTCCTTCCACGTGGGCCGGGACATGCTGTCACCGTACGCCGGTCCCGCGGCGACATCCGGACGCAGGGACTGGGCTCGCAGGGACTGGGCTCGCAGGGGCTGGGCTCGCAGGGGCTGAGCTCGCAGGGGCTGAGCTCGCAGGGCGAGGATCCCGGCGCGTACGAGGAGCGTGGCCGCCAGGGCGAGCAGCAGCGCGGACGAGTCCTGCTGAAGCCCGGCTGCCGCGCCCAGCGCGTAGAGGCCGACACGCAGTCCGATGCCGACGGCCCAGACTCCCCCGCTCGCTCTGGTGCTCCTGCTCCACACCGCCCCGTCCGGCTCCGCCCATATCCGGGTCGTCCAGGCCCAGGCGGCTCCGGTGGCGAGGCCGGTGAGCAGCTCGGCGGCGAGCAGGACGACCGACGCCGTCCGGTGATGGGCGTCGATCATGTGCGGCTCGCGGAGCGCGACCACGGCCAGGATCACGGGTACGAGCCACCACCGCCTGCCGGCGTCGATGCGGCGCGGGCGAAACTGCCGGGCCACCACCAAGACGACCACGGCCACGATCACCAGCGCGTTGACGAGCCCGGGCATCAGAGCCTCCGTAGCGAGGAAGGGATGCCGGCAGTGAGCACTGCCGACGCCTTCGACGCTACGGAAATCCGCAGGTCGGCAAATCGGAGCCGGGGTGGATCATGGGTGGATCTCCCGTCCCGGCGGCCTCCACCCGTGGGTGGAGGCCGCCGGACCACCGGTCGCCCCAGGCCGTACCCGCAGCGTGCCCCAGTTGCCGGCTCCGCCGCAGGGACAAATCCCGTCGGCTACGCGTCGATACGCGACCGATCCAGCGTGGCCGCCGAGCCCGAGATGAACTCCTTGCGGGGTGCCACATCGTTGCCCATCAGCAGATCGAAGACCTGCTCCGCGGCCTCCAGATCAGCGAGGTTGATCCGGCGCAGCGTGCGGTGCCGCGGATCCATCGTCGTCTCGGCCAACTGGTCGGCATCCATCTCGCCGAGGCCCTTGTAGCGCTGGATGGAGTCCTTGTACCGGACGCCCTTGCTCTGGAACTCCAGGAGTTTGTCGCGCAGCTCACGGTCCGAGTACGTGTAGACGTACTTGTCCTGGCCCTTCTTCGGCTGGACCAGCTCGATGCGGTGCAGCGGCGGCACCGCGGCGAACACCCGGCCCGCCTCGACCATGGGCCGCATGTAGCGCTGGAACAGCGTCAGGAGCAGACATCGGATGTGCGAGCCGTCGACATCGGCGTCGGTCATCATGATGATCTTGCCGTAGCGGGCCGTGTCGATGTCGAAGGTGCGGCCTGAGCCGGCTCCTATGACCTGGATGATCGCGCCGCACTCGACGTTCTTCAGCATGTCGGTGACGGACGACTTCTGAACGTTGAGGATCTTGCCCCGAATCGGCAGCAGTGCCTGGAACTCGGAGTTCCTGGCGAGCTTCGCCGTGCCGAGCGCGGAGTCTCCCTCGACGATGAACAACTCGCTGCGGTCCACGTCGTCACTGCGGCAGTCCGCGAGCTTGGCGGGCAGTGACGAGGACTCCAGAGCCGTCTTACGCCGCTGGGCGTCCTTGTGCTGGCGGGCGGCGATGCGGGTCCGGGCCGCGGCGACCGCCTTCTCCATGACCACTCGGGCCTGGGCGGCGGCATCGCGCTTCGTGGACGTCAGGAACGCCTTGAGCTCCTTGGAGATCACGGTGTTCACGATGCGGCGGGCCGCGGACGTGCCGAGGACCTCCTTGGTCTGCCCCTCGAACTGCGGCTCGGCCAGGCGGACGGTGACGACCGCGGTGAGGCCCTCCAGGGCGTCGTCCTTGACGATGTCGTCCTCGGCGACGCGCAACAGCTTCTTGCCGCGCAACACCTCGTTCATCGTCTTTACGATCGCCTGCTCGAAGCCGGCGACATGGGTGCCGCCCTTGGGCGTGGCGATGATGTTGACGAACGACCTGAGGGTCGTGTCGTAGCCGGTGCCCCAGCGCATCGCGACGTCCACACCGAGCTCACGGGTGACCTCGGTGGGCGTCATCTGGCCATGGTCGTCGAGGACCGGGACGGTCTCCTTGAAGGAGCCCTGGCCGGAGAAGCGGAGGACGTCGCAGACCGGCTTATCGGTAGCGAGGTACTCACAGAACTCACTGATGCCGCCGTCGAAGCGGAACGACTCCTCGCCCTTGCTGCCGCCCTCGCCGAGACCGTACTCGTCGCGGACGACGATGGTCAGGCCCGGGACCAGGAACGCGGTCTGTCGGGCACGCTGGTGCAGGTTCTCCAGGGAGAGCTTGGCGTCCTTCAGGAAGATCTGACGGTCGGCCCAGTACCGCACGCGCGTGCCAGTACGGGTCCTGGGAATCTTCTTGGCCTTGCGCAGGCCGCTCGCGGCGTCGAACTTGGCGTCCGGCCCCATCGAGGCGAACGCTCCGGGGACGCCTCGGCGGAAACTGATGGCGTGCGTGTGACCGCCCCGGTCCACCTCGATGTCCAGTCGCGCGGACAGGGCGTTCACCACGGAGGCGCCCACGCCGTGCAGACCGCCGGAGGCCGCGTACGAGCCGCCGCCGAACTTGCCGCCGGCGTGCAGCTTGGTCATGACGACCTCGACGCCGGAGAGTCCGGTCTTGGGCTCGACGTCGACCGGGATGCCCCGGCCGTTGTCCCGGACCTCGACGGAGCCGTCGTCCTGGAGGATCACCTCGATGTGGTCACAGTATCCGCCCAGGGCCTCATCGACGGAGTTGTCGATGATCTCCCACAGGCAGTGCATCAGGCCCCGGCTGTCCGTGGACCCGATGTACATGCCCGGGCGCTTGCGCACGGCTTCAAGCCCTTCAAGGACGAGCAGGTGCCGCGCGGTGTAGTTGGAACCGTCCCGGTCTGCTCCTGCCAGCAGCGCTGTGGACGGCACGGACGTCTCGGCGGTCACGCGGTTCGCTCCTCGCTGAATTTCAGGTGAGGCCCTTCTGGGTAAGGGCGCGGCTTCGGTTGCCGCTCAGAGGGTACCGAGGCCTGGTAGAGCCGATGTAACGCCACCCTCGTCTGACCTCACACTAGTCCAGACTCGCATACACGTTCGATCCCTCGATTGAGTGAAGTACACATCACGTTCCCTTCCAGGCATGAACCATTTAGGCTCCGGGCACGTCCTCATGAACAACCGGCAACCCAGCCGGCGGACCGACCCCCCGACCGACAGCGCGAACCCGTAAGACACAAAGACACGCAATACGGCACATTCGCCGCCAACCGGCAACAGACAGCCGCCCGGAGAGATTTTTTCCAGGAAAAGCCACGAGCGGGAACGTTTTCGGGCTGGTTGGATGTTGACCCTGGTACGACAGCTCGTCGAGCTAGAGAAGAGGCGACGTGACTACTGTTCTGACCCCCGCGAGCCCACTGACGGCCGCCGATCGCTGCGACCGCTGCGGCGCCCAGGCATACCTGCGCGTCGTCCTGCTGAGCGGCGGAGAACTGCTCTTCTGCGCCCACCACGGCCGCAAGTTCGAGCCGGAACTCAAGAAGATCGCCGCTGAGATACAGGACGAGACCGAGCGCCTGACGGCCGCTCCCGCAGCAGCCGCCGAAGAAGAGCGCTGACACTCGCGTTCCACGACGAGCCAGCACCGGCACAGGCCGGATAACGGGCGGGCGCCCCTGCTCCCAGGGGCGCCCGCCCGTGCTCATACCCGCACAGTGGCCGTCAGGTCCCGCCAGACGCCGCCACAGGGCTTCCCACCCGGGCGGCCCAGTCGGGCGTCCGCAAGACCTCGGACACCCGCGTGTAGACGCCAGGACTGCCCGCGCGGCCACAGCCGCTGCCCCAGGACACCAGCCCTACGAGCTTCCCCCGGGCGACGAGCGGCCCACCGCTGTCTCCCTGACAGGCGTCGCGGCCACCTTCCTCCTGCCCGGCGCACAGCATCGTGTCCGCGAGGTACGTCCCGTCGGCGTTGCCGGGATACGCCCGCTCGCACTGCGCGTCGGGCAGCACACGCACGCGTGCGGCCCGCAGGGTGTGCGCATAGTCACCGCCACCCGTGATGTCTCCCCAGCCGTACACCGCGGCCTCTGTTCCCGGCTCGTACGCCGGGTCCCCGGTCGGCGCCATGGCGATCACCGAGTCCTGCGGCAACGGCTCGGCGAGGGTGAGCACAGCGAAGTCCCCGGAGTTGGTCGCACTGTCGTGGTCCGGGTTCACCCAGGTGTCGCGTACGGGAATTTCCTGCCCCTGGTCGGAGAGGAGATCCGTACGCCCCGCGATGACCTTGAGGTCGCGCACCCTGTCCGGTGGGCCACCCAGGACGTCCTCGCCGAGACAGTGAGCCGCGGTGAGCACCGTGGAACGGCCGACGGCCACCCCGCCGCAGAACTGGCCCGCGCGGGTACCCCCGAACCGGTCACGGCTGGACAGTGCCACCGTCCACGGGCTCTCGGACACGTCGACCGGGAAACCCCCGACGACGATGCTGTCGGCAGCCACAGGGGCGGCGGACACCAGCGGTATGGCAGCTGCGACGGCCGCCAGAGTCAGCGGTCGGGCCAGTGCCCGGGCAATGCGAGATCGCATGCACGCTCCTCACTCCGGGTTGATGGTCTGACACCCAGCGTCATGCAGAGCGCTGCCGGTCGCAGCACGAGAGCCCGTCGCCGGGGGCAGCACGAAGGCCCGGCACCACTCGGAGACCGGGCCTTCGACGTCGTACGACCGCAACCTAGTCGAGGTAGTCGCGCAACACCTGCGAACGCGACGGGTGGCGCAGCTTCGACATGGTCTTCGACTCGATCTGGCGAATGCGCTCGCGCGTGACGCCGTACACCTTGCCGATCTCGTCGAGGGTCTTCGGCTGGCCGTCGGTGAGACCGAAGCGCATGGAGACGACGCCCGCCTCACGCTCGGACAGGGTGTCCAGGACCGAGTGCAGCTGCTCCTGGAGCAGTGTGAAGCTGACCGCGTCGGCCGGGACGACCGCCTCGGAGTCCTCGATGAGGTCACCGAACTCGCTGTCGCCGTCCTCGCCCAGGGGCGTGTGCAGCGAGATGGGCTCACGGCCGTACTTCTGGACCTCGATGACCTTCTCGGGGGTCATGTCGAGTTCCTTGGCCAGCTCCTCCGGGGTGGGCTCGCGGCCCAGGTCCTGGAGCATCTGCCGCTGCACGCGCGCGAGCTTGTTGATGACCTCGACCATGTGCACCGGGATACGGATGGTGCGGGCCTGGTCGGCCATCGCGCGGGTGATCGCCTGACGGATCCACCAGGTGGCGTACGTGGAGAACTTGTAGCCCTTGGTGTAGTCGAACTTCTCGACCGCGCGAATCAGACCGAGGTTGCCCTCCTGGATGAGGTCCAGGAAGAGCATGCCGCGACCGGTGTAGCGCTTGGCCAGGGAGACCACCAGACGGAGGTTGGCCTCCAGAAGGTGGTTCTTGGCGCGGCGGCCGTCCTCGGCGATGATCTCCAGCTCACGCTTGAGCTTCGGCGCCAGCTTGTCGGCGTTGGCCAGCTTGTCCTCGGCGAACAGACCGGCCTCGATACGCTTGGCGAGTTCCACCTCCTGCTCGGCGTTGAGCAGCGGGACCTTGCCGATCTGCTTGAGGTAGTCCTTGACGGGGTCGGCGGTGGCACCGGCGACGGCGACCTGCTGCGCGGGCGCGTCGTCCTCGTCGTCGTCGGAGAGGACGAAGCCCTTGTTCTCGCCCCCCTCCTCTTCCTCTTCGCCGGGCTTGACGTCCTCGAGGACCTCATCCTCGACGGCCTCGGCGTCATCCTTGCCGGCGGTCGCCTTCTTGGCCGTCGTCGCCTTCTTGGCGACGGTCTTCTTCGCGGCCGCCTTCTTGGCGGTCGGCGCCTTCTTTGCTACTGCCTTCTTGGCGGGCGCGTCGTCCTCGACGGAGGCCTCGACTGCGGGCGCCGCCGGCGTGGCGGTGGCGGTGGCCTTCTTCGTGGTCACCGTCTTCGCTGCGACCGTCTTGGTGGCGGTGCGCTTGGCCGGGCTCTTCGCTGCGACGCTCTTTCGGGTGCGCTTGGGCTCCGCGGCACTGACCATCAGCGTCACACCCTCTTCCTCGAGGATCTGGTTGAGGCTGCGCAGTACGTTCTTCCACTGAGTGGCCGGAATCTGGTCAGCTTCGAAGGCCCGACGCACGTCATCGCCGGCGATCTGCCCCTCAGCCTTTCCCCGCTCAATGAGCGCCATGACAGAGACGGACTCGGCGATCTCCGGCGGGAGCGTACGGGATGTGCTGGCCGACACGAACAACCTCTCGGAACGTTGGAAAACGGCTTCCGGCCCCGTCCATGATGGACAGGAGCCGACCACCGGCCTGGGGATTGGCCGACGGCGCGGGCGTGGGCCGGGAAGATGCACAGCGCCTTGAACGGCGTCCGTATTCCCTCCGCGGCAGTCACCTCTTAGGTCATCGCGCTGCTCCCACGAGCGTTACGCCCATTCCGCGTGGCCCGAGTCACACCCCGTAAACACTCAAAAATCGTCATACACGGACATAGGTGGTTAGTCGTGGCCTGGAAGCGGTCGCTTTGGCGGGCCCGCACCTCGTCGCACCGTCGGACCCCGCACAATCCCTGGGGATTCCGCGGGGTCCGACGGGAGGCGGCATATGGGCCGCGGGGCACCACCGGAGGGGTGGAGGCCGTCCCGCCCGTGTCGCCCGGGGTGCGAGGTCAGTGCTCGCGCGGCGCGGGCACCACCCGCTCCACCTCGGGGTGGACGGTGAGCAGTTGCCGCATGGCCGTTTCGGCCGCCGCTCCGTCACCGGCGGCCAGCGCGTCGACGATCCGGCCGTGGTGCGCCAGAGAGGCCTCGTTCGGCCGGTCACACCCCGTGACGGGACTGCCGGAGACCTGAAGGGCGGCCGACACGATCCCTGAAAGGTGCTCCAGCATGCGATTGCCGGCGATCTGGATGAGCAGGGAGTGGAACTCCGCGTCCGCACGGGAGAACGTGAGCGCGTCGCCCTGCGCCATGGAGTGGCCCATGATCTCGATCATGTCGGTGAGCCGTTGCTGGACGTCCTCGCGCCCATGCCCCGCGGCCAGCCGGGCGGCGAGCGGTTCGATCGTCCAACGCAGTTCGCTCAGCTCACGGCGCTGGTCGTCGCGCTGCGGCCCGAAGGCCCGCCATTCGATGATGTCCGGATCGAGGAGGTTCCAGTCGCTGACGGGGCGCACGCGGGTGCCGACGTTCGGACGCGCACTGACCAGGCCCTTGGCCTCCAGGACGCGGAGCGACTCACGGACGACGGTGCGGGACACCTCGAAACGCTGACCGATCTCCTCGGGCACGAGCGGACGGTCGGCGCCCAGATCGCCGGAGACGATCATCTGGCCGAGCTGCTGAACAAGTTGGCCGTGCAGTCCGCGTCCGCGGCTGCCGGCGGCACGTCGGCCCACCCGGCCCAGCTCCGGTTCCGCGCTGTCCCACGAGGGGATTCCGACGCGGCCGGCGGTGGCGGCCTCCGCGTAGGGATAGCGGTCGAGTTCGCCCGGGCCGGCGAGGCCGGAGTCTGCGGAGCGGGCGGCGGTCATCATGGTGTGCGCAAGGGTACTCACGGATCCTTTGTCGGCTCCGCTTCCAACTCCCTTGAGGTCTTTGGTGAAAAGCACACGAAAGGGTGATCGCTCACCCCGTCGCAATTGACGCCTTATCGGAAAGAAACGGGCCTTCCCGGGAAGTTGTGCGCAGGGCCGAACCGCAAAGGCACGGACGGTCGTCAGCGAACCCTCCCGCGCAGGGTCGTGAGCAGATACGCGCAGAGCAGGGCGGTGAGTGACAACGTCAGTGCGCTGCCGACGGGTTGGACGATCACGCGCGCGGCGACCTCCAGGTAGCGCTCTCCACCGAAGGGCCACTGCATCAGGAACACTTGGCGCAGCCGGACGGGAAACCCTGCCGCGGCACGCACGGACGGTCCCCCGAAGGCCTTTTGTACGAGCGGCACCACGACGACGGGGACGGCCACCAGCGCGGCGAGCCCGGCCGTGGTGGAGCGGAAAATCCCCGCGGCCAGCACGCCCGCCCAGCCGCAGCCGATCACGAGCCCGATCCAACTTGCGCTCAGGGCGGGCCAGTCGGCGGGAACCTCGGCCAGTTCCGGTCCGTAGACGAGATAGAGCACTTCGGCGTCGCAGCCCACTGTGAGGAAGGCCAGCACCAGCGCGGTGGCCGCGGTGACGACGAGTTTGGCGGCCAGCAGCCCGATTCGGCGGGGCACGGAGCCGCGATCCGCCGCCAGGGCAGGGTGGCGGAACTCATCACCGAAGGCGAGCGATCCGAGCAGGCCCGCGCCGAGGGCCGCGGGCGGCAGGGGGAATTCCCGGGGCCACGCGGCCAGCAGGCGTGACTGAGGGGTGTGTCCGACACGGGCAAGGAAGACAGCGATGAGGGCGGAGGTGACGAGGACGGCGGCCGCGGTGAGGAACCCGGTGCTCACTCCGGCGGCGCGTCGCAGCTCGTAGCGCAGCGGACGGAGGGGACTGCGCGCGGAGCGGACCGAGATGGGAGGTGGCGGGGGAGACAGCGGATGGGCGGACCGGAGCGCCTTGACGGGGCGTGCGCTCTCCCGAACTCGCCGTTCTCCCTCGATGGAGCCGACGGGCGGCTCGACGTCGCGGGGATCGTCAGGTTCGGCGGTTTCCGTCACCGGGGAAGGTGGCTGCGTCCGCGCGGACCCCTCCTCGGTCTCCGAGGGGCGCAGCGCCGCCCCTGGCCCCATGTCGCCGACCTCGTCGGCGAGTTGGTGGACGAGGACACCGTGACGGAACGCGGTCTCGCCGACGTCGGCGCAGGTACTGCCGTACACGTAGAGGCGATTGCCTTCCTCCCGAACGACCTCGACGGAGCGCTGTTCGGTGCGGGCCTCCTTGGCGATCAGTGCCGCGAGACGGGCGGCGTGCGGGGTGCGGACGGCGACGCGGGGGCGTAGTCGCGTGCGGGCGAAATCGGTCACGTCCTGGTCGGCGGCGAGCCTGCCCTTGTCCAGGGTGACCACGCGGTCGGCGGCGCGCGCGGCTTCCTTGGGGTCAGCCGTGGTGAGCAGGACCGTGCCGCCCCGGGCCGCGTGGGCTCGCAGCATGCCTCGGAGCCATTGACACTCGCGGGAGGAGAGCCCGCGGGCAGGCTCGTCGAGCAGGAGCGTGTGCGGTTCCGGAAGCAGCGCGCAGGCCAGTCCGAGGCGGCGGTCCATGCCGCGCGACAGGGTACTCAGGCGTTCGTCGCGCAGACTGACGAGGCCCACCGCTTCGAGGACTTCGTCAGCGCGCCGCACCGGTACGCCCGCCGCGGCGCACAGCATGCGCAGATGTCCGCGTACGGTACGGGCGGGGTGACCTGGCACATCGCCCAGCAACACACCGACCTCGCGCGACGGGTGGGCGATGCGGTGCAGAGGCCGGCCTCTGAAGTAGGTGATGCCACGGCCCGGTTGTAGTTCGAGCATCAGCCTGAGCGCGGTCGTCTTGCCCGCGCCCGGGGCTCCGAGGAGTGCGGTGACACGGCCTGCGCGCGCCTCGAAGGAGAGGTCGTCGAGAGCGGGCGGGAGGCCCCTGCGGGTGTGGCTGGTCAGTCCGAAGGCCTGGATCACCCGAATCAAGATAGCGCGCTATGTCCGTTTTACCGGGTACCGCAGGGCCCATTCAGCAGCGAGAACAGCGGCGTCGGTTCCCTGTACGCCGTTCGTCACGGAGGGCGTTTCAGCGATCGGGCGGGAACCAGTCGGCCTCCCGTCCCGCGTGCGCCGGAGTCACACCTCGGGGCGCAGCATCGGAGGGTTGAGGAGGGTGGCTCCGCCGGCGCGGAAGAGTTGGGCGGGGCGTCCGCCCTGACGGGTGGTGGTGCCCCCGGTGGGCACAAGGAAGCCGGGTGTGCCGGTCACCTTGCGGTGGAAGTTGCGCGGGTCGAGCGCCACTCCCCACACCGCCTCGTAGACGCGACGCAGTTCCCCCACAGTGAACTCGGGTGTACAGAATGCGGTGGCCAGCGACGAGTACTCGATCTTTGAACGGGCCCGTTCCACACCATCGGCCAGGATCTGGGCGTGGTCGAAGGCGAGGGGGGCGATCGGTTCGCCGTCGCGGCCGTAACCGCTTTGCTGCAACAGTTCCTCGACGGGTGCCCAACGCGCGTTGCTGGCGTCGCCGCCCGCCCGAGGAGCGGGCAGGTCGGGAGCGAGGGCGAGGTGGGCGACACTGACCACGCGCATCCGGGGGTCGCGCTTGGGGTCGCCATAGGTCGCGAGTTGTTCCAGATGGGCACCGTTGTCCTGAACGGGGACGGACGGGTCGTGGGCGTGCAGTCCGGTCTCCTCCGCCAGCTCGCGTGCCGCTGCCTGTGCCAGGTCCTCGTCGGCCCGTACGAAACCGCCGGGGAGGGCCCAACGCCCCTGGAACGGCGACTCGCCCCTACGCACCGCCAGCGCGCACAGAGCGTGACGGCGCACGGTCAGCACGACCAGGTCCACGGTGACGGCGAAGGGCGGGAAGGCTGACGGGTCGTAGGGCATGCCGCGATCATAGTCGTCTGCTTGACGATAAACACTCCTTTCGTGAGTCGGAGCGGGGGCTGATCCACTTCGGTCCGTCAAGGCTCACAGTCCCCTCCCCGCCACCACTCGATGGTGTGTCGTCCCAGGTCACACCCCCAGTTGTAATCCCTCGGCCGCCTCCTCGACCATGGCGAGCCCGAGCCGGCTGACACGTACCGAGAAGGGGGCGCCCGCGACCCTCAGTCCGGTCAGTCCGATCTCGCCGAGTGGCGCGCTGGGCACCGGACGCAGCGTGACCGTGCCGGCTGGGGTGTCCGGGCGGATGCCCGCGAGGGTCGTCAGCAGCAGAACGCCGGCGGCCGCCGCCGTGGCCGAGGGCCGGCAGGCCGCGGGATGGGGAAGCGGGGTGCTGCCGTCGGTGCGCTGCTCCCCCGCGTACATCTCGGGCAGCCGGTGACCGAAGGTCTCGGCGGCCGCCAGGACCCCTCTCAGCAGCGACGTGGTCTCTTTCTCGTAGCCCGCCGCGGCCAGGCCCGCCACGGCGGTCGCCGTCTCCTGAACCCGGACGGCACCGGCACGATGCCCGAACGGGTTGTAACCCCGCTCCTTCACGCCGAGTCCACGCAGTCCCCAGCCGGAGTCCAGCGGTGGGCTTCCCAGCAGCCGGGCGAGTTGTTCGGTCTGCGCCCGGTCGAGCAACCCCGGCGCATAACGGCCTCCTCCCAGCAGTCCGGTGTCGAGAAGGTGAGCTGCCGCGGCACCGAACTGCGTCACCAAACGCCCGTCCGGAGCACGGGCTGCCGCGGGTCGGCCGCCGCCGCGGTCCTCGGCCCAGAAGTCCTCGCGGAAGGCCGCCCGCAGCCGCTCCGCCCACTGACGCAGCCCGTCGCCGCCAGGGTGGTCGTACGCGTCGAGCAGGTCGGCGCCGAGGAGTGCCGCACGGTGGGCGTAGGCCTGTGTCTCGCAGCGGACGTGGCCTGAGTGGTGCGGATCGCTCAGATACGTTCCGTCGCCCACCCTGGTGCGCAGCCAGGCAAGACAGCGCTCCGCGGCCGGCAGCAGTTCCGCGATCGTGTGCTCCGAAAGTCCCCAGCGGCGCGCTTCCGCGAGCAGCACCGGGAAGAGCAGGGTTGCCTCCGTGCCCGTACAGCTCGGCGGCAGCAGGGGCCCGGCATCCCGACGAGGGCCGGGGATCATGCCCGCCCCTGGCCCGGGGACCAGAAGCTGCGTTCGCGCGAGAGCACGCAGCGTGCCGACCGCGAGCCCGGTACCCAGCGGCAGCGCCATCCGAGCGGCGGCGAGCGCCTCAGCCGGAGCCATGCCGCAGCGCCAGGGCACTCCGGCTGCCAGGTAGGTGTCGGACGGGTTTGCCGGGTCACGCAACAGCAGGGCCTGGAGGTCCTCGATGCTCGTGTGCAGCAGCGCCTGGACGCCGGGGTGATCTCCGATCGCGCGTGCTGGTGCCAGCGGACTCGTCGCCGCGCGGCCCACGGCCCGAACGGGCCCTGCGCCCTCCAGCTGTACGCGCAGTTCCACGGTCACGGTGCCGCCTGGCGGTACCTCCAACTCCCAGCGCAGCAGTCCTGCGGAGGCCAGGGCGTCGGCGGGCGGCGGATCGGCCGTGACCTTGGCGCTGGCCCCGTCGGCGGACCATCGCAGACCCGAGTCATGGACACTGGCCGGCAGTTCGGGCCCCGCGCGGCCGGACGCGATCGTCCCAAGGTCCGCCAGGTCCGTGCCCAGGGCGACCTCCACCGGCAGTCGCAGTGGGCGCGTGGCCGCGCTGTGCAGGGTGATGCGTTCCGTGCCGTCCGCATGGCGGATGCGTTCGACCACGACGTCCGGGTCCGGGCCGGCACCGGGCATCGCGCGCAGGGCTCCCACGAAACGTGCACGATCCGCTGCGACGGTGCCGCCCTGGACCGCGATCGGTTCGCGTCCGGCGACGAGGATCTGGCAGCGCGAGAGCACGCGTCGGCCCGCGCGGTAGAACCCCTCCAGCCCCTGACCGGTCAGCTGCCCCTGTTCTGTGGAGATGGCGAGGCCTGGGAGCGCGACGCAGATGACCGCGGTGTGGGCGGGGGGCAGGTCGGGCGAGCGGCGCGGAACCGGGGTCGGTATCGATGCCGGGTGGCCTGGTGAGGACGACGGGGGCTTGGGGCGGCCCGTGGTGACGGAAGAAGCCCGGACCGGGGCCTCCGACAACCGGCCCAGGGACGTCGGCGGGGTGGGACGGAGGGGCTGATTCGAGCCCGGGAGCTGCTCCTGTCCCGCGGATGCGGACCTGCGCCGTCCGGAGCGATTCCAGGGCGCGGGGCGCTGGGCCCGCGCCGGCGGGGAGCCCTCGTACTCCGCGCGCTGTTCGGCCTGCTCGGCCCGCGATCGCTTCATCTGAGAGGTCGGGCAGGAGAGATCGTCCGGTGGCGGGATGATGTCTCCTTTCCCGGTCGGTGTGGGCGCACCGAAGGACGGGCGGTCGTCGTCGGTGGCGGAGGGCGGAGTCGGCTGATGCAAGGGTGGCTTCCTCTGCACTCTGTGTGCCTCTGGCGTGTTCGGCGCCGGTTGCGGGGCTCCTGAGGGACAAGGACGGTAAGGCGGCGCCACCGGGCCAGGCGTACCGCCACTCAGGTGAACGGGACGAGCCTCTTCGGAGTCACGCCCGCGGTCGCGGAAGCCGACCGGACGGCGGCGGGGCGGGCAGCTGCGGGAGAGCGTCCCGCGGCTGCCCACGGTCCGCCGGAGTGTGTCCGCCGTCCGCCGCAGTCGGTCGCCCAACCTCGGGAAGAGGCCGCTCCTGGGCCGACGGTGCCTCATGGCGTCCCCTCGGGGGCGTCACCTCCCGGCCGCACGCCTTCGGAGCGGGCCTCGTGTCCCCGCACGTTCTCCCTCTCCGAATGGCGTGACTGCGGGCTGCCCTTCCGCGTGGGTCGAGGGCGCACCCCTCCCTTTCGCGGCGCGCCGGGGCGCGTACCGGCGGCCGGCCGGGTGCGGCCGCGGGAGTCGTCCGCTCCCGTGGGCCGTCCTCCCGTTTCTGAGGGGCAAGGGTGGCTGTCAGGACGAGCTGCGGCACGTGTCCGTCGTCGGCGTCGGGGAGACGCGTCGGGTGAGGGGAGCTCGTCGGGTGTGGGGGACTCGTCGGGCGACGGGGAAGAGGGCTCCGCGCCGAGGTCGCCGCTTTCCTGGTGAGTCGGTACGTCCGCCCATGACTGTGCTCCGGCTCCTGGCGGCGCACTCACGCTGCGCGTCTCGCGTTCCGCGCGGAGGCAACGCCGGATGGACTCCGGGTCCAGGCCCTCGTTGCATGCCTGGTGCAGCAGCCGGGCGAAGAGGTAATCAGGGTCGGCACCCAGCGCCATGGCCAAGGCTTCCCTGGCCTCGATCTCGTCACCGGTCGACCATGCGACCCAGCCGACGAGGGTGAGCGGCGCCGCAGCGTGTTCACCGTACGGTCCGACGCAGCGGCGGGCCAGGGCACGCCACAGGCGTAGCGCCGGCCCGGCCTCGTCGCCTTCCATCCACTCGGCGACCCGATCACGGGTCGCACGGTCCTGGAGGCCGAGGATCAGCGTGGCCGCCTCCTCGTGTCCGAGCAGGGCGTCGTCGCGCAGATCCGCGTCGAGAGTGCCGGAGACGTGTGGCGCCTCGGTGAATCGGGTCATGATCTGCTCGGCGAGCTCCACCGTCTCCTCGGCCACGGCCGCTCGACCGGCTTCGTCGAACATCCTGGGGACCTGCGCCATGCTGGTGGTGTCCAGGCAGACCTCCTGCTCCAAGGCCGCTGAGGTCTCCCACGGCACCAGCCTGCCCCGCAGCTCCCGCAGTGTCCCGCGCACCTGCAGTCCGGCGTAGGTCGCCGCGGCCGCGAGCACGGATGTGCCGGGCAGTCCCATCGGCAGTCCCTCGACCGGACAGCACCCTTCGCTCGGACAGCAGTACGACCAGAACCGCCCGTCGGAGATGCACAGCGCCTCGATCACGGGGACGTCCAGCCGTCCGCACTCCGTGCGCAGCAGCCCGGCGAGTCGGGCCAGCCGCTGCATCACCCGCTGCCCGGACTCACCCTTTGCCGGTTCCTGACAGAGGTAGGCGACCATCTGCTCCGGCTTGGCACCCCGCCTCTCGCTTCCCGTGATCAAGCCATGGGCCAGCTGTCGGGCCGCGGAGTCCCAGTCGTCCTCGTTCGTGGGAATGCCGAGCCGGGCCCGCCCTCCGAACCGGCCGCGTCCCCCGCGGTCGTGAAGGGCGACCAGGACGATGCTGTCCTCGGGGCGGTATCCGAGGAGATAGGGCAGGGCATCGGCGAGTTCGCCCGGTGTACGCAGGGTCACCTGGTGATCGCTCCCGTGGGCGTCATACGTGACGCACTCGACGTGCTGCTCGCCGCCTCCGGTTTCCTCGCCGCCCGCGCCTCGCCCTCCGTGCGCGTTGTATCCGTCTCGTCCGCCGATGTCGCCGTTACCAGCGGATCCAGTCGTTTCGCTGTGATTCGTCATGCGCAGACGATCTCGCGGATCGCCAACTCCCGCTTGCGCCTGTGGATAAGTCCGAGCAGGGACACATCAATGGACACCTGCGGCTCTGTCTGTCCACATGCGTCAGACCGCCTGTCGGAACGGTTCTGTTGTATGGACGCCTGACGCAGGCGCGCCCGTGGCCGCCCTGCTCGCGGGCACACGCGGCACGGGTCGGCCGCCGCTGGGAGCAGCGGGAGTCGTTTACCCGGCCAGGGCAAGGGTGAGTGGGAGTACCTGGTCGGCTCCGGTCCGGCGCAGGAGGCGGGCGCCTACGGCCAGGGTCCAGCCGGAGTCGGTGTAGTCGTCGACGAGCAAGACCGGGCCGGGGGTGGCGGCCAGGGCGGCGGCAAGGTCGTCGGGCACGGTGAACGAGGCGGCGAGGGCGTGCAGCCGCTGGGCGGAGTTGCTGCGGTGCGCGGCGTACTCGCCGGCCTGCGGCGTGTAGGCGAGGCTGCCCAGCAGCGGGAGCCGACCCACCTCGGCCAGGCCCCCGGCCAGGGAGCCCACCAGTTGCGGACGGGTACGGGAGGGCATGGCGATGATCCCCACCGGGCGTGCGACCGCGTCGGGGGCTCCGCTGGCCCAGCCGCCCGGCGAGCGGGCCCAGTCGGCCACCACCCGCACGACAGCGGCCAGCACATCGTCCGGGACCGGCCCGTCCTCCGCTTGCGCCGACAGGAGTGGACGCAGGCGGTTGCCCCAGCCGATGTCCGACAATCTGCCCAACGCGCGCCCGATGGCCGCCTGCTGGTCCACGGGGATACGGCCCTTCAGGTCCATGCCTACCGCGGCCAGACCGGTCGGCCACATCTTGCGGGGCTCGACCTCGACCCCCGGACGATCCAGCTCGCCTGTCGCCGCCGCGAGGGCTCCGGGAGAGACGGCCGGGTCGAGCCAGGGCCCGACGCAGTTGTCGCAGCGACCGCACGGGACCGCCTTCTCGTCGTCCAGCTGCCGCTGCAAGAACTCCATCCGGCACCCCGTGGTCGCCACGTAGTCCCGCATGGCCTGCTGTTCAGCCTCGCGCTGCCGGGCCACCCAGGCATACCGCTCCGCGTCATACGCCCACGGCTGTCCGGTGGCGGTCCAGCCCCCCTTCACCCGCTTGACCGCCCCGTCCACGTCCAGGACCTTCAGCATGGTCTCCAGGCGCGAGCGCCGAAGATCCACCAGCGGCTCCAACGCCGGCAGAGACAACGGACGGCCCGCCTCCTCCAGTACCGCCAGGGTGTGCCGGACCTGTTCCTCGGGCGGGAAACCCACCGAAGCGAAGTACGCCCAGATCGCCTCGTCCTCCCGGCCCGGCAGCAGCAGCACATCCGCATGGTCAACACCGCGCCCCGCACGCCCCACCTGCTGGTAGTAGGCGATCGGCGAGGAAGGCGACCCCAGATGCACCACGAACCCCAGATCCGGCTTGTCAAAGCCCATGCCCAGAGCCGAGGTCGCCACCAGCGCCTTCACCCGGTTCGCCAGCAGATCCTCCTCCGCCTGCAAACGATCGGCGTTCTCCGTCTTCCCTGTGTAGGAAGCCACCGGATAACCCCGCTGCCGCAGGAACGCGGCGACTTCCTCCGCCGCCGCCACCGTCAGCGTGTAGATGATCCCCGAACCCGGCAGATCACCCAGCCGGTCCCCGAGCCACGCCAGCCGATGCGCCGCATCCGGCAACGCCAGCACTCCCAAGCGCAGGCTCTCCCGGTCCAGCGGCCCCCGTAGCACCAGAGCGTCCCCACCCCCCGTGCCCAATTGATCAGCCACATCCGCGGTCACCCGCGCGTTCGCGGTCGCCGTCGTGGCCAGCACGGGCACCCCCTCCGGCAACTCCGCCAGCATCGTGCGCAGCCGACGGTAGTCCGGGCGAAAGTCGTGACCCCAGTCGGAAATGCAATGCGCCTCATCGACCACCAGCAGGCCGGTCGTGGCCGCGAGCTTGGGCAGCACCTGATCGCGAAAGTCCACGGAATTGAGACGTTCCGGGCTCACCAGGAGAACGTCGGTCTCGCCGCGCTCCACCTCGCCGTAGATGGTGTCCCACTCCTCCGGATTGGCCGAGTTGATCGTGCGCGCCTGGATCCCGGCCCGCGCCGCCGAATCGACCTGGTTGCGCATCAGCGCCAGCAACGGCGAGATGATCACCGTCGGGCCGGAGCCACACCTGCGCAGCAAAGCGGTGGCCACGAAGTACACGGCCGACTTGCCCCAGCCGGTGCGCTGCACTACCAGCGCCCGTCGGCGTTCCTCCACCAGGGCCGCCACCGCCTGCCACTGGTCCTCCCGCAACCGCGCCGAGCCCACAGAGGCACCGACGAGCTCAGCAAGGACGGCATCGGCTTCAGCACGGAGTTCCAGGTTGTCCATGTCTCCATGCAACCCGATAGCACTGACAATCAGCGAACTCGCCGGACGTAACTCCACCCCTTCCCGACACAACCCCTGGTCCTGGCTGTGCGGCGCTGGCTCCGCGCCACCGCCTCCCCGCCCCTCAGCAGACCCTCGCCCCAGGAGCTCGTTTCGCCGCACAAGCGTGTCGTGCTCGAACGTCTCAAGCGTCCCCCTCCGACGCGCTGGGTAGGGATATAAATCGCAAACCGCTAAATAAGGTTCGGTAGGCCCAATTGCTCGTTGCCGCAACCAAGTTCGACAGGAAGAATTGAGGTCCGCTCCCCGCACGGCTCACCCGTTGTCCGGTAGGGCTTTGCTGCGGTGCGCACTCCCCCGAATCCGACCCCGCCCGCAGTGTGGGCGCGTAGCCGAAGGGAGGACCGTGACCTTCGGATTCGCTCCGTCCTCCGCGGCGTCGACGTCGTCATCTGCCGATCTGTCCGCCGCACCCGCCAACCCTCTGACCCGCATGCTGGAACCCGCGGAGTGGGCCGCCGCAGGAATTCCCCTGCTGCGCAATCCTCGCGAGGTCGTCAGCGGGCTGCACACACGGCATCACCCGAAACCGGCGACCGCGATCGTGGCGGTCCTGGATCCCGACGAGCGGCTGGCCGCGAGCGCCTCGTTCACCCGCCGCTCGACGCCGGCGGACGGCTGGATGTTCCGCAACGTGCTGCTCGCCCAATTGCGCCGGGTGATCCCGCACGATCTGCGGCGGCGCACGCCCGTGCGCACTGCCGTGCTGCTCTACTGCCGTGAGGGCGACGCGCGCTGGACGGAGGAGGACGGTGCGTGGATGTGGGGGCTGCGCGACGCCTGCACCCTGCACGGACTGCGCTGCGGGGCGTACATCACGCTGACCCGGGACGGTTGGCAGGTTCTGGGCGAAGGCCGAGGCGGACGCCGGCCGAACACGAACTCCGTGCCGGAGCCCTTCGGCCTGTCGGAGGCACCGCCTCCCCTACCGCGTACGGGTGGCGCCGCCTCTGAGGTACTGCGCCGCGCGGCCGCCCGCTGAGCCCGGCAGCGCCGGTTTCCGGGCACCTGCCCGTTTCGTACGCGTGCTCCACGCCCTGAGCGCGCCCGCGGACGGGCGCCTGCGAGAGCGCGGCCCACTGGGGGTAGTACAGACTGGGCGGGCGCCGGCGGTACGCAGGGAGCTCATGCGCGCGACGCCTGAGCTCTGGCGCTCAGTGTCCGCAGCGGGCCCCGCCCTCACCGACACGAACCTCGCGGCTGTGCGTCCTCACGGACCCGGCCGGGGTCCGGCGGTGGGCAGCCAGAACTGCCCTCCGGTCTTCCGTGCAGGCGAAAGCCTCCAGGGGCGAGGGGCACTGAGCGAGACGCCCACGTGCAGGTGCCGCCGCGGCGGCACCTGCGTCACCCCGACTCCCCCGGGACGTGCCTAAGTCCGGTCAGATGCTCGCAGCAAGGACCGAGTTGATCAGCTGCGGGTCACCGCAGACGATCAACAGGGCACCGGCCCGGGCACGCGCCAGCGGCAGCGCATCGGCCGTAGCGGTCTCGAGGCCACCGTTGACGGCGACCACGACCACGGGGCGGGTGGCGGCGCGGGAGGCGACGGCGGCGTCCATGTAGAAGACGTCGTCGCCCGCGTCGTGCTGCGCCCAGTAGGAGGCTTCACCGAAGGACAGTTCGTGGGCGGCCCACGGGTGCTGAGCGCCGGTGGTGATCACCAGCACGTCACCGGGGGCGCGTCCCGACTCCAGGAGGAGGTCGACGGCTTCTTCGGCAGCATCGAGCGCACCCTCGGCGGACGCCGGGATCAGCTGGATCTGCGGGGCAGCCGCCGCGGGAGCAGCCGCGACAGGGACCGCGACCGGGGCGGCTGGGCCCGACGGTCCGGGCTTGGCCACGGCCACGTCACGCGGCGTGTGTTGCACCGGGGGCGCCGGCCGCAGCGGGCCGGGCCGACCGGGGCGCGGATGCGCCGCGGGGCGGGGACCAGGTACAGGACGGGGGGTCGGCACGGTACGGCCACTGGCCGGAGTCGCGCGGGGACCCTGGGCACTCTCGTGAATCTGAGGCTCCTCGGGAATGAGAGGCATGAGCTGATTTTTATCAAACATTAGTGCGGCTCGCGTCGGCCGGTGGCACATGAGTGCGAGCGGAATCGTCAGAAATCGAAGCCGAGCTGACCCTCGATCTCCGGAACGCTTCCGTCCGCCCAACTGCGGACCTTCTTGAGGTGCTGCCACTGGGGCAGCGCATCAAGATACGCCCACGACAATCGGTGGTACGGGGTGGGGCCCCGCTCCTCCAGTGCGGCCTTGTGCACCGGCGACGGATAGCCGGCGTTGGCCGCAAAGTCGAAGTCTGCATGGTCGATGCCCAGTTCGGCCATCATTTTGTCGCGCTGGACCTTGGCGATCACGGACGCGGCCGCGACGGCCACGCACGAACGGTCACCCTTGATCACCGTACGGACGTTCCACGGTGATCCGAGGTAGTTGTGCTTGCCGTCGAGGATCACCGCGTCAGGACGGACGGGCAGGGCCTCCAGGGCGCGCACGGCCGCTATGCGCAAGGCGGCCGTCATCCCCATCTGGTCGATCTCCTCCGGAGAGGCATGCCCCAGGGCGTATGACGTCACCCATCCCCGCAAGGTCTCGGCGAGAACCGTGCGCCGCTTGATGGTGAGCAGCTTGGAGTCGGTGAGGCCCTCGGGAGGTCGGCGCAGACCGGTGACCGCCGCGCAGACGGTGACGGGGCCGGCCCAGGCGCCGCGCCCCACCTCGTCGACACCGGCAATGATCTTCGCTCCGGTCGTGGCGCGGAGGGAGCGCTCGACGGTGTGAGTAGGAGGTTCGTACGGCATGGCGTCCTTAGCGTACGCCGCCCGGATCGCCGCTCGACACCCCGGTTTCCGGAGTGCTACTTCACCGCCGCCGCACGCCACCCTCATCCACGTGTCGGCCGCAGCAGAGGAAGCATCAACTGGTCGATCACCTCCTCGAGATCCTGATCACTCCATTCGCTCGCGCACATCTTGGAGCGATACATCATCATCGCCGGGATGGCGTCGAAGACGTAGCCGTTGGCAGCGTCGGATCGCACCTCACCCCGCTCAATTCCGCGAATAACGACTTCTCGAAGCAGTTGGACCGTGGGCTCGACAAGCCCCTTGACGATCACAGCATGAAGACGCTCCGCTTGCACAGGATCACATTCGTGAATCACTGCGCGAAGTGCGAGCCCCGGCCTGGAGAACATCGCGTCGCGGCTTCGCCGGCACAGCGCGAGGAGATCCGCGCGCACGCCGCCCAGATCGGGCACCCCCTCGAGCCGCGGGAGTGCGGCCTGCAACGCGTCAGCGACCAGGTCCTCCTTGGACGGCCAGCGTCGATAGACGGCCGCCTTGCCTGTCTGAGCTCCTGCGGCGACACCCTCCATCGTCAGCCCCTTCCAGCCGACCGTGCTGAGTTGCTCCAGGGCGGCATCGAGGATCGCCCGTTCAAGCACGGCGCCACGCCGACGTAGTGAGGCCTGAGCGGGGGCGGCCGTCCAGTGCGAGGTAACCATCTGAGCGTCTCCAGCAAACGGGTAAGCGGGGATTTCGGGAGCGGGGAGCACCACGCGGCGACAGAGGGGGACGTGACGCGCGGCGACAAGCAGAGTGAACGCTTGCGTTCACTAGTAGGGACTCACTACCGTTGACGCGACAGTGAACGCGACCGTTCACTAAGGCATTTGTGGGGGACCCATAGTGACAACCTCTCAGTTAGTTCAGGATCAGAAACCAGGTGCGGCCCGCCGGGAGGGACACCCCGGTCTCGCGCTCACCGTCATCGCGGCCTGCCAACTCATGGTGGTACTCGACGCGACGATTGTGAACATCGCACTCCCGCACATTCAAAACGCACTCAACTTCAGCACTACCGACCTCACTTGGGTCGTCAGCTCCTACACGCTCACCTTCGGCGGACTGCTGCTCCTGGGCGGGCGGGCCGGCGACATCCTCGGCAGGCGACGGGTCTTCATGACCGGCATCCTGCTGTTCACCTTCGCGTCGTTGCTCGGCGGACTGGCCCAGGAACCCTGGCAGTTGCTGGCGGCCCGCGTCCTGCAGGGCGTGGGTGGGGCGATCGCGTCGCCCACTTCGCTGGCCCTCATCACCACCACGTTCCCCGAAGGGCCGCAACGGAATCGCGCCTTCGGCGTGTTCGCGGCGGTCTCCGCGGGCGGCGGTGCCATCGGGCTGCTCGCCGGAGGCATGCTCACGGAGTGGCTCGACTGGCGGTGGGTGCTCTTCGTCAACGTGCCCATCGGTGTGCTGATCGCCGTGCTCACGCCGCTGTACATCAGCGAGTCCGAGCGGCACACCGGCCGCTTCGACTTCCTGGGAGCATTCACCTCGACGGCCGGAATGGCCCTGCTCGTCTACGGGTTCATCCGGGCGGCCGACAGCGGGTGGCGGGACAGCCTGACCATCGGTTCCTTCGGTGCCGCCGTGGTTCTGCTGCTGGCCTTCGCCTTCGTCGAATCCCGCGCCAAGGAACCGATCACGCCGCTCAGGATGTTCGCCGACCGTAACCGCTCGGGCACGTACGTGATCATGTTGAGCCTTGCCGCCGCGATGTTCGGCATGTTCTTCTACATCGTCCTCTTCGTGCAGAACGTGCTGGGGTACAGCCCGATCAAGGCCGGTCTCGCCTTCCTGCCGGTGACGGTCGTGATCGCGTTGGGCGCGGGCCTGTCGCAGCGGTTCCTGCCGGTGCTCGGCCCGAAGCCGTTCATGCTCGGGGGTTCGGCGCTCGCCGCGGTCGGTCTGGCCTGGCAGACCCTCATCAGTTCCGACAGCTCCTATGTCGGCGGGGTCCTCGGGCCGATGCTGGTGTTCGGCTTCGGTATGGGCCTGAACTTCGTCACGCTTACGCTCACCGCCGTCTCCGGCGTGGCCCAGCACGAGGCCGGCGCGGCATCCGGACTTCTCAACGCCATGCAGCAGGTGGGAGGTTCGCTGGGCCTGTCCATCCTGACCACGGTGTTCGGCTCGGCCAGCAAGGACGAGGCGGAGAAGCAACTGCCGCAGTTCCTCACCGACGCCACCGCGGAACAGAAGGCGGAGTTCGCCAAGACGCACCAACTGCCGGCTCCCTGGGGTCATGAGGTGCTCGCCCAGGGCATTTCCACGGGCTTCATCGCCGCCGCCGCGATGGCCGTACTCGCCCTGGTGACCGCGTGGTTGGTGATCAGGGTCCGCAAGAGCGACCTCGAGGCTCTCGCCGGCACGGCCGGACCGGGCCTCGGCTGACCCGGGTCGCCCCGCGACAAGCCACGGATGGCCGGATCGGGTCCTGAGCGCCGCAGGCGAGGGCACCCGTCCGGCCATCCGCCCGCCTGACACACCCGCCGGCACCAACCTCACCGCCAACCTCACCGCCAACGCCACCAGCAACGCCGCCAGCACCGGCACGACAAACTCCAGCACGAACCGCATGATCACCCCCTCCGGGCCCCGTGTCAGTCACCCCGTATGAGCCATGCCTCATGCCTCACACAACGGTTGCCATGAGAACGCCCGGATGGTCACACAGAGTTCCCATTGCGCACAGAGAGTTTTCGCGCATCGCATCTCACCACCGCGCCGGTGGACAACCGCAGGTGGGTGCGGGACAGCCGAAGGCCGCGTCAGACTGAGGCTGGAACCCACTCAGGCACGGCTTCCGTTCGCGCCACCCAGTGGGCAGGCGGCGCCCCCGCCTTACCGGAGGCGATCACCCCGCCCACGATGGCGCAGGTCGTGTCCACGTCGCCGCCGACTTGCGCGGTCGTCCAGAACCCCTGCTCGTAGTCCCCGACGGACCGTGCCGCCGACCAGAGAGCGAAGGGCACGGTGTCGTGGGCCGTGGTGCGCCGCCCGCAGCCCAGCACGGCCGCGACGGTGGCTGGGTCCGCGTAGTCGAGCATGTCCCGGGCCCGACGCAGGCCCGCGCCGACAGCGCTCTTCGGCACCAGGGCGATGACGCCGTCGAGCAGCAGTTCGGGGGTCGGCGGTCCGCCCGGGGCAGCGGTCAGCGCGGCAGCCGCGGCGACGGCCATGGCACCAACCACACCCTCACGGTGCTGATGCGTCGGATAGGCAGAGATCTCTGCCTGGTGGACCGCCTGCTCCGGGTCCTCCGCGTACCAGGCACCCAACGGCGCCACACGCATCGCGGCTCCGTTGCCCCACGGCCCCTGTCCGTTGAAGAGGGCGGAGGCCAGTTCGCGCCAGTCACCGCCCTCTCGGACCAGCCGCAGCAAGCGGTTGACCGCGGGGCCGTATCCGCGGTCGAAGTCATGGTGCTCGGCGAAGGAGCGGGCAAGGGCGTCCTGGTCGATGCGGTCGTGGCCGGCGAGGACGGCGACCACGGAGCACGCCATTTCCGTGTCGTCGGTCCACTGCCACCGGCCTGGCGGCAGCTCGCGGTCCTTCAGCAGCGGGTAGTTCACCGGCACGAAGAACTGCGAGCCCAGCGCGTCTCCCACGGCTAGTCCGCGCAGGCTGGCCAGAGCGCGCTGCAGGCGCCCTGCGGGAGACAAGTCAGCGGTCATCGCTGTCACTCTATCCGGTGATTCCGTACGGTTCCGGGTCCCGCCAACGTTCGAAGGGCCGGTCCAGCGCGTATTTGCCGTCGTCCCCGAGAACGAGCATCCGCATCTCCGCGTTCCCCGGGTTCGCCAACGACTCGAACTCCGCGACCGTCCAGTGGAACCAGCGCATGCAGAACAGACGCATGGCCAGACCGTGGGTGACAATCAGCACGTTCGACGGATGATCAGTGGCCTCGAAGCTGCGGAACAGGCTCTCCAGGAAGCCGCCCACCCGGTCGTACACATCGGCGCCGGACTCGCCCTGGGCGAACCGGTAGAAGAAGTGTCCGTACGCGTCCCGGTAGGCCTTCTGGAGGCGGACGTCGTCGCGGTCCTGCCAGTTTCCCCAGTCCTGTTCACGCAGCCTGGGCTCCTCGCGCACCCGTATGACCGCCGGGTCGAGGTGGAACGCTCGGAGCGTCTCGAGGGTGCGACGGTACGGGGAGACGTACACGCTGACGCGCTCACGGCCGAAGACCTCGCGCAGCCGTTTGCCGGTCTCCTCCGCCTGCTGCCACCCCCTCTCGGTGAGGCCGAGGGCGTGGTCGGGTTCACGCTCGTAAACGGTGTCATCAACATTGCCCGTTGACTCGCCGTGCCGGACAAGGACGATGCGCCGTGGTCGTGCCATGCCAAAACCCTAGATCGGTTCAGGCCCTGTCGAGCACCACTACGGCTTTCATACGGCGTAGGTCACACAGTTCCCGCCCCGTGCCGCCTCCGGGCACACGACGACAGGTCCCGATTCAGACGATCCAGGTCGGTTCGAGCTCCACGATGTCGCCCGTCAGAGAGGCGATGTCGGCCTCCGTCTGAGCCCGCAGGGCGAGCCGCTCCACGCGTTCGGTCCGGTACTTGCCGTGTTCCGCGGCCGATCGCCACATCGACAGCACCAGGAACTCATGGCCCGGCGCTTCTCCGAACAGACCGCGGATCATGCCGGGCGAACCGGCCATCGCGGGGTTCCAGACCTTCTCCTGCATCAGCGTGAAGTGTTCGGCGCGGTCCTCGTGGACGCGGCAATGGGCGACCCGTACCAGGTCGGCGTCCGTGAACCGGGGTTCGAAGCCGGTCTTCACGTCGAAGCGGTAGTCGAACAGTTTGACCTGGACGTCCTTGAAGGTGCCCGACTGTGTCGCCGCCAGCCGATCATGGGACCGGGCCATGAAGGAGTCGTAGAAGGCACGGCTCTCCCAGAAGGCGAAGACGTGCGCCACACCCTGCCGCCCCCGGCTCCAGCCACCACCCTGTCCCCGAAACCCCGGCTCCCCCAGAAGCCCCGCCCACTTCCGCTGCCCCCGCTCGAAACCGCGGCGGTCCACCACGGTGCAGCGAATCCACTTGACCAGCACCGCGCCATGGTAAGGCCACGGAGCGTGGCGTTGGTCACTCTGGTGGGGAGAGCTGGCCCGCAGTCGCACCCGCACGCGTGGCAGGATGGACAACCTGCCTTGCCTGCCCGGCACTTCGGGCCGGCGCCACAGGGGGAAGGGGAAGTCTGGTGAACGGCCTCAGCAAGGGCATCCGCAAGGTCGAGATCGCGGTGAAATGGGACCCGAGTGCGGCGGGACAACCGCCGACCGATCTGGACCTCGTGGCCGCGACCTATCTCGCGAGTGATCCCTACGAAAATCCCGCCAACGTGGTGCACTTCGACAGCCGCTCCCCCGACGGCACCATCTACCTCAACCGTGACAGCAAGGACGGCAAGGGCTTCGGCTGGGACGAGGTCATGACGGTCGAACTCGACCGGCTCGCCGACCGCTACGCGCGCGTGGTGGTCGGCGTCGTCATACAGCAGCGCCCGGACCGCCGCACCTTCGTCAGCGTCGTCAATCCGGCTCTCCGTATCCGCGAGGGCTACACGGTCCTGGCCGAGGACGACTTCGGCACGGTACTCGGGGCGACCGCGTCGACGGTCGCCGAGTTCGTACGCCAGGAATCCGGAACGTGGGACTTCCACCCCGGCCTCCACGGCTTCGAGGACGACCCGGCGACCTTCACCGCGGCCATGGGCCGGCTCCGCAATCCCTGACCAGGCCCATCAGCGGTCGAAGCGGCGCTCTCGCTGCCGAGCTGTGACGGCCCCGGCACCTGCGCCACAGACACCGAAAGCGGTGGCACCGAGAATCGGCGCCACCGCTTGACCATCAGGTTCGCACCCGGAAGGTGCCCGGAATCAGCTGCAGCCGCTGGTGGAGCCGCAGCCCTCGCAGATGTAGCAGGAACCGGCACGCTGCATCTTCGTACCGCAGGAGAAGCACAGCGGGGCGTCCGCCTGGATACCCAGCTGCATCTCCACGAGCTCAGCGCTGGTGTGGGCCTGCTGCGGGGCGGGCTTGGCCGCTTCGGTCTCGGCCTTCGGGGTGGCGACGGCCTTCAGTTCCTGGGCGCGCGGAGCCGACTGGGCCAGGCCCTCGACGTCGACCTCGACCTCCTCGATGGACGGCTCGTACGAACCGGTCTCCAGGTGCCGCTGACGCTCCTCGGCGGAATGGATGCCGAGCGCGGAACGCGTCTCGAAGGGCAGGAAGTCCAGCGCCAGGCGGCGGAAGATGTAGTCGACGATCGACTGCGCCATCCGCACGTCCGGGTCGTCCGTCATGCCGGCCGGCTCGAAGCGCATGTTGGTGAACTTCGAGACGTACGTCTCCAACGGCACGCCGTACTGGAGACCGACGGAGACCGCGATGGAGAAGGCATCCATCATGCCCGCGAGGGTCGAGCCCTGCTTCGACATCTTCAGGAAGACCTCGCCGAGACCGTCGTCCGGGTAGGAGTTGGCGGTCATGTAACCCTCGGCGCCGCCGACGGTGAAGGACGTCGTGATGCCGGGGCGGCCCTTGGGGAGGCGCCGGCGGACGGGACGGTACTCGACGACCTTCTCGACCGTCGCCCGGATCGTCTCCTCGGCCTTCTCCGTGACAGCGTCGGCCGCGGACTTCTCCTTCTCCTTGGTCTTCGCGGAGAGCGGCTGGCCGACCTTGCAGTTGTCGCGGTAGATGGCGAGCGCCTTGACGCCCATCTTCCAGGCCTCGAAGTAGACCTCTTCGACGTCCTCGACGGTCGCCGACTCCGGCAGGTTGACCGTCTTGGAGAGAGCGCCGGAGATCCACGGCTGGATCGCGGCCATCATGCGGACGTGGCCCATCGCGGAGATGGAGCGCTCGCCCATCGCGCAGTCGAACACCTCGTAGTGCTCGTGCTTGAGGCCGGGGGCGTCGATCACATTGCCGTTGTCGGCGATGTGGGCGACGATCGCCTCGATCTGCTCCTCCTGGTAACCCAGGCGGCGCAGGGCCTGCGGGACGGTGCCGTTGACGATCTGCATGGAGCCGCCGCCGACCAGCTTCTTGAACTTGACCAGCGCGAGGTCGGGCTCAAGGCCGGTGGTGTCGCAGGACATCGCGAGACCGATGGTGCCGGTCGGGGCGATGACGGACGCCTGGGAGTTACGGAAACCGTTCTTCTCACCGACGCGCAGGACGTCCTGCCAGGCCTCCGTGGCGGCGGCCCAGACCGGCGTGTCCAGGTCGTCCATGCGGACGGCCTTGGCGTTCTCGTCGGAGTGCTGCTTCATGACACGCAGGTGCGGCTGCGCGTTGCGGGCGTAACCGTCGTACGGACCGACGACCGCGGCCAGTTCGGCGGAACGCTTGTACGACGTACCGGTCATCAAGGAGGTGATGGCTCCGGCCAGGGCGCGGCCGCCGTCGGAGTCGTACGCGTGGCCGGTCGCCATCAGCAGGGCGCCGAGGTTGGCGTAGCCGATGCCGAGCTGGCGGAAGGCGCGGGTGTTCTCGCCGATCTTCTGGGTGGGGAAGTCCGCGAAGCAGATGGAGATGTCCATCGCGGTGATGACGAGCTCGACGACCTTCGCGAAGCGCTCGACCTCGAAGGACTGGTTGCCCAGGCCGTCGTCCTTCAGGAACTTCATCAGGTTCAGCGAGGCGAGGTTGCAGGACGTGTTGTCCAGGTGCATGTACTCGCTGCAGGGGTTCGAGCCGTTGATGCGGCCGGACTCCGGGCAGGTGTGCCAGTGGTTGATGGTGTCGTCGTACTGGATGCCGGGGTCCGCGCAGGCCCAGGCGGCCTCGGCCATCTTGCGGAACAGGCTCTTGGCTTCGACCTCCTCGATGACCTCGCCGGTCATCCTGGACGTCAGGCCGAACTTCCCGCCCGCCTCGACGGCCTTCATGAACGTGTCGTTCACACGGACCGAGTTGTTGGCGTTCTGGTACTGGACGGACGTGATGTCGTCGCCGCCCAGGTCCATGTCGAAGCCCGCGTCACGAAGGGCGCGGATCTTCTCCTCTTCCTTCACCTTGGTCTGGATGAAGTCCTCGATGTCGGGGTGGTCGACGTCGAGGATGACCATCTTGGCGGCGCGGCGGGTGGCGCCACCCGACTTGATGGTGCCGGCCGAGGCATCGGCGCCGCGCATGAAGGAGACCGGACCGGAGGCGTTTCCGCCGGAGGACAGCAGTTCCTTGGAGGAGCGGATACGGGAGAGGTTCAGGCCGGCACCGGAGCCGCCCTTGAAGATCATGCCCTCTTCCTTGTACCAGTCGAGGATCGACTCCATGGAGTCGTCGACGGCCAGGATGAAACAGGCGGAGACCTGCTGCGGCTGAGGAGTGCCTACGTTGAACCAGACGGGGCTGTTGAAGCTGAAGACCTGGTGCAGGAGGGCGTACGCCAGCTCGTGCTCGAAGATCTCCGCGTCGGCGGGGGAGGCGAAGTACTTGTGGTCCTCGCCCGCCTTCCGGTACGTCTTCACGATGCGGTCGATGAGCTGCTTGAGGCTCACCTCGCGCTGCGGGGTGCCGACGGCACCGCGGAAGTACTTGCTGGTGACGATGTTGACCGCGTTCACCGACCAGAAGTCGGGGAACTCGACGCCACGCTGCTCGAAGTTGACCGAGCCGTCGCGCCAGTTGGTCATGACGACGTCACGGCGCTCCCAGGACACCTCGTCGTACGGGTGCACGCCGGGGGTCGTGTGGATGCGCTCGATACGCAGTCCCTTGGTCGCCTTGGTGCCCTTGGCGCGGGAACTCCGTGCCGGACCGCTCGCCGTCTCTGTCATGCCGCCTCCCTGTACGGGCTAAAACGCCCTGAAGTGCCCCGATGTTCCCGGGCACGGTGTTCTGTCTGGTGTCGCGGGCGCCTTTCGGCACGGCCCGCAACAGGTCTTCTCCTCGCCGCCGCCAGGCCGGATCCGCAGCCCGAGGCTGGGTCCGGACCGCCGGTCAGTCGGCGGCGCGCGCGGGTTCGAGGACTGGAGCAGCCCCTCCGGACCCGCGGTCGTCTTCTTGACCCCCCGTGACGGCGCCCCCGCCGTCGTCAGCGTCCACGCGGTCCTCTTCGTCCGCGGTGGGGGACCCCGTCTGCCTGAGTTCCGTGATCGCGGCTTCGAAGTCCTCGAGCGAGTCGAACGCCCGGTAGACGGAAGCGAATCGCAGGTAGGCGACCAGGTCGAGCTCCTGCAAGGGGCCGAGTATGGCCAGTCCCACGTCGTGGGTGGTCAATTCGGCGCTTCCGGTGGCACGCACGGCCTCCTCGACCCGCTGGCCGAGCTGAGCGAGCGCGTCCTCGGTGACAGGCCGTCCCTGGCATGCCTTGCGCACACCGTTGATGACCTTGGTACGACTGAATGGCTCGGTGACTCCGGACCGCTTGACCACCATGAGCGAGCACGTCTCCACGGTCGTGAAACGACGGGAGCAGTCAGGGCACTGGCGGCGCCTACGGATCGACGTGCCGTCGTCGGTCGTACGACTGTCGACGACGCGGCTGTCGGGGTGCCTGCAGAAGGGGCAGTGCATGAACGTCCATCCCTCCTCACAGCAGACTCAATAGCCTCAGGAGGCCTCTCGGGCCCCACGAAGCAGCCCCAAGCATAGGGGATCGCCGAGGGCCCGAAGACCCGGGGGACCACAACTTCTGGGCCACTGCTGTAATCCAACCACTAGATGTGGGGATTGGCCCATACATACACACCGTCCGCACGTGTCGCTCCGGCATGGGCGTGTGCCGTCGGCCCCTGGACCCCGTCGACACTCAGGAGCACGCAGCAGTATCGCTTCACCACATGCGGAGATAGCGTGAGCGCCGCACGAAGGGCACGTGGGGTTACCGCAGAGATGAGGGTCGGTGCCAGGTTGACCGGATCGCGGGTGGCAAACTGAGGCGGCGCCCACGAGGCGTCATCCTGGCGGCGAAGAGTACAACAATGAGCCCTTTTGCCCGCTTAGGCCTCACGTCAGCCATACACCCAGACACATGATCCAGGCAGGTTATTCACGGTTTTTCACTCGAACGTGTGTTTGGCGCAACCTTTCGAAAGCAACTACCGTTGTCCGGCAGGGAGACCATCGAGAGGGGCCGACGTGACCACCACCGCAGACAGTGCCACCATCACTGCCCAGGACAGCTCCCAGGGCCGACTTGAGCCGGTGCATGCGATGAACGAAGCCATCAATCCCGAGGGGCACAAGCGCTCCCTGCCGGGCCGACCTCCAGGCATCCGGGCGGACAGTTCCGGACTCACCGACCGGCAGCGCCGGGTGATCGAGGTCATCAGGGACTCCGTGCAGCGGCGCGGCTACCCACCGTCGATGAGGGAGATCGGCCAGGCCGTCGGCCTCTCCAGCACCTCCTCCGTCGCCCACCAGCTGATGGCACTCGAACGCAAGGGCTTCCTGCGCCGCGACCCGCACCGCCCGCGCGCGTACGAGGTACGCGGCTCGGACCAGGCCTCCTCGGTGCAGCCCACCGACACCGCCGGCAAGCCCGCGGCGTCGTACGTACCGCTGGTCGGCCGCATCGCCGCGGGCGGCCCGATCCTCGCCGAGGAATCCGTCGAGGACGTCTTCCCTCTCCCCCGCCAGCTGGTCGGCGACGGTGAGCTGTTCGTCCTCAAGGTCGTCGGCGACTCCATGATCGAGGCCGCGATCTGCGACGGCGACTGGGTCACCGTCCGCCGCCAGCCGGTCGCCGAGAACGGCGACATCGTGGCGGCGATGCTCGACGGCGAAGCCACCGTCAAGCGCTTCAAGCGCGAGGACGGCCACGTCTGGCTCCTCCCGCACAACTCCGCCTACGAGCCGATCCCCGGCGACGACGCGACCATCCTGGGCAAGGTGGTCGCCGTACTGCGGCGAGTGTGACGGCACGGCGGGCGGCCTCGAGGCCCCCGCCCTCTGACCGGGCCCCGGGACCTCTGCGCCGGTTCCGGGGCCCTGCGCTGTGTGACCCTCGGGTGACAGCTGGTGCGAAAGGGGGTGGCCTTTCCCGGAGCCGGGACAGGCCACCCCCTTTCACCGCGCTTCGTCCTCGTCCACCTGCTCTGCCGTGACGTCTTCCGTCTGCTTGGCCATCGCGTCGATCGCGGCCAGGGACCTGCGGACCTGGTTACGGTCCGTCGTGTACCAGAAATCAGGCAGTGACGCCTTCAGGTAGCTCCCGTATCGCGCTGTGGCCAGGCGCTGGTCCAGTACCGCGACCACACCGCGGTCCCCCGACGCCCGTACGAGGCGGCCGGCGCCCTGAGCCATGAGCAGGGCCGCGTGGGTGGCGGCGACCGCCATGAAGCCGTTGCCGCCGGCATCCTCGACCGCCTTCTGGCGGGCACTCATCAACGGGTCGTCGGGCCGCGGGAACGGGATCTTGTCCATGACGACCAGCTGACAGCTGGGCCCTGGCACATCCACCCCCTGCCAGAGCGACAACGTGCCGAAGAGACAGGTCTGCGGATCCGCCGCGAAGTTCTTGATCAGCTCGCCGAGGGTCTCCTCTCCCTGCAGGAGGATCGGGAACTCGGGAATACGGGAGCGCAGTTCCTCCGCGGCCAGTTGGGCGCCCCGCATCGATGAGAACAGGCCGAGCGTGCGACCGCCCGCCGCTTGGATCAACTCGGTGAGCTCGTCGAGCATGTCCGCGCGGTCGCCGTCCCGTGCGGGTCGCGCCAGGTGTTTGGCGACGTACAGGATGCCCTGCTTGGGGTAGTCGAAGGGCGAGCCGACGTCGACGCCCTTCCATTGCGGCACGTCCTCGCCTTCGGTGCCCTCGGGGGCAAGGCCCAGGGAGGCACCGACGCCGTTGAAGTCGCCGCCCAGTTTCAGGGTCGCGGACGTGAGGATCACCGAGCGGTCCGCGAAGAGTTTTTCCCTCAGCAGACCCGAGACGGACATGGGCGCGACACGCAGGGAGGCACCGAAGCGGTCATGGCGCTCGTACCAGACGACGTCCCACTCGGAACCGTTCGTGATCCGCTCTGCCACGTCATGCACGGTCTCCACGGAGGCCAGCGCCTGTTTGCGGATCGCGTCCTCGTCCTGGACGGATTTGTCCCGGGTGGCACCGATCCCGGAGATCACGGTGCGGCAGGCGTCGCGCAGTGCCATGAGCGCGTAGCCGAGATCCTCCGGGATCTCTTCCAAGCGGCCCGGCAGCGCAAGCTCCATCAGCCTCTCGAAGCCCTCCGCGGCGGTCTGGAGCTGATCGGCGGCCTTCTCGTTGACCAGCTTCGCGGCGCGGCGCACCGCGCGGTTCACCTGGCCGGGGGTGAGTTCCCCGGTGGCGACCCCGGTGACCCGGGAGACCAGTTCGTGCGCCTCGTCGACGATCAGCACCTCGTGCTGCGGGAGAACCGGCGCCCCCTCGATGGCGTCGATCGCGAGCAGCGCGTGGTTGGTGACGACGACCTCGGAGAGCTTGGCACGCTCGCGGGCCATCTCCGCGAAGCACTCCGCGCCGTACGCGCATTTCGAGGCGCCCAGGCACTCTCGCGAGGAGACCGACACCTGACCCCAGGCACGGTCGGACACGCCGGGCGTGAGGTCGTCGCGGTCGCCTGTCTCGGTCTCGTCCGACCAGTCACGCAGCCGCAGCAGGTCCTGGCCCAGCTTGCTGGTCGGTGCCGCGGCCTCGAACTGGTCGAAGAGGCCCTCCTCCTCGTCCTGTGGGACACCCTCGTGCAGGCGATGCAGGCAGAGGTAGTTCGACCTGCCCTTGAGCATCGCGAACTCAGGACGCCGGCGCAGCAGCGGGTGCAAGGCGTCCACCGTGCGCGGCAGGTCGCGCTCCACGAGCTGGCGCTGCAGGGCGAGTGTGGCCGTCGCCACGACGACGCGTTCCCCGTGCGCGAGCGCGGGCACGAGATACCCCAGCGACTTTCCGGTGCCGGTGCCGGCCTGGACCAGCAGATGGGAGCCGTCGTCGATCGCGGACTCGACGGATTCGGCCATGGTCACCTGGCCGGGGCGCTCCGTACCGCCGACGGCAGTGACGGCGGCATGCAGGAGTTCGGGGAGTGAAGGCTTCGTCATAGCGCGACCACCCTACGGCCCGGCACTGACAAAGGAGTGCGCAAGGCGGGGCGGAGGGACGGGATCAAGACCAGGTGCTCCTGTGGTGAGGATCGGATGAGTCCCACAGCTGGCCGGAGTTGGCAGCTTCGAGTTCAGGGTTGATCACTTGGGAGAGCTTCGATGGGTGGGGGAACCGCTTGGGCGCGAGGGGCGTTCCACAAGCGATGACGCCGCGATGTGGCGTCACACAAGACGGCGCGGGAATCGGTCTCGGACCATGAGGGCGGCCCGCTTGGCGGGCAGGTCGACCTCGGCGGAGAAGCGGAAACCGGCGCTCAGGAAGGCGGCGACGGAGGGAATGTTGCGAAGGGCGGGTTCCGCGACGACGCGGGCACAGGTGGGGCGCCTGTCGAGCACAAGATCGGCGATGGCGTGGAGCAGAACGCTGCCCAGGCCTCTTCCACGAGCGGAGACATCGCCGACGAGAAGGTGGATACCGGTGTCGTGAGGGCGAGCGGCATAGTGACGGGCCAGCGGATCGAGGTCCGCGCGGTAGATCTCCCAGTAGCTCATCGGGGTGCCGGCCAGCACGCCGAGACAGGGGATGCTGCGACCGTCGCCGAGGAGTTGCCTCCGCAGGTGTTCCTCGACGGCGGCATGAGGCCCGGCGAGTGCCCAGAACTCCGCGACGGCGGGGTCGTTCATCCATCGGCCGATGAGCGCTAGGTCCCGTGCGATCTGGACCGGGACCAGCTGGAACACGCCCACGGGGGTGGCGATCGGCCCCCAGGCGCCGATTCCGTCGAGCAGATCGTCAGCTTTCGGGAGGGTGTACGGAAGCGGTGCCGTGCCTCCGGTCCCTGGCCGTGCGGGGCCAGGACCCGGGACCCCTTCTCGGACGCCCGCGAGCAGTTCATAGGGCAGGCGGAGGTCCAGCGTGTCCTCACCGTCCGGGCAGTTCAGGCGACCGCCCACGCCGGTTCTGCTGGTGTCCGGACGAGGTCTCGCGTCGGCACCGGCGTCGGTGACGGGGCCGGTACACACGTGGGCGTCGGTGGGAGGCACGGCGACGCTCCTCTCAGATGGCGGGGTGGGTCATGTTCCTCGGAGCGGCAAGGTGAAGAGGGTTGGCGCTGGTCGGACGTACGGGTCAGGAGTGCAGGGGGTTGGCGATGGTGACGTAGACGGACTGGGTGTCCACTGGGCCGACCAGTTCGTCGAGGCCGTGCAGGCGGGTCAGCAGATTGGCCTTGCAGCGCAGGACGGGTGAGTCGAGGAGGCGGGCGGGCAGGGTGCCGCGCAGGCGGCCGGGTCCGCGTGCCACGTCGGCGAGGAAGTGGCGGAAGGCGGCGAGCAGAAGCTGCTCGTCGGCCAGGCGTTGGGAGCCGAAGGCGCCGATGAGACCGAGCACGTTGTTGATCGCGAGGTAGTACGTGAATCGCTCGTCGGCGACCTCGTCGGAGACGAAGGTGTCGCTGTGTTCGCCGATTCCGGGCAGCCGTGCGTCGAGTTCCGAGCGTCGGGACTCGCGGAAGTAGTAGCCCTGGTTGTCGCGGTAGCGGCCCCCGGCGGGCCAGCCGTACTGGTCCAGGAGAACCAGCGTGTTCTGCTGGTGCGCCTCCAGGGCGATCCCCGCTTCCGCGTCCAGCCAGAGGATCGGGCGGATCACCTGTTCGAGGTAGCGCAGGAACCACTCGGCGGCCACGGTCCTTCGGGGACGTCCGGTCCGGCCGGCGAGGCGGGTGACGACCTCGGCCAGGCGGGATCGCAGAACCGGCCGGTCGGCGTCTCGGCCTCCTGCGGTCGGCGGTGTGATGTGGGGGCGCGGTGAGACCAGTCCTGCGATGCAGGACACGTCGTCCGCAGGGCTGAAGGGGTTGTGCCGGATCATCACGTCGAGTCCGGGCACGGGACCGTCCGATGCGTCGACGGCCAGCCAGGCCGGGTCACGGACGATGTCGAAGCCACGGTGGGCGGCCTGCCACTGCGTGAACAGGCCACTGCGGAGCAGCCGGTGGACCTCGACACCTCGGTGGAGTTCCTTGCGGAGGTTCTCACGACGCGAGTTGGTGATGCGCAGTCCCAGCGACAGCTTGAGCATGGCCGGGGCATCGGGGCGGTGAACCGTTCGCAGCGAGGAAGTGGGGTGCCAGGGAGCGCCATGGGCGCCGAGGTCCTTCAGGAGACCGGCCTCGAACAGGGCCGCTGCCTCGGGGCGATGGGTGACCTCACGTAGTTGCCAGGGGTGCAGCGGCAGGGCCGTGTGACCTTCGGGCAGCGGCAGGCATCCCCCCGAAAGGCGTGCGGTGAGCTGGGCCGCGGGGACGAGGCGGCCGCGCTCGGTCCAGGCCGAGTCGGAGACGATGACGGAGGGATCGACAGCCAACCAGTGCAGGGGGAAGGAGCCGCGCGACTCGGGCGAGAACAGATGGACTTCGGCTTCGGTCAGGCCCTCGCGGCTCTTGGGTGCCGGGTGCAGAGGGTGTCCGAGCGTGAGCGCCTGTTCGGCGGCCAGAAACAGGTGAGGCGCGTCGGCCGGGTGACTGCGGCGCTCGCTGAGGAAGGTGCCGGTTCGGCGGACGGAGTCGGCCACTCGCGCGACGAGGTCGGTGGCGTCGACGGCCGGACGGGATCGGGTCCGGGCAGCGGCCTCGGGAACGGTGGCGCCGGTCGCGGGGGAAGCCGTGTACAGCGTCTCCCTGGCGAGGAGCGCCGCGATCGTGACCGCGTCGACCGGCGGGGCGTCCTCGGGGGCGTCGGCGAGGTACGGGGAACCGAAGCGGTGCCAACCCGTCGGGGACCAGTACCGGACGGGGGCGAGAAGGGCTGTGCCGGCGGCCCGGAGCGGGATGCGCAGGACGCCGTCGCCGGGGGCGGTGAGGTTGGCCTCGCGTGCCCAGCAGCGCAGCAGGTTCTCCGCGGCGGCCGCCCCGGCCGCCGTGTGCGGGTCGGAATGCTCCAGGAGGTCGAGGGCGGCCGCGGGCAACGACTCGGCCGCCGGAGCGCCTCTCTGAGCCGGCGTCGTCCGGGCCGGCGCGTTCTTTCTCTGTGCGGGGGTCTCCACTGGCGTCGGCAAGGGTTCTTCCCCCAGGGCCGAGTGCGATCCTGGTCGTCGCTCGACCGAGGTGGCGGTCGGCGCGAGTGGCGTCCGGCGGGAGGTCCGGTCGTCGCCGGCTTCTGCCCAGGCGGCTTCGGAGGTTTCTCGCGATGGGGCTGGGAAGCGGCCCTCAGGGTCGGAGCTGACGTTCAAGGCGTGTTCCTCGGGGGGTTCCGGCTCGTGCGGCCGGGACGAATCGGCATCGTGCTGGTGTGAAGGGGCGTCAGCAGAGCTCAGGCCCCGGAAACACGTGGGTGCACGAGCCCGCTGGGCAGCATCTGCGGACTGTCCGCGCACCGGCCCCGTCACCCCTGGCGTTGCTTGTGGCCGTGTGCGTGACCGCGGGCCACCACCTCCACCGCGTCGGCCAGTCTGTCCAGCACCGCCGTCGCCTGTTCGTCGCTGATGGTCAGCGGCGGAAGCAGCCGTACGACGTTCCCGTGACGACCGCCGAGTCCGACGATCAGGCCCCGCCGCAGGCACTCCCGTTGGACAGCGCCCGCGAGTGCGGGGGCGGCGGACCCAGGCCCGCGAGCCGGATCCGTCACCGACTCCAGCCGGGCCCCGCCACCGGCGGCCCCGACCCTGTCCATGTCCGACTGCTCCACCACCCCTGCCGCGTCCACCAGCTCCACACCGATCATCAACCCTCGCCCCCGCACCTCACCGATCACCGCGAACTCACGGGCCAGCTCCCGGAGTTGCGCCAGCATGCGGGAACCCAGGGTGGCCGCGCGTTCGGCGAGACGGTGTTCGCGGACGTAGGCCAAGGTGGCCGTGCCCGCGGCCATGGCGAGTTGGTTGCCGCGGAAGGTGTCCGTACGGGCGCCTGGTTCCACGACGTCGAGATCGTCGCGGTAGACCACGACGGCCAGGGGCAGGCTGCCGCCGATGGCCTTGGCGAGGACCAGCACGTCGGGGGTGACACCGCTGTGTTCCACCGCCCAGAAGGCTCCGGTGCGACCGACACCGGTCTGGATCTCGTCGGCGATCAGAGGGACGGACCGTGCGGCGGTGATCTGCCGCATGCGGCGCATCCACTCATCCGGGGCGGCGATCACCCCGCCCTCATCCTGCACGGGTTCGAGGATCATCCCGGCGGGCAGCGGTGTGCGCGACTCGGGGTCGACCAGGGCGGACTCGGTCCACCGTGCGGCGAGTTCCGCGCCGCGAGTGCCACCGACACCGAAGGGGCAACGGTAGTCCTGCGGATAGGGCAGAGGCACGGACCACGCGTCGCGGGCGCCCCCGAGTGCCGCCCCGGCCATCGCCCCGTGCGAGGCACCGGTGAAGGCGAGCAGGCCGCTGCGGCCGGTGGCGGCGCGGACCAGCTCGAAGGCTGCTTCCACCGCGTTCGTTTCGGCCGGCCCGCAGAACTGCACCCGCGCACGGCCCGCGAGTTCGGGCGGCAGCGTGCGGAACAGTTCGGCGGTGAAGGCCTCCTGGGCCGGGGTCGCCAGGTCGTGGGCGTGCAGGGGCGCGCCCGAGTCGAGGACCTTGCGGATCGCCTCCAGGACAACGGGATGGTTGTGCCCGAGGACGAGGGTCCCCCCGCCGGAGAGACAGTCCAGGTAACGGCGGCCGTCCGCGCCCTCGATGGTCAGCCCCCGCGCCCGCACCGGGACGACCGGCAGGGCACGCGGGTAGGTGCGGGCCGCCGACTCGCGCGCCGTCTGACGCCTCGAAAGGCTCTCGTGCGGGAAACGCGCCCCGGAGGGGGACCCGGCACCGCCATCGGCGGGGCACAGCACTGCCGCCCGGGCCGAGGCCCTTCCCCGCGAGCCGGACCCGGCACGTGCCGAGCCTCCGCCGAAAGCGCCTCCCGGCCCATCCCCGACGGCACTCGTGAACGCGTCGGCGGTGACAACTCCGCAGGCCACGGCGGCACCCCTGTCGGTCACTGCGGCAGTTGTCCGCGTCTGCGCGGTGGTCTCCCCGGGCGCAGTCTCGGTCACGGTTCTCCCCGTCCTCCCGCTGTCCAGGGGCGTGCGCTCCCTCACGTCCGCGCCCGTCCCGACATACGAAGCCCCCGCCAGCCTCGACTCGAGAACTCCGGGGACCGGGCGCAGGGACCGGGCCGACACCATCGGCGGCAAGCCCCACCGCTACCAACCCCGGGCCGCAGACGGGGTTACGGGTTGCCTCAAGATCATTGCCGTGACGGAACCGTTGCTGTTCCGGGGGAAGTCACCTACAGCGAGCGCATATCGTGTGAGGCCGTTCCCGAAGTCCGTGAGACCGGCGTGAACTTGCCGTGAGATCAGTGTGAGATCGGCAGTCCAGCCCGCGCTTCACGGCCGGCACCACGTTCGTCCACTCAGGGGGAAGTTCAGACATGCGATCCATAAAAACGTCGTTCACCGCTCAGCGGAGGAGGAACGGGCGCCGCACCACCTCCCCCGTGCTGGCCGCCGTCGCAGTCGCGTCGGCGCTCGCGCTCACCGCCACCGCTTGTGACTCGGGCGACACCGAAGCGGGCGGCGGGGCGACCTCCTCCGCCGCGTCCCAGGGCGACGGCAAGATCACCATCCCGGACAACATCAGGGACAAGCTCAAAGAGCACGGGATCGACATCGACAAGTGGAAGAACGGCGCCTGGAAGAACTGGGACAAGGACGACTGGCTGCGCGAGGCCGACGAGTACATCAACCCGATCATCAAGGGCCTGTGGAACCCGGATCGGATGCGGGACGCCGATGAACCGGACAAGGCCGTCGATGCCGGCGACCTCTCCGGTGACCAGGGCGTGACCGACCCGACGCCCGCGCCGGTGGACGCGAAGGCCGTATCGCCTACGTACCACGCCAACGCGCCCGAGGCGGGCAAGGTGTTCTTCGACTCCCCCGAAGGCACGATGGTCTGCTCGGCGACGGTCGTGGAGGACCCCGCGCATCCCGGCAAGTCCAACACGGTGTGGACGGCGGGCCACTGTGTGCACGCCGGCAAGAACGGCGGCTGGTACCGCAACATCGCGTTCGTGCCGTCGTACAACGACTCGGGCATGTCGGGAGCGGACCTGCGGAACGCCACGCAGAAGGAGGTCGCTCCGTACGGTGTCTGGTGGGGTGACTGGGCGCAGACCTCGGACCAGTGGATCGAGCAGGGTGGCGCTACGGGCGGTGACGGCGCCTCGTACGACTTCGCGGTCATTCATGTGACCCCGGAAGCGGGCAGCAACGGCAAGTCCCTGGAGGAGACGGTCGGTTCGGCCCTTCCGGTGGACTTCGACGCGCCGGCGGTGACCAAGGTCGACAGCATCACGGCGACGGGCTACCCGGCGGCTCCGCCGTTCGCCGGGGAGATGATGTACCAGTGCCAGGACAAGCCGGGACGGCTGTCGATCAACAAGGCGGACCCGACCATGTACCGGATCGGCTGCACCATGACGGGCGGTTCGTCCGGCGGCGGCTGGGTCGCGACGGGCTCGGACGGCAAGCCCGCGCTGGTCTCCAACACCTCGATCGGCCCGGCGACCGCCGGCTGGCTGGCCGGTCCGCGTCTGGGCGAGGTGGCCAAGGGCGTGTACGACTCGGTCAGCAAGAAGTTCGCGAACCGGTGACCACAGGGTGGGCCGGTCGGCAGGCCGGTCCACCGTGTCGAGGCAGACCTCGTACGGCGGCGGGGCGCCGGGAGCCGTTGAGAAAGTGAGCAAGAGCTACGGCGTCGGTGCGGGTGCGCACGGGAAGGCCCGCCCCTGCGACAAGCAGGAGCGGGCCTTGTGAGCTTCCACGAGCCCTTTTCGCAGCTGCGCCCTCAGGCGAGCGGCGCGGGAACATACGGCGCGAGATCCGCCGCCAGTTCCTCGTGCACCCGCGCCTTGAGCAGCGTGCCCTCCGGGGTGTGCTCCGCGGAGATCACCTCGCCCTCGTCGTGCGCGCGGGCAACCAGCTTGCCCTGCGTGTACGGCACGAGCGCCTCGATCTCGACCGACGGTCGTGGCAGTTCGACGTCGATCAGCGCGAGCAGTTCGTCGATGCCCCGGCCGGTGCGGGCCGAGACCGCGATGGAGCGCTTCTCGATCCGCATCAGTCGCTGCAGCGTCAGCGGATCGGCCGCGTCCGCCTTGTTGATCACCACGATCTCGGGCACGCCGGTGGCACCGACGTCCCTGATCACCTCGCGCACGGCGGCCAGCTGCTCCTCCGGGTCAGGGTGCGAGCCGTCCACCACGTGCAGGATCAGGTCGGACTCGCCGACCTCCTCCATGGTGGAGCGGAACGCCTCGACCAGGTGGTGCGGCAGGTGCCGTACAAAACCGACCGTGTCAGCCAGCGTGTACAGCCGGCCGCTCGGGGTCTCTGCCCGGCGCACGGTCGGGTCGAGGGTCGCGAACAGAGCGTTCTCGACCAGGACGCCCGCGCCCGTGAGGCGGTTGAGCAGCGAGGACTTGCCGGCGTTGGTGTAGCCCGCGATGGCGACCGACGGCACCTTGTGACGCTTGCGTTCCTGGCGCTTGATCTCGCGGCCGGTCTTCATGTCCGCGATCTCCCGGCGCATCTTCGCCATCTTCTCGCGGATCCGACGCCGGTCCGTCTCGATCTTGGTCTCACCGGGACCACGGGTGGCGAGGCCGCCGCCCTTGCCGCCGCCCATCTGACGGGACAGCGACTGGCCCCAGCCTCGCAGCCTCGGCAGCATGTACTGCATCTGCGCGAGTGCGACCTGTGCCTTGCCCTCTCGGGACTTGGCGTGCTGGGCGAAGATGTCGAGGATCAGGGCCGTACGGTCGATGACCTTGACCTTGACGACGTCTTCGAGATGGATGAGCTGGCCCGGGCTGAGTTCACCGTCGCAGATGACGGTGTCGGCGCCCGTTTCCAGCACGATGTCCCGCAGCTCGTGCGCCTTGCCGGAACCGATGTAGGTGGCCGCGTCGGGCTTGTCCCGGCGCTGGATCACACCGTCGAGCACCAGCGCGCCCGCTGTCTCCGCGAGGGCGGCGAGCTCCGCGAGGGAGTTGTCCGCCTCCTGCGCGGTCCCCGAGGTCCAGACGCCGACGAGCACGACCCGCTCCAGGCGGAGCTGCCGGTACTCGACCTCGGTGACGTCCTCGAGTTCGGTGGAGAGGCCCGCGACGCGGCGCAGTGCCGCGCGCTCGGAGCGGTCGAACTGGTCGCCGTCCCGCTCTCCGTCGGTCTCGTGGCTCCAGGCGACGTCCTCTTCCATCAGGGCATCGGCCCGAAGACCTTCGTGATAGGCATCCGCGAGGCGCTGGTTGTCCTGGGAAGAAGATGAAGAGGAGGTCATTGGGTCCTTACGTCGTTGGGGATTCCGACAGTGCGGCGGCAGAGCGGAAGCGGAGCTTCTGAGCTGCTGCGTCATCACTCACAACGCACGAGTACCGCGGGAGATTCCCGTGGCCCCGTGCCGCGCCGACCTGACGATGGTCGCACGGCACGGCCCGTCTCGTCACTGGCTTATTCCGCGTCCGCGCGCTGGGGCGCGGAAGACTTCCAGTCCGGGTGGCCCGGCATCGGCGGGGTCTTCTCGCCGTAGAGCCAGGGCTGGAGGAACACGCCGAGGTCTCGGCCAGAGACCTGGGAGGCGAGGCGCACGAAGTCCTCGGTCGTCGCCACGGCGTCCTGGTGGCCGCTCACCCAGAGGCGTTCCAGCTGTTCGAAGGCCGGTCGGCCGATCTCCTGGCGCAGGGCGTACAGAACGAGTGCGGCACCGTCGTAGACGTTCGGGCGGAAGATGCCGATCTTCTGGCCGGGTTCGGGCGCCTCGGGGGCCGCCGGAGGCCCGCCGGCCGCGCGCCAGCGGTCGGAGGAGCGGTAGGCGTCCTTCATACGGGCGTCCAGCGACTGGTCCGCCTTCTCCTCCGCGTAGAGAGCCTCGTACCAGGTCGCGTGCCCCTCGTTGAGCCACAGGTCGGACCAGGTGCGCGGGCTGACACTGTCGCCGAACCACTGGTGGGCCAGCTCGTGCACCATGATCGAATCGACGTACCACTCGGGGTAGCCGCCTTCGGTGAACAGATCCCTCTCGAAGAGGGAGAGGGTCTGCGTCTCCAGCTCGAAACCGGTGTCGGCCTTGGCCATGAGCAGGCCGTACGTCTCGAACGGGTACGGCCCGACCTTGCCCTCCATCCACGCGATCTGGTCGGGGGTCTTCTTCAGCCACGGTTCGAGTGCGGCCCGGTCCTTGGCCGGCACGACGTCACGGACCGGCAGGCTGTGCGGGCCGACGCGGCTCAGCACGGTGGAACGGCCGATGGAGACCTGCGCGAGCTCGGTGGCCATGGGGTGCCGTGTCCGGTACGTCCAGGTCATCGCGCGACCGGTCCGTTCGACACCGGCGGCCAGGCCGTTCGCCACCGCTGTGTAGCCCTCGGGCGCGGTGACCCGGATGGTGAACATCGCCTTGTCGGAGGGGTGGTCGTTGCAGGGGAACACCAGATGGGCGGCATCGGCCTGGTTGGCCATGGCGAGACCGTCCGCCGTGCGCAGCCAGCCGCCGTCGCGGCCCTCCGCCGACACCGGGTCGCTGGTGTGCCGGACGGTGATGCGCATCCAGCTCCCCTCAGGCCGGGGTGTCTCGGGCGTGACGACCAGGTCCTCGCCCGCGCTCGTGAAGGTGGCGGGCTCTCCGTCGACGTCGACCGATTCGACCTGGCCGTGCGCGAAGTCGAGGTTCACGCGGTCCAGTGAGGTCGTCGTCCACGCGTCGATCGTGGTGACTGCCCGCAGCGGCTCGCGGTTGGTGCCGGGATAGGCGAAGGACAGGTCGTACGACGCCACGTCGTACCCGGGGTTGCCCAGGTACGGGAAGAGGCGGTCGCCGACGCCGAGCGGGGCGGCGGGGGCGCTCGCGGCCACGAGGCCGACGGCGGAGGCGATCAGTGCCACCGCCTTGAGGCGGCGAAGACTCCAACGGCGGGCGCGGGGGGCAGGGGGGCAGGGGGTGAGCAGCATGCACCACCGCTACCAGCGCGCACGTGCCGTACGGCGGCGGCGCGCGACCGCCCCACCCGATCGGGTGGGGCGGGTGACTCAGGCCCTCGTGGCCCGGTCCTGCGGCAGTCAGTCCTCCAGCGCCTGGGGCTGCGCCCGGCTCACGTCGTAGACGCCGGGCACGTTACGCATGGCCCGCATCAGGGCCGGCAGGTGGGCCGCGTCCGGGAGCTGGACGGTGTAGGTGTGGCGGACGCGCTGCCGGCTCGGGGGTTCGACGGTCGCCGAGACGATCTCCGCGCCCTCCCCGGCCATCGCCTCGGTGAGGTCCGCGAGCAGATGCGGGCGGCCGAACGATTCAGCGAACAGGGTCACCCGGCACTCCGTGGCGTCCCCCCAGCGCACGCCGACCTCCGCGCGCCCCGCGAGCTTCATGCGCTCGACCGCGGCGCACTCCACACGGTGGACGGTCACCGCGCCGCCTCGCACGGCGAAGCCGGTCACCTCGTCGGGCGGTACGGGCGTACAACAGCCGGCGAGCCGAGCGCTCGCGCCGGGCTGGTCGACGACGGCGTTCGCGGCGAGGCGGGCTGCCGTGCCTGTCTCGTCGGCCTGCGCGGCAGCCAGGCGATCGGCGGGGGCGCGGGAGGCGTTCCGGGCGGTGTTCCGTGGGGCAAGGCTGTCGGCGGCGGGCCTGAAGGCCGTCTCGGAGGCCTGGAGGGCCTGCGTCTTCTCGTCCTCCGGTGCCGCGGCGGGCACCGGATGCGTCGCGATCCACCGCTGGATGGCGATCCGGGCGGCGGGCGTGTGCGCGTGCTCCAGCCACTCCCTGGAGGGCTCGGAGGCCGGGTCCTGGCCCATGAGGAGCTGGACGGTGTCGCCGTCCCGCAGCACCGTGCTCAAGGTCGCCAGGCGGCCGTTCACGCGGGCGCCGATGCACGCGTGCGCGTCCTCGCCGTACTGCGCGTACGCGGCGTCCACACAGGTCGCGCCGTCGGGCAGCCCCAAGGTTTTGCCGTCGGGGCGGAAGACGGTGATCTCACGGTCCTGCGCGAGGTCCTCACGGAGCGTGGACCAGAAGGTGTCCGGGTCGGGGGCGGCCTCCTGCCAGTCGAGGAGGCGGGAGAGCCAGCCGGGCCGGGTCGGGTCGACGCGCTCACCGTCTCCGTCGACGGCCTGTTCCTCCGGCGGGAGGGCGTAGGGATTGCCGAGCGCGATGACGCCGGCCTCGGCGACCTTGTGCATCTGGTGGGTACGGATGAGGACTTCGATCATCTGCCCGGCCGCGGGGGCGCTTCCGGAGGTGTCCGCACCGCTGCGGGGGCGGGCCACCGCGGTGTGCAGCGACTGGTACAGGTTGAACTTCGGTACGGCGATGAAGTCCTTGAACTCCGAGACCACGGGCGTCAGGCAGGTGTGCAGTTCGCCCAGGACGCCGTAGCAGTCGGCGTCCTCGTTCACGAGCACGAGCACGCGGCCGAAGTCGGCGCCACGCAGCCGGCCGCGTTTGCGGGCCACGCGGTGCACCGAGACGAAGTGCCGTGGCCGGATGAGGACTTCGGCCTGGATGCCGGCGTCGCGCAGAACCGTCCGTACCGCGTCGGCCGTCTCGGCGAGCGGGTCGTCCGCGCGGGAGGCGTTGCCGACGATCAGCTCCCGGGTGTGTGCGTACTCCTCGGGGTGCAGGATCGCGAAGACCAGGTCTTCCAGTTCGGTCTTGAGCGCCTGCACACCGAGCCGTTCGGCGAGCGGGATGAGGACGTCTCGGGTGACCTTGGCGATGCGGGCCTGTTTCTCCGGACGCATCACACCGAGCGTGCGCATGTTGTGCAGTCGGTCGGCGAGTTTGATCGACATCACGCGGACGTCGTTGCCGGTGGCGACGAGCATCTTGCGGAAGGTCTCGGGCTCGGCGGCGGCGCCGTAGTCGACCTTCTCCAGTTTGGTCACGCCGTCGACGAGGAAGCGGACCTCCTCGCCGAACTGCTCGCGGACCTGATCGAGCGTCACGTCGGTGTCCTCGACGGTGTCGTGGAGGAGTGACGCCGTCAGGGTGGTGGTCTCGGCGCCGAGTTCGGCGAGGATCAGGGTCACCGCGAGCGGGTGCGTGATGTACGGCTCACCGCTCTTGCGCATCTGGCCGCGGTGCGAGGACTCGGCCAGGACGTAGGCGCGGCGCAGGAGTTCGAGGTCGGCGTCGGGGTGGTGGGCGCGATGCACCTCGGCCACATGGCCGATGGCGTCCGGCAGCCGGTCACGGGCGGCGGGGCCGAGCAGCGCGGCCCGGCCCAGTCGGCGCAGGTCGATCCGGGCCCGGGCCTTCCTGCGGGGCGCCGTGGGCAGGGCGGGATCCGCTGTGGCCGGACCCGATGTCACCACCGGGCCCGGGCTCGCAGGGTTCGTGGCCTCTGCACTCATGGGCACCTCCGGCTGTGGACCGGCGGACGGGTGCCCCAGAGCTGACGCGGCTCAGGGGATCGCATCGGTCCCCCGTCCGGGCCGGTGCTTGATGCTACCGAGCCCATCACGGCCGACTGACCTCCTCTCGTCGAGCGTGAAACGGATCACCCATTCGAGCGAAGGAATATAGGTTTACGATTGCGCATCTTGTGACCCCAATCGGTCAGTGCAGCACGCTTCCCAGCCAGTCCACATCAATCTCGCCCTCGGCGACGATCACGGCGGGGCCGGTCATCTCGATCTCGCCGTCAACCCGTTCGGTGATCACCAGGGTGCCGCCCGGCACGTCGACGGTGTACGTCGTCGGAGTGCCGGTGACGGCCGGGTCGACGCCGTCTCTGCGGGCGGCGGCCACGGCGACGGCGCACGCGCCCGTGCCGCACGAGCGGGTCTCCCCTGCGCCGCGCTCGTACACCCGCAGGGCGACGTGCCGGGGCCCGCGGTCGACCACGAACTCGATGTTGACTCCGTCCGGATAGACGGCGGCCGGGCTGAACGGCGGCGGGGAGTACAGGTCGCCCGCGTGCGCGAGGTCGTCCACGAAGGCGACCGCGTGCGGGTTGCCCATGTTCACGTTCCGCGCGGGCCAGTCGCGCTCGCCGACGCTGACCGTGACGTCGCCTCCGGGGAGCAGCGCCTTGCCCATGCCGACCGTGACGTCGCCGTCCTTGGCGAGGTGCACGGTCTTGACCCCTCCGCGCGTGGCGATCGCGAGGTCGCCCTCCCCGGCGTGTCCGGCGCGCTGGAGGTAGCGCGCGAAGACCCGCACCCCGTTGCCGCACATCTCCGCTATCGAGCCGTCGCCGTTGCGGTAGTCCATGAACCACTCCGCCTCGGACGCCATGTCCTTCGCCTCGGGGTGCGCGGCGGACCGCACGACGTGCAGCAGTCCGTCGCCGCCGATGCCGGCGCGGCGGTCGCACAGCGCGGCGACAGCGGCCGGGGACAGGTCGACGGTGTTCTCGGGGTCCGGGACGATCACGAAGTCGTTCTCCGTGCCGTGCCCCTTGAGGAAGGCGATCCGCGTGCTCATTCCTCGATCGTACGGGGTGGGTACGACAGAGCTCCGCGCGCGGATCAGCGCAGTCGGGCCACGCGCCAGACGGCGAGCACGGCCACGGCGGCGACCAGCACGACGTAGGCGATCACCACGCGCCAGTCCGGGCGGCGATCCGAACCGCGCTGCGGCAGCCCGGGCCACGTGTAACCCACGCGGCGGGCGGCCATCATGCCCCAGCCGGCCGCACAGGAGCAGATCAGCAGCCCCAGCATGGCGATCACGGCCCCGCTGTCGCCGAAGTCGAAGGCGAGCGGGAAGGCGAACATCAGGGAACCCACAGCGGCGAGGCTCACGATGGGTGCGAGCTGCCAGATGCGCAGCCGACGCTGCGGACGGAGCTCGACCTCGACCTCCGGGCCGCCCGGGAACATCTCCTCCGGCTCGGGGCCGTCGGCGGTCACCCCGTCCGGTGTCTCGTCGGGTCCGTCGGAGCTCAGACGGTCCTCGTCATGCTCCGGTTCGCCGCTCGCCGCGATGCGGTGTTCGGTGCTTTGTGCGGTGTCGCGAGGGCTGGCCTCCATCGCCACGCGCCCTCCCAACTTGGACTCCACTTGGTCGATCGAAGCTTGATGATGGCACGGCACCACAGGCCGCGATGACGGCCGGAGCGTCCCGATGCCATGACGTGATCAGGCTGTAACCGGTCGTTCGACCAACGCCAGCGCGACCTGCGGAAGTTCTGTGAGATCCGCCGCAGCCCCACTCAACCAGTGCACCCGCGGATCGCGCCTGAACCATGAATCCTGACGGCGCGCGAAGCGCTTGGTGGCACGAATCGTCTCGGCCCGCGCTTCCTCCAGGGTGCACTCCCCGGCGAGCGCCGCGAGCACCTGCTGGTAGCCGAGCGCGCGCGACGCCGTACGCCCCTCACGCAACCCCTGCGCCTCCAACGCGCGCACTTCCTCCACGAGCCCGGCCTCCCACATCCGGTCGACCCTGCGCGCGATGCGCTCGTCGAGTTCCGGGCGGGCCACGTCGACGCCGATCTGGAGGGTGTCGTAGACGGAGTCGTGGCCGGGGAGGTTGGCGGTGAAGGGGCGACCGGTGATCTCGATCACTTCGAGAGCCCGGACGATACGGCGGCCGTTGCTGGGCAGGATCGCGTTCGCGGCCTCGGGGTCGGCGGCGGACAGGCGGGCGTGCAGCGCGCCGGAGCCGCGCAGCACCAGTTCGTCCTCCAGCCGGGCTCTGACGTCGGGGTCGGTGCCGGGGAACTCCAGGTTGTCGACGGCCCCGCGGACGTACAGGCCGGAACCGCCGACCAGAATCGGCCAACGGCCCTCGTCGAGCAGGGCGTCGATCCGGGCACGGGCCAGCCTCTGGTACTCGGCGACGGACGCGGTGGCCGTCACATCCCAGATGTCCAGGAGGTGGTGCGGTACGCCCGCGCGCTCCTCGGACGTCAGCTTGGCGGTACCGATGTCCATCCCTCGGTAGAGCTGCATGGAGTCGGCGTTGACGACCTCGCCGCCGAGCCGCTGGGCCAGGAAGACGCCGAGATCGGACTTTCCGGCCGCGGTCGGTCCGACGACGGCGATGACGCGGGGGGCGGGGGGTGCGCTTCTCACCGCCCCAGTCTCGCAAACCTCGACGGGTGGCCTCGAACGAGTTACGTGACGGTACGGGGCCAAGGTCGTTCCCAGTTGCGAGGTCTTCCGCCGCCCGATCGCAGAGGCGGCGACCCGGGCGGCGCAATCGGACGCACCGGACGACGCGGGATTTCGCCCGCACGAGTAACGTATGGAGTGGATATGGGCGTTTTCGCACGACTTCTTCGGAGGTCGAAGACCACGGAGGAGGCGGCAACCGCCGAAGCAGGAACCGACGCTTCGACGGCCGAGGCCGCGGCTCAGGAGCCGGCGGAGGTGAAGGGGTCGTCCGAGAACGAGGTCGAGGCGGACGCCAGGACTGAGGACGCGGTGGAGGAAACGGCGACGCCGTCCACCGAGGACTCCGCGGGCGACGGCGTCGAGATCCCCAAGCAGCAGTCCGCCGAGGAGGTAGCCGACAGCGGGGCCGGGGAGAGCGCCCGCACATAATCGCCCACCAGGGAAGGTGGACCATGGGTCTCCTGGACAACTTGAAGGCCAAGCTCAGCCCCGCCAAGGACAAGGTCTCGGGCCTCGCGCAGCAGCACGGGGACAAGGTCGAGCGCGGTCTCGACAAGGCGGCGAAGGTCGTCGACGAGAAGACCAAGGGCAAGTACAGCGGCAAGATCCACGCCGGCACGGGCAAGGCCAAGGGCGCCATGGACCGCATCGCGCACAAGGACGGCACGGACCCGGGCGACCCGAATGCCGCTACCGGCACGGGCACAGGCACCGGCAGTGACCCGGGCGGCGACAGCGGCACGCCTCCGGCCTCGCCGCCGTCCGATTCACCGCCGCCCGCCTCGCCGCCGCCGACGTCCTGACGGCACGGCATATCGACGGACGGCCGCGGAGCACCACGTTCCCGGCCGTCCGGCACGTCCGGCGCGACCTCGCCCCCGTGCCCCTCGGCGTCACGACCAGGTCGCGACCACGTAGCCCACCCCGTACGGCGCGTCGTCGTACAGCAGTGTGCCGCCGAGTCCCGCGCCCTCGGCCGCGCCCGCCAGGACCTGCCAGGGGGCCCGGCCGGAGGCCTTCAGCTCGTACGCCAGCCCGGCGTCCAGCGTTTCCAGTGCCGCCACGTCCGCCGCGCCCAGCGCACGCGCGACCTCCGCGTCGAAGGGTGCCGCGCGCTCGTCGAGGTACCCGGGGGCCTTGAGCGTGCGACAGGCGCTGGCGTCGCCCATCACCAGCAGCGCCACCCGTTCGTCCCCGGCGGCGATGTCCCGGCCGACCTGGACGCACCGCTCGGGCGCGAGAGGTTCCCCCACGCCGAGCCCCTCGACCGGGGCACAGGTCCACCCGGTGCGCTCCAGCAGCCACGCGGCCACCGCGAGCGAGGGCGGAAGCGCATCTTCGTCCGCGCTTTCGTCGCGCTCGGCCAGGCTCTCCGCCACCCCCTCGGCCGCCCCCAGGCGTACGCCCAGATCCACGCCGAATCCCCGGAACGACCCCCGTGTGCCCTGCGGGTGCGGTCCGCGTCCGCTCTCGTCGGCGGGACCGACGACGACGAGCCGGTCCGGCCGAGCGGCGGCGAGAACGCCGAGCGCGTCCGTGCACGCGGCACGCGCGGAGTCCAGCTCGGACGCGGCGCCCGCGGCGATGCCGGGCACCAGGAGGGGCGGGCAGGGACAGACTGCGGCGGCGACAAGCATGATCGGCAGCGTACGCGGTCGGCGGCGGTCAGTACCTCCGGCCGTTTGGTCAGTACCTCCGGCCGGGGCCTGTCAGCACGTCCGGCCGTTCCGCTCAGTACGTCCCGCCCCTGCCGGTCAGTCGCAGCCGCAGCCGCTGCCCGCCGCGACCGGCAGCGGAGCCGGTGCCCCGACCTTCGGGAGGCCGAGCAGCACACCCGCCGGCTTAACGGCCTGCTCCGCGTTGCGCTTCTCCCACGCGTCGCCCGCCCGGGTGCGACGCACGCCGAGGACGGCGCCCTCGGCGAGGAGGTGATGCGGGGCGGCGTAGGTGATCTCGACCGTGACGACGTCGCCGGGGCGGACGTGCTGGTCCGGCTTGGCGAAGTGGACCAGGCGGTTGTCGGGGGCGCGGCCGGAGAGGCGGTGGGTGGCGCCGTCCTTGCGGCCCTCACCCTCGGCGACCATGAGGTCGAGGGTGCGGCCGACCTGCTTCTTGTTCTCGTCCCAGGAGATCTCCTCCTGAAGGGCGACGAGGCGCTCGTAGCGCGCCTGGACGACCTCCTTGGGGATCTGGTCCTCCATGGTCGCGGCCGGGGTGCCGGGCCGCTTGGAGTACTGGAAGGTGAACGCCTGCGCGAACCGGGCCTCGCGCACGACGTGCAGGGTCTGCTCGAAGTCCTCCTCGGTCTCGCCGGGGAAGCCCACGATGATGTCGGTGGTGATCGCCGCGTGCGGGATGGCGGCGCGGACCTTCTCGATGATCCCCAGGTAGCGGTCCTGGCGGTAGGAGCGGCGCATCGACTTCAGGACCGTGTCCGAACCGGACTGCAGGGGCATGTGCAGCTGCGGCATCACGTTCGGCGTCTCGGCCATGGCCGAGATGACGTCGTCGGTGAAGTCGCGCGGGTGCGGGGAGGTGAAGCGGACGCGCTCCAGACCCTCGATGGTCCCGCAGGCGCGCAGCAGCTTGCTGAAGGCCTCGCGGTCGCCGATGTCGGAGCCGTACGCGTTGACGTTCTGGCCGAGCAGGGTGATCTCGCTGACGCCCTCGGCGACCAGTGCCTCCACCTCGGCGAGAACGTCTCCCGGGCGGCGGTCCTTCTCCTTGCCGCGCAGGGCCGGGACGATGCAGAAGGTGCAGGTGTTGTTGCAGCCGACGGAGATCGACACCCAGGCGGCGTACGCGCTCTCGCGCCGCGTCGGCAGCGTGGACGGGAACGCCTCCAGGGACTCGGCGATCTCGACCTGCGCCTCCTCCTGGACGCGGGCGCGCTCCAGCAGGACCGGCAGCTTGCCGATGTTGTGCGTGCCGAAGACGACGTCCACCCAGGGCGCCTTCTTCACGATGGTGTCGCGGTCCTTCTGCGCCAGACAACCGCCGACCGCGATCTGCATGCCGGGTCGTGAGGCCTTCCTCGGCGCGAGGCGGCCGAGGTTGCCGTACAGGCGGTTGTCCGCGTTCTCCCGCACCGCGCAGGTGTTGAAGACCACGACGTCCGCGTCGCCGTCCGACCCCTCGGGAGCGCGTACATAACCGGCGTCTTCGAGCAGTCCGGACAATCGCTCGGAATCGTGGACGTTCATCTGGCACCCGTAGGTGCGCACCTCGTATGTCTTCACGTCCACTGCCTGGCTCCGGTCGCTGCTGCTCATGTGACAAGGGTAGGCGGTGCCGGACGTGGCTTCGGTCGCCCTGTGGACAACCGGAGGTTCAGGCGGCGGCCGTCCGTCCCGACCGGGACCTCATCAGCGGCTGGATGCGGGTGCCGAAGTTGTCGAGCCCTTCGAGGAAGTCGTCGAAGACGAGCATGATCCCCTTCGTCCCGGGGACTTCGGCGATCTCGTCGAGCATGCCCGCGACGGTCTCGTACGAGCCGACGAGCGTGCCCATGTTGAAGTTCACGGCGCCCTCGGGCAGCGAGATGGTCCGCGCGGTGGACGAGCCGTCGGACGACGTGTCCGTGGCCGACTCCCCCGCCATGTACGCCAGTGCCGCGTGGTCGGCGTTGTCGTGGTAGTCCTGCCACTTCGCGCCGGCGGCCTCGTCGGTCTCGTCGGCGACGACCATGAACAGCGACAGCGCCCCCACGTCGCGGCCGGTCGCGCGCGTCTCCTCGACGAGGGCCGCCGTGGTGTCGGAGAAGGCGAGCGGGGTGTTGACGCCGCTGCCCAGGATGAAGTTGTAGTCGGCGTGCTCGGCGGCGAACCGCATCCCGGTGCTGCTCTGACCGGCGGCGACGACGTCGATGTGCCCGTTCTCCGGTCGCGGGGACAGCACGCAGTCGTCCATCTCGTAGAACTCGCCCTTGAAGTCGCTGACGCCCCGGCTCCACAGCTCCTTCATCACGGTGACGTACTCGACGGCCCGGGCGTAGCGGTTGCCGAAGTGCTCGTCCCCGGGCCACAGGCCCATCTGCGAGTACTCGCCGGGCGCCCAGCCGGTGACGATGTTGACGCCGAAGCGCCCGGGGGCGATGGAGTCGACCGTGGCCGCCATGCGCGCGACGATCGCCGGCGGCAGCGCGAGGATCGGGGTGGAGGCGTACAGCTTGATCCGCTCGGTCACCGCGGCCAGGCCTGCCATCAGGGTGAACGACTCCAGGCAGTGGTCCCAGAACTCCGTGTCGCCGCCGAAGCCCTTGAGCTTGATCATCGACAGGGCGAAGTCGAAGCCGTGTTCCTCGGCCTTCTGTACGACGGCCTTGTTCAGCTCGAAGGTGGGCAGGTACTGCGGCGAGCTCTTCGATATGAGCCAGCCGTTGTTGCCGATGGGGATGAAGACTCCGATGTCCATGGCCGCTCCTCAGTGGGTCGTGGGAGTCGCGCGGGACTCCCGTCCATGATCGGAGACCTGCCCGAGCGGCGTCCCCCTACACGATCACCCGTTCAACAACTGACGTCATTTTTCTTTCCTGTTGAGGCATGGTCACGACGGGAAAGCGCCGGTGAGAATCTGTGAAGCAGGTTTCGAAGCAGAAAGGGAACGATACGTTCCCTGCATGAACGCACGGCTCGCTCTGCTCAGCACGGTGGCCCCCGGTGTCCCGGAGAGCGAGATCTTCCGGCTGGCGCTGCAGCACGCGGTGGGCGAGCTGGGCGCACTCGGCGGAACCATGCACCTGCGCGGCCCGATGTCCGCGCTGCGCCTGGTGTCGGCCGTCGGCCTCCCTCCCGGTCTCACCCGCTCCTGGGAGATCGTCGACCAGGAGGGGCCCCTCGCCCCGGCCCGCGCGCTCCATCAGGGCAGTGGCGTGTGGGTTCCGATGAGCTCCGGCGACACCGCCGCCGCGGCCCTGCCCGAGGCGGACGGCGCGGACATGACCTGGCCCGGCACCGGACTCGCCGCCCTCCCCGTGTTCAGCGGCAGACGCAGCATCGGGGCGCTGACCGTGCTGGTGGGCGAACGGGGCGAGCCCACCCCGCAGCAGTGGGACTTCCTCCGGTCCGTGGTCGCCTGGACCGAGGACCGCATCGCCCAGGCACCGCCGCCGTCCGGGCCCGCGCAGACGGAGCTGAGCGGTGAGCGCCTGCGCCGGGCCCTGAAGGAGGTCCAGGTCGGCTCGTGGGACTGGGACGTCCGCAGCGGCGAGCTGATCTGGGACGAGGCCGCGTTGGAGCTGTACGGCACCCGGCCGGCCGATTTCACCGGCAAGATCGAGAACTGGATGAGGATCGTCCACCCCGACGACCTGGCGCCCACACTGGCGGCGGCCCAGCGGGCGATCCTCGACCACACCGTGTTCGAGGCGGAGTACCGGGTACGGCGCCTGGACGGCACGTACGGCTGGACGCGGGCCCGCGGCAGGGCCACCTACGACGAGCAGGGTGAACCCCTGCGGATGATCGGCGTGGGCTGGGAGAGCAACGAGTCGCGGACCGCCCGGGACGCGCTCAGCCGGGCGCTGCGGCACATGAGCGACGGCTTCCTGGCGGTGGACGACGAGTGGCGGATCACCTTTGCCAACGTGGAGGCGGAACGTTTCCTGGGCTTCTCGGAGGAGGAGTTGTTCGGGCGCCTGCTGTGGGACCTGCCCTCCGCCCAGGAGGTCCCCGGCCTGGAGAGCCGCTGCCGGGAGGCCGCGGCCGAGGAGAAGCCCGTCGGGTTCGACGTGCACACGAAGGATTTCGGGCGGCGGTACCACCTGCGGCTGGTGCCGGGCCCCGACGGCCGCACCCTCTACTTCACCGACGTCACCGAGACGCGCCGACTGGCGGAGGAACGTGAGGCCGCCGAGCGCGCCGCGGTCGAACGGGCGGCCCGGATCGGCGAGCTGACCGCGGAGCTCGCCACGGCGACCACCTCACAGGACGTCGTGGACGTGGTCGCCCGGCGCGTGCTGCCGCCGTTCGCCGCCATGGGCCTGCTGGTCCAGGTCGTCGAGGGAGACCGGCTCCACCACGTCGGGGCCGTGGATTACCCGCACGACCTCCTCGACATCCTCGACAGTCGCCCCCGCGCGGCGGATGACCCGGCCTGGGACGCGATCGCGTCCGGCACACCGCTGTTCCTGTCCTCCGCACGGGAGTTCGTCGCGCGCTACCCCGAACTGGCCCCCCTGGTGGACCGCTCCGGCAAGCAGGCCTGGGCGTTCCTGCCCTTGACGGCATCCGGCCACACGTTCGGTGTGTGCGTCGTGACCTTCGACCGGCCGCGGCTGCTCACCGACGAGGAACGCGCGCTGCTGACCACGATCAGCGCGCTGGTGGCCCAGTCCCTGGAGCGGGCCCGCCTCTACGACGCCGAGCACACCCGGTCCCGGGAGCTCCAGCGCAGTCTGCTCCCCCAGGAGCTGCCCGACCTGCCGGCGTGCACGGCCGCCGCCCGCTACCTCCCGGCCGGGCAGGGCGCGGACGTGGGCGGCGACTGGTACGACATCATCCCGCTGTCCGGCGGGCAGGTCGCGCTGGTGGTCGGCGACGTCATGGGGCACGGCCTGCCCGAGGCGGCCACCATGGGCCGGCTGCGCACCGCCGTCCACACCCTGGCCGACCTGGAGCTTGCTCCCGGCGAGATCATGGGGCACCTCAACGACATCGTCGGCGGCATGGGCGAGTCGTCGTACGCCACGTGCCTGTACGCGCTCTACGACTCCACCACCGGGGTGTGTTCCGTGGTCCGCGCGGGGCACCCGCCGCCCGCCCTGGTCCATCCCGACGGGACCGTGCACTTCCCGGAGCCGGAGGCCGATCCGCCGCTGGGCGCCGCGGAGCCGCCGTTCGAGACGATCGAGCTCCAGGTGCCCGAGGGCAGCCTGCTGGTGCTGTACACCGACGGCCTGGTCGAGTCGGCGGCACGGGAGATCGACGAGGGCATGACGGAGCTGGCTCGGATGCTGCGCGCGGCCCAGGAGGACGGCACCGCGACGGACCTTGAACGCCTGTGCGACACACTGACGGCCGGTCTCCTGCCTCTCGACCAGCAGGCGGCGGACGACGCGGCGGTCCTCGTCGCCCGCCTGCACTCCCTGCCGTCCGACCGGATGGCTTCCTGGCCGTTGCCCGGGGAACCCAGAGCGGCCGGACAGGCTCGCCGTCATGTCCGCGAGCAACTCACCGCCTGGAACCTGGACGATCTGGCCCCCACCGCGGAGCTCCTGGTCAGCGAGCTCGTCGGCAATGTCGTGCGCCATGCCAGGGGCCCGGTCCGGCTGCGTCTGCTGTACGCCGCCGAGCTGATCTGCGAGGTCTTCGACGGCAGTCAGACGATGCCGCGCATCCGCCGGGCGACGGAGACCGACGAGGGAGGACGGGGACTGCAGCTGATCACGGCGCTCTGCGGCCGGTGGGGCGCCCGCTACACACCCACCGGAAAGTGCATCTGGACCGAACAGCCGCTGCCCGGCCCGGACGCGCCGGAACAGCGGGACGACATGCTGGACCTGATCGCCCTTCAGGCGGCCGGATTCGACGGCGACTGGGACGCGCTGCTGTGAGGGCTCACGGGTCGATCAGACCGGCCCGGATCGCGTAGCGGGTCAGCTCCAGCCGGTCGCGCATACCGAGCTTCTGCAGAAGGTTCGCGCGGTGCCGTTCGACCGTCTTGGCGCTGATGAAGAGCAGATCGCCGATCTCCTTGGAGGTGTGGCCCTCGGCGACCAGCTTGAGGATCTCCTCCTCGCGCTCGGTGATGGCCCGCTGGGGCAGGCCATCACCGCGTTGGAGACGCTCCAGGTAGGAACTGACGAGGGCCCGTTCCGCGCCCGGGTAGATGAACGGTTGGTCGCGTACGGCCGCCCGGCACGCCTCGACGAGGTCGCGGTCGGCCACGGACTTCAGGACGTAGCCGCTGGCGCCCGCCTTGAGGGCCTCGAAGAAGTACTGCTCGTTGTCGTACATCGTGAGGATGAGGATGTGCAGGCCGGGCAGTCGGCGGGAGAGTTCACGGGCCGCCTGCAGGCCGGTCATCCGGGGCATCGCGATGTCCAGGACGGCCAGATCGACGTCACCCGCGCGGGCCAGCTCGACCGCCTCCGCCCCGTCACCGGCCTCGGCCACGACCGTGAGGTCCGGCTCCCCCTCCAGGATCAGGCGCACTCCTCGGCGTACGAGCGTGTGGTCGTCGGCGAGCAGCACGCGAATGGGGGGCGCGGCCTGCGCCGGGGGCGCCATCAGTGGCCGCCGGTCGAGGCGGGGACGCACAGCCGTATGTCGGTGCCCCGTACCGGAGCGGGTTCGAGGGAGAGCGCGGCCCCGATGAGGAGGGCGCGTTCGCGCATGCCGCTGATGCCGGATCCCTCCGGTGCCCCGCCGAGGCCCTTGCCGTTGTCGCGTACGAGGAGTTCGACACCGTCGGGCACCGGCCGCAGCCGGACTTCCGCGCGGTCGGCGGCGGAATGCCGCGCGGTGTTGGTGAGGCCCTCCTGGGCCACCCGGTAGAGCACGAGTTCGGACTCCTCGGTCAGGTGGGGCAAGTCGCCGGGTATGTGGTGGCGGACCGTCAGGCCGTGTGTGGTGAACTCGGCCGCCAGCGAGCGCAGGGCGCTGGCCAGACCGAGTTCCTCGAGGACGCCGGGGCGCAGCCGACGGGCTATCCGGCGGATCTCGTCGAGGCCCGCGCGGGTGGCCTCCTGCGCCTGGCCGACCTCGTCGCGCAGTTCCTCGGGCGTTCGGTCGGCGACCCGCTTGAGCTGGAGGAGTACGGCGGTCAGGGTCTGTCCGACCTCGTCGTGGAGCTCGCGGGCGATGCGCTGCCGTTCGCGCTCCTGGGCGGACAGCGCCCGGGCCGCGCCCGCGGCACGCTCGCTCTCCAGACGGTCGAGCATGGTGTTGTACGTCGTGATCAGCGCGGCCGCCTCGGCGGGACCGGCCACCGGGGCGCGGGCTCCGGGGCGCCGCAGGTCGGCGGTGGCCATGGCCCGGCCCAGCCGTTGGAGTGGGGCGAGGCCGACGCGCAGCACGAGCGCGTTGGCGGCCAGCAGGGCCGCGAGGCCCACGACGACGGCCAGCGCCTCCTCCGGCAGGACGGGGGTCGAGACGGTCACCGGTCCCAGCAGCAGCGCGGCGGCCGCGACCAGACCGACGGCGTTGAGCGAGAAGATCCGCCAGAACAGCGACACGGCCCTGCTTCCGCCCCTTCCGTCCCCGTCGGCGTTCCCCGGTCCGTCCTCCGGTCCCTGCCCCGCCTCCGGCGTGCGCGGAGCGGCTGCCAGCAGCCTCCCAGCCCTGCGTCGGCCGCGTATATCCGTGACAACACCCATATCGCCACCGTACGGGTGGGTGACAGCATGCAGACCGGGTAGGCGTGATCACCGAGCGCCACGGGCCGCCGCCGCACCCACACTTCACACGCGCCGACGAACAAGGGGAAGAAACGTGTCTGCTCCACGCCTGAGGGCGACGCCGCTGCCGGGTATCGGGGTCCAGTACGACCTCGTCACCCGGGAACAACGCCATCTGTCGGTGGTGGCGCACCGCGACGGCGCCCGCACGGTGAGCGTGTACCGGACCGACGACCCCGACTCCTGCGCCCAGTCCCTGCGTCTGACCGGCGCCGAGGCGGGCACGCTCATCGACGCGTTGAAGCCGTCCCACCACAGTCCGAGCCTGCTCTACACGACCGACCTGGGACTGGTCGCCGAGCGCGTGGAGGTGGCGGCGGCCTCGCGGTGGAACGGCCGTGTCCTGGGCGACACGCGGATGCGGACCGAGACGGGCGCCTCCGTGGTGGCGGTGCTCCGGCGGACCGAGGCGATCCCGTCCCCCGCGCCGGACTTCCGGCTCGTCGGCGGTGACACCCTCATCGTGATCGGCACCCGTGAGGGCGTCGACGCCGCCGCGGCGATTCTCGGTCGGGAGTGAGCCGGTGCACTCAGCGGTTCTGTTGATCGAGTTCGGTTCCATCATCCTCTGCCTCGGCCTGCTCGGCCGGTTCGCCGCCCGTTTCAGCCTCTCCCCGATTCCGCTGTACCTGTTGGCCGGGCTGGCCTTCGGCGAGGGCGGTCTGTTGCCGCTCGGGGCGAGTGAGGAATTCGTCGCCACCGGTGCCGAGATCGGCGTGATCCTGCTCCTGCTGATGCTCGGGCTGGAGTACACGGCCAGTGACCTGGTCACCAACCTCAAGTCGCACTATCCGGCCGGGCTCGTGGACGGCGCGCTCAACGCGGTGCCGGGCGCGGCGGCGGCGCTGCTGCTCGGCTGGGGGCCGGTGGCCGCGGTCGTCCTGGCCGGTGTCACCTGGATCTCGTCGTCCGGGGTCATCGCGAAGGTCCTCGGCGACCTGGGGCGGGTGGGCAACCGCGAGACCCCGGTGATCCTCAGCGTCCTCGTCCTGGAGGACCTGGCGATGGCGGTCTATCTGCCGATCGTCACCGCGCTGGTGGCCGGGGCCGGGCTGCTGGCCGGCAGCCTCACCCTCGCGATCGCGCTGGGCGCGGCGGGGCTCGTGCTGTTCGTGGCCGTGCGGTACGGCCGTCTCATCTCGCGTTTCGTCTCCAGCGACGATCCGGAGAAGCTGCTCCTGGTCGTGCTGGGCCTGACCATTCTGGTCGCGGGTGTCGCACAGCAGCTCCAGGTGTCGGCCGCGGTGGGCGCGTTCCTGGTCGGCATCGCGCTGTCCGGCGAGGTCGCCGAGGGCGCGCACACCCTGCTGAGCCCCTTGCGGGACCTCTTCGCCGCCGTGTTCTTCGTCTTCTTCGGACTGCACACGGACCCGGCCAGCATCCCGCCGGTCCTGCTGCCCGCGCTCGCGCTGGCGCTGGTCACCGCCGCCACGAAGATCGCCACCGGGTACTGGGCGGCCCGGCGGGCCGGGATCTCCGTCAAGGGCCGCTGGCGGGCGGGCGGCGCGCTGGTGGCGCGCGGCGAGTTCTCGATCGTCATCGCCGGACTGGCGGTCGGCGCGGGCATCGAGCCCTCGCTGGGGCCCCTGGCCACGGCGTACGTCCTCATCCTGGTCGTCCTCGGCCCGCTCACCGCCCGCTTCACGGAACCCCTGGCTTCCCGGTGGGCCCCCCGCTTCGGCCGCGGCCCGCAGGCGCCCGAAGGCTCTTCCCTCACGGCGGGGGCGGGGGCGGGAGCGTCGGTCCGCGACTGAGCCTCGGGCCCGCCCGCCGCAGAAGCCGGCGGCACACCCCCGTCTGCCGGCACCCTCCCGGGGCGGGAAGCCCCCCGGCCTCCATTCCCGCACCCGGCTCCCCGCCCCCTGGTCAGCACCGCGTCCCGGCTGGCAGGATCGCGCGCATGTCCACAGGCTTCCCCCATATCAGCAGGCGCCGGGCCCTGCAGGGCGCTGCGGCCGGGTTCGTCGCGTTGGGGCTGCCGCTGTGGTGGCTGCTGCCCCTGGGCGAGGAGCCGCCGAGCGGGAGGATCAAGTTCAGCACGGGGACCTCGGCCGGCGTGTACGAGAAGTACGGCGAGTTGCTGAAGGACGCGCTCGGCCAGGACATGCCGGCCCTGAAGGTCCGGCTTGAGGACAGCGACGGCTCCCAGGTGAACGTCGAACGCGTGGCGACCGGGTACGCCGACTTCACCATCGCCGCGGCCGACGCGGTGGAGACGTACCAACTGGACAAGGGTGTCGGCGCCGACCAGCTGCACGGTGTGGCACGGCTGTACGACGACTACGTACAGCTCGTCGTTCCGCGTGACTCCTCCATCCGCTCGGTGGCTCAGCTGGAGGGCAAGCGCGTTGCCATAGGGCCGTCCGGCTCAGGGGTCCGGCTGATCGCCGACCGGGTGCTCAAGGCGGCGAACATCGACGCGCAGAAGGACATCACGCCGTTCCCCGACGGCATCAACACCGGCCCGGGCAGGCTGAAGCGGGGCGAGATCGACGCGTTCTTCTGGTCGAGCGGACTGCCGACCGGGGGGCTGACGACACTCGCCCAGACCTTCGCCTTCCGGTTCGTGCCGATCGGCGCCGACCTCATCACCAAGCTGCACGACCAGGGCGGAGCGAGCCGCCTCTACCGGGCCACCAACATGCCGGCGTCGGCCTATCCCTCGGTGCAGAGGGGGGCCACGGTCGCGACGATCGCGGTGTCCAACCTGCTGATGACGCGCGCGGACCTGGACCCGAGGCTCACCGAGTGGCTGACCCGGACCGTGATCAGGAGCCGGGACCGCATCGGCGAGCGAGTCCACTCCGCCCAGCTGGTCGACGTACGCACGGCGATCTACACGGATCCGTTGCCCCTGCACGACGGCGCCAAGCGCTACTACAGCTCCGTCAAGCCGTAGGAACGCGTACGCACGTGACGTACCGTCACCGTGAGCGCGGACGTACGAAAATCCCCCCGCCCGTCGCGCGTGGCGTCACCCCCACGCCGTTGCCGGCGCCACGCGGACGCCATGGACGGGCCGACGAGTACGTCGTATCCCCCTCACGTCGCCGGGCCCGACCGCGGCACCCGCACCGTGACCGTCAGCCCGTGCGGCTCGTGGTGGTCGTAGGAGATCGAGCCGCCGCCCGCCGCGAGCAGGGTCCGGGAGATGGACAGGCCGAGGCCGGAGCCCTTCACGTTCTGGTGGCGGCCGCTGCGCCAGAAGCGGTCGCCGATACGGGCGAGTTCCTCGTCGGTCAGACCTGGGCCGTGGTCGCTGACCACGACGGTGGAGGTGTCGCCGTCGGAGGCGACCGTGACCTGGACGGTCTCGTCCTCGGGCGTGAACTTCACCGCGTTGTCGATCACGGCGTCCAGCGCGCTGGAGAGCGTGACCGGGTCGGCCCAGGCGGTGGTGGGCGGGCAGTCGCCCACCAGTCGTACGCCCTTGGCCTCGGCCGTCGGTGACCAGGCGGCGACCCGCTCGGCGGTCAGCGCGCCGATGTCGGTGACCCTCAGGTCCGCCTCGGTGTGCTCGGCCAGGGCCAGGTCGAGCAGGTCGTCGAGGACCTGGGCCAAGCGCTTGCCCTCGGTCTGGACGGAGGCGATCTCCTGGTTGCCCTCCGGCAGTTCGAAGGCGAGCAGTTCGATGCGCAGCAACAGTGCCGCGAGCGGGTTGCGCAACTGGTGCGAGGCGTCGGCGACGAAGGCGCGCTGCTGCTCCAGGACGTCCTCGACGTTGTCCGCCATCTCGTTGAACGACCGGGCGAGCCTGCGCAGTTCCGGCGGCCCGCCGGCGGTCGCGACCCGGGACTTCAGGGCGCCCCTCGCGATCAAGTGGGTGGTGGTGTCCAGGACGCGCACGGGCCTGAGCACCCAGCCCGTCAGCCGGAGGGCGGCGCCGACGGCGAGCAGCATCGCGGCGATCTCGCCGGCGCCGATGATCAGCCAGCCGTGCAGGATCCGCGACCGCATCGGCCCGGTGGGCGAGTCGGTGACCACCACCGCGACGACATCGCCGTCCCGGATGACCGGCGAGGCGACGACGAGGCGGTCGCGCTGCCAGGGCCACACCTGGTGGGGGTCGTGGCTGCGCCGGCTGAGCAGCGCCTCGGCGAACGCGTCGTGCACCAGGCCCTTCTCGGGGAGGGCGAAGCCGGACGGTGCCTTCGCCATCGTGCTCGCGTTCGCGTAGAAGACGCCGGCCTGGATGCCGTAGACCTCGAAGTAGCTGGTGAGTTCGCTGCTCAGGGTCGCCTGGCGCTCGTTGGACTCGCCAGGGGTGTCGGTGACGAACTGGGCGAGCGCCGCGAAGCGTGCCGTGTCGTCGATCCGGTCGACGACCACCTTCTGCTGCTGGGCGCCCGCGACGCTGATGGCGAGGGGGACGCCGAGCGCCAGCAGCACGGCCGCCATCAGGATGATGAGCAGCGGGAGAAGACGTGTGCGCACCCGGCCCCGCTACGAGCCCGGGGCGACGAGCCGGTAGCCCACGCCTCGTACGGTCTCGATCAGGGCGGGCATGCGCAGCTTGGCACGCAGGGAGGCGACATGCACCTCCAGGGTGCGCCCGGTCCCCTCCCAACTGGTACGCCACACCTCGCTGATGATCTGCTCCCGGCGGAAGACCACTCCCGGGCGCTGGGCGAGCAGCGCGAGCAGATCGAACTCCTTGCGGGTCAGCTGGATGACCGAACCGTCCACGCTGACCTGGCGGGTGGGCAGTTCGATGTGCACCGGCCCGAGGCGCAGCACACTCTCGCCCCCGCCCGGGGTCTCCTCCTGGACGGTGCGCCGGCTGACGGCGTGGATACGGGCCAGCAGTTCGCCGGTGTCGTACGGCTTGACCACGTAGTCGTCGGCGCCGAGGTTGAGGCCGTGGATGCGGGAGCGGACGTCCGCGCGGGCGGTGACCATGATCACCGGAATGGCGGTGCGCTTGCGGATCTTGCCACACACCTCGTAGCCGTCCTGGTCGGGCAGGCCCAGGTCGAGCAGGACGACGCCGAAGCCCGCGCCCTCAGGGACGAGCGCCTGGAGGGCTTCCTCGCCACTGCGCGCATGGGTGACCTCGAAACCATGTCGCGCCAGGACCGCTGACAGTGCGGCGGCAACGTGGTTGTCGTCCTCGACGAGGAGAAGTCTCACCCGGGCTCCCTCCGGTTCATCGGACGTACCATCTGAATGTGTATGAAACGCGTGCACGCGCGCGTGCACGCCCTGTGCAGTCACGCCGATGACGAGGACGGCGTCAAGGGGGTTCCGGTCGTGCGCGCCTTCCGTTACCCGGCCGATACGCGCCCAGCTCACAAGTGCTACAACATGTGTCCGATTGCTATCGGATCGTGATGCTCAGATTCCCCTCAGATGTAATGACGCTGGTCGCGCGGGGTCACTAAGGTCCTCCGAAACCGAGGAGGACGGAGCCTTAGAGCGATGACCGAAGTATCGGTGGCCAAGGAAGATGTGGCCGCGACCGGAGAACTGGTCGTCCTGAAGAGTGTCAACAAGCACTTCGGCGCGTTGCACGTGCTCCAGGACATCGATCTCACGATCGCCCGCGGCGAGGTCGTCGTGGTGATCGGACCCTCCGGGTCCGGGAAGTCCACCCTGTGCCGCACCATCAACCGCCTGGAGACGATCGACTCCGGCACGATCGCCATCGACGGCAAGCCGCTGCCCCAGGAGGGCAAGCAGCTGGCGCGGTTGCGCGCCGACGTCGGAATGGTGTTCCAGTCCTTCAACCTGTTCGCGCACAAGACGGTGCTCGAAAACGTCATGCTGGGCCAGATCAAGGTCCGCCGGACGGACAAGAAGCAGGCCGAGGAGAAGGCGCGCGCCCTGCTCGACCGGGTAGGCGTCGCCACGCAGGCCGACAAGTACCCCGCACAGCTCTCCGGCGGCCAGCAGCAGCGCGTCGCCATCGCGCGGGCCCTGGCCATGGACCCCAAGGTCATGCTCTTCGACGAGCCCACCTCGGCGCTCGACCCGGAGATGATCAACGAGGTCCTGGAGGTCATGCAGCAGCTCGCCCGTGACGGCATGACCATGATCGTCGTCACCCACGAGATGGGGTTCGCGCGTTCGGCTGCCAACCGGGTGGTGTTCATGGCCGACGGTTGCATCGTCGAAGAGGCTGTGCCGGACCAGTTCTTCAACAACCCGCGCAGCGACCGCGCCAAGGACTTCCTCTCGAAGATCCTGCACCACTGACGGCGCACGACCGAGGTCGCACCACGGTTGTCGACCTGTGTCCCCACCCCTGACGGTCCGCACCCCTCACAGACAAAGGATGTTCTCCATGAAGCTCCGCAAGTCCGCATCCGCGGCAGTTCTCGCCGTCCTCGCCCTGACCGTCTCGGCCTGTGGCGGCGAGTCCGGCAACGCCGGCGACACGCCCGGCGAGACCGGCGGCGCGAACCAGCCGAAGCTTCCGACGTACACCGTCGCCTCGGACGTGAAGGTCGACTCCCCCACGCTGAAGAAGGCCCAGCAGGCCGGGAAGCTCGTCATCGGCGCGAAGAACGACCAGCCGTTCCTGGGCTTCGAGGACACCGACGGCAAGCGTTCCGGGTTCGACATCGAGATCGCCAAGATGGTCGCGGCCGACCTCGGGTTCAAGCCCTCGCAGATCGAGTTCAAGACGGTCGACTCCAACGTCCGTGAGACCACCATCTCCAAGGGCGAGGTCGACCTCTACGTCGGCACCTACACGATCAACGACGAGCGCAAGAAGCAGGTCGGCTTCGCGGGCCCGTACTTCAAGGCAGGCGCCGACCTGCTCGTCCGCAAGGATGAGAAGGGCATCACCGGCCCCGACTCGCTCAAGGGCAAGACCGTCTGTTCCATCAAGGGTTCGACTCCGCTCCAGGAGATCAAGAAGCCCAAGTACGGTGCCAAGACCGTCGAGCTGTCCAAGTACTCCGAGTGCGTGCAGCAGTTGCTCAACAACGAGGTCGACGCGGTGACCACCGACGACGCGATCCTCAAGGGGTACGCCGCTCAGCGTCCGACCAAGCTGAAGGTGGTCGGCAAGCCGTTCACCCAGGAGCCGTACGGAGTCGGCATGGCCAAGTCCGACAAGACCCTGCGTGACGCGGTGAACGACGCCCTCGAGGCACACGAGAAGAACGGCGACTACAAGAAGGCGTACGACGCCACGCTCGGCCTGTCCGGCTCGTCGTACACGGAGCCCCCGGCCGTCGAGCGCTACTGAGGCGCCGGTGAGGCGCAACGCCCGCCGCCGCTGACCGCGTCCTCATGATCCGTCCGTCCCGGGTGCCCGCACCCCGCGCGCCCGGGACGGCCCCTCCCTTGCCCGTACGCCGCCCACGAGGACCTACTCCGTGAACGTACTGCTCGACCATCTCGCGGAATTCCGCGAGGGGTTCATCGGCACCGTCCTGCTGACTCTCGCCAGCGGACTCCTCGCGTTGGTGCTGGGTGTCATCATCGCCGGGTTCCGCGTCTCGCCCGTTCCTCCGCTGCGGCTCCTGGGCACCGCCTGGGTCACCCTCTTCCGCAACACCCCGCTGACCCTGCTCTTCCTCGTCGCGTGGTTCGTCGTCCCGGTGATCTTCGTGCCGGGCCTCAGCCCGTGGACGAAGGCGCTGCTGGCGCTGAGCTTCTACACCTCGGCCTTCGTCTGCGAGGCCATCCGCTCGGGTATCAACACCGTGCCCGTGGGACAGGCGGAGGCGGCCCGCTCGCTGGGCATGACCTTCACGCAGACACTCCGCATGATCGTCCTGCCGCAGGCCACGCGCACCGTCATACCGCCCCTGAGTTCCATCTTCATCGCGTTGACGAAGAACTCGGCGATCGCGGGCGCCTTCAGCGTCACCGAACTGTTCGGCGTGCAGAAGCTGCTCAGCGACCAGGGCTTCGCCATCGCCTGGATCTTCCTGTGGGTGGCCCTCGGCTACCTCGTCATCACCTTCTCCATCAGTGGTCTCTTCCGGCTGCTGGAGCGCCGCCTGGGGGTCGCACGATGAGTTCGAGCGTTCTGTACGACGCGCCGGGCCCCAAGGCCCAACTGCGCAACCGCCTCTACACCGTCGTCGGTTCCCTGGCCGTGGTCGGTCTGGTCGTCTTCGCCGTGTACCGGCTGCACGCCAAGGGCCAGCTGGATCCCGACGTGTGGAACATCTTCAACAACGCCGGTGTGCGGGCCAACATCCGCGACGGCGTCCTGACCACCCTGAAGGTGTTCGCCGTCGCCGGCGCGCTGTCCCTCGTCCTCGGGCTGCTGCTCGCGGTCGCACGCGTGTCCGAACACAAGCCGGTCCGCTGGACGGCCGCCACGTTCATCGAGGTGTTCCGTGCGGTGCCCCTGCTGATCACGATCTACGCCCTGTGGGTGCTGTTCCTGACCTACAAGAGCGACCTCGGGGTCATCGGCGAGAACACCGGCTTCTGGGGCCTGGTCATCGGCCTGACCGTCTACAACGGTTCGGTGCAGGCCGAGGTCTTCCGCGCCGGATTCAACGCCGTGCCGCGCGGACAGGTGGAAGCGGCGTACGCGCTCGGGCTGCGCAAGTACCAGGTCATGACGGTGCTGTTGCTGCCGCAGGCGGTGCGCTCCATGCTGCCCACGATGATCAGCCAGCTGGTCGTCACCCTCAAGGACACCTCGCTCGGCTACATCATCCTGTACCCGGAGCTGCTGTACGCCGCGCGCACCATGGCCGGCAACATCATCGTGAACGGCGAGAACCCGTTCACGGCGGTCACCATCGTGGTCGGCGCGATCTACATCGCGATGTGCCTCGCCCTGTCCTCCCTCGCGAGCTGGCTGGAACGGCGCGGCCGCCGCACGAAGACCGGCGTCGCGGTGGCCTCGGCGGCCGAGCCCGCCGAGCAGCCGCAGGTCCTCGACGTCACCGAAGGGCCCGCCGGCCCGACCGACGGCGACCAGGCCCGCCCGGCGAAGTAGCCGCTGTGTGATCCTCCCGGTAAGGCCGGATCCGGTGTCCTGCTCGTCCCCTCGCACGGGGCAGGCAGGACACCGCCGCGTTCACCCACCGGGACACGGTCAGCCATGCCGCGTCCACCGTCGCTTGACGCAAGCACTGGCAATGGGTTGCATACGTTCTGTGATCGTGCACCCTGCTCCACCTGCCTGTTCGCCCGCCTCCCGCCAGCTGTCACCGCGAGCAGGGGGCGCCGCGCCGTGGATCCGGTGATCATCGTCGGAGCGGGGCCGGTCGGGCTCACGCTCGCCCTTGCGCTGGCGCGTCAGGACGTGCCGTCCGTCGTGCTCGACGAGGGTCCGGGCAAGGACGAACCCCGCCTCGCGCGGACCGCCGTGCTGCGCGAGGACACCGCCGCCCTCATGGAACGGCTGACCGGCAGGCGGCTCGCCGAGGCCGGCGCCCGTTGGGCCGGATGGCGGTCGCTGCGGCGCAAGCAGGTGATGCGCGAGGTCACTTTCGGCGCTCCCGGAGCCGCCCCCGACACGGAGCCTGCCGCCGACGCCGGCCCCGCCCCCCTGCACATCGCCCAGCACGTGCTGACCGGTGCGCTGCGCGCCGCGCTCGCCGGCGAACGACTCGTCAAGATCGCCGTGGAGAGCCGTCTCGACGCCGTGGAACAGGAGCCCTCGGGCGTCACCGCTCACACTCGTGGCCCCACGGGCACCTGGTGGCGCGGCAGTTACCTGATCGGCTGCGACGGCCCCCGTTCGACCGTCCGCAAGCTCCAGGACATCCGCTTTCCGGGCCGTACGGCGGTGGAACGGCACGCCGTCGCCGCGCTGCGCGCCGAACTTCCCCGGCCCGACGAGGCGTTGCTCCACCGGATGCCGCCGTGGCGTACCACCGGCCCCTCCACCAGCGAGATCACCGGCCGCCCCCTGCCCGACGGGGTGTGGCGCCTGGACTGGCTGCTGCCGCCGGGCAAGGACCTCGTCACGCCGGAACTGCTGGTGGCTCGCGTCCGGGAAACCCTGGCGGGCTGGACCGACGGTCCGACACCGCCCTACGAACTCCTCGACACCGGCGTCCACACGGTCCATCACCGGCTGGCCCGGCGGTGGCGCGTGGGCCGCGTCTTCCTCGCCGGAGACGCGGCCCACCTGCTCGGCGCGCTCGGCACACAAGGACTCGACGAAGGGCTCCGGGACGTCGACAACCTCGCCTGGAAGCTGGCGCTGGCCTGGCACCACGGGCCGCACGAGGCACTGCTCGACAGCTACCAGGCGGAACGGCGCGCGGTCGTCGCCGCCCGGCTGCGCGCCGCCGATCAGGCGCTGCCGCTGGTGCGCGGCGGCGGGGGCCTGCGCGCCTACGTTCCCGGTTCGGCCCGCGGACACGACGCACTGCTCACGGACGGTCATCTGGGGCGCGGAGTGTTGGGTGCGCCGGGGGCGTACGCCGATTCACCGCTCGCTCCTCGGCACCTTGAAGGGGAGGCGCCCGTCGACACGGAACCCGGTGCGTCCGTCACCGATGTGCAGGTCACGGCGGAGGACGGTTCCTTCGTACGGCTGAGGGACCGCCTGGGCCGCGGCGCGCTGCTCGTCGTCCTGGTCGCGCCGGGCACCGGGGTGTGGGAGCGCAAGCACTGGGTGAGCGCCGGGATCATGCCCCGGCTGGCGGCCGCGGTGTCCGCGCTGCCGCATCCCGCGGAGCTGCTGGTCGCCGAAGAGTACCCGGGTGCTGCCCCCCACACCGTCCTGCTGGTACGACCGGACGGTCACCTGACCGCGGCTCTCACCGGGGTCCGGGCGGCGGACCTGTACGCGGCGGCCGAGGCGGCGATCGGGGGCCCCGCCAAAGCCGAGGCAGGAGCGGAAGCAGGAGCGGAGACGGGAGCCAGGGCCGGGTCGCGCTGACGTACGCGAGGCATGTGCGGTGAGGCGGGCGAGGGATTCGTGGCGGGTACGCGAAGGACGGGTACGGAAGGGCGGCTTCGCGCCTGCGGTTCCGTCGGAGGGGCACGTCGTGCGGGCCGTTCCTGTGTCCCATGTCACCGGCGCGTCCACATAGTGACAATGAGTTGACCGCTCCGGACGCGCGTGGTCTACTCCGGATCATGACCGACACCTGTGTGCGCCTGTGGCGGAGGGTCCATATGGACCTCGTCCGCTATGCGGGCTGCGTGTGTCGCCCGTCCTGCTGATCTCGCATCCCTTTCCTTCCGCGCGCGCCGCTCGATGCTGCAGCGCGCTCCCACGCGAACGCTCTCAGGACGGTGCCCGTGTCCGCATCCCCGACTGTTACCGCTCTCTCCGCCCCGACGCAGGCGGAACTCCTCGACTTCGTACGACGTACGGCCGCCGACGCCGAGTTGGTCGACTCGCTGCCCCTCGACCCGGAGGGCCGCAGCTGGGTGCGGCTGGAGGGGCCCGGCGGCAGCGAGGCCTGGCTGATCGGCTGGCCGCCCGGCAGTGGCACGGGCTGGCACGACCACGCCGACTCGATCGGCGCCTTCGTGACCGCCGCCGGTGAACTCAAGGAGAACTCCCTCGCCGCCCGGCTGCCCACCGACGGCTGGAAGACCCTGGAACTCGCCGAGGACGTGGACCGCGAACGCCGGCTGCCGGTCGGCAAGGGCCGCACCTTCGGCCACCATCACGTCCACGAGGTACTCAACGAGTCCACCGAACAGCACGCGATCTCCGTCCACGCCTACTACCCGCCCCTGCCGCAGATCCGCCGCTACAGCCGCAACGGTCCGGTCCTGCGCCTGGAGCAGGTGGAGCGTCCGGAGGACTGGCAGTGACCGGGGCGGAAGCGGCGGCGAGCGGGGCCGAAGAGCCGTCGGACGAACAGCCCGTCGGTATAGACGAGTTGCTGGAGCGGGTGCGCGCGGGCTACGAACGGATCGAGGCGCCGGAGGCGCACAACGCCCTCCTTGCCGGGGATGCGCTGCTGGTGGACATCCGGTACGCGGCTCTGCGTGAGCGGGACGGGCTGATCCCCGGGGCTCTGGTCGTCGAACGCAACGAGCTGGAATGGCGCCTCGACCCGCGAGGCAGCCACCGCGCCCCCGAGGCCACGAGCCACGACCTGCGCGTCGTGATCATCTGCAACGAGGGCTACGCCTCCAGCCTGGCGGTCGCCTCCCTGCACCAGTTGGGTCTGCACCGGGCCACCGACCTGGTCGGCGGGTTCCAGGCGTGGAGGGCGGCGGGGCTTCCGGTGACGTTGTGACGCTCTGACGTCGTGACGCTCTGACGTCGTAGGGGCGTCGCCACGGAGACCCGGGTGCCGGGGCCCCGGGTGCCGGAGAGGCTGGTGGCCCAAGTGACCGGGGTCGGTGGCGGTGGCCTCGCCGCCCCGGACGACGACAACGCCCACGCCCAAACCGCCGCGGGTGCGTTCAGTGAGCCCCGCTGGCACCCTTCAGAACGCTTCGCCCCCGAGGGACTCCGTGTCCTCGCCCTCCTCCTCAAGTGCCTGCCGGACCACCCGTAGGGCCATGCCCTCGGGGTAGCCCTTGCGGGCCAGCATGCCCGCGAGGCGGCGCAGTCGCTTCTCCCGGTCGATACCACGACTGGCGCGCAGCTTGCGGGCCACGAGCTCGCGGGCGGTCTCCTCCTCCTGCTCGGAGTCGAGCTGTGTCATGGCCGCTTCGATCAGCGTGGAGTCGACGCCCTTGGTCCGCAGTTCCTGGGCGAGCGCGCGCCTGGCGAGGCCTCGGCCGTGGTGCCGGGACTCCACCCAGGCGTCCGCGAACGCGCTGTCGTTGATCAGGCCGACCTCCTCGAACCGTGACAGCACCTCCTCGGCGGCGTCGTCCGGGATCTCCCGCTTGCGCAGGGCGTCCGCCAACTGCTTCCTCGTACGCGGGGTCCCGGTGAGCAGGCGCAGGCAGATCGCCCGCGCCCGCTCGACCGGGTCCGCTGAGGGTTCCTCCTTCTCGGCCCTCGACGAGAAGGAGGAACCCCCGTCCTCACCGGACGGCTCCGCGCGGCCGCGCCGACGGCGCCCGCGTGAGCCGCCCTCGCCGCGAGCCCCGCCCCTGAGGCGTGAGCGATGGCCGGGCGAATCGGTACCCAATGCCGAGTCGCCGTCCGGCCCGTGCGCCACGCTGTCCGGCCCGTCCTCCGGCATGCCCGGCCACCGCCCACCGCGCGGCACGCCGCCCGCCTCTGAGTCGTAACGCCGGTTCATGCCGTACGACGCCGCGCCAGCGGCGGGGTCCCCGTCCCTACCGTGGGCAGGGTCGCCGCCGCTCGGTCCGGTGGAGCCCCTGCCGCCTCTTCCGCCGCGTTCCCGCGGGGCGTCCGGGTAGGAGTACTCGGCCCAGTCGGTTCGCCGTGTCACGGATCAGCTCTTGGCTGCCGCGGCCTTGGTCCTGGCCACCTTGGTCGCCGTCGGGGCGGGCGGCGTCTTCGCTGCGTCGTCCGCGGGGGCGGAGACCGCGGCGTCCGCGCCCGGCTCGGCAGTCGGCTCCTCCGGCCGCACTCCGACGCCCAACTTCTCCTTGATCTTCTTCTCGATCTCGTTGGCCAGGTCGGGGTTGTCCTTCAGGAAGTTACGCGCGTTCTCCTTGCCCTGGCCGAGCTGGTCGCCCTCGTACGTGTACCAGGCGCCGGCCTTGCGGACGAAGCCGTTCTCGACACCCATGTCGATCAGGCCGCCCTCACGGCTGATGCCCTGGCCGTAGAGGATGTCGAACTCGGCCTGCTTGAAGGGCGGTGCGACCTTGTTCTTGACGACCTTGACGCGGGTGCGGTTGCCGACCGCGTCGGTGCCGTCCTTCAGCGTCTCGATGCGACGGATGTCGAGCCGCACCGAGGCGTAGAACTTGAGCGCCCGGCCACCGGTCGTGGTCTCCGGGGAACCGAACATCACGCCGATCTTCTCGCGGAGCTGGTTGATGAAGATCGCGGTGGTCTTGGACTGGTTGAGCGCGCTGGTGATCTTCCGCAGGGCCTGGCTCATCAGGCGGGCCTGCAGACCGACGTGGCTGTCACCCATCTCTCCCTCGATCTCCGCGCGCGGGACGAGCGCGGCGACGGAGTCGATGACGATGAGGTCGAGGGCGCCGGAGCGGACCAGCATGTCCACGATCTCCAGGGCCTGTTCGCCGTTGTCCGGCTGGGACAGGATCAGGTTGTCGATGTCGACGCCGAGCTTCTGCGCGTACTCGGGGTCGAGGGCGTGCTCCGCGTCCACGAACGCGACCTGGCCGCCGGCCTTCTGCGCGTTCGCCACCGCGTGCAGAGTCAGCGTCGTCTTACCGGAGGACTCCGGTCCGTAGACCTCGATGACGCGGCCGCGCGGCAGACCGCCGACACCGAGGGCCACATCGAGCGCGGTCGACCCGGTCGGGATGACCTCGATGGGCTCCTTCGACCGATCGCCCATGCGCATGACCGCGCCCTTGCCGAATTGCCGTTCAATCTGTGCGAGTGCGGCTTCGAGGGCCTTCTCGCGGTCGGTACCTGCCATGGGTTCCACCCGATTTGCTTGAGTCGATCGCTTCACGTCAAAGACGCTAACGCCTGCCACTGACAATGCGCCCCGACGCTCGTCCGGCCTGTGGATAACTCGGGCACTTCTCCGCCCAAACCATGATGAAGTGACCACCCGAGAGGCTCGCCAGCACCCCCATAAGAACGGATGTTCGATTTTTGTGTCAAGCGCCCCACTCGTCACCGACCAGCCTCACGCGCTGCCCGGCCTCACGCAGTGGTCCGGCCGGCCTCAGGCACCCTCTCCGGAGGAGCCGTCGGCCGAGTCCTGGGCACCCCGCCGCCCCCACAGCGCACGCGCGCGCGTGAACAGCCCCTCTCCCGGCGCCCCTCTTCGATGGCCGTGCACCCGGGGGTCGTCGGTGACGGCGTACCGCTTCACATACGCCCCCAGGAACGCCTGGAGCGTGGCGACCGCCGGGATGGCGATCAGTGCCCCGACGGCGCCGAGCAGTGCGGTACCGACGATGACCGAGCCGAAGGCGACCGCGGGGTGGATGTCGACGGTCTTCGAGGTCAGCTTGGGCTGCAGCACATAGTTCTCGAACTGCTGGTAGATCACGACGAATATCAGCACCCACAGCGCGTACCAGGGATCGACGGTGAACGCGATCAGCATGGGCAGCGCGCCCGCGAGGTAGGTGCCGATGGTGGGGATGAACTGCGAGACCAGGCCCACCCAGACGGCGAGCACAGGCGCGTACGGCACGCTCAGAGCCTCCAGGAGGACGTAGTGCGCCACTCCGGAGATGAGCGCCATCAGGCCGCGCGAGTAGATGTAGCCGCCGGTCTTGTTCACGGCGATCTCCCACGCCCGCAGCACCTCGGCCTGTCGGGCGGGCGGCAGAACGGAGCAGATCGTGCGGCGCAGCCGGGGCCCGTCCGCGGCGAAGTAGAACGAGAAGAGCCCGATCGTGAGCAGCTGGAAGAGCCCGCCGAGCACCTGGCCGGACACGTCGAGGACGCCGGTGGCGCTGTTCTGGACGTAGTTGCGCAGCCAGTCGGACTTGAGCAGTCCTTCCTGGACGTCCACCCGTCTCAACTCGGTGTGGAAGTGCGTGTTGATCCAGTGGATGACCGAGTCGAGATAGTTCGGGAAATCCTCGACGATCTTGATGATCTGGCCCGCGAGCATCGAGCCGAGCAGCGTGACGAACCCGGCGGCCAGGATGAGCACGGCGAAGAACACGAGGAAGGTGGCCAGGCCCCTGCGCACGCCGCGCGCGGACATCCAGCTGACCGCGGGTTCGATGGCCAGGGCCAGGAAGAACGCGATGAGGATGTTGATCAGCAGACCGGTGAGCTGATGGAAGGCCCAACTACCCAGCTGGAACACGGCGACCAGAGTGAGGGCGAGCACCATGGCGCGCGGCAGCCAGCGAGGCATGCGGGCGTTCGGCCGGGCGCCGCCTGCGGCCGGGGGCCGGGTGGGCGGCGTCGGGTCGACCGGGGATGCCTGCTGGGTGACCTCGTCGGTCTCGTCAGTGGGTGCCACGGTGCAAGTCTCGCCCACCGGACTGACAATCGACCTCCGTCGTGCGATCTTCCCGACCGATCAGTGCCTTTCGCGCGGAACGTTCACGACCGGTCAGCGTTTTTCTCCCGGAACGTTCATGACAGTGCAGATCACACGCCACACGTCCTTGGCGTCCCAGCCGGCGTCCAGCGCCTCGTACACCGTCCGCCCGCCGAGTTCCGTCATCACGTGATCACGCGCGAAGGTGTCGGCGTAGCCCGAACCGAAATGATCCGCCATCCGCTGCCAGAAGACCGTCAACCGCATGCCTCCAGTATCCCGCCCCTGAGGGTGGGCCTGAGCCGGGTCCACGTGCCGAGACCGCTTTCCACCTTACGGTCTGACGCATGGCCGAAACAGGAGCTTCCCCACTCCCCCCGACGCCCCCGGCGCGCTCCCCGCTCGCACGCGCCGAGCACTTCGTCTGGCTCACCGCACGCGTGCTGGAACAGCGTCTCTTCGCATACCACTTCCTGAACGCGAGCGCCGACCCGGTGGAGACCGCACTGGACGCCTACCGCAACGCGGACGGCGGGTACGGCCACGGGCTGGAACCCGATCTGCGCGGCCCCGTCAGCCAGCCCCTGCACACCGGCCACGCCCTGCGGGTCCTGGATTCCGTCGGACGCTGCGGCGGACAGCGGGTGGAGCGCGTGTGCCGCTATCTGACCTCGGTGACCACACCGGAGGGCGCCCTGCCGGCGATTCATCCCAGCCAGCGTGGCTATCCGGCGGCCCCGTTCATCCCCATCCCGGACGACCCGCCGGGCGAACTCCTCGCCACCGGGCCGGTGGTGGGCCTCCTGCACCGCAACGAGGTGTGGCACGCCTGGCTGTTCCGGGCCACGGACTTCTGCTGGCAGGCCGTAGAGTCCATGCAGCGGTCCCACCCGTACGAGATCCAGGCCGCAGTGATCTTCCTGGACTCCGTTCCCGACCGCCCGCGCGCGGAGGTGGCCGCCGACCGCCTGGGTCGCCTGGTACGTGAGAACCGGCTCGTGGCGCTGGACCCGGACCGCCTCGACGCGTCCCCGGTCGCGCCGGGGTACGCCCCCGGCGAGCACCACTTCCCGCACGACTACGCGAAGACGCCGACCTCACTCGCGCGCGCATGGTTCACGGACCACGAGATGGCCCGCTCCCTGGACTTCCTGGCCGGCGAACAGCAGGAGGACGGTGGCTGGCCGATCCGCTGGCGCCAATGGGCTCCCGGTACCGCCCTGGAGGCCCGCCCCGCGGTGACGATCGAGGCGCTGCGCACCCTGCGCGCGTACGGGCGCCCCGTGGGCTGACCGAGCAGCTCATCCCCCCACGGCCCGCACTCCGGCGGTCACCACCACCGCGGCGGCGACCACCAGCAGGAAGGGGGCCCGCAGAACCAGCGCCACGGCAGCCGCCGCGACTCCGGCGGCCCGGGCGTCGATCGCCAGCTCATGCCCGTCTGCGAAGGTCTGCTGGGCCGTGAGAGCGGCCAGCAGAGCCACCGGCAGCAGCGCGGCGAGGCGCTTCACGAGAGGCCGCTCGAGGGCACCGGCAGGCACGAGCAGCCCGACGAGCTTGACGGCGTAACACCCCAGGGCGGTCACACCGATCGCGATCCAGACGCTCATCGGTCCCCTCCCCGGGCGGCCGGGCCCGTGCTCCGCCCGTGCGCCCACAGCACGACCGGCGCCGCCAGCGCGGCCACCAGAACCGGCACGCCCGCGGGCAGCACCGGCAGCAGGCCGAGCCCCAGGAGTACCGCGAGCCCGGCGACGGCACGCTCGACACCGTTCGTCAGCATGGGAGCCAGAAGCGCCAGGAACACCGCGGGACCCGCCGCGTCGAGCCCCCATGTGTCGGTGTCCCCTATGGCCTCGGCCCCCAGGGCGCCGACCAGTGTGGTGAGGTTCCACAGAACGTAGAGGCTGAGCCCTGTCACGGTGAACCCGATCCGCACGCTTCGCCGCGTGGGCTGCGCGAGCGCCACAGCCGTCGTCTCGTCGATGACCCACTGCGCGGCGAACGGCCGCACCGCGCGCGGCAGGGCCAGCAACTGCGACAACCGCAGTCCGTAGAAGGCATTGCGTACCCCCAGGAAGAACGCGCCCGCGGCGGCCGTCAGCGGATTCCCACCCGCCGCGAGCGCCCCCACCAGCGCGAACTGCGACGCTCCCGTGAACACCAGGAGGCTGAGCGCACAGGTCTGCAGGAGTGTGAGTCCGCTCCCCGCCGAGGTCACCCCGAAGGCGAACCCGGACAGCCCGACGGCCACCCCGACCCCGAGCGCGTCTCTGACGACGGCGGAGTCGGGTTTGTCCCCACCGTCACGCTTGTCCACGCGAGCTGTCTGTTCCGTCACGCACCGGACGGTAGAAAGAGCCCGCCCCTGGCGTCTTGTACGTTCTTGCGCTCACGCCGGTACGCGCCCGGAGGCACCCCCACGATCCGCGTGAAGTGCCGATTCAGATGCGACTGATCCGTGAACCCCACCGCGACGGCGGCCTCGGCCGGTGCGGACCCGGCGTCCAGCAACCGCCGCACCCGCCGTACTCGCGCATCCGTGAGCCAGGCATGCGGCGGCATCCCGTACGCCCCGCGGAACGCCCGCAACAACGCGAACGGACTGGTCCCCAGATCACCGGCCAGCCTCTCCAGTGTCGGCGGCTCCACCATCCGCTCCTCCAGCACGGCCCGCGCGCGTGCCGCGACCCGGGCCCCCGCCGTCCGCACCTTCCGCTGCGGAAGCGCCCCGCCGTTCAACCGCAGCAGCCGCGTCACGGCGACCCGCAACAGCGTGTCCGCGGCCAGCGCGTTCCCCTCCTCCGCGGCCCGCAGCACCTGATGCACCAGCTCAACGGCGTACGGATCATCCAGCACCGGCCGGACGAACCCAGGCGTCCCGCGTATCACCGTCGTCTCGGCAGCGATCTCGGCCACCACCCCCGGCGACGGGTACACGGCCCCGTACCGCCACCCCTCGGGCACCCCGGCCCGCCCCGTGTGTGCCGTATCCGGATTCACCAGCGCCAGCGTCCCGGCCCCCGCGTACTGATCGGCCCCCCGATGGTGAAAGACCTCGACCCCATCGGCGATGGCCGCGATGACGAACTGTTCATGGGTATGCCGCACGAAGGCCTTCCGTACATACCGCGCCCGCAGCAGATCCACCCCCGGCAACTCGGCGTACTGCCAGTGCCGCGCCACCTCACCCGAACCAGCCATCCGGCCATTCTCCGCCAAGCCGACAGCCACACACACGAGACGGGACGGGGACAGGTGCCCGCCCCCCTGCTCCCGGCACTCGCGCACGGCGGGAAGGGGACGGGACGGGGGTGTCCGCCCGCAGCGTCTGGCGCGTCAACACCGCTCACCACACACCCGACCGATTCCGCGCCAGACCGAGGACGGACACCCCCGTCCCGGCCCCGACCCCCACCAAACCGCATGGCGCTACAGCCACCCCCACCGAACCC